>CAWABH010000033.1:0-246600 GCA_963780095.1 uncultured Alphaproteobacteria bacterium
GGTCCCTCTTTCTCAGCCACCTGGTTTCGCCGGGGCGGCGGCCTGCTGCGACGCATCATTGACGGCCACCTTGGTGCCGACCTGCAAACGCGACTGGCCCTCGGTCACGACCTGTTGACCTTCGCTCAGCCCCTTGGCGATGACGGAGAGTGCCCCGTCGTCGCTGCCGACCTCCACCGGCTGTCGCGCCACCGACTGATCCGGTCCCACGACGTAGACGTAGAGACCGACAGGTCCGTGCTGCACTGCAACGGACGGCACGGTCAGCGCGTTCTGTTCGGTCCCAAGCTGCAGGCGTGCGTTGATGAACTGCCCGGGCCACAGTGTGTTGTGCGGGTTCGGGAAGGTGGCCTTCAGCTTGATCGTCCCGGTGCTGGCATCGATCGCGTTGTCAGGGGTCAACAGGGCGCCCTGATCCAGCTGGGTCTTGTCATCGGCTGCGAAGGCGATCACCGGCAGCTTGCCTTTCTCCATCGCCACGTTGATGGTCGGCAGGCTGTCCTGCGGCACCGTGAACAGCGCCGAGATCGGATGGATCTGGGTGATCGTGACAATGCCGGCAGCGTCGGAGGCATGCACGAGATTGCCGGGATCGACCTGGCGCAGGCCGACGCGACCCTGGATCGGCGACGTGATGAAGCAGTAGCTCAGGTTGAGCTTGGCCATCTCGATCGCCGCGTTGTCGCCGGCAATCGCGGCGGTCATGTGATTGACCAGCGCCTGCTGCGTGTCGACTTGCTGATGCGAGGCGAAGCTCTTCTGCTCGAGCGAGGTATAGCGCGCCAGGTCGCTCTTGGAATTGACGAAGTCCGCGTCGTCCTGGCTCTTCTTCGCCATCGCCGCGTCAAGCGCGGCCTGATACGGGCGCGGGTCGATGACGGCGATCAGGTCGCCCTGCTTGACCTCCTGGCCTTCGGTCACCGGGAATTCGGTCAGCGTGCCGTCAACGCGGGCCCGCACCAGCACGGCATTGAACGCCTGAACCGAGCCCAAGCCCTTGAGGTAGATCGGCACGTCCTGCCGCGTGACACGCGCGGTGCTGACGGGAACCAATGGCGGGCCGCTCTGCGGGCGTGGCTGCTGGGCGGTGGAAGGTTCCAGCAGGATCGACGCGATGCCGGCTGCCATCAACACCCCCAGCACAAGCGCCCATGGCCAGCCCTTGCGCAGCCGCTTCTTCGCCGCCTCAGTCACGATTTGACATCCGGAATTCCGTCATCGCCCTTGTGCTGCATTGCACAATCCCATTTTGTAGCCTTCCCTGATCCTGCCTTTTACATTAACAGGCAGTCATGTCTCGCCCAAGCCTTGCATTGTCGGCGAAACGGCGCGCATTCACCAGCGTCAAAATCATGGCTCGGTCGATTGGATCAAGAAGGCGATACAAGCCGATACAAATCGCCCGATTCAGTCGCCGGGAAGGCCGAGCGCACGCCGGAATCGATCAGCGAGATGGGCGCCATCCCTCGGCGGGAGGTGGCGCGCCTCCTCCTCGGCCGAAATGCGGATCACCGCGAACAGCGCCTCGTGCCGGAGCCGGGGGGCGAGCGCCTCGACCTCGGCCATGTCGCGCGCCGTGGCCGTGGCGGTCCAGCCGCACGCTGCGGCCACCGCGGCGAGGTCGGTGGTCAGCCCGGTATGGCTGCGCTGGGATCCGGTCTCGCCGTAGCGCGCGTTGTCCAGCACCGCGATGGCCAGGTTGGCGGGCGCGGCCGCGGCGATGGTGGCGAGCGAGCCCATGCCCATCAGCATCTCGCCGTCGCCGGTCAGCACCAGCACGCGGCGGGACGGCTGGGCGAGGGCCAAGCCGAGGCCGAGCATCGCCGCCCCGCCCATCGCGCCCCAGAGGTAGAAGTTCAGCGCCCGGTCGCCGGCGGCGGCGGCATCGTAGGTGGAAGCGCCCAGCCCGGTGACGACCAGCATCTCGCCCGGGTCGCGCAGCAGCGTCGTCGCCACGGCGCGCCGGTTCAGCGTTCCGTCGTTCCTCACTTCGCGAAATCCTTGGCGCCGATCAGCCGCTGGGACAGCAGCACCGCGACCGGCACGGCACTGTCGAACGCCAGCGCCGCCGATGCCGCGACAATCTCCGCCGCGTCGTTGGGGTGATCGGCGCGGCGGACATGCACGCCGGCCGCGGTCAGTATAGCGGGTGTGGCGGCGCCCATCGGCACCTGCCATGGATTGAACTCGGCCCACTCGCCCCGCATCGTCACCAGGGTGAGGAACGGCATGCGGCAGTTCACCGGCAGCGACAACATGTTGACGCAGTTGCCGACGCCGGATGACTGCATCAGCAGCACGGCGCGCTGACCGCCCAGCCAGGCGCCGGCAGCAAGCGCGATGCCCTCCTCCTCGGTGGTCAGCACGACGGCCCGCATGTCGGGGTCGGCATGCGCGGCCTCGATCAGGTGAGCGTGGCCGGCATCGGGGACGTAGCCGACCTGGGCGATGCGCGCGGCCTTCAGCGCGGCATACACCCGCGCCTGCCAGGAGGTGCCATCCATTCCGCGTGGTTCAGGCGGCGTACTGGCCGCGGCCGAACACCTTGTCGAGCATCTCGGGCTGCGCCTTGTCGAACTGCGTCGTCTTGCCCCGGACGTCGTCCACCGCGGCAATCGCGCGCTTCACCGCCGGGCGTTCGTCGATGATACCGACCCAGCGCTGGACGTGCGGGTATTTCTTCGCGGTCTCGGCGCCGAGCAGCACCGGGATGGCGCGCGCCCACGGGTAGGTGGCGATGTCGGCGATGCCGTATTCGGCGCCGCCGAGCCATGCCGCCTCACCCAGGCGCCGGTCGATCGCTTCGAACACGCGGTGGACCTGGGTGGTGTAGCGGCTCTTGGCGTAGTCGTTGCCGGCCGGCGCGAAGCGGATGAAATGCACAGCCTGGCCGAACATCGGGCCGACGGTGGTCATCTGCACCATCATCCACTCGATCGCCTCGTATTTCGCCGCCATGTCCGTGGGCAGCAGTTTTCCGGTTTTTTCCGCGAGGTAGAGCAGGATGGCGCCTGACTCGAACAGCGTGCAGGATTTGCCGCCCGGGCCCTCGCTGTCGGTGATGACCGGCACCTTGGCCATCGGATTGAGCTTCAGGAACGCTGCGTCGAACTGCTTGCCTGTGAACACGTCCACCGGGTGGACGGTGTAGGGCAGGCCGAGTTCCTCCAGCGCGATGTAGATCTTGACGACGTTGGGGCTGCCCATGCCGTAGAGCTCGATCATCGGTCTCTCCTGCTTTCGTTGTCGCGGTTGGCGTGAGGATCGCATGACCCGCGAGGGCAGGGAAGGCGGCACTCGGAAACCGGTGGCGAGCGGCGTATGGTCCTGACATGAGCCAGTACGCGAGTCGCCGGGCCCTGTGTTATTCTTCCAGCGCACCGTGCACCACACGGTCCTGACGGTATGCCGCCGATCCGCATCCTGCCTGCACACACCATCAACCGCATCGCCGCCGGCGAGGTGATCGAGCGTCCCGCGGCCGCGGTGAAGGAACTGGTGGAGAATGCGCTCGACGCAGGTGCGGCGCGCATCACCGTGGCCCTCGACGGCGGCGGCATCGACCGGATCGAGGTGACCGACGACGGAAGCGGCATGGACGCGGGTTCGCTCGCCATCTCGGTGCTGCGCCACGCCACGTCGAAGCTGATCGACGACGATCTGGTGCGCATCGCCACGCTCGGCTTCCGCGGCGAGGCGCTGCCCTCGATCGGCGCGGCGGCACGTCTGTCGATCACATCGCGCCCGCGCGACGCGGCGCATGCCTCGGAAATCCGCGTCGAGGGCGGCGCGGCGTCCGACGTGGCCCCGATCGCGGGCGCGCCGGGCACGCGCGTGGTGGTGCGGGACCTGTTCTTCGCCACACCGGCGCGGCGCAAGTTCCTCAAGCATCCGCGTACCGAGGCGGACCATGCCGAGGCGGCAGTGCGGCGTCTGGCGCTGGCGGCGCCATCGGTCGCATTCCGGCTGGAGAGCGACGGGCGCGTCGCCTTCGACCTGCCGCCACAGGAGCGGGCGGCGCGGGTCGCGGCGTTGTTCGGGGCCGAGGCGGCGGAGGCGATGGTCGCGGTCGCCGGCGAGCGCGGGGCATTGCGCATCGCCGGCCACGCCTGCTCGCCCGCGGTGACCCGAGCGACCGGCGTGGCGCAGGCGCTCACCGTGAACGGCCGGCCGGTTGCCGATCCAGTGCTGAAGGTCGCGGTGCGTGTCGCCTATCGCGACGTGATCGCAGCGGGCCGCCATCCGATCGTCGCACTCTGGCTCGAAGTGCCGCCGGACGAGCTGGACGTGAACGTGCATCCGGCCAAGACCGAGCTGCGGTTCCGCGACGTGGGCGCGGTGCGGTCCCTGGTGATCGGCAGCCTCCAGCGCGCTTTGGCGGGCGGCGCCGGCACGTCGCTGCCGCCACCGCGCCCGGCGCTGCATCTGGTGCATTCGCGTGCTTCCCCGGTGCCGTATCGGTCCGTCCCCCTCCCGGGCATGGCGGAGCCGCCGCTGGCCTTTGGTGCCGCGCCGGCGGCCCGCATGCTGCCCGCGGCCGAGCCGCGCCCGGAGCATCCGCTCGGCGCGCCGGTGGCGCAGGTGCTTGATACGTACGTTATTGCGGTCGCGGGCGACGGCTCGCTGGTGCTGGTGGATCAGCATGCCGCGCATGAGCGGCTGACTCATGAGGCGCTGCGCGGGCAGTTGCTGGATGGCGGCGTGCGGTCGCAGCCGCTGCTCCTGCCCGCCGTGGTGGACATGCCGCCGGCCGATGCGCAGCGGCTGCTGGCGCGCGGGAACGAACTGGCGCGGCTGGGGCTGGAGATCGAGGCATTCGGCCCGGGGGCGGTGCTGGCGCGGGCGCTGCCTGCCGCGCTGGGCTCGCCCGAACCGGGGCCTCTGCTGCGGGACCTTGCCGATGAACTGGGGGAACTCGATGAGGCGACGGCGCTTTCCGCCAGGCTCGATGCGGTGATCGCGCGGCTTGCGTGTCACGGCTCGATACGCGCCGGGCGTCGGCTCAATGCGGCGGAGATGGATGCGCTGCTGCGTCAGATGGAGGCCACGCCGCGCGCCGCGACATGCAGCCATGGGCGGCCGACCTTCCTCAAGCTGTCCCGGGCCGAGATCGAGCGGCTGTTCGGGCGGCGGTGAAGGATGGAAGGTTCACCTACTCCTCGCGCCAGATGCTGATCCGCGCAGCACCATGCACGCGCTCGGCGAGCAACGGGACGGATGTCGGTGCCGGCTCATCGCGACTTGCTTCGGCAACCATGATGGCGCCAGGGGCAAGCCGGGCCACGGTGCGCAGGTGGTTCACCGCGCGACGCGCCAGATCGCGCCCGTAGGGTGGGTCGAGGAATACGAGGCTCGCGGCATCGTTCGGCGGTGCGGCAAGCGCATCGATCGGCAGAACGGTGCAGCAATGCTCGGCGCGACAGGCGGCGATATTGGCGCGCAGGGCGGCCAGAGCGGGACGGTCTTGCTCGATGAACGTGGCGTGCGCGGCGCCGCGCGACAGCGCTTCGAGGCCGAGCGCGCCGGTGCCGGCAAACACGTCCAGCACATGCGCGCCTTGCACTACGTCCCGGCCGCCCCACGGCGCGTGCAGCAGCATGTCGAACAGTGCCTGCCGCACGCGGTCGGCCGTGGGACGCGTCTGGCTGCCCGGGGGTGCGATCAGTGTCCGGCCGCGCCAGGTACCGGCGACGATCCTCATTGGTGTGGGGAAGCAAGCAAGCAAGATTCAACACGGAGAAGGCCGAGGACCACGGAGGGCCACTGAGAAGGCAAGGAATGCGCCTCGCGCGAAGCGCCTGGTTTGGTTCTCGGTGGCTCTCTGCGGAATCTCGGCGCTCTCCGTGTGGAAACCTTCTTTCTTTCGAGGCCGCCCACGCCACTACACCTCGCGCGGCAGCTGATCGCGCAGCACGCGCGCCGGCACTTCGTCCACCGCGCCGCGCGGCAGGGTGCCGAGCTGGAACGGCCCATACGCAATCCGTATCAACCGCGTCACGGCAAGGCCGAGATGCGCCATCACGCGGCGGATTTCGCGGTTGCGGCCCTCGTGCAGGCTGACGGTAAGCCAGGCATTGTCGCCCTTGCGCGAATCGAGCCCCGCATCGATCGGGCCGTAATGCGCGCCGTCGATGGTGATGCCCCTGGCCAGCGACGCCAATCTGTGCGGGTCGGGAATGCCGTGCACGCGCACGCGGTAGCGCCGGATCCAGCCGGTTGCCGGCAGCTCCAGCTTGCGCGCGAGCGTGCCGTCGTTGGTGAGCAGCAGCAGGCCCTCGCTGGTCAGATCGAGCCGGCCGATGCTGACCACGCGGGGAAGTCCGGGCGGCAGCTTCTCGAACACCGTCGGCCGCTCCTGCGGGTCGCGATGTGTCGTCACCAGACCGACCGGCTTGTGGTAGCGCCACAGCCGCGTGCGTTCCGGCGCGTCCACCACCGTGCCGCTCACCACGACGATGTCGCCGGGCGACACGAAGGTGGCCGGATGCGTCACCCGCGTGTTGTTCAGAACGACATGCCCCTCCAGGAGCAGGCGTTCGGCGTCACGGCGGCTGGTCACGCCCGCGCGCGCCAGCCATTTGGCAATACGTTCCCCGCGGAGGGGATCGCTCATGCGCGGCAGGCGGCGACCAGCGCGTCGAAGATGCGTCGGTCGCCGGGGTCGATGAAAAATTCCGGATGCCACTGCACGCCGAGGCAGAACCGGTAGCGCGCATCTTCTATGCCTTCGATCACGCGGTCCGGCGCGACGGCGTTCACCTCGGCGAATGGACCCGGATCGCGCACTGCCTGATGATGCGCCGAGTTTACCCGCATCGCGTCGGCGCCGACGATGCGGTGCAGCAGCGTGCCGCGTGTTATCGCGACGGGATGGCCGGGTTCGTGACGCGGATTGGTCTGCTCGTGTTCCAGCGGATCGGCGATCGCGTCGGGGATGTGCTGGATCAGCGTGCCGCCCAGCGCCACCGCCAGAAGCTGCTCGCCGCCGCAGATGCCGAGCACCGGCATGCCGCGTTCCAGTGCCCCGTTGGTGAGCGCCAGTTCGGCGGCGGTGCGGCCTTCCTTCAGCGTCACCGTCGCGTGCCGGTCGCCGTCGCCGTACAGCGCGGGATCGACGTCGAACGCGCCGCCGGTGACGACCAGCGCGTCGATGCGGTCGAGATACTCGCGCGGCGAGCGTCGCGTCGTGGGGAAGGGCAATCGGCAGTCCGCCCGCCGCGACGATGGCATCGGCATAGTTCTGCCGGATCGCATACCAAGGGTATTTCGAATAGCCGCCCGGCTGCTCGGAATCGAGGGTCACGCCGATCACCGGCCGCCTGATGGTGCTCATGGCGGGATTGCTAGACCGTGGCCCCGTGGCTCTGCAAGGTTGGCAGCGGCGGCGTGGCGCCATCGGGCACCCCGATCTCGTGCGCGTGGAGCGTCAGCGCGACCATCGAGTAGTAGCCGATCAGCGCGGTAAGCGCGACGATGCCGGCCGCGCCGTGGGCCGCGAAGATGCGGCGATAAGTGGCCTCGCCGGCGCGATGGTCGCGCAGCAGTTCGATCGCATAGTTGTCCATTAGCCGATCAAACAAACGGGTGTATTGTTCCAGATCAAGGGCATTGACTCAGCTTGAGGGTTGGCGTGGCAACTAACTGGACTGGTCCGGCACGGCTACGCACCGAACGGCGCTCGCAAAAATAGCAGCCACGGCTTTGTTGGCTCCAATGCCCGAGCCGGTTCGCTTCCGATTGGCATGCTCTGGAGGTTAGTCCACATGAGAACACTGGCAGAATTCACCAAGACGACGCTAATCGGCGGGATTCTTATCGTTCTGCCGATCTATGTCTCCATACTTCTCCTCATCAAGGCATTCGGCGGCCTCATGGCACTGGTAAATCCGATCACAGCCGGAATCCCGGCCTCCGTCGAGTTTCGCGGAATTCTTGCGGTCCTCGTGCTTGTTGCAATATGCTTCATCACCGGGTTGATCGTGCGTACCGGTCCGGGCCTGCGTGCGAAGAACGCCTTTGAGGAAGCGATCCTCTCAAAGCTTCCTGGTTATGCACTGTTGCGTGGCCTCACCGGGCGTATCGCCGGACAGTCCGATGAACCGACATTTGCTCCGGCGCTCGTCGAGATCGAAGAGGCGTTGGTTCCTGCGCTGATTATCGAGGAATTGGAAGATGGATCGTATACGGTGCTGGTACCCTCGGTACCAACGCCCATGGCAGGAGCACTGTATATCCTGTCGAGGGACAGGGTGCATCCGGTTGATGTGTCGTTTACAACGGCGCTCAAGGTCTTTTCAAAATGGGGCACCGGAGCCGGCGAGTTCGTGCGAGCAATGCGACCCGTGAGCGCCGCGCCACAAGGTCGCGCACCCACGCATCAGATACCAGACCATCAGGCACCGGCTCAAACTTAACCTTCCCGTCCGCCCTCCTCGCTGTGTCAGGTCGCGCCGTCTGGCAGGCATACCCGCTTACGGGAGGGCGCCCAAGAGCGTCTGGTCGAGCCTGCAGCTTGCCGGGTGCCGGCTGCTGCCGGTCCTATGCGGTCCCGGGCCGGCTGGTTGGGTTGAGCGCTTTGAAGACGAACGCCGCCGCGGCCCCTCCCAGCAATTCCGCAACGATGTAGAGCCACAGGTTGGACCACGTGAGCAGGCCCCGGATCGAGGCGCCGATGGCGACGGCCGGATTGAAGGCCGCTCCCGATATCTGGCCGACGGCGAACGCGCCAGCCAGGACCGTGAAGCCGATAGCGAGACCGAAGTAGGAATTCCCGGCTGTTGCGTCGGCCGTGGCCACGTTCAACACGACGTACACCAGGGCGAACGTGAAAAGGAACTCGGCCAGAAACGCCCCTACTACGCGGCCAACGAATGAACTCACCGGCGTGCCCTGAAGGGCGAAGCCGACGATCCAGGCCGCAACGGCGGCACCGAGCAGTTGCGCTCCCCAGTATGGCAGCACGTCCGAGGCAGGACACCGCCCCCGCAGGAACACCCCGAGCGTGACTGCCGGGTTGTAATGGGCGCCCGAGATGTGGCCGCCCGCGTAGATCATCGTCATCAGCACGGACCCGATGGCCAGCGGAGCAATCACGCCCGGAGCAGCTGCGATCCCGGTGCAGCCGATTGTCAACACGAGAAAGAACGTCCCGATGAATTCCACGGCGTACCGGCGCATGGCGCGTCCTTTCGTCCTGATTGTCTATCGAGCACACGGACCAGACCGCGCAAGCCTGCCCCGATGGCCTGCCACAACAGCAGGAATGACGATCAGCTGGGGCGCCGGCCAGGACAGCATCAACAACCTTCGGGACATTCCCCGCCGGCAAGATCGAGCGAGCTTATCGTGTCTGGCGTCCTTCCTGTTTGCAGTTGCGCTTGTCCGCGCCGACCGCTCCTTCCTGCTGACGGCAGTCCTGCCGGTCACCCCGGCGGTCCTGGCGCCGGTTCATCCCATTGGTTTGGGCGATGGTGAACGAGCCGTCAGTTGATGCCTTGTCCATCACCTTGGCAGTTTCTGCGTCCGCCGAGATGGACACGCCAACGACCAAACTGAAAACGATGATGGATGATCTAGAGACGAATGGCGGCAGTCACGTTGGCGGCTCGACCACCAGACAAATCCACCAGGCCGTCCTCGCCACATTCCACGTCTCCGACAAAGCCTATGGCCTCAGCCAACTGCGCTACGATCTTCGCAAGCTCAGAGGTCACGCGCTACTGCAGCGCGACGGATCCCGATACGCCTTTCGCAAGGTGCCGCGACGTCTTGCGCCTGCCTGCTGGAAATGGATAGCCATTCCGGGAGGCCGGCATACCGGTCGCAATCGGCGGCCTCCGTAACAGCGGGCCAATTGCTCAAGACAAGAAGAGTAAGCTATAAGCGGCGATGCTGATTGGCTATCCAGATCCTGCAGGGAACAAAGTGCCACGACGTCTTGCGCCTGCCTGCCGGAAATGGATAGTTAGCCGGCGAGATGATGCGGAAGGCCGCTAGTCGTGAGGCAGGAGGGCAGCCTCCGCAGCCGAGCCTTGGAGGCAATGGAAAGGTCACGACATGCACATCGCGAAAGTTTTCACCGTCAGTGCGCTGGCGCTCACCGCCAGCCTTGGCGTGGCGTCGGCGCAAGTGTTCCCGGAAGGCAGGGTCTATATGTTCCACTCAAGGGCCCAGGGTAGTTGCCCGGCGCTCGACTGGCACGTCGTGATCGGTCCGAACAACACCCTCAACGGCATGATCGCGTGGAACGACATGACGACGATCGCCCACGCGACGGGAAGCCTCAACCCGACGGCCAAGACCTTCAGCATGCAGGTGCACGAATTGGGCGGTCAGGGACGGTCTGCCGCCGTTGATGGCACGGTGCGGCAGGATGGCTGGCTGGTGGCCAACGTCAATGGGCAGGACGTTGCCTGCAAGGGCATCTCCGTCCAGTGGTTCGCCCCGACTACCGGCGGCAACTGATCAGGCTCGGCTGACCTCGGACAAGCTTGGCCGACGTTGCACAGCTCGCCCAACAGGCGGGCCAGTCGATTGGGCCTCGTCGCTATTGAACGTCGCCCGTGCGTAGGGGAGGTGGCTAGTCTTGGGCGCGGCGCTTTGCTGCTGGCACGCACGCACTGCCCGCGTCCACACCTCGGCTCGCGCCGGCCAGCGCCCGCAGTTCATCCAATACAGGACCATTCAGCGTAGCCTCCAGCGCCCGGATGGCGCGGGCCGCCAGGCCGCCGTCGATCACCCGGTGGTCGACCGAGAGGTACACATCGACCCCCCCATCCGGCGCGATCGGGCCATAATTCAGGAAGCTCGTCCAGACCGGGATGGTGTCGACGATCGCTGCCCCGTGCGAACCCAGCGCGGAGATCGCGAAGCTGCCCATGAAGTTCGGCACCTGCCGGCCGATATTGAGGCTGAGCCAGACCAGCAGCAGGCGCAGCGGCAGCGGCAGCCGGGCGATCGCAAGTGCGCGGCGGTAATCGGTGATGCTGTCTATCGGCGCAGTCTTGAGCGCTAGCAGGCGCGTCGCCAGGTCGGGCAGGGTGACGGTGTCGGGCGTTTTCAACCGGCCGAGGAACAGTGCCTTCTCGTCGCTGTCGCCGTCGTGCGGCCAATCACGCTCGACGATGATGCTGGCCACGCTCTGCGGCAGTTCGTACAGGTGCGGCCAGGGCAGCTTGACATAGACCCGGCGCAGCGGCGGCGACCCGGCCGCGACCAGCGCATAGGCCTTGGCGAACACCACTGGCCAGGGAATGCGCGCCTGGTCGCGCGGCTCCACCAAGGCTGCGACATTGATCCGGGTCAGAAGTGTCGCCCGCGGAAACCGCCGAGAGAGGTGCGACAAGTCGGCGAGCAGCCGGCGCGGCCGCGACAGTGCAATCCGGCGCCCCCGCATCAGCTACCCCTGCCCTATTGCGCGTTCGAACAGAGCAGAACGACATTCCAGCGAGTTCAACGGACCGGGCGGGCAGTCCAGGCACTGCTCGTCCTATGAGTTGAGCGGCACCAGCCGATCGCCACTAATCCGACCGCACGTGCTGGAACGGACAGCCCTCGCCAGCCCCCGCCGACCCAGTCGGCTCGAGCCGGACCCGCGACACGCCGTCGTGGCGCATGCCCAGCTGGTTCGCCGCTGCCCTGGATAGATCGATGATCCGCCCGCGGACGAACGGGCCCCAATCGTTGATACGCACCACGATGGCTTGCGCGGTTTCGATGGCTGTGACCTGCACGGGCGTGCCAAGTGGCAGGCTGCGGTGCGCGGCCACCAGATCCTGCGGTGAGGCGCGGTCCCTCGAGGCCCCGCGGTACCAGGACGCCATGCCTACCTGACTGCATGGGGCCGCGTCGTCGTTCGGCGCCAAGGCTCGGTCCCGGAGCGGAGGCTTGCTGCGACTGTCCAGCGCAGCCGGCGGAGCCCAGGAGCAGCCAAGACCATGTGAAGCAAGATCGCACGGCGCGCATCGCGTCGGGTTCCGCAGGCGGGGACATGCTTCGAGTCTGGCACGATCCCGGCTTCACGCAAACCCGATTACAGGCGCGCGGTCGACCGTTACGGTTGCCGGTCGCTGGGTGCGCCCCCATGCTCCTGGGATGTTCGTTGTCTCCGAGGCAGAGGCTGCACCGATCCGCACCGCCTTCGAGCAGCGCGGCGAGTTCGCGGACGCGGCCGCGATGCGTCGGCTGTTCCCTGGCATGACTGGCACCACTCAGACGCGGGAATGCGCTCGAACCACCACCGCCTGGCAGCCGCTGCCGCAGCGCCCGGTCTGGCGGTCGCGGCTGCTCGGCCATCCGCAGCTAGCAGTATCCTGCTCCTGTGTTTGACCGCCGTGTCTGGCCTCCTCGCTGCAGATTGAGCCGATCCCTATCGCGCACGTCGAGCCACGCCACGTACCGCGACGGTACTGTGGTGTCTATGGCCCTACACCCCACAGCGTGTTCATTTGCCACAACGTTCCGCCGCCGCATTGCTTACGATAATCGCAGCCATCCTGTTCTGCGACTCTGCCTGTTCATCGGCAGCGGATGTAACTGGCAGCCGCTCGCCGGTCCAGTGCAATTGGACCCGGTTCTCTGGCACCTTGTTGCCATAAACAAGAGCCTCGAATACCGCTTCGGCGCGTCGTTGGGATAGGTGCTCATTAAATTCCGCAGAGCCAACCGAATCGGTCTTGCCGACAATCGTGGCAACGAAGGTTGGGGTGCTTTGCATCATACCGACCACGTCGCGTATATGGTCTTGGTCTTCAGGCGTCAACGCGTGGCTGCCAGTGGTAAAATAGATAAAATGGGTCGTGCACTGTGGCAGACTCTGCGTCTGTTGTGCTGTCGCAACATGAGCCGCAAAAAGGCCCATAATCGCCGCAGCTGCGAGGCTCTTCGTTACTGTGCTTCTCGACATTGAACGCTCCCCTTTTTCTGATTTGAGTATATTTTGACTAACCATTGTGACAGAGCCTGTCCACGAGGAATTGGACATAACAACTGCCTTTAGCGTAGCGGAGCGTTCCTGTCTACTTGGTGCCTTCCGTTCCACTGAGGAACGGGTAGTCCCAGGCACGGACCGCAAAAGCGTTTCTCAAGCAAGTACTCTTGCATTGGATACTTCACTCTAGTGCCCGTGTCTAGTTAAAATTGACCGGTTGTTAACGTTCGGGTGTGAACAGTTAGTTACGTACCGAGAGTGGTCAAAATTGTACAGTCTCCATGCCGCGTTTGTATGAATGTGACAGTTGTCAAGCCGGTCACAAGCATCGGATCGAGCAGTCCCTATGCCGAACCGACTGGGCCTCGTCAGTCGTGCAGAACAACGCTTAGGGCCCGAGGCGAAACAAGTGCGTCGATTGACGGTGACATTACCCCGCTGTCGTCATCCCCGCGAAAGCGGGGACCCAGGTCGACAACTGGGTCCCCGCTTTCGCGGGGATGACCACAGGGATCGTGGTTCGTGCACACGATGATTCGCTTATTCCGGCTCGGGTCCTTAGGAGCGAATTATGGACTTCCAAACGGCCATTGTACGTGATGAACCCCAACGTGCGAAACTTGTTCATAAAGAAGCTGACGCGGGGGCGGGTGGTACCGATCATGGCAACCAGGGTCTCCTGAATGATCGCCGGTATAACTGCTTCCGGCTTCACCTCCTTCCCGAAGTTCGCCAGCAAGAGAAGAGTCCGCGCCAGACGCTACTCGCTTGAGTTGAAAAGCTGATCGACCAAATCTCCTTCAATACGCATGTTGCGTGAATGTGGCCATAAGTAGCCACCAAGCCAGTCCGTCGTCGAATATGGATATCACCGGACCCTGTGCCGCCATGGCGCAACGCCTCGATTGTCTGTTCGGACAGGCGGCCTTCCGTGCCTCCGCCTTGTGCGAGAACTACTCAATCTGGTAGTCCCCTTGGCGGCCAGCCGGTCCCACCGGAGGCGAGCGGCGCGGCCCCGACATCATGGCGTCATAGACTCGGCGCTGCGCGTCGGTCATGCTGGATTCCGATACCAGCGGAATGCGGGGCATCTTTTTCCTCCCTGGGGGCGTGGTTCGGAGACAGTGTTGCATGATGGCCGGATCAAGTCCGGCCATGACTGCAGAAGGCCGGGGCTGCGCCTCGGAGTTATGGATGACGCCGATGGAGATCGCACTGGGGGAGGCAAGGGTGGCAGCGGCGCGCGGCGAGGTGCCGGTCGGCGCGGTCGTGCTCGACGCCAGCGGCGCGGTGCTGGCACGTGCCGGGAACGAGGTGGAGGCGCGGCACGATCCCGACGGCGCACGCCGAGCTTCTGGCGTTGCGCGCGGCGGCCGCTGGCACGCGGTGAGACGCGTCTGCCGGACTGCGAGCTTGTCGTGACGCTCGAGCCGTGTCCGATGTGCGCCCAGGCGATCAGCTTCTTCCGCATCCGACGGCTGACGTTCGGGGCCTATGATCCGAAGGGCGGCGGCGTCGAGCATGGCGCGCGGGTGTTCGATGCATCGTCCTGCCATCACCGGCCGGAGGTGATCGGCGGGGTGCGGGAAGAGCGAGGCAGCGGCGTTGTTGCAGACATTCTTCGCGGTGCGTCGGTAGAATGGAGCAAGCTTCCGGCCGTCAATATGGCCGATATCCGATGATGTTCCCTGGCGGGTCATAGTTGCACACCCAGACTTCTCTTCGCAAATCGGTGGCGACCGCACACCCGACAGCATGCGTCTTGCCCCAGACGATCTGCGTGTAGTGGCCGCAGACGCCTCGGCAGGTATTGCTACGAATATCGTACCCGCGTGCCTCGTCGGCCCAGTAGGCGACCACCTGAGCCGGTGAGGCCGTGCCGCCGGATATGGCATAGAGGTTCTCGCCGTAGCGGCTGTCACGGCGGTGGTCAAAACTACCCGTGGCGATCAGGTGGTTGGCCCAGTCCCGTGCCACCTCGGCTAGTTGGGTGGACCACACCAGCGGCGGGACGCCAACTCTGGCGCGGACCGCATTGTGCGCGTCCAGCATGGCCTGGCCGAGCGATACCGGTGCGCCGTCCCGGCCGGGCGGAGCAGGCGGGCCCCAAGCGTATTGCGCCTGGGCGCTTGTGGCGACTGCGACGATCAGCAGCGCGCAGAGCGGGCGCATGTCGTGAAGATACGCTATCCGCCGCCGAGCGCGCGTCCGCCGATGTCGGTGCGGCAAAATCCTTCCGGCCAGTCGATAACGCCGATTGCCGCATAGGCCGCATTGTGTGCGGCAAGCAGGTCTGCGCCGGCGGCGCACACCGTCAGCACGCGCCCGCCCGCCGCACGGAGATGGCCCTGTGCATCGGCTTCAGTGCCGGCATGGAAGATCTGCACGCCCGGCACCACCGTCGCGCGATCCAATCCACGGATTTCGCTGCCGCGCTCCGGAGCCTCGGGATAACCGCGCGCCGCCATCACCACGGCGATCGACGCGTCGTCGTTCCAGCGCAGGTCGAAGTTCTTCAACTCGCCATCATACGCGGCCTGCAGCGCCGGCAGCAGATCGGACTTCAACCGCAGCACCAGCGCCTGACATTCCGGATCGCCGTACCGGACGTTGAACTCGATCAGCTTCACGCCCTCGGTTGTCAGCATCAGCCCGGCATACAGAATCCCCCGAAACGGGGTGCCGCGCCGGGCCATCTCGGCTAGCGCCGGGCGGATGATGCCCTCCATCGCGGCCTCCTGCAGCGCAGGCGAAAACGCCGGCGTCGGCGAGTAGGAGCCCATCCCCCCGGTGTTCGGCCCGGTGTCGCCGTCGCCGACGCGCTTGTGGTCCTGCGCGGCGCCAAGCGGCAGTGCCGTCTCGCCGTCGCACAGCGCGAACAGCGACACTTCCTCGCCGACCAGGCATTCCTCGATCACCACGGACGCGCCCGCCTCGCCGAACGTCCGCGCCTCCATCATCGCGTCGATCGCCGCCAGGGCTTCCGCCGAGGTTGCCGCCACCACGACGCCCTTGCCGGCGGCAAGGCCGTCCGCCTTCACCACAACTGGCGCGCCTCGGTGGCGGACAAATTCCCGCGCGGCCTCCGCATCGTCGAACCGCTCCCACAGGGCGGTGGGAATGCCCGCGGCGTCGCACAGTTCCTTGGTGAACGTCTTGCTGCCTTCCAGCCGCGCCGCTTCGCGCGAGGGGCCGATGCAGGGGATGCCGGCCTCCTCCATCGCATCGGCTATGCCGGCGACCAGCGGGGCTTCGGGTCCGGGCACCACAAGGTCGATCTCGTTGTCCTGGGCGAAGGCGACGAGCGCGGCAAAATCCAGCACGCCGATCGACACGCATTCCGCCACTTCGGCGATGCCAGGGTTGCCCGGCGCGCACCACAGCTTCGTCAGCAGCGGGCTGCCGGCGATCGCCCAGCAGAGCGCATGCTCCCGGCCCCCAGAACCGACCACCAGCACCCGCATCGCACTCTCCTCGCTTCAATCGCGCCCGCCTCTATGACCCAGAATCGTCAGATCGCGAAACATGGTTCCACGCATTTCCGATCGACCACGCGCTTGGTCCAACCGGCGCGATTTCCTGTTGCCCAACACGCACCGAGGCCCGACGCTCACGCCACAAGCCGGGAATGCCAGGGATCCTCGGCGAGTATCAGTAAGACAGGAGGCGCGAATGCAAGTGACCGGCGGGTGCCATTGCGGGCACATCACATACGAGGCGGAGGTCGACCCGGGGACGATCAGGGTCTGTCACTGCACCGATTGCCAGAAACTGACCGGCACGGCGTTTCGCGCGACCATCCCAAGCCTGCCGGGGACCTTCGTGCTGAAGAGCGGGATGCCGAAGACCTACCTCAAGACCGCGGAGAGCGGAAACAAGCGCGTCCACGCGTTCTGCCCGGAATGCGGCACGCCGATCTATGCCACCGCGCCCGAGCCGAACCCGTCAGCCTACGGATTGCGCGTCGGCGGGATCGACCAGCGCGCTCAACTCGCCCCGCCGGCGCGTCAGGTCTGGTGCCGCTCGGCCCTGCCCTGGTCGATGGACCTGACCCAGGTCGAGCGGATCGAGCGGCAGTAGTTGCCAGCCGCGCGGTCGCTTGGCGAGGCGGCCAACCTGAGCCCATGATCCGATCCCGATGGCCGATGAGAAGTCGCTCTGGACGGGACTGAAACGCGGGCTCGCTCGCCGCTGCCCCAATTGCGGCAAGGGGCAACTGCTCCGCGGGTATTTGACCATCCGCTCGCCCTGCGAAGTCTGTGGCAACGACAACTTGGCCTATCCGTCCGATGATTTTCCCCCGTATCTGACCGTCTTCGTTGCCGGGCACGTCATCGTCGCGCTCTTCATATGGACGGACAACGTCTATGAGCCTCCGCTCTGGGTAGAATTCGCGATCTGGCTGCCGGTGACGGTCCTCATGTGTCTCGCGTTGCTGCCGTTTATGAAGGGTGCGGCGGTCGGGTTGTGCTGGGCCATGAATATCGTCCGCCAGGCGTCGGCGACGTGACCTCCGGCGAAACCGGCCTGCCGGTGCTCGAGTACCGGGAGATCAACGCCCATCTGCGGACAAATACGACTGCGTTCGTCAACTGGTTCAGCTTTTTCCTGACATTCAGCCTCGTGGCGGCAATCGCCTTTCTCGTCGCCGGCGAGCACCGAGAAGGGCTGCGAGGGCTCGCGCTGCGGTATGGCGTGCCGATCGCCTGCCTGATGCTGCACGTTATCGCCCTCGCCGGCATCTTGATCTTCCGACACTACGTCACCGCCGCGCATCGCAAGCTTGACGAGATCGTCAAGGTTCTTGGCGACACCGGCGGCTCGCCGGTCCCGGTGCGGTTCACGCTATGGATGACCCACCTGATGGCGGCAGGGTTTGTGGTGTCGTACTTCGCATGGTTCGCGTTGCTCCTGCTTCCCCGGGAGTGATCGCCAGCGACGGCGTTTGCGGGACAAACAGCAGCGGATTTTCCTGTCACAAGAAACCGTGGCTTTGCCCCCCATCGTCATGGCGGGGCTTGGCCCCGCCATCCACGTCTTCCTTTGCTCGCCCATCATAAGACGTAGATGCCGACCTGCGTCGGCATGACGACGGGGGCAACGCCGCAGATTCATTCAATGCGGGTCGACCGGAAGGCCGGTGTGAACCCGCAATGACAGGCAAACCCACCCTGTCCGCGTTCGCCTGATTGCCCTGCAGCGCTACGACTGATTGCCAGTCACAGCCGACCCTTGGTATGCGGATGATCGAGCCTCCGCATCCCGTCGATAGACCTCGAAGATCGCTTTGCCGATCAAGGATGTTTCCGCCGCCGTGCATTGCGCGTAGACCTTCGCGCGCATGGCCTGAATGTCCGCGGACGCCGGCGCAGCGTTGCTCGCCAGCTCGATCAGATGTGCCGCCAGCCGGGTCCTCCCGGCTTCGGCAAGCGCGCGGGCGCGGTCGGCCAATGTTGCGGCACCTCCAGCCAAGGCCGCGATCTCGCCGGCCAATTCGGCTGATGGCGCGGGTTTGAGATGCGCCGGATTGCCGTCGAACCATCCCGCATAGAGATGCCAGATGCCGCGGACGACAAACTCCGGGTCATCGTATTTCGGCCGCAGGTAGGGCTTCGCGAGCAGATCCCTGGGCGCGGACACCGCGTGCAGGATCGCATCCAGCCCGCTGCCCTGGTTCATCAGTTCGAGCGTCTGCCGGACCAGGCTCTCCAGCACGCGGGCGCCATCGCTCAGCATCTGGGCCGCGCGCTCCCGGCCGAACACCACCGGACCATGGCCGGGTATCAGCACATCCGGCTCCAACGCGTGCATCTGGCGCAGGGCGGCAGCCCAATCCGCCGCGTAACGCTGGACCTTGCGCGGGTTGCCCACATTCGGAAACATCCAGATCACGAAATCCCCGCTCGCCAGTACACGGCGTTCGGGCAACCACACAAAGGTGGCATCGTCGGTCTCGCCTCGGCCATGGAACAGCTCGATCCGCTCGCCGCCGATCGTCAGAGTGAGGGCGTCGTCATAAATCTCATCAGGGCGCCGCTGGCCGATGGGGTAGATGTAGCCTGGGTAATTGAATTGCTGTCCCTGCACGATGCTGTTGAATCCATGCGTCGCTTCGTAACGGCTCAATCGGCGCAGCACATTTCTATGCGCGATGACACGCGGCCGCGGGATGCCCCTGGTGTCGGCTTCCTGGTCGATGACCGCGATACCGCTGGTGTGGTCGATATGGCCATGCGTGTAGATCACGGTGTGGATGGGGCTGTCGTCCCAGCGCCGGATCGCGGCAAGGGTCTTGGCTGCCGTGTCCGGTTTGGCCGTGTCCACAAAGACCAGTCCGGCGGCTGTGCGGATGACGGTGACGGAGCCGCACAGGTAGGTCGTGTGGACGGCGATGATGTTGTCGGAGACGGAGGTGACGGCGCCATCGGAGACGGCCTGCGTCCACTCTTCCATTTGCGCCGTGCCGTTCCAGAGGCGCTCGAAAAGCTGGTCCTGTTGCATCGCACTCATCCCCGGTCGCGTGAGCCTGCCCGGTGATAGCGCGAGGCGGTAAAGTGCACAAAGGCACGGATATGCATCGCCGTGCTGCGCCACCGGGAGGATTGCGCCATGTCGGTCACCCGGGGCGGGTTGGCGAGCCCGGAGGCGAGCCGTTCGTTCGCATGGACCGTTTCTGCCAAAATCCGATCTCTTTCAGACGTTGTGGTACCCTTCACGGGGCCAGCGCTGCGGACCCATTGCGAACTCAGCAACATGCCCGTAAACGCCAGGTAGTCGGTAGGACGCTCGTTGGAGCCGAGGCGGGAGAGTGCTTGTTGTCCGCGACCTCAACCACGTTACGGGTCGCGGATTTGATACGCTGGGCCCGTACGAGCGCGCCGCAGATCAACCGAATGAGTGGGGGACGGCGCGATGATCCTTACCGATAACGAGACCAAGGTGGATCTCCTCAATAACGAGGCGATCGCTGCCACGATTATCAAACTACTCCGCGATCGACCTGACCGCCCGGTGACCGTCGGCGTGCATGGCGACTGGGGCGCGGGCAAGTCCAGCGTTTTGGAGATGATCGAGGCGGGCTTTGATAATGAGGAGAAGGTCCTCTGCCTGAAGTTCAACGGGTGGCGATTCCAAGGCTTCGAGGACGCCAAGATTGCGCTAATCGAAGGAATCGTCACGGGGCTCATCGAAAAGCGATCTTTGCTTACCAAAGCAACGGAGCAAGTAAAGACCGTCCTCCGCCGGATCGACTGGCTTAAGGTTGCCAAGAAGGCAGGCGGGCTCGCCTTCACCGCCTCGACTGGTATTCCCTCGCTTGACCTGATCCACAGTGCAATTGGCGCCATCGAGAACTTGATCGCCGATCCAGAGAAGCTCGCTACCAAGGAGAGCGCGGCGGAGGCTTTAGAC
Organism: uncultured Alphaproteobacteria bacterium; assembly: GCA_963780095.1. GTDB lineage: Bacteria > Pseudomonadota > Alphaproteobacteria > Acetobacterales > Acetobacteraceae > JAMXLO01. Next base: position 20,339 of record CAWABH010000033.1, read on the forward strand.
GGTGTCAAAGGTCTGCTAAAGCCGAAGAGCGATGGTGACACAACCAACGTGCCCGAAGAGATCAACGCTTTTCGCAAAGCCTTCGACGACCTACTCGATAAGGCGGGCGTCGAGCAGCTCGTTGTGTTGATCGATGACCTCGACCGCTGCTTGCCTGACACCGCGATCGACACGCTCGAGGCGATTCGCCTATTTGTGTTTTACCTCGCGCACGGCGTTTGTCGTCGCCGCCGACGAGGCGATGATCGAGGACCTGGTACGCAAGCATTTTCCCGACCTGCCAGACACGACAGGCCCACAGACCTACGCTCGTAATTACCTCGAGAAGCTCATCCAGGTACCCTTTCGGATCCCGGCACTCGGCGAAACGGAAACCCGAATCTACGTCACCCTTCTTCTCGTCGGGGCCGAACTTGGCGAAGAGGATTCGGAATTCAATGCACTGATCGCCGACGCGAGAGAGCGCTTGAAGCGACCCTGGATAGGTGGAACTCTCGACGTCGCCACTGTCCGCAAAGCTCTTGGCTACAAGGCCGCCCGCGCGAACAACGCGCTTACGCTCTCCGACCAGATTGGGCCAATCCTCGCCAGCGGCACGAAGGGCAATCCGCGTCAGATCAAGCGGTTCCTGAACGCTCTCGTGCTGCGCCAGCGCAAGGCTGAGGCTCGTGGGTTCGGCGAGCAGATAAAGCTCCCGGTGCTCGCCAAACTCATGCTCGCCGAACGCTTCCTCCCGCGTCTCTTCGACCAAGTCGCCGCTGTCGCTGCAACCGCGTCCGACGGCAAGTCCGGTGACCTGGCCGCGCTTGAGTTGGAGGCAATCGAGCCGAAGAAACCAACGAAGAAGGCGGCTGGCGACAAGGCCGACGGCTCCAGGAGAACCGCCAGGGCCGAGGCCGTGAAGGGCGGCGACAGACCTCTGCTCGGGGAGTGGCTGTCCTCTCCTGCCGTCAAGGCCTGGGCGGCGGTACAGCCTGCGGTCGGCGATGAGGACCTACGGCCTTACTTGTTTGTCGCCAAGGACCGGAAGGATTATTTTGGAGCTGCCTCTGTGCTGGGCCACCTCGCCGGCGTCGTCGAGCAGCTGTTCGGTGCCAAAATGGCGGTGCAAGGATTGGAGGGCGATTTGAAGCGGCTCGCCGCGCCGGAAGCGGCGCAAGTCTTTGAGGCGGTGCGCGGGCGCATAATGGGCAGTGATAGCTTCGCGATGGAGCCACCCGGCGCGGCGGGACTCGGCATCCTCGTCAAGGCTCATCCAGCGCTTCAGGAAGCGCTTCTCGAGTTCCTTGAGGCATTGCCGACGGATCGAGTTGGCCCATGGGCCTGCACCGGTTGGGGCGGCGTCCTCAAGGACCCTGACGCAGGACAGCGTTTTGATCGACTTTTGCAAGTCTGGAGTAGGGACGGCGACCCAATGCTCAAGGTCTCTGCAAGCGGCGCGCTCCGCATGCGACTGAGCACCCGCTAGTGGGCACCTCCAGCGGCTTCGGCGGCCAGAGTGGGAACACGCCACTCATTCCGAGTTTCCTTGGCAACGAGGGTGCCCCGCCCGCCAGGGAACAACCGGAAGGTACGCCCCCAGACGGCACACCACCAGACGGCGCGCCCGCTGACGGGCAGTTGGCCTCACCACCTCAGCGCCCACCGATTCCCCCGATCGGCGACCCAGGGCGATTTACGGCTGCGCGCAACAACTTCTCGCGGTTTGCCGGATCGGGCGGAGGCGATCGAGCAAGCCTGGGCCGCGCCGTTTCTCACTATGTCGGCTCGTCGACCGGGGGCGCCAACGGCGCGGCTGCACGCATGGGCTCCTCGCGAGGCGCCGGCAGTCGGCTCCTGGGGTTTCTGTCTGACGCGGTAACTCGCGGGGCGGCCGAGGCACTGCGCGAGCTCAATCTCGTTTCGCTTGTTGGGCGCCCGATTGAGGAAATCTTCCTTGGTCTCACTGATTATATCTGTCCCGACGGTGGCTCAATCGACGAAGGCATCGCCCGCGAAGCCTTCATCGAGACTATCGCCAACCTCGCCGAGGCTGGCGTCACCGATCTGGACGGACTCACGGTGAATCAGATGCAGACCGTCTTCGAGCTCTTCGCGACCAAAGCGATTGAAGCTCGTATCTGTAACGACATCGGCACCAAGACGGTAATCTTACCATCCGACGCTCGCGAAGCCGCAAGGGTCCTGGCGCAGCTCGGCGATTTCATTCGCCGTGGTGTCGCGGACGCGCTAACCGCTGCTCACGCAGCTATTGCGGCACTCACGCCAGACCGGGTTCTCGATCTTGTTGGGCGCATCTACGAGCAGGCTTTCGGCATCTTGCAGATCATGGGCGACATGGAGGCAGCCGCATGAGGCGACACCTCATCATCGGCCGGTTCGGTCCCGACGACCGCACCCGCGTGCCGGCAGCTGTAGGCGAGGTAACGACCCGCCTCGACCTTGTCGCGGGCGAACGATCGCTCGGCAACGGAATTGGCCGTGCCCTGGGGGACCTGGCGCGGCTTTACGTCCAGCCTAGTGAGGTCGGCATTGACCTGCTGATCCTTGCCGCGCACGTCCACGCGGCCGACACGCGCATTTCACGCGGGAGCGAGTCTCAGGATGGGTGGACGCGCGAGATCCGGCTTGTAGTGCCGGTCGCGGACCCGGAGCGCTGGGCCGTCTCTGCGCACGTCTTCACGCGGATGCTCAACTTCCTGACCGGTGACCGCTGGACCCTCGGATTTCGGGCTCGACCGCGCCGGTTCGCGCGAGTCGCGCCGATCAGACGCCCACGGCTGCTCGACCTCCCCTTCGATGCGCTGGCACTTTTCTCGGGCGGCCTCGACAGCCTGATTGGCGCAATCGACACACTCGAAGCGGGCAGAAACCCGCTCCTTGTCAGCCACGCCGGCGAGGGCGCCACTAGCGACGCCCAGACCACCCTTTATGACGCGCTGAAATCGCAATATTCCGGCCGCGGTTTCAATCGGTTACGCCTATGGATGGCGTTCCCGGACGGCTTCGTCGCAGGCTCGGCGGGCGAGAGCACGACGCGAGGCCGCTCGTTCCTGTTCTTCGCGCTTGGCGTGTTCGCCGGGACGGGGCTCGGCGGCGCATTCACTCTCAGATGTCCCGAGAATGGCCTGATCGCGATCAATGTGCCGCTCGATCCGCTCCGTCTCGGAGCACTCAGCACGCGCACGACGCATCCGTTTTACATTGCTCGATGGAACCAAGCGCTGGCGGTGCTCGGCGTCGACGGGCGGATCGAGAATCCATTCTGGGACCGGACCAAGGGAGAAATGGTCAGCAACTGTGCAAACGGCGTTCTGCTGCGCCAGCTCGCGCCGGCATCGCTCTCCTGCGCCTCGCCGACCAAAGGGCGTTGGCAGGGGATCGGCACCCAGCATTGCGGCTATTGCCTGCCGTGCCTGATCCGGCGTGCATCGCTCGTCTCCGGCCTCGCCCCTGATCCCGATCCCACCGCTTACACGGTTTGCGACTTGACCGCCCGTCCTCTAAATACGCGAGAGTCCGAGGGTGTCCAAATCCGATCCTTCCAACTCGCCATCGCGCGGTTGCGCGCACGGCCGAAGCTTGCGTCGATCCTGATCCACAAGCCCGGACCGCTGTTCGACGAGTCTCCGGCACGGCAGGTCGCACTCGCCGATGTCTACCGGCGGGGCATGCAGGAGCTCGGATTCATCCTCGACGGCGTGCGGACACAACCCGGATGAGCGCCATCGCGAGCGCAACAGCGGTCGACCTACACTGCCATCTGGACCTCTATCCAGATCACGCGGCGGCGATTGCGCGCGCGGAGGCCGCGCGCGTCTACACGCTGGCGGTGACAACCACGCCCAAGGCATGGTCGCGCAATCAGGCGATGACTCGCAACACACGCTTCGTTCGGGCGGCGTTGGGTTTGCACCCACAGCTCGTGGCTGAGCGTGCGGCGGAGATTGGACTCTGGGAGAAGCACTTGCCGGAAACCCGCTATGTCGGGGAGGTAGGCCTCGACGCGGGACCCCGGTTTTACAAGTCGTTCGAGGCGCAGAAGCGGGTCTTCCGCACCGTGCTTGAACGATGCGCAGAGGCGGGAGGCAAGATCCTGACAGTGCACAGCGTGCGCAGCGCTACGGCCGTCCTGGACATGATAGAGACACACCTGCCTCCGGATCGGGGCAAGATCGTTCTCCACTGGTTCACGGGCAGCCGGAGCGAGGCTCGGCGAGCAGCGGCTCTCGGCTGCTACTTCTCTATCAACACCGAGATGGCAAGCTCCGAACGCGGTCGCGCCTTGCTCGTGGCATTGCCTTCGGACCGTCTACTCACCGAGACCGACGGCCCGTTTACCCAAGTCAGCGGACGCCCAGCAGAACCGGCGAACGCGATCGCTGCTGTCGAGGCTCTCGCGACCGTGCGGGTCATGGATGCAGAGATAATCGCGCGCACTGTCCTCGCCAATTTGAGATCGCTTCTGCTCTAAGGCTGGCTGCCGCCCCAGCATGAGCTCTGTTTCTCCGTGTTAACCTTCCGAAGGAGACCTTCAACTCACGGCCAAACCAAGCCACCAGACAAATGCCCGATTTTCAGATCAGCTACCCAGACTCGGACCGACCGGAGTCCACCCCTAACGGACGAACCGAAACGCCGCGCGGTGCGGCTTGCGGCCGAAGGTTCTCCGGCCCGATTACCATGATAGTAGAATTACCTATTGAAGTCATATATACAAACTCCCAACTTCTGCACCGATTTCAGCTCACAGGCAAATGCCGATGCACGTCATCCCATGCCGCCCCAAGCCGCCCCGCCGGTCACCACGAGGCCCTCGCCAATCCACGGCCCAAGGCAAGCCCGTCGCCCCACAACGACGGGCTCTGTCTTGACCGGCCTTTATTTCCGGCTCGCTTTTCCTGCTTTGCTCCCGGTGGACGTGACTTCTGAGACGCAAACGAGACTTGGAACTTGCAGCGACATGCCTCCGCATGCGAACCGTTTCAGATCACCATCTCGCACCGCTGGCGCGGACTTCCCCACAGCCTGCGACGGGCCTGATCCGATCTTCATCCGCGGCTCGGTTTTCCTCCATCATCACCGATCAGCGAGACTTTGAGACGCTGCCGAGACAACGGAACCAGCGGCGACGTCCCCGCGGTCGAGCACGCCCCCCACTTCAGGCAACCGCCTCGCAGCAACGGTGAAGGCTCCTCCCGCCTTCACCAACGGCTCGGTTTTCCTCCACCGCCACCGATGAGCGACACTCTGAGACGCTGCCGAGATTCGGCACCACCGGCGACATGCCTCGGCTCCACTCGCCAACCGCTTCGAGCAACGGCCTCGCAGTGCCGGCGCAGCCGTCTCTCGCCTATACCAACGGCGCGCTTTTCCACCACCGTCGCCGATTACCGAGACTCTGAGACACTGCCGAGACAGCGGGACCCACGCCGCCACGCCCCGGCGTGCGACACGTGCTCGCCCGGCATGTCCGAATCGCCTACTCTCCCGGCATGAACGACCTGCCTGCCCCGCTCGTCTCCAACGTCCCCGAATACACCGTCTCGGAAATCTCCGGCGCGGTGAAGCGCACGCTGGAGGGCAATTTCGGCCGCGTCCGGGTGCGCGGCGAGATCACCGAACTGAAGCGCTACCCCTCCGGCCACATCTATTTCTCGCTGAAGGACGAGGGCGCCAAGATCGCCGGCGTGGTCTGGAGATCGGCGGTGGGCCGGCTCGGCATGGTGCCCGAGAACGGCGTCGAGATCATCGCCACCGGCCGCATCTCCGCCTACGCCGAGCGCTCGTCGTATCAGTTGATCACCGAGCGGATGGAGTATGCCGGCGCCGGCGCCCTGCTGGCCCGCATCGAGATGCTGCGCGTGCGCCTGACCGAGGAAGGCCTGTTCGCCGCCGACCGCAAGCGGGCGCTGCCGGTCCTGCCCGCCCTGGTGGGCGTGGTGACCAGCGAGCGCGGCGCGGTCATCCAGGACATCCGCACCACGATCTCCCGCCGCTTCCCGCGGTCGATCCTGCTGTGGCCGGTGCCGGTGCAGGGCGAGGGCGCCGCCGAACGCATCGCCGCCGCCATCGCCGGCTTCGACGCGCTGCCCGCGCATGGGGTGGCGCGTCCCGACGTGCTGATCGTGGCGCGCGGCGGCGGCAGCCTGGAAGACCTGATGGCGTTCAACGAGGAGATCGTCATTCGTGCCGTGGCGGCCTGCCGCATCCCGCTGATCTCGGCGGTCGGGCACGAGACCGACACCACGCTGATCGATTTCGTCTCCGACCGCCGTGCGCCGACGCCGACCGCGGCGGCCGAACTGGCGGTGCCGGCGCGGGCCGACCTGATCGCCGACCTGGAGCACAAGGCGGCGCGCCTGATCGGCGGCCTGAACCGGCTGACCCAGGAGCGGCGGCTGCGCCTGTCGCGCGCGGAACGCGGGCTGCCCGATCTTCCGGCCCTGGTCGGCGGTGCGCGGCAACGCCTGGACGACCGCGCGGAGCGGCTGGTGCTCGCGCTGCCGAACCTGCTGCACAAGCGCCGCGCCGCGCTCGATGCCGTGGAGCGGCGGCTGCCCGACCTGCCGGCCATGCTGCGGAGCTGTCGCGAGCGGGTGCAGGAACGCGGCGTGCGGCTGATCATCGCGCTGCCCAACGTCGTGGCGCGGCGGCATGGCGCGCTCGACCTGTGCGGACAGAAGCTGCTCGCCGGGCTGCGGCAGGCGGTGTCCGGCATCCACAACCGGGCCGGCCGCACGCTGGGGCGCCTCACCGATGCGCCGCTGCGCTCGATGCTGCGGGAGACGCGCGCGCGTCTGGAGGGAGCGGCCGCGCGGCTTGAATCGGTGTCGCCGCTGGCGGTGCTGCAGCGGGGCTATGCGCTGGTGTCGGATCCCGCCGGCCATCCGCTGACCAGTGCGGCCGAGGTGGCGCCGGGCGCCCGGCTGAGGCTGCGCTTCGCCGACGGGGAGGTGGGTGCGACCGCAGACGGTGGCGCCAAGGCGGAGCGTCAGGGGCGGCTGCCGCTGTAGCTGCGCCTAGTCCGTGTTCGCGGCTGGGGCGCGGCGGCCGGCCGCAGACCGCTCGCGCTCGTTCGCCAAGGCTATCGATCGGCTATGGGGTGCGAATCACCGTGGTGTTGGGTGTCAGATACGGCGGGGGCGCAGTGACGTAGGTGGCTGTGGGCGCGGGCGTCACGTAGGTGGTCGTTGGCGCCGGGGTGACATACGTGGTGGTCGTCGGTGGAGGATTGTCATGCACGGCGATGCATCCGGCGAGTCCCACAAGCATCAGCGGGAGCAACGGGAGATAGCGCATGGAGTAATTCCTTCTGTTCATGTAACGTGATTGGGTTGGCATTAATCGATTCAGGTCGGCACTTTGTATGCGACAAGACTTGGATATTGTCCGTTCGCCGCCTTGCCAGGCGACCACCGTCTACCCGACCAGCATTATCGGGCAGCGGTTCGTGTCATTAAGTGAAATTTGCGCGGCGCATGCGCCAAGCAGGAACAGAGCGAGCAGGACCCTCACGGGACGTTTCCTCTGTTCGTGGTCATCATCGCTCACAGCAAGCCAGTCATATGCTCGCCACATCGACCGGCGCTTATGCACGTTACCGTGATATCGTTGAACCATGAAGGATGTGCTTCAGCTACAAAGGTCGCTCTCGTTCAAATTCTCGGATTGAAGTTGTCGGTTGCTCGATCACGGCAAGACACGGCGCGGCTGCCGCTGTGGCGTGTCGCGGTCCCGGCTGCCATTCTGGCGGCATGAGCAGGCGACAATGGCTACCGCAAATTTCGCTGGGGTTCCTGGCGCTTGTGTTCGCAAGCGTGATCGCCGGCCCTCCTGCGGTGCCAGCCACGCCGGTTACGGTGCAACTCGTACTTGCGGTGGATGTGTCGGGCAGTGTCGACCGGAGTTCGATTTGAGCTCCAGCGCGAGGGCTACGCGGCGGCGTTCAGGAGCCCTGCCGTGCAGCAGGCGATCCGATCCACTGCGACCGGATCGATCGCGGTGGCAATGCTGCAATGGACCGGGCCGGCACTTCATGTGGTGGTAGTGGACTGGACGCTGATCGATGACACTGCATCGGCGGAACGGTTTGCCGACGCGATTGCTCGCGCGCCACGGGCGTTGTTCGGTGGTGGCACTTCTATCAGCGGAGCAATCGACTATTCGATGACGATGTTCGCGCGCAGCCCCTTCGAGGCGCAGCGCCATGTCATCGATGTTTCCGGCGACGGCGCGAACAACCGCGGTCGACCGGCCGAGGATGCGCGGGACGACGCGGTCGGGGCAGGCGTGGTGATCAACGGTTTGCCTATTCTGGCTCTGGAGCCGGATTTGGATGTTTATTACCGGCAGAACGTGATCGGTGGCGCAGGCGCATTCGTAATCGCGGCCGGAAGCTATGACGAGTTCGCCCAGGCCATCCGCAACAAGCTGGTCACGGAAATTGCCGGTGCCGGCGGTTCATTTGTCGTCATGCCCGCGAATGCGGGCGCCCAGGACGAGCAACGCCACTTTCGCGTTCGCGGCCCCTTGGTTCCCGCTTGCGCAATAATGGCGAGTATTTGTGCGAATGGCGAGTGTCTGCGTGAGTGACGATTACGAATCGAGGCCCGTGCTCGGCGGCATTATACGGACGACCCGACCTAAGGGTCTGACGGGAAACAACCGAATCATTTCCGGACGTGCCTCGTGCATCATCGTCATGGCCGGCCCACGGGTCGGGCACCCCGCCTTCGCAGGGGCAGGCTCCGGCCCGCCCGAGGACAGGCTCCAGCCGGCCATCCACGTTTTCTCATTGCGCTGGCAGCGAAGACGTGGATGGCCGGGACGAGCCCGGCCATGACGATAGAGGCGCGGCCGTTGCACCACTTGGAGCCCTTATTTTGCCGCGAATCCTAAGACCCTTCGTCACCGCTCGCTCCTGCCATCATGGCCGGGCTTGGTCCGGCCATCTGGAGCGGCGCCAGTGCGGAGGAGATGGCCAAGATTGATACCCGGATCATCTCCGGTAGCGGCCATGACGGTGTAGGAGCAGCGGGTAGAATCAACAGTAGCGCCGCCTGCTATCACACATCCAGATTCGCCACCTTCAGCGCGTTGCCGACGATGAAGTCCCGCCGCGGTTCGACCACGTCGCCCATCAGCGTGCTGAACACCTGTGCGGCGTCTTCGATGTCGCCCACCTTCACCTGCAGCAGCGTCCGCACGGCGGGATCGAGCGTGGTCTTCCACAACTGATCCGGATTCATCTCGCCCAGCCCCTTGAACCGCTGCACCGTCAGCCCGCGGCGTCCATGCGCGATGATCCGGTCGAACGCGGCGGCCGGACCCGCCACCGTCACCTCCTGCGCATCCAGCTTCAGCCTCGCCGGCTCGCGGAACTTCGTGCCGAGCACCTCGGCCCGCTCATCCAGCCAGCGCGCCTCGGAGCTGCGCAGAGCAGCGCCGTCCAGCGTGTGCCGTTCCGCCACGCCACGCACCGTGCGGGATATGGTCAGGCCGCCATCGGCGCTGACCACCCAACCTTGCTCGTTCGGCAGCGAAACGGCATTCAATCGCGCGGCCAGCCCGGGTGCGGCGGCAGTGGCGCGCGTCGCATCAGGGGTGAGCGCGCCGGCGATCGCCGCCTGCTCGAGCAGCGCAATGGGCGTCGTGCCGGCGAGCCTGCGCAGCTGCAGTGTCGCCTCACGCAGCAGGCGCACCTCGACGCGCAGTTCGTCACGCTCGAACACCCTGCCATCGGCGTAGCTCAGCCGCGCATCGGCCAGCGCCTTGTCCAGCAGGAAACTCTCCAGTGCATCGTCGTCCTTCAGGTACCGCTCGTCGTTGCCGCGTTTGGCGCGATACAGCGGCGGCTGCGCGATGAACAAGTGTCCGCGGTCGATCAGGTCCGGCATCTGGCGGAAGAAGAACGTCAGCAGCAGCGTGCGGATGTGCGAGCCGTCCACATCGGCGTCGGTCATGATCACGATGCGATGGTAGCGCAGCTTCGCAATGTCGAAGCCGCCCTGGTCCGGCTCGCCGCGGCCGATGCCGGTACCAAGCGCGGTAATCAGCGTGCCGATTTCAGCGCTGCCCAGCATGCGGTCGAACCGTGCGCGCTCGACGTTCAGGATCTTGCCCTTCAGCGGCAGGATCGCCTGGAACTTCCGATGCCGTCCCTGCTTGGCCGAGCCGCCGGCGCTGTCGCCCTCGACGATGAAGATTTCCGACTTGGCCGGGTCGCGCTCCTGGCAGTCGGCGAGCTTGCCGGGCAGCGTGGAGATGTCCAGCACGCCCTTGCGCCGCGTCAGTTCGCGCGCCTTGCGAGCGGCTTCGCGCGCCGCGGCCGCATCCATCACCTTCTGGATGATGGATTTTGCTTCTTTTGGATGCGTCTCGAACCAGTGCGCGATGGCGTCCGCGGTGGCGGTCTGCACCACAGGCTGCACCTCGGAGCTGACCAGCTTGTCCTTGGTCTGCGAGGAGAACTTCGGGTCGGGCACCTTCACCGACAGCACCGCGGTCATGCCCTCGCGCATGTCCTCGCCGACCAGCTGGAGCTGGTCCTTCTTGCCCATGCCCTCGGCATATTTCGTCACAGCGCGCGTCAGCGCCTGGCGGAAGCCCGCCAGATGCGTGCCGCCGTCGCGCTGCGAGATGTTGTTGGTGAAGCACAGCATCGTCTCGTGGAAGCTGTCGTTCCACGACAGCGCGAACTCCACCCGGATGCCCAGCGCGTCATCGGCGGCGCGCAGGCTGATCGGCGGCGTGAACACCGCGGTCTTGCCACGGTCCAGCCACTCGACGAAGGCCACCAGCCCGCCATCGTAGCGCAGCACACTCTCGACCGGGGGCGCGTGGCGTTCATCGCGCAGCACGATGGTCACGCCGGAATTCAGGAACGCCAACTCGCGCAGCCGCCGCTCCAGCAGGGTGAAATCGAACTCGGTGTGCGTGAAGGTCCCAGGGCTCGGCTTGAACGTCACCTCGGTGCCGTTGCGGTGCTCACCGGAGCCGACCACGGCCAGCGGCGCATCGGCGTCGCCATGGCGGAAGCGGATCATGTGCTCGACGCCGTGGCGCCAGACGCGCACCTCCATCCACTCGGAGAGCGCGTTCACCACCGCGGCGCCGACCCCATGCAGGCCGCCGGAGACCTTGTAGGAGTTCTGGTTGAACTTTCCCCCGGCGTGCAGCCGGGTCAGCACAACCTCGGCAGCCGAAATCCCTTCCTCCGGGTGGATATCGACGGGGATCCCCCGCCCGTCATCGCGTACTGTGACGCTGCCGTCGCCGTTCAGGACCAGCTCGACCCGAGTGGCGAAACCCGCCTGCGCCTCGTCCATCGCATTGTCGATGATCTCGAACGCCATATGGTGCAGGCCAGATCCGTCATCGGTGTCGCCGATATACATGCCGGGGCGCCGGCGCACGGCATCGAGGCCCTTGAGTACCGAGATGGACGCGGCGTCGTAGGGGTCAGAATCAGGCTGCGGCGCGGTGTCTTCGGACATGCCGACGGAGGACTCCAGGAAGCTGTGCGGATACTCTAGCTATATAGCTGCTACAGCGTTCCTGGGACAGGGGTGGTGGCCAATTCCGGGCTGCAGAAAACGCCGATCCGGCAGCAATTCGCCACCAAGCACCCGCAGGCCTTCCGCCACGCCGGCCAGAGGCAGGAATGTCTCGGCGTCGGTGCCGGTGATCAGGCTCTGCGCCGGAAGCTGTGCGAGGGCCTCGAACAGGGCAGCGCGCCGGTCGGGATCGAGATGCACCGTCGGTTCATCGAGCAGCAGCATCGGTGCGAAGCCGCGTGTATCGGCTATCAGCGCAGCATGCCCAAGGATCACACCGACCAGCAGCGCCTTCTGTTCCCCGGTGCTGGCAAACGCGGCCGGCTTGCCGCTGGCAGCATCGCTGAGCGCCATGTCCGCGCGGTGCGCACCAAGCGAGGCGGAGCCTGTCTGGGTGTCGCGTGCGCGGCCTGCGGCCAGACCCTGACGCAGCCAGTCCTCCACCGCCAGCGCCGGCATTGCCTCCAGCCGTTCGGCGATCGGGCAGACCAGTGCCATGCGGGCGGCGGGAAAGCCGTGCGACGAAGGCACCGCGTTTATGCGGGCCACCAGCGCCATGCGGGCGGCCGTGGCGGCAACGGCGTGGCGTGCCATGGAGTCTTCCAGTCCGGCCAGCCAGGCCGCGTCTGCACGGCCTCCGGACAGCAGCCGGTTGCGCTGCGCCATGGCGGCGTCGTGGGCGGCAACCTCGCGCGCGTGGCCGGGCTCCAGCGCCCAGACCAGTCGGTCGAGGAACCTGCGGCGGCCGGACAGGCCGTCCTGGAACAGCCGGTCCATCTGCGGCGTGAGCCACACCGTGGCGACGAGGGCGGCGATCTCCGCCTGGCTGCGTGGCGTGGCGCCATCCAGACGGAACACCCGCCTGTCAGGAGGGGCATGGCCTGCACCCGGACCTGATCCGGAGGGCAGGGTCCCGGTGCCGATGTCAGTCTCGCCGTCCGCCGTCGCGAACCGCCCGGCGACGGCCCAGCCACCCGACCCGCCATGCCGCGGCAGATCGGCGTTCCGCGGCCCCCGCAGGCCGCGACCGGGCATCAGGAGCGAAACCGCCTCCAGCAGGTTGGTCTTGCCGCTGCCGTTGGGTCCGAACAGCACGCTGATACGGGCGCCCGGGCGCCAGGTGAGTGCCGGGTAGTTGCGGAAGTCGGTCAGCGCGACGCGGATGAGACGCATGGCCTGATCTGTGATCGCGGAACACAAAACGTCAATCGTCGGCAGGTCCACGATCCAATGGGCGCGCGAGGCTACAGCGGTTCAGGTATCGCAAGCAGACGTTGAATGGCCAGGGTCAGCTCTTTCAACTTCACCGGCTTGTTGAGATGGATACAGTCCTGGTGCGCGATATCACGCAAGGTGTCGGTCGATATGTCTCCGGTCAAAATGATGAACGGAATCTGACGATGAAGCGTTTCTCGCAATTTGTTGGCGACCTGGAGCCCGTTCATTCCTCTAGGCAGGTTGTAGTCTGCCATGATGAGGTCCGGCTGGACCATGTCTCGCGCCACCAATTCCAGCGCTGCCACCCCGTCATGCGCTGTCACCGCGCCGTAACCCTCCGCCGTGAGGGCGAGCTCGAGAAGGTCGCGCACCTCGGGATCATCCTCCACGACCAGGATGGCACCAGCGTGGCGACCAGCCGCAGCGATCCCGTCACCGGTAGCATGCCGATGGAGTTCAGGCCGCGGTACCCCTGCGCTCGGGGGGAGCATGACCTCGATGGCAAAGACCGAGCCCTTGCCAAGCTGTGAGCCGACACGGACCCGATGACCCAGCAATTTCCCCAGGCGTTGCACGATGGAAAGGCCGAGGCCAAGACCACGACCCCGCTCGCGCGCGGGATTGTCGAGCTGCCGGTACTCCTCGAAGATCGCCTGAAGCTCCTTGTCGGGGATGCCGATGCCGGTGTCCCAGACCTCGATGCTCAGCACTCCGTCGCGCCGGCGACAGCCGAGCAGCACCTTGCCGTGCTCGGTGTATTTCATTGCGTTGGACAGCAGGTTGCGGATCATCTGCTCGAGCAGCCGCGGATCGCTGCGGATCGAGAGGCTGCACGGAACCACGCGCAAGGAAAGTCCCTTGGCGCGCGCGTGATAGGCGAACTCATCCCTCAACCGATCAAGCAAATCACCGATCGGGAAGCTGACCATCTCCGCGTGGACGGTGCCGGCCTCGATCTGGTTTATGTCCAGCAGCGTGTTCAGCATGCCTGACATGGCACCCAACGTCTCGCCGAGTCGTGTGACCATTTTTTGGGCTGTCTTCCCCTCGACGGACTTCACCAACAGATCCTGGATCAGGACGAGCGTTTGAAGCGGCTGGCGCAGGTCATGGCTCGCGGCGGCAAGAAAGTGCGATTTTGCGGCGTTGGCCAGCTCGGCCTGCCGTTTTGCCTCTTGCAGCTCGTCCGCCGTGCGCTTCCTCTCGGTAATATCGGCAAAGGTGATGACGACGCCCTCGACCCTGTCGTCCTGGGTGCGGTAAGGCAATATGCGACGAATGTACCAGGCGCCGCTCCGAGCTTCGATCTCCCGCTCAAGCGGCGTGCCGGTCCGCAGCACCGTCTTGGCATCGGTCAGAAGCGCACTATCGGCAGCCAGCGAGGTGAGGTCCGCAAGAGGCCGCCCGACGTCACTGGCAATCACGCTGAACAGCGCCTTGGTGGCTGGCGTGAAAAAGCGAATGTTGAGACTGGTATCAAGGAAAAGCGTGGCAACGTCGGTGCTGTAAAGGACATTCTGCAGATCGTTGGAGGTCTGTACGCTGCCGCTCCAGTGTTTCCTGGAGTTGACCGTTGAGGGCAGTAAGCTCCTCGTTGAGCGACTGCAATTCCTCCTGCGAGGTTACCAATTCCTCGTTCGTCGATTGATATTCCTCCTGGATGGACAACGCCTCTTCGCTGCTCGCCCTCTGCTCTTCGATGGAAACCTCGAGACTGCGGATGGCGCCCCGCAGCTCCGCTTTCGTTGCTTCGAGTTCCTGCTCAAGCGAGGTAATCCCTGAACCGTCCCCTGCCTTGATTGCGCTGTCTCGCTGCGGTTCCCGCTTCGGCTCGTCAACGAAGCAGATCAACAGCAACTGCTCGTCCTCGTCCAGAACCGGCTGTACGTCGATATTGAACGAGACCGTGTAGCCATTGTGACTGACCCGGCCGCCGGCGACGATGATGCGCACGTTCTCCTGGCTGGCCTGTTGGACTGCCGACCTGAGCTTGGTACGCATGTCATGACGCGCCATGGCGAGCAGATTGTGAGTAGGGTGCCCGGATGCCACGCGCAGATAGCGGTCTATTGGTCCCAGGGAATAGAGGCACTCGTATTTCCGGTTGAGCAGAACGGCTGCCGGCGCATAGGTCTCGATCACGAGATGTCGGCATAGCTCGGCGAGCGCGGTCTGGCGCGAGATCGCCTGGCCCTTCCCCAGTCGCGGAGGGTCTCTCGCGCCGTCACCGGCACCCGCTGGAAAGCCGAATTTTCCTCGCCGCCCGTGACCGATGTGCCGATAGAGTCGCTCCGGCCCCGAAATCACCTCGAAGAGGTCGTCGGTGTTGCCGGCCGTCTCCGAGCTGCCAAGCAGGAGAATGCCGCCCTCGCGCAACGAAAAATGGAACAGGGAGACAACTTTCGCTTGAGCCTCCGGGCGCAGATAGATCAGAAGATTTCGACATGAGACGAGGTCGAGGCGCGAGAACGGCGGATCAGCCAACACGTCCTGTACTGCGAATACCACCGCTGCGCGCAGCTCGGGCGCAACTCTATAGCAGTTCCCCTCTTTCGAGAAGAAACGAGCAAGCCGTTCTGACGACACGTCCGCCTCGATCGTTTCCGGATAGAGGCCCTCACGGGCTCTGGCTACAGCATCTCGGTCAACGTCGGAGGCGAAGACCTGCAGCTTGACGTTGCGCTTCGCCGCCGCGATCTCCTCCAGGAAGAGCATGGCAAGGGAGTAGGTTTCCTCGCCCGTGCTGCACCCGGCGATCCAGATCCTGAGCGGTTGGTCCGGCGACTGGCCGCGGACCAGGGCGGGCACGATTTTCGTTGCCAGGAGGTCAAACACCTTCGGATCGCGGAAGAAGCTGGTGACATTGATCAGCAGATCCTTGGCAAGCCGATCGAGCTCGCCTTTATCGCTGCGCAGCATCTCCACATAGCGATCCATGTCATCGGTCTCGATTGCCGCCATAGCCATGCGACGCTCGATCCGGCGCTGCAGCGTGCCCGGCTTGTAGAGCCTGAAATCGTGCGTGGTTCTTGTACGCAGAAGATCGACAATTTCGGGCAACCAACCCTGTTCCGCATTCTGCGGCATTGAACCGCCTTGTGCGCGGGCGCGGGCCATTCGCCGGGCATACTTGATGATCGCTTTCGGGATTTCTTCCACCGGAAGCACAAGGTCGACCACGCCTGTCGTTATTGCGCTCCGCGGCATTCCATCGTAGCCGGCCTCCTCAGGATCCTGCGCGATGACGAGCCCGCATCTTTCCTTCACGGCTTTCAGTCCAACGGTGCCGTCGGCTCCCATTCCCGACAGTACCACGCAGATGGCCCGGTCGCCGTATTCCTCGGCCAACGAGCGCAGCAGAAAGTCGAACGGCAGGCGTGCACCGTGGCGCGCCTCGGGTTGTGAGAGGTGCAACGCACCGTTGCCGACCGACAGATAGGACCCGGGCGGAATGGTATAGAGCTGCTCGCATTCGACCAGCATTCCATCCGTTGCCTGCCGCACGGTCATCGATGTGTAGCCGGCCAGCAGGTCCACCATCATGCTTTCGTGCGTCGGATCGAGATGCTGGATCAGGATGAACGCCATGCCATTCCCGGAGGGCAGCGCCCCAAGGAGGTTTTTGAGTGCATCAAGGCCACCCGCCGAGGCGCCTAGAGCAACAACCGGGAAGTCGCCATGGCTGCACGACGGCAAGGTTTGCCGGCTCGGTCGGGAGGCCGGTCCTTCGGGCTCATGTGCCCCGCTTACTGGCATTCTATGTCGGTCCTCGGTTCATCAGCTTACCCACACGCCGGAGCAAGCCTACGAGGCGCGGCGACTTCGACATTGATCTAGATCAAACGCCGGTTCAGATTATGACCAAGCGAGATAAACGGTCCATATCCGCTTTGCAACATCCGGATCCGGGTTCAGGCGATGGCCAGGCTCCGGTGGGGGCGGTCTATGACGGTGCGGATGCCGGTGGCGAATTTAATGAAGTCTCGCGTTTGAAAAGCGCGCACAGCTCCCGACTCGCGGGTGCAGGCATACTTTGGATGTGGCGTTTGCAGCAATAAAGAGCGCGCGTCAGGCGTTGACTGGGCGCTGAATGTGCGTGGTAACGACAGTTGATCCGTCTATTACAGGCGTAGTGTGTTCTTCCGGCCAGGCTTGACTCTTACAGCCATGTCAGTCGCGGGCTCGCTCTCAGAAACGGGGACCGGGTCCGGCGCAGGCGGCTGCGCCTCGTCGGCGGCGTTGGCTCGAGACTCATAATCGATTGCCATGTTGAGCAGCCGCTGCCTCGAGGCTTCACGGTCCGTAACCGCATCGGCCATCTCTCGAAAGCGTGCCGCCTCGGCGCGAAGAAACTGGGGGGTCATCGTCAATCCTTTCAGAGTCAAGGCTACCCCCTAATGGCAGCCTGAAGGGCTCTGTCGAAATTGGGGCGCAATCGCCTGATGACAGTGGGGGCGAACGCGATATGTGCACGGCGTGGACCAGGCACAAGTGGCACTTGCCTGGCCATAGCCGTGCCTCCAGAGAGGTTGAACACGGTCGGCGGTCGCTTGGCGTGGGAGACCGATGACATTCCGCCACCGCTCTCTCCTTCCGTCATGGCCGGGCTTGTCCCGGCCTTCCGTCGCGGCACCGGTGCGGGAGGAGATGAGCCCGGCCATGACGGTGTAAGCGCAGCCGGGAAACTCAACAGCAATGGCGGTTGATATTATGCTCGCGTAGTTGTAGCGCACTTTGCTCCGCACAGCCGCGACGAATGCGTCAGCAGCCGCTCGACCGCGCCTTACGCATTCTCCTTGCACCATTGCGCCACCTGCGCGTGCGTCGCGAACCAGCACTTGCCCCGCGCCTTCATGTGCTTGATCAGCCGCGCCAGCAGCGGCAGGCGCGAGCGGTGGCCGGTGATGTGCGGATGCATCGTCAGGAGGAACAGCCCGCCCTCGTCCCAGGCGCCGTCGAACTCGGCGGTGAAGATCTCTTCCACCGCGGAAGGCGGCGTGTACGGCCGCAGCGCGGAGAAGCGGACGAAGTTGAAATACACCGCGTCGTCGCGGATCCATTCCGGCGGCAGCTCGACAATGCCGGTTGGCTCGCCCGCATCCATCAGCTCGTACGGATCGTCGTCGGCCATCAAGGAGCTGTCGTAGAGCAGCCCAAGCTCGCGCACGATGTCGAGCGTGTTGACCGAGAAGTCCCAGCTCGCGGTACGCATGCCGACCGGGTCGCGACCGGCGATGCGCGCCAAAGTCTCCGCGGCCCGGAAGGTCAGGTCGCGCTCAGCATCGCGCGTCAGGGTCGTATTGGCTTCGTGGATCCACGAATGAATGCCGATTTCGTGCCCGTCATCGGCGACCGCGCGCACTTCTTCCGGATGCAGCAACGCCGATACGGCCGGGTAGAAGAAGCTGGCAGGGATGGCCTCCTTTTGCAGAAGCGAGCGGATCCGCGGCATCGCCTGGCGGTTGCCGTATTGGCCCTGGCTGATCCGCATCGGGCTTTCGTCGGCGTCACGCAGCGGGATGGTCTCGTGGTCCGCATCGAATGAGATTGCCACCGCGCAGCGCGCAGCGTCCGGCCAGGCCTTCGGCTTCAGGCTGCGGCCGGCGCGGGCGCGACCGACGATGCGCCGCCAGGTGGGTTCGGACCATTGCCAGGGCTCGCCTTCGGGATGCCTGGTCTGATCGTTCATGTGACGCGCTCCTATGGAGGTTTTCACTGCATCGGATGCGGCCACGTTACCCCGGATCACCGTCCGCCGTCGTCGTCGCGTCCTGACGCTGTCAACTTCACAAGAGCGTGTGCGTTATGGCGCTGTGATGGATGCGTACATCGAAAGGGGCCGGTGCGTGGCCGGCCCCCTGGATCGTCCCCTCGGGGTCGTGGGCGGAATCAGTCCGCGCCGCCGTCCTGCGCCGGCGGGTAAAGATACACGTGCGAGAAATGGCCGGTTTGCGTTGGCTGTTGCTGCGGTTCCGTCACCGAAGTCGCGAGATCACCGGAGGGCGCGCCGTCGTCCGGGAAGACATAGCCGCCCGTGCCATATGTCGCGGACGGTATCTGTCCAAAGGCAGCCGAAGGATCTGGCGTCGCGGTGCTGGGGCTGGCCGCGAAGGCGGAACCGGCGGATAGGGCCAGCGACGCTGCGCCAGCAAGTAAGATGCTTTTCATAACGAGGCTCCTGTTCATTGTCGCCACCATCGCGATGGCCGATCGTACTGCTTTTTCCTCCCCGTTCGACGGCTGATGTTCGGTGTCCCCGTCCATCGCCACCAAGGAGCCATATGGACCACAATCGAACACACGACAGACACACAAAGGCCAGTCCAGCCATGCAAACGATGCATATGTGCACTGGAAGTTTCACAACGTAACGCAATGCTTCGTCAGGTTGCTCGTCAGTGACCAAATGACCGCAAACGATCACCCTGCGGTGATTGCGCGATTTCTGATCGCGCTTTTGTGTCGGTCACGACGCGCCGTCAGGCGGCAATACATACAGCAACATGACGAACCCCGCGAGCAGAATACTCGGGACGATCGTCAAAGCCTGGTTTTCCAAGATCATCAAAATCGTGATGAAGGCATCGCCGACGAGACCCAGCACGATCAGGCTTTCGGCAAGCAGCATCGTCCTGACGGTATAGTTCAGCACCGCCTCGACTGCATCGACGCCTGTCGCTGTGCGGTGATAGGCCGCCGGCGCGACGAGCCGCAGCTTGGCAGCAATCAGGATCGGCAGTCTCATTCAGCAGATCGTTGAGCCGGTTCTCGATAGGCGGCATGCGGAACGCCTCGTGACGGTGAAGGTTCCACATAGAAAACCCGCCCGGGCCGCCGTGGTTCTCCCGGCGCGAAATAACCAGCGGCCCAAACCAATGAGCTTCCGTAACCGGCCTTTCCTTCCGTCATGGCCGGGCTTGTCCCGGCCATCCCGACTTGCTGGGGCAACCAAGGACATGGATGGCCGCGACAAGCCCGGCCATGACATGTAAGTTTGCCAGCGGAACGCCGACCCGCCGTGCACGAAACTGTGGCTGGGTTATCCGGCAGTTGGCGGGAGGTTGGCAGTTCTATGGTGCGAGCGAGCCCGCGTATCAGCCAGGCTTCATCTGCGTCCTCACTCCCGCCGCGGCCGAGTAGGTTTCTGTTTGGGGCCGCACGATGAGTGAACAGTAGCGGCGCTTGGTATGACCGGATGTTGAGCGACATCGCGGAACCACGCCCCGAAGGCCGAGAGTCGCTCCGCCGTCAGCTCTGCACGGCTTCCTTCGGACGTACCGGATGCCCCAGATAGCTCGCCAGGACCGCGTCGGGCGCGCCATCCTCTCGGATGCGACCCTGATCGAGCCACAGCACGCGTGTGCACCAATTCTGCACGACGACCGTCTGGTGCGTTGACAGCACCAGGATCTCGGCGCCGCGCACCATGTCTTCCAGTCGTTTCTGCGCCTTCTCCATGAACTCGGAGTCGCCGGCGAGGAACCATTCGTCCATCAGCAGTATCTGGGGTCGGATCGCGGTGGCCATGGCAAATCCCAGCCGCACCAACATTCCGGACGAATAGGTCCGCAATGGCAGATCGAGGAAGTCGCCGAGTCCGGCAAACGCGGCGACATCGTCTTCCAGGCGCGACAACTCGGAGCGGGACAGACCGTCATAGAGGCCGCGCAGCATGATATTCTCGCGGCCGGTGCCATCGATGTTCATCCCGAGGCTGGTATCGAGCAGCGCGCTCAGGCTCCCTTGCACCCGCACCCGCCCCATCACCGGCTCATAGATGCCCGCGAGCGTTCGCAGAAGCGTCGTCTTGCCCGCGCCGTTGCCACCGATCAGGCCCAACCTGTCGCCGCTGGTGAGTGTGAAGGAGATGTCCCGCAGCGCCTCGACCACGACACGCGACTGCTTGTCCTGGCCCAGCCGACCGGATGCGGCCGCCACAACGGTTTTTTTCAGACTGCGGCTGTTGCCGTGATAGAGGGGGAAAAACACCGATACGCCGGCGATGTCGATGCGGGGCTCGCAAGCCATGGCTAAACCCAGAAGGCCACGCGGCCGCGTGCCCGCACGAACAGTGCCCACGACACGCCACACAAGGCGGCGCTGTAGAGCACGGCTGCAACCCAGGTGTTCGCCGATGGTGTGTGCCCAAGCAAGGGAGCGCGCACGATCTCGAGCAGCGCATAGAACGGATTGAACGGCAGCAGTACAACGTGACGCCCGAGTTGCTCCGGCTGCCAGATCACCGGCGTCAGGAAGAAGGCAATCATCATCACGCTGCCGATGATTGGCCCGATGTCGCGGAAGCGCGCGCAGAACGCGCCAAGAAGCAGCGCCACTGCCAACGCATCGACGGCCCATATCGCGAGTGCCGGCAGCGCCAAAATCGCATGCCACCCTGGCCACACCGAGAAGATGACAAATACCCCGACGATCACGATGACATTGTGCGCCAACACCAGAACGTTGCGGACCAGCAGACGCACCGCATGCAAAGTGAGCGGCATGCGAACCGCGCGGATCATGCCCTCCGCCTGGGTAAAGCAGGTGCTCGCTTCCAACACCAACGTGCTGAGAAACCCCCATAGCACCTGAGACAAGGCCAGGAACGGCAGATATTCATGCACGTCGGTGTGGAACAATATAGAGTAGAGGAAGCCCAGCGAACCCACCATGATCGCTGTCGACAGCGTCAGCCAAAGTGGTCCCAGCATCGAGCCGCGATAGCGCAGGCGGATATCCAGCCAGCCAAGCGTGCAGGCAAGGCGCCAAAGGCGCAGCCCATCGGCAATGTCGCGAAACGCCAGCCGGCTTCCGGCTGCCGGTGACATGTCCCCTTTAAGATCGAGCACGTTCGCCCCTTCGAGGGGCCTCAGCCGAGTTTGCATGACATGGTTCATGGGTGCCCAGCCGATAGCCGATCCTCGGGAAAAGGCCAAGTGCCACGCTCGCAAGCGGCCGGCGGTCCTCGACTGCTCATAGGCGCTTGGTCATGTAGACACGGTCGTAGCCCTTTTCGCTGCCCCGATGTGTCTCGACGAATCCGATCCGCCGATAGAGCGCGATGTTCTCGCTCATCGACGCATGCGTGTAGAGGTGGATTTCACCGAAGCCGCGACGTCGCGCTTCCGCCTCGGCGAAGCCGATCAGCGCGCGTCCGAATCCCTTTGACTGGCTGTCGGGCAGCACCGCGATATTGTCGAGCAACAATCCAGACGGCCCTTCCTCGAGCACCAGGATCCCGACGATTCGGCCATCGTCCTCCATCACCCAGGCCTGCCGGTCTGCAATGCGCTTCGCGTAATCGTCCAGCATCGGCCCGGGCGGCTTGCCGATGCGCGCGATGTAATGGCCATACGCCGTGTCGACGATGCTTTGCACCCGTTCGGCATCGACCGCTGTCGCAGCCCGGATCATCCGTGCGATCTCACGCCGCGCGGCCCCGTGCCGTTTCCGTTGCGGCTTCCAGGCCGACAGCCTGCGCAAGACGATCGAGTCGGCGCATCACGCTCTCGCCGGCGAACACGCCACTGTCCTCTTCCAGGCGCAGGATCAGTCGGCTGTCCGACACAATGAGCGCCGTGCCGGCCAGCAGATCCGGCGTGCCGGCCGACAGCGTGTAGGCAAGGCGCAATGCGACGCCCAGCATCTCCGCCCGATGGGTACTGGACATATCCAGCAACAGGCGTGCGGTGCGCAGGAACATCGCATCCGGTTCAACCTCGTACCGCATGGCGATCGCCAGCGCGAGAAACGCACGCGCGTGATGATCCACCCCAATGCCGGGCTGGCGCAAAATGCGGAGGAACGCCTGCTCGGCACGGAACTCGGGGTGATCGTGGCTACCGATATCGGACATCCAGCATGCCGCCTCGCGCAGGCGGCGCGCTTCCGCCGTGTCCCGCTGAAACAGCGGATCGGTCCAGGCGAGCAAGTCGGGAGGCAAAGCGGAATCACGGCCCAGCCGCAACGCATACTCGCGCCCCGCCGCCAACAGCGGATCCTGCGCGGCGATTTCGGCCGGCATGCGCTGCATGAACCAGCCCTCGCGCAGACCGCTCGCGCTGAACACGACACGCCGCACACCGGTTGCGCGCAGCACACGGCGCAGCGTCACGGCGGCAAACGGCAGATCGTCGATGCGTCGGCGTGACAACCCCGGCAGGCGTTCGAGCGCGCGGCGTCCTGCACCCGCTATCACGCCGGTCAGATCGCGGGCCTCCTCACGGCCGATCGTGTAGTGATGCACCATCTGCAGCGGGTAGCCGGTCTGCACCATGTGGATGCGCGCCAAGGCCCGCCAGGCGCCGCCCACCAGATAGAGGTCACGGTTCGCACCTTCGGCGAGCCACGGCACCGTGCCAAGATCGGCATCCGCAATTGCCCGCGCGCGCACCGGGTCGCCGCCAGCACGCTCCGCCAGCCTGATCGCGCCGAGGCTCAGCGTGTGCGACGCGCCCCGCGTTCCGTTGTCGAGCCGCACGAGTTCAAGCGATCCGCCGCCGATATCGGCCAGGATGCCATCAGCGGTCGGGATGCCGCACAACACGCCCATAGCGGAATATTCCGCTTCCTCCTGACCTGACAGGACGCGGATCGGCACGTCGGGCATGCGCGATTGCAGCCGGGCGACAAATTCCGGCCCGTTCTTGGCGTCGCGCACTGCCGCAGTCGCCAGCACCTCGAACGGATGCGCGCCCATCGCCCGCGCCACCGCGTGATAGCGGTGCATCACGGTGAACGCCTGGGCCATTCCTTCCTCGTTCAGCCGTCCGGTGGCCTGCAGCCCCCGGCCAAGCCGCAGCACCGCCTTCTCATTGAAGATCGCAACCGGATTGCGGCAGCGCCCTTCATAGATGACGAGGCGGACCGAGTTCGATCCAAGATCGACCACCGCACAGCGTGGCGTATCGGCGAGCGGCCTGAACGGCATGCGGTCAGTCCTGGTTCACCCGGTCCGGTCGCCGGTGGTTCGACATCGGCGACGCGAACGCCGGTCCGTGCAGCGCCGAGCCGCGTCCCGAGAGTGACGGGTTGGTCATGAAGTAATCGTGCGCGGATATCGGTTTCTTGCCAGGCGCCACGCGCCGCCAGGTGCCGTCACCACGCAGCTCCCAGGACTGCATCGAATCCTTGAGATTGACCACCATGATCTGATCCAGCACCTGCGCGTGGACGGTGGGATTGTGGATCGGCACCAGGGTCTCCACGCGCCAGTCCATGTTACGCACCATCCAGTCGGCCGAACTGATATAGACGCGCGCATGCCGGCTCGGCAGCGGGTGGCCGTTGCCGAACACGCAGATGCGGCTGTGCTCCAGGAAGCGGCCAACGATCGATTTGATGCGGATGTTCTCCGACAGTCCCGGAACGCCTGGCCGCAGGCAGCAGATACCGCGCACCACGCCCATGACCTTCACGCCGGCGCGCGACGCATCGTACAGCAGGTCGATCAGCGTCTCATCGACCAGCGAGTTCAGCTTCAACCAGATGCCGGACGGCCTGCCGGCATGGGCGAATGCGATCTCCCGCTTGATCAGGTCGGCCAGCACGGTCCGCATCGTCAGCGGGCTGAACGCCAGCGCGTCCATCAACTCGGGTCGCGCATAGCCGGTCATGTAGTTGAACAGCCTTGCGGCATCGCGCGTCAGATCGGGATCGGTTGTGAAGAACGACAGGTCGGTATAGATGCGCGCGGTGATCGGATGGTAGTTGCCGGTGCCGAAATGCGCATAGGAGCGCACGCCGGTGCCCTCGCGCCGCACCACGAGCGACAGCTTGGCGTGCGTCTTCAGCTCGGCGAAGCCATAGACAACCTGGACGCCGGAGGCTTCCAGCGTTCGCGCCAGCCGGATGTTCATCTCCTCATCGAAGCGGGCCCGCAGTTCGATCACCGCGGTGACGAATTTTCCCGCCTCGGCGGCTTCGATCAGCGCCTTGACGATCGGGCTGTCGCGGCTGGTGCGGTACAGCGTCTGCTTCACCGCGATGACGCTGGGGTCCTGCGCGGCCTGGCGCAGGAACTGCACCACCACATCGAAGCTCTCGAACGGATGGTGGACGATGATGTCCTTGGCGCGGATTGCAGCGAAGCAGTCGCCGCCGAAGTCGCGGATGCGTTCCGGGAAGCGCGGCGTGTAGGGCGGAAAAAGCAGGTCCGGCCGATCGTCCACAATGAGCTGTCGCAGATCCGCGACGCCGAGGATGCCGTTGGTGATGTGCGTCTCGTCGGGACTGGCGCCAAGCTCGGCCGCGACCAGGGCGCGCAGTTCCTCCGGCATGCTGGCGTCCATGCCGAGATGGATGACCACGCCGCGCCGGCGACGCTTCAGAGCACTTTCGTACGAGCGGACGAGGTCCTCCGCCTCTTCCTCGAACTCCACGTCGGTGTCGCGGATCAGTCGGAACCTGCCCTGCCCGGTCACGCGAAAGCCCGGGAAGAGGCGGCCAAGGAACAGGCCGAGCAGGTCCTCCAGCATCACGAACCGGATCGGTTCGCCGATCGCGCCCGGCAGTCGGATGAACCGCCCGACCTGGCTTGGCAGCGGCAGCAGGGCGCGCATGCCCTGGCCGTCCTCCTCGCGGAGCAGCAGGAGGGCCATCACCAGACCCATGTTGGGGATGAACGGGAATGGATGCGCCGGGTCCACTGCAAGCGGTGTGAGCACCGGAAACACCCGCTCCATGAACCAGGCGTCCAGCCACTTCACATCATCGACCGACAACGTCTCGGGCTCGCAGACCTCGACGCCGGCCTCGTGCAGCAAGCTACGCAGTTCGCGCCAGACGCGTTGCTGCTCGTCGAGCAACGCCTCGGCGCGCAGCTTTATCTCGGCAAGCTGCTGCGCGGGCGTCCGCCCGTCGGGCGAAACCGCGGTTAGGCCAGCCTTCGCCTGACCGATCAGGCCGGCGACACGCACCGAGTAGAATTCGTCGAGGTTGGACGCGGCGATCGAGACGAACCGCAGACGCTCCAGCAAGGGGTGCCGGGTGTTCTCGGCCTCCTCGATCACGCGGTGATTGAAATCGAGCCAGGAAAGCTCTCGATTGATGAAGCGGTCGGGGCTGTCCGGCGCGATGGTCGGCGGGACTGATGCTGATGCGTCAGCGGCATGGGTGGCAGGAGGCCGGACAAGCAGGTCCGCCGCGCCATTACCTCGCGCCAGGGAGTGACGTGCAGACAACTTGTTCATGCCAATGATCCTACAGCAGACACCGGGCATCCCGCGAGAGGAACCGGGCAGCCCGGACACTCAATCCGGTGAGGACCCGATCATGTCGGCCAATGCCGAAGCGGCAAGCGCCCTCGTGATGGCCGAGCCGCTGGCAAGCTGGGCTTCATCGAGCCGCTCCACCGCCTCTCGCAGTGTCGCGGGCGTCCGTGGCAGGCGGACCAGCAGCCACTCGTGGACCGCTTCCGACACGACGAGTTGACGC
Source organism: uncultured Alphaproteobacteria bacterium (assembly GCA_963780095.1). Lineage (GTDB taxonomy): Bacteria > Pseudomonadota > Alphaproteobacteria > Acetobacterales > Acetobacteraceae > JAMXLO01. The sequence continues at coordinate 46,549 of CAWABH010000033.1, forward strand.
TCCCTGACAAGCCGCATCAGCAGGGCACGCAGCAGCTCATCGTCTGGCGCGCCGATCTCGACAGCGGTGACGGCGCGCAGACGGCTGGCAAGGTCGGGGAGGCTGGTCCTCCAGCGGGAAGGCGGGGCGCGGCCGGCCACAAGCACAGGCAGGCCCGCCTCGCATGTGGCGTTCAGCAGATGCAGCAATGCCGCCTCGTCCTCGGTCTCATCGGCTTTGTCCAGAGCGACGCCCCCGCACGGGGGCAACTCCGGCAAGCCGTGCAACAAGGGACCGGACAACAGGGCCGCGCCGGCACGCTCGGCCCAAATATGCAGCAGATGCGTCTTGCCGTTGCCCGCCTCGCCCCAGAGTGCCAGACGCCCGTTGGGCCAGTCCTGGGTACGTGCAAGCCAGGTCACTGCGTCCGCATTGCACGGCGCATGCAGGAAATCCGCCGCGGCCAATCGCTGGTTCGGGGTAAATTTCAGGATCAGTTGGCCTGTGGCATGCACGGGCCTACTCCGCACTCGAGGGTGCGTCGCAGTCAAGGCGGGTGTCAGCTGCTCCCGTTCCGCGCCGGGCCCAACTCGACGATGTCCCAGATGCCCGAGGGACTGCGACAGCCGGTACCCTGCAGATTGTAGAGGCGTCCAGCCGCCCGGATGTGTTCGGCGAAGTCGCGGCACCAACCATACTGCCTGGACCGCACGGTCCTGACCGGCAGCACATCGCCGTCATCACCCGTCGCGGGATCGTTCCAGGACATGCCGTCGCCGCTCAGGTCACGCTCCAAAACCTGCTGAATTCTGGCGACGCGCAGGCGGAGGGCGCTGTCCGGCAATGCGGGTTCAGCGCTGGTGTAGTCGATGAGTTCCACCTGCTGTACCGGACCATCACCCACTCGATCATCGCGGCGGACGTAAAAGCCGATTTCCGGGGCGTAGTAGAAGCTGCGCTGAACCACGGAACTGCCTGGCGCGCCTGGCTGTTCGGCCATCGAACAATCGACCCGCCAGGTGTCGAACGCACCCGCGGGCGTTTCCACGCGGGCGGTGCCGGCGACATCGCATCGCCAGTTCTCGCGCACCGTGACAGGAGCGTTGCCGGTCAGCGGCCGAACCGTACGGATGGCGCCAAACACCACGCTCTTGTCAGGCTTTAGCGGAAACAGCAGCGGCGGCGTGGCCGCGATCCGCCGCTCCCCCTGCGCCGAGGTATCGGCCCAGGCGAGACGCGGCAGCAGCACGTCGTGCGAGGTGACGTAGGTGCCCCCACTGCCGCGCCATCGGACCGTATCGCGGTCAATGGAAATCACGCTTTCGGTGGCGCCGTCGCTGAACCGGTAGGAATCGCCCAGGCCATAGTCTGGAACCGGAGCCAGCGGGCAATCCCGCCTGTCCGGCCGGCGGCTGTGAACCGCAGCCGGCCAACAGGACCAGCAGGCTGATCAGACGGCAAGCTGGGGCAGGTGTACCGCTAGGCATGCGAGTTCATATCGTGTCTTGCGCAGATCCTTGATGCAATCCATCGTGAATGCGCTTCGTGCGCGGAAACCGTATCGCAACCCGTACGTTGTCGTGGCGCAGTTTCTCATGGGGGAACGATGCCGACCTGCGTCCATAAGCAAGCCGATCTGGTCGTTGGCCATCACCGCCGAACGGTGGTGCGTGGTCTGATCACTGCTCTCGCGGCTGGACTTCTGATCTGCGACGCCTTTGGCGATCGCTCCGTCGCGCTTCGCGCTCATCCGTCGCACTGCGGACGCCCACGGCGGGGGTGGTGGTGGCGGTGGCGGCAATGGCGGTGGTGGTGGTGACCACGGTGGCGGCGGTGGCGGCGGCGGCGGTTCAGGCGGCGGCGGTGCAGGCGGCGGCGGTGGCGGCGGCGGCGATGGTGGCGGCGGTGGTGGCGGCGGCAACGGCGGTGGAGGCGGCGGCAACGGCGGTGGCGGCGGCGGCAACGGCGGTGGCGGCAACGGCGGTGGCGGCGGCGGCAACGGCGGTGGCGGCGGCAACGGCGGTGGCGGCGGCGGCAACGGCGGTGGCGGCAACGGTGGCGGCGGCAACGGCGGTGGAGGCGGCGGCAACGGCGGTGGCGGCAACGGCGGTGGAGGCGGCGGCAACGGCGGTGGCGGCAACGGCGGTGGAGGCGGCGGCAACGGCGGTGGTGGCGGCGGCAACGGCGGTGGAGGCGGCGGCAACGCCGGCGGTGGCGGCGGCAACGGCGGTGGCGGCGGCAACGGCGGTGGCGGCGGCGGCAACGGCGGTGGCGGCGGCGGCAACGGCGGCGGCGGTGGCGGCGGCAACGGCGGTGGTGGCGGCGGCAACGGCGGTGGCGGCGGCGGCAACGCCGGCGGCGGTGGCGGCAACGCCGGCGGTGGCGGCGGCAACGGCGGTGGCGGCAACGGCGGTGGCGGCGGCGGCAACGGCGGTGGCGGCAACGGCGGTGGAGGCGGCGGCAACGGTGGTGGCGGCAACGGTGGCGGCGGCAACGGCGGCGGTGGCGGCACGGCGGTGGCGGCGGAGGCAACGGCGGCGGTGGCAGCGGTGGCGGTGGCACGGCGGTGGCGGTGGCGCCCAAGCTGGCGGCGGCGCCGGCGGCTGGCGCCGCCGAGACAGCTGGCGGATCGGCCGGCACCGGCGCGAGTGGCGGCGGCTCGGCGAGTGCCGGGAGTGAGGGAGGCGTTCCGCACGTTCGATGGGCGTCTCGCTCCCATCCAATCGCGCGGCATCGCGACGATGGTGTTGGGCCGACCCTGTCGCGATCTCAGGAGCGAGACCTTATCGCCCGTGGTTGGTCGCGCTGACCCGATCAGGCGCGACCAGTCGCGGCCGTCAGTCCCCGCCGGATGAGCGCAACCTGTCCACGCTCCATGCACCGCCACCGGCGACGAAGAAATAAAGGAAGATGAAGCAATAAAGGATTGCCCCTTCGCCGCCGTTCACCAGTGGAAAGAAGCCTCTCGGGTTATGCGCATAGAAATAGGCGATCGCCATTTCGCCGGACATGATGAACGCCACCGGACGGATGAATAGCCCCAGCGCAAGCAACAGGCCCCCGAGTACCTCGATGATGGCGGCAAACCACAAAAGCTGGAACATCGCGGGCGAGCCGCTGGGAAAGGCGATCGGAAAGCTGAACAGCTTGGAAAGCCCATGTTCCATGAACAGCAGGCCCACCATAATTCGCAGGATGCTGAGGATCCGTGGTTCCCAGTCATCCAAGTGTCTTGCGAGTGCCGGCATGATGTTGAATCTCCCCTCCGTTGGTGCTGCGAATCGGTGATCACGCAGCCGTGAGTTTAACCCACTCTCTCGGCAGACGCCAGACGAGCGGAAGTATTCCTTTACCGCTTGCTGCGGCGGGTCCAGATAGAGCGGGCTGGCAAGGTAGCGGCGCAGCCAGAATCGGCACAGCACCCCGATGGTCGCCGCGATCGGCACGGCCAGCATGACGCCGAGAAAACCGAACGCCGCACCGCCGGCAAACAGGGCGAAGATGACCCACACCGCCGGCAATTCGACCCGATCGCCCAGAAAGCGCGGATAGATCACGTAGCCTTCCAGGATCTGGCCCGACCACCAGCACGGCGCCCACGACGACGACGCCGCGCCAATGCGGGAACTGCGCCAACGCCAGCCCAATCGCGGTCACGCCGCCGGTGATCGAGCCGACATAGGGGATGAACGACAGCAGTCCCGCCGCCATGCCCACGATCAGGCCAAGATCGAGCCCGGCCACGGTCAGTGCCGAGGCGTAGTAGAGCGCCAGGATCAGGCAGCACAGGGCCTGGCCGCGCACCCAGGCCGACAGGATGCGGTCGACCTCGCGGGCCTGGGCACGGATCACGTCGGCGTAACGATATGGCAGCCAGGAATTGACCATGCCGATCACCCGGGGCCAGTCGCGCAGCAGATAGAACCCCACGACCGGCGTCACCACGGCGAGTGTCAGCACGTTGAAGATCGCGAAGCCGGCGCCGGTGACGCTGGTCAAGGCAGTGGCCAGGAAGGTCAGCATGTTGCCGGCCTGGCTGCTGACCAGGTCGCGCAGCTTGTCGTTCACGACGTCGGAGCCGAAATTCGTCTGCAGGTCCGTGATGACCTCGCTCGCCCACCGCTGCAGCAGTTGCACGTATTGCGGGATGCGGCCGAGCAGCAGACCGATCTGTTGCAGGATCAGCGGGTAGAGCAGCAGGGCGAACAGCAGGACACCGGCCAGCAGGGCCAGGATCACCAGCAAGGCGGCGATGCCGCGGGCCAACCCGAGCCGCGTGAGCCGCGTGGTCGGCGGATCGAGCACATAGGCGATGCCCGCCGCCGCCACGAACGGCGCCAGAACCGAAGCGAACAGCTGCAGCGCCAGCCAGGCCACCACCAGCAGGCCGACCACCAGCGCAACCCGCTGGCCGCGGGTCGCCTGCCCCGAAATCGGCGCCGGAGATCCGGGCAACCAGGACCGGCGATCAACGGGCGGGGGCGCTTCGGGCGGCGGAAGTTCGACGCTGTCGGTCATCGTCGCCGGACCGTGATCCAGACATAGGCCGCGCCGGATGACAGCGTGGTAACCCCCACGGTCCAGATCAGCGCGTCCATGGCGGCCGGAGCGGCGAGGCCGAAGCCAGACAGCATCAGGGTCACCGCGACCAGCACGATCTGCAACGCTGTGTTAAGCTTGGAGATGTAGAGAGGACGAAGAATCACCGTCTGGCCGAGCACAGACAGCACAATCACGCCACCGACGATCATGGCGTCGCGGAACACCACCAGGATCGCCAACCAGTCAGGCAGCACGCTTACCGCTGCGAGGGTCACATACATCGTCACAAGCAACGACTTGTCCGCGACCGGATCGAGCAGCGCACCCACGGAATTGCCTCCGCCGTTGCGCCGCGCGAGCCAGCCATCGACCGCATCGGACGCCCCGGCGGCAACGAACAGGAAGAACGCCTGGGCAAACTGCCGTTCAAGCACCAGCCACACCGAGAGCGGCACGGCGCACAGGCGGGCAAAGGTGATGACATTGGGCAGCGTCAGCAATACGGCGGACGCGCTGCGGCCGACTTGCGTTCCGTCAGGCATCGGTCCGTCTTTCCCCGCCGTGCGCCCTCTGCATTGCGCGAAGCAGTGGGCCTATGGTTGTTTTCGCCACCGTCCACCCGTCTTGCGCCCGATTGCGCAACTCAACGAACCAAGGCAGTAGCGTATCGAGGGCCGCCATGACCAGAGGTGATAACAATTCAGCCGCACCAGGTGTATCGACCGGCAACGGGCTGACGTATCGCGCCGCCGGCGTGGATACCGAGGCGGCCGACGCGCTGGTCGAGGCGATCAAGCCATTCGCCCGGGCGACATCCCGTGCCGGTGTGATCGGCGGGCTCGGCGGATTCGGTGCCCTGTTCGACCTGAAGGCCGCGGGGTTCGTCGACCCTATCCTGGTTTCCAGCACAGACGGCGTCGGGACGAAGCTGAGGGTCGCGATCGAGACAGGCATACATGACACAGTCGGCGTCGATCTGGTGGCAATGTGCGTCAACGATCTGGTGGTGCAGGGCGCGGAACCCCTGTTCTTCCTGGACTACTTTGCGACCGGGAAACTCGATCCGCGCCAGGCGAGAGAGATCATTGCCGGTATCGCCTCGGGTTGCAACGAGGCCGGCTGCGCGCTGGTCGGCGGCGAGACCGCCGAGATGCCGGGAATGTATGACGAGGGCGACTACGACCTCGCCGGTTTCGCGGTCGGTGCCGCCGAGCGGGGCCAGTTGCTGCCGCACGGCGTGGCTCCCGGAGACGCCGTCCTGGGATTGGCGAGTTCCGGCGTCCATTCCAATGCCTATTCCCTGGTGCGCCGGGTGGTGGAGATCAGCGGACTGCCGTGGGGCGCGCCGGCGCCATTCGATCTCGGCCATAACGCTCGGCCAGGCACTGATGGTGCCGACGCGTATCTACGTGCCGGCCGTGCTTGCGCTGCACCGGACGGGTTTGCTGAAGGCAGCGGCACACATCACCGGCGGGGGGCTGCCGGGCAACCTGCCGCGGGTGCTGCCCGATGAGACGGTGGCCGTGCTCGAGCCTTACTGGTCCGTGCCACCGGTATTTGCGTGGCTGGCGCGGACCGGCGGCATCGAGGCCGCCGAGATGCTGCGCGTGTTCAACTGCGGGATCGGCATGGCGCTGGTCGTCTCCGACCCGGATGCAGCCACCGAGATGCTGCGCGATCAGGGGGAGAGCGTCGCCCGCATCGGCCGCATCGAAGCGGCGAGCGGCGCGCCGACGGTGAGGATCGAACTGCCCGCCGGCTGGCCAGGGTGAGGCGCCGGACTGCGATCCTGATCAGCGGGCGCGGCTCCAACATGGCGGCATTGATCGCCGCCGCACGCGATCCGGACTACCCGGCGGAGATCGTTCTGGTGATATCCAACCGGCCAGATGCGGCCGGTCTGACGCTGGCGCGGCAGGCCGGCATACCGACGCTGGCGATTGACCATCGGCTCTTCCGGGCCGACCGCCGCGCGCACGAAGCGGCAATCGACGCTGCACTTCGCGAGGCGGGCGTCGAACTCGTCTGCTCTCGCAGGCTACATGCGGCTGCTGACGCCCAGCCTCATCGATGCCTGGGAGGGACGCATGCTCAACATCCACCCGAGCCTGCTGCCGGCCTTTCCCGGGCTGAACACGCACGCGCGCGCGCTTGCCGCAGGGGTGAAGCTGCACGGCTGCACGGTGCATCTGGTCACGCAGACGATGGACGAGGGCCCGATTCTGGCCCAGGCAGCCGTGCCGGTATTGCCCGCCGATACCGAGGCCAGCCTCGCCGATCGGGTATTGGCGCAGGAACACCTGATCTATCCGTCTACGCTGCGTCTGTTCGTTGCGGGAGACAGGGGAACCCCGCCATCTCCTGGCGCGGCTCTCCTCAACCCCTTGCCCGTTTCTGCCTCGCTGCAATAGAACGGTCGCGAACCCATCCCGCCAACCGAGGCACCGCATGTCCGAACACAGCGCAATCCCATCGCGCACCGCCGGGGACGAGACGCCCGAGGCCTTCCTCGCCGACCGTCAGAGCTTCTGGAACGGCTTTACCCACTTCACCCTGTGGACGGTGATCTTTCTGATCGTTCTGCTGGTCGGAATGGCCGTCTTCCTGCTGTAGGGCAGGGGACCGACACCTCGAGCAACATATACCGGCAGCACGTTGCCGGTGATGGCGGCACGTGTACCAGCCGACCGATGCGATGGTGTGGCACGTAGTAGCGCATCGTGATCGCGCCGATGTGGGACGTCTTTCCCTCCGGTAAGCGACCCAACATGGCGGGCAACGTAGTGGGCCAGTGCGTTCGCGTTGATGAGCGCGACAAGAACGAAATCCAGGATGACAGAGGACACTGTCGCGGCGGCGGCCGCGGCAAATGTCGCAGCTTCACTCGTGCCACATGGTTGCTTCCGTCCAGCCAAGCTCCCTGAACTCGGCTTCGCGCAGCGGCGCTTCACCGATCGAGAAGAACTCGTCGAGCTGCGGCGGCTTGACGCATGTGCCGCTGAGCATGGCATGCGCCTGACCACGGTGATGCACCTGATGCTGGAACAGATGCAGCAGCAATCGGTCCGCGCGCTCCGTCTGGACGTGGGTTCCACGATGCACGCGGATGATGCGATCGGGCCCTTTCTCGTCCAGTCCGTCGCACCAGGCGATCAGTCGGTGATCGACCGCGGCCTGAGCGTCCCGCAGTTCCCTCAATGTCGGACAGGGGACGGGATTGGTCCACGCGTCCGGGCCAAGTGTCCCGCCTTCCAGCGCATCGACGTAGAACAGGTCGATCGTCAGGATGTGGTTCAGCGTCGCCTTGATCGAGGGAAAGAAGCCGATCCGCCTCGCGTCGAATTCCTCTTGCGTCAGCGCGGCACAGGCGGACAGCAGGCGATGGTTCGCCCAGGCATTGTTATATGCCATGGCCCGCAGCGTCTGGAGGAGCGAAGCAGGCATGGCGACGGCCCTATCCGACGATGTCCACCTGCGCGAAGAAGAAGCCGATCTCGATCGCGGCATTCTCCGCGCTGTCGGACCCGTGCACCGAATTCGCCTCGATGTCCTCGGCGAACTGCGCGCGGATCGTGCCCGGGGCCGCCTTCTTCGGATCGGTGGCGCCCATCACCTCGCGGTTCTTCGCCACCGCGTCGTCGCCCTCCAGCACCTGCGCTACGACGGGTCCGGAGATCATGAACTCCACCAGGCCGCGAAAGAACGGCCGCTCCCTGTGCACGGCGTAGAACGCCTCGGCCTGGGGTTGCGTCAGCCGCAGCCGCCTCTGCGCGATGATTCGCAGGCCGGCCGTCTCGAGACACGCATTGATCTTGCCTGTCAGGTTCCGCCGCGTGGCGTCGGGCTTGATGATGGACAGCGTGCGCTCGGTCGCCATCGGGGTCTCCTGGTCAGTGGACTGATGAGGGCGGGTGACTAGGCGTTCTCGCGGCCGTCCGCAATCGCCGCGACCTGCCCGGCCACTTTCAAGGGCCCCCTATCGGCTCGGATCGCTTGGTCGCATCGTGAGCGCCTGCGTCATAGGCCACGGTCCGGCACTGTCATCCAGCGGTTCTCAGCGACGCAGCGATAGGCGAGTTCGGCAAGCTGCACGGCTTTGGCGCCTTCCACGAGAGTGGGAACAGGCGGCGCATCCTCCGCGACATGGCGGAGGAATGCGTCCCCGCATTGCCGGAAGGGATTGGCTGTGGGCAGGGTGTCCGGCAGCTCCTGCCACTGCGCCGTGAGATCCATCCCGCCCGGCCGCGCCGCACCGAAGAACGTCTCGGGCGTGTTCACCGCCCCTGGGAAGAGCAGCGGAGGCGCCTGGCCACCGCCGAGCCCAGCGTGCCATCGATCTGAACCTCCATCGTGTCGTCGCCCGGATCCGGGTCGCCCAGCTATTGGTGATGGCACCATGCGGATTGCGAAAGTCCCAGGCGCCCTGGTAATCACCGCGGCAGCCGGATCTTACGGTCAAGCGGCGCCATGACGGTTCGGGTGATCTGGCCCAGTCACCGACCCCATTGGTGGGGCAAATCACCCACTTCCATAATGATGCTGTATCATAATGTTATGCCCATCAAGGATGTATGGCCGCCGGCGGCGTTGGCACGGCTCCTGCACATGGCAGGGGAGTGGCGATCGGACCGAGCCCGGCATTTGCGAGAGACGAGGTTTCTGGTGACATGAGCAATACCTGCAATCGATCCCGGGCAGCCACAAAGCGGCCTTTCGACAATCACCCTTGATTGGATCGGCTATGGAGTGCACCCGCTTCAACCTGCGCGTCTGGTTCGCCGTTGCCGGCTTTACCGTGATTGCCGTCCTTGGCGCAGCGTTCGCCACGTTGATGAGCAACTATCTGACCACGACGATGCTGGACCGTGAGGTCGCGGTGACACAGGAGTTCCTGGAGAGCATCCTGGCGACAGAGGGTTACGGAGAGCGCGTATTCGTCGGCGACGGCAAAGGTGCTCGCGATGCGCTCGAGGCATTTACCGAACACGTGCGCGCCATGCCGGAAATCATGCGAGCGAATGTCTACAGCGCCGACGGGCGCATCCTCTGGTCAAGCGACAAGGCGTTGACCGGACGCCGCTTCGGGAACAATCCGAAGCTCGATGACGCGATGGCAGGCAGGCTGGTGAGCGAGATTGGCCAGCTGGAGACTGGCAGCAAACCTGAACACGTCGCACTCGGCCCGGGCATTACGGGCCATTTCATCGAGGCCTATCTGCCGATTCGGAGCAACGGCAAGGTCATGGGCGTGGTCGAACTCTATAAGGTCCCAGCGGCGCTCGAGACGGCGATCGACCGAGGTCGCCACATCATCGGAACCTCCGCCGCCATCGGCTCGCTCGTGCTGTTCTTGACACTCTATTGGATCGTGCGGCGCGGAGCGCTGCAGATCCAGCGCCAACAGACCGAACTCGGCCGCATGGAGGGACTGGCCGCGGTTGGCCAGATGGCGAGTGCCATCGCTCACAGCCTGCGAAATCCGCTCTCCGGCATTCGCAGTTCCGCCGAGTTGCTGCGGCTCGAATACCCGGCGCTCAGGCCTGTTACGGGCGATATCATCGGCGAGGTGGATCGGCTGGACCACTGCGTGCGTGAACTCATGAACTACGCGCGCGGCGATGCTGTATCGCTTCAGCGCGTCGAGCCGCTTGATCTGGTCCGCGACATGATTGCCCACGAGCGTGCCGCGCTCGATCACGCCAAGGTGGAGGTTACCATCGACGACGAGCGACGGACCCCGCGTCCTGTCGATGTGGACCCGCCAATGCTCGGCCAGGCGATGGCCAGCATCGTTACCAACGCGATCGAAGCGTTGCCGGACGGCGGACGGCGGACGGCTCCGTATCGTGCTGTCTGATCCGGACAGCAGGCACACGCAGATCAGCTTCACCGACAGCGGTTCCGGCATTCCAGCCAACCTGCTGCCGCGCATCTCCGAGCCATTCTTCACGACGAAGCTCCACGGCCTCGGGCTTGGGCTTGCGCTCGCGCGGCGCATTGTCGAACGGTTCAACGGGACGCTGGATATCCTGAGTTCCAATCAGGGTGGCGCCATTCTGCGAATCAAGCTTGCGGCGGCCCGTCGATGATGTGCTCCGTTTCGAGCGGCCGTTTGCCCGGCTACTCCACCCACGCCGCGGGCTGCTGCAGCGTGGAGTGATTTCCGAATCGCTCTCCTCGCTGCACAACCACCGTCATGGCTCCGGGCTTGTCCCGGCCATGACGGCAGAAACGCATTGGATGCCGTAGTAAGGACTGAGGGAAGCAAACCTTGGTCCTGCGTTCCCGTGCGGTGCGATGCAACTTCGCGCATCGCTCAACTGCATATCGATCTGTATCGACAATCTTACCACCGGTGCCAATAAGCGAAAGGCCGGGGGAATGGAGCAACCCCCGGCCCGTCGCATACACCACTGGCTCCGCATCACCAACATCAGGAAGAAACGCTACATCGGATCAATACGGCATCAGCATATCTGCGTCAACAGAGTCGCCGCTCGATTAACCAGAAGTTGTACGTCGGCGGGCCGTGTCGATCACTGTTGCACTTGGCCTCTAACCTACACTCGAAGCGTGTTACTGCCGGTAATCGAACCCCTTGCGGTCCACCGTACGCACCAGGCCGAGCCACTCCATCAGCCCGTAGTTCTCGGTCCCGCGGATCTTCTTCATCCGCTCAGCCGCCTTGCGCACCACTTGATCGTCGATCTGCACGGGCGGCGCGTCCATCGTGCGTGCGATCAGTTCAAGTTCGCACGCCCGCTCCATCATGTAGAGGCGCATCAGTGTGCCGTGGATGGTTTCGCCGAGCGTGAGCAGCCCATGGTTGAGCAGCACCACACAGGTTCCGTGGGCGCAGGTGCGGCCCAATGCCTCGCATTCTTCCGCCGTCGCCGGAACCCCGTACGGGTGGTAGGCGATGTCGTCCAGCACGTGCAGCGCATCCTGGCTGATCGGGCGCACCCCGTTGTGCAGCAGCGAGATGCCCGCGCCGGCCCTCGTATGCGTGTGCATCACGCAGTTAGCATCCGGGCGTGCCTTGTAAACGCCGCTGTGGATCGTGAAGCCGGCATTGTTGAACCGCCCTTCGCCACCGAGCACGTTTCCGTCCATGTCCATCTTGATCAGCGACGAGGCAGTGACCTCGTCAAACATCTCGCCATAGCGGTTGATCAGGAAGTGGTTCGGTTCACCCGGGATGCGCGCCGACATGTGCGTGTTGATCAGGTCGGTCCAGCCGAGGTGGTCCACCACGTGATAGAGTGCCGCGAGGTCGCAGCGTGTCTGCCATTCGGCATCGGTCATGTTGGTTCTGGGCAGTTGCAGCGCTGCTGACATCGGTCTCTCCGTGAGGGTATGGTCCGGCGAGCGCGCCGGTTCGGCTATGGTGCGGGAGATGAGCGGTGCGCGCAACCGGGGCCCCGCGCCGCGGCCGCGTTGCTCCCGTCAGTTCGCCCCGACCGCCCGGTCGATCTCGGAAGCGGTGATGCCAATCTTGCCCGCGGCCTCCCGGATTTCGTGCCAGGTGGTCGCGTCCACCTCGACGCCAAACTCGGTACGATGCAGGGCCGCGTGACGCTCCGGCTCGCCGGGCAGCAAAACCGCGCCGAAGCCCGGCGCGAGGCGTGAGGTGCGGATGTGCGACTTGGTCGCCTCGATGTTATCTGCGATCGTCGCGGGATCACCCAGTTGCGACAGGTCGATCACCGTCGCCAGCATCGAGTTTAGGATGCCGCCCCGGGTCGGCTCGTCCACCCGCTGCCCGCCGCCGACCGCGCCGGCCATGATCTCGCACATCACGGCCAGTCCCGAGCCCTTGTGCCGGCCGAACGACAGCATTGCGCCGGTGCGGTCGCGGATGAAGCCGGCGGGATCATTGGTCGGCAGTCCGTTCGCGTCGATCAGCGAGCCTTCCGGAACCGGCACTCCTTTGTTGAATGCGACGCGCGCCTTGCCAGCGGCGATCGTGGTGGTCGCCATGTCGAGCAGCAGGGCCGGCCCGTCGTCATTCCCCGCAAGGCCCGGAACCGCGGCGCAGAACGGGTTGGTGCCGAGGCGGGGTTCGGCGCAGGCCCAGGGCGCCTGCACGTCGCGACCGTCGGCGACGTTGACGAAGGCGGTGAAGGCCATGCCGGCGCGTGCCGCCAACTCCGCATAGGTGCCGATGCGCCCGACATGGGAGGCGTTGCGCAGCGCCAGCACGCACGCACCTGTCTCGCGCGCCCGCGCGATGGCTCGGCGCACCGCATCGGCTGCCATGCGCTGACCGAAACCCCGGCGTGCATCGATCACCAGCAGCGCGCCGGCGTCCAGCAGGGTGTGCGCCGTCTGGTTGGGCACCAGCAGTCCGTCCCGCAGCAGCCGGACATAGGCGGGCAGCATGCCGACGCCATGGCTGTCATGGCCTGAGAGGTTGGCGCGGACCAGATGGTCGGCGACCGCCTCCGTTTCCTCCGGCGCGCTCCCCATACGGCTGACGATCAGGCTCGTCAGCGCGTGGAGCGCCTGGGGCGTGAAGCTGGGCATGGGGCGATGTGTCTCCGCGGGCGGCTGGTGTTCCGTTGCCGCGACTTCATAGCCGAAATCGGCCGGTATCGCAGTGCGTCGCTCAGGACGCAGCCCTGTCGCGCTGGCGTGGCCGGCAGCGACGCGGCTCGAGATGTTCGGCTGCCGAACGTGTGAATTAATTCATATTGTCGCGGCCACTGCTGCCGGAAGATCGAGCCAGTTCCTCGACGCCAGTCGTCGAAAACATCCGGCAAAGGAGTGCCCCCGATGTTTCCCATCAGAGTTCATCCTGGATGGTATGACGCCTATTGGTACGGCGAGCGACCGCGCCCCAGACGCAGGTCCTTCGCCGGCAGCCTGGCTCGCTTCGGTGTGCTGATCGTGCTGCTGGCCGGCGGCGGCGTGGCACTGAGCCAGCTCCAGGCCCATAAAGACGCGAGTGGCGCGCAGGATTGGGAACAGGAATGAACCTGCTACCGATACCGCATTACTGAAGGCCCCAATTTCGCGGCCATATCGTACTTCCGCTGGCCTGCTCAGTCCGGCTCGCGCTGCTATCATGGACCCCGGCGCGTTGAACGCGGGCTGGGGACGCGCTATCTGCGAGCCCGATATGGACAACCCGGGCGCCGAAATCCCTGCGCAGCGCGGGCCGCTGCCAGCCTTCCGGGCGATGGTGGCGGCCGGCGAACTGGCATCTGACACGTCACAGGAATTCGTGGCCGAGCGGCTCCAGAGCGCTATGGGAGAGACTGCGCGGCTATGATCCGCGGCCGAGGTCGGCCAACGGCCATGGCCTGTTGTTCCGTCTGATCCACCGCGGCGACCCGGAGGAGGACCGGCCGAACGGCCTCTACATCGTGGGCGAGGTCGGGCGCGGGAAGTCCATGCTGCTGGACCTGTTCTTCGCCGCAGCCGATGTGCGGCGAAAACGGCGCATCCACTTCCATCGCTTCATGCAGGACGCCCATGAACGGTTCCACGCATTCAAGCGCGCCGATAGAAACATCGGCGATCCGATCCCGCCGCTCGCCGATTCGATCGCGGCCGATGCGGCACTGCTTTGCTTCGACGAATTCCAGGTGAACGACATTGCAGACGCGATGATCCTCGGGCGGCTGTTCCAGGCATTGTTCGACCGCGGCGTCGTGGTCGTGGCCACGTCCAATGTGGCACCGGACGATCTGTTCAAGGGCCAGCCGGGGCGCGACGCGTTCCTTCCATTCATCGCGCTGCTCAAGCAGAGGCTCGATGTGCTGATGATGGATGACGGCCGGGATTTCCGCCGCTCGCGCCTGCGTGGCGTGCGAACCTGGCTGGTTCCCGCCGACGTGCAGGCGGAGCGCGAACTGGACCGCGCCTTCGCCGAACTGACCGGGAATGCGAAGGGCAAGCCCGAGACGCTGTGGGTGATGGGGCGCAGGTTCGTCGTGCCGCTGGCGGCGGAAGGCGTCGCGCGCTGCGACTTCGACATGTTGTGCGGAACCGCGCTCGGCGCAGGCGACTACCTTGCGCTCGCGACGCGCTACCACACGCTGATCCTGGAACGCATCCCACGCCTTTCGCCCAACAACTACGACAAGGCGCGTCGCTTCATCGTGCTGATCGACACGCTGTACGATCAACGCGTGAAGCTGCTGGCGTCAGCCGATGCGATGCCGGACCAGCTCTATCAGCGCGGCGAAAACGCTCGGATGTTCGAGCGCACAGTGTCGCGGCTCGACGAGATGCAAAGCCGGGATTGGCTCGCACTGCCGCACCTGGCATAGGGTCTGACCTGCCAGCCTGGAACCTGCTATCGTCGATCGTCTCGCACGAACGCGATCTCTCCCAGGGGTGTGGATCATGGACCAGCAGAGCTCAACGATCTCCGGACTTACGGATGTCGAGGCCGATCTTGTCTATCTCGCCCCGATGAAGGAAAGGCCGCACGAATTGCGGACGATCGCGTTACATCCGTGCCTGACCGTCAGGGCGAGCCGCATGCGCGGACTGGATGGCAGGCGGGTGATCCTGACCGGCGGTGCGAGTGGCATCGGCCGTGCCGCCGCGCTGCGTCTTGCGGACGAGGGCTGCGTGCTCGGGATCTTCGATCTCAACGAGGCGGGTGTGCAGGAGACGGTCGCGCAGTGTGCGGGCGGTCAGGCAAGGGCCTATGGCGTGGACATCACCGACCGTGACCAGATCGCCGCGGGCGTCGCGTCATTCGAGGCGACGTGCGGTCCGGTGCAGGCGCTGGCGAATATCGCGGGATGGGATACGCCACGCGACTTTCTCGATACCGACCGCGCGTTATGGGACACGGTGATCCAGATCAATCTGTATGGCCCATTGAACATGCACCACGTCGTCGTGCGCGGCATGGCGGAGCGCGGCTTCGGCCGCGTCGTCAATGTCGCATCCGATGCCGGGCGCGTGGGCTCCTCGGGCGAGGCGGTCTACGCTGCGTGCAAGGGCGGCATCATCGCGTTCACCAAGACGCTGGCACGGGAACTGGCGCGCAAGGGCGTCACGTTGAATGTGGTCTGCCCAGGTCCGACCGACACGCCATTGTTCGACAATTTCCGAGCGGCATCGCCCTCGATCGGCGACGCGCTGGCGCGTGCCATCCCGCTGCGGCGAATCGGTGAACCGGACGACTATGCCGGCATGATCGCATTCCTGCTGTCAGACGATGCGGCCTATATGACCGGCCAGACGATCAGCGTGTCCGGCGGGCTGACGATGGTCTGACCGCGTTATCGTTGTCATCCCCGCGCAAGCGGGGACGGCCCTTCAGACCGCTCTTCAGAGGTACCCACCGGTCGCCACGACACCGTCATGGTCGGCGAAGGCCGGCCATCCATGTCTTTTCTTACTGTGATCAGCAAAGTCGCGGATGGCGGGCCTTCGCCCGCCATGAGGGGGGAGGCCAAGCCGGAGAATCTATAGTAAATATATCGGTATGATTGCGAGCACCCCAATGCCATCGAGCATAGCGCCCATCACCCATCCGCTGCGGTGAGACCGATGCGTCGCCGAAACTCCTCGTCGCGCAGGGTGAATTCTTTGCCCGCGAGATCATCGGCCATCGGTCGTGCACAGATAGACGATGGCGCGCGCGGGATGCGCGACTGGCGTGAGCTGTTCGCGCGGGATCTTGCTGATCGGGTTGATCCCAGAGGCGCGTATGATCACCTGCATTTCGGTGTCCGTGGTGCCAGGCTGGAAGCCGAACACGCGAATGCCGGCGGCTCGATGTTCCAAATCGATGGAGCGGGTCAGCATCGCCAGGCCGGCCTTGCCGGCGCAATAGCCGCTCCAGCCCTCCTGCGGACGCAGCGCCGCGCCCGACGAGATATTGACGATGGTGCCGCGCCCGCGCTCGATCATTCCCGGCAGCACGGCGCGGATGGCATAGTAGGCGCCGATCAGGTTGATTTCGATGCTGCGTGCCCATTGGGCAGGATCGGTGGCGCCGACCACGCCGATCGGCTCGATGACGCCGGCATTGTTGATCAGCACATCGGGCGACCCGAAGCGTTGGGTGGTTTCCTGCACGAGACGCTGGCACGCCGCATAATCGGCGACATCGCACGCGATCGCCGCAGCCTTTCCGCCGGCAGCGTTGATGCGCTGCGCGTTCAAGTCGGTCTGCGCGGCATCGCGCGCCGCCAGCATGACGGACGCACCCGCCTCGCCCAGGGCAAGCGCTGCGGCGGCGCCGATGCCTCGGCTCGCGCCGGTGACGATTGCAACCTTTCCCGCCAGACTTTGCATTATCGCTGCCTCCGATGTGGAATTTGTCCCTGCCGCTTTACGTCACGGGCGGGCGATTGGACAAGCGTGGCTACCGGTGAGTATCCTCCTGCTGACGCAAGTTCTGAAGGGGGTCTGGATGCCGACCAGCGTGACCTGGAACGATACCGCCATGACCATCGCCGGCAGCAAGCTGCACCTGACGCGTGGAGGCAGCGGTCGGCCGGTGCTTGTCCTGCACCACGACATCGGCACGCCGGAACGCCTGCCGTTCTACGACGCGCTGGCGCAGAACTTCGATGTCCTGATCCCGCACCATCCGGGATGGGGCAAGTCGGAGCGGCCGCAGTGGCTGCGCAGCGTGCGTGACATCGCGGCGATTCATAACTGGCTGCTTACCGATCTCGACGTCAGCGACGCATCGCTGGTCGGGCTGGGGTTCGGCGGCTGGATCGCCGCCGAGATGGCGAGCCAAGCACCGACGGCGTTCCGTCGGATGGTGCTGGTGGGCGCCATGGGCATCAAGCCGCCAGAGGGCGATATCGCCGATCAGGCCATCGTGTCCTATCTCGACTATCCGCACGCGGGGTTTCACGACCGGGCAGCCTTCACCCGCGTCTATGGCGACGTATCGACGGACCAGCTCGAGCAGTGGGACATCTGCCGCGAGATGGTGTTCCGGACCGCCTGGAAGCCGTACATGTACAGCCAGACGCTGCCGCATCTGCTGGGCGGCGTTCGCACGCCGGCGCTGGTGGTGTGGGGCGATGACGACAGGCACGTGCCGCGCAGTGCGGGCGATGCCTACGTCAAGGCGCTGCGCAACGCACGGTTGGAAGTCATCCCAGCGTGCGGGCACTATGTGGATATGGAAAAGCCGGACGAGCTGGCGAAGCTTGTGACCACGTTCGTCAACGCGAACTGAACACCACACGGGATCGAAGGGGAGCATGCCATGCACCTGATGTATTTCACCGAGCAACCGATGGCCGCCTACGACGCGAAGGAGGGGCTGAAATACGGCGCGACCGCGCTGACCTTCTCCAACAGCAACTACGATCCGAAGGAGGCAAGCAGGCTCTACAACGAGTACCTCGAAGAATACATCATGGCCGACGAGTGGGGCGTCGACGGCATCATGCTGAACGAGCACCACAATGCGCCGTTCTGCATGCAGGCTCGGACCAACATTTTCGGCGCTATCCTCGCGGCGGTGACGAAGCGCGCGAAGATCGTCTTCCTCGGCAATCCGCTGCCGCTGTCGGACAACCCGGTGCAGCTCGCGGAAGAGATCGCGATGATCGACATGGTGTCGAAGGGCCGGGTGGTGTCGGGTTTCGTCCGCGGCGGCGGACAGGAGCAGTTGGCCAACGGCGTGAACCCCGCCTACAACCGGGAACGCTTCGTCGAGGCGCATGACCTGATCCAGAAGACCTGGACGCAGCCGGGCCCGTTCCGCTGGGAAGGCACGCACTATCAGCAGCGCGTCGTGAACCCCTGGGCGGTGCCGCTGCAGAAGCCGTATCCACGTGTGTGGATACCAGGCGTGCTGTCGCGCGAGACGGTGATCTGGACGGCGCAGCAGCGCTATCCGTACATCGCGCTGAATACCGCGATCGATGCGACCAAGGTGATCTGGGACACGTATTCGAAGGCGGCGGCCGATGTCGGCTATACCGCGGGACCGGAGAACTTCGGCTACCTGATCCGGGTGCACGTGCAGGATACCGAAGAGAAGGCGCTGCAGAACGCGCGGCAGTTCATGTGGATGCAGGGTGAGTTCACCGGGCTCGCGCATCCCGTGTGGGCAAATCCGTCGGGCTATTTCTCGCCGTCCGGTCGCCGTGGTTTCGTGGAGTTCGCGGTGGGACGCGCGAAGAACCCGCGCGGCCAGCCGACCTTCGAGGAGCAGGTCGCCGACACGATGATCATCGCCGGTACGCCGGACCAGGTGATCGCGAGGCTGAAGATGCTGATCGAGCACACTCGTCCCGGCATCATGGGCATGTGGGGCAACGACGGCACTGTGAGCAAGGAAGATCGCCGCCGTTGCATCGAACTGCTGGTGAAGGAAGTGATGCCGGCGGTGCGCGAGCACGGCAAATCGCTGGGCCTGAATGACCCGTGGGAGGCGAATGCGCCTGTGCATCTGAAGTACTCGACCGACATTCCGGTGCAGAAGGCCGCTGCGGAGTAGCGCTTGACGTCGGTAAGGAACATCCTTACTTGAGGGTGTTCCTTACCGAGGTTTCCCGTGATTACCAGCAAGCTGACCAGCAAGGCGCAGACGACGATACCGCAGCCAGTCCGGGCGGCTCTCGGCGTGGCAGAAGGCGACGAACTGGCCTACACGATCGAGGATGGCCGCGTGGTGCTGACCAAGGCACCACCCCGTCGCGTTCGTCGCGGCGATCCTGTCGAGGACCCATTCGCGACGTTCTGGGAGTGGGACTCAAAAGAGGATGAGGAGGACTTTGCTGACCTCTGACCGATGAGCGGGAACCCCTGCGGCCAACATGCATCATTTGCGGCCTGGGACATCGTGCGAGTCGAGTTCCCTTATGCTGATCAGGTCGTATCGCGGAAGCGACCCGCGCTTGTGGTCGGAAGTTACGAGGTCGACCTGCGCTTCTCGGTTCTTTGGGTCTTGATGATAACCAGTGCGAGACATCGCATGTGGCCGCGAGATGTTGCCATCGCAGACTTGGTTGCGGCTGGTGTATCCCGGCCATGCTTCGTGAGGACGGAGAAGATAGCCACTGTTGATTCCCGATTTGCAACAGCGCTTGGACGGCTTCAAATGCAAGACCGGGCACTGGTCACGCAACATCTGCACTCACTCTTGCGGGATGTCCTGATCCCCTGAATTACGCCGATCAATTCTGAAAGGGCACGTAATGCGCCAAATGGTCCTCGTCGGCTTCCTGCAGGCGCAGAACTGCACGACGCTGGCAAGCTCGTGGCGGCATCCGGACTCGCGCACGGACTTCACCTCGGCTGCCTACTACCAGAAGATCGGCCAGGTGCTGGAGGCGGGCAAGTTCCAGCTCGCTTTCTTCGACGACAGGCTGGCGATGCCGGACATCTATGGCGGCAATCCCGCCGAGGTGGTGGCAAACGGCGTGCGCGTCGTGAAGATGGATCCGGTGGCGACGCTGCTCGCGATGGGCTTCGGCACGCGCCGTCTCGGCATCGGTGCGACCGCCTCCACCACGTACTACGAACCGTTCGACGTGGCGCGCCGGTTCCAGACCGTGGACCACATGCTGGGCGGCAGGGCTGCATGGAATGTGGTGACGTCGGTCAATGATGGCGAAGCCCAGAACATGGGGCGCGAGGTCCATCTTGCGCACGACCTGCGTTACGATCGTGCGGACGAATTCATGGAGATCGTGCTCGGCTGCTGGGACGGCTGGGAGGACGATGCGCTTGTTGTCGACAAGCAATCCGGCCTGTTTGCGCATCCCGACAAGGTGCATCGCATGGAATATCGCGGCAAGTTCCTGACGTCGCGGGGCACGTTCACGGTGCCGCGTTCACCGCAGGGCCATCCTGTCATCATCCAGGCGGGTTCGTCCGATCGCGGCAATACGGTTCTCGGAACGGTGGGCGGAAACGGTGTTCGTCGGCTACCCGGATTTGGCGGAGGGCAAGCGGCGTTACGCCGCTTTCAAGCAGGGCGTGGCGCAGCATGGACGCGATCCAGACCTGGTGACGGTCAATACAATTGCCTATCCGGTTGTAGCGGCGACGAAGGCCGAGGCCGAAGACAAGATGGCGCTGATCGAAACGCTGTACCGCGAGGTGGATGGGTTGTCGCTGTTGTCCGAAGCGCTGAACTTCGACTTCTCGAAGAAGGGCATGGACGAGGCGTTCACCGACGAAGAGCTGGAGGGCATGTCGGGGATGCAGGCGATGCGCGATCGGGTGATGCGTGTCATCGGCCGCAATCCAACGGTTCGCGACTTTCTCGAGGTGACACGGCGCGGCCGTCCGCGCGAAGCGATCGTCGGCGGCCCGAAGGAGGTCGCCGATCGGTTCGAGCAGTGGTTCGTCGAGCGTGCCTGCGACGGCTATGTTGTGGGTGGCACGCATATGCCGGGCACGTTCGAGGACTTCGTGAAGTTCGTCGTGCCGGAGTTGCAGCGGCGCGGGATTTTCCAGACGGATTACAAGGGCGCGACGCTGCGGGAGAATCTGGGCTGCCATGGCCGCGGACGGGTTGGTGGAAGGCTGCGGCAGAATAGACGCGCGCAAACTGTCATGGCCGGGCTTGACCCGGCCATCTGAACAACACCGGTAGCGCGACGGATGGCCGGGTCAAGCCCGGCCATGACGGAAAGACGGTGGCCGGGTCAATCCCGCGCGCATGACGGAACAGAACCAACGCGGGGGCTTACACCCGCTCGAAGATCGCAGCGATGCCCTGGCCGCCGCCGATGCACATCGTGACGAGCGCATAGCGACCACCGATACGCTCCAGTTCGTAGAGCGCCTTCACCGTCAGGATCGTGCCCGTCGCGCCGACCGGGTGGCCGAGCGAAATGCCGGAGCCGTTCGGGTTCGTCTTATCGGGGTCGAAGCCGAGGTCCTTCGCCACCGCGCAGGCTTGCGCGGCGAACGCCTCGTTGGCCTCGATCACGTCCATGTCCGCCAAGGTCAGCCCCGCGCGCTGCAACGCCAGGCGTGTCGCCGGCACCGGGCCGATGCCCATGATCTTCGGGTCGACCCCGGCGTGCGCGTAGGCCACCAACCGTCCCATCGGCTTCGCGCCGCGTTTCTGCGCCGTCTCGCGCTCCATCAGCACCACTGCGGCGGCGCCGTCGTTGACGCCCGAGGCATTGCCTGCGGTTACCGTGCCATCCTTGCGGAACACCGTCCGCAGCTTAGCCAGATCCTCGATGGTCGTATTGCCGCGCACGTGCTCGTCCGTATCGAACACCGTCTCGCCTTTCCGCGTCTTCAGCTTAATCGGCAGGATCTGCTGCTTGAACCGGCCCTCGGAGATCGCTCGTGCGGCGCGGCGATGCGATTCGATCGCCAGTGCGTCCTGGTCGCCGCGCGTGATCTGGTGGCTCTCGGCCAGGTTCTCGGCGGTCTCGCCCATGTGGATGTTATCGAACGGATCGTGCAGTGCGGCCAGCATCATGTCGAGCATGGCTGTGTCACCCATGCGCGCGCCCCACCGCATGCCCTGCGCCATGTAGGGCGCGCGGCTCATGCTCTCGGCGCCACCGCCCACCGCGATGTCGGTATCGCCGAGCATGATGGTCTGAGCCGCCGACACGATCGCCTGCAGTCCGGAGCCACACAGCCGGTTCAGGGTGAGCGCCGGCGCGTCCTTCGTCACGCCGCCGTTCATCGCGGCGACACGCGCGAAATACATGTCCTTCGCTTCGGTGTGGATCACGTGGCCGAACACCACCTGGCCCACTTCCTGGCCGTCGACACCGGCGCGAGACAGAGCCTCGCGCACCACCTGGGCGCCCATATCCGTCGGCGCCACATCCTTCAACCCGCCGCCGAAATCGCCGATCGCGGTGCGCACACCGGAAACGACGACAACCTCGCGCTGCATGGCCATGTCAGCTCTCCCGTACAATTGGATTGCGCAACGTGCCGATGCTGCTGATCTCTATCTCGCAGACATCGCCGTGCCTCATGTTCTCGGTGGCACCCTCAGTGCCCATCCATACCACGTCGCCCGGAAGCAGAGTCAGGTATTTCGTCATCGCCACCAGGAAATCGACCACGCCGAAAATCATGCTGTTGGTGGGGAAGACGATCAGTTCCTTGCCGTTCAGGCGCACTTTGGTGACGAGGTCCTCCAGCTTTACGTTGGTCTCGATCCACGGGCCCATCGGCTTGAACGTATCGGTGTTCTTCGCCCGCCACAGCGTACGGTCGCTCTTCTGCCAACTCCGCTCGCTCACGTCGTTGCCGATTGTCCAGCCCAGCACTGCCGACAATGCGTTTTCGCGAGTTCAGATGGTTGCATGTGCGCCCGATTACCGCGACCAGTTCACCTTCGTACTGCACCAGATCGGTCGCATCCTTAGGTATCACGATCGCCTCGCCGTGTGCGATCAGCGCGTTGTTGGCGCGGTAGCCGATATCGGCCTGCGTCGGCAGGTTGGGCTTCTGTCCAACCTTCTCGGCGATCTCGCGAACGTGCTCCGGATAATTCATGCCGGCGGCGTAGAAGGTCGGCGGCACGACCGGCACCAGCAGCTTCACGTCCGATAATTTCAACTTTGTCGATGTCCGCTCCCAGCTGTCGAACGGCGAGCCGCGGACCGGAATGATCTCCTCGCCCTCGACCACGGCGTAGGTCGGCATGCCGTTCTGCTCGAAGCGTGCCCAGCGCATGTGCGGTGTTTCCTTCTCTGGCGTTCCGTCACGCCGCCATGGCGTCTTCCAGGATCATGGCAGCAGCTTTCTCGCCGATCATGATCGTCGGCGCGTTCGTGTTGCCCGCGATGATCGACGGCATGATCGACGCATCGGCCACTCGCAGCCGCTCGACACCATACACGCGCAGCCGCGGGTCCACCACCGCGTCCGGCTCGTGTCCCATACGGCAGCTGCCGACCGGGTGGTGATTGGATACGCCATTCGCGCGCACGACATCGGCCAGTTCGACGTCGCTGTCAAACCGGGCGCCGGGCGCGATCTCCTCCACCACGTAAGGCGCCAGCGCCGGCTGCGCGGCGATCCTGCGGCAGGTGCGGATGCCGAAGATCAGTGCCTGCATGTCGTAGTCGGACTTGAGGAAGTTGAACCGGATCTCCGGTGGGGCGAGCGGGTCCGGGCTTTTCACCCGCACCGTACCGCGGCCCTCGGGGCGCAGATGCACCGGGCTGAGCGTGATGCCGGGAAACGGATGCGGGTGAATGCCGTCGCGATTGCGTTCCGCTGTGCTCCACGCCGACATGTTGATCTGGATGTCCGGCCGCTCCAGCCGGGGATCGCTGCGCACGAAGGCGCCGGCGAACAGCCCGGTGGTCGACATCAGGCCGCGGCGGCCGAGTGCGTATTGGACGCCCGCCACGATCCGCCTGGGCAGGCTGCGCGCAAGGTCATTCAGCGTCACAGCCTGCGACAAACGGTACGTGCTGTAGGTGTTGAAGTGGTCGTGCAGGTTGGCGCCCACGCCTGGCATGTCGCGCACCACCGCGATGCCGGTTTCGCTCAGAAGTTCGGCAGGGCCGAGGCCGGAAAGCTGCAGCAGATGCGGCGAGCCATAGGCGCCGCCGGAGACGATCACCTCGCCGCGAACGCGGGCGATTTGTACTCCCAGTGGCGTGCGATATTCGACACCGATCGCGCGGCCGTTTTCGATCAGCACGCGCGTGGCATGCGCCTCGGTGACCACGGTTAGGTTTCGCCGCGCACGCGCCGGCCGAAGATAGGCGGCGGCGGCACTCCAGCGGCGCTTGTTGTTCGTTGTTGTCTGATAGTACCCGGCACCTTCCTTTTGTGCGCCGTTGAAGTCAGGCGTCCGCGGAATGCCGGCCTGGATGGTCGCTTCCAGCATCGCCTTGCCGAGCGGCCAGATGTGCGGCGGGTCGGACACACGCAACGGACCGCCGACGCCGTGGAATTCGTCCGCGCCGCGCTGATTGTCCTCGGCTTTTTTGAAGAACGGCAGCACGGAATCCCAGTCCCAACCTTCGCAGCCGCGCTGACGCCAGTGGTCATAGTCGGCCGGATCGCCGCGCATATACACCATGCCGTTGATCGAGCTGGTGCCGCCAAGGACTTTGCCGCGCGGCAGGTACAGCGTGCGTCCCTTCAGTTCTTTCTCGGGGGCGCTGTCGAACATCCAGTTGATGCGCGGGTTGGCGTACGCCCTGGTGTACCCGATCGGGATGTGAATCCACGGGTTGCTGTCCCTGATGCCGGCTTCCAGCAGCAGCACGCGATGGCGCCCGGATTCCGCCAGGCGCGACGCCACGACACAGCCGGCGGAGCCAGCGCCGGTCACGATGTAGTCGTATGTTGCGTCCTCGCTCACGCGGTCGCCGCCTCCTTCACGCCGAGTTCCGCCGCCATGCGATCGCGCATGATGAATTTCTGCATCTTGCCGGTCACCGTCATCGGGAACTCGTCAACGAAGCGGATGTGGCGGGGGATCTTGTAATGCGCGATCTGGTCGCGACAAAATTCCCGAACGTCTTCCGCGGTCAGCGTCTCGCCACCGCGCAGCTTGATCCACGCGCACAGCTCCTCGCCATAGCGTTCATCCGGGATGCCGAACACCTGCACATCCTGGATCTTGGGGTGGCGATACAGGAACTCCTCGATCTCGCGCGGATACACATTCTCACCGCCACGGATCACCATGTCCTTGATGCGGCCGACGATGTTGCAGTAGCCCTCCGCGTCCATCGTCGCCAGGTCGCCGGTATGCATCCAGCCGGCAGTGTCGATCGCCTGGGCCGTGCGTTCGGCGTCGTCCCAGTAGCCGAGCATGACCGAATAGCCGCGGGTGCAGAACTCGCCCGGCGTGCCACGCGGCACCACCCGGCCCTCGGCGTCGACAACCTTTACCTCGACGTGCGGATGCACGCGCCCGACCGTCGAGACCCGCCGCTCCAACGGATCATCGCGTGCCGTCTGCGTGCTGACCGGGCTCGTCTCCGTCATGCCATAGCCGATCGTCATTTCACTCAGGTTCATATCGCGGATGCAGCGGCGCATGACCTCGATCGGGCAGGGCGCGCCCGCCATCATCCCGGTGCGCAAGCTCGTCAGGTCAAACCTCGGAAAATCCGAATGCTCGAGCTGGGCGATGAACATTGTCGGCACACCATAGAGCGACGTGCAGCGCTCCTCGGCCACGGTCTGCAATGTCGCGAGCGGATCGAAGCCCTCGCCGGGATATACCATTGCCGAACCATGCGTGATGCAGGCCAGGTTCCCGATCACCATGCCGAAGCAGTGATACAGCGGCACCGGGATGCACACCTTGTCATGCTCGGTGTAGCCCATCGCCTCGCCGAGGAAGTAACCGTTGTTGAGGATGTTGTGGTGCGTCAGCGTGGCGCCCTTCGGCAGGCCCGTCGTGCCGGAGGTGAATTGGATGTTGATCGCATCGTCGAATTGCAGAAGCGGCGCCAGTTCCACCAGCCGAGCGCGATGTGAATTCGCCGACATGCCGCCCACGCTTTCGAACGGTATCGTTCCGGGCGCGGGCGTGTCGCCGATCTGGACCACGATCCGCAGCGACGGCAGCCTTGCGGCGTCCAGATGGCCGGGACGAGCACGCTCTAGCTCCGGGGCCAGCGTATTGATCATGCCGAGATAGTCGGAGGTCTTGAACGAGGTCGCGGTGATCAGCGCCCGGCAGCCCACCTTGTTCAGCGCGTATTCGACTTCGGCGAGCCGATAGGCCGGGTTGATGTTGACCAGGATCAGCCCCGCCTTGGCGGTGGCGAACTGGGTCACCACCCATTCGGCATTGTTCGGCGACCAGATGCCGACGCGTTCGCCCGGTTGCAGTCCCAGCGCGATCAGCCCGGCGGCGAACGCATCGACCTTCTCGCCAAGCTCGCGGTAGCTCCATCGGATGCCCTGCTGGCGCACGACCAGCGCCGGCCGGTCACCCCAGCGCGCAACGGTCCGGTCGAAATTGCGGCCGATCGTCTCCCCGATCAGCGCCACGTTGCTGGCGCCGTGCACGTAGCTCAGCGCGGGCTCGGTCATGGACGTGCTCCCATGCATTATTGTCGGGCTGATATTGTGCCGGTTCGCGCCCACATGGCCAGAGCAGGCGCACCGGGGTAGGGTGCCGTAACCGTTCCAGAGGAGAGCCAAGCATGGACGACATCGTCATCGTCTCCGCTGCCCGCACGCCGGTGGGCAGCTTCAGCGGCGCGTTGGGAACGCTGCCCGCGCATGCCTTGGGTGCGGTCGCGCTGCAGGCGGCCTTCGCGCGGGCCGGCGTCGAGGGTGGCGACGTGGACGAGGTGATCCTGGGCCAGGTGCTGGCGGCAGGCGAAGGCCAGAACCCCGCGCGCCAGGCCGCGCGCGCCGCGGGGCTGGCGGACTCCAAGACCGCATTCGGCATCAACCAGGTCTGCGGGTCCGGCCTGCGTGCTGTGGCGCTCGCTGCGCAACAGATCCGCACCGGGGAAAGCGCGATCGTCGCGGCCGGCGGGATGGAGAGCATGAGCCTGTCGCAGCACTCCGCGTATCTGCGGGCGGGGCAGAAGATGGGCGGGCTCGAGTTCATCGACACGATGCTGAAGGACGGGCTGTGGGATGCGTTCCACGGCTATCATATGGGCAACACCGCCGAGAACGTCGCCACCAAGTACCAGATCACGCGCGAGCAGCAGGACCAGTTCGCGCTCGGCTCGCAGCAGAAGGCGAGCGCGGCGCAGAAGGCCGGCCGCTTCAAGGACGAGATCGTGCCGGTGACGGTGAAGACCCGCAAGGGCGATGTGGTGGTGGCCGACGACGAGTATATCCGCCACGATTCCACCATCGAGGGGATGGCCCGGCTGCGTCCGGCGTTCAGCAAGGACGGCACGGTGACGGCCGGCAATGCGTCCGGCATCAACGACGGTGCGGCGGCGCTGGTGCTGATGAGCGCGGCCGAGGCGGCGAAGCGCGGACTGACGCCTCTGGCGCGGATTGCGGCGTTCGCCACGGCAGGGGTCGATCCGGCGGTGATGGGCACCGGCCCGATCCCGTCCACGCGCAAGGCGCTGGCGCGTGCCGGCTGGAAGGTCGACGACCTGGACCTGATCGAGGCCAACGAGGCGTTCGCCGCGCAGGCGCTGGCGGTGAACAAGGATCTTGGCTGGGATACCGGCAAGGTCAACGTGAACGGCGGGGCGATTGCCATCGGCCATCCGATCGGCGCGTCGGGCGCGCGCGTGCTGATCACGCTGCTGCACGAGATGCAGAAGCGTGATGCGAAGAAGGGCCTGGCGACGCTCTGCATCGGCGGCGGCATGGGTGTTGCCATGTGCGTGGAGAGATAGCGGCGAGGGGTAGCAGCGGCGCACGTAACGCCACGTCGTCATGGCCGGGCTTGTGCCGGCCATCCGTAGCGGCACCCGTGCTGACCGGATGGCCGGCACAAGCCCGGCCATGACGCTATGGGACGCACTTTTGTCGCGTCTCAGTTCCGGCGATGACTCGCTGGGATACGGCGCGAAGGCGCCGGAATTCTGGGTCAGTGCCACGTCGCATCCGATGCCCGCAGATGACAGGTCCGGCCTGCACATCTGCTTCACTGCACCAGACCGCACGGCGGTGGGTGGTTTCCACAAGGCCGCCCTGAAGACTGGCGGTCGTGACAACGGCAAGCCCGGCCTGCCCCCGGATTACGGTCCGAAACTACTACGCCGCGTTCGCCGTCGATCCCGACGGTTATCGGATCGAGGCCTGGGTGCGGCAAGCAATCCTGATGACAGGACCGCTATCAGTTTCTCCCACGAGTGCTAGGATGTGGCTTAAGCACTCTGCAGGGAGGAACCGATGGCACGGGTTGCGTTGGTTACAGGAGGAACACGAGGGATCGGCGCATCCATCAGCACGGCGCTGAAGCAGGAAGGCAGAATTGTTGTCGCCGCCTATGCCGGCAATGAAAAGGCGGCAACCGCATTCCACGAGGAGACTGGGATCCGAGTTGCCCAATTCGATGTCTCCAGCTTCGAGGCCTGCCAGAAGGCTTTGGCGCAGATCACCGCCGAAGTGGGGCCGATCGAAATCCTGGTGAACAATGCCGGCATCACCCGCGACGGCACGCTGGCGCGCATGACACGCGAGATGTGGGACGCGGTGATCGATACCAACCTCGGATCCTGCTACAATTTGTGCAAACTCACGTTCGACGGGATGCGCGGCGCGAAATTCGGCCGCATCGTCAATATCGGCAGCGTCAACGGACAGGCCGGTCAGTACGGCCAGGTGAACTACGCCGCGGCGAAGTCGGGCATCCATGGCTTCACCAAGGCACTGGCGCAGGAAGGCGCCCGCTTCGGCATCACGGTGAACGCGATCGCGCCGGGCTACATCGATACCGACATGGTGCGTGCCGTGCCGGCGGAGGTGCTCGAGAAGATCGTTGCGCGCATTCCGGTCGGCCGCCTGGGTCATGCGCCGGAGATCGCCCGCGGCGTGGCGTTCCTGACGTCCGACGACGCCGGGTACATCACCGGCTCGACGCTCTCCATCAACGGCGGGCAGCACATGTACTGACGCATTGTGCCCTTCTCCGGCGTAGCGGGGGAGGGTCGGGGAGGGGTCGTGCTTTCCACGTGCCGGGTTCGGGGGCATCATTTCGCCCATGAGGAGGACCAGCCGATGAATGCTCCACGCAACACCCGGTATCGCACCATCGAGACCCACCGGATCGCCGGCTCGCTCGGCGCCGAGGTGGAAGGTGTCGATCTGTCGGAGGATCTGCCCGACGATGTCCTGGCGGAAGTCCGCGCCGCGCTGCTCGACAACTGCGTGATATTCTTCCGCAACCAGAAGCTCACCCCCGAACAGCAGCTCCGATTCGCGCGCCGCTGGGGCGAGATCCACCTGCATCCGTTCATGGAGGGCATGGCCGACTATCCCGAGATCCTCGAGATCATCAAGACGCCGCAGGACAAGAAGAACTTCGGCGGCTCCTGGCACACCGACCAGATGTTCTCGCCGCAGCCGGCTATGGGCACGATCCTGTATGCTCTGGAAGTGCCTTCAGCGGGTGGCGATACGATGTTCACCAACCAGTACCTCTCCTATGAGAGCCTGTCGGATGGCATGAAGCAGGTGGTCGGCCAGCTGAAAACTGTCTGCGTCGGCGACAACTTCAAGCAGCACGGCGGCCAGTCACGCGCGCAGCGCTACGAGCGGCAGATGGCGCACATGAAGGTGAAGGACCCGGGCAATGTGCAGACGACGTCGGTGCATCCGCTGGTGCGCACGCATCCCGAGACCGGACGCAAGGTGCTCTATATCGGCGGTCACGTGCAGCGTTTTGATGGCATGACCGACGAGGAGAGCGAGCCGCTGATCGACTACCTGAAGAAGCACTCGACGCGGCCGGAGTTCACCTGCCGGTTCCGGTGGGAGAGCGGTTCGGTGGCGTTCTGGGACAACCGCTGCACGCAGCACTTCGCGATCAACGACTATCCGGCAGAGACGCGGATCATGCGCCGAATCACGGTGCGCGGTGATACGCCGTTCTGATTGGAGTCCGCCGTCACCCCGACGAACCCAACGGCATGCTGACCTTCGTTGGCATGACGCGGTGGGCCGCCGGTGGCGTCAAGCAAAACGCCGTTCCGCCAGCGCATATTCGACCTCCGCCGTATAGAATGCCTGGTCCTTCCCAAGCAGCGAACTGAACAGGGTGAAGTGCTCGATCGGCACGGGCTCGGCGCGGAACAGATTGTGCGCCTGCACGAAGCTCGCGAGCTTTGTTTCGGGCGCATTGTCCAGGCGCGCCAGGGTCAGATGCGGTTGGAACCGCCGCCGCTCGGGCTCCAGGCCACAGCGCTGCAACGCCGTCTCGATCTTGCTTTGCAAATGGTCGAGCTGCGGGTTGCGCTCCACGCCAACCCAAAGCGAATTGCTGCGTCCGCCCTTGGCGAAGGTGCCGACCCCGGCCAGGGTGAGCGAGAAGCCGCGCACCTTCATTGCGGCCAGCGCGTGGTCGATCTCCTCCGCCATGTGCCGCGGCGCCACGCCGATGAAGCGAAGCGTGATGTGGTAATTCTCCTCCGGCACCCAGCGCGCACCGGGAATGCCAGCACCCGAAAGCATCGCTACACGTCGGCGCAGTTCCCAGGGCAGCTCGATACCGACGAACAGCCTCATGCCGGCGGGACCTCCGCGAGCAGCTTCTCTACCAACGGCAGCAGCCGGCCGACGATCAGTTTCACGCCGTCGGAGTTGGGATGCAGGCGATCGGGCTGGTTCAGCGCCGGAACCGCCGCCACATCCTGCAGGAAGAACGGGTCGTACAGCATCCCTGGCCGCTGCCCCAGCCGATCGAATACGACGCGGAAGGCCTGTGCATAGTCCCGCCCCAGATTGGGCATTGCGTACATACCGGTCAGCAGCACAGGGATGTGGCTGGCGGCCAGCTTGTCGAGTATCGCCGTCAGGTTCGCCTCCGTATCGGCCGGGTCGACCCCGCGCAGCCCGTCATTCGCGCCCAGTTCGACGATGGCCGCGTCCGCGCCGTCGCCGAGCGCCCAGTCGAGCCGTGCCAATCCTCCAGCCGTGGTGTCGCCCGATACGGCGGCGTCGATGATCCGTACGTCATGGCCGCGCGCATGCAAGGCCGCTGCCAGTTGCGCCTCGAACCCGTCGGCGTGCGGCAGGCCGAAGCCGGCAGACAGTGAATCGCCCAGGACCAGCAGTCGCACCGGCTCGGCATGCGCGCCTTGCATGGCTGTCAGCGTGACCAGGCCCAGCACGATCATGGCTTTCCGCCACCAACCGCGGACGCCATATGCTGCCGCCATGGATGCCATCCCGCCGTCTCCGGTTCGCGCCGCCGCAGCAATGCCGCTGGTTCAGGTCAGGAACCTGCACCTGACGGTGCCTTCCGCGGCGGGGCCGGTCAACATCCTGCGCGGCATTGATCTCGATGTCGAAGCCGGGGAGGCCGTCGGCATCGTCGGGCCCTCCGGCTCCGGCAAGACCAGCCTGCTGATGGTGCTGGCCGGCCTGGAACGCGTCAGCGCGGGAACAATCCTGCTGGCGGGGCAGGCGGTCACTAGCATGGACGAGGACGCGCTTGCTCGCCTGCGTCGGGAGACGATCGGGATTGTGTTCCAGGCTTTCCATCTCATTCCGACGATGACCGCGCTAGAGAATGTGGCCGTGCCGCTGGAACTGGCCGGCGCGCGGGATGCGATGGCCCGGGCAATGCTGGCGCTAGATGCGGTCGGGCTGGCGCACCGGCTGACCCATGTGCCCGGGCAGCTCTCCGGCGGCGAGCAGCAACGTGTGGCGCTTGCCCGCGCCTTCGCGCCTCGGCCCCGCTTGCTGCTGGCCGACGAGCCGACCGGCAACCTCGATCAGGCCACCGGCGATGCGGTGATGGACCTGCTGTTCCGCCTGCGCGCCGACATCGGCACGACCTTGATGCTGATCACGCACGACGAGCATCTCGCGGCCCGCTGCACGCGCCGCGTCCATCTGGCCGATGGCAAGGTCACGGCGATCGACCTTTCGCCTGTTCAAGCCGACCCGGTGGCCTGATGCTGGCATTCCGACTGGCATGGCGCGAGCTGCGCGGCGGTGTGCGCGGGCCGTCCGGCCTGGCCTGGGGTCAGGCCTGGATCGTACTGCTCTGCCTGGCCCTGGGGGTGTCGGTCATCGCCGCGGTCGGCACGCTGCGGACGGCGACGGATCGTGGGCTTGCGGCCGATGGGCGGCGCATTCTAGGCGGAGATCTGGAGGTGGAAAGCGGCTCGCAGCCGCTGCCGGATGCACTGCGCGATTGGCTGCGCGCGCGGGGCGCGGCGATCTCGGACGTGGTCCAGATGCGCTCCATGCTGGTTGCTGCGTCCGGCCAGCGCCAGTTGGTCCAGCTGAAGGTTGTCGACGGCGCGTGGCCGCTGGTGGGCGAAGCGGGGATCACCCCCACCCCAACCCTCCCCCGCTCCGCAGGGGAGGGAGCTTCAATACACTCCCAGCCCCGCGAAGCGGGGGAGGGGGACTTGGTACACTCCCTCCCCCGCATCGCGGGGGAGGGTAGGGGAGGGGGTGCGGTGGCGATGGCGCTCGCGGACCATGGTCTGCTGGCCGAGCACGTCGTGCTGGACCGCCTCGGCCTGCATCGCCGGCGACACTGTCCGACTGGGCAATGCAAGCTTCACGGTCCGTGGTGAACTGGTCGCCGAGCCTGACCGGGTCGCCGCTCCGTTGATCCTCGGCCCCCGCGTGCTGATTTCCGCCGCCGCCCTGGACTCGACCGGGCTTATCGCCCCCGGTTCCATGGTCCAATACGCGATCCGGGCCACGCTGCCGGATCCGGAAGCGACGCTGACGGCGCTCCGGGGAGCCTTCCCCGGCCAGGGCTGGCGCATCCGGGAACCGCGCGACGCCGCCCCCGGCGTGACCCGATTTATCGACCAGACCAGTCTGTTCATGACGCTGGTGGGCCTGACGTCGCTGCTGGTCGGCGGCATCGGCGTCGCCAACGGCGTGCGCGCATGGCTCGACGCGCGCGCCACCACGCTTGCGACGCTACGCTGCCTCGGCGGCTCGCCACGGCTGGTCTTCGCTGTCTGCATGATCCAGGTGCTGGCGCTCGCGGGCTGCGGCGTGCTGGTCGGTCTTGTCCTCGGCGCGACGCTGCCGAGCGTCCTGGCCGCCTGGCTCAAGGACGTCCTGCCGGTTCCGCCCGTGCTGGGGATCTATCCTGGTCCGCTGGCGCTTGCGGCCGCCTATGGGTTGCTGACCGCGCTTGCCTTCTCGCTCTGGCCCCTCGGGCGGGCGGTGCGCATTCCGGGCAGCGCATTGTTCCGCGACTCGCTGATCCCGGAACGGGCGCGCCCCTCCCGACAACTGATGGCGGCCAATGCCGCGGTCGCTGCGGCGCTTGTCGCGCTCACCGTGGCGACCGCCGCCGACCGGCGTTTCGCGCTGTGGTTCTGCGCGGCCGCGTTGGCCACGCTCGCGCTGTTCCGCATCGCCGGCGCGGCGGTCACGTTGGCGTCCCGTGCCGGCCGACGCATCGGGTCACCCACCGTTCGCCTTGGTCTGGCCAACCTGCATCGGCCCGGCGCCGCCACCCCTCTGATGCTGGTGTCGGTGGGGCTGGGCCTCTCCACCCTCGTTGCGGTGGCGCTCATCCAAGGCAATGTGCAGCGGGAGATCCTCGATCAGCTGCCGGCCAATGCGCCGAGCTTCTTCTTCGTGGACATCCAGGACAACCAGCTCGCACGCTTTGAAGCGCTGGTGGGCGAGCAGCCGGGCGTGCAGGACATGCATCAGGTGCCGAGCATGCGTGCCCGCATCGTCGCGGTGAACGGCGTTCCGACCGATCAGGTGCACACGACGTCCGATACGAGCTGGGCGCTGCGCGGCGACCGAGGCCTGACCTATGCGGCAACGCCGCCGCCGGGCACTCGGATCATCGCGGGCACATGGTGGCCGCCGGACTACAGCGGGCCACCGCTAGTTTCGTTCGACGCAGGACTTCGCCAAGGGTTGGCGTATCGGCATCGGCGACGTCATCCGCGTCAATGTGCTCGGCCGCGACGTGGACCTGAGGATCGCGAACCTGCGCGACATCGCCTGGCAGACCCTGTCGCTGAACTTCGTCATGGTCGCGAGTCCCGGCATACTGCAGAACGCGCCCCATACCCATATCGCAACGGTGCGCGTGGCCGCATCGGGGCAGGGCGGCCTGCTGCGCGCCGTGACCGATGCGCTTCCCAACGTCACCGGCATCCGCGTTGAGGACGTGCTCGCCGCCGTGGCAGCCCTGCTGGATCAGGTAGCCGCCGCGCTCACCGCCACCGGATCGCTGACACTGATTGCCGGCGTGCTCGTCCTGGTCGGCGCGGTCGCCGCCGGGCAGCGCCGCCGTACCCGGGAGGCGATCATCCTCAGGACCCTCGGGGCGACCCGCAATCAGATCCGCACGGCCTGGCTTGTGGAGTTCGGCGTACTGGGTCTGGCCGCTGGTTTGATCGCAGCGCTGGTGGGGGTCCTGGCGAGCTTTGGGGTGGTCCGCTATATCATGCAAATCGACTGGGTGATCCTGCCTGGCATGCTCGCGGCTACCGTGGTCGGGTCTCTCGCCATGATGCTGTTCTTCGGCTATGCTGGCATTGCGACCGCGCTGAGGGCCAAGGCGGCCCCCATGCTGCGGAACGAGTGAAGGCCGGTAACCACCTGAGTTACCAAGCTTTCATTGCCATGCTGGCTTGCATCGGCCCGGCCGATCTCCAAATTGAGAGGTCGCGGGCAATCCGCCCGAGAGGTAAAAGGGGAAACCATGGCCTTCAGTCCCGACTACCGGACCTACCCACAAGCATCGGCCGCCACGACCGCTGCGGTCCTGGACGCCGGCCTTCGCGCTTATATGCTGCGGGTCTACAACTGGATGACCTCCGGTCTGCTGTTGACCGGCGTCGTCGCCTACACCATCGCAAACACCAGTCTGATCGACGTGTTCTATCCCGTGGTCATGACGCCCGCCGGGCCGAGACACACGGCGTCGGCGCTGGCGATGATTACGATCTTCGCGCCGCTCGCCTTCGTGCTTGTGCTGAGCATGGGGGTCAACCGGCTGTCGCGATCGGCTGCGCAGGCGCTCTATTGGGCATTCTGCGCCGTTATGGGCGCCAGCCTGACCAACATCTTCCTGATCTACACGAGCGAGTCGATCGTCCGGGTGTTCTTCATCACCGCGGCAACCTTCGCGGCCACGAGCATCTACGGCTACACGACGAAGTCGGACCTGACGCGAATGGGCAGCTTCATGATGATGGGGCTGTTCGGCATCATCATCGCCAGCCTGGTGAACATATTCATGGCCAGCTCGGCCTTGCAGTTCGCCATCAGCATCATTGGCGTGGTGGTGTTCACCGGTCTGACGGCCTACGACACGCAGCGCATCAAGGCGACCTACGTGCAGTATGCCTATGCCGAGGGGCCGGAGGGAGCTGCGAAGCGGAGCGTGTATGACGCGCTGAGCCTCTACCTGAACTTCATCAACCTGTTCATGCTGCTGCTGCAGTTGCTGGGCAACAGGAACAACAGTTAGGCGTAAGAGCGCGGCTGGAATACGAAGGGCCTCGGGACAACCCGAGGCCCTTTTTCATGGGGAGGACCGCAGATGGCAACGATGACGATCGATATTCCCGCGGGCGGCTACCGCTATATTCCATTCGCGTTCCAGTACTCCGGTGGTGTTGCAGCGCTCGACGGCTACCGGATCGAGCGGGTGGAATTTGCCCGGCCGCTGCCGCTTGCGGCCGGTTTTGCCTGGATCGAGGACTATCTGGGGAATCTGGGTGTACCGCTCGTCGCCTTCTGTGCCTGCGAGCTGCGGTCGCCCTCGCAGTTCACCGATACCGGGTTCATCGCGTTCAATCGCCACTATACCGGCACGCTGAAGCGATGGGGCGTGATGCAGAACGACGAGGACAACCCGGTCGCACGCAGCAACGTCATCCCGCCGCTGCACAAGCCGGCCGAACCGAGCTTTTACGCGTTCTGCTACGCGCGACCTTTCGATGGCCCGTCAGGATCATTCGTCATCGCCGGCAGCGGCGAGGCGGGGGACGGCGCCGCGCCCTACTCCGAGCGCACGATCCGCTACGGTGAAACCAGTCCGGAGGCGATGCGCGAGAAGGCGCAATTCGTGCTCGGGAGGATGGAGGAGCGCATGGCCGCGCTCGGCAAATCCTGGGCCGACACCACGGCAACACAGGTCTACGCGGTGCACGATATTCACTCATTTCTCGCCGATGAGATCGTCCAACGCGGCGCGGCGCAGCACGGCCTGATCTGGCATTACGCGCGGCCGCCGGTCGAAGGGCTCGAGTACGAAATGGACTGCCGTTCGGTGCCGGTGGAACACCGGGTGCGGTTGTAGCAGGTCTGGGTCCTCGCTGAATCGGGCAGGCAACTACCCCGCTGCTCCTGCACCGTCATGGCCGGGCCATGACGGAAGGAGCGAGTGGTGAAGGAAGGTCATCGGTTCGGGCCGCCAGAACCACGTCGCCGCCGCCGCCAGTCGGTATCAGATCGTCTTCAGAAAATTCGCCAGCTTGGTCGCCGCGGTCAGCTTGTCGGTCTTGTCGAGCGCCGCAAGCTCGGCCGCCAGTCGATCCATGGCCGCCTCGTAGATCTGGCGCTCGGAAAAGCTTTGGTCCGGCTGGCCGGCATTGCGGTGAAGGTCGCGCACTACCTCGGCGATCGCCAGCGGGTCACCGGAGTTGATTTTCGCCTCATACTCCTGTGCCCGGCGCGACCACATGGTGCGCTTGATCCGCGCTCGGCCTTTCAGGACCGCCAACGCCTCGTCGAACAGCTTGCGCGTGGCCAGCTTCCGCAGGCCCGCGGTGCGCGCCTTCACCACCGGAACGCGCAACGTCATCCGGTTCTCTTCGAAGGTGATGTGGATCAACTCCAGCTTGTGTCCGGCGATCTCCTCCGTCGCGATCCGCTCGACCTTGCCTACGCCATGGGTCGGGTAGACGACATGGTCACCCTCGACGAAGATCTCGGCCTTCGCCAACGGTCGGATCGGAGGACGATCAGGCATGTTCGGCCGACGCTCGGCTGGCGGCGCAGTCGGAGCGGTTGACGCCGGCACCGCGGCCGGCCGGGCCGGGGGCGGCGACGGCTTCGCCGGTTCTGCCTGCACCGGTGCAGCCGGCGATCTGGCGGGTGAACTCGCGCCCCTCGCGGTTCCTGCCGCATGGCTCTTGGCCGGCTCCGGCTTGGCCGCAATCGGCTTCGCCACCTGCGAAGCCTGTGTGGCCGGCTGGACGGGGCTCTTGCCGTGTGTCGGCTTGCCCTGCGTCACGGGCGCTGCCGTCTTCTTTGCCACTGTCGTCTGCGCCGCCTTGGCCGGAGGATTTGCCGCCGCGCGGTGCGGAGTCGCGCCGTGCGAAGCGGCAGCTCCGCGATCCGATCGCGCGGTTCCGGCGGTTGCCTTCATTCCTGACACCTCGTTTACGTCCTCCCGTTTGGCGACCGTCCGGCGATTGGCGCGGCCAGGATGAGTAGGCCGGCCTGCGTGCCCCGCTCCGAAGGATCGGCTCCTGGGAATAGCCGCGACCGCCGCTGGCTCCGTGCGGCAGCCGTTGCCTGTCGCGGTCAATATAGCATCACAGCGGTGTTACGTCATCGGGGGTTGGCATTACAGACGTGCAAGGGGTCCAGCCGCGCTGCACACTTCCGGTTGAAGAAGGTGGGCTTCCCGCTTGCTGACAGTCAGGGCTTGCCCGGTTCGGGCGAAAACAATGCGGCCTTGTCCTGTTTGTCCTTCCACTCATCAGCGTCCGCGGGCGGCTCACCCTTCCGGGTGATGTTCGGCCACAGCGCAGCGTAGGTCCGGTTCTGTTCCAGCCAGTCGCCCGCCTTGTCGTCGCTGTCCGGCACGATGGCCTCCACCGGGCACTCCGGCTCGCAGACGCCGCAGTCGATGCATTCGTCCGGATGGATGACAAGCATGTTATCGCCGACATAGAAGCAGTCGACCGGGCAGACCTCGATGCAGTCCATATACTTGCAGCGGATGCAGGATTCGGTGACCACGTAGGTCATGGGCGGTCCCTGATGAGGGTGTCAGAGGCGGCGATATGCCGATGATTACGTTGTGGCGCAAGGTCCGCTGGCGGTGTCACTGATCTCTTCGTAGAGCAACCGTGCCTCGGGTGCCGGACCTCGTCGGGCGGCCAGCGACAATACGCGCACGACACGGACCGAACTGTGCACCGGCACGGTCAATACGTCGCCGATGCGCAATCTGGCATGCGGCTTGTCGGTCGGCTGCCGATTGATACGTATCGAGCCCTTGGCCGCCAATTCCGCACAATCGCTGCGTGCCCGCATGAAGCGCGCGCACCATAGCCACTTGTCGAGTCGCTGCCAGTCGCGGTCCTCCTGTTCGGCTATCGCGATTCCCCTATCGCTTGAGCGCCGCCAAAGCAGCAAACGGGCCGTGGGGTCGGTCTGGAGGCGCCGCGACCACGACTGGCCGTCGCCGCCGCAGCGGCAGCACCATCGCCGGTGCCGGCGGGCCATATTCTCCCGCAGCCAGGCCGCCGGCCGGCACGATACGGAAGCCGAGCCGTCGCAGAACAACCGGCAGCAGGTCGGCCTTCAGCGAGAAGCGCGACGCCAGGGCTGCCGGCAGCGCGGTGGCGCCGCGCCGTGTCGCCCAGGCCAGTTCGGCGGCCACCCGTTCGGCGACGTCGAGCCGAAGCAGCACCGGTCCGGCCTCCAGCCAACCCATGGCGTCGGCGAAACCGGCCGGCCAGTCGGGCTGGGCAGGCAGCGAGACCAGGTCCGGCGTCGGCAGGCTGGGCACTGGCTGGCCGTGCTGCAGCCCCCATAGCCGGGCACGCATCGCGGCCGGGCGCGGCTTCAGCAGTGAGGGGAGGAACAGCCCGAAGCGACCGGCCTTTACGCCGATCGCCTTCAGTGCGGCGCGCGATTGCGGAGACAGATTGTCGCCTTCCTCGCCTGCGATCAGACCGAGCGCCTCGGTCAGCCTGTGCAGCAGCCCGCGAAATCCTGGTTGTCGCGATCCGCGGTCGGCTGCGGCGCGCAATGAGGCCAGGTCGGCGTTCACCTTGTCGTCCAGGAAGCGCTGTAGCCTGATGCGGAGCCGCTCCCGCTGGGCGCCATCCAGGAACTCGCTGTCGAGCACCTGAATGCGGGGACGCAGCGCGCTGGTGCCGCGCTTCAGTCGGGCGATCGGGACGCCGTCCCAGGTCACCGACTGATCATCGGTCAGGACGAAGACGGCGTCGGAGGCGGTTTCCACCAGAGCCACGCGACGCGGCATTTCTTCCCGCAGCGCCCGCCTGGCGGCGCGCAGGACCAGCTTCTTTTCGTCTCCCACCGCCGCTGGGTCGGGGAAGAAGCTGAAGCCGCCGATGCGGCCCACCGAATGGCCCTCGACCACCACGTCGCCGCGGCGAGTCACCGCCGAGAGCAATTCCTCTTTCTCGCCGGCTTCCAGTCGGCGCATCAGCAAGGCGGCGCGCCGGTCGACAAACCGACTGGTCAGCCGCTCGTGCAATGCATCGGACAGCAGATCCTCGACTTCCCGCGCCCGGCCCTGCCAGTGAGGGCTGTCCTGGACCCAATCCGACCGGGCCGCGATGTAGGACCACACCCGCACTCCGGAGAGCCGCTGCATCAACGTGTCAATATCGCCGTCGGCGCGTGCCAGTGCGCCGATCTGACCGGCCAGCCAGTCGGTGGGCAATCGCTGGTCTCGGGCAATGTGGCCGAATACCCGGGCGCAAAGCTTCGTGTGGGTGTCGTCCGCCAGCTTGCGGAAGTCGGGAATCTGGCAGGCCTCCCAGAGCCGCCGCACCATGCGCCGACCATGTGCCAGGCGGCGGATCTCGGGCTCGCGCGCCAGCGAGGTCAGCGTCTCGAGGTCCGCGGCATCGTTGCCCTTCACCAGTCCCGGGCCGGGCGGTGGCGCGGTGAGGCTGGCCAGCAGCGCGTCCACATGCGTGAGGTCGACGTCGCTGTTGCGCCAGCACAGCTGATCCAGGGCATCGAAGCTGTGCGCCTCCACCGCAGCCACCACGTCATCGTCGAGTGCGGGGCACTGCGCGGTGGTGCCGAAACGTGCCGTCGCGCATGCCGCGTCCGGCGCGGCCGGCGATCTGGGCCACCTCGGCCGCAGCGAGCCGGCGCGGTCTCTGGCCGTCGAACTTTCGCAGGGAGGCGAAGGCGACGTGGTCCACGTCCATGTTCAGACCCATGCCGATCGCGTCGGTGGCCACCAGGAAGTCGACCTCCTTGTCCTGGTAGAGCGCCACCTGGGCATTGCGCGTGCGCGGGGAGAGCCGCCCCATCACCACCGCGCAGCCACCGCGGCGTCGGCGGATCAATTCGGCGATC
This sequence comes from uncultured Alphaproteobacteria bacterium, assembly GCA_963780095.1. Classification (GTDB taxonomy): domain Bacteria; phylum Pseudomonadota; class Alphaproteobacteria; order Acetobacterales; family Acetobacteraceae; genus JAMXLO01. The sequence continues at coordinate 86,893 of CAWABH010000033.1, forward strand.
GCATAGACATCGGCCGCGCTGAACGCCACCACGGCGGACCGCGGTGGCAGGCGGACGAGCTTCACGGGGCCGGCGTGGCTCAGTTGCGACATGCGCGGCCGGGTTTCGACGCTGGCCTGCGGCACCAGCCGCTGGAGCAACGGGCGGATCGTCTCGGCGCCGAGGAACATGGTCTCCACCAGGCCGCGGGCGTGCAGCAGCCGGTCGGTGAAGACATGGCCGCGGTCGGGGTCGGCACAGAGCTGGATCTCATCGACCGCGAGGAACTCCGCATCGCGGTCGAGCGGCATTGCCTCGACCGTGCAGGAGAACCAGCGCGCATCGGGCGGGACGATCTTCTCCTCGCCGGTGATCAGCGCGACGTAGCGAGCGCCCTTCTGCGCCACCATGCGATCGTAGTTCTCGCGGGCCAGCAGGCGGAGCGGGAAGCCGATGATGCCGGAGGCATGCGCCAGCATCCGTTCGATGGCGAGATGCGTCTTGCCGGTATTCGTCGGACCGAGGACGGCTTTGACGCGCGGGGCGAAACCGGTATCGAAGCCGAACATGGCCATGGCAGGATGTTTGGGTGTTGCGCTGCGGAATGCAAGCGGTTTGGGTGGGGGGTGGCGCGATGGCAAGGGGTGCTGGACGGAGCACCCGGTGAACGGGCTCCGTATCGTCATGGCCGGGCGTGTCCCGGCCATCCGTCACGCCACCTGTGCAGGTGGGGATGACCGGGACACGCCCGGCCATGACATTGTGTAGGACGTAGTAGTCCCGCGACGGGACTGGTAGTTGGAGGGGCGCCCTGGCTGACATTCGGGTCAGGACTGTCTCGGTCACGCAAGACGAACTGATTGTCGGGCTGATGGATGGACGAACCATCTCGGTGCCCTTGGCGTGGTATCCACGTCTGGCTGGAGCGACAAAGGAACAACGGGCGCGATGGGAGATCTGCGGCGCCGGCTACGGGATCCATTGGCCTGATGTGGACGAGGATCTGGATACTGAAGGATTGCTGCTCGGCCAACGCGCTCCGCGGTCTCGCCACCTGATTTCTGCGCGCTAAGGCGCTCCAACGGCCAGCCCGCCCAACGCCATCTCGCTGCCGCGTCGCATTAAATCCCCGTCCGTTTCACCGCATATCGCGGCACGCAAGGAGGGTTGGCGATGAACGATGTGGTGGAAGAAAAGCATGATTTCGGCGCCGAGGTCGGGCGGCTGCTCGATCTCGTGGTGCACTCGCTCTATTCCGAGCGTGAGATATTCCTCCGGGAACTGGTGGCGAATGCCGCCGATGCGATGGACCGACGCCGGTTTGAGTTGCTCACCGACAGCGCCCTGGCACCTCCGGCCGAGGCGAAGGTCCGGATCGTCCCTGACAAGCAGGCGCGCACCCTGCTGATCGCCGACGACGGCATCGGCATGGGGCGGCAGGAGCTGATCGATAATCTGGGCACCATCGCGCGTTCGGGCACCCGTGCGTTCGGCGCCGCGCTCGCATCGGCCAAGCCGGAGGAGCGTCCCAGCCTGATCGGCCAGTTCGGCGTCGGCTTCTATTCCGCCTTCATGGTGGCCGATCGGGTGGAGGTCACTTCGCGCAAGGTGGGCTCCGAGGAGGCGTTCATCTGGGCCTCTGACGGGGCCGGGCAGTTCACCATCGCACCGGCGACGCGCGAGACGGCCGGGACCGACGTCGTGCTGCACATCAAGTCAGATGCGGAGGAGTTCCTCGATCCGATGCGGCTCGAGGCGATCGTGCGCAAATGGGCCGACCACGTCACGATGCCGATCACCATCGCCCGCGACGGCAAGGATCTGCCCGCCAACGAGGGCACCGCGCTCTGGCGCAAGCCGCGGGCGGAAGTTTCGGAGCAGTCATACAACGAGTTCTACCGCCACCTCGGCCTCTTGTTCGACACGCCCTGGGCCACGCTGCACTGGAAGGCCGAGGGCATGCTCGAGTTCTTCGCCCTGCTGTTCGTCCCTGGCATGAAACCGTTCGAACCGATCGAGGGCGATCGCGATTCGCATGTCCGGCTGCACGTGCGGCGGATGTTCATCACCGACAAGGCCGAACTCCTGCCGTCCTGGCTGCGCTTCGTGCAGGGCGTGGTGGACACCGAGGACCTGCCGCTCAACGTCTCGCGCGAGATGCTGCAGACGACGCCGGTGCTGGGACGGATCCGCAAGTCGCTGATCGGTCGCGTGCTGTCGGAACTGAAGAACCGCGTTAAGGACGCCGACGACTACGGCAAGTTCTGGGACAATTTTGGCCCGGTGCTGAAGGAGGGTGTATGGGAGGACTCCGAGCATCGCGCGGAGATCGCGCCGTTGCTGCGATTCCGGTCCTCCTCGCAGGACGGCTGGACCTCGCTGCCTGACTACCTGACGCGCATGCAGGAGGGCCAGGACACGATCTATTACCTGGCAGGCGATAATCCCGAAGCGTTGCGCGCGTCGCCGCAGCTCGAAGGCTTCCGCGCCAAGGGCATCGAGGTGCTGCTGCTCGCCGATCCGATCGATGCGTTCTGGCCGGAGCGGCTGGACAGCTTCGAGGGCAAGCAGATCAAGAGCATCACCCAGGCATCGGCTGAATTTCATCAGGCCGCGGATCAACCGGACATCTCGCCGCTGCTGTCGGCGCTGAAGCAGGCGCTTGGCGATGGCGTCTCGGATGTCCGCTCAACGGGCCGCCTCACCGACAGTGCGGTGGTGCTGGCCGCCGGCGACAAGGGCCCCGACCTGCAAATGCAGCGCCTGATGCGGCGCGCCGGCCGAGCCATGCTGCCGGCCGCTCCAGTGCTTGAGGTCAATCCGCGGCACAAGCTGATCGAGGCCCTGGCGGGCAGGCTGGCCGACGAGGCCCTGATCGCGGAAGCCGCCAGCACGCTGCTCGACCTCGCGCGCGTGCAAGAGGGTGACCTGCCGCGCGATCCGGCGCAATTTGCCCGACGCGTCACGTCTCTGCTTGGATCGTCGCTCGGTTCGTGAGTAACGATGACCCGTGAGGTAGCAAATGCTGGAGCAGAGGCTCGACTGCCTGGTGGACGCGGCGGATGCGACGCGGTCGGTGCATGCGGTGCGCCCATCAGGACTTGCAGCCTTTCTGGACAGCCTGCCCCCGGCGCAGGGCCGGTTCCTCCGCCAGCTTGACTTCACCGCGGCAGCTCAGGAGCTGCTGTTCCTGCCGGGCAACGATGGCGTGGTCGGGGCGGTGCTTGGCCTCGGCGAGGACAACTCGCCCGCGGCGTTTGGGAACCTGGCGTTCCGACTGCCGGAGGGCATGCCGTGGCGGCTGCAGCCGGGTGACTACAATCAGGGTGTTGCCACGCTCGGCTACTGTCTCGGCGCCTATCGCTATGCCGCGCTGAAGGCGGCCAAACGCGGCCCGGCGCGGCTTCTTGCACCCGGCCAGGAGCAGAGCCGCTCGGCGGCGTCCGCCACCTGGATGGTGCGTGACCTCGTCAACACGCCCGCCAACCTGCTCGGACCCGTCGAGCTTGCCGATTTCACCGTTTCCCTCGGCAAGCGTTATGGTGCCGCGACCGAAATCGTCGCCGGCGATTCCCTCGATGAGGCATACCCGACCGTCGCGGCGGTCGGCCGTGGCTCGGCGCGACCGCCGCGGGTCGCGATCTTCCGTTGGTCCGGAAGCACCGCCCACACAGATGCGCCGCTCATTTCACTTTGCGGCAAGGGCGTCTGTTTCGATACGGGTGGGTATGACATCAAACCGTCGAGCGGCATGCTGCGGATGAAGAAGGATATGGGCGGTGCCGCCACCGTGCTGGGCCTCGCCAGACTGATCATGGAAGCGAACCTGCCAATTCGGCTGGTCGTGCGAACCGGTTGTGTGGAAAACTCGATTTCCGGCACGGCGATGCGGCCGCTCGATGTGATCCGAACACGCAATGGTATGACAGTAGAGATCGGCAATACTGATGCTGAGGGCCGCCTGGTGTTGTGCGATCTTTTGGCTGAGGCATGCGAGGAATCACCGTCGCTGCTCGTCGATTGCGCCACGCTGACCGGCGCTGCGCGCGTTGCACTCGGACCGGATCTGCCGGCGATGTTCTGTAACGATGACGGTTGGGCGGAGACTTTGGCGCGCAATGGTCTTGAACAGCACGACCCGCTCTGGCGTCTGCCGCTCTGGTCGGCCTACGACCGCTGGCTCGACAGTGCGGTTGCGGATTTCAACAATGTTTCCTCGAAACCACATGCCGGCGCGATCACCGCCGCATTGTTCCTTCAACGATTTGTTACGCCGGGGGTTGCATGGGCCCATTTCGATCTGTATGCATGGAACGACCAGACAGCACCCGGCCGCCCCGAGGGTGGCGAGGCGTATGCGATGCGCGCAATTTTCGCCAGCGTGGCGCAACGGTTGGCGGTTGCAAGGCCGGTTTGAGGCCTTCCGGTAAAATAGACGCGAGTGGGGTGGAAATCGCTTCCGCAATGGGATTGACGTAGCATCGATCGGCGTCACCTCCATACCCAGGGCTGCGATCCGTGGTCCGGGATGAGAAAGGACTACAAATGGCAACGAACCCGTCCGCCGATCAAATGGTCGGTGTGCTTCGTGAGACTGTTGTCTCTCTCGTGCGACGCGATGGGCCGGACTTATCGGCCCGCCAACTGGGCGTGTTCCTGACCTGCTACCTACGTGACGGCGGACACACCGTTCGCGGTCTGGCGGCGGACCTGAATGTTTCAAAGCCAGCGATCACGCGGGCGCTCGATCGGCTGGGAGAGCTCGATCTGGCGCGGCGCAAGGTGGATCCGCTCGACCGCCGCAGTGTTCTGGTGCAACGCACGCTGAAAGGTGCGGCCTTCCTGCGCGACCTGCGCTCCATCATGGGGGAGGCGGCAACCATCGCGAAGCGCACGCCGGCGGCGATTCACGAGCCAGCCCAGCGCCGCGCTTCCACAAACGCCTGATCTCAGGCAACCGGCGCATCCCTCCCGGTGCGTCGGACTGTCGGCGAAAAAGGACGCAGCCATCGGCCTTCGTTTGCCGGCTGGCGGTTGCGATGGCGCACGCATCTTGGGGTCGCGGCTAGCGTTGCCCGTTGCAGAGTTATCCCCAGCGTGTGACGCCGGCGCGGCGCGCGCGGCTGACAACAAAGCCGAGCCAGCATAGCTGCGGCAGCAGGGTCAGCAACGGAACAAAAGGCTTGTCCGGCGCGGGGGCGGCGATGAACACGATAGCGCACACGCCCCCGAATACGGCAAATCCCCAGTGCACCAGCGTCACGTCGACGGCCGGGACGCCTGAGCGCTGCGCCACCTGATAGAGATGCCCACGATGCGGCTCCGTCAGTACTTCACCCGCGACTGCCCGCCGAACCAGCGTGAACGCCACGTCGAACAGCACGCCCGACAGCAGCATCGGCACGATGAGGAAGGAAAGCTCGACACCGTCAAAGCGGCTCGCAACGACGGCCAGCACTGCCAGCATGAAGCCGCAGAACTGGCTACCCACATCGCCCATGAAGATGCGCGCGCGCGGGAAGTTGTACGGTAGGAAGCCAGTGAGCCCCGCCGCGAGGAGTAGGGCGGCGAAATAAGCGAACCAGCCGCCGCTGAATGCCCCGATGCCGGCCAGAAAACAAGCGGCGATCAGCGCCACGCCGCCGGCCAGACCGTTCAGGCCGTCGATGAAGTTCATCGCATTGGTGGCAAACAGCAGCCAAAGGACAGTCGCCGGCGCCGCCAGCCATCCGACATAGAGCGGACCGACATAGGGAAGCCGGTAATCCACAACGTAGAGGCCGCTCCCCACCGCGATCAGGGCCGCCAGTATCTGCGCCGCCAGCTTGACGGTGAACTTCCAGTCGAACAGATCGTCCAGAAAGGCCACCACGGCGATCGCCACCGATGCCTCGATCACACCGATGAAATACTGGTCGGCCAGGCGGGCGAATTCGGCAAAGCGGTAGAGCACCGCGATGCCGACCAGGAACGCCACGACCACCCCGACACCGCCGCCTTTCGGCGTTGCCAGCGTATGCACCTTGCGCGGATCCGGATGGTCCGGGACGCGAAGTGCAATCATCAGGCGCACCACGGCGGCGGACAGCAGCGCGAGTGCGACGGCGAACGCCAGGTGGCGCAGCAGAGCGGCAAGGGTCATTCGGGCTCCTCAGTTGGATGAGCCCGATAACAGCGAACCATGGTCGGTGACCAGCCGGCACCGACCACGCGTCCTTATCGGATGAAGCCCTGCAGTTCGTCCTTGCCCCAGGCAAGCGACTGCTTGATCGACTGACCTGTCAGCAGCCTGCCCACCATGCCTGGGATCAGATAGCGGTTCCAGATCTGCACGGCGATGTCAGGTGGGGCGGAGGAACCGGTGATGTAGTATTCCGCGTCGTGCCATTGCCGCAGTGGATAATTGTAGACGGTGCCCTTGGGCGGCTCGACGTCGTTCCACACGCTTAGATCCGTCATGGATTGGAATGGCGGGATGTCGTAGCCCGCAACCGGAAGGGCAAGCTGCTCGACCTGCTCGCGCTGCGACAGATGATCGATCAGTTCTCTCGCCGCCGTCTTGTTCGAGGCGAACTTCCAAATTCCCCAGAAATACGGCCGGTGCGGCACCAGACGGCCCATCGGTCCGCGCGGATTGGGGAACGTCCAGCAGTCCTCGGCCACCTGCGGCGCATCGCGCTTGGCCACCGCCCACGCAGAGGGCGGGTTCCAGATCAGCGCGGCCTTGCCGGAAATCAACGCGCGATTGTTGGAGGCGTCGTCCCATTGGACCGCCTCCGACGGCATGAACTTTACCATCTTCTGGCAATACTCCATGGCCATCATCACGTTGTCCGAGTCGATGATGATCTCGCCATTGGCGTTGACCAAGTCGGCGCCGAATGCACCGAACGTCGCGCCCCAGGTCTGGTTGGCATCGGTGCTGTTCTGGCCGCAGCCGAATCCGATGGGATACCCTCCCTTGAACATGGCTTCCGCCATCTTCAGCTGGGTGTCGTAGGTCCAGTCCTTGCTTGCCTCCGGCGTCGTTGGGTGGTCGGGGAACCAAGACTGCACGTCGACGCCGCAGAGGTTCTTGAGCATGCTGATGCGGCCGCAGGGCGGCAGCGGGGCGGAACCCCAGCCGACCGGCACCGCCATCCAGTGCTTGTCAACCACGGCGAGATACTCGTAGGCGCGGCCAAGCTTGCCGTACTTGGCAATCAGCCGCTGCATGACGTCGTCCACCGGATCGAGGCTGTCGGCGTATTGCTGCACGGTCCACTGATCGAAGGCATAGACATCGTGCCCGGTCCTGGCCTGCGCCTCGGCGGCCATGGTGATCTGGATCTTCATGCCGACCGAGGACAGGAAGTCGAGCTGCACGTCGACCTTGTTCTTCTCGGCCCATGCGTCAACGAGCTTCTTCATTGCGGGGCCGCCGGTGGGGACCCAGTGGTCCCAAAGGGCGAGGCTCAGCTTTCCGGCGGCCCCGGCGGTGCGGATGTGCACCAGCGGCAGGGTGGCCGCCGCGGCACCAATTTTCAAGGCGCCGCGGCGCGTCACGTGGCGACGTGGATTGGGCATGCTGCGAACTCCCATTGCGGCCGAAATTACTTCGGCCGTTGTTTCAACGACGGCGCGGGCATGGCCCGCGGTCGCATCACCCTGGGCGATTGCCCGGAGATCGGGGTCGGCAGGAATTCGCCACGTCAGTGGCACGACATTGTCAGTATCGTCCAGAATGCATCGGTGCGCGAGAGGCGAGGGGCGCGGCATGTCGCGGCCCCTCACAACAACTCAAAGACGGGCCGCGAAGCGCTGGCTCAGCGCACGAAACCTTCCAGTTCGTCCTTCGCCCACGCGATCGATTGCTTGATCGTCTGGCCGGACATCAGCCGCGACACCATGCCGGGGTTGATGTTGCGGTTCCAGATCTGCACGGCGATGTCGGGCGGTGCCGAAGAACCGGGCACATAGTATTCGGCGTGATGCCACGGGCGGACCGGGTAGTTGTAAATGGTGCCCTTCGGCGGCTCGACCTCGCTCCAGATCTTCAGGTCTGACATCGATTCAAACGGCGGGATGTCGTAACCCGCGACAGCGGCAGCCAGCGACTCGACCTGCTCGCGCTGCGACAGGTACTCGATGATCTCCTTGCCCGCGCTCTGGTTTTTCGAGAACGACCAGACGCCCCAGAAATACGGCCGGTGCGGCACCAGGCGGCCCTTCGGTCCCAGCGGATTTGGGAAGGTCCAGCAGTCCTCCGCCACTTGCGGCGCATCGCGCTTGGCCACCGCCCAGGCGGAGGGCGGATTCCAGATCAGCGCCGCCTTGCCCGAGATCAGGGCACGGTTGTTCGAGGCGTCGTCCCAGCTCACCGCATCCGGCGGCATGAACTTCACCATCTTCTGGCAGTACTCCATGACCGCCATCACGTTGTCCGAGTCAACCGTGATGTTGCCCTTGGCGTCCACCAGATCGGCGCCGAACGCTCCAAAGGTTGCGCCCCAGGTCTGATTGGCGTCGGTGCTGCCGGACCCGCAGCCAAAGCCGATCGGAAAGCCGTTCTTCAACGACGCCTCGGCGAATTTCAGCTGCGTGTCGTATGTCCAATCCTTCGCTGCGTCCGGCGACGCCTCATGTGCCGGATACCAGGCCTGCACGTCGATATTGGCAAACTTCTTCATCATGCTGATGCGGGCGCACGGCGTCAGCGGCGCGGAGCCCCAGCCCACCGGCACCGCAAGCCAATGCCCATTGGCGACACCAAGATATTCGTAGGCGTGTCCCAGACTGCCGTATTTTGCGATCAGCGACTTCATCACGTCGTCCATCGGCGTGAGGCTGTCGCCGTATTGCTGCACGGTCCATGAATCGAACGCGTACACGTCGTGCCCGGTCTTGGCCTGTGCCTCCGCGGCCATGGTGATGTTGATCTTGTTGCCGATGGCCGTGAGGAAATCGAGTTGCACATCGACCTTGTTCTTCTCGGCCCAGGCGTCCACGAGCTTCTTCATGGCTGCGTTGCCGGTGGGAACCCAGTGGTCCCACAGAGCGAGGCTCAGTTTGCCGGCCGCGCCGGCGGTGCGGATGTGCACCAGCGGCAGCGCGGTCGCGGCGGCGCCCAGCTTGAGCGCGGTACGACGGGTGACACTACTCTTGGTTCGCATTACGTACGTTCCCTTCGCGGCCAAGACCTGTCGGCCGTCGCTGTGATCCCAGATTGCCGCAGGACATGGGCCGCACTCGCGGCGCCCCCACGCAGCCGGGAGTATCGGGCCAATTGCGACCGGAGGCGATAGTGAAACTGCGCCTTGCGGCCGCTCGGTCCAAGGCCGGTCCTGGGGTATGACGGGTCCGGCCCGCTGGGCTATAGGGGCCGCCATGCCTTCGCGCCCATTCATGCGAGTCGTCGTCAACATTGCCCTGGACGGGGTGCTGGCGGCGCTGGCCGTGCCGCTTGCCCGTGCGGTTGCCGACCCGTCGGGTGCCTGGCTGCATCCGTTGTGGCTGCCGGCCGCCGGTGCGGCGACGCTGCTGCTCGCGGGGTTGCCGTTCCGGCTGCCGTGGCAATACTGGCGCTTCGCCGGCATCGGCGACCTGCTCGCCGTGGCCTATACCAGCCTGCTGGGCGCCGCCCTTTTCGCGGGCCTCACCGCGTTGGCCGGCGCGGCGTCCGCCAATTCAGCCTTCCCTGCGGTGCATGCGCTGACCCTTCTGGTCCTGCTCGGCGCTCCCCGCGTTGCCTATCGCCGGTTGCGCCAGCGGCCGGGCGGGAAACTCCCTGGCGCCTACGCCGCCCGATGTGCCCTCAGCCCTGCTGGTCGGCGCGGCCGAGGATGTCGATCTGTTCCTGCGTGCTCTGATCGGCGACCGGCGGCAGGCGCTGCGGGTCGAGGGATTGCTGGCGGTCGGTTCGCGTCAGACCGGCCGGCGCATCCATGGCTACCCGTTCGTCGGCTCGATCGGGGATGCCGCGACAGTCCTGGAACGCCTCGATGGAGAGGGCAGGCTGCCGGACATGCTGGTGGTGGCCACGCCGGACTTGTCCGGGCAGTCCTTGTCGGCGCTGGTCGAGCAGGCCGAACGCTACGGTATGCGTATCCGTCGTGCTCCGCGCCCGACCTCGCTCGACCCGTCGGCGCTGGTGGACCGCCCGCGACAGCTCGAACTGCGGCCCATGGCAATCGAGGACCTGCTGAACCGTCCCCAAGTGCCCCTCGACCGCGAGGGCATGGCTCGGCTGATCCAGGGCCGGCGCGTCATCGTCACCGGCGCCGGCGGCACCATCGGCAGCGAATTGGCGCGCCAGGTTGCCGCGCTTGGCCCCGAGCGGTTGATCCTGCTCGACAACGGCGAATACGCGCTGTGGCTGATCGACCTCGAGCTCGCCGAACGCCATCCGCACGTCGCGCGCGAGTCCCTCATCGCCGACATCCGCGACGAGGCGCGCATCCGTGCGGTGTTCGAGCAGTGGAGGCCGGAACTGGTGTTTCACGCCGCGGCGCTGAAGCACGTGCCGATGGTCGAGGCCAATCCGCTGGAGGGGCTGTTGACCAATGTGGCCGGGACGCGCCATGTCGCGGACGCGGCACGGAGCGTGGGCGCGTGTGCCATGGTGCTGATCTCCACCGACAAGGCGGTCAACCCGACCTCGGTGATGGGGGCGTCGAAGCGGCTCGCCGAAATGTATTGCCAGGCGCTGGACATCTCCGCGCGCGCCTCGGGGCATGGCATGCGCTGCATCACCGTGCGCTTCGGCAACGTGCTCGGCAGCACCGGCTCGGTGGTGCCGCTATTCCAGCGCCAGCTCGAGCGCGGCGGGCCGCTGACGGTGACGCATCCGGACATGCAGCGCTACTTCATGACGGTGCGCGAGGCGGTCGGCCTGGTGTTGCAGGCAAGCGTGGTCGGCTCGGGCGATGCCCCGCTGCCGTCGGGCGAGGAGGGCGGCATCTTCGTGCTCGACATGGGCAAGCCCGTGAAGATCGTTGACCTGGCACGCCAGATGATCCGCCTGGCCGGGCTGATGCCTGAGCGTGACGTGGAGATCCGCTTCACCGGCCTCCGCCCAGGGGAAAAGCTGCATGAGGAGCTGTTCCACGGGAAGGAGCCGCCGGCGCCGACCGGTTATCCTGGCCTGCTGATGGCGGCGCCGCGGACCGCCGATCCGGCCATCGTGGGGCGCGCTATCGACGAGATCGCGGCGGCGTCCCGAGGCGGCCAGGGTCGTCTGGCCCTGATGCTGCTCGGACGCCTCGTGACCGAATTCGAGCACAATGCCGAAGGACTGATGCCTGTGGTGAACCGCCCATGACCGCGCGCCCTGCCGTACCGTTTCTGGACCTGAAGGCGCAGCAGGCGCGCATCGCCTTGGAATTGCGCCGGCGATTGGAGGGGGTTCTGGCGCATTGCCAGTTCATCCTCGGACCGGAGGTGGCCGAGCTTGAGACGGAGTTGGCGGAGTTCTGTGGCGCGAAACACTGTGTCGCGGTGAGTTCCGGCACCGATGCGATCCAGATCGCCTTCATGGCGGAGGGGATCGGGCGTGGCGATGCGGTGTTCCTGCCCGCGTTCACCTACACCGCGACCGCGGAGGTCCCACTGGTGCTAGGTGCTGTGCCGGTGTTCGTCGATGTCGATCCGCGCACGTTCCAGATCGACCCCGGGCATCTGGAACACCGCATTACCGAGGTGCGGCGGGAAGGCAAGCTGCGTCCGCGGGCTCTGATCGGTGTCGATCTGTTCGGCCAGCCGGCGGATTGGCCCGCGCTGAATGCCATCGCCGAACGCGAAGGGCTGTTCACGCTGGACGACCTGGCGCAGAGCTTCGGCTGTACGCTGCATGGCCGGCCGCTCGGCGCTGCGGCGGACGCCACAGCCACCAGCTTCTTCCCGTCCAAGCCGTTTGGTGCCTATGGCGACGGCGGCGCGTTGATGACCGAAAGCGGCGAGCGAGCGGCGTTGTACCGCAGCCTGCGCACACATGGCGAGGGCACGACACGCTACGAGGTGCTGCGCACCGGCATGAACGGGCGACTGGATTCGATCCAGGCGGCGGTGTTGCTGGCCAAGCTGACGGTGTTCGCGGACGAACTTGCCATCCGCGAAGGCGTCGCCCGCTATTACGATTCGCGTCTCGGCAACGCTGTGGTGACACCTGCGCGCGTGAACGACAGCACGAGCGCCTGGGCGATCTATGCGATCCTGCTCGACGATGCAGCGATGCGCGATCACGTGCAAGCGTCGCTGCGGACGGACGGCGTGCCCACCGCGATCTACTATCCGCGCCCGCTTGCATCTGCAGCCGGCCTATCGCGACCATCACGACGGCACACGGCTGCCCGTATCGGAAGATCTGGCACAACGCATTCTCGCTTTGCCGATCCATCCGGATCTGAGCGAAGCAGACATGGCGCATGTCTGTGATCGCGTCCTCGCGGCGGTCGCCTGAGGCTCCTGAGGGAGCGGGCGGCATGCCGACTGCCTACTTCGTCACCCATCCGGACGTTGAGATCGACCCCGCCATCCCGGTCACGGAATGGCGCCTGACGCAGCACGGTCGTGTTCGCATGAACAGGCTGCTCGAACAGCCCTGGACGGCGAAGCTGCGTGCCATCTGGTGCAGCAAGGAGCGCAAGGCAAGCGAAGCAGCCGAAATTCTCGCGCGTCCGCTTGGCCTCTTGGCGTTGGCCTTGCCGGGGTTGGGCGAGAATGACCGTACGGCAACCGGCTACATGCCAAAACGAGAGTTCGAGGTGCTCGCGGACGCATTCTTTGCCAAACCGGAGTTGAGCATTCGCGGGTGGGAACGCGCGGTCGATGCCCAGCACCGCATTGTGGCGGCTGTCGAATTCGTCATGCAGCACTCTTCCCGGGATGGCGACATAGCCATCGTGTCCCACGGTGCCGTGGGAGCCTTGTATCTTTGTCATCTGCAGGGTCGCCCGATTTCACGCCAAGCGGACCAGCCGCCGACGAATGGCGGAAACTTCTTCGCGTTCGATGCCGTCACGCGACGTTTGTGTCATGGCTGGCGGCCGATCGATTGATCCCGCGCACCGAGCGCCGACAGCCCAAGCAGCACCCAGCCCAGCATCAGCAGTAGTCCGCCGACCGGCGCCAGCATCGGCGCGTGGATGCCAGCCAGCGCCAGCGCATAGACAGCGCCGCAGAATATGAGAAGGCCCGCTGCGAACGCGGTTCCCGCCCAATGGGCCAGCCTTCCTCCTCGCGGCGCCCATATGCCGCAGGCCAGCAGAGCCAGCGCGTGCCAGCCGTGCATCTCGATGGCGTTTCGTACCATATGGAGTCGTGCGGGTTCCAGCCAGTCGAGACCATGCGCGGCCAGGGCGGCCATTGCCACCGCGGTCAGTCCGGCAAGCGAGCCGAGTGCGATCCAAACTCTGTGCATGCCCAGGAAACCCTGTTCCGCCTTGCCCGCGCTGCCTATAGCATCGGGTCCATGCCCCGCGGCGACCTGTATCCTGAGATCGGACCCTTCGAGACCGGCTACCTGCCGCTCGCAGCTCGACCCACGTGATGTACTGGGAGCAGGTCGGCAATCCGCGCGGCCGGCCGGCGCTGTTCCTCCATGGCGGCCCGGGCGCCGGCGCCGGCGCGGTGCATCGTCGATTCTTCGATCCCGAATTCTGGCGTGTGATCATCTTCGATCAGCGTGGCGCCGGCCGGTCTCGGCCCCTCGGCAGCCTGGAGCAGAACACCACCCAGGACCTGGTCTCCGACATCGAGACGCTGCGCCGCCACCTCGGCCTCGAGCGCTGGCTGCTGTTCGGCGGCTCCTGGGGTTCCACGCTGGCGCTGGCCTACGCCCAGGCGCATCCGGACCGCGTCGCCGGCTGCGTGCTGCGCGGGGTGTTCCTGGGGCGGCCTGCCGAGGTGGATTGGTTCCTGCACGGCGTCGCCGCGGTGTTTCCGGACGCCCACGCCGCGTTTGTCAGCTTTCTGCCGGAGGCGGAGAGGGGCGACGTGCTCGGCGGATATCTGCGGCGGCTGACCGATCCCGATCCGTCCGTCCATCTGCCGGCGGCGCGCGCATGGTCGGTCTACGAAGGCTCATGCAGCACGCTGCTGCCGAGCCCGGAGACCGTCAGTTCGTTCGCGCAGGACCGCACCGCGCTCGGACTCGCGCGCATCGAGGCGCACTACTTCGCCAACGGCCTGTTCCTGCCGCCGGAGGGACTGCTCGGCGGCATGGATCGCATCGGCCGCATCCCGGCCGAGATCGTGCAGGGCCGCTACGACATGATCTGTCCGGCGCGCACCGCCTTCGAGCTGGCTGCCGCCTGGCCGGCGGCGCGGCTGTCGATCGTGCCGGACGCCGGGCATTCGGCACTCGAGCCCGGCATCCGGCGCGCGCTGGTGGCCGCGGTCGAACGCTTCCGCCATGGGAGATGAGAGCATGAAGGTTGCGGTCATCGGGCTGGGCACCATGGGAATGGGCGCGGCGCTCAACCTGGTGCGCAAGGGGCATCAGGTGACGGGTTGCGATGTTCGCGAGGCCGCCCGCACGGAGCTGACGGCAGCCGGCGGCGCAGCGGTCGCCGACACCGCCCGAACTGCCCGCGGACACCGAGGCCGTCGTGGTGTTCGTGGTGAATGCGGCGCAGACCGAGGACGTGCTGCTTGGCCCGCGAGGCTGTCTCGGGGTGGTAGCCAAGGGCGCGGTGATCCTGTGCTGCGCCACCGTGGCTCCGGAAGCGGCGCGCGCGCTGGACGCGAAGATCGGCGCGGCGGGCTTCCTGATGCTCGATGCGCCGGTCTCCGGCGGGAAGGCGGGCGCGCATGGCGGCACGTTGACGGTGATGGCCTCGGGCTCCGATGCCGCGTTCGCCAAGGCGCAGCCGGTGCTTGATGCAATCTCCGGAAAAGTGTGGCGGCTCGGCGATCAGGCCGGCGTCGGCAGCACGGTGAAGATGGTGAACCAGCTCCTGGCCGGCGTGCACATCGCCACCGCGGCGGAGGCGCTGGCGCTCGGCATCCGCGCCGGCGCCGATCCGCGCACGCTGTTCGAAGTGATCTCGTCATCGGCCGGCAGTTCCTGGATGTGGCAGAACCGCGTGCCGCATATCCTCGATGGTGACGACACGCCGCTTTCGGCGGTGAACATCTTCGTCAAGGACCTCGGCATCGTGCTGGACCAGGCGCGCGCACTGACGTTCCCGCTGCCGTTGGCCGCGACGGCGCATCAGCTGTTCCTCGCCGCCGCGGCACATGGCGAGGGTGCGAAGGACGATGCATTCGTGATCCGTGTCTGGCAGGCACTGGCAGGGATCAAGCTGCCTGAACGGCAAGAATAGTACCGGCGGTCTGGTGCTATTGGCCAACTATTTCGGTGTAGCCTGTGGATTGACTCACGCTCCTTGATCCTTACTGCGCTGTAATCTGGTGGCGTAGACCGCGGTCGACGCACACAGTCTCGTATCGCGTCGGCCCGATCCAGGGAGGTGCGATCATGCCCGGCGAGAGGTGGCTGTGGGACCAGCCGAAGTCCTGGCACGCGATGAATCGTGCGCTGCACGATATCGACGTATTGTTGAACCACCTGAACGAGCAGCCTGATTCCCGCCTGCTCTCGTATTTCAAGGCGACCCAGGACCGCGTCTCGGAGGGGAGGGCACGCGACACCGTGCCGCCGTGCGACAGCTATGCGGAGTTCCTGGACCGGCTGGATGCGATTGCGGCGGCGTTTCAGACTGGCCGTCCGCCGGTCGATCACGCTCCGAGGCGCGAAGGGGACGCGACACTCGGCGCCGTCGCATTCGTCGACTGGAGCCGGGACTTCCTTGCCGCTGTTGCCGCTCCGGCCACTGCGAGTTCGATCCGTCTGACGAGGCAATATGCGATCTACCGATCACGTGGATCTCTGGCCTGGCTTGGCAAACCCCTTGCCTGGATTTGGAAGACCATCGGTTGGCCTTCGAGCGTCGCACCGCTGTTGCCCCCTCTGCCGGATGACCCGGAGGACCCGATCCACAAACGTTTCGCCCGTCGGCTTGCGAACTGGGTGCAATGGTTCGAGTGGGCTACGGTGGGGATGGTCGTGTTCACTCTGTTCGTTTCGATCTATGCCCTGTCGGGACGCCTGATCCTCACCAACGAAAAGCAGATGGCGGAAACCTGGGCGAAGCTGGATGCCCTTGTGGAAGCGCAGGAAGACAAGACTTTCCCGCCGCCAACGTTTCCTATAGCGGACAAAACGGATTTCCATGTGAGCCCGCTGTGCGACCTGGTGAAAAAGGAAGTGGTTCGTGTGCAGCTTGCCGCGGCGGGAGCAACGCCTCTCCCAGCGGACAACGGAAAAACGGAGACCCACCAGTGGTACCTAAGGGCCTGAGCCCGGATAACTGCATCATCCGTCTGGCCGCCTCGGGGCGAAGGTATAGTTCCAGTCACCGTGGAAGTTGGCGGGTTGGATGTTGAGGCTCGCCATTTCGGCGTCAGAGACCTTGATGCCCTTCTCGTAGGTGGTGTCGTCGAGCCTGCACGCGACGGTGAGGCCAGTATCGGTGGTCGTGTTGGCGATCAGCTGAATGATAACTTGATGGCTGACCAATGGTTTGCCACGCCAGTTCTGAGTGATGAAGGCGAACAGCCGGTGCTCGATCCTGTTCCATTTGCTGGTACCGGGTGGCAGATGGCAGACGGTGATCGAAATCCGGAGTTCGTCGGCCAGCACTTGCAGTTCCCGCTTCCACAGGCGCAGACGCACGCCGTTGCTGCCGCCACAATCCGCGGTAATCAGCAGTCGCGTCGCGGTGGGATAGCGGGCGGCACCGAGTTCGTACCACCAGCGGCGGATGCTCTCGACGGAGAACGCCGCGGTGTCGTGGCCGATGCCGAGATTGACCCACCCGGTGTTGTCGGCGATGTCGTAGATGCCGTACGGCACCGCCTTGCCGAGTTCGGGAATAACGAAGTCGTGCACTCGAACTGGCTCGGGTTGTCCCTTGGGGCGCAGCTCACGGCCGGCATTCTTGAAGTCTCCGACGAGCTCTTTCTTCTTGGTGTCGACCGAGATCGCGGGTTCACCGGCAGCCTGGAACGCCTTCACTTCGGCGTTGATGTGCTCGAATTGGGCGTTGCGGTCGGGGTGGCTTGCGCCTTCGCGCGTCTTGCTGTTGGCCTGGAGGCTGAAGCCCAGGCGGCGCAGCAAGCGGCCTACCAGCTTCTGGCCGGCGATGAAGCCCTGCTCCGCCAGCGCCGCAGACAGACGACGCTGGCTCTTGCTGACCCACAGCAGGGCAGCTTCGGGATCACCGCGAATGGACGACTGCACCAACTCGTTCAAGGCTTCCAAAAGTCCAGGTTGGGTCTCAATCGCCGGCTTACCGCCACCTCCCGCCCGACGCACCCGGTTGCCCAACTGCGTGACGCCAGCCCGCAAGTCCGCCAGGCCACGACCGATTGTGCTGCGTGCGATACCGGTCGCCCGCGACACCGCGGCTACTCCGCCGCGTCCCGCGGCTTGCGCTTCACTCGCAGCAAGCAGACGACGTTCTCTCTCGTCCAAGAACGGCGAAAGCGCATCGAAACGCGCCGCGATCGTCGTGGAATCGATCATACAGCCAGGGTAGATGTGCCAGCCTCAGTGTCACTCCCATTTACAGATTCGTTCGTTGCGTCTTTGCCCCAGTCTCAATTCTTTTCTTCCGATTCGGTTGTCCAGGCTCAGGCCCTAACGGCCCACCAGGCGCATCTCTGTGACCAGAGGGCCAAGGTCGTCCAGGATCTGTTTGTCGTGACGATGCACTTGCAGTTCTGGAGCAGTGTGATCGCCGGGCCACGCGAGACAATCGGGATTTCTGACGGCTGGAGTATGCCCAATCCGCTCCGGCCCGCCGTGCTTTTCGGTGTGGCGCAGGGTACCCTGGAGCAGTTTGCGGAGCGAGAAGGCAAACTCTGCAGCGAGCTTACTTCGACCAGGCAGGAGCAAAATAGCGACGCGAAGGATTGCAAGTCGACGCTCTGGACGCTGATCGACCGCTCGCGCAACGTGGCCGAATCCATTCTCGGCAGCATCACGCAGTATGTCCTGCCGGTTTGCTACGGACTGCTCGGCGCGATGGCCGCCGCATTGCGCCTGATACGTCGCAAGGTGGACGCTGCGACGCTTGTTCCGACCGACCGCGCACGCCTTCAGCAAGGTGCGATCCTGGGCGTGCTGTGCGGAGCCGTCATCGGGCTGTTCGCCAACCAGGTCGGGGGGGCGGAGAACGCCGGTGGCCTGGGTTTGTCCGCCCTCGCCCTCATCGCCGGATACAACGTT
Source organism: uncultured Alphaproteobacteria bacterium (assembly GCA_963780095.1). Classification (GTDB taxonomy): domain Bacteria; phylum Pseudomonadota; class Alphaproteobacteria; order Acetobacterales; family Acetobacteraceae; genus JAMXLO01. Next base: position 105,143 of record CAWABH010000033.1, read on the forward strand.
GACGGCGTGTTCCGTTTCCTCGACGAGTTGTCGGACCGCATCTTTGGCGCCGCGGCCAAGGCGAAGTAGCCGGCACGCATTGCCAATGCGGCGGATCGTCGGCATAGCAGGCTCCACAACCATGTCCGGGGCTTGCTGATGAACCATGTTCTCAGTCCCAATGCTCGCCTGGATTATCAGGCGAGCATCGACCGGCCGCCGCTTGCGCTGCCCGACGGCAAGCGCGTCGCCGTGTTCATCGTGGTGAACGTCGAGAACTGGGACATCGGGCGCGCCATGCCGCGCCAGGTGCTGACCGCGCCGCAGGGCGCGTCGGTGTTGCCAGACCTGCCCAACTGGGCCTGGCACGAATACGGCATGCGGGTCGGGTTCTGGCGCCTGAAGGCTGCGCTGGATGCACATGGCATCGCGCCATCCATGACGATCAACGGTACCGTTCCCGCGGCGTATCCGCGCGTCACCGCGGCGGCACGCGATGCGGGCTGGGAGTTCATGGGGCATGGGTTCCGGCAGATCGCGACGCATCTCGTGGAGGACCAGCGCGCGATGATCCGCGGCGCGATGGATGCGTTGCGCGATGCTGCCGGCCACGAGGTCGTCGGCTGGCTCGCGCCGGGCCTGACCGAGACGCTGGATACGCCGGACCTGCTGGCGGAGGCCGGCGTGCGCTATTGCGCCGACTGGGTGGTGGACGATCTGCCGTGCACGCTGCGCACGGAGCATGGTGCGCTGCTGACCATGCCGTACAGCGTGGAGCTGAACGACATCCCGATGATGATGATCCAGCACCATCGGGCCGAGGAGCTTTTCACGCGCACCGTCGCGCAGTTCGACCGGCTGTATGCGGAGGCGGAGACGCAGGGCGCCAAGGTGATGGGCCTCGCGGTACATCCATATATCAGCGGTGTGCCGCATCGGATCGGCTGGTTCGAGCAGGCACTGGGATATATGGCCGCACGTCCCGGAACGGTGTTCTGGCAGGGTCGACAGATCATGGACTGGTATTTGCAGGCCACCGGCATGAACTGGGGCACCATGAGCCGCGCCGAGCGCGACGCGGCTTACAACAACCCCGCCGCGGTGCCGGACAGCGCGGCGTTGCTTGCCGAGTGGCGGGCGGCATCGGCTGCGTTCCGGTCAGAGCATGCCGGGCATCTCGATCAGCGTTACGGGCCGCGCGAACGCAACACCTGGGACCTGTTTCCGGCCGCCGATCCGAAGGCGCCGTGCCTGGTGTTCATCCATGGCGGCTACTGGCAGCGCAACAGCAAGGACATGTTCACCAATCTGATCGCCGGCCCTTACGCCTACGGCTGGGCGGCGGCGCTGCCAGGTTACACGCTGGCGCCTGACGCGACGCTGACCGCGATCACCGCCGAGATGTACGCGGCGCTGGATTGGCTCGCGAAGCATGGTTCGGCTCACGGCATCGCCGGCCCGATCGTTGTGTCCGGCTGGTCGGCGGGAGGTCATCTGACAGCGATGTCGCTCGGGCATCCAAGTGTCGCAGCAGGCCTGGCGATATCGGGCGTGTTCGAGCTTGGGCCATTGCGCGACACTTACCTGAACGAGAAGCTGCGCCTGTCGGACGAGGAGATTCGCTCCCTCTCACCGCTGCGCCTGCCGGTGGTGAACAAGCCGCTTGCGATCACCTATGGCACGGCAGAGCTACCGCCACTCGTGTCGGACAGCCGCGATCTGCACGCGCTGCGCGCTGCCGCGAATGCGCCCGGCCCATTGCTGCCGGCGGCCGGTGCGAATCACTTCACCATCATGCACGAACTGCGCGATGCCGGCGGCATGCTGACCCGGTACTTGCCATTGCTGCTCACAGCGTAGCCTCAACCGCGGCGGCGATGCTGAACAGCCTCGCATCGCCCATCGTCTCCCCCATCAGCATCAGCCCGACCGGTGGCTCGCCTTCGCGGTGGCAGGGCAGGCTGATCGAGCATCGGTCGAGGAAGTTGCCGACCGCGGTGTTGCGCAGGATGAGCAGGTTGATGCGATTGTACTCGCGTTCGTCATCGAGGTCGGCGATGCATGGCGGCACGATCGGCACGGTCGGCATGATCAGCGCATCGAATTCGTGCGTGCTCGCGTCGAAGCTCGCAATGATCTGCCGACGGGCGTTGACCACATCGATGTAGTCGACGGCACTCATTCTCTCGCCGCGTTCGATGCGCATGCGGATGCGAGGGTCGTAGAGCGCGCCCTTCTCAGCGAGCAAGGCTGCGATGCCAGGCATAGGCCTCGGATGCGGCGAAGCCACCCTTGGCATTGACCGGACCGATCGCATCGAATTCGGCGAACCGCCGTCCGCACGATGCGCGCACCGGCGCGGGACAGCGTGCTCAGCGCCCGGTCGAATGCGGCATCCGACAGTCGCGTCCAGTCCGTCGAGCACGACGTTTTCCGGAACGGCCAGGCGCAAACCCGTCAGCTCCGCGGGAATCGGCAGCGACGGCGCCTCGCCGGCAAGCACCGCATCGATCACCGCACAGCATCCGACGCTGGGCGCCAGCGGTCCGATCGAATCGAGGCTCGGCGCCAGCGGCAGCACGCCGGTGATCGGCACGCGGCGTGCCGTCGGCTTGTAGCCGACGATGCCGCAGAATGCCGCCGGGATGCGACAGGAGCCGCCGGTGTCGGTGCCGAGCCCTGCCACCGCCATGCCGTCGGATACCGAGACGGCGGTGCCCGACGAACTGCCGCCGGGGATGCGTCCCGCCGCGCGATCCCAGGGCGCACGCGGCGTGCCGTAATGCGGATTGATGCCGAGACCGGAGAAGGCGAATTCCGTCATGTTGGTGCGGCCCAGCGGCACGAAGCCGGCGGCCAGCATCCGCTGCACTACGGGCGCGTGCGCGACGGCCGGTGGCGCATCGGCCAGGGCGCGCGAGCCGGCCGGCGTCGGTTCGCCGGCGATGTCGAACAGGTCCTTCAGGCTGATCGGAATGCCGGCATAGCGGCTGGGCTCGCGGCCGGCGCGGCGCAGCGCGTCCATCGCGTCCGCCATCGCGCGCGCCTGATCGGCATGAACCTTGATGAACGCGCGCGCACCTTCGCCGTTCGGGTCGGCGATGCGCGCCAGGCATTGTTCCACCAGTGCGCGACTGGTGGTGCGGCCGTCGGCCAGGGCTTGGGCGTGCTGCTCGATCGTGCGCATGATGCGGCCTCTCCGTTCGGATGGAAGGATGCACAATGAGCGACCGACCGGCAAAACCCGTGCTGCTGACCGGCGCATCCGGCGCGCTCGGCCGCGTGCTGACGAAGTCGCTGTCGGCCGAGGGCTGGACGCTGCGGCTGACCGACATCGCGCCGTTCCCCGACGCCGTTCCGGCGGGCGCCAGCTTCACCAAGGCCGACCTCAACGACGGCGTGACGATGCTGCGGCTGGCGGAAGGCTGCGGCGCGATCGTGCATCTGGGCGGCGTGTCGGTCGAGCGGCCGTTCGAGGAGGTGCTTGGGCCCAATATCCGCGGCCTGTATCACATCTACGAGGCGGCGCGGCGCGAGAAGGCTCGGGTGATCTTCGCGTCCTCCAACCATTCGATCGGATTCCACGAGCGGAGCGAGACGATCGGCGCGGACACGCAGTTCCTGCCGGATGGGTTCTATGGTTTGTCGAAGGCGTATGGCGAGTTGATGGGGCGGCTCTATTGGTACAAGCACGGTGTGGAGAGCGTGTTCGTGCGCATCGGCTCCGCGTTCCCGGAGCCCACCAACGCGCGCATGCTGGCGACCTGGCTGTCCTATCCGGACCTTTCCCGACTTGTGGTCCGCTGTGTGCAGGCGGAAAGCGTCGGCTGCAGCGTGATCTGGGGCGCGTCGGACAACCAGCGCATGACGTGGTGGAAGGACGATGCGCGCGGCGCGGTCGGCTGGCAGCCGAGCGACAGCGCGGATCCGTTCGCCGGTCAGCTCGGGGGAAAAGTCAGCGGCGATCCGGTGGAGGAGCGCTACATGGGCGGAGCGTTCTGTTCGCTCGACTATTCGCGTGGCTCGCCCGCGCCGCAGAAGCTGTTTGAATGAGGAGGCACTGCGATGCCTGAAGGCCGCCTGTACATCGGCAACCGCCGCTATTCGTCCTGGTCGATGCGCGGCTGGCTCGCGGTGCGACTTGCCGGGCTCGACGTCGAGGAGGTGCTGATCCATTTCGACGCGCCCCGGCCCGACCGAGGCGATCGGCGAACTGTCGCCCAACGGGCTGGTTCCGTGTCTCGAGCATCGCGGCGCGCGCGTCTGGGAGTTGCTCGCGGTGTGCGAATACTGCGCCGAGATCGCGCCCTCGCTCTGGCCGGCGGATCGCATCGCCCGTGCACATGCGCGCTCCATCAGCGCGGAGATGCATGCCGGGTTCGGCGGGCTGCGGCAGTCGATGTGGATGAACCTTGGGCGCGATTTCTCTGGACTTGGCCGCACGCCGGACGCGCTTGCCGACATTGCCCGGATCGAGGCGATGTGGGTCGAGACGCGCCAACGATTCGGTGCCGGCGGCGCGTTCCTGTTCGGTGCCGATTTGACCGCCGCGGATGCGATGTATGCACCTGTGGTGACGCGCTTCCTCACCTGGCAGCCCGAGATCTGCGCCGAGACGCGCAACTATTGCGACGCCGTGCGCGGCCACCCCCTGGTGAGCGCCTGGTATGATGCCGCCGCCGCCGAGCCTGCGGAGTGGTTGCTGCCGGACTACGAAAAGACCCCATGAGCGGTGTGGCGCTCGATCATGTCGGCGTCGTCACACGTGATCTCGCAGCACTTGCCGCCCAGTACCGAGCGCCTTGGCTTCACGCTGACTCCGCTTGCCCGCCAGTCCGACGGCCGTATCGGCAACCGATGCGCCATGCTGCACCGGTCCTATATCGAACTGCTGGCGGTAGTTGATCCGAATGCCGGCAGTGCTACGCTGGATCGTTTCCTCGCGCGCTATGCCGGCATTCATATCCTGGCATTCTCGATGGACGGTGCGCAGGCCGCGCTCGCCAGGCTGCGGCGTGCGGGCTTCGATGCTCCGTCGGTCAGCGTGTTGATGCGCGCGATCGACGACATGGACCCTGCCGCGCCCCAGGCGCGTTTCACGCTCATTCAGTTGCCCGATCAGCCGGAGGGCCGGATCAATCTGGTTCAGCACCTGACGCCGGACGCGCTGTGGCAGGAGCGCTTCCTGCGCCATCCGAACGCTGTGACGACGCTGGCCGAGGTGGTGGTAGCCGTCGCGGAGCCTGCGGACGCGGCGGCGCGCTTCTCGCGTCTCGTCGGCTGCCCGGCGATCCCTGATTCGGTGGGCGGTTTCGCGCTCGACCTGGCGCATGGCCGCGTGCGGTTGCTTCCTGATACGGTGCTGCATTCGGTCGTGCCCGATAGCGCGATGGCCGGATTGCCGCGCATCGTCGGTCTCACGCTGCGCACAGCCGATGGGAATGCAGCGGTCGGTCGGTTGCTTGCCGGGCGGAGCATCGCGCATCGTGTTCTGGCCGACGCGCTGCTGGTTTCGGCGGACGCGGCCGGCGGCGTCGCACTGCGCTTCGTGGCGATCCCGTAGTTGTCATTGCCGCTCGATGCCAACGATGAACCGTTCTCGCCGCACGGCGGCTCAGGCCTTCCGCACACCCCAGAACAGCGGGATCGCGCACTTAACGATGTCGGTGACGTTGCTCCTGAACGCGGTGGGCTGAAACACCTGACCGAGCGGGACGAACGGCACGGTGTCGAACGCGCGGCGCTGGATCTGCTCACAGATCGCCTGTTGTGCGGGAAGGTCAGGCGCATCGAACCATTGCTGGCGCAGCGCCTCCATTTCCGGATCGGTCGGCCAACCGAACCAGCCGCCCTTGCCGTTGCCGCGCAGCGGATAGGAACTGCCGGGATTGGACACGGTCAGCCCGCCCCACAGCGTGCAGAAGCTGTTCCAGCCGCCTTTGTCGGGTGGCGCCGTATTCGCACGACGTGACACCACCGAACCCCAGTCCATCGCCATGAAATCGACATTCAGCCCGAGCTCCTGAAACAGACTGCGCGTCACCTGCGTGATCTGCGCGAGCGCCGGCTGATCGGTGGGCGACATCAGCAGGACTGGCTCTCCATCGTAGCCGGACTCCGACACGAGCTTCCTGGCCAGTGCCAGGTCGCGCGGGCCTGACAGCGCTTCGAGCCCTGCCGTGTTGGCCATCGGGGTACCGTCGGTGAAGAAGCCGACCGGATAGCGTCCGAGGTCGGTCTGCTCGCCGACGATGGTCTGCACGAAGGTTCGCTGGTCCACCGCCGGCAGGATCGCACGCAGCAGCTTCGGATTGTCGAACGGCGGGTAGAGATGGTTGAACGCCATCACGCCGAGCCAGCCGAACGGGTCGAACACCTTGACCTGCACGCCGTCCACCATCTTCAGCATCGGCACGAGGTCGATCAACGGCAGCTCGACCCAATCGACCTCGCCGGTCTGCAGGGCGGCTGCCGATGTGGCGGGGTCGGGCTGCACGATCCACTCGACCCGATCGAAGTTCACGACCTTGCCGCCGGAGAAATACGCCGGCTTCTCCGGCCGAGGCACGTATTTGTCGAACTTCGCCCAGGCGGCCGATCGCGCCGGACACCCATTCGCTGGCCAGGAAGCGATACGGCCCGGAGCCGACATATTCCTTGATCTGCTCTGATGCCGGTGTGCGCGCCATCCGTTCCGGCATCATGAAGCAGTTGCGTGCGCCGAGCGCGTAGAGCATCTGGCGGAAAGGCTGCTTCAGGCGGATCTGGAAGCGTCTGTCGTCGAGCGGCTGCATCTCCTCGGTGAGCGATGCGAGCTGCTGGCCGAACGGATCCTTCGCCGCCCAACGCGTGAGCGAGGTCGTGCAGTCGATCGCGCGCACCGCCTCGTTGTCGTGAAACAGCAGCCCGTCGCGCAGCGTGAAGGTCCAGGTGAGTTCGTCAGACGAGACCTCGTGGCCGGCGCACATCTGCGGCTGCGATTCGACCGCATCGTCGATCCCGTAGAGCGTGTCGAACACCATGTAGCCGTGGTTGATGGCGACCGTGGCGGTGGTCCAGACCGGGTCCGGATTCGCCAGGTTGGCCTGCGGTACGAAGCGCAGCGTCTTCGCCGAGCCTTGCGCGATGGCCGGCCGGCCCAGACCGACGCTGCCGAGTGCCGCACCCGCAGCGGCGCCCTTGAGGATGTCCCTGCGTCGCATCGCCAATTCTCCCTGCATGTGGGCCACTTATGGTGGTCCGGCCCGGCGTAGGGCTATCTGACGACAGGTGACTGGTCTAGGGTCCGCCCCCGCCATGAGCCCGACACCTGATCCCGCCCCCGGTTCGTCCGGCGGCGCCCGACCGCCCTCGTTCATCTATGGCATCATCGGGCTGTTGGTCGCGGTGCTGCTGCTGGCCACGGGCGCGTTCGTCTGGCTGACCCGTGATGGCACGGCCTCGCTGGTTGGGGGGTCGTTCACGCTGGAGGACGGCAACGGCGAGCAGGTCACCGACCGCGACTTCCGCGGCAAGTATCTGCTTGTCTACTTCGGCTACACCTTCTGCCCGGATGTCTGTCCAACCACGCTGACCGAGGCGGCGGACGCGCTGGATCGCCTCGGACCCAAGGCCGGCAGGCTCCAGCCGCTGTTCATCACGGTTGATCCGAAGCGCGACACGCCGGCCGTCGTGAAGCAATATGCCGCGGCGTTCAGCCCTCGTTTGATCGGCCTGACCGGTTCGCCGGAACAGATCGCGCAGGTGGCCAAGGAATATCGCGTCTATTACGCGGAACATCGCACTGGTCCCGGTCCTGGCGACTACACGATGGACCATAGCTCGATCCTTTACCTGATGGGGCCTGACGGAAGGTTTATCGCGCCGATCCGCGCGGACGAAACCGGCGCCGAGATGGCGGCCGACATCGCAAGGTTCATGTCGTGACCGGAAGGCAATTCGGGATGGTTCGGCGAATGCGTCGTCTGCTTCTGGCTGCAATCATGCTCGCCATTCCGGTCCATGGCTTCGCGCAACAAAACGATGTCAAGGTGGAGAACGCATGGTCGCGCGCTGCGGCGGCAGACCGTATCGGTGTCGTGTATCTCACGATCACCGATGCCGGCGCGCCCGACCGACTGACGGCCGTGGCGTCACCGGTTTCCGCGAGCGCCGGCCTGCACGAATCCTTCGACGACCATGGCGTGGCGAAGATGCGCAGCGTCGCCGCGTTGCCGGTGGAGCCTGGCAAGGCGGTGACGCTGACGCCGGGCGGTTATCACATCATGCTGACGGGCCTGAAACGGCCGCTCAATCAGGGCGACGAATTTCCGGTCACGCTGACCTTCGAAAAGGCCGGCCAGGTGACTGCAACGGTCACGGTGCGGAAGGGGGGCGCTGGCATGATGGGGCACGAGATGATGGGCGGGCCCAACATGCGGGACATGCCGATGCAGGGTGGCCAGCGTCAGTGATGCCAGCCGCCGCCGTGCCAACCTCCGCCCCAGCCGCCGCCGAAGCCGATCGCGACTGAAGGAGCGAAGAATGCGGCGCCATAGTAGCCGGGGTAGGCGTACGGATAGGCGGGATACGGGTAAGGATAGGGGTAGGGGTACGAAGCATAACCGGAGGGCGGCGCCTGCACGGTATTTCCGTGTGCGTACATGCACTGGGTGTAGCTGACGTCGTAGAGTTGCTGGACACCACCGTAGGCTGCGGCCGCGTTGTTGGCGCCGACCGCGCTGCCGGCCAAAAGGCCGGTGGCGCCGCCGATGGCCGCGCCGGCACCGGCCGCGCCACCCAGTGAACCGATGGCGGCGCCGGCCGCGGCTCCGAGCGCCGTCCCGACGACCGCGCTGCCCACTCCGCTCTGCGTTGCCGCCGCGGACGGCGATGCCCCGCCGGTCTGCTGCCACGCGAATTGCCGGCAGGCGGCGTCGTCCTGCTGGAAGGCCTCGAAATTCTTGCCCTGGCCTGGCAAGGCCATGACCGAGGGTCCGGTGGGCGGCGGCACCGCGCAGGCACCCAGTGAAAGCGTGCCTGCAAGGGCAAATGGCAGTGCGGTGCGACGCATCGGTCGACTTCCTCGTGGCGCTGGTGGACACTCAAATCCAGCTTACACCAAACCGGTGTCGGTGCGGTGAAAGACATTACATCGTCCGTCCATGTTCCGGCGACACCTCGATCCGATTGTATTGCCGGAACTGCGGGGTCAATAGATCGCCTGCCGGCGCAACACTGGAGCATGCACAATGATCCAGCCGGCGGACCACGGGAAGGAGGGGAAGAATGCTGGGTTCCGCGTGGCGCCGCCTTACGGCATCGATCGCCGGACCCCGTATGGACGCGGAGCAGTGGCTGTGGCGTCCGCAAACGACGCGCGGGGTCAAGGGCTGAATCCCGGGCCGCTTCGTCCAGATTAAGGTGCTGTATACCGCGGTGCGGTACAGTCCTCACTTATGGATATCCAGACCTGTCACCCTCCACTTGTGCGCCCGCGGCCTCATGACAAATACCTGCGTCTGATCGTATCGGCGCAGAAGCTGCCCCCGGTGACGACCGCGGTTGCCCATCCGTGTGACGAAGTCTCGCTCGAAGGCGCCGTGGAAGCATGGAAGTTGCGCTTGATCGAGCCCATTCTGGTTGGCCCGTCGGTGCGGATTCGCGACACCGCCGCGCGTTTCAACATCGACATCACTGATCTGCCAATCGTGGAGGCCATGCACAGCCATGACTTTGCCGCCAAGGCAGTGGCACTCGTTCGGCAGGCGAAGGCGGAGGTCTTGATGAAGGGCAGCCTGCATACCGACGAGTTGATGTGTGCCGTCGTCGCCCGTGAGACCGGCATTCGCACCGAACGACGGCTCAGCCACTGCTTCGTGATGGACGTGCCTGGCCATGAGGATCCGTTGATCATCACCGATGCGGCGGTGAACATCGTGCCGACGCTGCAGGACAAGATCGACATCGTGCAGAACGCGATCGATCTCGCGCATGCGGCGGGGTTCCCCGAGGTCCGCGTTGCGATCCTGTCGGCCATGGAGACGGTCAATCCGAAGGTGCCGTCGACGATCGAGGCGGCGGCGCTGTGCAAGATGGCGGAGCGCGGTCAGATTACCGGGGCGTGGCTGGACGGTCCGCTGGCCCTCGACAATGCCATCAGTCCCGACGCCGCCCGGATCAAGCATATCTTCTCGCCCGTGGCGGGCAGGGCCAACGTGTTGGTGGTGCCGGATCTCGAGGCCGGCAACATGCTGGCCAAGAGCCTGTCCTTCCTGGCGGGGGCCGACAGTTCGGGAATTGTCCTTGGTGCTCGCGTGCCGATCATTCTGACCAGCCGGGCGGACTCGGTGATGGCGCGTCTTGCCTCGTGTGCGCTGGCCTCGCTGGTGGCGGAATCCCGAAGGCGCAGAGCCGCGGAGGCTGTTCGCTGACCGCTAACGCTTGGCAGCCAGTCTGCGGGCTGTGCGCAAGAGAAGCTGCCGGTCTTCCGGTGAGCAGTTGCGGTATAGCCGCAGAATTGCGAGCTCATCGCCGCTGCTGATCCTACCCGGCGCGAACTTGTCACGCCCATGCATCAGGTATTCCACGCCCACGCCCAGCGTCGAAGCGACACGTGTAAGGTTGGTGGTCACCTGGCCGGCGCGCCCGGTCTCCCATTGTGCCACAGCGCTGCGCGACACGCCGACCGCCGTCGCCAACTGATCCTGCGTCCAGCCTTGTTGCTCGCGTGCGGTGCGGATGCGCGCGCCGATGTCTGCGGGATGGCTCATCGACGCAGGATACGTCAGTTTTCCTAACGGAGCCAGTTCCGTCGATGCCCTCAATATTGCGGGAATGGTATCCTATGTTCTTGCAGGAGGAAGCAGGGAAAGGGGCCTCGCACGGCGAGCCGGTGGAAAATGTACCCCTCCCCAATCCCCTCCCGCAAGAGGAGGGGAGAATCCCGCTCCGGGCACCGCCTGACCTCGTTCCCATGAGGAGACGCCGCACCATGACGACTGGTACGGCAGAGGTCGGCGCGGCTCTTTTTTGTAGAGCGCCATATGTTGGCTTTAGTTATTTATGTTGACAGGAACGGTTATTACATCTACCCTAATGCCTGCTCTGTTCGAGAGGCGGCCATGCCCAGAAAAGTAGTCTGGACCAATGCGCAGGACAGCCAGATCAGGCGCCTGCGCGTCGAAGGGGCTTCCTGGGACATGATTGCCGGCGTCCTCGGGTTCACCCGCTGGACGGTCATCGAGCGTGGCCACCGAATCGGGGCGTCATGTCCACCGCGCGAGTTCGTTCCGCCTCCGGACGACGCGGCCCGCGATCCTCTGCCGGCCGGCCATCCCCGTACCTGGGGCGTGATAACGGCGGGGACCTTGCTGGAAAATGTTCCCTACGCCCCGTCGACCCTTTCGCGCTGATCGCTTGAGGACTCTTCAATGAACACGGCTCACACCGCGGATGCGCGCCTGTTCGATGCAGAATTGGTGATCAATCGTCTGGAGGAAGCCGGCGCTGCGCTGCTGGCTCTGCCGGGCACCGGTTGGTCAACCAGGCTGCGTGGTTCGTCACTCGAGATCGTGCGAACCGCCATCGAGAGCTATGGCTGGACCACCAACCGCATCCGCCCACCTGTTCCCTCGGCCGCACGGATCACGCGCATGGACGAGGCAATGTCGTGGATTCCGCTTATCCCGATCGACCGCTATGTGCTGCGACGTATCGTCGGTGCCCGCAGCCTGGTGCATCCGATCACCGAACGGCACCTATTCCCCTGGCGCCGCCTTGCCACGGCCCTTGGCGCCGACCACAAGGCCGTGCAGCGTTGGCACGCCCAGGGGATCGACCTGATCGCCTCGGCACTGAACCGGCGATAGTGCCTTACTCCGGCCGCGGTTCCTGTCTGCGCTCCGCCGGCTTGGGCATGTCAGGTTGGCGTCTCGTCGACAAAACAGCGCAGTGCAGCCTGCCCAATATTCCTGGCCTCATGTTCAGTCGAATACCGGCCGCTTGCCAGCACCAGCCAAGGCGAGTCCAGCTTCTCCCAGATCTCATAACGGTAGCCCTTCGGCTCAGCGCGGGTCGTGGCCTTGACCTCGAGGTAATATCGGGGCCCCACCGGATCAATGATCATGCCCGTATCGTAGCAGGAGCGCGCCACGGCCGCGACATATCATCGCATGCCCCCGTCAGGGGTGCTTGTGGATGGGATCGACCCAGTGGACCGCCTCGGGCTTCTCCACTGGTTCGATGTCCAGGTTCACCACCACGGCCTCGTTGTCGCTGCGCACCAGCACGCATTCCAGCGTCTCGTCGGAGTTTGCGTTGATCTCCTGGTGCGGCACGTAGGGGGGCACAAAGATGAAATCTCCCGCCTCGGCCTCGGCCATGAACTCCAGATGCTCGCCCCAGCGCATGCGGGCCTTGCCGCGCACCACGTAGATCACGCTCTCCAGCGCCCCGTGATGATGCGCGCCGGTCTTGGCATTCGGATGGATGCTGACCGTGCCGGCCCAGATCTTCTGCGCCCCGACGCGGGCGGCGTTGATCGCAGCGGCCCGGTTCATGCCAGGCGTCTGAGCGGTGTTGGGATCGAGTTGGTTGCCCTTGATCACCCGCACGCCGTTGTGCCGCCAGTCAACCGTGCCGGGCGCCGGTGCCTCGTGGTGAGGGTCGTGATGGTCATCCTGGCTCATGCCCTGCTCCTTCGGCTGATCGCGCCTTACTATCGGTATCCGGGGGCGGGAAGGGAAGGCGCCAGCATCCAGGTTCCCGATCCGTGCCGGCCTGCCGATTCGAGGCCTCGATTCGAATTCTTGATTCGAGTCGTTGACTCTTGGGCTGGCTGAGAACAAATAAGGAACACAGCCATGCGCCCATCACTCTACATCCCTGAACGCCCTGCTGACGAATCCCCGACGGTGTCCGTGGTGGGCACCATCCGCGCGGGCAGGCTCAGCCGACCGCTAGCCTTGCCAGCGCATCTGGCTGCCCTGCGGGACAGGCTGCGTCCGGCGAAGTCGCCCGGCGGTTGCCTGCCGTTCGACGATCCACGTGTGGATGCCTGCCTGCCCGGTGGTGGCCTGCCGCTGGGCCAGTTGCACGAGATTGGCGCGGCGGGGCTGGACGCGGAAACTGCCGCACTGTCCACGGCCTTCATCGCCGCCCTGCTGGCACGCATCGCCACGGAGAAGCCGGTCTTCTGGATCGCCCCCTCCGGCGATCTGCATCCCCCCGGGCTGCTGCCCTACGGCTTCGATCCCAACCGGCTGGTCCTGGTGCGTCCGTCCAAGGATGTCGACACGCTCGCCGCCATGGAGGTCGCGCTGCGGGAGGGTGTTGCCGCCGCCGTGGTGGGGGAGGTGGGACAGTTCGACCGCACCGCCTCGCGTCGGCTGCAGCTTGCCTGCCTGGGTCATGGCTCGACCGGCTTCGCGCTGCGCCGCTGGCCGCACGGGCACCGGACCGCCGACCGGGAGGCAAGCGTTGCCGTCACCCGCTGGCATCTCACCGCTGTGCCCAGCGTGAAGGATGGCAAGGAACCGGGCCTGCCGCGCTGGCATGTGGGATTGACCCATGCGCGGGGCGGCAGGCCGGGAGAGTGGATCATGGAGGCTTCGGATGATGCGACGCGTCCTCTCCGTGTGGTTGCCGCACTGGCCGATCACGCGTCTGACCCGCGGCGGCTCCGCCTCGCCGGGTAGGCCGCTCGTTACGATTGAAACCATTCGGGGCGTCCGGCATCTGGTCGCGGTGGGCGTGGATGGTGAGGCCCAGGGGCTGCGTCCCGGACAGACGCTGACCGATGCGCGTGCCGTCTGCCCTGGTTTGCTCCCCGCCGAGGCCGATCCGGTAGCCGACGAAGCCGCATTGGCCAGGCTCGCGATCTGGTGCGAGCGCTACACGCCGATGGCCGCGCCGGATCCGCCGGATGGGCTGTGGCTGGATATCACCGGCTGCACCCTCTCCCGCGTCGCTGACGCGCCGCGACCTCTCCCGCAAGCGGGCGAGGTGTACTTGACGCGGGACCTCGCCTCCCGTCTGGAGCGGCATGCCATTCCCTGCCGACTGGCGATTGCAGGCACCACCGGGGCTGCCTCGGCACTGGCACGCATGGGGAAAGACCAGACCATTCTGTCGCCAGGACAGGAAAAGGCGGCCTTAGCCGATCTGCCTGTCACCAGTCTCCGGCTCGACACGGGCACCGTGACCGGATTGCGCCGCCTTGGCTTGCGCACGGTGCGGGACCTCCTGCGCATTCCGCGTGCGCAGATCACCGCCCGCTTCGGCGCCTTGCCGGTGTTGCGGCTGGATCAGGCTTTCGGCGCGATGGAAGAAGCCATCGATTGGCCTCGTCCGCCGATTGACTGGCATGAGCGCCTGGCTTTCGTCGATCCGATCGGCACGCCGGAGGATCTGACGCGCGCCTTGTGCCGGCTTGCCGAACGACTGTGCGCACGTCTGGCGGAACAGGACAAAGGCGCCCGGCGCTTCGTTGCGCGCTTCTTCCGCGTGGACGAGGACGTGCCGCAGATCGCGGTGACCACAGCGCTGGCGGTGCGCGATGCCGGCTATCTGACCAAGCTGCTGCGCGAGAAGCTGGACACTGTCGATCCGGGCTTCGGGATCGAGGTGATTGCGCTGGAAGCCGAGATCGTGGCGCCGTTGCGGGCGCCGCAGACCCAGTTCAGCGATCTGGCCACGACTGATGTCACGGACCGGCTGGCCGGCGTGGTCGACACGCTGACCAATCGTCTGGGATCGGACGCTGTGTCGCGTGTCGCGCCGTACGCCAGCCATGTGCCGGAGCGTGCGGTGCAGCGCGTCCCGCCGCTGCCGGTCAGGCAGCCGTCATGGGTGGACGATCCGGCCGCACCGCGGCCTATCCGTTTGCTGCGCCGGCCGGAAGAAATCGAGGTGATTGCGCCGGTGCCGGACGATCCGCCGATCCGGTTCAGTTGGCGTGGCGTGGCGCATCGGGTGCGTGCCGCCGCGGGTCCCGAGCGGATCGCCGCCGAATGGTGGCGCGACAGGCGATCGGACAAACGCCCGGAGACCGATCTGATCCGCGACTACTACCGTGTTGAGGACGCCGATGGTGCGCGGTTCTGGATCTTCCGCGCCGGCCTGCACGCCGAGGATCGGATGCCTCGGTGGTATCTGCATGGTTTGTTCGGGTGAGGGGCCTCTGCATTTCCCTCTCCGCCCTTGGGGGCGGAGAGGGCCAGGGTGAGGTGGGGGACATAGCTGGCCGCGGAACTTCCGGGGCCGGCAGTCCGTCCATAGGGCGTGCTCGAGCCCCAGTTCGGCCAAGGTACCGTGACGGTCGGTTGTCGCAGCGGCATCAGCCCCACCTCACCCCAGCCCTCTCCGCCCCTCGGGGCGGAGAGGGAGCTTACGCCGGTGCTTGTTGAGATGCGTGAATGCTGCGGGGCCACGCCCGGCCATGACGGTGAGGCAACGGTCGTGTCGCGCTTCGGCGCGCCCTACGCCGAACTCCAGGTGTCGAGCGCGTTTTCCTTCCTGCGCGGCGCCTCGTCGCCGGAAGAACTCGCCGCCACCGCATCGGTGGTGGGATTGTCCGCCATCGGGATCACCGATCTCAACAGCGTGGCCGGCGTGGTGCGGATGCACGATGCAGCGAAGGAGGTCGGCATTCGCCTGGTGGTCGGTGCGCGTCTGTCATTCCGCGACGACACACCCGACCTGCTCTGCTATCCGCAGGATCGCGCGGCCTGGGGACGGCTGACGCGTCTGCTCACCGTCGGCAAGGGACGCGTGCCGCATGGCGACGGCAGCGATGCGGCAAAGGCCACCAACCGCTGTTTTCTGCGCTACGCCGATCTGCTGGAACACGGTGAGGGACAGATGCTGCTTGTCGTCGCGCCGGACCGGTTGGATGCCGGCTTCAGTGCAAATGTCCAGCGCCTGAGGGCAGATTTCCGCGGCCGGGCGTATCTCGCCGCCAACCGCCGTTATCGCGGCGACGACGCGAGCCGTCTGCGCGCGATGGCCGAATTGCCGTTGCCGATGGTGGCGACCAACGACGTCCTCTATCACCTGCCCGACCGGCGTTCGTTACAGGATGTGATGACCTGCATCCGCCTCGGCTGTCGTATCGACCAGGCTGGTCTTGCGTTGCAGCCAAATGCCGAACGGCATTTGAAGTCACCAAAGGAGATGGCGCGTCTGTTCCGCGACCATCCCGACGCTGTGCTGTGCACGCAGGACATCGTCGGGCGCTGCGGCTTTTCTCTGGGGGAACTGGCCTATGAATATCCGGACGAACCTGTACCGCCTGGGCTGACGCCGGACGAGCATCTCGCCAACCTGACCTGGCAGGGCGCGGCGGTGCGCTACCCCGACGGAGTTCCGCCGCACATCTGCGATACCATCGTGAAGGAGCTGCGCATCATCGCGCAGCTCAATTATGCACGGTACTTCCTGACGGTGCATGACATCGTGCGCTACGCCGTCGACAACGACATCCTCTGTCAGGGCCGAGGTTCGGCGGCCAATTCCGCAGTGTGCTACTGCCTGCACATCACGGCTGTCGATCCGGCACAGATCAATCTGCTGTTCGAGCGGTTCATTTCCACCGAACGCCGCGAACCACCGGATATCGACGTGGATTTCGAACATGAGCGGCGTGAGGAGGTGATCCAGTACATCTACGAGCGCTATGGCCGCGAGCGTGCAGGCATCGCCGCGACGGTGATTCACTACCGGCCGAAGCGGGCGATCCGCGAGGTGGGGAAGGTGATGGGATTGTCGGAAGATGCCACGGCGGCGCTGTCCGCGCAGTCATGGCATGCGGGGGAGGAACTCTGGTCGGATGACTGTCTGCGGGAAATCGGCCTCGATCCGACCAGCTTTGTCGTCCGTCGTTCTATTGAACTGGCGCGACAGCTTGTCGGGTTGCCGCGTCATCTGTCGCAGCATGTCGGCGGCTTCGTGCTGACGCGCAGCCGGCTGGATGAGACCGTGCCGATCGGCCGGGCCGCGATGGACCAGCGCACCTTCATCGAATGGGACAAGGACGACATCGACCGGCTCGGGATCATGAAGGTCGATGTGCTGGCGCTTGGGATGCTGACCTGCATCAGGAAGGCATTCACGCTGCTGGGGATGCAGAACCTGGCCGACGTGCCGATCGAGGACTCTGCCGTCTATGACATGCTGTGTCGCGGTGATTCGATCGGCGTGTTCCAGGTGGAATCGCGCGCGCAGATCAACATGCTGCCGCGGCTGCGGCCACAAACTTTCTATGATCTGGTGATCGAGGTGGCGATCGTTCGTCCTGGGCCGATCCAGGGCGACATGGTGCATCCCTATCTGCGCCGGCGGCAGGGACTGGAAAAGCCGGACCTGCCGTCACCTGCGCCCGATTGCGGTCCGGCCAATGAGCTGCAGCAAGTCCTTGGCAGGACGCTGGGCGTGCCGCTGTTTCAGGAGCAGGCGATGCGCATCGCCATCGATGCGGCGAAGTTCACGCCGGAGGAAGCCAACCAGCTTCGTCGTTCCATGGCCACGTTCCGCAATGCGGGCACCATCCATCGCTTCTTCGCCAAGATGGTCGATGGCATGACGGCGCGCGGCTACACCCAGGACTTCGCCGAACGCTGCTTCCATCAGATCGAAGGCTTCGGCACCTACGGTTTCCCGGAAAGCCACGCCGCCAGCTTCGCGCTGCTGGTCTATGTCTCGGCCTGGCTGAAATGCCATCACCCGGCGGCGTTCGCCTGTGCGCTGCTGAACTCCCAGCCGATGGGGTTCTATGCGCCGGCGCAGATC
Organism: uncultured Alphaproteobacteria bacterium; assembly: GCA_963780095.1. GTDB lineage: Bacteria > Pseudomonadota > Alphaproteobacteria > Acetobacterales > Acetobacteraceae > JAMXLO01. The sequence continues at coordinate 122,888 of CAWABH010000033.1, forward strand.
GTGCGCGATGCGCGCGAGCATGGGGTGGAGGTGCGTGCCACCGATGTGGCGGCCAGCGAATGGGACTGCACGCTGGAAGAGGGCGCGTTGCGGCTCGGCTTCCGCCTGATCACCGGCTTTTCGCAGGCTTGGGCGGAACGGTTGATTGAGGCTCGCTCGCTCCTCCCCGTCATGGCCGGGCTTGACCCGGCCATCAGCCAGCCGCGACAGATGGCCGGGTCAAGCCCGGCCATGACGGTCAGTCCTGGATTTTCCGCGTTGGTTCGCGCGGGCCTTCCCCGGGCTGCCCTCGTTCTGCTGGCGGAAGCGGACGCGCTGCGGAGTCAAAAACTGGATCGGCGTGCCGCGCTGTGGCAGGTGCGTGGCTTGTCCGACCTGACGGACCTGCCGCTGTTTGCCCACCAGCCGGTTGCGATCCACCATGTTCCGCTGCCCGTCATGACAACGGGCGAGCACGTCATTACCGACTACCAGACTGCCGGCCTGTCGCTGAAGGCGCACCCGATGCGCTTCCTGCGCCCGGTGTTCGCCGGCGAGGGCGTGATGAGCTGCGCCCAGGCTGCCGTCCGGGCCGATGGCACACGCCTCTCCGTCGCCGGGGTGGTGCTCGTGCGTCAGCGCCCGGGCAACGGCAATGTCGTGTTCTGCACCATCGAGGACGAGACAGGCGTCGCCAATATCGTGGTCTGGTCCAGCCTGTTGGACCGGTTCCGCCGCGCCATGCTGGGCAGCAGTCTGCTGCTGGTGGCGGGCCGCCTACAGCGCAGCCCGGAAGGCATCGTCCATGTCATTGCCGATCGGCTGGACGACCGCAGCGCCATGATGGCCCGCATCACCGAGGTGCCGGCTGCCGGTCCCGTTGCGCGAACCGGCGAGGCGAAGTTGCTGCGGAGCCCTGGTCATCCTCGCCAGGAGCGGGTTTTTCCCCGCTCCCGCGACTTCCATTGACGGAAAACTTCTCAGACCTGTGAGCTACCTCACATTCCTGCTGATCAAAGGTCGGCGATCCTCGGTTGTTCCGCCTGCTTCTCCGGGAGACCAATCAATGGGCCATGTCCTGACCGAATACGGGTTGCGCCTGACCTATCTGCGCAATTCAGACGTCATTGATGATGTCGACCAGGACCGCATCCTGGAAGATCTGTCCGACGATACGCCGGACGGAGATCCCCTTCCATGGCTCACCCGATATCGATTGGATGACTACGACCATCTGGTTTTGGTCACCGACCGATCCAGCGGCCGCCATCTGGCGTTTCTTGCCGCCAGCAATGGTGCCACCCCCCGCGAAGAATTTCTGCTCCTGGAGACCGCCTTCGTCGCCACCGCTGCCCGTGGCCAGAACCTGATGCGGCGTATGATCGCCTTCGCCATGCTGCGCATCGGCGGGATGGGCCCGGTGCCGTCGGTCGTTGCTGCCTGCACCCGCAATCCGCTCTGCTATCGGATCATGCGGAATACCGCGCAACGTTTCGCCGGCGCTGCGTTCTATCCTGATCCCGACAGCGTCGCGATCAACTTTCATACCGCCACGCTCGCGCAGCGCATCGCCCGTGAGATCGGCCCCAACCATCGCTTCCATGCTGCCACCGGGACCATACGCGGCATCGGCCCGGGAAATCGGCGACCCATCTCGAGCGACCCGCGGATTGACAACCTGTTTGGCCCGCCTATGCAGCCGGCCGATCGCATGCTCGCGATCGTCGATCTCCGCGCGGAAGACGAGGCCACGATCTTCGATGATGCCCGCCAGATCTATCGTTCGCGGTGAGCCTGAAGGGGCACGTAAGGGAGCCGGAACAGACGACGAGCCCAGCCCAGCCCGAATGTCTTCCAGGTCGGCAAGGACGTCATGAATGTGAGGCGCTGCGCCAGAAGTTCGGCGCACAGCTCGGCGCTGCCGTCCGGCTTCGCGACGATAGAGCCGATGGCTTCCAATGTTGCCGGGCCGATCACGCCATCCTGGGCAACCGACGCAGCCTGCTGGAGCCAGCGCACGGCATGCCCGGTGCCGTTGTTGATCGCGGCATCAAAGACCAGGAGGGCAATGGAGGCTGGCAGCCGATCGCCATCGATCCGGTCCCAGTACTCGCTCTGGTAGAGCGACTTGGCCTGGTCGAGCGTCAGATTGGCTATGTCCAGATCGGGATGCGCTCCCGCGCTGATCCCGAATCTGGTGCCCCGACACTCACCGGCGCCGATCCTGCCGCCTGTCCAGTTGCCAGGGTCGGCGGGGTTGTCGGTAAAGCCGCCCTCGCTGCCGACCACAAAGTCGAATATCCCGTCGAAGTTGCTCATGGTCAGCCTGGGGTATCGCTGAGAGCGATCGGCGTGGCGGTGGCCGCAAGAGGAAAATCCAACCGCCAATCGCTTCCGAGATCGCCGGCGATGTCCCATCCCGCCGGCGGAGCCAGGGTCGAATAATTGTCGGTGATCGCGTTGCCTCGGCCGATCGCGGAATTTCCATACGGATAGTACAGGCTGCATGACGCGCTGACGTTCTGCAGCGCCTGGGCAAGCGTGAGCTGCAGATGCGTGGGATCGATGCGCGAGCAGCCAACGGCCGGAACGATGACGCCCGGATAGTCGATCGACCCGCCGTCCATCACGCAGAATCCTGCTCCGCTTGCCGCCTGCAATGGCACGATCAGATCACTCCCCGCATCATGCTGGATCGTGACGATCAGGACGGTGCTGCTCTGGCGATATGCGTGCACGATCCTCGGGCCACCCGTCGCAGGCAGGCCGGCCGGGATCTGGCTCAGCGTGTCGCCGCGGCCGGTCTTCAGGATGGCGCGCGCTACCAGCGGTGCGGCCAGCCGGGCAAAGCGCTGATTGTCCGCGCCATCGCGGTGAGCAGTATCGCCACCGACCGCGATGCCCGTCGTCGGATCCCACGACGAGCCCCGCGGATTGCTGTCGCTGGTCTGCGGATTGCCGATGACGACGTTCTGCGCCGGATCGGCCGTCATGGCCGCAACCACCTCCCGATGCATCTGCATGCCGCCGGCGATGCCATACGGAATTGCGTTCCACCAGACCAACGGCAGGTCGCTTGCCGCACGGCCAAGCATGCCCCGTTCGAGCAACAGGAATCGTTCGGCCGCCGCCAGGAATGTCGGCTTTTCGCTGTAGTTCCGCAAACTGTCGGTCTCGCTCCAGGGCCAGATCAGCGCACAGATGTCCTGCTGATCCTCCGCCGACAGGGCATTGAGCGCCGCTTCGGTCGCCAGGCCGTCGCTGCCCAACTGCCAGGCGGAAGGGCTGGAGCCGTCGTTCGGATCGTTGAGGAAGCTGCCGGGATAGGTGCCGTTCACCGCGGGATACAGGCCATGCCCGCCGAGCATGGTGTAGCTGGCCGGATCGCCGGTTGTCGCGAGGACGTTGCCGGCGAGCGCACCCAGGTACCAGGCAACGCCCTGCGCGAGTAGCTGTGCCGCACCATCGTTCAGGGCATAGTTGATGGCGTTCGATTGCCCGTTGACCACGAGAAGGACCCCGCGCCGCGGACCACGGCTCCAGCGACCGGCGCATTGCAGCAGGGTGGCCACCTCCGCATCCGAGAGCGCCCTCTCCCAGGTCGCCGCCTCATGGAACCAGCACTGCGCACCTCCAAGCATTGCAGTGTCGTGCAGCAGCGTCATCGGCGTTGGGCTGGCGGATGTCAGGGGATTGCCGATGCCATTGACGACCTGCGCATCATCCAGCCAGACGTCGACGCCGGTGCCCGGACGGTTCCGCAGGACGATCGAGTGCGTGTGGCGGCGCGTCAGTGTGCTGGTCAACGTGGCCTGACTGCTGCTGCCCGGAAACAGCAGCAGTCGCCCCTGCCCGCTTGCACCGTCAGCCCAAAGCACTGGTGTATTGCCGGACGCTACAAGCGTGATCGGATTGGCATCGCGGCCGGAATTCTGCCGCCAGTTCGGACGCGACCAGACCAGATAGCGCGTCCAGTTCGTGCTGCTTTGGAACGAAGCGTTGGCAATTTGGAAGCCGAGGTCCGGATCGAGTGCGGGTGCGAGGGTTGCCGATCCTCCCGCCACGCGGCCAAGACCGCCAAGCAGCGCCGACAGCCGCGGTGTGATCGCCGGTGGCCCCGCGGCAGTCCCGAACGAATAGGGCGCCAATGGAATGTTGTTGCCGGACTTGTCTCGCAAACTGGCGACGGCGTTGTTCCAGCCACTGACCGGAGTGCCGGCCGCGCCGAGTGCGTCCGCCAGGCCGCCGGCGTCCCACCAACCGGACAGACCGGCGATGGCATTTGGCCAAGGCCCACTGAACGATCCATCGCCTGACGCGGGCGCTCCCGCGCGCAGCGGACGCCAGAGTGCGATCTGCCCTGGGCCGATCCGCATTGACCTGCCTGGTGCGACGAATGCGACACTCATCGTCAGGTAACCGTGAACGCCACCGGATACACCGTCTGGCGGCTGCCGTCCGTGCCCTCGACCCAGGCATACCAGCTGCCCGCTGTTGCCGGGGTAGACACGTAGGCGCCCCACAGGTCGGTATTGACGTACGTAGCTATGGTCCAGTTCGCGGGAGGCGTCGTGGACGATGTCGAGAAGCCGAACTGGACCGGGGCATTCGCCGGATTGACATGCACGTTCACGCCGATCGACCCGGCGCCATGCGAGTAGGTGCCCGACGGCACCATGTTCCAGGTGACCGAAGTGACGGCGCTCGATGCGGATGCAGTGCTGGCGCTGGCGACCGTCGAAGGCTGGCCGGAACCCGCGGAGTTCACCGCAGACACCTGGAAGTCATACGCTGTTTCGGCCGCGAGCCCGGTGACCGTCTCGCTCGTGGTTGAAAGACCCGAGGCGAATATGGTCCATGCGGATCCGCCGCTGACGCGATATTGGACGGTATAGCTGCTGACCGCACCGCCTGAGACTCGGCGCCGACCAGGTCAGCACGATGCTGCTGGCGGTCGGGCTGCCAGCGCTGAGGCCGGTGACCTGACCCGGCAGAGCGGGCGGCGTCGCGCCGGCGCCGCCGCTGTCGTTGCCTGCGACCATGGCGAAGACGACATTGCCGCCCGAGTAGTTGATGCCACGCAGTGCGGCGGCCTGCCCGGCCGGCAGTGACGAGGAGCCGGACGATGCGATGACACCGGCACCAAAGGTGACGCTGGCGCTGCTCAGGTTGATGACGTCGCAGATAGAAGCCATTGCCCAGGTTCAGGAGCAGCGGAGTGAGCGTGACCGGCTGGCTGCACACCAGGATCCGGCCGTTGTGGATCGTCCCGTCCAGGGTCGTGTCATGGCGTGATCTCGACGACCGGCAGCCGGTACGAGGGCAGTTTGGTGATCAGCCACGACCATACCGCCGCAAAGGTCTGCCGCAGCATGGTGTTGCTGCCCTGGGCGACCCATAGCGTATCGGTGTCGGTGGCGGCGACGGCAGGTTGCGCCAGGTCGATCGTCAGGCCATCCAGCAGGTTGGCGTAGCTGATCGTATGATCGGCGCCGCCTTGACTGATCGCGACAAGGTCGCTCGCTGCCATGCTTGTGACGGGCGTAAGGCTGGTGATGCTGTAGGTGTCACTCGGTCCGGAAGCGGCGCCTCCGGTTGCACTGGCGGAAATCGTGCCCGTGGAGCTGATCGCTGATGTTCGCGCCCGGCGGAGAAGAGCCCGCGCAGCAACGACAGCGGCAGCAGCTTCGGATCACCGGCGCTGTTCAGCACGGCCTGATCGGCAGGCAGCAGTTCAGTCTGTTGCGGATAGGTGGCGTGATCGGATCCCGAGGCGCCAAGCGTGCCGTCATTCAGCAACAAGCCCGATACCGACCGCGATCGATTCCGGACCGCCTGGACCGAGGCTGACGCGACCAAGCAGCGTGCCCGATTCGCTGATGACGGCGGGCTGCATGCTTGCCAGCAGCGTGCCGACGCTCACCGAATGTGTTGCGCCAGCCTGACTGACGGGAACTTCGTCCGATGCGGTGACCTGATCTGACGATGGCAGCTGCGAAATCGTTGGCATCGCTTCATCTCACCAAACGGACGATCTCAGGGCAGGAATGATCGATTGATTCACGCAGCGACCGCTGCGCCGCCGCAGACCGAGATCCAACGCGCCCCGTCATGGAAGACCTCGACACCGGAGCCCGCGCCGGCGCCTTCGCTTGGCTTGCGACCGTTGCTGGCGAAGGCTTTCGCTCCGGCGCCGGGCGACGCAGGCAGCGACGCCACGGTGTAGGACGGCAGAACCGGTGGAGCGGAAAAGCGCGGATTGACGGCGTTTGTCCGGAACACCTCGCGCCAGGCCGAGCTTGCGTCGGAAACGACGTGATAGCGATCGTTCTGGCGCAGTGTCATCGGGCCATTGTCGATCGTGTCGCTGCCAGACGTGGCGATCGTCACCGCGGCCGAACCGAGTACAGATAGCGTGAAGCCGGTGCCGGCCGCGACAGAGTTCGCAGCGGGAAGCGTGATTGTGTAGGGCGAGGCGTTGCCGAGCAAGGAAGACCAGATTGCCGGACAGGTAGCTCGCAAGTGTGGCATTGCCGCTGTAGACATTCGACCAGCCAACGGTGATGCCCTTGCCGACGACGTAGGACACCGTGCCCTGGTTCCAGCGGAGCGTGGCCGTGGCGCTGTCGTAGGACAGGCGGCAGGTCGCGGTGGGTTCAAAGGCGATCGCATGCCCGGCTGCCATGCGAATGGCGGCTGCGCCGGGCAATTGCTGGGCATATGGTGGTGTCCAGGACGGCGGTGGAAAACGGCACGTTGATGCCGAATACCCGATAGACATGCCCGGTGGATCCGCCTGCCAGATAGACGCCGACAACGGTCGAAACTTCGACCGGCGTGCCGGCGGTGTTGTGCTGTGCAATGACGAGGGACTGGATCTGTCGTGCGTTGCCATCGTCTGGACCGTTGCCGATCCAGTCCATCTCGACAGTCAGCGAAGCGCTGGCCCAGCTGGATGGCCGACCGGTCGTATCACGATACTCGAGACACGCCGCCCAAAGCTGGGGCTGCGGCAATGGCTTGCCCGACGAATCCGTGCCGATGTTCTGCCGGATGGTCTGAATGTAGCGGCCGACGTGTTGGGCGGCGCTTCCCGGCCTGGCTCTGGATGCCGCACCACAGCAGCCTGTCGAGCGCACCCCAGACAAAGTTGTTGGGGCTGTTGTAGATGATCGTGTCGTTGCGCGTGTTCGCGCTGACCGCGCCGCCGGTGGGGCCACCAGTATGGTTGACGATGTATGACGAGTGGAGGACCGCAAAATCCCAGGCTGGGAGCCGTTCTGCGAGACCTCTATGCTTTGTCCGCTGTTCCCGGCAACGATGCCCGGCAGGAAATTGCTCGCCGGCCGCCGCCGCCCGGGATCGCAGTTCGACAGCGGCGTCCCATCGGGCAGTGACGTGCCGTCGACGATCCACTTCACCCGCTTGGTCAGCGGGATTCCCCAGCTGTTTGGAGTTCTGCAGGACAGTGACGCCATTCGGCACATGGATCACCGATCCGGCGGGGCCGCCTGATATGCCGCCTTGAACGCGGCAGTATCGTCGGTCGTGCCGTTGATCTGCGCATTGTAGGGGGGAGCGCACGTTGATCGCACCCGCGGCGCCGCCGGCGAGGTCCACGTAGCGCTTGGTGGCGGCCTGCAGCGGCACGATCGGATCGGCCGCCAGAGTCGAGTGGGACCGGTGAGCGTTCCGCCGGCGAGCGGCACGGCGGTGGCGATCTGGCTATCGACGTACTGCTTCGTCGCCGCTTGCAGCGCGGCGGCTGGATTGGAGGGCAGTGCCAATGCACCGGTCAACGCTGCCGCCGCAGAATCGGCAGCGAGGTGGCCACCTGTGCGTCGACATAGTGCTTGGTTGCAGCCTGGCTCGAAGAAGTCGGATCCGCCGCCAGCGTCAGCGCGCCGATCAGCGCACCTCCTGACTTCGGCAGTGCGTTCGCCATCTGGTTGTCGACGTAGCCTTTTGTCGCCGCCTGCAACGGCGCGGCCGGATCCCCGGCGAGCACCAGCGGCTCCGGTCAGCGTGTCGCCGCTGCGTAATACCCTTTTATCCACATATTGCTTTGTCGCTGCCTGCAGCGACGCGGCGGGATCGGCCGCCAAGGTCAGCGCACCGGATAGCGTGCCACCGGCCTTTGGGACTGCGGTTGCCATCTGTCCGTCGACGTATTGCTTTGTCGCTGCCTGCAGCGAGCAGGGTCGGATTTCCGGACGAGCACAAGTGGCCCGGTAAGGGTGTCACCGGTGCGTGACACTCGGGTATCCACATACTGTTTTGTCGCTGCCTGCAGCGACGCGGCGGGATCGGCCGCCAGCGTCAGTGGTCCGGATAGTGTGCCGCCGACCTTCGGGAACTGCGGTCGCGACCTGTCCATCGACATATCGCTTTGTCGCTGCCTGCAGCATGCCGATGGATCGGCCGCCAGCGTCAGCGGGCCGGACAGGGCACCTCCGGCCTTGGGCACGGCGGTTGCGACCTGGCCGTCAACGTATTGCTTGGTCGCAGCCTGCAACGATGTCGTGGGATTGGCCGCCAGGGACAGGGCGCCCGACAGCGCACCGCCTGATTTCGGCAAGGCGGTCGCCACCTGATTGTCGACATATCTCTTGGTCGCGGCCTGCATGCTGCCGGCGGGATCCGCCGCGAGCGTCAGTGTGCCGGTGAGCGTGCCACCGATCAATGACAGTGTGCCTGCCGCGAAGTCACTAAGTCTGGTTGCCGACTTTCCCCCGGTTGGCGTCACCAGAAGCCGGGATGCATCGATGTTCGCGATGCCGGCAAGGCCACTCATGAATTGGCCATAGGTCACCGTGGCATTGTGGCCGCCTTGGCCTATCGCCACGGCGTCGCCGCTTGCCGGCACCGTGCCCGCGGGCAACGACGCAACGACGAATGGCGTTGCGCTGGCTGCGAGTGTCCCGTTGGTCAAGCTGAGATTGGCGCCGACGGCGATCTGCTCCGGTCCTCCGGTGCCAGAAGCTCTTGCGTCCAAGCAGCGTGCCGGCGCCGATAGCCAGTTGCGGCTGGAGGCCCGCCAGTATCTGGGCCCTGGTGATCTTGCGTGCGATGCCATTTTGGCTGACCATCAGTTCGTCGCTATCCGACGCGGCCGTTGCAGGCGCGAGATCATCGATTGTCGACATGGTCGAGGCAAACTCCAAACGGAACCCTCACGAGGAGGTCTGCGTGTAGGTTGTCCAGGGTGTGAGCGCGGGATTGCGGCGCGCGTGCGCGCAGGCGGGGCCGCAGCGGATCAGGGAGACGTCAGCACCGGATTGCCGTTCTGATCGGTCAGCACGATCCCCGAGTCCGTCACCAGGGCATTGGCAGGGATCGCCGGAACGGACAGGCGAAGCACCGGCAACAGAATGCTGCGTTGAATGGTGCGCCCGTTCACCGTCGTGATGACCAGGGTCAGCAGATAGACTGTTCCCGCCTGACCGCCGGAGAGCCACAACACCGCCACATTGCCGTCAACCGTGGCGCTGTTGAGCGCGATATCGCCCGGGTTGTTCGGTTCTATCGTCACATCGAGCGTAGCGATCGTGTCGCCGTCGTTGCCGACGATCGCTGGCGAAATATCGAACTGGTAGTCCAGTACATCCGTCGGGTCCTTGGCCGGCCAGTTCAATGGCGGCGGAGCGACAGCGGCCGAACCTCGGGGTACCGGGATGAAAGCATCCAGCACGACGGTGCGCGCATTGCTGGGCTTCCAGACGTGTGCGGCTGGAGTGGGCATGCAAAATTCCTGACAGCAGGATCGCCTGGTCAAGTCTTCTGGCGATCGGGAGGGACGATGGTTCAGGGCTTGGTTGCGGTCGAAAGCGCTGCAAGCTCGGCTGCAAGTGTCGCGATCCGCGCCTGCAACTCGGCTATGGTCGGTGCAGATGGAGCCGGTGGCGCGCGGTGGCGGCACGAAATTCGTCCCGTCAAAGCTCCAGCCTTCCGCTATTGCCGGTCCGGAGGAAACATCGATCCAGACAATCGCCGGATTGAACATGGCCGCGATATCTCCTTCGGTCATCAGCAACTCGGCGACCAGGCCGTCTTTGATGCGTGCGAACTTTTTCATCATCGTTTCTACCACCTCACCACGACCAACCCGCCTGCCCTGGTGCTCCGTTGTATGGCGTGGCGCTGTTCGCGCCGGTTCCCGCACCTGATGCGCCGCCGCCCGGGAAATGCACCCGTCAGTCCCCACGTTCCGCTGTTCTGGCAGCCACCCATCGGTGCGGCACCGCCCAACCCGCCCTGGTTCAGTACGCCGGCCTGGCCCGCGGAACCTGCGATATTCACATCGCCGGCGACACCCATACCGCTCGGTGTAGCGCCGTTCTGGGGGTTCGCGACATTGGCCAGCGGGTTCAGGCTTCCACCGGTTGCGCTGACATACGTGCCGAAGCTTGACGTGCCGCCCGCAGAGGGTGGAACGCCGCCGGTGTTTCCCGCCGTGCCACCTGCTCCGACTGTGACCGGGATGGTCTGGCCGGTGAGCAGGCCAGTGACGCGCTTGCGCGCATAGCCGCCACCGGAACCGCCGCCGCTGGAGATACTGCGACGGAGGCAAATGTGCCGCTGCCGCCACCCCACACCTCGACTTCGGCCTGGGTCACGCCTGCAGGCACGGTGAAGCTGCCCGACGCAGAAAGCTCTGCACGCCGGTGCCAAATCCCGGCCTGAGCATCGGAAGCTTCCAGCCGATGAACGGGGCGGTGGGCAACTGGGTTATGTTTGTTGCGATGATCGTTGTCTGTCCGTACGACAGCGTGACGACATACAAACCCACCCAGCCATTGTCGATCGGGGGGGTGGTCTGTGAACCGGTGTTGGCGGCAGCCCCCGCCTTGAGCTGGAGCTGCACGCGTTGAATGCGGTTGGTGTTCTGCGCAACGCCGGAGTTCGTCGGGCCGCTATAGGGTTGCGCCGGATTTGCAGCGTTGTAGTACGGAAGCACCACCGGATTGGCGTCGCTTTCCAGCAATGCGGCCTGGATCAGATAGTTGATGGATCGTCCCGATGTGACAGGGGGAGCCAGCGTGAATGAAGTGGACGCAAGATTGATGCCCATCTTGACCAGCGGATCTGCCGTATCGGCTGGCAGCGAACCATAGGCCAGCGTATCCACCACCGAGAACGTGGTAATGCTGCCGGGCCCCACCGTCACGGTAAGTGACGCCGGTGCCGTTGGCGTGCAACCGAGGCCATCCACCACCGTGCTCGTGCCGAGCACCGCCTGTGCGAGATATCCCAAGTGCAGTCATGGCATTGCGATTGGTGTTCAGCAGATCGGTGTCGAGCGGGATGCTTCCCGGATAAACCAGGCTCCTGTCCATGAGATCCTCTTTGCTGATTGCAGCAGCGGCTCAGTTGGTGATCCTGGTCCAACCGATCGCGGCTACCGGCAATACATCGGCGACGGCCGCGTAGATGTCCGCATCCGTGACCTGGCCCTGCACCATCGCCAGGCTGGCGTACTCGATTGCGCCTTGACCGTAGGCGCCGGAAGGCCCGCCCCAACCTGCGACCTCGGCAATGCCGCTGCCGGTCGGACGATACGCAGTGATGAAGCACTGAAAGGGCAGGTCGAGACTGCCCCATCCTCCGGCGACGCCATATGCCATCCCACCGCCGCCGCCATTCAACGAGGCGTAGCCACCCGTGTCCGTCGTCCGGCCGGGTTCGAACACACGCGGCGCCCGGCCGGTCAGATCCTGCAGCACCGAGACGACCGCCTCTCGCGTTCCGCGTTCCCGGAACAACTCGCGACGAATACGATCGCGAAATACACGCATCGCTCTGCCCCGTCCGGCGCGTCACACGGCTGCCGAAGTAGTCCTGCGCGATAATGTCCAGCCAGATATCCGTCGCCGTGGCGATCCGCGTCTGCGCGGTGACGTACTGCAGCAGGTCATAGGCCCAACTCCAGGCCGATGCCAGGCCACTCAACAGGCCGGTCAGTATCGGGGCCTCATCAGGGAACCAGCGCGTCGGCAGCGCGGTTCGCAACCGCGACAGCATATCCTGTTGGTCGCCGGTCATGTCAGTTCACCGCAATGATGCCGGCCTTCACCACACCCGGACGCATCCGGCATGATGTCATTCGCGTTGCCGTTGGCCGACAACTGGGTGACATTGATCACGGTTGCGTCTGCGGCGTAGGCAACCTGTGCAAGCCTGGTCAACGGCAGGCTGGCCCCGATGGGAAGACCGTTGATATAACTGCCGATGGCATTGCCCACGCTGCCCGCAACCTGCGCCTTGGCTGCTCCGGCAGCGACGGTGATCACGAGAGAGACGTTGACTGTGACGACGTGGGCGGCTGAACGCTGAAGATCGATCCGACTGGCCGCACCGCATCCACCGCGATCTGGACCGTGGACAACAGTGCGGTCGAGGGGCTGCCGGAACCGTCATCGACCGTCACGACGAAGCTGCCCATCCGAGGCTGTCCGGATGGATCCAGATTTTCCTGGATCGTGTAGTTCAGTCCTTGCTGGATGTTGCTGATCGCATAGCCGACAGCCACTGTCGTGGCGCGCGAGCGGCTGGCGATGAAGTTCTGAAAGCGACTCCGGAATGCATTGTCCGACTCGGCATCGAGCCCATTCTGGAACGCACTGGCGTTGCTGACGGCATCAATTCCTGGGATGGCCGATGCGAGCAGCGACACGGCGCCGGCCTGCACATTGCCGGCCCCGCCAGGCGTCGGCGCCATCACCGGCACGTCCAGCGAGGCAACACCCGCCGCCACGACGTATCCATTGCTCGCCGGCAACCAGGCGGGGTGCGTCGTATCGATGCTTACCTCGAATGTCTGTGTGCCATCCGCGGTTCGGGCGAGCGCGCCGGCCGGTATCAGGGCGGGCATCGTCGGAGAGAACCGGGAAAATGTGACGATCCCCGTGGCTGCGATGGCCGGCAGCCGCGTCAGGGACAGATCGGCCATCCAGCTGTCCAGATCGGCGCCGCTGCTGGTTGCGGCGCGCGTGGTTCGCAGCACCTGCAGGATAAGCCATTGCATCCAGAGCGCGATCGAGGCATTGGCTTCAATCACGGCCCGCAGCGTCGAACCAACGGTCAGATCCAGCAGCTGCGTCGCGGAAGCCTGGACAGCGGCTGCCATGTTCTGCACGAGCGTGCTGAATGTGCGCAGAGAAAGTTGCATGGCCTATGCAGTCACCGAGAATGAAAGGACCTGCGTCTGGCTGCTCTCAGCGTCCACGTAGCGGATGTACACGTAGACGGTGCCCGCCGCGCCGCCGGGCGAGACCTGCACGTCGATCAGCGGTTCCGGCTGGCGCGCGACTGCCGCCTCCTTGAAGATCTGACTGCGCACGACGGCGCTTATCTGCAGCGGATTGACCGGCTGGCCAATGAACCGCGCCAGGCCGGCTCCGTAGTCCAGTTGCCAGATGTAGTCGCCAGGACTGGTCAGCAGGCGGCGCAGGACGCGCTGCTGGCCGAGCAACTGACCCGAGACCGACGCGACATCGCCAGTCGGTCCGAGGGCAAGGTCGGAACCCCATTGATGGAAGGCATCGGCCATGACGTTCAGTCCGGTTGGCTGGTTGTCGATGAGGCACCGTTCGGCGAATGCGTATGGGCGTTGTAGTGATTGCGGAGCCGCGACAACGGCCCTTGTTTGTCATAGACATCACCCGTCCACATGAAGGTCGCCATGCACTGAATCGTGCCGTCGTTCTGCAATTTGATGAAGCTGCCTGAGCCGTGCACGAGCCAGAGCTCGCCGACAGGGGTGGCCGGTGTCGCCTGCGTGTTGGAAAAGGCGCGCCCGATGATCATGCCATGTTCGGCGTCACCCTCTTGCGCGAGAACCAGCACCTGATCGCCAGGCGACGGCGGGCAGCACATGCCCCACCCGGCCCCGATCCACGGCGATAGGACCGGCAGCCAACCGCTGAGTACGCCTTCGGGCTGCAATGTCACTCTTGCGGTTGCGGCCGCCGGGTTGACCGAGGTCACGATACCGAAGCGCGGTTGGCCGCCACCCTGGTCCAGGCCACCGGCGTGCTGCTTGATGACGTTGAGGAGTCGCTCCATGGGCTACGCCGTCGTCGCGTCGGCGGAGTCTGCGGGGCAGTCGTCTCCGTCCGTGGTGAGGTGTTTTTCGCGCGGACGTGCTGGGTAAATCCGCCGCTGGTGTGAAGCCGCCGCTCGATCAGGTCCACGTAGTAGGTTTGGTCGAAGTCGGAACCGGTTCCATCCAACATGATCATGCTGCGAGGCGTCATTACGAGCTCACCGGCCATGCTCAGCTCGATCACCCGCTCATGGCGCGTCAGTTCCGCCAGCTTACGCTGTGCCAGCTTCAATGCGTCGTCAGGTGTCAGGTTGGGGCGGACATAGACATAATTCTGCGGCGGGCCGCCAGACGTCCCGGTGCCTCGACGGCACGCAGCCCGTGCCTTTTGGACGAACGCGCTGTTCTGACGCGAATTCCAGCTCTTGACCGTAACCTCGATATCGCGCGCCAACGTCAGTGATCTTTCGAGCCTCAGATCCGTCAGCATGCTCGGACGCAGCAGACGGGAGGATCCGTCTGCTGTGTCGCCGGCTGGAAATGGAGCGTCGTTCCCTCGACGAAGACGTCAAAGGCTTCCAGACACGCCAGGAACACGAGAAGGTCCCATTCCGTGGTGGCACGGCTGAATTGGTTGAGCGTGACGCGGTCATGCTCGTCCTGGTAATACCGCCCGACTGGTGTGCTGGTCGGCGATACGCAAGGCGTCAGGTTATGGCGTTGCGCCAGCAGCGAGGCAATTTCGCTGGCAGTGCGATTGGCGAATGTTTCCTGCGTGCGCGTCTCGATCAAGGGCGCAGTGAGGTCGCGGCCATCGAGATGAACCGACCCGGTCATCGGGTCGATGACGACACTGTCGACGGTGCCCTGCACCAGGCTGGTGAAGCTGGCTCCACCGTCCAGGCTGAATTGAACATCCACGAGGATATCAGGCTCACTGGACCAGAATGAGGCCGAAGCCCATACGTCCGCGCCCAGCGCGACGGAGGCGGCAAAACGATCGGCCGCGTAGTGATTGTTCGAGATGACCTCTGCGTCCATCACTCCTGTCAACAGCTGCGCCATTGGCCAGGATGCGCAGGCGAGGGGCGCGCCAATTCGACGGCGTGTCACTGCCCGACAATGCCGCCTCCGGCGTTGCGATCGATCTCCGGGATGAGCAGGGTGGTCACACCCGTGAGCATCGGGTCCGATATGTTGTTCAGCTCGGCTATGCGGATCCATTGCGTCGCATCGGCCAACTGTTCTGCGGCGATGCGGAAGAGATTGTCGCCGGCGACGGTTATCGTCTTCATGGTCAGGTGCTTGCATTCGTCAGGTTGATTGCCGCGCGGGAGACATACGAACGTGCCGATGTCATCGAGCCGAGTTGTCCGGCGACGCTGCGTCGCTTCCAGACAGGCTCGCCGCACCGACATCGGGCGAACTGACATTCGCAAGGTCAATTCCCGAAAGTGCTGTGTCGGCTGCGCCGATTGAGGCCTGCCATCGACGATTGCGCCGAGGCGAGGCTGGCCTGCGCGGCACCGTAGGCAGCGGTGCCTCGTATTGTCGCACCAGGCGCACCAAGCGCTGCCTGCACAGGCGACAGATCGAAGCCAGCGCTCAGTGCATCGCTCGCAGCGTTGCCGATGTCAGCGAGAGCCGCGGTGGCCAGCGATACGAGCGGTTGAATCAATGCGGAGGCTTCGTCACTGCAGCACCGTGCAGGTGATCTGGTAGGGTATCCACCAGCCGTTGCGGTAATCCGCATGAAATTCGCTGATCATCACGGTATAGAAGAACACGTCCCAGGTGAGCGGCAGCGTCAGTCCGCTGGCTCGCAGTTCATCGAGGATGCGGGCGCGCAACGTGGCGTCCGAACCCGAGAAGATGCCGGAAAATGCAATTTGGGCATCATCGCGCCCCAATGCGTCGATTATCCGCGCGCCGCCAGGCAGACGATGCAGCGCCAGACGCTGTCTGCCGCCAAAATTTATGCACGGCGGGAATCTCGAACTCCTGGAAGACGACCGGACCGAGCAGAAGGACGGTATCAGGCATTCGCGTCGTCCTTCGCCTTTGGCAGGTCCGATGAAGCGGTCTCGTCCGGGCTGGTTGATGATCGACCTGCAACCAGACCGATATCGGAACGGGGGCCGACATCGAGGATAGGTCTGGTGCTGCGTCGCCTGGCAACCACAGGACGAATGGGAGACGCAGGTCGTTCATGATTCAGACGCTCGCCGGTGCACCTGGGAAGGTCGGACTGATCCGTGGATCGATGCCGGTCGTTCCAGCCACAGGACGCGAGGCTTGCCGCGCGATGCGATCCATGATCCAGCGACCGAGCTGCGTGCCATCGAGGATCAGCAGGCCCTGTCGCGGTTCGTCCGCCGTTTCCGGCGATTGTCGGGACATTGAGGGCGGTTGCTGTACAGTCGGCAGGCATAGCCTGATCCCCTGACATTTCGGTCCGTGGCACGACAGCGGAGAGACAGAGTGCCGCCTGTGCGCGTTGGTGGCGCGGTCGACGGCGCAGATGATCCGGATACCAACGGCTCTTGCGAACGGCGGCGGCGATCATTGTTTCAAATGCCAGGGTCGAGCGATTCCGGGTCAAGTCTTTGGCACGTGCTGTCGCAGGCAGCGACGGTCATGGGCGCGACGGTTGCAGGTGCACTGGGTGATGGATGCGACGGTCGTGGGTGCAAGACGGCTGATGCAAATTCAGTGTTCTGTACCGCGTCGAGCAGGGTCGCGGTGAGGGAAGCACTCATTGCGAAGAGTTGGTCAACCGGAGCCCTACGTCAGGGTTTGTGGCGGTGTTGCGTGGCGGCCCGGCGAGATCTGCGCGACCGATACGTCGGTTGCCGATATGTCAGGCGTCATCGGCCAATGGTCCGGTGGAGTATCAGTCCCAACTGTGGCGAGGGTTGGCATCATTGAAAGAGCCGTGGACAAGGCTACCTTGCTCCAGATCTGCCACGGATCGGGGAGATTGCGAAGCTACTTCGCGGAGCCGAAATCTGTGGGGGTGACGCATCACGTATCAGCTGCGAATACGCGGGCCCGCTGGATATACTCGGACATAAGGTCTTCTTGGGAGATCCGCTGTGGGCGAAACCTCCGGAATCAGCGGGCCGGTGCGCGCAGCGATCGGCATGACACTCTGCGGACCCAGGGTATGCAGCCCCTCAGCGAGTTGTATCAGTGCCTCCAGCCCCACGGTGCCGGCCACCATTGTGCGATCAAGCGATGTCAGGTCCTGTTGTATCTCGGCGACGCCTTCGGGAACGCCATTGGAAAATGCCAGTGCGATCCCGACCGCATGGGCGCCGGCCACACCCGCATCCTGCGAACCGGCCATCGCGTTCACGTGCATCCTTTCCAGCGCAATGTGTGCCAATCGAACTCCTGGCCATCCAGGGTGCCGAGAGCGACCACGTACGCCAGGCGTTCATCGGGCGGCAGGCTGAAGGCGACGTCGAACGGCACCCCGTTCCGGACCAGATAGAGGCAGTCGATCAGGTCGGGGTGCCGGCTCAGTTTCCCGCGTTGTCCACCAGCTCGTCGACGGCCGGTGCCGCATCCTGCTGCAGCGCCTGGGCGATGGCGGCGGTGCCTGCATCGCCCAGCCGGCCGATCATCGCCTCGATCTGCAATTCGTTGACCGGCGGCGGCATCGGAACATCGTCGATTGCCGCAACCGAGCTGGCGAGCACCGCCATGCCGAGCCATGGCTGATTTTGTGCAAGCAACGGGCCGGCTGCCTTGAACAGCCGGAGCCTGTCGAGTGCAGTCAACCGACGAAGCGTCAGGCGTCGCCCATCGGCGTCGGTGACGGTCTGGGTGGCTGCGGCCGATGCGATGATGGATGCGGACGGGCTCATCAGATGCGACGCCTGCGGACAGCGAAGAATTCCAGCTTTTGCTTGACGCTGCTGTCGCCCTTCCAGATGCCGGCATTGACGAGGCGGAAGGCGACGTTGTCGTACTGATAGGTCGAGGTGGAACCATCTGTCTCGGTGACGTACTGGTACATCGTGCCGGGCTCACCGTGCTGCCATTGAAGTACTGCTGCTCGGCAGCGGCGATGAAGTCATCGACCGTCGAACTGCCGCGCTCGATGCTCGAAGCTGCCTTCCCAGCCCTTGGGCAACTCGGTGCCCATGCGGGTCCCGTCGAGCCGATCCACCCGAACGGATTGCGTGATCTGGCGACTTTCGAAGGACGTGACGTGGGTCAGGTCGACGCGGCCCGTCGACCCGATGACCACAAGCTGGGTATCGCGGCCGACTGAGAACATGGTCAGTGACATGCGGTGTGCTCCTTAGGCCGCCTGGCCGCTGGGCAGGGTCTGGCGGGACACCTGCACGGTCTGGCCGCCTTCCATATTGACGATGAACTTCTCGTTGATTGCCTGGTATTGCACCTGGGCATCCGATTGAACGTATCCGAGGTCGGTCCTGCTGGACGGGTTGTTCGTCGTGTCGCAGATCACGCTGAACGGCAGGCTGCCATCGGTGCTGCCGAGCAGACCCTGTCCGAGCATGTTCTGCAGGAATGACAGCTGCGTCGCCCGGATGCGGCGAAACAGGTCGGCATTGATCACCTGTCCGACATATTGACCCATGCCGGCGGCGAGCGTCGCAGCGATATAGTTGGTCAGGCGAGTGTAGTTGTCGCCGTTGACCGCCGAATTCGACGAGGAGTTATGTCCGCCGCGCACACCCCAGATAGCTGCCGCCGGGCTGCGGATTGCAGATCACGTCGATGCCGGCACCGAGCAGCACGGCAAGATCGGCTGAGGAATAGGAAGTGCTCTGGCCGGACCCGGGTGTGCCCGATTTCTGGCTGCCGATCACGCTGTAGAGCGACTTGTTCAGGCTCGACTGCTCGGGGCTGAGATTGGCCAGGCGTCCCGCGGCAAAGCCCTGCGGCGACACCACGCGGATGGCGCCGTTGACCTGGTCGGACCACCAGAGCCAGTCGCCGAACATCAGCTTCGCCGCATAGCTGTCGAGCCCTGCCTGTTGCTTTGTCGTGACGGCGTTCTGGATTGTGTCGCCGGCCGGTCCGGTCAGGATCATGTAGATGCCTTCATCGAGCCCGAAGCCGGCCTGGTCCGTCCAGTGATTTGGATCATCGGCGTCCGCCAGAAGCGCGATGCCGCAACCCTGACCGCGCAGTGCGTACATTCCGGTGCGCGGTGGGATGTCGGTGCCGACGAGTCGCCGCCGCCGCAACCTATCGGCCCCGTCGGAGCCGGCGGTGGTCGAGCCGAGAGCGATCGAGAATGCCACCGGAGCAATTGTCGCGCCGCCCGCGCTGGCCACGATGAGCTGCGAAGGCCCACGCTGCGGTCCCTGGCCGTTATTCACGGCGTTGGCCAGTGTCGGTCCAGAATAGTGGCATCGGCACCGCCGATGTTGTCGAACACTTCCGGCTGCAGGCCGGCAGGGACACCGTCAGACGCCAGGTGTTGGCCTTGGATCCCGGCGTCAGATTCAGCATCACATTGTTGCCGAGTGAGCCGGTATAGAGCGCGGTGAATGTGACAGTGGTGCCGGGAACCACTGCCTGTGCGGCTGTGTCGGTACCATCCGTGACGCGAACACAACGGAAATTCTGTGCGCCCTGCTGGACCGCCGTGGCGACCTGCGTCCCCATGTCGTACTTCCGCGCGACAATGGGTCCGAAGCTTTGCGCGTAGTCCGCCATGGTGGCCACGATCACCGGCTGGCCGACCGGACCCCATGACGCCGTACCGACCACGCCGACCACGTTGGTCGGTACGCCGTTGAGTACAAGGTTCTGCGGAGGAACGATCTGGACATACAGGTCGGGCACCACAAGAGCGGTGGTGTTGATGCTGCCTTGCTGGACAATCGGCATGCGACTTCAGGCCCCCTTGTTCGCCGGCGTGACCACTCGCACGACGCAGCGGGCATGCTCGCTGTTCAGTATCTCGGCGATGCGTGCCGCATCGGCGACGACGTCACCGCGCGCGAGGTCGCCGAACGACCTCACCACGACCAGATGCATGTCCATGGAAGTCTCCAGATATTCAGGCAGTGAAGCTCGCGGCATTGAGCACGAGGTTGCCAAACAGCATCGCGGGCTGCGAGGCGGACAGTATCGTGGCGTATTCCACGCTGTACATCAGGTCCCGCCGATACAGACTGGCATTCTGCGATTGGTCGAATACGGTCGTTCCGGAATAGATCAGCCTGCCCTGCGTTCCGTCCGGCAATGCGAGGAAGCGGATGCTGCTCAGCGACCTGGTCGATCGCGGCGGCGGCCGAATCGCGACTCGCCGGTGTCGGACACCAACAGGTGACGCGAAAGTCCTGCTCCTGTCGGCGAACTTCCTGTTGCACTGGCGCATCGGCCACCACACGCGCCAGCAGAGTCCCGGCGCCGGCTATCGTAAGCGTGCCGCGCGACAGTCGAACGATCGAATTATCGCGCGCCATCGCCGCCAGATTGGCCGCCACCAGCTCCGGCGTGTCGCCGGTCTGGGTGCGATAGGCGTAGCTTCGGCCGTCAACCAGGATGCCCGCGATCTGGCCAATTCGCCGCTGCCGCCAAATGTCACCGAAGTGCCGGCGACCGCGACGGTCAGCGACGGCGCGGCCGGGGCCCGACCCATTGCTCAGCGTAGCGCGTCGTCGTGCGGCCTGCGCCACCGCCGGGAAACACCGTGACGTTGATCTTGCCGGCTGCCAGATCCTGTCCAAGGCCGCGGAATTCGGCCAACCGCGGTAGATGCGACAATCCGGTCCGGGAACACTGGCCGCGTCCGTTCCGTTCGGATAGAGGCCGCTGGAGACCAGGCTGACCAGAGCGTTCTCGACGTCGGACTGATCGGCCATCAGGTGGTTGCCTGCTTCGCCGCGATACGCCAGCCAAGCTCGGTCAGTTCGGCCGCGGCAACGACGGCGTTCCGACCAAGGTCATCCGTCATCAGATCCGATGGACGCAGGATCACGCCCGGGAATGCCGGCAACAGCACGGTCCAGTAGGGGATCGAGCTGTCACTCGGCAGATCGCTGTCCGGCTGTCCTCTGCCCGATGCGCCAAGCACGTTCGCCGGCCAGTTCGTCAACAGCGGTGCGTTGGTCGCGGTCGTGACGCCGCCATAGGTGTTCACGCCGGTATTCGCCGGCGCGGCCGGCCGCCAGAACGAGACGATGCGGTTCGTCCGGACGCAGAGCACGGGCAGCAGCCGCTGCTGGGCAGCGACGAACCAGGTCGCATCCTGCCTGCACCAGATAGTCGCCAGGCCGCGTATAGGCGGCGTCGAACACGCCATACCACAGTGCGTCGCCATAACCGTTCGGGCTGGGCAAATCTTCCATCCGGCGCCGTGAATGCCGCACGCAGACGCAGGAAGCGGTTCGTGGGATCCAGTGGCTCCGACACGCCCGACGGCCGGTACGCATCGGTTTGGATACCGATGGCGCGCGCAGCGGCGTTGAGGCCCCAGTGGATGCGGTCCTGCAGATGCGCGGGATCCATGCCTTCACTACGACCAGCGTGACGCCGCCGTCGGCCAATGCTGGTCCCGGCGGAATGCCAAGGAAACCGCACAGGCGGCGACGCCAATCGTCGAACAGCCTGCGCGGTCGCGCAGCTCGTCGCGATTGCGCGTCCACACCGCCGCCTGGTCGGTGTCCAGATTGTCGGCGGCCCGCGGAACCGCGAATTCCAGCGCGGTGAGTGTCCCGAGATAGCGCCGCACGATGGCCGCTTCCGCGTCGGATAGATTGTTCATGCGAAACTCCATCAAGCCGTATGCCTGGTAGAAGCGCCAGGACTGGAATCCCGAGCGGCGCCGCACCATAGGCCGGATAGCCGCAAAAGCGGCGAATGTCGGTCTTTTCCGCGTCGGTGAATGCCATCAGACGAAGGATCCGTCGCCACGGGTGAAGAGGATCGGCCGCTGCCGCCACGAGCACCGCCGCGGCGTAGCCGACCAGACAGTTCACCGACAGCATCACCTTGGAGTTTGCCATCACCGGCATATCCACCGGCGAGGCAGACACCGATGGATCGGCGCCGAAGCGCACATAGGCCAGTGACGCGGTCGGATTTGTGACGACGACCGAATCACCGCCACCGGTGAGCTGCACCGCCGCCGACCCGTGCCCGCGCTGAGTGAAACCGTTCCGGTCGGGCGGAATGGATTGATGGAACCGATGGCCATCCCGTCGGTGCTCCTCCTCAGCCGATGTGCTCGACCATGACTGCCCGTTTGAACGCGGCATTGGTGGCGGTCGGGATCGTGGTCGGATTGGTCGTGGTGTCCGACGGCGCACAGAAGCCGCCGATCCAGTACCAGGACTGGGCGATGATCTGCTGCAGTCGGTCGATCGGCTCGCGCGTCACCATCGCCACGTCATCCACGACCGAGACGATCGAATCCTTTGGCATCACGTCCTCGGCTGCCATGCCGGCGAAGTCGCCCTCGATGAGCGCGCCCTGACCGCAGATGATGGGCCGGCGGACCATCAGCCCGGCCAGCGTCGGATGCGGCTGAACGAAGGCCTCCGTCGTGGGAATGAACCGCAGACCGAGAAAGTCGTTGGTCATGCCCTGACGGAAGACCTGGTTGGCGGACGTGGCACCCTGAAACAGCTGCTTGAAGTCCGGATCGGCGAACAGCTGCCGGGCCGACACCGGATCGAGATAGCAGTTATAGACGCCGTCGATCTCCGGCACCGCGTTCAGGCGCAGCTTGGCGACCGCGTCGAGGAAGCATGACATCGTCAGCATGTCGGTTGCCGTGAGCGCCGGTGTATTGGCTCGCTGCGACGGCCGGACGATGACGGAGGCGTTTGCCGCAAGCACGGCGTTGCCGGACGTGCCGTCCGAGACGGAAACATTGCCGGAGAAGGTCAGGACACCGGAGACTCCGTTCGGTGCCGTGGAGACGTTGCTGACATCCGCTGCGGCGCCGACCAGCGTGTAGGCATTGGCGCCAACGGTGACGGTGAGGGGATTCGAGCACGGAGACTGTCTGCTGGACGCCATTGACGAAGGCGTTCTGGAAGCCGCGAATATCGTCGACCGCCATGGCGGTGCCGGGACTTCCCAGCGTGGTGCGCACTCGGGTGTTGCCGCCGAAATAGCTGCTGAACAGCGCATTGCGGGCCAGTTCATCCAGGCTTCGCGCGGCCTGCTCGCCGTTCACATAGGCGTTCTGCAGGAACTGCGAGGCGATGCCGACACGGCTGGTGACCATGTTCAGGTCGGTCGTGGCGGCATAGTGATTGATCGTGATCGTGTACTGCTCCACGCCCCAGCTCGCCGGCGTCAGCCCATTGTCGAAGTTGGTGTTCGTGCTCGCCGCCAGCGGTGTCGTGATGCTGGGCTTCAGCCCGGCGCGCGTCTTGGTGAGCGTCTCACCAATGCCGACCGAGATCTTCACGCGGTCGGCGCACGCGCGATAGCCGAGGCGGGACTTCAGTGCCTGCTGAAATTCCCGCTCGAGGAAGCCCTGCTGGATGATCGGCTGCAAGGCAGTCGGAAAGTTCTGAATGCCCATCCGGGGATTCCTTCAGCTGGTTGAGGTGGTGTGCGTTCGATGGATCGCTGCCGCTATGGGCGAGTTTCAGGAGCGCCGCCGCGCGATATTCCTTGTCGGTCATCTCGGTCGCGAGCTTCTGCCGCGGCGGTTGCGCCGGCGGTGCGTTCGCGGGACTGGACGATGAGGTGCCGCCGAACAGCCAGGGCTTGGCGCGTCTCAACTGCGCCATGAGATGGGCGGCGTTCTCGATCTCGCCGTCCGAATTGAGCTGCACCTCCTCGAGATCGAGCAGCTTCAGCCCGTCGAGATCCACCATTCCGGCCCGCACCGCTTCGACCTTCAGCTCGGCGCGGACCAGACGGGATCTGGCGTCCTGCTCGGTCTCCGCCAATCGGTGCTCCAGCGCTTCGGCACGCGCGCGCAGCTCGGCAATCGGATCGATATCCGGTTCGGTGGGCGTGTCGTTGTCTGCATCAGCTGTTCCCGTTGGTCGTTCTGTCGGCGGCAATTCGCGCAAGTTCGGCGGACACGTCTTCGATGTCGAAGGTGTCGGCGATGACCTTGACTGCGGTTTCACGGCTGATCTGACCGGCATTCGCAAGCGTGGTCAGCGTCTGCGCGTCCTTTTGCCTGTCGTCCGCGGTGGATGGATACCAGCGCGGCCAGTTGAGCGAGAGGCGCGTCGCCGGATCGAGTCGCTGCGATCTCCTGGCCGAGGATGCGCAGGCGATAGACCTGCGATGCCCGCAGCACCATGCGCGCGAGCGAAAGCAATGCGCCTTCGCCGTAGCTGATGCGCAGATTGTCGGCCAGCCAGATCGAGGCCCTGGTTCATCAGCTCCAAGGCTCGGCCTGACTGGGCGGCGGTCAGCCGGTCGGCATTCGCCCGGTTGCCGTGCACGCTCTCCAGCGCCAGTTCGCGCAGCGTTCGCACGTATTCGATCACGGCGGCGGAAGCGGTGCCGCCGATCTCGAGCAGCTTGGCGTCGCCCTTCTCGCTGACCACAAGGGCATTGCCGGCACCCTTGACGATCTCGCTGTCGGTCGACGCGGGCTCCTTGATCAGCAATGTCGGATCGCTGCTGTATTTCAGGCCGCGGCCGGCCTGGCTGAGCTGGTAGTCGATCTCGATCTGCGTTTCGATCGCCGTGCGGAACGTGCAGGCGCCATCGGCAGCGTCGCCGGTCGAGGACGGGCCGGGCAGATTGCGGATCCAGACCATCGGAACGAAGCCGAGGCCGTGCTTCACGCTGCGCGTCTCGTCGATTTCCGGCGGCAAATGTACTGCCGACCGGAACCGGCACGAACCAGGTTTCGTTCTCGGTGTCCCAGCTTCGCGTGAACCAGTGAACGGCCGCGGGGTCGGCTATGTCGTAGCCGTTGGATGCGAGCAGGTCGCCCGGCGACCTTGTACTTCTCGGTGACGCACGTCAGCGTGTCGGGCTCTTCGGGATCCCATTCGGGAGTCAGATACGTCGTATCCAGAACATCGAAGAAGACGCGCCCGCGCAGGACACGCATCAGCACCGCGACCGAGCCGATCGATCCGCGGATGGCCGCCTCGGTCATGGTCAGATTGAGGCGGGTCTCCTTGACGATATCGGCAAGCGCGGCGCGGACGTCCCGGTCGCCGCAGTCGATCGTCGGGAAGTGGCCTTCGCTGAACAGCAGCGAAACGCTGTCCTCCACCACAATGCGACAGAGGGCGTAGCGCACGCTCGGGCCGGCGATTGCGCAAAGGGATGTATTCGCCGCCCGCGCCGCGCTCCTCGTGGAACTGGTATGGCAGGACATCGTACAGCCTGCCGTCCAGGACGCGCTTCAGAATGTCCAGCGTGCGCGCACGCGCCGGATAGGCCGGATCGCGCGGGATCAGGTTGCATATGGTCTCGAACATGGTGCCCCGGTATCGGGTTGCGTGCGTTACCGCGTCAGGTACGACACGGACAGTCTGCGCGCCGGCGCGCCGGCGGTGGTCAGCATCGCGAAGGCGCGTGACAGTGCGTCGACCTGGTCGTCCTTGCGGCCGAACGGAAAATCGCGCAGTTCCTCGATGAAGGCGTGGTTCCAATTGGCCCGCACGATGGCGACGTTGCGCGCCTCCACCTGTGATGCCACGGGGCCGGCCCGTGTGGCCTTGGCGCCCGTCTCGGGCGAGGACGTAATCCGATGACCGGCAAGTTGGCTGGTCAGATAGGTGACCTGAACCTTGCCGGCCTGACCAGGATCTTCCGGCAGACCGATGACGATCGACCTTCCGTCGATCCGGGCGGCCTCGGCGATCGCGCTTCCGACTTCATGGGGACTGCCGCGAAGCCGTACGACGTCCAGCACGATGAAGCGGCCACTGTCCTCGCGTCCGAGCTTCACGCCGACGGTCCAATCCGGATCGTTGCCGCCGGTGGCGACGGTGGCAGCGAGGTCCCAGGCCCGCACCACCGAGCCCTGCGGAACGCTTCGGTGCGGCATCCAGGATGTCGATGCAGGCGATCTTGAACAGGCTGCCCTGAATGGGCCGTGGCGACTGCTGATACTGTGCGGACCAGGCGCGTTCACCGACGGTGTCCCGTTTGCGCAGCAGAGCCGCCTCGTCCTCCCATTCCGGCCATAGTGCCGTCCCTGGCGCCCGGCCGAGCGGATCGTTGTCCTCGGCGAGGGCAGGAAGACAGATGATGTGCCATTCCGCTGCATTCTGCGCGAGCAGGCGGCCAGCCAGGTCGTCTTCGTGCCAGCGGGTCATGACCAGCACGACCCGGCCGTTTCGGCTTTAGACGGGGCGTGAGATCGGATCGGTACCAGTTCCAGAGCCGTTCCCGAAGAACAGGACTGTCGGCCTCCGCATGGGACTTGATCGGATCATCGATGATGACGAGGTCGGCGCGGCGGCCAGTCAGCGGACCGCGGATGCCGGCGGCGAAATACTCACCCTTGCGGGAGGTTTGCCAGTGACCGGCAGCCCGCAGGCCGGCGTGCAGACTGTATCCGAGTCGTGATCCGTGCTCGTTCACCATGTCGCGCACCTGACGGCCGAAGTGTTCGGCAAGGCTCTTCGTGTGCGAGGTGGCGATAACAGAGCTGACGGGATGCTGTGTGAACCACCAGGCCGGGTACAGGATCGAGGCATAGGTGGACTTGGCGGAGCCGGGTGGCATCAGCACCATCAGGCGGTCGATTGTGCCACGGCTGATCGCTTCGAGTTGTTCCAACAGGAACCTGTGATGCGGAGCTGGGCTTTGGCCGCTCGGCCCGAGAACCCAATTTGCCCAGTCGATCAGGCTTGACTGGATGGTATCGGGCTGACCCTGCTCGTCCACAAGCTGCTGCGGCATCGGTCGGGCGATCGATTTCCGATACGGGCTTGCCGGCGCCGACGACGTGGCCACGGCGTAGAGGCAGTGAGCAGCGCGAGGTTGCTCCGCCTTGTGTGCTGTTCTGGATTGAATGAAACCGAAGAGCGCTTGGGAGCGTCTCCATCATGCCGAAATCTATACTCGAAACTGGGGCGGATGGGCAAGAGAAATCTGAAAAAAATCCTACAGCCATCGGAATCACGCTATTTGGGGGCGTTGCTCGCGAAGGCATCTCCATGATCGACACATGTTCATTCGCGATGGGTGCCGTCCGACTGTTCGTATTGATCATGGCTGGGAATGTATTGGATTGAATAAAACACAACAAATCAACGCAATAATGACTGGCGTGAGGCTGCGGCCATCGCTACATTTGACTTATGGCAATTTACATTTTCCGCTGCCAGAAAGACCCTGGATGGTTCGCTTTGACCAAGGACAGGGGAGGGAGGGATCTGCCGTCCGAACTGGCCCCATGGCGGACCAACAGGCGCAATGCCATATCTATCATTGTAAAGGAAATAGCCGCAGCAGCCGTGCACGACGAGAGGATTGCACGGGCGATTGAGACTGACGGCTATTATTTATTCAGAGATTCGTCGGGTTCATGATCATATCCAGGCGTGCCATGCGCCCCCGCAGCTTCATGGAGATCCGTCACGGTTTTGCATCATAGGAATACTTCCCGCGACGGCTGGATAGGCCTTCATATGACCAGAATTCTTCCCCCGAGCATCGCCGCGGCCCTGACGATTGGGCTTATCGCAGGGTGCGAGGGGGATATCGGCGAGCGGCTGCAGTCGGGCCGCGTGCTGGCGTGGCATGGTCTGCAGGGTCGCTGGGTCGGCCCGGTCGTGCCAGCAGACAAATCCTGTGGTCCGACCACCGAGGGCTTGATGTCCATCGGCGACAAAGGCTTCGCGTTCGATCCCTTCCAAAGCACGACGGTCATGCAGGGCGGCGTCACCAAGGATGGCCGTCTGACCGGCAATCTGACCCGGCAGGGTGGAGACCATCAGAACCTGTCGGTCAGCTTCGAGGGTGCGGCGAGCGGGGCAGGATCGGAAGCTGAGGCGATCGACGGCAACCTTGTGTCCGGACGATGCCATTGGATGGTGACGTTGCATCGGGGCTGACGGTCACCAATTCACGCCGTATTCCCGTACGTTGACAGTTAACTAACCTTTCGCCGGGTTTATTGCGCCCGCGCGCCAATGCAGACTGACGACAGGCCATCCTCGCTTTCGAGGGGGCGGCTCTCAGAGAAAGTGCTCATTGGTCGAGGACAAAATGACCTACATGGATAAGGCGCTCATCCCTCGCAACACGCCGCACGACAATGGTGCCGGTACCGGACAGGAAGGTCGGGAGGCATTGGTGGTGGTGGTTGAAGACGGCATCAGCCTGTTTGGGCCATTTCGCACGATCTGCGAGTGCCTGGGCATCGCCGTCGAGCGAATGCCGAGCCAGGTTGATCTGGGGCCTGTCTTGCGCAATCGCCGTCCCATGGCTGTCGTTGCCGAAATGGAAGCCTCGGGGCAGGACGGCTGCCATATCCTGATGACAATCGCGGCGCATGATCGCAGCCTGCCTGTCCTGTTGATCACTGGGCCGGATCCCGCCCTGCTCGGCGCGGTGGACGCGGTGGAGGAGTTGTGGGAGCTCTCTTCGGTCGAGAAATGGCAGCAGCTGTCCGGCGTCGGATCGGTGGTCGACTTCCTGTTCCGCGCAGGGCGGAAGGGCTCCTGCATACGGCTGATGTCAGTCTGACAGCATCGGACTTCCAGCCGAACTCAACCTGGGCTAGGCGCGTTCTCTCGGCGAAGGGGCAGCGGTTTCTGGCACGCCTGCGCGCAGCGACCGCGTAGGCGCCAAAGTCCCGATCCGGATCTTCGTTGGGAGCCGCGATTGTTGTCTGATAGTCGGCCCAGTCGCTGGCCGTGAACTCCGCCATGTTGGGCGTGCTTGCAGTGGCGCGCAGAGTGGCCTCCGAATAGGCAATGCGCGGCAAAGGCTGGATTTGGGCGAACGGAAAGTCTTCTCGGAGCCGCACCGGCGTGTGGCTGCGAGTGAAGCGGAGATTGGTGAACAGCGGACCGAACCAGCGATCTGCTTCCACGATCCCCTCGTAGAGCGCGTAACCGCCAGGAGACGGCAGGTTGGCCGGGGCGCGAATCAGCATGCTCCAGTCCGGAGCGGTGCGCGCGATCAATCCCGTCCAGATCTGCAATGTTCCCGGTTCGGGAAGCGCCGTCAGGAACGGTGGCGAGCATCCCGCAAGCGTTTCCGGGGCCGTTGCATCGAAGAGAGCCGAAAAATCTGGAAACTGCGCGGCTGGCGTCAATGGCAGCCAGTCCGATGCTCCAGTGCGCTGCCAGAAGATGTCGTGGCCGTCCCACAGGAACTGGAGATCGGTTGGCGGGAAGACCCACCAGCCATAGCCAGCAGCCGAGGTGACGGCCTCACAATAGCGGTATGCGCGTGTTGGCAGCGTTCCCGCGGCCGAGCGGTCTGCACGTTGCGGCAGGCGGGCCTGCTCAATCAACCTATGGAAACGGATGATCGGAGTACATGAGTTGTGCATGGAGGGAGCCGCCTCCGGGTTGGTATGGTGGCACCATGGGGGGATGCTGCGACGCCTAGCGACGCAGCGAGCGAGCAGTGAGGGTTGACCATCCGCCCGGACGGCATGCCGGCCTGCAAACGACAATCGCCGTCCAGGCCGGCAAAGTCCGCAGGTCAGCGAGGAAGCGGCATCCGGGCTGTGGCGCCGAGGCGAATGCGGCCAGTGTCCGTCGTTGCAGACGGCGCGACGGGCAGGGCGATCGCGGTCGATGGCTTCATGGCGAGATTCCTTTCGAGGTTTGGTGTCAGCCCGGGCACCGGCCGACTGCCCCGTCGTCCCGCGCAAACCATCGCACGCAGCGGTTCGCCCACTGGGCGCGCCCAGCGGCGTGACAAAGGCTTTGTGGATTCAGGGGAGAGGCGGACGCAGTACGCCCGTTGACAGCGACCTGATACACTGCGGCAATAGCCGCGTCAAGGAATATTTTCATACGATCCGACTCAGAGTGAACCCGTCCAAGTCTGGATGGCAAGGCTGGTTACGGCAACCGATACCCAGGTCATCAGGCCAAGCAGCAGCGGCCGTGTGCCGGCTCCCGCGAAAGCGCGCCAGTGGCCCTGCAGGCCTACCGCCGCCAGAGCGACCACCAACACCCATCGCCCCACGAGTTGCACCGTGGGGCCGAACTGGCCGATCAGGCCAAGGGTGTTGAGAAGTGACGCAACGACGAACAGGACGATGAAGACCGGTACCGCCTGATAGACGCGCCGGACGAGTAATTCGCCCTCGCCGGCGCGCCAACCCTCGAACCAGGGCACCAGCAATCCGAATCCGATCACCAGCGGGATGATCAGTGTTGTGCGCGTGAGTTTGACGATCGTGGCGATCGTGCCTGCATCGTGGTTGTAGGCGAATCCGGCAGCCACGACCGCAGACGTGTCGTTCACCGCGGTCCCTGCCCAGAGTCCGAAGCCGGCGTCGCTCAACGACAGCAGATGACCGATTGTAGGAAACGCAAAGACCGCGAGCATGTTGAAGAAGAATATGACCGAGATTGCGTAAGCGATCTCTTCCGCCTTGGCGCGGATTACCGGCGCCAAGGCCGCGATTGCCGATGCGCCGCAGATCGTCGTGCCAATCCCGATCAGGCATCGCATCCGCCAGTCAACCCGCATCGTCCGTCCGATCAGCAGAGAACAGCCGAGACCCGCTGCAATCGTCACCGCGAGCACTGGAAGCGATGCGGCCCCTGTCCGCACAATGATCCCAAGATCAAGACTGGCGCCGAGCAGGATGATGCCGCCCTTCAGGCAGACCCTGCTCACATCGCCGATCCGCAGGGTGGCAATCTGGAACGGTCCCCGCAACGTGTTGGTGATCACAATACCAAAGGTGATCGCGATTATCGGTGCGCCAACGACCGGCGCGAAGCCTGCTGCCACATTGGCCACCGCCGCGATTGCGATGCACAACACCAAGCCACCAAGCAGTCGGGACCAGGCAGGCACGAAGACTCGCGACGGCGCTGAGACCGCTACATCCTGCTGCATCGCCATCGTCTAAGACTCTCCTCCGCCAACGGTACGACCTGCTGTGCCGAGCGGTTATGGGCGAGCTCGGCGCCGGCTCAGCCTAGCCGAAATTGATGAACCTGGAGAACCGTCCTTGGCATGCATCGGCTCTTGCCTCCATCATCGCGCTGGGGTAGCTTTTTCACAGAAGGCTCTCGTATTAGTTGTAGGTTTCCGACATTTCTCACGAAATGCGCGAGGTTCTGTGCCACGATCGTGACGAATATACTGCCGAAAGGCGACCACCGAGCGACCTCGACGGGGCAATTGCTGCATCTGACCCTGTTTGGATCAATGCAGGCCCAGGATGCTTCCGGGCGAAGCGTGCTGCCGCGTTCACGCAAGACGCGGGCTGTGCTCGCCGTGCTGGCGCTTGCCGGACCCAGAAAGGTATTGCGCACGCAGGTGACCGGATTGCTCTGGAGCCGGCGCGAGAACGAACAGGCGCGGGCCTCGCTCCGGCAATCGGTGCACGAGCTGCGAAGCGCCCTCGGCCCTCGCATCGGAATTTTGCTGCGGGCGGATCGCAATCATCTTCAATTGCTGGATGATCAGCTTTGGGTTGATGCTCGCGTGCTGCTGGCAGCAACAGTTTCGCAGCCGGACGGCCTGGAGCAGTTTCAGCAGACTTTCCTCGATGATCTCGCGGGGCTCGATTCCGCATTCGATCATTGGCTGGAGGACGAGCGGCAGCGCCTGACGTGGCACGCGCGTTCGGTGGCCGACGGCGTGCTGGCCGTGCAATGCGAGACCAACGCAACGATCAGGTCGGCCGAACGATTGCTGTTCATCGATCCTTGCAACGAGGGTGGATGGCAGGCGTTGATTCGCGCCAACATGGACAAGGGTGACCGCGCCGCGGCGAGGCTGGTCTTCGACCGATGCGCCGCCACCCTGGCAAATGCCGGCCTGGCTCCTTCCGTTACGACCGAAGAACTCGTTGGCAGCATGCTCCGTGTGCCGTTCCAACCGAACCGAAACTTGCGTCTTCGTGAAGCGACTGAGGGAATTCAAGTCGCCGTTCTGCCTCCCCGCGCTTTGGATGGCGACCAACTGGAAGCTCTGTCGCTGGGGCTTGCCGAGGAGATCACTGTCGCTCTGTCACGATTTCGCTGGATCACCTGCGTCGATGGCACGCCGTCAGGAGGCAATGGCGCTTCGGCGAAATCCGACGGCCTCCCAAGGCAGCGCTTCGGTCTGGATTTTCTGCTCAACAGCACGCTGCAGCGCTCCGGCAATCGCATTCGTATCATTGTCCGCCTGGTCGATGTTTGCGCCGGCGGCAAAGTGATCTGGGCTCGCCGCTTCGATCGGGAGCTGGACGATGTCTTGAAACTGCAGGGTGAGATTGCTGCCGAGACGGCAGCCCAGATCGATCCCGAGTTGCTCCTTCGCGAGGGAGAGCGCCTCGTATCGCGTGGGCCGCGCGAGCCAAGCGCGTACGACCTCACGCTGCGTGCCATACCTGCAATCTATCGGCTCGAGCCATCCGGTTTCCACGCGGCCGGGGAGCTCCTCGCCGCGGCAGTAGCCATCGAGCCCGGCAATGCGGCGGCACACGCCTGGTGGTGCTATTGGCACGTTCTCATGGTCGGCCAAGGTTGGGCGGGCGATCCCCTCGCTGCAACCCGACACGCTGGCGAGTTGGCGGAACGGGCCGTCACACTGGATCCGGCCGACGCGCGGGCTCTGGCGCTGGTCGGACACGTCCGTGGCTTTCTGTGCAAGCGCCCCGAGGAGGCGCGTGCCCTGCACGAACGTGCGGTCTCATTGAACCCCATCCTTCCGTTGGCGTGGTGCCTCGCGGGTGGTACTAACAGCTACCTGGGCCGGCACGAAGAGGCCATTGCGCAGATCACCCAGGCGAAGCAGCTTTCGCCGCATGACCCGCATGCGTTCTTCTTCAACGCGGCGCTCATGCTGCCGCATCTACTGCTCGGCGATTTTGAGACCGTCGTGACGGTGGGACGGCAAGCGATCGAGCTAAATCCGAGCTTCTCGGCCCCTTACAAGCCTTACTTGTCTACGTTTGGCCATCTTGGGCGCGACGCCGAGGCGGCCAGGATACTGGCGCGCCTGCTCGCGCTCGAACCGGGATTTTCAGTCAGGAACGCGGTTGAACGTTCGCCGCTGACGCGCCGAGAAGACTTGGCACTCTATGCGGAAGGCTTGCGTCGCGCCGGATTGCGGGAAGGTTAGGCCGCCGCGCGGCGTCTGCCATTGATCTCGTAGCGCGCACATCGCACAGTCTCCTCATGAGCGGGCGATGGCCCCCCTCACCGTCAAAGGGAGTTCTCGCATATGAGGCGGTCAACGATCATGTACGCCAGTGCCCTGTTTGCCAGCGCCTTGCTGGGGGTCGCGCCGCTTCCGGCCTCCGCTCAGGGAACCGGTTCGGCGACACTCGATGCCGCACGGAGCCGTGGCCAGGTATTGTGCGGCGTCGCCGGTCAGGTTCCAGGCTTCTCTCTGCCGGACAGCCAGGGCGTCATGCGCGGCATCGATGCCGACACCTGTCGAGCGATCACCGCGGCCGCGCTCGGCGACGTGAACAAGGTCAAGTTCGTCATCACAACAACGCAGAACCGCTTCACCGCCTTGCAGTCGGGCGAGGTCGATCTGCTGTCGCGCAGCACCACCTGGACCCTGGGGCGGGAAGGCAATCTCGGGCTCGAATTCGCCTGGGTGAACTACTATGACGGCACCGGCTTCCTGGTGAAGGCGTCCAACGGCGTGAAATCGGCCAAGGAGATGGACGGAGCCTCGATCTGCGTTCAGCCTGGCACGTCCACCGAGCTTGCGATCAACGACTACTTCCGGCTCAACAACCTCAAGTTCACGCCGATCCTGATCCAGGATCTGGCTGAAGTTCAGGGAGCCTTCATGTCCGGCCGATGCGATGCCTATTCGACGGACGCATCGGCGCTGGCCACCTTCCGCTTCAGCCAGGGGCCGAAGGCACAGGAACTGGTACTTCTCCCCGAGATCATTAGTAAGGAACCGCTCGGCGTCATGGTCCGCAAGGGTGACGACAAGTGGTTCGACCTCGTGCGCTGGACATTCATCGCGATGATCACCGCCGAGGAGAAGGGCATCACCAGCAAGAACGTCGACAGCTTCATGACCAGCACGGACCCGGACATTCGCCGACTGCTGGGGCTCGAGGGCGACATGGGAAAGGCGCTCGGGGTCGACAACAAATGGGCCTACAACGTCATCAAGCAGGTCGGCAATCTTGGCGAGGTCTGGGACCGCAACATCACCCCGATGGGTGTGCAGCGCGGCATCAACAACATCTGGACCAAGGGCGGCCTGCAATACGCTCCGCCGATCCGCTGAGCGCGCGTCCCGGTTACTGGACCGAGGGTCGCCCGGGCTGGGTCCCAGGCGACCTTCTTTTCGTATCATCCACATGGCAGGTTGATCTTGTTCGCTTGATTGCCGCACAGTCGCACCGAAACCGGTGCACGCACGACGCAGCAAGGTGCGGCACGACGACAAGGGGGCATTCGAGGCCATGTCCGGAGCAACTGCCGATCCGCGCCTGATCGGAACGCGTGCCGCGCCAAGGAAGGCGCTCCGGCTGTCGTGGTCGGATCCGGTATTTCGCGCCATTTTCTGGCAGGTTGTGATCGTCGGCATCATCGTACTGATCGCCTGGTATCTGATCGGCAACACCAGCCGGAATCTCGCTGCACGCCACATCGCCACCGGCTTCGCCTTCCTCGGCCGCGTGGCCGGCATCCCTATCGGCGAATCGCCGATTGCGTACAATCCGGCAGTCGACACCTATGGCACGGCGCTGATCATCGGCATCCTGAACACGCTCAGAGTGGCGGCAGTCGGCATCGTGCTCGCGACCATCCTTGGTACTCTGATCGGCATTGGCCGCCTCTCCAGCAATTGGTTGCTCGCAAGGCTGACCGCCTTCTACGTCGAGACCCTGCGGGACATCCCCGTGCTGTTGCAGCTCTTCTTCTGGTACTCGGTGCTGCAGGCGATGCCCCCGCCCCGTCAGTCTTGGCATGTAGGGCAGTTGCTTTACCTGTCCAACCGTGGAGCCAGGTTTGCGGAGCTCGACTGGGACCCTGCCTACACCTGGACCTTGGGCGGCCTCATTCTGGGCGTCGTTCTTACCTTCGCCTGGAGCCGGATCGCACGACAGCGGCAGGACGCAACCGGGCGGCGCCCACCTGTTTGGCCGGTCGGACTGTGCCTGATGATCGGATTGCCGCTGGCGATCTGGGCGTTGTTCGGTGCACCCTTCCACCCCGACATGCCGGTGCTGCGCGGCTTCAACTTCCAGGGCGGCGGCACCGTCAGCCCGGAGTATTTCGCGCTTCTGCTTGGCCTGTCGATCTATACCGCCGCCTACATCGCCGAGATCGTGCGCTCCGGCATCCAGTCGGTGCCGCTCGGCCAGTGGGAAGCGGCGGGAGCACTCGGCTTGCGCCGCGGCAACATCCTGCGGCGCATCGTCCTCCCGCAGGCGTTGCGCGTGATCATTCCGCCGATGACCAGTCAGTATTTGAACATTACCAAGAACAGTTCGCTGGCGGTGGCAATCGGTTTCCAGGACATCGTCTCGATCGCCTACACCACGCTCAACCAGACCGGCCAGGCGATCGAGGGGGTTGCGATCATCATGGCCGTTTACCTCACCATCAGCCTGTCGATCAGCCTGTTCATGAACTGGTACAACGCGCGTATCGCGTTGGTGGAGCGCTGAGCATGAGCCAGTCGGTAGCCAGCGCGGTTCCGCGCGACATTGCCGCCCGCGAACACCCACCCTCCGGCGTCACCGGCCCGTGGGCCTGGGCGCGGGCCAACCTGTTCGGTTCCTGGTGGTCCACCGCTGTCACGTTAGTGCTGGGCTATCTTATCCTGCGCTTTGCCCTGAGCTTCATCTCCTGGGGTGTGTTGCATGCGGTCTGGAGTGTGCCCTACGACGCCGAGGGCAAACCGGACAACACGGCCTGCCAGAATGCCAAAGGCATCGGCGCCTGCTGGGCCGTGATCGCCGACAAATATCGGCTGATCCTGTTCGGCCGCTATCCGTACGAGGAACAATGGCGACCGGCGCTCTGCGTGGTTCTGTTCATCGGCCTCTATGTCGTTTCGGCCATCCGGCGCTTCTGGCGCAAGGAACTGGCGCTGATCTGGGTCGGGACACTTGTCGCAATCGGCGTGTTGATGTGGGGAGGAGTGCTGGGACTACCGCTGGTCACCGAGGATTTCTGGGGCGGGCTGCCGCTTACGCTCATCCTCGCGACCTTCGGTCTCGCTTTCGCCTTCCCGCTGGCAATCCTGGTTGCACTCGGTCGCCGCTCCACAACGCTGCCCGCGGTGAAGATGCTGTGCGTGCTCTATGTCGAACTGATCCGGGGCGTGCCGCTGATCGCGCTGCTGTTCATGGCGAGCGTGATGTTCCCGCTGTTCATGCCGGAGGGCGTGAACATCGACAAGCTGTTGCGCGCGCAGATTGCCATCATCCTGTTTGCCGGCGCGTATCTGGCGGAAGTCGTGCGTGGTGGCCTGCAGGCGCTGCCGAAGGGTCAGGGTGAAGCGGCCGACGCGCTTGGTCTGACCTACTGGCAGATGACCAGCTTGATCATACTGCCGCAGGCCTTACGCCTCGTGATCCCGCCGCTGGTCAACACCTTCATCGGCTTCTTCAAGGATACATCCCTGGTTTTGATCATCGGCCTGTTCGATCTGCTCTATATGGGCAAGGTCGCGCTCAGCGATCCGCCATGGCAGAGCTTTTCCTCCGAGATCTATCTCATGCTCGCGGTCATCTACATCGCCTTCTGCTTTGCCATGTCGAAATACAGCCGCGGACTGGAGCGTGAGCTCGGCCGCGCGCATCGCCGCTGAACAGGGAACACGACCATGAGTCAGGCTGCCTTATCCGAACATGTCGTCACCCCGCTGGCGGACACCAAAGGGCCGCCGATCATCGTGATGGACAGGGTCAACAAGTGGTACGGCTCGCTCCACGTGCTGCGCGATGTATCCCTGTCCGTGGCGGAAAAGGAACGCGTCGTGGTCTGCGGACCTTCGGGCTCGGGCAAGTCGACGATGATCCGCTGCATCAATCGGCTGGAAGTTCATCAGGAAGGCCAGATCGTCGTGGATGGCACCGAGCTGACCGACGACCTTCGTTCACTGGATACCATCCGCCGTGAAGTCGGCATGGTATTCCAGTCGTTCAACCTGTTCCCGCATCTCACGATCCTCGAGAACTGCACGCTGGCGCCGATCTGGGTACGCAAGATGCCCAAGGCGGAAGCCGAGGAATTGGCAATGAATTTCCTGACTCGGGTGAAGATCCCCGAACAGGCCAAGAAATATCCGGGTCAACTCTCCGGCGGCCAGCAGCAGCGCGTCGCCATAGCGCGCGCCTTGTGCATGCGTCCGAAGATCATGCTGTTCGACGAACCCACGTCGGCTCTTGATCCCGAGATGATAAAGGAAGTGCTGGATGTCATGATAGAGCTCGCCGTATCCGGCATGACCATGGTCTGTGTGACGCACGAGATGGGCTTCGCGCGGCAGGTTGCGGACCGCGTTGTGTTCATGGATCGCGGCGAGATCGTCGAGAGCGGCACACCGCAACGCATGTTCGAGGACCCGCAGACCGATCGTTTGAAGTTGTTCCTCAGCCAGATCCTGCGTGGCCACTGACACAACGAAGCGGCAGCAGGCACAACAGCGCGGCGGCGGATGCGACGCCGACCCGGGCGAAAAACTCTGATGAGTGAAGCCAAGGACGAGTGCAAGGCGGGGCGTCGGGCATTGGTTGAACATGCCCGCCGGTAGAATGTTGCGCTATTGCCGACCCTCGCCAATTGGCGGTACTTGTCCGGTCATCCCGGCCAGCACTTCCGCGACATGCCTGACCTTTATGGGGTGTCCCGCGCGTTGCAGTCGGCCGGCGATGTTGAGCAAGCAGCCAAGGTCGCCGGCAAGCACCGTGTCCGCGTCGCTGGCGACGATATCTCGCACCTTGTTCGAGACCATTGCCACGGAGATCTCCGGGTATTTCACGCAGAACGTACCACCGAAGCCACAGCAGACTTCCGGATCCGGCATCTCCGCGATGGTTGCGCCAATCGCTCGCAGCAGCTTGCGCGGTTGTTCCTTGATACCCAGTTCGCGCAGACCGGAGCAACTGTCGTGATAGGTGACAGGGCCGCCCGCATATCTGCCCGGCAACTGTTCAACCCGAAGAATATCGGTGAGAAAGCTGACCAGCTCGAACGTCCGGGCGGCCAGCGCGTCGGCCCGACCGCGCAGGTTGGGATCGTCGTCGAACAGATGCGGAAGGTGGTGCTTCAGCATCCCACCACAGGAACCGGACGGCACGACGACGTAGTCGTAGCCGCCGAACGCAACAAGAATGCTCTCGGCGAGATCGCGCGTCGTGGCGCGGTCACCAGAATTGTAGGCGGGCTGGCCGCAGCAGGTCTGCGCACGCGGCACCTCCACCTGGCAACCTGCCTGCTCGAGCAGCCTGATCGCGGCGAAGCCAACCGACGGACGATGCAAATCGACGAGGCAGGTGACGAAAAGAGCTACGCGGGGTCTGCTTGGTGCCATTCGCGCAGCCTAAGGCCCGGACTGTTCATATGCCAGCCAGGGGCAGCTGCACGCGACTGGCCTCAAGAAGCCGCTGCTGCGCCACCGCCACGTACGAGGCGTCGATATCGATGCCGATCCCGCTGACACCTTCCAGTTGGGCCGCCACCATGGTCGTTCCCGTTCCCATGAACGGGTCAAGGACGACGGCGTTTGGACGGCCGTGCAGGCGGATACACCAGCGTGGCAGTGCGACAGGGAAGGTGCTCGGATGATGGAACTTCTCCGCCTTGCTCTGCACCGTGTCATACGGAATGAACCACGTGTTGCCACGGCAGCGCAGGTCCTGCGAATGGCCACGCCGGGCGATGTTGGACTTGTCCTTGAACGGCACGCCGATCGCAAGCCGGTCGAGCTTTACGTCGCCCGACAGCGTCAGGTGGAATATGTGCTCGTGGTTGTGGTGAAGAAAGCGCTGTCCGCCAACTGGCTTGAAATGTCCGACTGAATCGCGGCTGACGGCGATCGACTTGATCCACGTGATGTGGTTTTGCAATACGAACAGCGGACGCAGGCGTACGATCAGCTCGAATGGCAGCCAAGGCGCACTGGAGGATCCGGAGATGTTCAAAAAGAAAGATCCGTCTTCCTTCATCACGCGACGGATCTCGGTCGCCACGCGCGACAGCCAATCCAGGTAGTCATCCTCGGCGCGGCGATCGTCGTAGCCGCGATAGGACACTCCCAGGTTGTAGGGCGGCGACGTCACGACCACGTCCACTGACCCCGCTGCAAAGCTCGGCAGCGCGGTCAGGCAGTCCGCACAGATCAGCCGAGGCGCGGCGGACATCCGAGACAGGTCGGCGTTCAGCTATGCCGGCTCAGGAACTGCGGGCGGACACCAGGCGCCAGGCCGGATCGCGCGTGGACAGGTCCCGCTCGAACGTCCAGACATCCGTGATCTCGGTCACCGCGTCCGTTCCGGTAACTGGATGCCCATCCTTGTCCTGGGTCAGGCTGGTCTGATCAGACACGAAGCGGACCGTGATCAGGGCGATCGTGCCCCTCAGTTCAGCATTCTCGATCGTCGCGCTGTGAATACTGTGGATCGTGCTCACCTGCGTCTGGCCGGCGGCTTCCCGACCGGCAATCGCCTGTTCGAAGGCACGATAGGTATCATCCGCAAGCAGGGTGCGGAGGGTGCCGCGATCGCCGGCCGCGAAGGCGGTCACTATGATGCGAAAAGCCTTTTCCGCTCCGTCGAGGAACACAGCCGGATCGAAGCCGGAGTTGATTGTCCGCATACGGGTCAGGGTCTGGCCGATCGGGCCGGCAGAATCCGGCAATGGCCGGTTGGTGGCGGGCTGCACCTCCGCGTGACCATCGATCACCGGACCCGCCGGAGCCAGACCAGGCGGCGGCTGGTAGGGCTGAGCAGGTGGCCGCTCATATCCCGTGCGCCGGCCCAGGATGCTGCGCAGCCGCAGAACCAGGAACGCCGCTATCATCCCGAACAGGATCAGGTCGATCGGAAAACCGCTGCCCGCACCCATCGTCACTCTCCTCGTTGGTCTCAGATAAGGACGCGCGGCCCCGGACACAAATATTTCTCGCATTCAGGCGGGTTGCCGATCGCACAGCCGGCCTGTATTGGCCGCCCATGATCCTGCTGCGTCATGGGCAGAGCGAATTCAACCTCCACTTCACCGCGCTGCGCCGGGATCCGGGCATCGTGGACGCGCCGCTGACGGAACTTGGCCTCGTCCAGGCGGTCGAAGCAGCCCGGCAGCTGTCCGGCGAACGTATCAGCCGCATCATCACCTCGCCCTACACGCGTGCCCTTCAGACCGCCGCACCCCTCGCCAAAGCACTCGGCGCGCAGGTCCTGGTCAATCCGATCGTCCGGGAGCGCTATGCGTTCGCCTGCGACATCGGCACACCGCGGACCGAACTCGAGCGGTCCTGGCCAGAGCATGACTTTTCGACTATTGACGAAGTGTGGTGGCCCGTGATCGAGGAGCCAGCCGCTTCGGTGATCGACCGGGCCGCGCTGTTCCGTGCCGAGATGGCAGCGCTGCCGAACTGGTCCGACACAGTCGTCGTGAGCCACTGGGGCTTTATCCTGTCGCTTACCGGCAGCAGTGTGATGAACGGCCAGTGGTTGCGCTGCGACCCGACCGCGCCACCGCCGGCGGAGATCGCCTGGCGAGCCTGACCGGTCCCCGCGATCGGGATGGCGCCGGTGGCCTATCCGTGCTACCGGCGCCCCCGCACGGGCGGCGTCGCCCGAGCGCGCAATACACGGAGAGACTGTAATGTCCGAGACGACAACTCCCCCTCAGCCGGTTGGCCAAGCCCCGACTCCACCACTGGTTGTGAATATTCAGTACGTCAAGGATCTGTCGTTCGAGGTTCCCGGCGCACCCCAGATCTTCTCGCAGCTGCACGCGCAGCCCCAGGTCAACATCAACCTCGACGTTCAGGCGCGCCGCGTGCAGGAGGGGCAGAACGTTTTCGAAGTCGCCCTCGTCATCCGGGCCGAGGCCCATGAGGCGGCGGCCCAGGTCGCCGGGCAGGCGGGCAACGGCCAGGCGGTCGCCGTGCCACCCACCGTCTTCGTCGCCGAATTGACCTATGCCGGGGTGTTCACGCTGAATGGCCTCCCCGAAAACGCGGTCGAGCCGGTCCTTCTGGTGGAGTGCCCCCGCATCCTCTTCCCGTTCGCGCGCAACATCCTGTCGGACGTGACGCGCGATGGCGGCTTCCCGCCCGTCCTGCTCCAGCCGATCGATTTCGTCGCGCTGTGGCAGGCGCGCCGAGCCCAGAACCAGCCGGGGACAGCCCAGCCCGGGACGGTGGCCGCCGCCTGAACGGCCTGCCGGGCGCTTTCAGGGCTGCAACCAGAGCGGGTCCTTCAGCCGGGCAACGAACTCGGCGTGGGCCGCGAGTTCGGCCGCGCCTGGAACCATCGGTCGCGGCGTTCGCGGTCCGGTGTGGGCATAGACCGCGAGGCTACGCGCGG
Source organism: uncultured Alphaproteobacteria bacterium (assembly GCA_963780095.1). GTDB lineage: Bacteria > Pseudomonadota > Alphaproteobacteria > Acetobacterales > Acetobacteraceae > JAMXLO01. The sequence continues at coordinate 164,515 of CAWABH010000033.1, forward strand.
CTTTTTCAGACGCCAGTGACAGCCCGCGTTGGCGTCCCCCGGTGAGCTCCACATAGACCTCGGCAAGCAGCCGGCAGTCGAGTAGCGCGTTGTGTGTCGTGCGCGCGCTGATATCGATGGCAAACCGGCGGCACAGCGCATCGAGGCTGTTCGGCATACCTGGAAAGCGCGTCTTCGCCATGGCGAGCGTGTCGATCATCCGTGTCTCCGCCAGGCTCTGCCGACCGAGGCGCGCGAATTCGGCATTCAGGAAGCCGAAGTCGAATGGTGCATTGTGCGCAATCAGCGGATCGTCGCCGAAGAAGGCCTCCATCTCATCAACAATATCGCCAAAGCGGGGCTTGTCCGCCAGATGCGCAACGGTGAAGCCGTGAATGCGTGTCGCATCTTCCGGGATGTCCCGTTCGGGGTGGACCAGGGCGTGGAAATGGCGGCCCGTGGGCAGGTCGTTCTCCAGTTCCAGCGCGGCGATCTCGATCACCCGGTGACCGAGATGCGGCTCCAGGCCGGTGGTCTCCGTGTCGAACAGTATGGCGCGGGTCAAGCCTGAACCTCCCTGATGAGCCGGCTGAGCGTTCGCAGCGAATGGTGGCGGGACAATCCGGTGTGCACGACGACATCGGCGCGCCGTCGCTTTTCGGAGTCCGGCATCTGGCGAGCGATCACGGCCGCGATGTCGGCGGCATTCATCCGCCTGCGCCCGCGAACGCGCTGCATCTGCACCGATCGCGGGGCGGACACCACAACCACACGATCAACCCGCGCGTCCCCGCCGGTCTCGAACAACAGGGGAATGTCCAGCACCACGACGCGATTGCCCCTGCGCCTGCCCTGGGCAACGAAGGCGCGCTCCTCCCGCTGGACCATCGGATGGAGGATGCCTTCAAGACGGGCGAGAGCATCCGGCTTTCCAAGCACCGCCTGACGCAGCGCCATGCGGTCCACGGCTCCGTCACGCACCGTGCCGGGAAACGCCGCCTCGATCGCCCGGACCGCCCGCCCACCACGCGCCTGCAGCCGGTGAACAGCGGCATCGGCATCGAATACGGGAATGCGCGCCCGGCGGAAAGCGGCCGCGGCGGTTGACTTGCCCATCCCGATCCCGCCGGTCAGGCCAAGGACGATCATCGCATCGGCAGGTCCACGGCCACGAAGCGGTACAACTCGTCGTCCACCTCGGGCTTGACCCCGAACCAGGCATGAAAGCCGGGCACGGCCTGGTGCAGCAGCATGCCCAGGCCTTCCACGGTCCGCAGGCCATGTGCGCGCGCTTTAGCAAGCAGTGGCGTTTCCAGCGGCACGTACACGTTGTCGGCGACTGCCAGGGATGCCGTGGCGCAAGCGAAATCGAGTTCGATCGGGTCATGCCCAACCATGCCGAGCGGCGTCGTATTGACCACAAGCGCATGATCGGCGAGTGCTGCCGCTCGGGCGTCCCAGTCAATCACCTGCAATCCCGGCAGGTCGCGTGCGAGTGCCTCGGCACGCGCCGATGTACGGTTGGCAACCGTGACCTGCGCTCCGGCATCCTGCAGCGCGGCCGCAACGGCGCGCGCCGAACCACCAGCGCCGAGCAGCAGGGCCGGGCCGCCGGCGGGCTCCACACCGTGCGCACGCAGGTTGGCGATGAATCCATAGCCATCCGTGCTGCTACCCGCGATTCTGCCGTCGCGAAACACCAGCGTGTTCACTGCACCCGCGCGCCGGGCCGTGTCGTCCACGGTGTCACAGATTCCGAAGGCGGCGACCTTGTGTGGGATCGTCACGTTGGCGCCGGCGAACCCTGCGGCCAGCAGACCGCGCATCGCTGTTGCGAATGCCCCTGGCTGGATCGGCAACGGCACGTAGCTGCCATCGATGGCATGGCGCTGAAGCCAGAACCCGTGCAGACGGGGTGAGCGGGAATAGGTGACGGGCCAGCCGGCGATACCGGCGACTCGTGCATGACCAGAAAGAATCGACATCGCTGCAACATTCCCCGGCGCACGCCGAAGATCAACCGCAACGTGGCGCGGCAATCGGCGCACCAGGTGCAGGTCTTATTCAAACGACATGGCTGACAGCCCAAGTGCGATTCGCCCGAGTCCCCTGAGCCCCCGGCTTGACCCGGCTTTGCGGCGGCATGAAGGATGCGCCCTGCCGTCCCAAATCTGGTTCGCGGAGCACCGCATGTTCGAGACAACGATCGCCGGCAGCCTGCCCAAGCCCGCCTGGCTCGCCGAACCGAACATGCTGTGGCCACCGTGGAAGCTTGCCGGCGACGACCTTGCCGCGGCCAAGCGCGATGCGACGCTGCTTGCGATCAAGCAGCAGGAGGACGCCGGGATCGACATCGTGACCGATGGGGAGCAGTCGCGGCAGCACTTCGTGCACGGGTTCCTGGAAAACGTCGAAGGCATTGACTTCGGCCGGCGCGTCGAGATGGGCATCCGTAACGATCGCTACAAGGCGATGGTGCCCACAGTGACCGGCGCGCTCCGCCTGCGCGGCCGGGTCCACGAAACCGAGGCTCGGCTGGCGCGCGCCCACACCACGCGAAAGCTGAAGTTCACGTTGCCAGGGCCGATGACGATCGTCGATACGATCGCCGATGCGTACTATGGCGACCGGGTTAAGCTGGCGATGGCGTTCGCGGCGCTGCTGAACGAGGAGGCGCGCGCACTGGAGGTGGACGGCGTCGACGTGATCCAGTTCGACGAGCCGGCGTTCAACGTCTACATGGAGGCGGTGAAGGACTGGGGTGTGACGGCGTTGGAGCGCGCGGCCGAAGGGCTCTCGTGCAAGACAGCGGTGCATATCTGCTACGGCTATGGCATCCAGGCGAACATCGACTGGAAGGGGACTCTGGGCTCCGAATGGCGCCAATATGAGGAAACATTCCCGGTGCTCGCGGCGAGCCGTATCGATCAGGTCTCGCTCGAGTGCCGCAACGCGCGCGTGCCGATGCGGCTGATGCGATTGCTCGCGGGCAAGGACGTGCTGGTCGGCGTGATCGATGTTGCCACAGATCGCGTGGAAGCGCCGGAGGAGGTCGCGGACACGATCGAGGAGGCGCTGGATTACGTGGCAACGGAGCGGTTGTTCCCCTGCACGAACTGCGGCATGGCGCCGATGCGCCGCGACGTGGCGGAGGCGAAGCTGGCCGCGCTGGGCGCAGGGGCGGCGCTGGCGCGTCGGCGGCTCGGCGCGTAGCATTGCCGGAAACCGATGAGGTGATCCCATGGTCCTGACGGCGAACAGCGAAGTCGTGCGGCAGACGGCGCGGCGAAAGACCGGAAACGGCTGGTTCACCTCGTTCATCGGTCGAAACCGCAACACGCTGCCGGAGGGCGAGGCGCCGCCCGAGGCGGGCACGCTGTATCCGATGGCCTTCCTGGTCGAAAAGGAGCCGCACGCGGTGGTGAAGCCGCACTTTCACCAGGCCGATCAGTATCAGGTTGTGGTGCAGGGCAGCGGCCGACTTGGCCGGCACGAGGTGGGAACCGTCGCGGTGCACTACACCGACGCATGGTCCGCGTATGGGCCGATTGTCGCCGCGGACGAGGGGATCGCCTGGTTCACCTTGCGCAATGCCTGGGATTCGGGTGCGCGATATATGCCGGGTGCGCGCGAGCAGCTGCGTGCGGCGCGGGTGCGGAACCTGCAGCATCGCGAGGCGACGGCGCCCCCGATGCCGGTTGCCTCGGATGCGGAACTGGCTCAGACGAGCGAGATCGGTTGCCGGACGGTGATCGAGCAGACGTCCGATGGAATGGCGACCTGGCGCTATCGGGTGCCGGCCGGCGCGAGCGTCAGCGGCCCAGATCCGTGCGATGGTGGCGGCCAGTTCTGGATCGTGCTGTCGGGCGCGGCGTCGGCCGACGGATCGGCACTGCTGCCACCGAACTCGTGCGTCTTCGTGGCGCCGGACGATGGGAGCCTGCTGATTACGGCGGGTGCGGCGGGCGCCGACGCATTGTGCCTGCAATTCCCGAAGCTTGTGCGCCACTGAAACGCTGAGGACGCGCCTGGAGGAGTGCGTGGCAGGAATGGCGCGGCGGGTGCGGTGTTGCATGCTTGTCTGGGCGGAACTGTTTTCTCTCGCCCTGATGGGCCCGTTGGCCGCCCAACAGCCGACCTCGGCGCAGCAGAACGCAATTCGGCAAAACTGTCGGTCCGACTTCCAGGCGCACTGTTCCGGCGTGCCTACCGGAGGATCGGCGGCAATGAGCTGTCTGCAGCAGAATGCGGCGAGCGTTTCGGCGCCCTGCAAACAGGCACTATCGGCCATTGGCGCATCAAGGGGCACAGCGCCATCGGGAGCTCCCGCTCCATCCGCGCATGTGGCTCCGACGCCGTCGCTTTCGCCTCGTCAGAGGGCCTATGTCCTGCGCCACGCCTGCGGCACGGATTTCCAGCAGAATTGCCACGGCGTGCAGCCCGGCGGCGGGCGTGCGGTCGAGTGCCTGATGGCGCATAAGGAAGCGCTATCGCCGGATTGCCAGAACGCCTTGGTTTCCGCGCGGCACTGACGAGGCTCGCCACAGGGCTCACTGTACGCTGCGTGTCAAGTTCATCTCCTGACATGCGCGCAGCACGCCGTCCGCGACCTGCACTCACAGTGCAGACCACTGGTTGACGCCGCCCCGGCGGTGTCGCCAGAGTTGCCTTCGCGCACTTGGACCTCGGGGGTTTGGCGCAAGACAGGGAGAGAGCCCGGCATGCGGGTCTGTGTTTATGGTGCCGGTGCGATCGGCGGCCATCTGGCGGTGCGCTATTCACGCGGCGGCGCGGAGGTTTCGGTGGTCGCCCGCGGCCCTCACCTTGCGGCGATCCAAAGCGAAGGGTTGTGCGTGCACACCAATGCGGGCGAACTGCGGGCGCGCGTGCGTGCGAGCGACGATCCGACGGCACTCGGCCCTCAGGACGCCGTGCTAGTCACGGTGAAGGCGCCGGCGCTGCCGTCGGTGGCCGAGGGAATTGGGCCGCTATTGCGTGCCGATACGCCGGTGGCCTTCGTGATGAACGGCATCCCCTGGTGGTATTTTCATGCGCTGCCAGGTCCGCTGGAGGGCCGACGCCTGCCGCGCATCGATCCGGGCGACGTATTGTGGCGTGAGGTCGGGCCGGAACGCGCCATCGGCGGCGTTGTCTATGCAGCGAGTGCTGTGATCGCGCCGGGCGTGATCGAACTGGAGAACCCCAATGCACGTGTAGTGCTCGGCGAGCCTGACGGGCGGATGACCGAGCGTGTCGAGGCGATTGCAGCGCCTCTCCGCGCCGGCGGCATTGGTGCCGAGGTCACGCCCGCGATTCGCGACGCGATCTGGAACAAGCTGCTTGGGAATCTCGGTAATGCGCCGCTCGCTGTGCTGACGCAGGTAAGCATCCGCGATCTGTTCCAGGAGGCGGTCTGTGTGGAGGCGGCACGGCGGAGCATGCAGGAGGCCGCCGCGGTCGCGATGGCGCTCGGGGCGAAGCCTGATCTGGACCACGAGAAGCGCATCGCGCACGGCCGGAGCCTGGATCACAAGCCGAGCATATTGCAGGACCTGGAACTCGGGAGGCCGATGGAGATCGACGGCATCTTCGATGCGCCGCTGGAACTGGCGCGCATGGCGGGCGTGGCGACGCCGACTTCTCGATCTGCTGGTGGCAATGGCCAAGGTCAGGGCGCGTGCTGCTGGGCTTTATCCGCGATAGACCGGGACGAGGAGGGCAGGGCACATGGAGATGCGGACATTTGGTCGGACCGGTTTGCAGGTTTCGATCCTCGGCTTTGGCTGCGGTGCGGTCGGCGGACTGATGGTACGCGGCGCGCCCGAGGACCAGGAACGCGCGGTTGCGCGTGCGCTGGAGGCCGGGGTGAACTACTTCGACACCGCGGCGATGTACGGCAACGGCGAGTCCGAGAAGAACCTGGGCCGCGTGCTGGCCAAGCTGAAGCCCGATGTGGTCGTCGGCACCAAGGTGCGCATTCCGTCAGCCGATTTCGGGCGCATCGGCGTCGCGGTCGCCGGGTCGCTCGAGGCAAGCCTGAAGCGCATGGGCCGCGAGCAGGTCGATATCTTCCATCTGCACAATGCGATCACGATCAGTGGCGGCGGTGAGTCGTTGTCGGCGAAGACGGTGCTCGAGGAGGTGGTACCCGCGTTCGAGAAGCTTCGCCAACAGGGCAAGACGCGCTTCCTCGGCATCACCGCCGTCGGCGACACACCGGCGCTGCATCAGGTGATCGATGCGCGTGTCTTCGACAGTGCGCAGGTCAGCTACAATATGCTGAACCCAAGCGCGGGTTCCGCTTTGGCGGTTGGCTATCCGGCGCAGGACTATGGCCGGATGTTCGATCACACGCAGGCTGCCGGAGTCGGCGTCGTCGGCATCCGCGTGCTCGCCGGCGGGGCGCTCAGCGGTGCGGCGGAACGCCATCCGATCGCCAGCCCGCCGCCCGATCCGATCGGTTCGGCGAGCAACTACACGGGCGATCTGCAGCGCGCGCGACGGTTGCTGCCACTGGTGCAGCAGGGTCACGCCGGCAGCCTGCCGGAGGCCGCGGTGCGCTTTGCGATCACACATCCCGCGATGGGCACGATCCTGGTCGGCATGGCGACGCTCGCCGAGTTCGAGCAGGCGCTTGCCGCGGTGAACAAGGGCCCGCTGTCGCAGGCCGCGCTCGATTGCCTGGCAGCGATACAGCGCGGCTTCGTCGGCGAGGCGCGCTGATCGTCTGACGCCGCGCGATGCGTCTTCTCGCCATGGTGGCGCGGCGCATCATGTGGATGCCGCCGACCTTGTTCGGGCTGGTGCTGATCGTGTTCGCGATCTCGCACGTGATTCCGTCCGATCCGGCTCGTGTGATGGCAGGCGAGAATGCGCCGGCGGAGCAGGTGCAGGCGCTGCGCCACAAATACGGGCTGGATCTGCCGTTGCCGCAGCAGTTCCTGCGCTATGTCGGCGACACCGCAACCGGCAAAATGGGAACCAGCCTGTTCACCCAGCGACCTGTGGCCGAGGACCTGTGGTCGCGTCTGCCGGCGACGCTGGAACTGGCGCTGTATGCCATGGTGATTGCTGTCGTGGCCGGCGTGCCGCTGGGCGTGGTCGCAGCGGTGCGGCGCAATTCGCTGCTCGATCATATGGTGCGCGTGGCGACGATCACCGGGCTCGCCATGGCGGCGTTCTGGCTGGCGATTTTGCTGCAGCTGCTGTTTTCGATGTGGCTGGGCTTGACCCCGGTGCAGGGTCGGATCGACGGCTGGGGACCCGATCCGATCACCGGGTTCTACACGATCGACGCCGTGCTTCGCGGCGATTGGGAGACACTGGGCCAATCGCTGCGCTATCTCGCGCTGCCGATGCTGACGCTTGCGCTGCCGGCGATGGCAACGATCGTGCGGTTCACCCGTGCCGGCGTGCTGAACGTGATGTCGTCCAACTTCGTATTCTACCAGACGGCGATGGGGATCCCGCGGCGGCGTGTCGTTTGGAAATACATCCTGCGCAGTGCGCTGATCGGCACGCTGACGCAGATCGGGCTGATCTTCGGCAATCTGATCGCCGGTGCGGTGGTCGTCGAGACGGTGTTCGACTGGCCAGGACTGGGCACTTTCGCGGTCAATTCGATCCTGCAATCCGACTACAATGCGATCATGGGCTTCACTTTGTTCGTGGGGGTCGTGTTCATTCTGGTGAACCTGCTGGTGGATGTCGCCCAGGCGGTGCTGGACCCGCGCGGCCGATGACGGACATGCCCTGCCAACGTCCTCCCCCTCCCCTTGCGGGAGGGGGCGGGGGGAGGGGGCAGCAAGGCCTGCGCTGGTGGTTTGACGCACCCCTCCCCCTACCCCCTCCCGCAAGGGGAGGGGGAGGACGTTGCAGCACGGCCGACTACTCTGATGCGGGACGTGACGGCATGGTGCGATGAGGACGCTGCGGCGCCTGATCCGCGACCGTTCCGCGCTGCTCGGCCTGATCATCGTCGCACTCCTGGTCCTGGCTGCGGTGTTCGCATGGCCACTCGCCACATTCCCGCAGGACGTGACCAATTACGATCCGCCGCACCGGCTCCTGCCGCCCGGCAGCACCTACTGGCTCGGCACCGACCGTATGGGCGCCGATATATACAGCCGCCTCCTGTTCGGTGCGCGCATCACCATCCTGATCGCCGTGGTGGCGACGACGGTAGCCGTGCTGATCGGCGTGCCGATGGGCCTCGTCGCCGGCTATTACAATAATCGGCTCAGCGACCTGCTGATGCGGATTTCCGATGTGTTCCTGGCGGTGCCGCAGATCGTGCTGGCGATCGCCATCGCGCAGACACTCGGCCCCGCGATCCAGAACGTGATCCTGGCGCTGTCCATCACCTATTGGCCGTTCTGGGCGCGACTGGTCTATGCCGAGACGCGCAGTCTGCGCAACGAGGTGTTCATCGAGGCGGCAATCGCGCTTGGCGCGTCGCCGCTGCGCGTGATGGCGCTGCACGTGCTGCCGTCGATCGCTTCGTCGGTGATCGTGCGCACCACGATCGGCATGGGCGGTACCATCCTGGTGGCCGCCGCACTCGGGTTCCTCGGTCTCGGGCCGCCGCCGCCAACGCCCGAGTGGGGGCGCATGATCGCCGAAAGCCGCGGCTTCCTTCCGCAAGCCTGGTGGTACGCCGCGGCGCCCGGCATGGCGATCCTGCTCGTGGTGCTGGGCTTCAACCTGCTGGGCGACGGGCTGCGCGACGTGCTCGATCCGCGCCTGCGACGCGGCAGCGCCGATGCACGCTGAGTTGCTGTCGGTGCGCGACCTGTCTGTGTCGTTTGTCACCGAAGGCGGCGTGGCGCGCGTGCTGGACGCGGTCAGCCTGTCGCTGGCGCCTGGCGAGATCATGGGTCTGGTGGGCGAATCCGGCTGCGGCAAGACGACGCTTGCGCGCGCCATCCTGGGGGCGCTGCCGGCAAACGCGAATGTTCGTGGCGGGTCCTTGATGTTCGATGGGCGCGACCTGCTGGCACTCGATCCATCGGCTGTGGCGGATCAGGTGTGTGGGCGGACGATCACCTTCGTGCCGCAGGACCCCTACAGCTCTTTCAGTCCGCTGTTCACGGTCGGCGATCAGATCATGGAGCTGCTGCGCTGGAAGTCGCCGGAACGACGCGCCGGCGAACGCTTCCGCTCGCGCAGCCGCCGCCAGGCCGATCGCGAACGGGCGCTTGCGTTGCTGCGGACCGTGCAGCTTCCCGACCCCGAGCGTCTGCTGCACAAGTATCCGCATGAACTGTCCGGCGGGCAGAGGCAGCGCGTGATGATTGCCATGGCGTTGTTGCCGGAACCCAAGCTGGTGATCGCCGATGAGCCGACGACCGCGCTGGACGTTACGATCCAGGCGCAGATCTTGAAACTGCTGCGGCGGCTGGCGACGGAGCGTGGCGTATCGGTGCTGTTCGCGACGCACGACCTCGGCACCGCGTGGGAGATCTGCGATCGCGTCACGGTCATGTACGCCGGTCAGGAGTTGGAGACCGCGCCGGTCGCCGATTTCTTTCGCGCGCCGATGGTGCCATATACGCGCCTGCTGCTGGACAGCCTGCCATCGAGCGGTTCCGCACTGCGCGGCATCGCGGGCAACGTGCCGAGCCTGATCTCGCCGCCGACCGGCTGTCGCTTCCATCCGCGCTGCCCGACGTGCGAGCGATGTCTGTCGGGCGGAGCATCCGGCGGCGCATGAGCGGGAGCCGAGGCATCAGGTGCGGTGCCATCATCCGCATTTGCAACCGGCGGGCATCGTGGCGGCATGAATGAACCGCTGCTGGCGCTGCGGGATCTGCACAAGCATTTTCCGATCCACGACGCGTGGGGAAGACGCGCCGGCTGGCTGCGCGCCGTGGATGGCGTGTCAATGTCGGTGGCGCGTGGCGCGATAGTTGGCGTGGTGGGTGAGTCGGGTTGCGGCAAGACCACGCTGGGCAAGACGATCGTCGGCATTCATCGCGCGAGCAGCGGGGAGATCAGGTTCGAGGGCAACGATATCGGCGCTTTGTCGCCGAGCGCGGGGAGGGCGCTGCGACGGAGCTTGCAGTATTGCTACCAGGACCCTGGAGCGTCGCTCGATCCGCACTGGAAGATCGGCCGCGCGCTCGAGGAACCGCTGGTGATCCACACGCAACTGTCGGCGGACGAGCGGCGCGCGCGTGTGCGTGAGGTGTTGACCGCGGTGGGACTGCCGGAGGGGCATTTGGATCTCTATCCGCACGAGATCAGCGGCGGGCAGCAGCGACGCGTCGGACTGGCGCGCATCCTGATGCTGCGGCCAACACTGGTGATCCTGGACGAGCCCACGTCCGGCCTGGACGTGTCGGTGCAGGCGACGGTGCTGCGCTTGCTCCTGGACCTGCGCGAACGCTTCGATCTGACCTACCTGTTCATCAGTCACGATCTGGCGGTGGTGCGCCTGGTATCGCAGCGGATCGCGGTCATGTATCTGGGCAAGGTCGTGGAGACCGGCGGTACGGAGACTGTCTTCGCCGCGCCACGCCATCCGTACACGCAGTCATTGCTGGCTGCGGTTCCGATCGTCGGCGGCAGACGCGTGACGGAGGTTTTCTGGCTCGAGGGAGAGCCGCCAAGCCCCGACAACCTGCCGACCGGATGCCGCTTCCGCACGCGCTGCCCACGTGCCGAAGCGCGATGCGCGGCGGAGGAGCCGGCATTGCGAGTGCTGGCGGATGGCCGCCAGGCAGCGTGTCATTTCGCATAAGCCAGTCGCCTCCCCTCGTCATGGCCGGGCTTGTCCCGGCCATCCACGTCTTTCCCTGCTGTGACCAACAAAGTCATGGATGGTGGGGCTCCCCCGGATTACGCCCCGCCACGGCAGGTAACACTTAGCTCATCGACATCCACCGTATGTCCTGAGCGTCACCGATCGGGCAGAACCGAACATCGTGCACGTTCTTTGTAAACGGTCCGAACCACTTAGTATTGTAGATGAAGAGCCCGGCCGCATCCTCCACCAGAATTCGCGAGGCCTCCTCATACAGGGGTCGCCGCTCCTCCTGTTCGGTGAGGATCAGCGCCTTGTCGGTCAGCTCATCGAACCGCGCGTTCCTGTAGAAGCTGGAATTGCCGGCACCGATGTTGCGGCTGTTGTACATGTATCCGGTCCAGTTGTGCGGATCGGCGAAATACGCGCTGCGCCACAACGGCACCAGGTCGTGCGTCTTGTCCGGATCGCCGAACTTGCCGGAGATCACCGGCCATGGCTCGGTGTTCAGCTTGATGTCGATACCGATCTTGCCGCATCCGGCCTGCAACAGTTGCGCCGCCGCCTCGCTTTGGTCGAAACCCGCGAGTACACCGATCTCGAGCGGACGCATCGGCGCCTTCACCATCGCCAGATGCTCCTTCGCCTTCGCCAGATCGTAGCTGTAGCCTTGCAGATCCTTCGGTGCGCCCCAAAGCGTGCTGGGAATGATCCCCGCGTTGCGCACGACCGAGCCGCTCAGGATATTGTTGATGAACCCGTCGTAGTCGAACGCGTAGCACAGCGCCTTGCGCAGATTGACGTCGTTCAACGGCGGTCGCGCATTGTGGATAATGAAGTACATCGTCCGCAGCGATTTCGGCCTCGAGGATCTGCACGCTGTCGACCTGCCGCAGCCGCTTGATCTGATCCTGTGGCAGATAACCGTCCGTCGTGTTGAACTCGCCCTTCTGCAGGCCGAGCGCACGGCTCGCAGTTTCCAGTACCACGCGGAATTCCATCGTGGTGATGTTGGAATTGCCAAAGCCGGCAAAATGCTCGGGAAACCGGTCCGCCTGGAAGCCGATCGCCGGATCGTAGCGGCGCAGCCTGAATCCGCCGGAGCCCGCCTCGTTGCGTACCAGCCAGGCAGCACCCATGTCGCCCGACTTGTCGTGCTCGCGTAGCAGCTTGCTGTTGACCACCCAGAGCTCCGACAGGATGGACGTGAACACGGCGAACGGCTGGTTCAGCGTGAACTGTACGGTGTGCGCGTCGAGCGCCTTCGTCTTGCCCGGATCGATCACGCCCTTGAACAACCCGTAGGCGCCCTGTTTCATCGCCAGGATGCGTTCCATCGAGAACACGACGTCATCGGCGGTGATCGCGCTCCCATCATGGAACTTCGCACCCGGCTTGATGGCGACAGTGTAGGTCACGCCGTCGGGTGCGATGTCGATCCTCTCGGCGAGCCAAAGTTGCAGCTTCGCCGGATTGTCCACCCAGCGGACCAGGCAGTCGTACATGTTCAGCCGCGTGGCGATCCGGCCGATATCGAACACCGCGTGCGGATCGAGCGTATCATATGCGCTGTTGTTTGCGGTGACGAAGCGAACGCCACCCTCAGCCCGGGCTCTGCCGGTCAAGCCGGATGCGAACGCCGCCGAACCGCCGAGTGCCAGGAGACTGCGCCGACCGATGCCGCGCTGATTCATTGCTCAGGCTCCCGCGATGCCGAGTTCATGCCGAAAATCCTCCAGCACCTTGTCGCGCGTGCGCGTCTGCCAGCGCGATCGCCTGCCGATCGGCGAATTCTCGACCTCGGGCAGCACCTTCAGCGCCACGAACACCGGTCCCGGTTCACCCAGGATGCCCGGCAGCCCGCGTTCGAACGCGTCTAATTCAGTGAACGCGAAGGCGCGCGGATAACCCGCGCCTCGCGCCAATGTCTCGTAGGCCACGTTCTTCGCATTTGGGACAGGCTGGCCACCGGTGGTCGCATAGCATTCGTTGTCCAGCAGGAAGTGATAGAAATTCGCCGGAGCCTGTTCGGCGATCGTGGCGAGTATGCCGAGGCTCATCAGGATGTCGCCCTCGGAATCGAACAGCACCACCTTTCGGTCCGGCTGTGCCAGCGCCAGGCCCAGCGCGAAGCCGGCGTGTCCCCCCATCGACGGATCGCCCAGCGGCACGTCGAGCGTCTCCTGCTCGGTGAGCTTCACCCAATGGCGTCCGCCGCGTCCCGGCACGACGATCGCGTCGCCACGGTGCGCGGCGAACACCTTCAGCAATTCGGCTGTATGCATCATGACGCGCGCGCCCCTATCGGTTGAACCCGTGATATTCGTCGCCGACCAGCACCACCACGGGTCGCTGCGTGCGCTCCGCCTCCTCGAATGCGATGGCGATCCGCGGCGCATCGGCGTCGGTTTCAACAAGGTAATAGTTGAGATCGAACGCGTGCAGGAACCGTTCGGTGTAGGTCGCCGCGGTATCGCTGTTCACCCCGTGCCGCGTCCAGCCGCGATAGCCGACCATGAGCACGACGGGGATATGCAGCCCGTGCAGCCATCCGCGGATCGAATCGCCGGATTCCATCATGCCGGTGTTCTGGATCAGGATCAGCGGCCTGCGCCCGCCGATATGGAGCCCCGCCGCAATCGAGCATGCGTGGCCCTCGCGCGTCACGCCGACCAGGCGCAGCGACGGCTCGGCCTTCATCAGCATGTACAGCCAGTTGGTCTCGCTGTCCGGCAGCCAAACCACGTCGGTCACGCCGTTCTGCTTCATGTGCTGCAGCACGGTTTCCGGGCTCAGCGCCACGGTCGTTGCGTCGTTCATCGGGTTCTCCCCAGGGGACTGGTCGGGCTCATTTGTCGCGGGCGTGCCGGATAGCTAACATCATCCCGACAGACCATCCAAGGGAGCGAGCCCCATGGGAGCAAGACAATGAGCAACACATTCCGCGTCGGCGACATGACGGTCCATCGGATCATCGAGATGGAGTGCGGCTTCACTCCCGCCCTGGAATTCCTGCCTGGCCTGAAGGCCGACGTGCTGGAGGAGAACAGGTCCTGGCTGACGCCATCGGCCATGGATGCGGACGGGAATCTGGTGCTGTGCTTCCAGTCCTACATCGTGAAGACGCCGCGCCACACCATCCTGGTCGATAGCTGCATCGGCAACGACAAGGAGCGCACGGCGCGGCCGCTGTGGCATCACAAGAAGGACGACACGTTCATGCGCGGCCTGGCGGCGGCGGGGCTGACGGTGAACGACATCGACTTCGTCATGTGCACGCATCTTCATGTCGATCATGTCGGCTGGAACACGCGGCTGGAGAACGGCCGCTGGGTGCCGACCTTCCCGAAGGCGCGCTATCTGTTCTCCAAGACGGAGCTCGACTACTGGCTGGCCGAGAACGACAAGGCCGAGCTGCCGCCGATCGCCGACAGCGTGATCCCGATCGTGGAGGCGAAGCGCTGCGACCTGGTCACCAGCGATTATGCGCTTGACGACACGGTAAGTCTGCTGCCGACGCCCGGCCACACGATCGACCACTATGCCGTCAAGTTGGGCCGCGGCGGCAAGGATGGCGTGATCACCGGCGACCTGATCCACACGCCGCTGCAGGCGCGCTATCCCGACCTGTCCATGCGCGTGGACTACGATCCGAAACAGGGCGCGGACACGCGTCGGAAATTCCTGGAGACCTATTGCGACACCAGCACGTTGTGCTGTTTCGCGCACTTCCCGTCGCCGTCGCGCGGCTATGTCAAACGCTGGGGCGACGGGTTCAAATGCGAGTACGTGACCGGCTGATACCGCCCACGTGCGGCTGCTCGCCTGGAACATCCGGCAGGGCGGCGGATCACGGCTCGCCGGCATCGTGACTGCCCTGGTGCGCCATGATGCCGACGTGCTGGTCCTGTCGGAATACCGCGGCGGCGACTCGGCGGAACGGCTGCGCGCGGCGCTGGCACTGGTCGGGTTATCGCCATGTCACCGAGTTGGTGCCGCCGCCACATCGCACCGGCGTGCTGATCGCCGCGCGACGCGGCTTTTCCGCGCATGGTGCGCTGTGCACGGATGTTCCCGAGCCGTATCGGCTGGTCGATGTCGATTTCGGCGCGGTGCGGCTCACCGGCGTTTACATGCCGAATATGCTGAAGAAGGTGCCGTACTGGCAGGCGCTGGTTGACGCGTTCGCTGTACGCGTGGCCAACGATACGCTGGCGATCGGCGACTTCAACACGTGCCGCGCTTATGTCGACGAGCCCGGCGCGATCGATGCGACGGCGCATTTCATGGACAGCGTGGAGGCGATCGGGTTCCGGGATCTGTGGCGGCATCGTTATCCGGACGGGCGCGAATACTCGTGGTACAGCCACCGAGGCAACGGCTTCCGCATCGATCATGCATTCCTGTCGCCAGGACTTGCCGCGCGGGCAGGGTCGGTGCGGTATTCGCACGAGGAACGTCTGGCTGGGTTGTCGGATCATTCGGTGCTGTTGCTGGAATTGCCGACGCGACGGCGCCAACCGCGCAACGGGGCGTCTGTGTCATGAAGTTCGGGCTTCGCTACTGCAACACCGGCCGATACACCGACCCGGCGCAGGCCGTCGCACTGATGCAGGCCGCGGAAGCAGCGGGTTTCGAATCAGCCTGGACCGTGGAACACACTGTGATCCCGCGAGGCTACCAATCCGCTTATCCCTACACTTCGGATGGTCGATTGCCGGGCGGCGATGGCGATTTCCTGCTGCCCGATCCGCTGATCTGGATGGCCTATGTCGCCGCGGCGACCTCACGGATCAAACTGGCGACAGGGATCCTGATCCTGCCGCAGCACAATCCGGTCATTGCCGCAAAGCAGGTTGCCACGCTCGACCACATGTCAAACGGCCGTATCCTGCTCGGCATTGGGGTAGGCTGGCTCAAGGAGGAATTCGACGCAGTCGGTGCGACATTCGAAAACCGCGGCCGCCGCACCGACGAATACATCGCCGCCATGCGTGAACTCTGGTCGGCTGACGTGCCGAACTTTGCAGGCAGATACGTCCGGTTCAAGGATGCCTATATGCGACCCAAGCCGGTGCACCGCTCGGTGCCGATCATCATCGGCGGCCATACGGAGGCAGCGGCCCGGCGCGCCGGACGCCTGGGCGATGGCTTCTTCCCCGGTCGCGGCCTTCCCACAGATCTGATCGAGGTGGTCCATCGCAGCGCACGCGAAGCAGGCCGCGAACCTTCCGCGGTCGAGATCACAGTCGGCATGCCGGACGACATCGAAATGCTTCCGGACCTGGCCGCCGCCGGGGTCAGCCGCGTGCTGCTGCCGGTCACCGGTGTCGCAGGACTGGCGCGCAAGGTCGCCGGCCCCGAGGACCTGCTCGGTTGGCGCGAAACGATCGAACGCTACGCCGCGCTATGAGTGAAGCGATCCCACATGCCGCGCACTGGGGCGCATTTGACACCGTGGTGCGCGACGGACGCATCGTCGATGTTCGGCCATTTGCGCGCGATCCCGCACCCTCGCCGATCATCTACGGTACTGCCGATGCAGTGCATGCCGCGAACCGCATCGATCGCCCCTATGTGCGTAAGGCATGGCTGACTGGCGACCGCGCGGGTGGCACACTGCGCGGCAACGAACCGTTCGTTCCGCTGGACTGGGACATGGCGGTCACACTGGTCGCGCAGGAACTCGCGCGCGTGCGTGCGGTATACGGCGCGGCGAGCGTGTTCGGCGGCAGTTATGGTTGGGCCTCGGCTGGCCGGTTCCATCATGCCAAGACGCAGATGCAGCGGATGCTGGCGGCCAGCGGAGGCTTCACCGATGCGCTCACCTCCTATTCCAACGGCGCGGCTCAGACGCTGCTGCCGCACATCGTCGGCGGCACCGAAAGCGTGGCCGGACCATTGGTGGATTGGCGCGCGATCGCACAGCACGCGAAGCTGATGCTCTGCTTCGGCGGCATCGCCCTGCGCAATGGCCAGATGATCAATGGCGGCGGCGCGGTGCACGACATGGGCCATTGGCTGCGTCATGCCGCGCAGGCCGGCGTGCGGCTGGTGAACATCTCGCCGCAGCGCTGCGACATTGCAGACGATGTTGCGTTCCAGTGGCTGCCGATCCGCCCTGGCACCGACACGGCGCTGATGCTGGCGATGGCGTTCGTGTTGATCGCCGATGGCCGCGTGGATCGTGATTTCCTCGATCGCTGCACGGTGGGCTTCGACCAGCTTGCAGCCTATGTGCGCGGCGAGACCGACGGTGTTGCCAAGACGCCCGACTGGGCCGCCGCCGAAACCGGGATCGCTGCCGCCACGATTGCCGCGTTGGCGCGCGACTGCGCCACGATGCCGACGATGCTGACCGCGTGCTGGTCGCTGCAGCGTGCCGAGCACGGCGAGCAGCCGTACTGGATGCTGATCGCACTGGCCGCGATGCTCGGCGGCATCGGCCGGCCCGGCACCGGATTTGGATTTGGTTTCGGCAGTCTCGGCGGCCTGGGTTCGCCGTACGTGCATGTGCCGTCGGTCACCATGCCCGCGCTGCCCAATCCGGCCCGCAGCTTCATTCCGGTCGCGCGCATCACCGACATGCTGGAGAACCCGGGCGGTGAATACGACTACAACGGAAGGCGGATGCGCTATCCGGATGTGCGGCTGATCTACTGGGCCGGCGGCAATCCGTTCCATCACCACCAGGACCTCAACCGCTTCCAACCCGCCTGGGCGCGCGCGGAGACGATCGTGGTGCATGAGCCGTGGTGGACCGCCACCGCGCGGCGGGCCGACATCGTGCTGCCCGCCACCACAACGTTCGAGCGCGACGACATCGCGTCTTCCTCGCGCGACCGCTTTGTGCTGGCGATGAAACAGGCGGTACCGCCGCAAGGCCAGGCTCGCAACGACTTCGACATCTGTGCCGATATCGCCGATGCGCTCGGCGTGCGCGACCACTTCACCGAACAACGCGATGCCAACGCGTGGCTGCGGCATCTGTATGACCGCTGGCGCACCAACTGTGCGAAACTTGGCGTCACGGTGGCTGACTTCGCCACGTTCTGGGCCGACGGTTCGGTGGAAGTGCCGATGCCGGAGGCGCATTTCGTGCCTTATGCCGACTTCGCGCGCGATCCGACGGCGCATCGGCTGAATACGCCGACCGGCCGCATCGAGCTGTTTTCGGCGACGATCGATGGCTTTGGCTACGACGACTGTCCCGGCCATCCGGTCTGGATTCCGCCGCGAGAGTATCTCGGCTCACCGCGCGCGCGGCGCTATCCGCTGCATCTGCTGACGATACAGCCGCCGACGCGGCTGCACAGCCAGTGGGACAATGTCGGCGTCAGCAAGGCGAGCAAGATCGCCGGACGCGAACCGCTGACCATGCATGCGGACGATGCGGCGGAGACGGGGCATCGCCGAGGGTGACGTCGTGCGTGTGTTCAACGACCGCGGCGCCTGTCTGGCCGGCGTGCGGCTGGAGCGCGATATGTTGCGCGGTGTCGCTGTGCTGGCGACTGGCGCCTGGCTGGATGACCGCGACGGGCTGTGCGTGCACGGCAACCCGAACGTGCTGACGCAGGATGTCGGCACGTCGCGGCTGGCGCAGGGACCGGTGCCACAGAGTTGTCTGGTCGAGGTGGAGCTTTTCGTTGGTGAACCTCCGCCGGTGCGGGCGCACGAACCGCCGCCGATCGAAGTGGCGGCATAGACATGCCGCGCGCGATCCTGCTCGATCTCGACGGCACGCTGATCAACTCGCGGCCCGGAATCGCGGCGAGCTGCGAGGCGGCACTGCGCGCGTTGGGCCACACGCCCGATCCGTCGTTCGACGTCACACCGCTCATCGGTCCGCCGATGCCACAGGTGATCGGCCGCCTGCTGGAACGCTACGGCGATGACCGCGTCGATGCCGGCATCGCGGCGTACCGCGCGCATTACGGCGAGACCGGCCTGCATCTGGCGACCATCTATCCGGGGATCGCGGACGCATTGCCGCTTTTGTCGGCGAATGCACACTGCTTCGTTGTTACATCGAAGCGGTCTATCTACGCGCAGCGCATCGTTGAGTCGCTTGGTCTTGCCGTTTGGTTTCGCGGCGTCTACGGCACGGAGCCGGACGGCAGCCTGGACGACAAGGCGGACCTCATCGCCGCAGTGCTGCGCGCCGAGGAACTCGATCCGCGCGAGACCGTCATGGTCGGCGATCGCTTGCACGACGTGCTCGGCGCGCACGCGAATGACTTGCGCGCGATCGGCGTGCTCTGGGGCTACGGCAGCCGCGCTGAATTGGAATCAGCGGGCGCGGATGCGCTGGCCGACAAACCAGACGATCTGTTGCGACGAATCTGACAGATTAGACCCACGTCATCCACGACTTGCCGGGGCGTCGGCCAGTCCTGGATGGCCAGGTCAAGCCCAACCATGACGATAAAGACGCTACCTCCGTTTTACCCATTCACCTGCCGGATCAGCGCCGCCCAGCGGTCAAGCACAGGCAACGTTGCGTCCGTCTTGGCCGCCGGCAGGCTGACGCTGACGCGGACCGCGCCCAGGTCGCGGTAGCGCTTCAGAATGTCGGCGTCCTCCTGCACATTGAACAGCGTGATCGGGCAGGACGCCTCGTCGCGCCCGGCTTCCTTCAACATTTCCCGGAATTTTGGCACGAAATCGAACACGTCGCCGTACTGGTTCGGCCTTCCGGCCAGCGGAATCCAGCCCTCGCCGTAACGCACCGCGCGCCGCGCAGCCTGCGGATAGGCGCCGCCGACAATGACCGGCGGATGCGGCTTCTGCACCGGCTTCGGCCAGGTCATCATCTCCGGGAAGTTGACCAACTCGCCGTGGTACTCCGCCTTCGTCTTGGTCCAGATCAGCTTCATCGCCTCGACACGCTCGCGCACCAGTTTGGCGCGCGTGTTGAAAGCCGTGCCGTGGTCCTCCATCTCCTCGGCGTTCCAGCCGATGCCGATGCCAAACAGGAAGCGCCCCCCGGACACCTGATCGATCGAGGCGACAAGCTTGGCGGTCTGGATCGTGTCGCGCTGGTTCACCAGGCAAACACCCGTGCCAAGCTTCAGGGTCTTCGTCGCCATCGCCGCCGCGGTCAGCGTCACGAACGGGTCCATCACGTCGTAGTACGCCTTGGGCAGATCGCCGCCGCCCGGGTACGGCGAGCGTCGGGACGTGGGGATGTGTGAATGCTCTGGCGCCCATATCGATTCGAAGCCGCGCGCCTCGAGCGCCTGGGCGAGTTCCGCCGCTGACATCGAGTAGTCCGTGAAGAACATCGATGCGCCGAAATCCATGTCCGTGCTCCCTGTCCGTGTGGTTGTATGTACTGCCGACAAGTTTAGCCGCGCGATGGCGTTTCGGGCTACTGCGTCCCGCGGGAAATGGGGTTGACATCCGACGCGATCCCCGGGTAATTTCGATATTACATGAAATATTGAGCTACCGTTGAACAGCAGCGAGTCAGTGCAGGCGCTCGGCGCCCTGGCCCATGAGACGCGGCTCGCGCTCTACCGGATGCTCGTCGAACGTGGGCCGGAGGGCTGGCCGGCAGGGGTGATCGCCGAGCAGCTCGGTGTGTCGCCATCTTCGCTGACCTTCCACGTCCAGCATCTGCATCGGGCCGGGCTCATCACGCAGCGCCGGCTTGGCCGCCAGCTTATCTACACCGCGGATTTTTCCGTGATGAACGATCTCGTCCGCTATCTGACCGAGAACTGCTGCGGCTGCGGTTCGACCACACAAGCCTGCTCGCCTGCCGCCATACGCAGCAGGGGCACCGCATAACCAATGGAGACCATCATGGACAGCGCCGAAATCAAGGAACTGGTTCGCAACCGCTATGGCTCCATCGCCGCCGCGAGTTCGTCCTGCTGCGGTCCCGAGCAGGCCAAGGCCAGCCGCATGGGCTACACCGATGAGGAACTGCAGGCCGTGCCGGAGGGGGCAAATCTGGGGCTGGGCTGCGGCAATCCCCAGGCCATCGCCGCTCTCCACCCAGGCGAGGTGCTGATCGACCTCGGCAGTGGCGCCGGCTTCGATTGCCTGCTCGCCGCGCGGCAGGTCGGGCCGGAGGGCCGGGTCATCGGCGTCGACATGACCCACGAGATGCTGGCAAAGGCGCGCGACAATGCCGCGCGCGTCGGCGCCGGCAATGTCGAGTTCCGCCTCGGCGAACTCGAGCATCTGCCGATCGCCGATGGCACGGGCGACGTGATCATCTCCAACTGCGTGATCAATCTTGTGCCCGACAAGGCGCAGGTGTTCCGCGAGGCATTCCGGGTGCTGAAGCCGGGCGGACGGCTGGCGATCTCCGATGTGGTGAACATCAATCCGCTGCCGCCGGACCTCGCCTCCGACAAGGCGTTGCTGTGCGGCTGCGTCGCGGGGGCGGCGGCCTCCGCTGCGATCGAGGACTGGCTGAAGGCGGCCGGATTTACCGACATCAGCATCCAGGTGAAGCCCGAGAGCCGCGAATACGTCGCCACCTGGGCGGCAGGCCGCGGCATCGAGAACTACGTCGCCTCGGCCACCATCGAGGCGCGCAAGCCGGCAGCTGCATGTTGCGCTCCCGATTGCTGCACCTGATGTGCATCACCGCCGGCGAAGGAGAACCGGCTCTCGTTGCGCCATGACGGGGGAGAGTGCGTCGGGAGCGATCCCCCCGGACAGTCGCCGCTTCCTCGTCATTGCCTCGATCGGCGTCGGCCAGATCCTCGTCTGGGGATCGTCGTACTACCTGCTTGCGGTCCTCGCCGGACCAATCGCACGCGACACCGGCTGGCCCGCAGCCTGGATCATCGGCGCCTTCTCGTTGGGTCTGCTGATCTCCGGCCTGGTGTCGCCGCGCGTCGGTCACCTCATCGAACGCTTCGGCGGTCGCCCGATCCTGGCTGCCAGCGCCGTCCTGCTGGCGATCGGGCTGCTGATGCAGGCCATCGCGCCGAACCTGCCGGCCTTCGTCGCCGCCTGGCTGGTGATCGGCCTCGCCATGGGGGCCGGGCTCTATGATCCGGCCTTTGCCACACTTGGCCGCCTCTATGGCGAGCACGCGCGCAGTGCGATCACGCATCTGACGCTGTTCGGCGGTTTCGCCAGCACCGTGTGCTGGCCGCTGAGCGCAGTGTTCGTCGAGCGGTTCGGTTGGCGCGGCGCCAGCGCCGCCTATGCCGCAATCGCCATCATCGTGGTCCTGCCGCTTTATCTGCTCGGCGTGCCGCGCGAAGAACAACGGCTGGTTCCGTCACGGCATGGTGCCCGCTACGGCACGCAGGCGACGCCGCGTCGCACCGGCGACCGGGTCAGCCTTCGTCATCCTGGCCGCTGGCCTGACCGTCGCTTCCATCATCATGACCGTGATCTCGGTGCACATCCTGGTCCTGTTGCAGACACGCGGCCTGACGCTTGCGACCGCCGTCGGGCTTGGTGCGCTGATCGGCCCTTCGCAGGTCGGCGCCCGTGTGCTGGAGGCGGCCTTCGGACGCAGGCAACATCCGGTCTGGAGTCTTCTGATCGCCACCGTCGCGGTCGCCGTCGGGCTCGGCATGCTGCTCGGCCCGTCGAGCATCATTGGGGCCGGCCTCGTGCTCTATGGCTCGGGCAGCGGCATCCGCTCGATCGCCCGCGGCACCGTGCCGCTCGCGCTGTTCGGCCGCGAGGGCTACGCCATTCTCCTGGGCTGGCTGGCCATGCCGATCCTGATCGCGCAGGCCGCCTCGCCTTTGCTGGGCAGCATGCTCATGGAACACCTCGGTCCCGACATGACGATCGTCGCGCTGGTTGGCGCGGCAGTGTTCAACATCGTGCTCGTCGTGCCGCTGATCCCCCTCGCCCTGCGTCGGCCGGCAGCTGCGTAGGTCCGGGCGACATCGAAATTTCACATGCGCTCCGCGCCATGCATCCATTATGCTGGAATCGTGGAAATCAGAAATGCCTCCCAGGTCTTCGGTGCCCTGTCGCAGGAGACCCGCCTTGGTGTGCTGCGCCTGCTGATCGCGGCTGGCCCACAGGGCCTGCCGGCCGGTGAAATTGCCGACCAGCTTGGCCAACCGGCCTCAACGACTTCGTTCCATCTGGCTGCACTGGAACGCGTCGGGCTCACGCAGTCCACTCGGCAGAGCCGGCAGATCGTTCACGCCGTTCGCATCGTCGCGTTGCGCGAGCTGATCGTGTTTCTCTCGGAGACCTGCTGCGGCGGCCGACCCGAGCTGTGCGGCGATATTGACCGCCTGATGCCCTGTGCACGCAAGGAGGATGCTCCCGTGGTCCCTGCCTTCAATGTCCTGTTCCTTTGCACGCGGAACTCGGCGCGGTCGATCATGGCTGAAGCCATCCTGCAGAAGGTCGGCGGCAGTCATTTCAACACCTACTCGGCGGGCTCGGATCCGGCGCCTGAACCGATGCCGGAGGTGGTCGCGCGACTGCATGCGCTCGGGCACGATATCTCGCGGCTGCAGGCAAAGTCATGGGACGAATTCATGGGGCCGAACGCGCCGAGGCTCGATTTCGTGATCGCCCTCTGCGATACGCTCGACGGCCAGCAATGTCCGGATTTCGGCGACAAGGCCGTCACCGGCGCCTGGCCGCTGCCGGATCCGGCGAAGTTCGTCGGAAGCGCCGCCGAACGAGCGATCCTGCTGAACGAACTGTACGCCAGCCTGCGCCGGCGGATCGAGATCTTCATCAGCCTGCCCTTCGCCACGCTGGATCGCATGGCGCTGAAGGTCCGCCTCGATGAGATCGGCGGCGACCCGACAGTGGCATACGCGCAGGGCCGCTGAGCGATGCGTGTCGGTATCAACGGCCTGGGTCGGATCGGGCATCGAGCGTCCCGACATCGTGCTGGTCATCGGTTTGCTGGTGTTCGGCTTCGTATTCGCTGTGATCTCTTCCGCGCACTCGTACCTGATCCTGGCCTACGCAGGCTCCGAGAAGGCAGCAGAGGATGTCGGGTTTTACTATGCCGCCAATGCCGCGGGTCGGCTGATCGGGATACTTCTGTCCGGCGTGCTCACCCAGGCCGGTGGAATGCAGGCGTGCCTGTGGGGCTCGGCGATCATGCTTGCGCTCTGCCTGGCGATTACCTTCATGCTGCCGACCGGCGTCGCGGCGAAACGCCTGCCGGCATAGGAGTCGGAATTCTCAATGGGCATTTTCGAACGATATTTGACACTCTGGGTCGCGCTTTGCATCGTCGCCGGCATCGTGCTCGGCCAGGCCGCTCCCGACGTGTTCCAATGGATCGGTGATGCTACCGTCGCGCAGGTGAACCTGCCAGTCGCCATCCTGGTTTGGCTGATGATCGTGCCGATGCTGCTGAAGATCGATCCGCGCGCCCTGGGGCAGGTCGGTCAGCACTGGCGCGGCATCGCCACCACCGTCGGGATAAACTGGCTGATCAAGCCATTCTCCATGGCGCTGCTGGGCTGGCTGTTCATCGGCCATCTGTTCCGCCCGCTGCTCCCCGAGGGCCAGATCGACGGCTACATCGCCGGGCTCATCCTGCTGGGCGCCGCGCCATGCACCGCCATGGTCTTCGTGTGGTCCAATCTGGTCGACGGCGAGCCGCACTTCACCCTCAGCCAGGTCGCGCTGAACGACACGATCATGGTGGTGGCATTCGCGCCCATTGTCGGACTGCTGCTTGGGCTGTCCTCGATCAGCGTGCCCTGGAACACGCTGCTGCTGTCCGTGCTGCTCTACATCGTGGTGCCGGTGATCGTCGCGCAGCTTTGGCGGCAGGCGTGCCTGAGCGCTGGCGACCTGACGGCGCTGCAGCGCACGCTGCGGCATCTTGGTCCGGTATCGCTGGCGGCTCTACTCCTGACCCTGATCCTGCTGTTCGGACTGCAGGGCGGGCAGATCGTTCGCCAGCCGCTGGTCATCCTGCTGCTCGCGATCCCGATCCTGGTGCAGGTCTACTTCAACGCAGGATTGGCCTATTGGCTGAACCGGCGTCTGGGCGTCGAGTGGTGCGTCGCCGGCCCCTCGGCGCTGATCGGCGCATCAAACTTCTTCGAGCTTGCCGTGGCGACGGCGATCGCGCTGTTCGGGTTCCAATCGGGAGCCGCGCTGGCTACCGTGGTTGGCGTACTGGTCGAAGTCCCGGTCATGCTGTCGGTGGTTCGGCTCGTCCGCCTCAGCAGGCCATGGTACGAGCGTGGTGTCGCGGTGCGAGGTGCGGTTCCCGCCGCGCAGCGAGGTCGGTGACAGCAGCGGATGGGCCGTGCCCTCGCCGGTGACCGAGCGCCATAGCGGACGATTTCGGGTGACGATGCACGGGGCTTCAGGCCAGACGCTGGTCGTCCAGGGCTCACCAAATTGCCGCGCATATCACGCGTTTTGCGTTCCCTGCCTGCGTTGTCTAGGCTGCAACGGACGCGCTGGATTACCACGGAGCGGCTCGATGCAGGCGGAACGCGAAGTCGTTCGTTTCCTGTCGTCCTACCAGACGATCTGGCACGCACACTTTCCCAAGCTGTTCAGGCGCGCGCAGTGGCATATCGTCACGCATCTCTGCACCAACGGCCGGGACGGCGCAGCGGTCGGCGAGCTCTATGGGCTGGTCAAGCAGGTGTTCCTGCTGGACGATTCCACCGTCAAGGAACGCATTCTGGAAATTCGGGATCTGCAATTCTGTGCTGTCGATCCGCCGACCGGGGGGCTTGCGGCCCGCTCCGTCATCGTCCCCACCGCGGCATTGCTCGACCTGTTCGATCGTCATCTGCTGGCGCTGGCGAAAGAGCTCTGCGCTACCTCCGCGGCACTCGACCCTGCGACGCGGGTCGCAGTGCCCCGAAGTCTTGATGCACAGCAGAGAGCCATCATCCTGCAATCGCTCGGTCGATGCAGGGAGCCATGGCGTAACGCCCTCGATCGCATCTTCGATGCAATGAACCTGTCGCGTGCACGCCGGGTGGAGGCGATCCGACATCTGAACTCGATGTCGCACTGGTCCTTGCTCCACATGACGGTCGAATTGCGCTACGGCGTTTCCGCTTTCGCCGACACAGAGGAAGGCATCTTGGCGGACCAGATGGCCGCAAGTCTGCTCAACCTGACCGGCCAGAACTTCCAGACCACGCGGGATCACATCGCCTATCTGATCACACTCGGCTTGCTGGAACGCCAGCGCGGCAAGTCACTGCGTGTCGCTCTGTCCGAGGCCGCTGCCGAGCAGTTCCACGAGGCGCTCGGCATTGCGGCTGCGGCGCTGCCGGAGGTTGCGCGCAGCCTCGCCGCGACCCTTCCGGTCGGTGCACCGGACATGGCCGACAATGCGTCGATTGACGCAACGGTGAGCCTGCATCCCGCGCACGGGATGATGCGCCAGGCCGCGGCGGAGCCGCAGCATCACCTGGTGATCCTGCAGCCGGAATCGGCAGTGCGCCGGGTGGCACTGCCTCCGGGCTCGCTGACCATCGGCAGGGCACCGCCTTGCGCGCTGCTGCTCGAAGCCGCGGACGTTTCGCGAGCCCATTGCCGGATCGATGTCACCGGCGACGAGGTCAGCGTCACCGACCTGAATTCAACCAACGGCACATTTGTCGATAACAGACGTTTGGCGGGGACGACGCCGCTGCTGCACGGCGCCCTGCTGCGCGTCGGCTCGTATGTGATGACCTGCGAGTATCGGAGCGTCCTGCAATCGGAGGAGCCCGACAGCACGCGGCGGAAGGCCGGCGCCTTCGGTGGAGTTACCGTGTTGCGTCCGCGGCGTGGCCGGTCGCCATGAGGAACAAAACCGAAAACTCGGCGTAAAGTACCCGCCAAAATTCGCGGGGAATCCGCGCCAGGAGCGGATAAGTTCAAACCGCATCTTCGTCCGGAAACGGCGGACCATCCTTCCTGTTCCGCAGCCTTCTCCTCCGACATATACAGCTGACGCGGCACGAAAGTTCCGGCCGCATTCTCCGCAACGACGGGTGACATAACTGCGGGCGCCACCAGTGCCGACCAGACCCGAGATACGCCCTTCCCGGAACCTCGTATTTCGGTCCCCACTGGTCTCGCACGGCGCTTGTAGGAGCAGGCATGCGCGGTACCCCGATTGGCGCATGCCTGCTCTTTCTTTATCGCGGCTCGCTCGCCTGTGTTCGCGCGATTCCCCGGTCGAGCAAAGGCACCAGCACGAACACGAAGGCGGTGAACGCCGCCGATGCCACGATGAGCGGCGCCAGCCGGCCGGAGAATACGTGCTGATATAGGAATGCGCCGATCGTGTCCGAGAGCGGCGTTGCCAGATTGATGACCGACATCAGCGCCGCGAACGCAAAACCCTCGGAGCGTTTTGGACAGTGATCGGCGGCGAGCGTGAGCGTGGCAATGTTGGCGATCATGCTGGCAACGCCATTGAGGAAATACACCACGATCGCGCTTGTTTCATCGACCAGGCCGAGGAACGCCAGCGTCGCAAGTGTGCCGCACAGGATGCTCAGGTTGAGCAATGCGCGCGATACCATGCCGCGCAGCAGGAAGCGGTAGATCAGGCCGCCTGCGATCCATCCTCCGGCGCTGACCGAGGACAGCATGCCGATGGTGCCCTGCGAGAACCGCAGATGGTCGGTCATGTGAAAATAGAGCGGCGTACCGAACCCCGGGCTGAAGTAGTAGCAGAACAGGAAGGCACCGATCAGCCAGAGCGTGCGCGATCGGAACGTGTCGAGAAATCCGCGCAGCGCGCGTCGGAACTCAGCAACGTTGATCCCTGCCGGGTCCTCCTCGACCAGCACGAGGCAGCTGAAGACGATCGCCACTGGGGCGATCGCCGCGATTGCAGCCGCGGCGTGCAGGGCCCCTTCCGGCGACAGGTGTTCGATCAACTGGCCGCCAAGCAACGATGCGGCCATGACAGCGACGTTGAACCAGAGCCATTGCTGGTTGATGAACGCTCCGCTCGCGTTGAGTCTTTGGCCGTTTTCCACCAGCAGCGCGCCGCACACGGTGCTCGAGATGGCCATGGCGATCGCCGTCAGCAGCAGCGCGAACACGATCGAGGCCGGCGCCAGGACCTGGGTGGCCCAGAGGAAGGCTGCGATTGCGGCGGCATTCGCCAGTAGCAGGTAGCTGCGTCGCCGATAGCCGAACAGCGGCAGGAAGTCGGAGAGCATGCCGTAGAGCGGCTTGACGATCCACGGCACGTCCAGGATCGCGAGGTAGGTAGCGATCTGCACCGGCGTCCAGTTCTGGCTTTCCTTGAGGTAATGGGTGAGCGGTTGCCAGATCACCCCGACTTTCGCCTGGCCGATGCCTTCCACCGTATAGACGATGGCGAAGAACAGCATCAGGCGGGAGATCCCGTCGGTGGTTGAATCGCGTTCGCGGAATCTGCGCATGGACGGGTAGTGTGCGCGACGGTGATGCAGGCCTCAATGGCGGCCGTTGGCCCGACCATTGGCGAAGCGAATGGTTGCCACCTATGCTGCTCCCCCACCGGCAGGGGTTGACCGAATGGCGTGGCGGATCGGCATCGACATCGGCGGCACCTTCACCGACGTAGCATTGGTGGAGGAAGACTCGGGCAGCATCGCGATTGCCAAATTACCGACCACGCCGCACGATTTCGGCCAGGCGGTGATCGATGGCATCCGCCAGGGGCTGGACGCCAACCGCATCGATCCAGCCGATGTCTCCCTGCTGTCGCATGCGACAACCGTCGTCACCAATACGCTGCTGGAGAACAAGGGGGCGCGTGCCGGCTTCGTCGCAACGCGCGGCTTCCGCGACATTCTCGAGCTGCGGCGTTCCTCGCGGGCCGATCTGTATGACCTGTTGCAGGACGCGCCTGCCGTTCTGGTGCCTCGGCGTTGGCGGTTCGAGATCACCGAGCGGATCGATGCGCAGGGCGAGGTGGTCACGCCGCTGGCCAAGGACGAATTTTCCCCGTTGATCGAGGCGATCCGCGATGCCGGGTTGCAGACCGTGGCGGTGACCTTCCTGTTCTCGTTCCTGAATGATGCGCACGAACGGCGTGTCGGCGAGGTGTTGCGCGCGGCGTTGCCCGGCGTCGGTGTGTATCTGTCGTCCGAGGTGCTGCCGGAAATTCGAGAATTCGAGCGGGCCAGCACGACGGCGGTGTGTGCGGTTGTGGGTCCATTGCTGGCCTCCTATCTCGACCGGCTGCAATCCGCCGCATCACGACTTGGCTTGCCGAAGTTGCATGTGATGGGCTCATCGGGCGGTGTGCTGGACATCGACGAGGCGTTGCGGATGCCGGCGATGGCAGTGGAATCCGGTCCCGCCGCGGGCGTCGTCGCGGCGTCGTTGGCCGGGCGGCAGCTGGATCGTCCCAACCTGATCTCGTTCGACATGGGTGGCACGACGGCCAAGGCGAGCGTGATTGCCAACGGTGAAGTGGCGGTGACCGCGG
Source organism: uncultured Alphaproteobacteria bacterium (assembly GCA_963780095.1). Taxonomy (GTDB): domain Bacteria; phylum Pseudomonadota; class Alphaproteobacteria; order Acetobacterales; family Acetobacteraceae; genus JAMXLO01. The sequence goes on from CAWABH010000033.1 coordinate 193,611, forward strand.
AATACGAGGTCGGCGGTTCCGGTCATGCCAACCGCTGGATGCACGGTACGGGTCATCCAATTCGCGTGCCGGTGATCGATCTGGCGGAAGTGAGTGCGGGCGGCGGCTCCATCGCCTGGGTGGATCCCGGCGGTGCGCTGAAGGTGGGTCCACACAGCGCCGGCGCGGCCCCCGGTCCCGCCGCCTACGGCGCCGGCGGAACACTGCCGACCGTGACCGATGCGGATGTGGTACTTGGCTATCTGGATCGCGAGGCATTGCTCGGTGGCGGTCTGCGGATCGATCTCGCCGCGGCGGAGCGCGCCATCGATGCCGCGATCGGGCGGCCACTTGGTTTGTCGGTTCCCGAGGCTGCCGCGCGCATCATCGAAGTTGTCAACGGCAACATGGCGCAGGCGCTGCGTATCGTGTCGATCGAGCGGGGCCATGATCCGCAGGAGTTTTCCCTCATTGCATTTGGCGGCGCTGGTCCGGTGCACGCTGTCTCGCTCGCCGCGGAGTTGCAGATCCCGGAAGTGATCGTGCCGCCGGCGCCAGGCGCATTCTCGGCGCTTGGACTGGTTGCCAGCGATCTGAAACGTGACTATTCGCGCACGTTGTACGCCGATCTCGCCGGCATCGATCCGTCGCGTGTCGGCGAGGCGATAGCCGGCATGGAGCAGGCGGGGAGGGCGATGCTGCATGCGGCGCGGGTTCCGCCGGAACGACAGGTGCTGCTGCGTCTGGCTGACGTGCGCTATCGCCGGCAGGCGTATGAACTGACCGTGCCGATTGCCGATGGCGAGATCACCCGCGCCACGCTGGACGATCTTGCTGCCGCGTTCCACGCCAAACACGAACAGACCTATGGCCACGCCAATTGTTCGGAGCATGTGCAACTGGTCAATCTTCGATTGAGCGCAATCGGTCGCCAGCCCGACCTGGTGCTGGCACAACGTGCCGATCCCGCAAGCGCGCGTACGCGCAGCCGTGACGTGTGGTTTGCCGAGACCGGATTCGCGCCGACAACCGTGCATTGGCGCGACGGGCTCATGCCGGGCACGCACATCGTTGGTCCGGCGATCATCGAGGCGATGGATTCGACAACGGTCGTCCCGCCCGGATGGACGGCACGGATCGATGACCTGGGGTATATACGATTGTCAGTCTGTTAGCGCCACGGCCGGGCTTGACCCGGCCATCTGTCGCGACACCGATTATCGTACGGGTGTCCGGGACCGTCCCCGGATCGAGTCCGGGGACGGTCATGACGTTGGGGCAAAAGGAGTGCGTACGAATGCAGCGCCTGAGGACCGATCCGGCCCGCTTCGAGGTGGTGAAGAACGCCCTCACCTGTGCGGCCGAGGAGATGAAGATCGTCCTCGCAAAGACCGCCTACTCGCCGCTGCTGAAGGTCGCTGGCGACTACTCCTGCGGCATCTTCGACGTGGCGGGAAACATGGTGGCGCAGGGACCGGACCTGCCAATTCATCTCGGTTCGATGCCGGATGCGGTGCGCGCGGTGGTGAAGGCGTTCCCCGATGCCGCACCGGGTGACGTGTTCATTCACAACGATCCATACCAGGGCGGCTCGCATCTGCCGGATGTGAATGTCGTGGCGCCCGCATTTCACCAGGGTCGTCTGCTCGGCTTCGGCTGCGTACGCGCGCATTGGCCCGACATCGGCAGCGCGACGCCTGGCAGCTACGGCGCGGTGACGGAAATCTACGGCGAGGGTCTGCGCCTGCCGCCGATACGGCTGTATCGCGACGGCAAGCCGGACCCGTCGATCGAGGCCATCATCTTCGCCAATGTCCGCACCCCGACCGAGCGGCTTGGCGACCTACGCGCTCAGGTCGCAGCGAATTGGCGTGCCGCCGCAAGGCTCGAGGCGCTGGCTGCGAAATACGGCACCGATACGCTGCTCGACATCATGCAGGAGGTACTCGACTATTCGGAAACCATGATGCGTGCAGCGTTGCGCGCATTGCCGGACGGCGAGGCGGAGTTCACCGACATCTTCGACGGCGACGGCATCATCGCGCCGGGCGAATCCGAGGATGAGACCTTCACTGTGAAGCTGCGCATCACCAAGAGCGGCGACACCATCACCGCCGACTTCACCGGCTCCGATCCGCAGGTTCCCGGACCGATGAACGCGCCTCTCACCGTCACCGCATCGGGCGTGTTCTGTGCGCTCAAGATGATCGCGGATCCGAAAAGCCTGATCCCACCGAATTCAGGGTGCTGGCGTCCGGTGACGGTGACCGCGCCGCCCGGCTCGGTGGTGAACGCGCAACTGCCCGCGCCGGTTGTTTACGCGAACCATGAGATATCGCACCGCGTCGCGGACATGGTGATGGCTGCGATGTTCGCCTTCACGCCGCGCACGGTGATGGCCGGCTCGCAGGGCACATCGGCCGTGATGACATTCGGCGGTACCGACTACCGAACCGGCGAGCGCTATGTCAGCTACGAATCGGTGAAGGGAGGGTTCGGTGCGCGGCCGGTGAAGGATGGCATCAACGCCGTCGCGAGCACCGTCTCCAACATGATGAACACGCCGATCGAGATCATCGAAATGAGTTTTCCCCTGCGCGTCGAGGAGTATTCGCTGGTGCCGGACAGCGGCGGCGCGGGAACCTGGCGCGGCGGGCTTGGCGTGCGCCGGGTGTGGCGCGTGCTGGAGCGGCAGGCCCACGCCGCGGTCTGCTGCGAACGCACCGTCACGCCGCCATTCGGTCTCAATGGCGGCAAGGCAGGCGCGGCTGCGCGGCTCGAACTGATCCCGCCGAACGGCAACGCACAAAAACTCAACAGCAAGGGTGGGTTCATCGCCCCGGCGGGTTCGCTGGTGGTGATCGAGGCGCCAGGCTCCGGCGGCTACGGGCCGCCATCGGGACGCCAACGTGCGCGTCTTTCCGAAGACCTGCTGGACGGATACGTTACCCCCATGGCCGCACGGCGCGACTACGGCGCGGAAGCAGGCTGATGGAGGAACGCAGAATGACCCACGTGGCTCCCAATTCGGTGCAGGCGCGCGACATCGCCTCGATCGTGCATCCGCAGACCGATCTGGTGCAGCATCTCGAGCAGGGTCCGGTGGTGATCTCGCGCGGTCAGGGCATCTACCTATGGGATGACTCCGGCCAGCAGTTCCTGGACGCGGCGGCGGGGTTGTGGTGCGCCTCGCTCGGGTTCGCGTCCGAACGCCTGGCGCGCGTCGCGTACGAGCAGATGCGCAAGCTTGGCTATGCACATCTCTATCGCAGCACCACCAACGAGCCGGGCGTCAATCTGGCGGAGAGGCTGTTGCAGATTGCGCCCGTGCCGATGAGCAAGGTGCTGTTCCAGTGCTCGGGTTCCGAGGCGAACGACACGGCGATCAAACTGGTGTGGTATTATCACGCTGCGATCGGCAACCCGAGCAAACGGAAGATAATCGGCCGCAGGATGGGCTATCACGGCAGCACATCGGCTTCGATCAGCGCATCCGGCAAGGCGGACATGCACGCCGATTTCGGCCTGCCGTTCCCGGATTTCCGTCACACTGATTACCCGCACTACTACCGCCTGCACCAGGACGGCGAGACCGAGGAGCAGTTTGCGACGCGCATGGCCGACGCGTTGGAAGCGCTGATCGTGGCGGAAGGTCCCGACACGGTCGGCGGCTTCATCGCCGAGCCGGTGATGGGCGCCGGCGGCGGGCTCATTCCGCCGCGCACATACTGGGACAAGATGCAGGCGGTGCTGCGCAAGCACGACGTGCTGTTCATCGCCGATGAAGTGATCTGCGGCTTCGGCCGCACCGGCAACATGTGGGGCAGCGAGACCTATGATCTGAAGCCCGACATGATCTCCTGCGCCAAGGCACTGTCGGCCGGGATGCAGCCGATCTCCGCGCTGCTGATCAACGAGCGTGTCTTTCAGGCTATGCTGGATGAAAGCCGCAAGCTCGGTAATTTCGCGCACGGGTTCACGTATGCCGGCCATCCTGTCACCACCGCGGTCGCAATGGAGACGTTGCGCATCTACGAAGAGATGGACATGGTGGGCCACGTCCAGCGCGTCGGTCCCTACATGCAACAAGTGCTGGCGAAGTTCGCGGATCATCCGTTGGTGGGCGACGTGCGTGGCGTCGGCCTGTTGACCGGGATGGAGATGATGGCCGACAAGGCCAGCCGCACGCCGTTCAATCCGTCGCGGGGTGTGGGCCGCATTGCCGACAGACACGCGCGCGGGCAGGGCCTTATCACACGGTTCATCGGCGACCGCATCGCGTTCTCGCCGCCGTTGATCATCACCGAGGAGGAGGTCGACGACATGGCGGCATGTCTGCAACGCACGCTGGACGATACCTGGGCGGAAGTCCGGGCCAACTGAACGAACCACAACGGGAGATAGAGAATGTCAGACGTGCAGCCGGTCATCGCGCAGAAGAGCCCGTACCGAATGGAGGTGGAGGCCGGCAAATCCTATTGGTGGTGCGCCTGCGGCAAGAGCGGCAACCAGCCGTTCTGCGACGGGTCGCACAAGGGCAGCGGTTTCAGCCCAGTCGAGTTCAAGGCGGAGGATGCAGGGACGATCGCGTTCTGCGGCTGCAAGAACAGTGGCAACAAGCCGCGTTGTGACGGGACGCATCGGAGTCTCTAACCGCTCCACTCGTCATTAGCCGCTCCATTCGTCATCCCCGCGAAAGTGGGGACCCATGGGATGATGGTGGTTGGGGAGGACCTATCATGAAGATCGATGACGTATCGCTGACCATCTTCACCTGGGATGGCATTCCTGCAACGCGCTATCACCTCGGAGCGCTGGCTTCCAGTTCCTCCAGTCTGGGACTGCTGCGCGTCCATACCGACGAGGGACTGGAGGGCCACGCGTTCCTCGGTGCGGCGACCAATCCAGCAGCAATGGACGGTCCGCAATTGATCCGCTCGCTGAAGCCGATGCTGATCGGGCAGGACCCGCTGGAACGCGAGCGCATCCATGCCGGGATGCGTCTGGTGTCCCGCATCGTCAGCTATCGCACGATCGGCGCGGTCGACGTCGCGCTGTGGGATCTCGCAGGCAAAATCGCCAAACTGCCGGTGCATGCGCTGATGGGCACGTTCCGCACCTCGATCCTCGGCTATGCGAGTTCGCAGGTACTGCCCGACATCGCCGCCTACGTCGACCAGGCGCAGAGCTTCAAGGCCAATGGCTGGAAGGCCTACAAGATCCATCCGCCGCGCGATCCGGACCAGGATATCAAGGTGTGCGAGGCGGTGCGCAAGGCGGTCGGCGATGACTTCCGGCTGATGCTGGATTCCACCTGGAGCTACAACTACGTGGACGCCCTGCGCGTGGGCCGCGCGATCGAGGAGATGGGCTACTATTGGTACGAAGATCCGATGTCGGACGAGGACGTCTACAACTACGTGAAGCTGCGCGAAAAATTGGATATTCCGATCATGGCGACGGAGTTTCCGGCCGGTGGGCTGGACACCTATCCGATCTGGCTCACTGAGCGCGCTACCGACTATCTGCGTGGCGACATCCCGAACAAGGGTGGGCTCACCACCATGCTGAAGACGGCCCATCTCGCGGAAGCGTTCAATTTGAAATACGAGATCCACCATTCAGGCAATTCGTTAAACAACCTGGCAAACCTGCATCTCTGCATGGCGATCAGAAACACCACGATGTTCGAGGTGCTGCTGCCGGACGGCGCTCACAAGTACGGCATGGCGAAGGAGTTGCAAATCGACAAGGAAGGTCTGCTGCACGCGCCGACCGGAACAGGGCTCGGTGCGGAGATCGACTTCGATCTGATCAAGCGCAGGACAGAAGCGGTACTGAGTTAAACCCACCCCGTCATGGCCGGGCTTGTCCCGGCCATCAGCACCCGCACTGGTGTTGCGTCCGATGGCCGGGACAAGCCCGGCCATGACGACCCCGGCCATGACGACGCTATAGCAGTCCCCGCCCCGCGAGATTACGCATCAACGCACCAACGCCGAAGCGCCACGCCTCGCACTGATCGGTCGGCATCATCCGATTCACCAGCCGGCCCAGCTTCGGCGCAGCGATCGTCACGATGTCGCCGGTCTTGTGCGTGAAGCCCTTGCCTGGCGCGTCGCGGTCCTCGACCGGCGCGAACATCGTGCCGAGGAACAGCACCGCACCATCCGGATAGCGGTGATGCTCGTTCACCATCTGCGCCACAAGATCATCCGGGTCGCGGCTGATCATGGCAATCGAAGACGCACCCTCCAACCTGAACCCATCGGTCCCTTCGACGCTCAGCGAGACCGTCGTCTGGCGGATGTCGTCCAGCGTGAACCGCGCGTCGAAAAATCGTAGGAACGGGCCAATCGCGCAGGACGCGTTGTTGTCCTTCGCCTTCCCGAGCAGCAACGCGGAGCGGCCCTCCACGTCGCGCAGGTTGACGTCGTTGCCCAATGTGGCGGCGACGATGCGGCCGGACGACGAGGCGACCAGCACCACTTCCGGCTCGGGGTTGTTCCACGACGATTTCGGATGGATGCCGGCGTCCATGCCGGTGCCGACCGCGGCCATCGGCTGGGCCTTGGTGAAGATCTCCGCATCCGGGCCGATGCCGACCTCCAGATACTGGCTCCAAGCGCCCTGTTCGATCAGCACCTGCTTCAGGTGTGCGGCTTCCTCTGAACCCGGCTTCAGCTTTGCAAGATCGTCGCCGACCAGTCGGTTCACCTCGGCTCGGATCGCCACGGCGGCATTCAGATCGCCGCGGGCGCGTTCCTCGATCACCCGCTCGATCATCGACAGCACGAACGTGACGCCGGCGGCCTTGATCGCCTGCAGGTCGATCGGCGCCAGCAGCCACGGCCTGTTGCCATCCCTGCGCTCGACAGGCGTGTTCGCCAGTACCGCGTCCAGTTCGCCGATGGTCTCGCCCCGTGCCGCATGCAGGGAACCGGCGGGATCATCCGCCTCACACAGGTCCCGCATGGTGGGAAAGGCAGCCGACACATCCACCAGCGCGCCGTCGCGCACCGCGACCACCGACGGGCCGCCGACGTCCGGTCGCCAGACCCTCCCTGCCAGCGCGGCATCGGCCGCATCGTCGGGCAGCACCGGCTGCAATGCGTCTCGAAACGCCGTCATCCGAGTCCTCCCAAAACAACACCCGACACCCTATACTATCCTCAACCATGAACCGAGGAGGCAGGCCCATGCGGCTGTTCGGCTCGTCGCACGCAGCGGATACCGAGACGTTTCCCGTCACGCACACCGAAGAAGAGTGGCGCGCGAAATTGTCGCCCGCGCAGTACCAGGTGCTGCGCAAGCACGGCACCGAGCGCGCCGGCACCAGTCCGCTGAACGCGGAAAAGCGGCACGGCAAGTTCATCTGCGCCGGCTGCGGACAGGACCTGTTCGCGTCCGACACCAAGTTCGAAAGCGGCACCGGGTGGCCGAGCTTCTATCAGCCGCTGGACGGTGGCGTCGCCACCACGGAGGATCGCAGCCTGTTCATGACGCGCACCGAGGTCCATTGCAGCAATTGCGGCGGCCATCTCGGCCACGTGTTCGACGACGGTCCGCGCCCGACCGGGCAGCGCTACTGCATGAACGGCGCGGCGATGGACTTCAAGCCGGACTGAACGCGCGCACCGCGGCGGCGTGCGGTTCGGCCGAGCGCATTCGCGATCTGTCACGCTCCTGCTTGATCTGATCGGCGACGAGGAACGCAAGTTCCAGCGCCTGTGAACCGTTCAATCGCGGATCGCAGTGCGTGTGGTAGCGATCCGCCAGTGCCGCCTCATCGATCCGTTGCGCGCCGCCGGTGCATTCGGTGACATCCTTCCCGGTCATCTCCACATGCATCCCGCCCAGATGACTGCCCTCGGCCCGATGCACCGCAAAGCAGTCGCGCAGCTCGGTCATGATGCGATCGAATGGGCGCGTCTTGTGCCCCGATACGGTCGTCTCGGTGTTGCCATGCATCGGATCGCACGACCAGACGACGCTGCGCCCTTCGCGTTGCACGGCACGGATCAGCGGTGGCAGGCCCGCACCGATCCGATCTGCACCCAAACGCGTGATCAGGGTCAGCCGCCCCGGTTCATTGTCCGGATTGAGGATGTCGATCAGCCGCAACAGTTCGTCCGCCGTCATCGCCGGACCGCATTTGAGTCCCAGCGGGTTGGCAACGCCGCGCAGGAATTCGACATGCGCGCCATCCGCCTGCCGCGTGCGTTCGCCGATCCAGGGCAGGTGCGCCGAACAGGCGTACCAGTCACCGGTCAGGCTGTCCTGGCGGGCGAGCGGCTCCTCGTAGTTCAGCAGCATCGCGTCGTGACTGGTATAAATCTCGGTCGAGCGAAGCTGCGGCACGTTCGCCGGCGTCAGGCCGCAGGCCGCCATGAAGCCGAGCGATTCCTGGATGCGCCGCGACAGTTCGCCATAGCGTTCGCCCTGCGGGGACGCCGCGATGAACGCCTGGTTCCATTGCTGCACGCGCGCCAGATCGGCGAAGCCTCCCTGCGTGAACGCGCGCAGCAGATTGAGCGTGATGGCGGACTGGTTGTAGGCACGTAACATGCGCCCCGGATCGGGCGCACGTGCAGCGGCATCGAACGCGATGTCGTTGACGATGTCGCCGCGATAGGACGGCAGCGTGACGCCATCGATGGTCTCGGTCGGCTGCGAGCGCGGCTTGGCGAACTGCCCCGCCATGCGCGCAACCTTCACCACCGGCGCGGCTGCCGCGTAGCTGAGAACCACCGCCATCTGCAGCAGCACCTTCACTGTGTCGCGCAGCGAATTGGCGTGGAATTCGGCAAAGGATTCGGCGCAGTCCCCGCCTTGCAGCAGGAACGCCTCGCCGGCCGCGGCGCGGGCAAGCTGTGCCTTCAGCGCGCGTGCCTCGCCGGCGAAGATCAGCGGCGGTGCGGTGCGGAGTTCAGCCTCGACGGCGGCAAGCGCGGCCGGATCGGGATATTGCGGCGCCTGTGCAATTGGACAGCGCACGCCAGCTTTGCGGTGACCAGGACATGACGCGTCAGCGTGATCGCTGCGGCGCCGGCTGGTGCGAGGCCGGCTGCGCGGGTGGAGGGGATTGCGGTGTGGCCGGCTTGCGATCCTCGGGGACGGATGGGCCGGTGATCACATCGAAGTCGAATTGCGAACTGTGCATGCGAGCCTCCTTCATTTGAGAGGCCGCTCCTGCCTTGGCGCAATTCCGATTTTCAGTGGTGCAGAAAAGCGAAAGCCGCCTTGGCGGGGCGGCTTTGGGTTCCTGCTAGATGTGCACGATCCTAGGCCGCCGGAATGTACCAGCGGTACCAAAATCGGACGGTGGAAGTGATCTGGATCTGTGACATCGCGTGGATCATTACCGGAATGTCGCGACAATGGCAAGGGCAAATTGCATCTTACAGGATCGCCGGATGGTCTGGGTCGAGTGCGCGCAGCAGATACTCCCCGCTCTGCGGTGCGTAGCGGCTCCATAATGCCCGAAGTTCGGCTATCGGCTGGTCGTGCCAATCCACACGCAGATCGATCAGCGGGAAGCTCTCCCGTTCCACGACCAGCAGATGCGCGCTCCGCACCGGAGCGCTTTCGCCGCCCGCGGCGAGCCCTTCCTCCAGTGCGTGCATCAGCCGTTCCGCCAGAGGCGCCGCCGGATCGGCCTGGAATGCAAGCAGCATGGCGGCAGGCACACGCACATTGGCGAGGATGTTGCCGATCGCGCAGGCGTCATGTGATGCCGCCTCGCTCATCTCCGGTCGCGTGCGCGCCCCGCTATAGGCCGCGGTGTTGCCTGCACCATCGAGAACGGCGATTTGTCGCCAGTGTGCATACCGCGAGGATGCAACCAGCGCGTCCAGCGTCTGCTGCGCCGAGCAGCCAGACCGCAACAGGGAGATGCCACGTGGCCCGAGGCGCGGATCGGTGCGATGCTGGGTGAGCACGGCTCCGACGCCGGCCGAACAGTATGCGACGCGCGCTCCAACTGCGATCGAGGATGTGGAGACGACAGCACCGATTTGGCCTGTGCGGTGGCAGCGGCCGATGAGTGAGAAGGTCATGTGACGATTTATGTTGAGCTCGATTGACGTTCCGCGATCCCCAGCAGGCGGCACACTGGACAGCATGAACAGCATGCCGACAGCGGGCCTCGTCCAACTCGCTGTATCGGTCATCCTGCTCAGCAGCGCGTGGCCGCTTACCAAGATCGCATTGAGCCTCGGTAGCACGCCGCTTTGGTTCGCAGAAGGGCGTGCGGTGCTGTCCGGCCTCACCATCGCCGCAGTATTGGCGCTGCGTGGCACGCTGCGGTTGCCGCATCGAGCAGATCTGCCCGCTCTAATGGCAGTCGGCGTGTTCCAGCTTGGCGGCTATTTCGCGCTGGCGCACGAGGCGGTGGCGTGGGTGCCGGCGGGCCGCACCGCGATCCTGGCCAACACCACAACGGTGTGGGTGGTGCCGCTGTCACTGATTTTCCTGCACGAGCGCATTCCGCCGCGCCGCTGGATCGCAGCAGGGCTCGGGCTGGTAGGCGTGGTGGTCCTGATGAGCCCATGGGCGATCGACTGGACCTCGCATAATGTACTTGTCGGCCACGTGTTCCTGCTGGGTGCGGCGCTGTCGTGGTCGGTGGCAATCATCGTCATCCGCGCCGCCAGACCGCATTTGTCGATGTTCGAGTTGCTGCCTTGGTGTTTTGCAGTCGCCGCGGTGATGCTGGCGCCACTCTTGATCTGGCATGCGCCCGACGGGACACTGGGTTCGCAGCCTGGATCCTGGGCGGCGCTCGCCTATATCGGACTGCTCGCCGGCCCGTTCGGTACCTGGTGCGTGGTGCAGGCGACTGCCACATTGCCGACGGTGGTCTCCTCGGTCGGTTTCCTGATGACACCCGCGATAAGCCTGATCCTTGCCAATCTGCTTTTAGGCGAGGCGTTCACTTCGGATCTGCTGTTCGGGGCGGCGCTGATCATCGGCGGCGTCGGCGCGGCAGCATGGCCTGGCAGACGAGCATGATCCTGAACGCCACCGCAATGGGACAGGGTGACAGTCTGGTGCTGCTGCATGGGCTGTTCGGGGCCGCGCGCAATTTCGGGATCGTGCAGCGGCAATTGGCTCAGAGGCGCAGGGTGATCGCGCTGGACCTCCGCAATCATGGTGCAAGTCCGCATGATGGCGACATGCGGTATGCGACCATGGCCGCCGATGTGCTGGAGACATTGGATCGGCTGTCGGCTCTGCCCGCGACGCTGCTGGGCCATTCGATGGGCGGCAAGGTTGCGATGCAGGCGGCGCTCATGCATCCGGACCTGACGGCACGGCTGATCGTTGCCGACATCGCGCCGGTGGCCTACCCGCCGCATTATCGCGCGATCGCCGAGGCCATGGCATCGCTGCCGATGTCGCGTGGCATGTCGCGCGGCGCAGGCCGATGCCGCGCTGGCGGAGGCGGTGCCGGATGCCGGCGTCCGCGCGTTTCTCCTGCAGAACCTGCAACTCGGTGCGACGCCGCGCTGGCGCATCGGACTGACCGAGATCATCGCTGCGCTGCCGGTCATCGGAGCCTGGGATGCGCCGGATGATGCGCGCTATGCCGGTCCGACGTTGTTCATTGCCGGTGCTGCATCGGACTACATCCGGCCCGAACACCGTCCGGTGATTCGGACCCTGTTTCCCAGCGCGCGGTTTGTCACCTTGAAGAATGCCGGACATTGGCTGCACGCCGAGAATCCCGATGGCTTCGTCGGTGTGGTCGAGGCGTTTTTGACAGCGACCGGTTGAAGCCAGCATCATCCGGGGCCAATCAACGGGAGGAAAGCCGGTGCGCGGTCGCGCGCCGGCGTGATCCAAAGTGCTTCTGACAGACGAAGAGCGGTCCATGCTGGCCGGTGAGGCCGGTCCGGCGCGGCAATGGGCGATCCAGCACCAGATCCGTGTTGGATCCTATCTCGGTGCGGCGGATTTCGTGCCGGTGTCGCAAGCCCACATCATGGCCGATACCGAATCGCTCGGCGTCGCCGGCGTCGAATGGCTCGAGAAGCTTGCGAGCCTGCCGGAAGAGCAGCGCCAGGTTCGCATCCCGACCATCACCGATCCACGCGGCACGGACTTCGCCGCGGCCGCGCGACTGAAACAGCAGGAATGGATGCTGGCGCTGGAGCGTCGCGCGATCGCGGCATTTCAGGCGCTCGGTGTCCTGATGACGGATACCTGCATCAACTACCAGACGATCATGCCGGCGGTGCGCGGCGAGCACATGGCGTACGGCGACACTGGTGTGGTTATCTACTCGAACAGCGTGCTTGGCGCTCGATCCAATTTCGAGGGCGGTCCTTCCGCTTTGGCTGCCGGCCTGACCGGACGGACACCGCGCTACGGCTATCATCTGGCGGAGAAGCGACGCGCCACGCTGCTGCTGCGCGTCGCCGTCACGCCACGGGAGCTGCACGACTGGGGCGCACTGGGCGGTGTTGTTGGCCGGATTGCCGGAGACTACTGGCAGGTTCCCGCGCTGGTCGGCATCGATCGTGTGCCAAATTCGGATGAGTTGAAGCACTTCGGTGCCGCCATGGCCAGTTACGGGTCCGTCGCGCTGTTCCACGTGGTCGGCGTCACGCCCGAGGCGGAGCGTCTGAACGACGTCGCCGACCCGTCGTTGCAGGCGAGCGTCACGATTACCGAAGCCGATCTGCGTGCCTTCAAGGACTCGTACCGGCGGCATGTCGACAAGGTGGATGTCGTAGTGTTTTCCTCCCCGCAACTCAGCCTGCTGGAGATGCGCGATGTCGCCGGCATGTTGGACGGCCGGCGCGCGACGATACCGCTGCTGGTGGTGACCAGCCCGCAGGTGAAGCCTGATGCTGACCGGCTCGGCATCACCGCGCGCATCGAGGCGGCGGGCGGTCTCGTGCTGTCCGGCATGTGTTTCTATCAAAGCTACGCACGCGAAATGGCGGAGGCCAATGGCTGGCAGGCGCTCGCCACCAACTCGGCAAAGCTGGTCAACATTCTTGGCGGCTACGGCTATCGGCCGGCGCTGTTGTCCATGCAGGCCTGCGTCGATGCAGCGTGCGCCGGCAGGATCATCGCATGAATGAGTTCCGCGCCGCCGCCGGGATGGGAAAGTCCGTTCGCGGCCGTGCGCTCGTCGCGAAGGACGGATTTTCGGCGCGCTACGACCTCGATCGCATCAACGGCGTATTCCGCCGTCCGGAGCACAAGCTGGCGGGCCAGTCCTATGTCGGGCGAATTCTCGTGCTGGATGCGGCAAAGGGCGGCGTGGCCACCGCCTGGATGCTGCACGAGATGTCGGCGCGAGGTGTGATGCCGGCTGCGCTCGTGCTCAACACGGTGAACCCCATCATGGTGCAGGGCGCGGCGCTCGCCGACTTCACCATGATCTCCGGCTTCGACGTCGACATTACTGCCGTGGTGCCAAACGGCGCGCTGGTCGAGGTCGATCCGGAGGCCGACCCGCCCTGTTTGCGGGTTCTGGCAGAGTCATGAACATCAAACCGGACAAATGAACGGCTCCGATAAACTGCTCACCCTCTCCTTGCGGGAGGGGGCTGGGGCGAGGGGTCAAACTACCTCGGCCGCTTGGTGCCGTGGCTCCCCTCCCCCCAACCCCCTCCCGCAAGGGGAGGGGGAGTAGCAATTGCAATGAGCGGTACCGCATCGCTCGCGGCCGAGCGCAAGTTTGCCGCCCTGCTGCCCGGCATCACCGCTGCGCTGTCGTTCAGCGCCGCCGACGTGTTCGGCAAGATCGTGTTCAATGACGGCATGGACGTGCTGTCGTTCGTCACCACCCGTGGCGTGCTGACGGTGTTGTTCTTCTGGGTGTGGCTGCGCGTCGCGCCCCCGGCGCGGCGGCACACCAGGCGCGAACGTCTTGTCTCGATCGCGGTAGGCACGATGTTCGCCGCCAACATCTTCGGCCTGCTGCTGGCGATCCAGTTGCTGCCGCTGTCGATCGCGATCCTGACCTATTTCATCTATCCGCTGCTCACCGGCCTCGCCGGAGCGGCGACCGGAATCGATCGCATGGGCTGGCGCGGATTCCTGGCCGCATTTGCCGCGTTCATCGGCTTGGCCATGATGCTTGGTGCGCGGCTCGGCGATGTCGAACTGCTTGGTGTTGCGGGTGCATTTGCCGCGGCGGTCCTGCGTGTCGTGTCGCTGCTGATCACGCGTGCAAGCCTCCACAACACCGACTCGCGGTTGAATACCTGGTACTCGCTGGTTCCCTCGGCCGCGATCTTCGTGGTCTTCTCATTGTTCACGCATACCTGGAATGCGCCTCAGAGCACGTTCGGCTGGGTGGCGTTTGTCTGCATGAGCGTGACCAGCACGGTCTCCGTGCTGACGATCTTCATCTCGATCACACGGATCGGCGCGTTCAGCACGGCGCTGATCATGAATTTGGAACCGCTGGTCTCCACGCTGGCAAGTGTCGCATTTCTCGGCGAGGAACTGAGGCCCATGCAGGCGTTCGGCGGGGCGTTGATGCTGGTGGCGCTGTGCGCGTTTCAGCTGCGGCGGTGACAGTTTGTCGGTTTAATTTGTCATTCCCGCGAAAGCGGGAACCTAGGCGTCACATGGCGCGGTCGGTCTGGGTCCCCGCTTTCGCGGGGCTGACCGCCTTTACCGCAGCTCGAAACCCAGATTGCGCAATGCCTCGCGCATGCGGTCGCGGCCGCGCAACGCCTCGGCATCCTTCACGCGGCTGAAGCATTGCTGCGTCCAGTCGATCGCCTTCATGCCCTGTTCCCGCTGAAACTCACGCATCGTCGCGTTGTAGCCATCGATCGCCTCGCTGCGCGGCGCAGCTGAGTATCGCTCACGGTGGAGCACCACCGATTGCGGCAGGCGCGGTTTGATGCCGGTCTCCTTGGCCGGATCAGGGTAGCCGACCGACATGCCGAACACCGCGAACACATGCGGCGGCAAGCCAAGCTCCTCAGCGATCCGTTCCGGCAGGTTACGCATCGCGCCGATATAGACCGCGCCGAGCCCAAGTGATTCGGCGGCGATCAGTGCGCTCTGCGCGGCCAGTGCAGCGTCAACGATGCCGACGATGAACTCCTCCAGATAATGCGTGCCTTCCACGAGCGCCTGACGTGCGGCTGCGATGCGATCCAGCCGTGACAGGTCGGCCAGCCACACCAGCAGCAGAGGCGCATCGCGGATGAACTGCTGCTGGCCGGCAAGCTCCGCCAGCCGCGATTTGCGCTCGGTCTCCTCCACCGCGACCACGCTCCAGAACTGGAGGTTGGACGAGGTGGAAGCGGATTGAGCCGCCGCTACGAGCAACTCGAGCGTCCCCACGGGCAGCTGGCGCGGCAGGAATCCGCGCACCGAGCGGTGGTTCAGTATCGTCTCAAGCACCTCGTTCCACTGGGCGGGATCAGCCAGCGCGCCGTCGCGGTTGCGTTGGCCCAGCAAGGCTTGCGAGTCGGCGACAGGCTCGGCCGTGGTGCTTGTGAATGGCACGTGATGCTCCAGATATGGGTGACGGCAGCAGGCCCTAACGATAATTCCCGAGCCATCGGGAGCACGCAACTCGGCCTGCACGCGTCCAGGAAGGAGACGCCTGATGACCATCTATACGGGGCCGGTGTTCGATATGGCCCGACAGCAGTTCCAGGTGATCGCCGACCACCTCGAAATACCGCACGACGAGCGCGCACGGCTGCTCTATCCCAAACGGGCCCTCGCGGTCTCGTGCCCGATCCATCGCGATGATAAGACCATCGCCGTCTATCAGGGCTACCGCGTGCAGCATCATCTGACGCTCGGCCCCACCAAGGGCGGCACGCGTTTCGCGCTCAGTGTCGATATCGGCGAGGTGGCGGCGCTGGCGATCTGGATGAGCTGGAAATGCGCCCTGGCCGGCCTGCCCTACGGCGGCGCCAAAGGCGGCGTGACGGTGGATCCCCGAGCTCTGTCGCGTCGAGAGCTTGAAAGTCTGTCGCGCCGCTACATGCAGGAGATGATCCCCTTCGTCGGGCCGCATACCGACGTGATGGCGCCGGACATGGGAACCGACGAGCAGGTCATGGCGTGGTTCATGGACACCTATTCCATGTACCAGGGCCGGACGGTTACCGAGATCGTCACCGGCAAGCCGGTCGCCTCCGGTGGAACCGAAGGTCGGCGCGAAGCCACGGGCCGGGGTGTCGCCTTTCTGGTGGGGCGCGCGCTGGAGCGCATCGGCCGGAAGGAGGTTGGTGCCACCGCCATCGTGCAGGGCTTCGGCAATGTCGGCAGCCATGCCGCGGCGACCCTCGCCGCGCATGGCATGACGTTGATCGGTGTATCCGATCACACCGCCTGCTATTTCGATCCAAGCGGTCTCGACGTCGAGGCCCTGATGAAGCACGTCCGCGAAAACGGGGCGCTGGCCGGCTTCTCCAACCAGCTGTCGCTCGATCCGCGTGAACTGCTGGTGCAGAAATGCGATGTACTGGTACCGGCCGCGGTGGAACGGGTGATCGACGCGTCGGTTGCGGCCAGGCTGCAATGCCGTGTGCTGGCCGAGGCCGCCAACGGCCCGACCACGCCGGATGCCGACGAGGTACTGGACCAGCGCCGGGATGAGATCTTCGTCATCCCGGATATCCTCTGCAACGCCGGCGGCGTGGTGGTCAGCTACTTCGAATGGGTGCAGGATCTGCAGCAGTTCTTCTGGGACGAGGCGGAGGTGATGAGCAAGCTCTACCACGTGCTGGGCCGCGCCTTCGTGCAGGTGATGAACCGGGTCGATCGCGACAAGCTGTCGCACCGCACCGCTGCGATGGCGATCGGCGTGGAGAAGGTGCGTGGTGCAAAGAACACGCGCGGACTGTTCCCGTAGCATGCCCAGACAGATCCGCCTCAACGCGTTCGACATGAACTGCGTCGGCCACATCCAGCACGGGATGTGGGCGCATCCGCGCGATCGGTCGATGGATTACACCGATCTCGACCACTGGGTGGAGCTGGCGCAGACGCTGGAACGCGGCTTGTTCGACGGTCTGTTCCTGGCCGACATCCTCGGCGTCTACGACGTGTTCCACGGCTCGCCCGATGCATCGATCCGCAATGCCGTGCAGATCCCGGTGAACGACCCGCTGCTGCTGATCCCAGCGATGGCCTATGCGACGCGCAATCTCGGATTTGGCGTCACGTGCAATCTGACCTATGAGCCGCCCTATACGTTTGCGCGCCGCATGTCCACGCTCGACCACCTGACCAAGGGCCGCATCGGCTGGAACGTGGTCACCGGGTATCTCGACAGCGCAGCACGCGGTATGGGGCTGGCGGAACAGCCGGAGCATGACAGCCGCTACGACGTAGCCGATGAATACATGCGGGTGGTCTATCAGCTTTGGGAAGGAAGCTGGGAAGACGGCGCCGTGTTGCGTGATCGCGAAGGGCGACAATACGCCGATCCGTCACGCGTCCATCCGGTGAAGCACGAAGGCCGCAACTACCGGGTCAACGCGATTCATCTGTCGGAGCCGTCGCCGCAGCGGACGCCGGTGCTTTATCAGGCGGGGGCCTCCGCGCGCGGGAGGGAGTTCGCCGCCGCCCATGCCGAGTGCGTCTTCGTCAATGGCCAGTTCCGCCACAACGTGCGGGACATTGTCGCCGACATCCGCGCGCGCGCGAAGTCCTTCGGCCGCGATCCACGTGACATCCTGGTATTTGTCGGCGCAACTGTCGTCGTGGCGCCCTCCGACGCCGAGGCAGCCGACAAACTTGCGGAGTACCGCGCCTATGCAAGTTCGGAGGGCGCGCTGGCGCACTACTCCGCCACAGTCGGCGTCGACTTCTCGCGCTATGGTCCCGATGAGCCGATCCGCTTCGTCAAGACCAACGCCATGGCCTCCGGCCTGGAGGCGATCACCGTGCGCAGCCGTGACACCCAATGGACGCCGCGCAAGCTGCTGGAGATGATGGTGTTGGGCAGTCGCCAGGCGCCGATCGTCGGCTCCCCGGGCAGGGTGGCCGACGAGCTGCAGGCCTGGGTGGATGAGGCTGATGTCGATGGCTTCAACCTGTCCCGCACGGTAGTTCCGGAATGCGTCGAGGATTTCGTCGGCCTCGTGGTGCCGGAGTTGCAGTCGCGCGGCGTGATGAAGCGCGAATACGCGCCTGGGTCGCTCCGCCAGAAGCTGTTCGGCGCCGGGAGTGCCCGCTTGCCGGGAAGTCATCCGGCCGCCCGCTTCCGGCGCTGAATTTTCATCGCTGGCTGTGAGCTACTTCACAGCCGTCGGCCTGCCACCATGCGATCAACTCCGGCATCGATTGGCGCTGCCCCAACACCCGCGCCTGTCGATTGGGCTCATGGCCCAGGTCAACCCGGACCTTCCTTGCGGCCCGGTCGCTTCAGGCGGCCGGGCCGGTTTTTTTGACGAGGGCCAGGCGGCAGTATCTTCCCCATGGGTGACTCTCTGCTGGGTGGACGCATTGACCCAGATCAATGCGGTGCGCGTCGCACTCCGTAAGGTTGAGGAACTGGTTGAGACGATAGGTCGCATGCTGTGCTGGCAGCGTCTGACCCATCGCGCGCCGTTGGACGCAACCCGCGAAGCCAAACCATTTCGGACGGAGGTTACCATGTCATTGCCGCTGAATTCTGCCCTCGCTGCGGTCGCCCTGGCTTCCACGCTGACAGTTGCGCAGGCACAGATCACACAGGAGCAGGATCACCCGGCGCATCATCACTCCAGTGAGGCCATGACCCCTGCCCAGAGTCCCGCCATGGGCCCACGAGGGCATCAGATGATGATGATGGGCGGCGACCGGGCCGGCATGATGCCTATGATGCAGCCGCGCCATATCGAGGGACGTATCGCCTTCCTCAAGACCGAACTCAAGATCACCGATGCACAGTCGCAGCAGTGGAACGTCTTCGCCGACGCGCTGCGCGAGAACGCCAAGGCGATGACGACGATGCACGACCAGATGATGCATGAAGACACGGCGGCGTCCGCGCCCGAAATGGCCGAGCACGAGGTCAAAATGCTGTCGATGCGGCTAGAAAGACTGAAGACGATCGCCGCAGCGGAAACGACGCTCTATGCCGCGCTGAGTGACGAGCAAAAGAAGACTGCTGACGAATTGCTGTCCACCCCGATGGGGCACATGTGAGTCACACCTGACAGCGCATGCGCCCTCGCCACCCATTCGCTATATAGCGCGGATGGCAACTGAACCACGCGCCAACCCGCTTCTGCTCGGCCACGAAAACGCCGAGGCCACACTGATCGAGGCGCTGCGGGCGGGGCGGATGCACCACGCCTGGCTGATCACCGGACCCGAGGGCGTCGGCAAGGCGACGCTGGCCTACAGGTTCGCGCGCAGGCTGCTGGCCGGCATGCCGGAGGGCGACACTCTGGCACTGGATCCCATGCATCCTGTGTTCCGCCGTGTCGCCGCCGGCTCGCATGCCGACCTGCTGACCGTGGAGCGCGCCTACGACGAGAAGCGTAAGCGCATGCGCACGCAGATCGCGGTGGACGACGTCAGACGGATCAGCAACTTCATGAGCCTCACTCCAGCCGAGGGCGGCTGGCGTGTGGTGGTCGTGGACGGGGCGGAGGAACTGAACCAGACCTCGGCCAACGCGCTCTTGAAGGTGCTGGAGGAGCCGCCGCCGCGGGCTGTTCTGCTGCTGGTCTGCACGGCACCCGGGCGACTGCTGCCCACGATCAGGAGCCGTTGCCGGCGGCTGCGCCTGGAGCCGCTCGGCCATGAAGCAATGGAGCGGCTGCTGGCGATCAATCTCCCGGACCTTGCCGAGAACGAACGCGGCAGGCTGGCGACCGTCGCCGAAGGCTCGCCCGGACGTGCCCTGATGCTGGCGGAAGAGGAAGGGCTGGCGATCGCCGGTCTGGTCGACGGGGTGCTCGCCGAGTTGCCCGGACTGAAGGCCGCACGCGCTTATGCGGTGGCGGATACGCTGGCGCGCGGGGAGAACGCATTCTCGAACTTCATGGACCTGCTGCGCGCGGGGATCGCCTCGGCGGTGCGCGACGTGGTCTGCGCGCGAGCCGACCCGGAGCAGTCACGGCTGGTTGCCTTGCGTCCCCTTGATGCCTGGAGCGACGTGTGGCACGCGCTGACGCGGCTGCAGGACGAGACCGAGCGGTTCGCCCTGGACAAGCGCCAGGCGATCGTTGCGGGGCTCGGGATGCTCAGCGGAAATATACAATGACCAAGCAGTACTATGTCACGACGCCGATCTTCTACGTGAACGGTCCACCACACCTGGGCCACGCCTACGTGTCGATCGCGGCGGACGTGATGGCGCGGTTCAAACGGCTCGACGGGTTCGATGTTTTCTTCCTGACCGGCACCGACGAGCATGGTCAGAAGGTGGAACAGGCAGCCGCGGCCGCGGGAGTGGACCCACAATCCTTTACCGACAGGATCTCGGCGGATTTTCGTGACATGTCGGAGAAGATGGACGTGTCGTTCGACCAGTGGATCCGCACCACTGAGGAGCGGCACAGGGTGTCGTGCACCGAGTTGTGGAAGCGCATCGAAGCAGCGGGCGATATCTATCTGGGCCATTACGAAGGCTGGTACGCCGTTCGAGATGAAGCATTCTATGACGAGGATGAACTCACCACGCGGCCCGACGGCAGCAAGGTGGCACCGAGTGGGGCGCCGGTAGAGTGGGTGAAGGAGCCGTCGTACTTCTTTCGGCTCTCAGCCTGGCAGGACAGGCTGCTGAAACTGTACGAAGATCAACCCGACTTCATCCTTCCTGTGAGCCGGCGCAACGAGGTAATGAGCTTCGTGCGCGGCGGCCTGCGAGACCTATCGATCAGCCGAACCACGTTCCGCTGGGGTATCCCGGTGCCCGGCGCGCCCGACCACGTCATGTATGTCTGGCTCGACGCACTGAACAACTATGTCACGGCCTGTGGCTTCCCGGACGAGACGGCGCCGCAATGGAAATACTGGCCGGCCGATGTGCACATGGTCGGCAAGGACATCATCCGGTTCCACGCGGTGTACTGGCCGGCCTTCCTGATGTCTGCCGGGCTGCCGCTGCCGCGCCGGATTTCCTCGAGCGGCTGGTGGGTCGCCGAAGGCGAGAAGATGAGCAAGTCTCTCGGCAACGTCATCGAGGCGCGGCAACTCGCGGCAACGTACGGCCTCGACCAGGTGCGCTACTTCCTGTTGCGCGAGAAATCGTTCGGCGGGGACGGCAGTATCAGCCACCAGGCGCTCGTGACCCGGACCAACGTCGATCTGGCAAACGACCTGGGCAATCTGGCGCAGCGTTCGCTGTCGCTGATTGCACGGAACTGCGACGCGAGGCTGCCGGGCAGGGGGCCTGTCACCGAGGACGATGCGGAAATGCTGGCGGCGGCGGATGCGCTGCCGGGTCTGGTCCGCGACCGATTGGACCGCCAAGCGTTCCATGAAGCACTGGAGGATGTCTGGAAGGTGGTTCGTGCGGCGAACGGGTATATCGACCGCCAGGCGCCCTGGGCCCTGCGCCGCACCGATGTCGTCCGGATGGGATCGGTCTTGCGCGTGTTGGCCGACGTGTTGCGCGCGGTCGGCACCGTGCTGCAGCCGTTCATGCCAGGGAGCATGGGTCGGATGCTCGACCAGCTTGGCGTGCCGGCGGATGCTCGCCAGCTCGCCGACCTCGTCACCCCGCTACCGGATGGCATCGTGCTTCCGGCGCCGCAAGGAGTGTTTCCCCGTTACGTTGAACCCGCCGCCTGAAGCCAGTTAGCTGCTCCGTAATAGCCACCGACCGGGCTCTCATGCTGATCGATTCACATTGTCATCTGGACTATTTCACCGAGGCCGAGCGAAGGGACGTGCTGGGGCGCGCAACGGCGGCCGGCGTGGGAGAAGTGGTCACCATCGGCACTACGCTGACCCAGTCCCAGCTACTGCCGGCGCTGGCCGCGGCCCAGCCCAACGTCTGGTGCACCGTCGGCGTTCACCCACACCATGCCGCCGAAGATCCAATTCCCGCGCCTGAGGCAATTGCCGCCATGACGGAGCATCCGCGGGTGATCGGCATCGGCGAATTAGGCCTCGACTACTTCTATGACCGAGCACCGCGCGACGTGCAGCAGGAAAGCTTCCGCGCCCATATCCGCGCCGCTCGCCTGACGGGATTGCCGCTCGCCATCCATGCGCGCGATGCGGACGCAGACATCGCGCAAATCCTTCAGGATGAACGCGATAGCTACGGTGAGTTCAGCTTCCTGCTGCACTGCTTCAGTTCGTCGCGGGAGCTCGCCAATGCAGCGATCGAGATGGGCGGCTATATCAGCTTCTCTGGCATCCTGACATTTCCGAAATCGAATGAATTAAGGGAAATAGCGCGCGATCTTCCAGCGGATCGCCTGCTTGTGGAGACCGACGCCCCTTACCTCGCGCCGGTGCCGTTCCGTGGCAAGCGCAACGAACCGGGACATGTGGTGCACACCGCCAAGGTGCTCGCGGCGGTCCGTGGCCTCGAAGCGAAGGCGCTGGCAGACCTCACGACGGAGAATTTCCGCCGCCTGTTTCGCAAGGCGGCCTGATCCGGATGCGGGTTGTCCTGCTCGGCACAGGCGGTTCGGCCGGCGTCCCGATGATTGGCGGTCCCGACGGCGGCGGCGACTGGGGCGCCTGCGACCCGGGCGAACCACGCAACGGCCGCACGCGCGCGAGCATCGTGGTGGAGAGCGGCGAGGGGAAGCGCCTGCTGGTCGATACCTCGCCCGACATGCGGACCCAGTTGCTGGCCTGCCGGGTGCCAGGGGTTGACGCCATCATCTATACGCATGCACACGCCGACCACATCACCGGTCTCGACGACGTCCGGATCCTGAACCGCATCGCCGGCCGGCCGCTCGACGCGTTTGCCACGCGCGACACGCTGGACGAGATGACGCGGCGGTTCGGCTACGCTTTTCGGCCGTGGCAGCCACCTGGGTTCTTCCGGCCGGTGCTGGTTGCGCGCGAGGTGGTCGCCGGCGAGACCGTGTCGGCGGCCGGCATGCAGATGCGCCTGTTCGAGCAGGACCATGGGTTCATTCCGTCACTTGGCCTGCGCATCGGTGGCTTCGGTTACTCCACCGACGTCGTCGAACTGGATGATGCGGCGTTCGCCGCGTTGGACGGTGTCGACACCTGGGTGGTCGGCTGTTTCCTGCGCCGCGGACCGCACAAGACCCACGCCGATCTGCCGCAGGTACTGTCCTGGGCGCAGCGCGTGCGTGCCCGACGGACGGTGCTGACGCACATGGGAACGGACATGGACTGGGGCTGGCTCGCGGCGCATCTGCCGCTGGGCGTAGAAGCCGGCCATGACGGTATGGTCATCGACTTAACATAATATATCTTCTGCGGCATGAATGCGCGACATGAAGAGCCACCGCCAAGCGGACGAGCACACGGGTCTCAAGGGCCATCAAGGCGCCGCGTTCCGAGTGTCCCTCACCTACCAGAACCCGGAGCATTCACCGGGTGGCAAGACCCCGGAAGACACCGACACGTTTCACGGCAGATTTTCTGCTCGAAGACAATGAAATGGGCTGCAAGTCGTTCCTGCAGAACCTTGCCGCACTCCTCGAGTAATGCAACGAGCGGCATGTGCCGAAAACACACTTTGGACAGACCCGCAGTGCATCGCCCGCTTGGGTGACGTGCTCGGAGATCCGGCCGCGCCACCCTTTGGATACTGCGACACGGTGATTGAACCTGGGCCAGCCGCTCCCTATGGTGCGCCGATGGCATCACAGCGGCTATCCCGCAGCGAGTTTCACAGCTGGGCTGCCGACCAGCCCAAGGGACGTTTCGAACGCGTGTCGGGCACGCCGGTCGCCATGGCACCGGAGCGGTGGGTGCATGCACGGCTGAAGGCGCGCATCTGGCGGGCTCTCGATCGGGAAATCCGAGCATCCGGCCTGTCTTGCGAGGCCGCCCCTGACGGCATGACCGTCGAGATCGATGACGACACGGATTACGAGCCAGACGCCCTGGTGAATTGCGGCGATCCGATCCCAGATGAAGCGACCGCCGCGCCAAATCCAGTGGTCATCGTGGAAGTACTGTCGCCGCGGACCGAGGCCCTCGATGCTGGCGGCAAGCTCGCGGACTATTTTCGGCTTCCCTCGTTGCGGCAATATCTGCTGGTCCGACCATTGCGCCGAGAGATCATCCAGCACTCCCGCGTCGGCGAGCGGATCGAGACGCGCATCATCCGGTCAGGTAGCGTCGAACTCGATCCGCCGGGCATTCAGTTGAGCCTCGATGAAATTTACGGGGACTGATCCTGACCGCTGAGGCCGAACTCCGTCGCCTGCTCGACATCATGGCAGCGCTGCGCGACCCGGAACGCGGCTGTCCGTGGGACAAGCAGCAAAGCTTCGCCACAATCGCACCCTACACGATCGAGGAAGCCTACGAAGTCGCCGATGCCATCGCACGGCGCGATCTGGCGTCGCTGTCGGACGAACTCGGCGATCTGCTGTTCCAGGTCGTCTATCACGCCCGAATGGCGGAGGAAGCCGGCCTGTTTGGGTTCGCCGATGTCGCCCGGACGATTGCCGACAAGATGGTCCGCCGCCACCCCCATGTCTTTGACCGTGCGGCAATGCCGGACGCGACGATGCAGACCGCCGCGTGGGAAGCGCAGAAGAGTGCCGAACGTGTGGCCAGGGCCGAGACCGGCACGCTTGCCGGCGTTCCCTCCGGCCTCCCTGCCCTGACGCGCGCGAGCAAGCTGACTGCGCGGGCCGCCCGGGTCGGCTTCGACTGGCCTGACGCCGATGCCGTCCTGCTCAAGCTCGACGAGGAGGTGGCGGAACTGCGCGCCGAGCTTCCCGCCGGCGATCCCACACGGCTTGCCGATGAGATTGGCGATCTGCTGTTCGTCCTGGCGAATCTGGCCCGCAAGCTCGACCTTGATCCCGAGGTCTGCCTGAGGCAAGCGAACCTGAAGTTTTCAAATAGATTCAGTTTTATGGAGCAATCGGCTGATATTGCTGGAAAAACTCTGTCTGAGATGTCGCTAGAAGACATGGAAGAGGAGTGGCAAGAGGTAAAGCGAAATGAGCGACGTTCACCGGTTGATCCTTATGCCGGACGTTGACTGGCGGGCGCTCAACCGCGCGAACTGGGACGAGCGGGTGCCGATTCATCTCGCCGCTCCAATTTACGACCCCACACCGCTTCGGGCTGGCCTCGCCCGCAAGAATGCCATCGAGGAGGCCGAGCTTGGGACCGTGGACGGACTGCGCCTGCTCCATCTGCAGTGCCATTTCGGCCGCGACACCCTGATCCTTGCGCAGCGCGGCGCCACCGTGGTCGGGCTCGACTTCTCCCCTCCGGCGATCGCGGCGGCGCGTACTTTGGCCGACGAACTCGGCCTCGCAGACCGTGCCCACTTCGTCGAGGCGGACCTTTACGATGCCCCGAACGCGATTCCTGAACCGGCATCGTTTGACCGCGTCTATGTGACCTGGGGCGCAATCTGCTGGCTGCCGGACATTGCCGGATGGGCCCGGATTGTGGCGCATTTCCTCAAGCCTGGCGGCGCGCTGTATCTGGCCGAAGGCCATCCCTCGGCGTTGGTGTTCGATGACGCGGTTCCCCTGCCGGACGGACGGCCCGGCTTTTTCGCGCCCTACTTCCACAGCGACCCGCTGATGCTCGAGGAGGTGGCCGACTACGCCGACCCCGACGCGCGTCTGACCAATGCCAGTACCTGCCAGTGGATCCATCCGCTCGGCACCGTCGTTACTGCGCTGATTTCCGCGGGGCTGCGCCTCGATTGGCTGCACGAACATGACGCCGTCACGTGGCGGATGTTTGCTTGCCTGATCGAGGGCTCTGACGGGCTGTTCCGCTGGCCAGACAGACCTTGGTTGCCGCTCGCGTATTCACTTCAAGCCACACGGGCCTCAGCATAACCTGATCCGCATCGAGAGCGTGCGCCGTTCGCCAGGCGGAATCAGCATCAGCCCCGGCTTGTCGCGGAACTCGCCGTCGAAATCGGTCGGGCTGGCCATGCCGTGCCAGGGCTCGATGCACAGGAAATCGCCGCCGTCGCGCGACCAGATGCCAAGCTGCTCGAACCCCTCCCAGGCGACCTCGATCGCCGGGGCGCCGGAGGCCGTGTAGCGAACCGATCTGCTCGCAGGCTGCGGCAGGATCACCGCATCCGCGGCGAACAGCGCAGGATTGAGCGCCAGGGCCTGTCCGGCGATCGGCGTTTGCTCGGGCTCGGGCTTCAACAGGCCGCCATCCAGCCGACGCACCGGCGCCGTCTCGGGTTCGGCGAATTCCAGCATATGAGCGTCCTTGTCCAGCCCCTCCACTAACGGCCAGACGAAGCCGGGATGCGCCCCCACCGAGGCCGGCAAAACATCGCGCCCGGGATTGGCCACCGTGATTGTGGTCTCCAGCGCATCGTCGTCCAGCGCGAAGGCGATCTCGAGGCGGAAAGCGAAAGGATATGCTGCACGCGTCCCTGCATCCTCGTGCAGCACGAGACGGCACGAGGTGGCGCTGCGGTTCAGCCAGGCAAAGCGGCGGTCGCGCGCGAAGCCGTGCTGCGGCAGGTGATACGACCTTCCCTGATGTAGCAGACGGTCATCCTTCAGGCGTCCAACGATCGGGAACAGCACCGGAGCATGGCGGGGCCAGGCCGGGCCCGCCTGCCACAGCATTTCCTCACCCGCCGCGTCGCGCAGTGAGCAGAGTTCCGCGCCGTCCGACTTTATCGCCGCGGACAAGATGCCATTCGACAATACGTGCCGGTCCATCATCTGAGCTCAGTCGTGAATAGCCGCTGGTTGGATGTGCGAGGATAGCGCGCCCGGTCACGCCTGACGACTGCCGGCTTCGCGGGGCGCAGTCATATCGACATCGCAATGCCGTGGCCTGTCCGGCTCACGCATTCAGTTCCTCCCGCACCGCTGCCTCCAGGTCTCTCATCCGGAACGGCTTGCGCAGGAATCGTCGTTCGACCTGCTGGGAGACGAAATATCCGGAGATCAGAATGATCTTGAGATCCCGCTGGCGCTGCGTCGCGAGGTTGGCCAGTTCGATTCCGGACATATCGGGCATCCGGATATCCGTTATGATCATGCGCAGATTCGAAGTCCGCGCATGCAACTCAAGGGCCTGCGCCCCGCCACGCGCCTGCAGAACGTCATAGCCCAAGTCCTCGAGGAACTCCGCGACGATGGAACGGACCTCCGGATCATCGTCCACGATCAGGATCTTTGGACCGGACGTCCGCCCAGCTTCGGTCCTGGCGCTGTCGCTATGCGTCAAGGTTTGCACGTGTTTCCTCAAGAGACTGGGAGTGGTGCAGGCGACCCACCCAAATTCGAATGACCCCAGAAATCTACCTTGCCTCCAACGGCCCGCGTGAATAGCACTGGCATGTGCCGACGGCCCATCCCGATTCCAGTTGGGAACAATCGCATGGGATCACAAATCCGTGATCAGGGAATTTTGCAACCGTAATAGAGCAACTCGACGGGACCTACGGTCCATGCAATGTTCCTGTTATGGATGCTTCGCGCGACTGGTGAAGGTGCAATGAATCCTGCGGCCGTTCAGGGTCCACTCACCCGCTTCAAGGTGCTTGATCTGTCCCGTGTTCGCGCCGGTCCGACCGCGGTGCGGCAACTCGCGGACTGGGGCGCTCAGGTGATCAAGGTGGAATCGCCCGACGGCGACGCCGGCATGGGCGGGGAACGCCATGGGCCGGACTTCCAGAACCTGCATCGCAACAAGCGGGGCATGACGCTGAACCTGAAGTCTCCCGAGGGTGTTGCGATACTGAAGCGACTGGTGAGCCACGCGGATGTGCTGGTCGAGAACTACCGCCCTGACGTCAAGTTCCGCCTTGGCATCGACTATGCGACCTTGCAGCCACTCAATTCTCGGCTGGTCTATGCCAGCATATCGGGCTTCGGGCAGGACGGACCGTATCGCGAACGTCCGGGCTTCGATCAGATCGCGCAGGGCATGGGCGGACTGATGTCGATCACCGGCCTGCCCGGGCAGGGGCCGGTGCGCGTCGGCATTCCGGTGGCGGATCTGACGGCCGGCATCTTTTGCGCGATGGGCATCCTGGTTGCGCTGCTGGAACGGGAGCAATCCGGCGAAGGCCAGTGGGTGCAGAGCAATCTGCTGGCAGCACAGATCGCCATGCTGGACTTCCAGGCGGCGCGCTGGCTGATCGGACACGAGGTGCCGGGCCAGGCGGGCAACGATCATCCGACCAGCATTCCGACCGGCGTGTTCCAGACCTCCGATGGCTACATGAACATCGGCGCCGCGGGCGAGGCGATCTATCGGCGCTTCTGCAAGGTGATCGATGCGCCGCAGCTCGCCGGCGATCCGGATTTTGCCACCAATGCTGATCGCTCGAAGAATCGCGCCAGGCTGCACGAGGCGATCAGCGCGATCACGCGTGGGCGCACCACAGCCGCGTGGATCGACCTGCTGAACGAGGCGGGCGTGCCGTGCGGGCCGATCTACCGGATGAACGAAGTGTTTGCCGATCCGCAGGTGCGCCACCTGAACATCACGCGGCACGTGCAGCACAAGGTGCTTGGCGACGTGGAGGTCGTGGGCCAGGCGATCGAACTATCGCGCACGCCGTGGAACGTGCGCAGCGCGTCGCCGGAGCCTGGCGAGCATACCGATGAAGTGCTGCGCGAATTGGGCTATGGCGATGCGGAGATCACGGGGCTGCGCGAGCGCAAGGTTGTTTAGTCCGGAGTTCTCACGTCATGGCCGGGATCGACCCGGCCATCTTTCACGGCGTCAGTGCTGGTTGGAATGGTCGGACCAAGCCCGGCCACGACAATGGATGCGTCGTTTGTTTCAACGCCTAGTATAATACCAACCGCCCTTGCGAGTGACCCATCGATCGCCCCCCGTCGTCATGGCCGGCGAAGGCCGGCCGTCCACGTCTTTCCTTGCTGCGATCAGCAAAGACGTGATGGCGCGCGGAGCCGTCCTGGCGGGCCTTTGGCCCGACCCGTGGGCCCATCATGACGTGAAAGGCAAAGCCGGAGAAGTCAACCATTTCGGCCGTTGGTATAATGCGAACCGATCAGTGCGCTGCGCCGGTGACGTAGTCCTTGCGCGGGAACTCCTCCCAATAATGGCTCATGCGGCGGTTGGGAAATTGTTGATACGGTCGCTTGCGCAACTGCTCCGCGTCGATGATTCCGAGACCTGGCACCGTGGGCGCAGGATGAACGATTCGATGCGCTCGATCTTCATGCGCGAGTTCCCTATGCGGCGAGCCTGGTCGGTTGGCCCCGCCCGACGGCGAACGGCGGGTCGGGCACCGGCTCGATACGGCCCAAAATGAACGCGTAGCAAAGGATGCCGATCACGAGGATCACCGCGGCCACCACGAACGCGTAGCTGAACGAACCGGTGACCGTCACGATGTATCCGGTGATGATCGGCGAGGTCGAACTCAACGAGGCGTTGGCGGTGTTCATGATGCTGCCCACCGTGGCCTGACCGCCGCGCGGCGCCACCAGCGAGGGGAACGACCAGCCGATCGTCGATGCCGTGGTGATCCCGCTGACGGTGATGGTGATCCAGACCAGCGCCCAGAACGTGTCGGTGGTGAACACCACACCGACCATCGCCAAACCCGTCAAAATGGACAGGATCAGCGTGGTCTTGCGCACGCGCGTTTCGTCATGTCCGCGTGCAACCAGATGATCGACCAACCAGCCGCCGATGATAAGTTGCGCAACCGTGGCGATCATCCAGGGCACCGTCGTGAAGCCGGCTGCCTGCAGGATCGTCATGTGCATGGTCTGCACGAGATAGCTCGGCAGCCACGACTGAAACAGCGAGTTCGAATAGCCGTAGCAGGCAAAACCGAGGCTGAGGCCCCAGACCTTCCGCTGCGTCAGCACGTAGCCAAGCATGGCAAGCGGGCTGCCCGACGTGCGGCCTTCCGGTGCGGCACCGCCGGCCAGGATGTATTCGTGCTCGGCTGGGCTCAGCCGTTCGTCTTCGCTGGGATCACGATAGAAGACCCAGAAGACGATCAGGAACAGGAAGCTCAGCACCGCGGTCGTGGCGAAGGCTCCGCGCCAGCCCATGATCACCAGCGCGACCGCGATCAGCGGTACACCGACCACCTGGGAGAACTTCGCCGTGCCATCGAACAGCGCGGTCGCGAGGCTGCGTTCGTGGCGCGGGAACCAATGCCCGACCGCCTTCGAATTCAGCGGAAAGCTCGGGGCCTCGGCAATTCCGAGCAGCATTCGCGCGACGAAGATTCCGCCGTAGCCGCCGGCAAGCGCCATGATGGTGGAGGCGACGCCCCACAGAAAGATGCCGATGCGTCCAACGCGCGTGACGCCGAAGCGGTCGAGCAGCATGCCGGACGGGATTTGCAGGATCGCGTACCGACCAGGCAAACGCGCTGAACAGCACGCCAAGCTGCAGCGCGTTGATGTTGAACTCCTGGCGGAGCTGCGGGCCGACCACCGAGAGCGATATGCGATCGAAGTAGTTGATCAGCACGCTTGCGCCGAGCAGCAGCGCAATGCCCCAGCGCCGCTTCGGGATCGCGGCGCGCGCTGCGCCGCTCACCGGCGGGGTGCCGTGTACCGCGTTGTCGTCGTGGGGCGCGGCTGGCTGTCGGAAATAGCAATCGGTTCGGCGGATTCCAGGCGCGGCGTGCCCTGCCCTTCCCAAATCCAGTACTTGTTGTCGCGCGAACCGTTCACCGCAACAACCTTGTGGTCACCGTTGCGATCGATGGCATGGATGGTGACCCGGCTGATCAGGCCGCCCTTGAGCGTACGCATATCCTCGGCTGCTTCATGGACCGCGTCGGACACGCTGGCGCCAGCCTTCATGTACAGCACGATGGAGCGCGCGGTGCAGCAGCGGATGGTCATCTCGCCCGCGCCCGTGCAGGCGGCGGCGCCGTAACGTGTATCGGCATAGGATCCCGCGCCGACGATCGGGCTGTCGCCGAGCCGGCCGGGATATTTCCAACCCCATCCCGATGTGCTGGTGCCGGTGCAGATATTGGCGGCGCTGTCCTGTGCCAGAAACACAGTCGTGTCATGGCCCACTTCCGGATCGATTGCGTGGCGACAGAGTTGCGCCAGCGGTGTGTCGGGCCAGGCGCGCTTCTGCGCCTCGGGAACTTCGTTGTCGAACCATTCCTGCCAGGCGCGGCGGGAATCCTCGATCAGGTTGTCCGCCGGTTCGGCGCCGATCTCACGGGCGAAGCGGGCAGCCCCCTGCCCTACCAGCAATTCGTGCGGCAGCCGGCGCATGATCTCGCGCGCGACGCTGACCGGGTGCAGGTAGCCTTGCAGCGCACCGACCGCACCCGAGCGCAGCGTGGTGCCGTCCATCACGCAGGCATCGAGTTCCATCTCGCACAAAAGGTTCGGCCAACCGCCGCGGCCGACAGTGCGCACGGTCGGATCGGCCTCGATCAGGCGAATGCCCGCCTCGATCGCATCAAGCGCGTGGCGTCCCTCGGCCAGCAGCTGGGCAGTGGTCGGGGCGCCCAACGTTCCTTCGTTGTTGGTGACCAGGATCATGGTCCAGTCGTCCTTTTTGACAGGAAGGAAGAAGTATTCACCACAGAGGCGCAGAGTTTGGGGAGGCACGGAGCAAACTCTGCGCACTCTGCGCCTCTGCGGTGAATTTTTCTTCTTGCTTCATGCCACCACAAAAAGGTCGTTCATATGACGCCCTCCTCCGCGAGTCGCTCCACGTCGCTGCGCGACCGGCCGAGCAATTCGGTGAGCACCCACATGTTGTCTTCGCCGTAGCACGGCGCGCCGCGGTCGGTCGGGCCGCCGATATAGGCCGGCGTCTCGCTGAACTTCATCGGCAGTTCGTAAATCGGCCAGGTGCCGATCTTCGTGCCGGTGACTTCGGTGAGCCATTTCAGATGGCGAAGCTGCGGATCATGGTCGCAGCGATCTTCGGCATTCTGACACACACCGGCCGGCACACCAGCACGCTGCAGGCGCATCATGCAGTCATACGCGTCTTGCGTGCGCGTCCAGGCTTCGACAAGTGCATCGAGCGAATCCTGATGCACCATCCGGTGTTCCAGCGTGTCAAATCGCCGATCGTCCAGCCACGCCCCCTGCCCCGCCGCCTGCGCCAGCGCGTGCCACTCCGCGTCGGTGAAGCAGGCGATGGCGATCCAGCGATCGGTCCCGGCGCAACGGTAAGCGCCATGCGGCGCCGCCGGCTTGTATGGCGAGCGGTTGCCGTAGCGCCGCCACTCCCGTTCATTCGCGGACCAGTCGAGAATTGTAGCGCCGGTCAGGAACAATCCCAATTCGCACTGCGACGCGTCGATCCACTGGCCCTCGCCGGTACGCTCGCGGTGATACAGCGCGCCAAGCAACGCCAGTGCGTAGCCATAGGCGCCCATCCAGTCGAGGAAGGAATATCCCCAGCCGACCGGCATCGCCGGCTCGGGCAGGCCCGACATGTCGCCCTGCCCGCCAAACGCCGCGGCAACCGGACCGACGGTGCGCATCCGTCCATACGTGCCATGCACGCCCATGCCGGATTGCTGGATGTAGATGATGTCCGGCCGGATGCTCTTCATCACGTCGTAGCCAAACCCCAGACGGTCCAGCACGCCAGGCGAAAACCCCTCGGCTACGACATCGCAGATGCGCAGCATGTCCTTGGCGATCTGCAACCCTTTCGGATGGCGGATGTTCAACGAGATGCCGCGCTTGCCGGCATTCTTGTTGTTGAACTGGCCGCCCATGTCGTGGTCCCTGACACCGGGCAGCGGACCGGTCGCGGCGTCGCGCGCGGCACGGCCACCAACCGGCGCCATCGCGGCAAGACGTGTGTCGGGATTGTCCTTCCATTCTACCTTGAAGCTCTCCGCACCCATTGCGGCGAGAAAGCGCGTCCCGCCGGCGGACGCGAGGAACCAGGCGAAGTCGAGAATCTTCACGCCTTGCAGCGGGAACGGCTTGTCATGCAGCGCCGAGAGTTTTGGTGTCTCGACCTTGCGCGGTTCCGCCGGAACGCTCGGCCGCCGCGTGGCCTCACGCAGCACAGCCTCGGTATCTTCGCCCAGCAACGGCGCGCGCCGCCCCACCTGCCAGCTCGTCCTGGTGCTGAGCCACTTGCTGGTCGGATAGCGGAAGCTGCGGCCATGCTCCGGGTGATGCACGTCGGCGAAGCTCTTGCGCTTCAGCCAGTGTTCGTCCAGCGCATTCTCGTGCGGCTTGCGCAGCGGCGCCCACAGCAGGCCGGCATCCTGCGCCTCGCGCCACGGCATGTCGGCATAGGTCCACGCACGGATGAAGCGCTGCACCACGTCCAGCATGTGCGCGCGCGTCTCGTCGCCGGCCTGCGAACCGGGAACCTGGCGCGCCTTCAAATCGGCATCCGGCGGCGGCGGCTGCAGGTCCGCCTGCATGCCGTATTTCGACAGCAGCGGCACCAGGTTCTTCAGGTCGCGCGCGCCCATGCCGTGCGTGATGAACCAGCGGCCGTCCTTGGTGTGGCTGATCGACGGCGAGTGGTTCGGCGTCTCCGCGGCGTGCCGATTGGTCATCCGCCAGATCGGCACGCGCCGCATCACCCAGTGCATGATGTCGAGCTCGGGGTTCTTCGATACCGCTTCATGCACCGCGACGGACACATCCTGCCCCTGTCCGCTGCGATGCCGATGGATCAATGCGGCGATGATGCCGGTGGCGAGTTGCTCGCCCGCAATGTGATAGGCGTGCCAGATCTGCGGCGCGATCGGCGGCGTGTCGTATTCCAGGTTGGGATCGGGGTCGTAGCCGCAATTCATCATGATGCCGCCGAGCGCAAGGTGGATCAGATCGGAGCTTTTGAAATCCGTCCACGGCCCGTCATCGCCGAACGGTGTCATGCGCGCGGTCACCAGCGATGGGAAGCGTGCGCCGAGCGCGGCACGGTCCAGGCCCAGCGCCTCGTTCAGTGCACCACAGCTCGCATCCAGCAGCACATCCGCATCATCGAGCAAACGCAGCATGTGCTCCCGCGCGGGAGGCTCGCGCAGGCCAAGCACCACCGACTTCTTATTGCGGTTGTAGTTCCAAAAGAACAGCGACCGCTCGAGGCCGGGCTGATCTTCCAGGTATGGGCCGATCCGCCGTGTTGCATTGCCCTCCGGTGGTTCGATCTTCACCACTTCGGCGCCGAGGCCGGCGAGCAGCAGGCCGGTGTATTCCGCCCGTTCATCGGCCACTTCGATGACGCGCAGGCCGGCCAGCATCCCCGGACCGGCATTGCCCATCATCTCACCCGGTCCGCGCGCGATTTCGCTGCTGTCTGACATGGTGCTCCGTCCTCCCGACGTCATGTCCGGACCCTCCACACGTCATGCCCGGGTCCCACACGTCATGCCCAGGTCCCACACGTCATGCCCGGGCTTGTCCCGGGCATCTGTTGCACCACACTGCCGCGCTAGATGGCCGGGTCAAGCCCGACCATGACGACGAGGTGAGGCGTTGCCACGACGAATAGGTGCAGCCTCGCCTTGATGAATAAGTCAGACCAGGCCCTGGTAAGTCAGACTTGGCCACTGCGCGGACGGTCGCGTCCGCCGCAGCATTTCCAGCAAAACCGCATGGAACTGTTCCGGCGCCTCGTACGCCACCCAATGCCCCGCGCCCGGGATCATGCGCACATCGGCATCCGGCCGCAGCGCGCGCAGTGCCGCCACGCGCTGCGGCGCACGCGGATTGGCCGGTGCATCGAGTTCGCCCCAGATGCCGTTCACCGGCACATGCACCTGCGCGATCGCCCGCTGCAACGCACCGCTGCGCGACAGCGTCGGGGTCTTCAACCGCGAATGCCGTGTGTTCCACTCCTGGATCGCCAACGCCAGCTCATCGATCTTCGCCGCATCGGCGATCATCAGCCGGTTCAAATTGGTCCGATGCGCGGCGACACGCTCCTCGCCGCTCAGGTGCCGCACCTTCATCAGTTCGACTGCGCTGCCCGCCGGCCCTACGCCGCTCGAACCGACGATCGTCACCGACCGCACGCGCGCACCATGGATCGCTCCGACGCAACTCGCCATCGTGCCGCCGAAGGAAAAGCCCGCGACGTCGTATTGCGCATCCGCACCCAACACGATGTCGATGCCGCGCGCCACGATCTCCGCAACATGCGCCGCGTCGTCGCCGGCCGGCGGGAATGCGGACTCGCCAAGCCCCGGCAGGTCCGGCACCAGCAGCCGATAGTCGCGCGACAGCACGTCGATGTTGTGCGCCCAGTGCCGCCACGACCCCGCGCCGCCGTGGAACAGCACCAGCACCGGCCCGTCCCCCCACGACCGCCACGCCATCGTTCCGTCCCCGCACGGCGTGTCCGTTCGCTCCGCGGTCTGTTCGAGCCGGTCGAGAAATGCTGCCGGGCCTTGTTCGATCCGATCGTTCATCCTGTTTCCATTTGCGGATATTCGTGGAAGGCTAGGGAAGCCGCCGGGACATCGTCAAGGTCGGGCTCACTCGTTACGGAACGCAACACGCAATGACGATTGTCTTCATCGGCGACATCCACCAGCAATGGCAGCTTGTGGAGCGTGGACTTGCATCGCTCGATCCGCTGCCAAAGGCGGCCATCCTGCTGGGCGACCTCCAGTGCGATCGGCCGCTGGACGAACTGGCGGCGCCGCTGCTCGATCGCGGCATTGCCGTGCACTGGATCTTCGGCAACCACGACAACGACGGCGGCCCCGAGATGTGGGCCAACCTCGTCGAGCCGCAACGCAACCCGCGCACCACCCAAGGCGCGCTGCACGGCAGGGTCACCGAGATCGCCGGCGTACGTATCGCCGGGCTCGGCGGCACGTTCCGTCCACGCATATGGGAACCTCC
This sequence comes from uncultured Alphaproteobacteria bacterium, assembly GCA_963780095.1. Taxonomy (GTDB): domain Bacteria; phylum Pseudomonadota; class Alphaproteobacteria; order Acetobacterales; family Acetobacteraceae; genus JAMXLO01. Next base: position 229,466 of record CAWABH010000033.1, read on the forward strand.
GGATCCACCGCGCGTGCATCACCGCGAGCAATTGCCGGACGACCTGGCCGCTCTTGGCGCCGGCTGGCGCGAGGATCACATCGCAGCACTGGTCCATTCGCTGGGCGCCACGGCCATCTGGCCGGAGGACTACGACGAACTCGCAGGCCAGCGCGCCGACATCCTGGTGACGCATGAGGCGCCGCGCAGCCATCCCGCCGGCAACGCGGCACTGGACGCACTGGCGCGCGCCATGGGTGCCAGCCTGATCGTCCACGGCCATCACCACGTGACCTACCGCGCCGTGGCGCGGGACGGGCTGCGCGCGATGGGCGTCGCGGCCGCCTGGGGCGCCAATATCGACGGCGAACCGCTCTGGCCTGGCGAGGCGCCGCGCCACCTTGGACAGCTCATTTCAGGATGGTCGCTTGAGGCGGAGGCGGTGACCCGGTAAGACGCTGCGAAACGGGAGGCACAAGAAAACCGGTGAACGCCGAAGTACTGGTTGAAAACGTCCTGAACGCGCTCACCGCCGGCCTCACCATAGGCTGCATCTACGGCCTGATGTGCATCGGCCTCGGGCTGATCTTCGGCATCATGCGCATCGTGAACTTCGCCCAGGGCGAGCTGCTGATGCTCGGCATGTATGCCAGCCTGTATCTGGTGACCGGCGGCGGCGTGCTGTCCTTTCTCGGCCCGTATTTCGGTCCGTTCGTCGGCGCGCTTTGCGCGGGGCCAATCGTGTTCGCCGGCGGCGCACTGCTGCACAAATTCCTGATCTCGCGCGTATCGGGATTGCGCACCGCGGGCAGTTTGGACGATGGGCATTTCGGCCAGTTGATCATCACGCTCGGCATCTCGCTGATCCTGCAGAATGGCGGGCTGATCCTGTTCGGCTCCACGCCGGAAACGGTGCGCACGCCCCTCGCCTCGCGCGCCTTCGAGATCGGCCCCATCATCGGCGACGCCACCGTCTTCCTCAACAAGGCGCGCCTGATCGCGTGCGTCGTCGCGATCATCACCGCGATCACGTTGTATCTGGTGCTGGAATACACCCGTCTAGGGAAGTCGCTGCGTGCTGCCGCCGACAATCCGACGGCGGCGACCTACATGGGGATCGACGTCGACCGCGCCTACCGCATCGCCTTCGCACTTGGCTGCGGCATCACCGCGGTGGCCGGCGGACTGATGGCCACCTATCTGTCGTTTGGGCCGTTCATCGGGCTCGACTACGTCATCATCATGTATTCCGGCGTCGTGCTTGGCGGCATGGGCAGCATTCTTGGCGCATTCTGGGGCGGGCTCACCGTCGGCTTCGTGCAGCAATGCTCATCGCTCGTGCTGCCGCCGCAATTGCAGAACGCCGCGATCTTCGTGGTGTTCCTGCTGATCGTCATGCTGCGCCCGCAAGGTTTGTTCGGCCGTTCGGCGGAACGCGCATGAGACAAGGCGCCAAAACGCGGCTGCGACGCGACGGCATCGCGCTTGCCGTTCTCACGGTGGCCTACCTTGCGTCTCCGTTCTGGTCACCAACAGCTACTACCAGCTGATCCTGACGCTGGTGCCGATCTGGGCGGTATTCGGCGTCTCGTGGAATATCCTGTCCGGCTATGGCGGCCAGCTTTCCTTCGGCCACGCCTCGTTCTTCGGCATTGGCGCCTATACCGTGACCCTTGCGCTGGTGTATTGGAATTTGACACCGTGGATCGGCATTCCGTTCGGCGCAGTGCTGGGCGCCATCGCGGCGATCGTCATCGGCACCCCGACGTTCCGTCTGCGCGGGCACTATTTCGCGTTGGCGATGCTCGCCTATCCGCTGTTCATCCTTTACGTGCTGCAATATCTCGGCTTTCAGGAAGTCTCTCTGCCGATGCACCGGGAGCACCCGGCGGCGTTTCTCGAGTTCGCCGATCAGCGGCTTTACACGCTCGTCGCGGTGGGCCTTCTGGTCGGCGGCCTGATCATCTGCATGCTGGTGGAGAATTCGCGCTTCGGCCTCGCGCTGATGGCGATCCGGCAGAACGAGTTGGCAGCCGAGGCGGCGGGAATCGATTCACGGCGGTGGAAGATGCGCGCGCTGATTACGTCCGGTGCGATCGCCGCCACCGCGGGCGGGCTCTATGCTTGCGTGCTGCTTGTCGTGACGCCGGATTCCGTGTTCGGCCTTTTGGTTTCCGCGCAACCGGTGGTGGTGACGCTGTTCGGCGGCGTGGTTTCGATCTGGGGTCCGGTAATCGGTGCGGCAATCCTCGTGCCACTTGCCGAATCATTGAACGCCGAACTTGGCAACATCATTCCCGGCATCCAGGGGGTGGTCTACGGCGCTGCAATCATCCTGATCATCCTGGCCGCGCCCGACGGCCTTTACTGGACCATCCGCGACCGCCTGTTCCGCCGCGCCCTGCCGGAACCTGCTCCGGTGCTTCCCGCAACGTCCGCGCGCCAGATCGTACAGCACGGCAGCGCCGGTGCGGAACTGATGCGCGTCGAGAATCTGTCGCGTTCGTTCGGCGGATTGCGCGCTGTCAGCCAGGTGAGTTTCTCTGTGGCCGAGGGCGAGATCCTCGGCATCATCGGCCCGAACGGCGCCGGCAAGACGACGCTGTTCAACGTGCTGAACGGCGTGCTTGCAGCCGACGAGGGGGTTGCGTCTCTGGCCGGTCAGTCGATGCTTGGCCGCAAGGTGCATGAGGTATGCCGCATGGGTGTCGGCCGCACCTTCCAGGTGGTGCGCAGCTTCCCGCGCCTGCCTCTGCTCGACAACGTCGTGGTTGGCGCCTATGGCGCGGGACTGCCTGACGATGCGGCGCTGGAGGCGGCGGTCGGAGCGCTGGCGCGGGTCGGGCTGCATCGCCAGGCGGGCAGCGCGGCCGGACAGCTTACCAACAAGCAGTTGCGTTTGATGGAACTGGCGCGCGCGCTGGCCGGACGCCCGCGGCTGCTGCTGCTCGATGAGACGCTTGCTGGCCTGGGGCGCGATGAGTGCGACGAGGTGCTGGATGTGTTGCAGCGCGTGCGTGAGGACGGCATGACGATCGCGATCATCGAGCACACGATGCACGCGATGATGCGGATCGCCGACCGCTTCGTCGTGCTGGATCATGGCCGCGTGCTGGCGAGCGGGTTGCCGCGCGAGGTGGTGGAGGATCGCGCGGTGATCGAGGCGTATCTCGGTTCCAAATGGCTGGCGCGGCAGAATGCTTGAAGAGAGGCGCGATCGAACGGTACCCGTCATGGCGGGCGAAGGCCCGCCATCCACGTCTTTTGGTGGCTGCCCGCAGGAAAGACGTGGATGGCGGGCCTTCGCCCGCCATGACGATGTGCCTCATGCTTGAAGTACGCAACCTCTCGGTCTCCTACGGCGGCCTTCGCGCGCTTAACGACGTGTCGCTGTCCGTCGCCGAGGGCCAGTTCGTTACGGTTGTCGGCCCGAATGGCGCCGGCAAATCCACGCTGTTCAAAACAATCTGCGGCATTGTTCCCGCTGCCGCGGGTACCGTCACTTTCCGCGGCGAAAACCTGCTCGGCCGGCCCGCCGCGTCGCGCGCGCATCTTGGCATCGCGCATGTCCCCGAAGGCCGCCAGGTGTTCAAGACCCTCACGGTACGTGAGAACCTTGAGATGGGCGCCTATCCAAAAGCTGCACGCGCGCAATGGCACCACACGCTCGAACGCATCCATACGCTATTTCCGATCCTTGCCGAACGCGCCACCCAACTTGCCGGCACTCTGTCGGGCGGTGAGCAGCAGATGGTGGCGATCGGACGCGGGCTCGCTTCGGCGCCGAAGCTGTTGATGCTCGACGAACCATCCATGGGCCTCGCGCCCACCGTCGCCGACACGATCTTCGAACGCATCTCGCAGATCCACCGGGAAGACGGCGTCACCATCCTGCTGGTCGAGCAGCGTGTCGCCGAAGCGCTGGAACTGTCCGACCACGGCTATGTGCTGGAAACCGGCCACATGGTGCTCGACGGAACCTATGAGACGCTGCTCGCGGACGACAGAGTTCGCCGCTCATATCTTGGGCTGACCGCGGCCTGAGAACACTTGCAAGGGAGACCCCCACGATGACAAACACATCCTCGATCGGACGCCGAACCGCGCTTGGCCTTGGCCTGGTCACCGGCGCGGCGGTAATCGCACCGCGCCGGGCGCGCGCGCAGGCCCCGAAGGAAGTCAAGATCGCCATGCTGGTGCCGCTGTCCGGCCCGTGGGCGCGGCAGGGCATCCTCGAAAAATTCGGCGCGGAACTTGCGATCGATGACATCAACAAGGCGGGCGGCATAAAGTCTCTTGGCGGCGCCAAGCTGACGCTTCTCCAGTACGACACCGGCGATTCAGCCGAGAAGGCAAAGGACGCCGCACAGCGCATGATCGCGCAGGAGCCGGACATCGTCGGCGGATTTGGTTGCTGGCTGTCGACCTTTACGCTTGCCGCGACCGAGGTTACCGAGCGCGCGGAACTGCCATGGCTGACATTGTCCTATTCGGACCTGATCACCAACCGCGGCTTCCACTATGTGTTCCAGTCGTCTCCCACCGCCGACAGTCAGGCCGAAGACGTTGTGCCGATGGTTGTCGATCTGGCGCAGAAGGCGAGTGGCAAGCGTCCGACCAAGGTCGGCATGCTCGGTGACAACACCGCCGCCAGCGTCAGCTTCTACAAGCCGATCCGCGACCACGTGATGAAGAATCTGGATCTGACCCTCGTGACGGATCAGGTTTACACGCCGCCGCTCAGCGATGCGTCGACGCTCATCCAGGGCGTCCGTACGGCGCGGCCCGATTTCGTTTTGCTCCAGTCCACCAACGTCCCGGACGACAAGCTGCTGATCGACAAGTTCGCCGAATTCGGCCTGACCGCCAACAAGCTGCCGCTTGTCGGCAGCGGTGGCCACTGGGCGGTTCCGGAGCTGCTGAAGGTTGCCGGAGCCGACAACCTGGAGGGCGTGCTGGTCGGTCTCGCCAACTGGCCCGGCAAGAACCAGGCAGAACTGGCGCAGCGCTTCATCGAGCGGACCAAGGAGCCGTGGTTCGGCCATGACTCGATCTTTGCCTATGTGCACGTGATGATCCTGAAGGAGGCGGTCGAACGCGCCGCTGTCGCCGACCGGCACAAGGTGGCGGACGAGATCCGCAAGCTCGACATGACCGACGGCCCGGCGCTGTTCTTCCCCGACGGCCATTTGAAATACGACGAAAAGGGCCGGCGCGTCGGTGCGAAGCTGTGCATCGTGCAATGGCAGAAAGGACGGCCGACGCCGGTGTTCCCTGCCTCGATCGCGGTGGCCGAAGCACTCTGGCCGAAGACCGCGTGATGGCGGACCAGCAGCCTTACGAACTATACGCGGTCCATTACGCGCACAATCCCAACGCGAAGCGGTCGGGCGCGTTCATCGGCGGCGATCCGCATGATGGGCCGATGCCGCTCGACTACTTCGTGTGGGCGATCAAGGGGCCGGATCAGACGTTCATTCTCGACACCGGCTTCGACGAACCGATGGGGCGGAAGCGGGCGCGACAGTTCGTCCGTTCGCCCGCCGTCGGGCTGCAGGCGATCGGCGTCGAACCAGCGCAGGTGCAGGATGTGATCCTGTCGCACATGCACTACGACCATTGCGGCAACTATGATCTGTTCCCTCGCGCGCGCTATCACCTGCAGGACGCGGAGATGGCCTACTGCACCGGCCGCTGCATGTGCCATGCGGGACTTCGCGGGCCGTTCGAGGAAGACGACGTGATCGCGATCGTGCGGAAACTGTTTGCCGGACGTGTGCAGTTCCATGACGGCGTCGATGAACTTGCACCTGGCCTGACGGTGCATCACGTCGGCGGACATTCGAAGGGCCTTCAGGTGGTGCGCGTTTGGACGCGGCGCGGCTGGATGGTGCTGGCCTCGGACGCCAGCCACTTCTATGCCAACATGGAGGAAGGCCGCGCTTTTCCGATCATGCACAGCCACGAAGATACGCTGGAGGGTTACGCAACGATGCGCCGGCTGGCGAGCCGGCCAGACAACATAATCCCCGGTCACGATCCGCTGGTGTTGCAGCGCTATCCAGCACCGTCGCCGGAACTGCAAGGCATCGTCGTGCGGGTGGACGCCGATCCTCGTTAGTCTTCCCGACGGCGACGCGACGCCGCAACCAAAGGGGGGAACACAACGATGACTGACACGAACGCGATCGGACGCAGGACCGCGCTGGGATTGGCCCTCGCGTCAGGTGCCACCGGCATCGCGCGCCGCGCTCGCGCCCAAGGCGGGAACAGCGCCACCGCAGGAAGTGAAGATCGCCATGCTGGTGCCGCTGTCGGGACCATGGGCGCGCTCCGGCATCCTGGAAAAGCTCGGCGCCGAAATGGCGATCGACGACATCAACGCGGCCGGCGGCATCCGCTCGCTGGGTGGCGCCAAGTTGCGTCTGATGCAGTTCGACACGCAGGATTCGGCGGAGAAGGCCAAGGATGCGGCGCAGCGCATGGTGGCGCAGGAGCCCGACCTCGTCGGCGGCTTCGGCTGCTGGCTGTCCAGCTTCACGCTTGCCGCCACCGAGGTGACGGAGCGCGTCGGACTGCCGTGGCTCACTCTGTCCTATTCCGATCTGATCACCGGCCGCGGCTTTCAGAACGTGTTCCAGACTGCGCCGACCGCCGACAGTCAGGCGCGGCAGTTGCTGCCGACGATCCTCGACATGGCGCAAAACGCGACCGGCAAGCGGCCCACGAAGGTCGCGCTGCTGGCCGACAACACCGCGGCCAATGTGAGCTTCCTGAAGGAGGTGCGCGAGCACACGCTGAAGGAACTCGGCCTGACCGCGGTGGTGGACCAGATGTACACGCCGCCGATCGCCGACGCCACGACGCTGGTGCAGCCGATCCGCAGTGCACGCCCGGACTTCTGCATCATGCTGTCGTCCAATGTTCCCGACGACAAGCTGCTGCTCGACAAGTTCGCCGAATTCGGTCTTGCCGGCGGCAGGCTGCCGTTGATCGGTGGTGGCGGTCATATCGGTGCGCCGGAACTGCTGAAGGTCACCGGCGCCGACATCCTGCAAGGGCTGATGGCGGGATTGGCCAACTGGCCCGGCCGCGAGCAGGACAGGCTGGCGGAAAGCTTCGTGGCGCGCACCAAGGAACCGTGGTTCGGACATGATTCGGTGTTCGCCTACGTGCACGTGCTGATCTTCAAGGAGGCGCTGGAGCGTGCCGGCGTTGCCGATCGCCGCAAGGTGTCGGAAGCGATCCGCGGCCTGGATATGCGCGACGGGCCGGCGTTGTTCTTCCCCGGCCATCATTTGAAGTTCGACGAGAAGGGTCGCCGCGTGGATGCGGTGCTGGCGATGATCCAGTGGCAGAACGGCAGGCCGGTGGCGATCTATCCGCAGGAGATCGCCGCATCGTCCGCGATCTGGCCGAAGGTGGCGTAACAGCCGAGCGGTTACGGCATGAACGCGCCGCCGTTCACGTGGATGGTCTGGCCGGTGATGAAGCGCGCCGCGGGCGAGCAGAGATAGCGCACCATCTCGGCGATTTCCTCCGGTTTGCCCAGCCGGCCGGCCAGGTTGTCCGGCAGATGCGCCCGTCCCGTATTGCCGCCGGCCGCGAAGCCGCGCACGGTATCGATGGAGCCAGGCACGACGCAGTTGACTGTGACGCTCGGCGCCAGTTCCTTCGCCAGCGCGCGGGTCAGGCCCAGCATGCCGGCCTTCGCCGTGACCGCGTGCACGCGTCCCTTGGCGCCGAGATGCGCCGATATGCCGCCGAGGTTCACGATGCTGCCGCCGCCCGCGGCGAGGATGTGCGGTGCGGCCGCATGGACGCAGTAGAAAGCGCCGTCCAGCGTGGCGCCGAGGATCTCGCGCCACTCTTCCACGGTCAGTTCGGAAAATGGGGTCTGCCGGCGGATCGACGCATTGTTCACCAGCACGTCGAGCCGGCCAAATCGCGCCACGGCAGCTTCGACAAGTCCCCTCGCCTGCTTCGCGTCTGAAATGTCCGCGAGATGCACCGCTGCCGCGCCGCCGGCTTCGGCGATCATCTCGGCGGTGCGCGCGCAATCGGCGGCGGAACTGCGTGCCGTCACCATGACGCGATAGCCGTCGCGCGCCAGTGCAAGCGCCGTCGCGCGGCCGATGTTGAGCGCGCTGCCGGTGACCAGCGCGACCTTGTGTTGCTCCGCCATGTTGCGTACTCCCCTCGCACGTCGTGTCATGGCCGGGCTTGACCCGGCCATCTGTCGCCGCACTGTCCATGCGTGGATAGCAGGGTCAAGCCCGGCCATGTCGGGGTAGTTGGACTCGATGACCGGCTTGGTGTGCAATAGGCGGATCGCTTCAACAGGTGGAGGAAACCATGGCACAGCAACCCTCGACGGCATCGCGCGACCGCGTCCGCGGCACGGTGCCGAAGCTGATCGATCTGTCGGAGAAGGTGCTGTTCGGCGACGTGTGGGAGCGTCCGCAGCTTTCCAAGCGCGACCGCAGCCTGATCGTCTGCGCCACGCTGATCGCAACCTACCGGCCGGAGCAGTTGCGCGGCCATCTGGAGCGCGCGCTGATCAACGGCGTCACCAAGGAGGAGCTGTCCGAGGTGATCACGCATCTCGCGTTCTATGCCGGCTGGCCGGCGGCGATGACGGCAGCGAACATCGCGCGCGAAGTGTTCGAGGCCCATACGTAACAGGAGCGTCAGGTCATGCAGGCGGGATTCATCGGCCTCGGCACCATGGGTGCCAGCATGGCCGCGAACTTGCAAAAGGGACTGAAGGCGCGCGGCGACACGCTGGTGGTGCACGACATCCGCCGCGAAGCCGCCGCACGCCATCTGCGCGACGGCGCCATCTGGGCGGACTCGCCGCAGGCGGTGGCGGAGCAGAGCGAGGTGATCTTCACCTCGCTCCCCGGGCCGCCGGAATTCGAGGCGGTGTGCGCCGGATTGCTGGCAGGGATCAAGCGCGGGACTGCGTATTTCGACTTGACGACAAACTCGCCGACGGCGGTCCGCAAGGCGCACGACGCATTCGCCGCGAAGGGTGCGCATCTGCTCGATGCGCCGGTGAGCGGCGGCCCACGCGGGGCGGCCAGCGGCAAGCTGGCGATCTGGTGCGGCGGCGATCAGGACGTGTTCGACCAATGGAAGCCGGTGCTGGACATGATCGGCGACGCGGCCCGCTACATCGGTCCGATCGGCGCGGGCTCGGTCGCCAAGCTGGTGCACAACTGCTTCGGCTACATCGCGACCGCGGCGGCGGCGGAAGTGTTCAGCATGGGCGTGAAGGCCGGCATCGAGCCGCTGGCAATCTGGGAGGCGGTGCGTCAGGGAGCGATCGGACGGCGCGGCGCTTTTGAATCGCTGACCGATCAGTTCCTGCCGAACAAATACGAACCGCCCGCCTTCGCGCTGCGCCTGGCACATAAGGACGTATCGCTGGCGACGGGGCTCGGCCGCGAGCTGAATGTGCCGATGCGGCTTGCCAATCTGGCGCTCGCCGATTTGGCGGAAGGGCTGAATCGCGGCTGGGGCGACCGGGACTCCCGATCGATGATGCTGTGCCAGCTGGAACGCGCCGGCGTGAAGATCGAGGTCGATCCGCAGCGACTGACTGAGGCACTGGAGAACAAGACGAAGAGCGGCTAACCAAATAGCGTAACCGACTATTCATTCGTCATGCCCGCGAAAGCGGGCACCCAGGCCGGCCGCACGTTCAAGTTGCGTTGGGTCTCCGCGGCAGGCGCGCCGCGGCGGCACTATGTTTGGTTTCGACCGCCCGGATCAGGTCACTTTGCGCTGCTGCTGAAACCGATCATCGCGCCAGACTTCGCTTCGCATTACATCGCGCAACGTCCGCACCGCATCCCACACGTCGACGAACCGCACGTAGAGCGGTGCAAGACCGAAGCGCAGCACGTCAGGTGCACGGAAGTCGCCAATCACGCCATGCTCGATCAACGCCTGCATGATCGCGTAGCCATGCGCATGAGCGAACGAGACCTGGCTGCCGCGGCTTTCCGGATTGCGCGGTGTCAGCAGCCTGAACTCAGGTTCCTGCTCCATCAGTGCAATGAACACCTCGGCAAGCCGCAGCGACTTGTCCCTTATTGCCGACATCGACGCCTGCAGCGCAACGTCGATCCCGACTTCCAGCGCAGCGAGCGACAGTATCGGCGGTGTTCCAACCACGGCGCGCGCAATGCCGGTCGCCGGCCGGTAGGAGCTTTCGAACGCAAACGGTTCGGCGTGGCCAAGCCAGCCGGTCAGCGGAAGCCGCAGATCCGCCTGCAAGCGCTGCGCGACATGGAGAAACGCCGGCGCGCCTGGCCCGCCGTTCAGGTACTTGTAGCCACAGCCGACCGCGAGATCGACGCCATCCGCATCAAGCCGCAACGGCACCGCACCCACCGAATGTGACAGATCCCACAACACCAGTGCGCCCGCCGCATGGGCAGCGTGGGTCAACGCCGCCATGTCGTGCATCGCACCGCTGCGATAGTTGACATGTGTCAGCATCAGCACGGCAACCGTGTTGTCCAAGGCATTCCGCAGTTGGGCTGCCGGCACCGGTCGCAGCAGATGTCCGCGCTTCAGCAGCGCAGTTAGACCCTGCGCCATGTAGAGATCGGTGGGAAAATTGCCTTCCTCGGTCAGGATCACCGACCGGCCCGGACGCTGATCCAGTGCGGCGGCCAGCAGCTTGAACAGGTTGACCGACGTGGAATCCGCAACCACCGTCGTGCCTGGCGCGGCGCCAATGAGTTTTCCGATTTTATCGCCCACTCGGAACTGCAGATCGATCCAGCCGTGATCCGTCCAACTCCTGATCAGCGACTGCCCCCACTCCTGCTGCACCACCTGCGCCACGCGCGCGGGCGTTGCCTTTGGCAATGCACCGAGCGAATTGCCGTCGAGATAGATCACACCGTCCGGCAGGACGAAGCGGTCGCGGAACGCCGCGAGCTCGTCCGCGCGATCGAGCGCCTCGGCCTCGTCGCGAGTCAGCTCACTCGTCCTTCTGCAGCACGACCCCGGCCATCGTGCCGCCATCCACCACCAGCGTGTGGCCGGTGACGAAACTGCCGGCCGGCGATGCCAGGAAGACCGCCGCCCCGGCGATCTCATCCGGCTCGCCAATGCGCTGCAGCGGATTGTCGCGCGTCGTCTTGCGATAGCGCACCGGATCCTCCCACAAGCGCGCGCGCGAAATCTGTCCGCACAAGGCCGGGCGCGATGCAGTTGGCGCGCACGTTCCTCGGCCCCCACTCGACCGCGACATTGCGTGCCAACTGCATGTCGGCGGCCTTTGAGATCCCATACAGGCCGAGACTCGCCGTGCCGCGGAGCCCACCGATCGAGGAGATGATGATGAACGATCCGCCGCCACGTTCGGCCATCTGGGGACAGACCATGTTGGCCAGCCAGAAATTGCTGCGCACATTGGCGCCCATGACGCGCTCGTAGACTTCATCCGACGCGCCGGCCGCCGGACCAAGATACGGATTGACCGCGGCGTTGCTCACCATGATGTCGATCCCGCCCCACAGCGCGGTGGTCTGATCGACCAGCTTCTGCAACTCCTCCTTGCGCGCGATGTGGCAGGGAATCACCGCCGCCTCACCGCCCTTGGCACGGATGCCGGCAGCCACAGTCTCGCAAACATCCGCCTTGCGACTGGAAACCACCACCTTGGCGCCGTGCTCCGCCATGCGTTCGGCGATGGCGCGGCCGATCCCCTTGCTGGAGCCGGTGACGACGGCGACCTTGCCGGTCAGATCGAACAGCGACATCGGGACGTCCTTTGCTGGAGGGCTACCGATCAGTATGCTCGCCGTTCGGAAACGTCAATCGAGCCCCGCATGCAAACGAAACGAACATCCGTCTATCGCCACGCCGACCTGACGCGCCTGCTGCATCCGGCCAGCGTGGCGGTGATCGGCGCCTCGACCCGGGCGGGTTCATTCGGCGAGCGCGTGCTGCACAATCTCCAACACTACGGCGGGCGGGTCTATCCGGTGAATGCACGCTACGAACGGATTGGCGAACACCGCTGCTATCCTGATGTCGCGGCGCTCCCCGAGGTGCCCGACTGCGCCGTTGTCACCGCGGCGCGCGAGGCCGTGGAGGACATCGTATTGAACTGCGCGCGTGCCGGCGTGGGCGGCGTGATCATCTTCGCCTCCGGCTATGCCGAGACCGGCAAGCAGGACCGCATCGCGCAGCAGCATCGCCTGGCGGCCATCGCCCGCGAGACCAATATGCGCATCGTCGGGCCGAACTGCATCGGTGTGGTGAACGCGCCGCTCGATATGCGCGTGACGTTCATGGACATCACGCCGATTCCGTCTCCGCGCAGGCAATCGGTCGGCATGGTGAGCCAGTCCGGCGCGCTTGGGATGGCGCTGGCGCAGGCGGTCGTGCGCGGCATGTCGTTCAGCCACGTGCTGACGTCGGGCAATTCCTGCGACGTGGACATGGCGGATTACATTTCCTACCTCGTGGACGATCCGTCGTGCGCGGCGATCGCCTGCGTGTTTGAGGGCATGGCAGAGCCCGAGCGCATGCTGCTCGCGGCGGAACGCGCATGGGAGCGCGACAAGCCGCTGATCGTGTTCAAGATGGCAACCGGTGAACAAGGTGCGGCTGCGGCGATGTCGCACACCGGCTCTCTGGCCGGATCGCAGGCGGCCTATCGAGCGGTGTTCCGTCGCGCCGGCGCGATCCTGGTGGATGACTACGAGGCGCTGGCCGAGACGGCGGCCTTCTTCGCCAAGGCGCCTCCGCCGAAGGCCAAAGGCGTGGCGGTCGTCGCGGCGTCCGGCGGTGCGGCGATCATGGCGGCCGATCGCGCGGAGCAGTTCGGCGTCGCACTGCCACAGCCGAACGATGCGGTGCGCGAAATACTCCTGTCACACATCCCGGAGTTCGGCTCGGCGCGCAATCCGTGCGACGTGACCGCGCAGATCCTGGCCAATCCGGAATCGCTGAACGCCTGCGCAGATGCATTGCTTGGCGATGCGACCTATGGCGCCCTGGTCGTGCCGCAGACCTACGGCTACGGACCGTCGGCGAAGCGCATCCCCGTCTACGATTCACTCGCGGCGAAGCATGGCAAGATCGCCTGCATTGTCTGGCAGAGTGAATGGCTGGAAGGCCCGGGTGTGAAGGAAGCAGAAGAGGCGGAGCATGTCGCGCTGTTCCGCTCCATGCCGTCGTGCTTTGCAGCCCTCGCGGCATGGCACTGGCGCGCGGAGAAGCGCGCGGCCGGGACGCCGATGAACGAGCCAACGCCAGCGGAAACGATGGAACAGGCAAGCAGGCTGATGTCTGTCGCAGGCGGCCAAACTCTGACCGAGCGTGAGGCAAAGGAGGTGCTTGCCCTTTATGGCGTCCCGGTTGTCGGCGAACGCGTCGCGCAGAGCGCAGAGGATGCGGTGAATGCCGCGGGTGCTCTCGGCTATCCGGTGGTGCTGAAGGTCGAATCTCCCGACCTGCCGCATAAGACCGAGGCTGGCGTGGTGCGCTTGAATCTACGCGATGCAGACGAAGTGCGCGCTGCGTATCAGACGATCATGGCGAAGGCCAACGCCGTCACGCCGCCGCCTCGCATCAATGGTGTGCTGGTGCAGAAGATGATGCCGCAGGGCGTCGAGATGGTGATCGGCGCGCGCATAGATCCGCTTTTTGGCGCGCTGGTCGTTGTCGGACTCGGCGGTATCCTGGTCGAGCTGTTGCAGGATAGCACACTTGCTCCGGCGCCTTTGACACACAACGAGGCACTGGGGTTGCTGGCACAGCTGAAAGGAGCGCGGCTGCTGGATGGTTTCCGTGGCATGCCTTCGGTGGACCGCAACCGCCTTGCCGATGTGATCTGCCGTGTCGCCGCGTTCGCCGCCGACCATCGAGACATGATTGCGGAGCTCGACGTCAATCCGCTGATCTGCACTGGTGAGCACATCACCGCGGTCGATGCGCTGATCGTGCCGAAGCGCCCGTGATCGCGCAATCGCGTCAGCCTGTTTCGCCGCCCCCGCCCAGCGTCAGTTGTTCGGCCAGATGGCACCGCGCGAAATGTCCTGGGATCAGCTCGCGCAACACCGGAGCTTCCCGCCGGCAGCGCTCTTCGACGAACCGGCAGCGCGGATGGAAATAGCATCCGGATGGTGGCGACGCCGGACTTGGGACCTCGCCAATGAGGATCGCATCGGCTCCTGACACGCGCGGGTCAGGCACCGGAACGGCACGCATGAGCGCGGCTGTATAGGGATGGCGGGGACGCGCAAAGACCGCTGCCGTCGGCGCCAGTTCGACCAGCTGACCGACATACATTACCGCCACGCGGTCCGAAATGTGCCGCACCACCGAAAGATCATGCGCGACAAAAACAAAAGTCAAACGCAGCGACGACTGGAGTTCCAGCAGCAGGTTCAGCACCTGCGCCTGCACCGAAACGTCAAGCGCCGAGACCGGTTCATCCGCCACCACAAGTCGTGGGTTCGTCGCCAGCGCGCGGGCAATGCCGATGCGCTGACGCTGTCCACCGCTGAATGCGTGCGGGAATCGATGCATGAATTCCGGCCGCAGTCCGACCAGCCGCAGCAGTTCGGCCACGCGATCCATACGTTCCCTGCGACGCCTGACGCCGTTGACCAGAAGCGGCTCGCCGACATTGTCGAACAGCGTCATGCGCGGATTGAGCGAGCCGAACGGGTCCTGGAAGATCATCTGGATGTCCCGCCGCAGCGGAGCCAGTTCGGCGCGCGACATCGGCGCCAGATCGACAACCTCGTTGCCGCGGGTGCGGTACAACACCTGTCCGCTGGTCGGATCGATGGCGCGCAGGATGCAGCGCGAGGTCGTTGTCTTGCCGCAGCCGCTTTCACCTACCAGACCAAGTGTCTCGCCTTCCCGCACAGTGAAACTTACGTCGTCCACCGCGCGCACATGGCCGGCGATACGTCGGAACACCCCCTTGGCGATGGGGAAGAACTTGCGCAGGCCGCGAACGTCGAGCAGTGGTGCGACCGGATCCACGACAGACACGCTTGTCATGCCGGTTCGGCCAGTTCGCTGTGGAGAAAACAGCTCACCGCTCGCCGCTGTCCAACCGAGTGTAACACCGGAACAGCCTTCGTGCACCGCTCCGGCATGACGTCGTCGCAGCGCGGATGGAACGGACACCCCGACGGGCGGTTGAACGGATGTGGCAGTGTTCCCTTGATGATCGGCAGCGCGGTGCGGGTCTCGCCTTGCATGCTTGGAATCGATCGAAGCAGCGCCCGTGTGTAGGGATGCCTGGGCGCATGGAAGATCTCATCGACCGGACCTTCCTCCATGATGCGCCCCAAATACATGACGACAACGTAGTTCGCCATCTGTGCGATGACGCCGAGGTCGTGGGTGATGAAGATGATCGCGGTGTCGTACTTGCGCTGCAGTTCGCGCAGCAGGGCAAGAATCTGCGCCTGGGTTGTCACGTCGATGGCCGTCGTCGGCTCGTCGGCTATCAGCAGCCGCGGCTTGCAGGACAGCGCCATCGCAATCATGGCGCGCTGGCGCAGACCGCCGGAGAGCTGCCACGAATAGGCGTCGATGCGTTGCGCCGGCATCGAAATGCCGACGTCGCGGAACAGATCGACGGTGATCGCGCGTGCCTCGCGGCGGTTGATCGTCCGACCGTACCGCTGGCTTCCATGCAGCATGATCGCCTCGACAATTTGCTCGCCCACCGTATGCACGGGGCTGAACGCCGCCATCGGTTCTTGCGGGATGAGCGCGATGTCCGCGCCGCGCAACGCGCGCATCGTCTGGCCGCGCGGCCGAAGTCGCGTCAGGTCGATCGCCTTGTCTGCGCCTTGACGGTAGAGAATCTCGCCGCTGGTGATCCGCCCTGGCGGCTCGACCAGTTGCAGGATCGCCTTCATCGTCACGCTCTTGCCGCACCCGCTCTCGCCGACGATGCCGACCACCTGACCCGGAAACACATCGAAGCTGACGCCGTCCACTGCTCGAACCATGCCCTCGTCCAATTTGAACGAGACGCGCAGATCGCGGACGCGAAGCAGCGGTTCGCCCGCAGTGCTGTCGGCGCTAGTGGCTGTATGGATCGGAGGCATCCCGAAGACCATCACCCACCAGATTGAACGCCAACACCGTGACGATGACGACCAGCCCGGGTATAAGCAACCACGGCGCCAGTGCCAGCGTCTGGATATTCTGCGCCTCCTGCAACAGCACGCCCCAACTGATTGCCGGCGGCCGAATGCCAAGGCCGAGGAACGAGAGGGATGTTTCGTTGATGATCATCACCGGAATGGCCAGCGAACTGGTGGCGATGATATGGCTGAGGAACGTCGGCACCATGTGGCGCAGGATGATTCGCATCCTGCTGCAGCCGGCCAGGTTCGCCGCCAGGACGAAATCCTCCTCGCGCAATGCAAGGAACCGACCGCGCACCTCGCGCCCCAGCGTGGTCCAGCCGATCAGCGACAGGATCACAGTGATCGCGAAAAACACCTGGATCGGTGTCCAGTCGCGCGGCAGCGCCGCCGACAGCGCGAGCCAGATCGGAATCGTCGGAACCGACTGCAGCAGTTCGATCAAGCGCTGGATCACCTGGTCCGCGATGCCGCCAAAATAACCGGAGATGCCACCCAGCACGACGCCAAAAATCACGCTGAGCGTCACGGCGACCAGCCCCACCGTCATCGACGTCTGCGTGCCGTGCATTATCCGCGACCACTGATCGCGCCCCAAGCGGTCCGATCCGAGTAGGAAAATCCGCTGGCCCGGATCGGCAGCACCCAACAGATGAATGTTCGTCGGGAACAGACCAAGCACCCGATAGCTGGCGCCACGGGTGAAGAAGCTCACCCGTACCTTGCGCTGCGGGTCAGTCGTCCATTCCATTCGCAGAGTCACCGGATTGCGCTTGCCGACGATTGCCGGAACCCACGGGTTCACCCCGCCCTCGTCCAGAAAATGCAAGGTCTGAACTGGAATGAAGGCTTGACGAGCGTCGGTCTGTTCGGCGCTTTGGGTGCTGAAGAAATCCGGGCACAGCACAACCAAGTACAGACACACAAGCACTCCAGCGCTGAACAACGCAAGGTGGTGCTTGCGGAAGCGCCACCACACCAATGTCCAGTTCGACGCAACGGCAA
>CAWABH010000034.1:0-247540 GCA_963780095.1 uncultured Alphaproteobacteria bacterium
AAAGTGCGGGGTCGGCTCATCGGCTGCCACGCTGGAAAATGCTCCGACCAATGACCCGCCGTACGCGCCGGCTGACCACGAGGCGGCGCATTACCCGCCCGTTCAGCTGCACCAGGGTGATCGCCGCGTTGCATTCGGCGAGCGAGAGGAACGTCATGTTGCGCAGCCGCCCCATGCGTACGCCGGCCTCGACTTTGGCCTTATCCCGTGGGTGATACGGCCGTGCCGGCAGAATGCCGACGCCGTAATGCGCCGCCATCGCGCCGTAGGTGCGGTTGATCTCGGGATCGTAGAACGAGGCCTTGTGAACCCGCTCTTCAGATTGTCGGGCACCAGTAGGCGCGCCTCCGCAGAAGCGGAACATCCGCACGTGCGCGCCGATCCAGTCCGGCAGCCTTGCGTCCAGGTCGCCTCCGCGTAGGTGAGGTTCGACGCGCCGAGTAACGGCGACGAAGATCTCCGCCTCGCGCGACCTCGCCCGTCATCGGATCGATGATCGGCATCCTCTTGCCCGAGATAGTCGACGAACGCCTTGTCACCGGCAACATGCGTCTGCCGCATGGTCGGCGACAGCCGCCGCTCGAACTCTCGAAACAGCTCGCAGAAGCGGCTAGATATGTAGCGGACCACATATCTAGCCGTTATGTTGCGGCCCGGCTTATGTGGCGCCGCCAGGGAAAGGCTGGTTTCCCTGGCATGAGCCGCAACATAAGTTTCGAGCGACGGCCCGAGCGACTACAGGGCTTTCAGGAACGTCATCAGCGACGGCAGCGGCCGCTGCCATGGCCTGGTTTGCAGGTCGGAGATATCGACCTGGGCCAGCGCCTTCGCCTTCATTTCCATGTCGACCTCGGCGTAGACATGCGTCGTGTCCAGAGACACGTGACCGAGCCAGGCGCGGATGGTGTTGATGTCGACCCCGGCGCGCAGCAGATGGACCGCGGTCGTGTGCCGGATCGTGTGCGGGCTCACCGCTTCGTCGGCCATCGACGGCACCGTCCTGCTGGCTCGTTCGGCATATTGCGTCACGAGCCGATGGATCCCGAACCGCGTCAATGGCTGGTTGCTCCGGTTCAAGAAGACCGCTTCGCTCTTGCCCCGGTTGGCGATCAGCCTCGACAGCGACGTCGCTGTGACCGGCCACAACGGGCAGGTCCGGAACTTGTTTCCCTTGCCGTGTAGCCGCACAGACGATTGCGCTCCGAGCTGCAGGCGGTCGATGGTCAGCGTCGCCGCCTCGTCGGCGCGAGCGCCGCTGTTGTACAAGAACAGGAGCAGAGCATGATCGCGGTCTCCGAGAGCCGTGCACCGATCCGGTTGGGCCAGGAGGGCGTCCATCTCGGCCTTTTCGAGATACCCGATCTCGGTCTTGGCGGTCTTCTTGAACGGCGTCGCCCGTATTTCGGCGCACCAGGCCACATGCGCCGGTGAGCGCATGCCGATGAACCGCGCCAATGATCGGATGGTCGCGAGCCTTTGGTTGCGGGTGACGCCACTGCATTGGCGATCGTGTTCCAGGTGGTCGAGGAACTTGCGGACGACGGACGGCGTCAGATCCTCGACGGTCATGCGATCGATGGCACGGCCTCCATGCTTGCTGGCAAACGGTAGCAGGAGCGACAGGGTATCGCGGTAGCTGACCTGAGTGTTCCGGGCCAGATTGCGTTCCGCCACCAGATGCTCGAGGAGGAACCGCCGAACCCATGGCCCCAAGAGCGTCTCATCCTTCATGATCGCCCCCCATCGCGTACTGGGCGAAGCGCTGGTTGGCCGCCTCCAGGAGTTCGGGCGTCATTCGGAGGTAACGCTGGGTCGATCGGATATCGAGGTGACCGAGGTAGGTAGCGAGCTGCGGAAGCAATCGCTGGACGTCCTGGCCGGTGCGATACCACGCGACGACACGGTGCACGGCCGCGGTGTGGCGAAGATCATGCAAGCGCGGCGGGCGCGGTTCGCCGATCGGGCAGTTGATACCGGCAGCTCGTCGCACATGCTGGAACATCGCGATGACGCGTGGATAGCACCATCCTCGAACGCCGCGCGACGCGAAGAGCGGCGCCGCCTTGTCGGGCGGCATGGCCAGCAAGCCGCGGCGTTCGAGGTGTGCCGCCAGCTCGTCGGTAAGCTTCGGTCCGATCGGCACCAGACGCGTCTTGAAGAACTTCGTGCAGCGGACGGTGATGATCCTTTCGGTGAGATCGACGTCCTGCAAGGTCAAGCGCAATGCCTCGCCGATGCGCATGCCGGTTCCGTAGAGGAGCAACAGGAGGGTGCGGTACATGGCGGGGACAAGACGGCTGTGGCCCGGGCGCAGGATCGCGGTCGCGTCCAGCAGTCGGCGCAGTTCTTCGGTCGAATAGACATACGGCGTTTGCTGTTGCGGCAGCTTGGGCAGAGCTGTCGGCAGAGGTGAGCTGTCGACGTACCCGCGGCTAACGGCAAACCGATATAGCCCGGTGAGCACTCTGTGCTTGAGCATCCAGAGCATCCAGGTCGCGGTCAGTGCCCCATTGCCGTTGAGGAAGTCGAGGATCGCTCCGGCTGTCACCTCCTGGATCGGCCGCTCTCCCATTGCCCGACCGAAGCGGTGGAGCATCGCCCCGGCGGACTCGAATCGCATGCCCAGCGACCGTTGGCGGGTCAGATAGGCATCGATGACGTCGGTCACCATCATAGGACGTCTCCCAGGTCGAAGGCGCCGACCTCGCGAAGCGCCGCCATGTTCACCTTCGCGTAGGTGCTGGTTGCGGACGTGCTGCGGTGTCCCAGGTGATCGCCGATCTCCTTGAGGGTCAGGCCTTCGGCGAGCAAACGGACTGCGCAGGCGTGACGCAGCGCATGCCCTCCGCGATGGGCCGCCTCAATGCCGAGCGCGACGAACCGTCGATTGGCGACGTCAAAGATGCTGCCCGCCTTCAATGGCCGAAGAGGCGCCTGCATGCAGAGAAACACTTCCCGGCAGGATGACAGCGGTCGGACGGTGTCGATGTACCGAGCCAGGGCCTCAGCGATGGCGGGCAGCAGTGGGTAGATCTGGGGTTGCCGTCGCTTCAGCCGAATGAGTCTGAGGGTTCGCCTCGCCCAATCGATCTGGTCGAGCCGCAAAGCGGCAACTTCACCGCTTCGCATGCCATAGAGCGCCAGCAGCAGAAGGATCGCCCGATCGCGGATATCCCGTGGCTTATCTGTGTCGACGTCGACCAGCATTTGCTGGACGACAGACCAATCCGGGGCATATGGGAGCGACTCCTGCTGATAGAGCCGCGGCCGAGCAATCAACTCTGCCAATCGGCTTGAGCACCCCCCTTCTTTGGCGGCGTATCGCAAGAACGCGCGCAATGCCGAGACCATGTTGGCTGTCGAGACGCGCGTCCAGCGGCCCTTTCCCTGGATGGCGACATAGTTATCGATGTCGCCCGCCGTCAGATCACCGAGCTGGTGGCCCGTCTGCGCACACCATCGCAGGAAATCTTGTTGCGTGTTCCGGTGGATTGTGAACACGGATTCCGTTTGATCGTGAACATCCAATCCAGTTGATCCTGAACACTCAATCCGGTCGATCGTGAACACCGGTTCCGGTGATCATGAACGCCGTCCGGAGCGTCGCGGTGGACCGCTGCTACTGACAGTCTTCAACCACGGGTAGTCCCGATCCTTTGCCGAGCAGCGGAGGATCGAGATGCCGGGCGAGAGAGTGTCGATGCGGAAGATACGTGAGATGCTGCGCCTGCGATTTGCTCAGGGTCTGAGCCAGCGGGCGATCGGGAGCAGTCTGCGGCTGAGCACGGGGGCGGTGAACGCCTGCCTCAACCGTGCTCGCCGAGCGGGGTTGGGTTGGCCACTGCCCAAGGGTCTCGACGACCACCAGCTCGAGGCGTTGCTTTATCCGCCGCCGTCTGCGGTCGCTTCAGAACAGCGCCCAGTTCCGGACTGGGCGGTGGTGCACCGCGAGCTGCGTCGACCGAACATGACGCTGGCGCTGCTGTGGGAAGAATATCGCGGCGGGACAGGGGCGCAGGACGGATTCGGCTACTCGCTGTTATGTTGCGGCCCGGCTTATGTGATCTTGCGACGCTATCTTCCTGCCCGCCGGAAGTTTGTGGCCTGCTTGACGCAACATAAGCTGCGTCTTCGCTTGGCGGATCTCACACAACGCGAGGTTCGCCATGGATCAGCTGTGTACTTCCGGCAGCGCCGCCGATCGTCCGGTTCAAGAGCAACCGTTCGCTGACGAGCGGGACCGCTATCTCAGCCATTGCGCGGCACTTGGCGCGAGGCCCGCAGTGCTGAAGGTCAAGCGCAACGAACTCCTATGGATCGCGCGACGTCTCCGTTCGGACGCCGAGCACGGTGTCGGCATGACGGAGTTGATGGCGATCGCGCTGGAGCGACAGAACCTCCACGGAGCGACCACCGCTGCGCGGCGGGTCATCGATATCGGGCGACCGTGGCTGCGGTTCCTCGGCTGGTGGCGGGAACCTGACGGGCCGCCGCTTTTGTGCCGGGACCAACTCGACGGCTATGTCACCTGGATGCGCGATGAGCGCGGCTTCACGCCGTCGACAGTGGAGCAATGGGGCCGAACGACGACAAGATTCCTGCGATGGTGTGCGCAGACGGGCCACCAGCTCGGTGATCTGACGGCGGGTGACATCGATAACTATGTCGCCATCCAGGGAAAGGGCCGCTGGACGCGTGTCTCGATAGCCAACATGGTCTCGGCATTGCGCGCGTTCTTGCGATACGCCGCCAAAGAAGGGAGGTGCTCAAGCCGATTGGCAGAGTCGATTGCTCGGCCGCGGCTCTATCAGCAGGAGTCGCTCCCATATGCCCCGGATTGGTCTGTCGTCCAGCAAATGCTGGCCGACGTCGACACAGATAAGCCGCGGGATATCCGCGATCGGGCGATCCTTCTGCTGCTGGCGCTCTATGGCATGCGAAGCGGTGAAGTTGCCGCTTTGCGGCTCGACCAGATCGATTGGGCGAGGCGAACCCTCAGACTCATTCGGCTGAAGCGACGGCAACCCCAGATCTACCCACTGCTGCCCGCCGTCGCTGAGGCCCTGGCTCGGTACATCGACACGGTCCGACCGCTGTCCTCCTGCCGGGAAGTGTTTCTCTGCATGCAGGCGCCTCTTCGGCCATTGAAGGCGGGCAGCATCTTTGACGTCGCCAATCGCCGGTTCGTCGCGCTCGGCATTGAGGCGGCCCATCGCGGAGGGCATGCGCTGCGTCACGCCTGCGCCGTCCGTTTGCTCGCCGAAGGCCTGACCCTCAAGGAGATCGGCGATCACCTGGGACACCGCAGCACGTCCGCAACCAGCACCTACGCGAAGGTGAACATGGCGGCGCTTCGCGAGGTCGGCGCCTTCGACCTGGGAGACGTCCTATGATGGTGACCGACGTCATCGATGCCTACCTGACCCGCCAACGGTCGCTGGGCATGCGATTCGAGTCCGCCGGGGAGTTGCTCCATCGCTTCGGCCGGGCAATGGGAGAGCGACCGATCCAGGAGGTGACAGCCGGAGCGATCCTCGACTTCCTCAACGGCAATGGGGCGCTGACCGCGACCTGGATGCTCAAGCACAGAGTGCTCACCGGGCTATATCGGTTTGCCGTTAGCCGCGGGTACGTCGACAGCTCACCTCTGCCGACAACTCTGCCCAAGCTGCCGCAACAGCAAACGCCGTATGTCTATTCGACCGAAGAATTGCGCCGACTGCTGGACGCGACCGCGATCCTGCGCCCGGGCCACAGCCGTCTTGTCCCTGCCATGTACCGCACCCTGCTGTTGCTCCTCTACGGAACCGGCATGCGCATCGGCGAGGCATTGCGCTTGACCTTGCAGGATGTCGATCTCACCGAAAGGATCATCACCGTCCGCTGCACGAAGTTCTTCAAGACGCGTCTGGTGCCGATCGGACCGAAGCTTACCGACGAGCTAGCGGCACACCTCGAACGCCGCGGCTTGCTGGCCATGCCGCCCGACAAGGCGACACCGCTCTTCGCGTCGCGCGGCGTTCGAGGATGGTGCTATCCGCGCGTCATCGCGATGTTCCAGCATGTGCGACGAGCTGCCGGTATCAACTGCCCGATCGGTGAACCGCGCCCGCCGCGCTTGCATGATCTTCGCCACACCGCGGCCGTGCACCGTGTCGTCGCGTGGTATCGCAGCGGCCAGGACGTCCAGCAATTGCTTCCGCAGCTCGCTACCTACCTGGGTCACCTCGATATCCGATCGACCCAGCGTTACCTCCGAATGACGCCCGAACTCCTGGAGGCGGCCAACCAGCGCTTCGCCCTGTACGCGATGGGGGGCGATCATGAAGGATGAGACGCTCTTGGGGCCATGGGTTCGGAGGTTCCTTCTCGAGCATCTGGTGGCGGAACGCAATCTGGCCCGGAACACTCAGGTCAGCTACCGCGATACCCTGTCGCTCCTGCTACCGTTTGCCGGCAAGCATGGAGGACATGCCATCGATCGCATGACCGTCGAGCATCTGACGCCGTCTGTGGTCCGCAGCTTCCTCGACCACCTGGAACTCGACCGAAAATGCAGTGGCGTCACCCGCAACCAAAGGCTCGCGACCATCCGATCATTGGCGCGGTTCATCGGCATGCGCTCACCGGCGCATGTGGCCTGGTGCGCCGAGATGCGGGCGACGCCGTTCAAGAAGACCGCCAAGACCGAGATCGGGTATCTCGAGAAGGCCGAGATGGATGCTCTCCTGGCCCAACCGAATCGGTCGCACGGCTCTCGGCGACCGAGATCATGCTTTGCTCCTGTTCTTGTACAACAGCGGCGCTCGCGCGGACGAGGCGGCGACGCTGACCATCGACCGCCTGCTGCTCGGAGCGCAATCGTCTGTGCGGCTACACGGCAAGGGAAACAAGTTCCGGACCTGCCCGCTGTGGCCTGTCACAGCGACGTCTCTGTCGAGACTGATCGCCAACCGTGGCAAGCGCGAACCGGTCTTCTTGAACCGGAGCAACCAGCCATTGACGCGGTTCGGGATCCATCGGCTCGTGACGCAATATGCCGAACAAGCCAGCAGGACTATGCCGTCGATGGCCGAGAAGCGGGTGAGCCCGCACACGATCCGGCACACGACCGCGGTCCATCTGCTGCGCGCCGGGGTCGACATCAACACCATCCGCGCCTGGCTCGGTCACGTGTCTCTCGATACGACGCATGTCTACGCCGAGGTCGACATGGAAATGAAGGCGAAGGCGCTGGCCAGTGTCGACATCTCCGGCCTGCAAACCAGGCCATGGCGCCGGCCGCTGCCGTCGCTGATGACGTTCTTGAAAGCCCTGTAGTCGCCAGGGCTGTCGCTGGAACTTATGTTGCGGCTCATGCCAGGGAAACTGGCCTATTCCCTGGCGGCGCCACATAAACCGGGCCGCAACATAACAGCGAGATATGTGGTCCGCTACATATCTCGTGGTTCTGCGACCTCTATCGCGAATGGGTCGGCCGCCTGAAGCCGACGCTGCGGCAGGTTCACACCGCGGGCGAGCGGGTATTCGTCGACTTCGCCGGCCACACCATGGAGGTGATCGACGGGGCAACCGGAGAGGTGCGCCGGGCCGAGATCTTCGTCGCGGTGCTGGGGGCCTCGAGCTACACGTTTGCGGAAGCGAGCTGGACGCAATCGCTGCCGGACTGGATTGCCGTGCACGTCAACATGCTGGCGTTCATCGGCGGGGTGCCGCGGCAGATCGTCAGCGACAACCTCAAGTCCGGGATCACCCGGGCCTGCTTCTACGAACCGCTGGTCAACCGCACCTATGCCGACATGGCGTCGCACTATGGGACGGCGGTGATCCCGGCGCGGCCGTACAAACCGCGTGACAAGGCGAAGGTCAAGGTCGGCGTTCAGGTGGTGCAGCGCTGGATCCTGGCGCGGCTGCGCAACCGGCGGTTCTTCTCGCTGGCCGAACTGAACCAGGCGATCCGCGAACTGGTCGATCAGTTGAACGACCGGCCGATGCGTGGCTGGGGCACCACCCGACGCGCGCTCTAAGAGCAGATCGATCGACCCGCTCTGCGGGAGCTGCCGCCGGCGCCCTATGAATATGCCGATTGGAAGCGCTGTCGGGTGAACCTCGATTACCACGTCGAGATCGACAAGCACTTCTATTCGGTACCATTCCGGCTGCTCCGCGAAGAGGTCGAAGCCCGCATCACGGCGAAGACGGTGGAGATCTTCCACCGCGGCAAGCTGGTGGCGGTCCATCTGCGCAGCCTGCGCCCGTATCGGCCGACCACACTCGCCGATCACATGCCGAGCTCGCATCGGCGCTACCGCGACTGGACACATGAGCGGATCCTGCGAGAAGCCGCCTCGATCGGCGACGACACCGCGGCGCTGGTCGAGATCATCCTGCGCTCGCGCCCGCATCCCGAGCAGGGGTTCCGCTCCTGCATCGGCATTCTCCGGCTGGCGACACGCTACGACGCGGAGCGACTGGATGGCGCCTGTGCACGGGCGCTGGCACTGGGCACTCGCTCATACAGTTCGGTCGCGGCGATCCTGAAGAACAGCTCAGGACAGGAAGCCGCGCGAACCGGACCACCCCAGCCTGTTCCACGAGAACATCCGCGGCCCCGGCTACTACCATTGAAAGGACCGACGATGCTGACCCACCCTCTGGCCGAGCGCCTGCGCGGCCTCGGCATGGCCGCCATGGCCGATGCGTTCCTCGAGATGCAGAGCAATTCCACCGCCGCCGACCTCGCGCGCGAGGACTGGCTCGGCCTGCTGCTCGACCGCGAGGTAACCGCGCGCGACAACAAGCGTCTTGCCCGACGGCTCAGCCACGCCCGGTTGCGACAGAGCGCCGTGGTCGAGGACACCGACTTCCGTGCACCGCGCGGTCTCGACCGTGCGCTGTTCCACAAACTCGCAGGCTGCGACTGGATCCGTCACAGCCAGCACTTGCTGATCGGCGGTCCGACCGATGTGGCGACATGATGCACTATTTCACCATCCTATTGGTATTGCAGACTTTTCTGTCGCGGATCGGGTGGGACTGCACGGCCGTTTGACACCGCTCGGCGAATGGCGGGCGTTTGCAAGTCCTCTTGCCGGATGACGTACGGGCTACCATGGCACGATTGCCTGGCAGGGAGCACGTTGTCCTTGATCAACCGGATGACGGTCATCTTGCTGACACCGAGCTTTGCCGCAGCTTCGCGCAAATCCAGTTCGCCTCGTTCGGCACGCTCGCCTTCACGATAAATCGGTATTCCCCGCTCGGCTCGGAAGTTGCGGATCCGGAGTTGGGTCCATGAGTGGCCCTTCGCGGATCGCATGCCGATCCGGTTCAGGACCGAGGCGATGGTGGCATCCGGAAGGAGGCGAGCAAGGTCTTCGATAAGATGTTCCGTTGTCGGGCTGGTCTTCCAACGATGCTGCCCTGCGCGACTCTTCATTACCTCCAGGGAGGTGTGATCGCCACCTTTCCAATGAAGCTTGAGCCGGAGACGGTCCGGCTCGGCTTGGACGACCACCTCTTCCAGGACCGCGCGCAGGATCCGTTTGCGCGTTTCGACGGTGGCCGCGGGGTGGTTCCACGCGTGCGGCAGGTCATCGGCCAACGCGATCAGCGCCGCCCGTTCGGCTTCGGTGATGCCTTCCTTGGGCTGCGTCTCCTGCGCCGTCCGGATTTCGTCTTCCAACCGCGCCACTTCTCCCAACCGCTCGTTCCACCTGCGCTCAAGTTCACTGGCCACGATCCGGTTTTCCGGCTCAACCGCATTATATTGCCGTCCGGCACGAGCCGCCTCGAAGCGGGCCTGCTCCAGGGCGAGCTCGAGCTGAGCGATTCGGTCGGTACCCACGCGCTCTCGGTCCGTCATGGCAGCAAGGGCTGCTTCCATCGCCAGCGGCGATATCACGCGTAACGCCTCGGCCGAGACTGCCGCATCGACGCGCATGTTTCCGAACGTGATGCACTTATCGCGAGCCGCGTGATTTACCGACGCGCCGTTGCAGAGATATCGAGCGACACCGCGCAGACCATTGTGCTGCACCGTGAGCTTTCGCCCACAATGGCCGCAGCGCAGGAGACCGGCCAGTAATCCACCGCCATTGCGCACCGACCCGGGCACCATGGCTCCTTTCATATTGGCATTGTCTCCGATGAGACGCTGGTTGCGTTCAAATTGCTGCCAAGTGACGTAGCCCTCATGGTGGTCGCGGATCAGGTACGCTCCATTCCTCCTTGTGACGGCGGACGCCCACCTTGACCACCTTGCGTCCCGCCTCCATCACGGTGCGCGACACCGTGCGACCGAAGACATAGGCTCCAGCATAGACCGGATTTGTCAGGATCCGGTGCACTGAATTGTAGCGGGGCAGACGCCACTCGACGATCCGCCCCTGTGCTCCATGGGCAATCGTGGGGAGTTGGACACTTTCCTGCCTTAGCCACACTGCGACCTGGCGAACGCTGCCGACCTCGTTAAACTTGCGGAATACCAGATTGGCCTCGCGAATTCGGCGATCGGGATCCATCTCCAACCGGTCGTTCGATGATCGCACATAGCCGATCGCCACGCTGGTGTGCAGGTCGCCCCGGCTGGCTTTGAGTCGAAGTGCCTCCTGCGAGCGCTGACGGAGTATGGAAAGCTCAAGCTCGCTGAACGTGCCTTTCATACCCAGTGCTCCGAGTCGCTCATATTGACGGATACAGCCTCTTTAGTTTCACACGCGCATCGGCCGTGGTGAATTGCCAGTCGGCTTTGGCGTGCTTGTTGTTCCGCTCAGCCTCCCAGGCGGCGACCTCTTCGGTGAGCATCGCCTTGTCGGGAATGCGCCGGTCGAGGCACTGCGTTGACAGCACGCTCAGTTCGATCTCCGCCATGTTGAGCCAGCTTCCGTGTTTGGGCGTGTAATGCCATTCGAACCGCTCGACGAGGCGGCGCGCTTCCTCGGCGGGAAAGGCCTCATAAAGTGACGCTGGTTTGTGGGTATTGAGATTATCCTGGACGAGGGCGATCTTCGGCGCGTTCGGAAACCACGTGTCGGACACTGCCTTGAGCAGGTGTGCGTAATCCACGGCGGTATGGCGATCGGTCACCTCGACGTGCCGCCAACCCTCCAGAGGCGCGAACAGCATGAACAGATTGGCCGTGCCATTGCGCTCATACTCGTAATCATGCCGCGCCGGACGGCCTGGCTTCGCCGGCATCGGCACACGCGTTTCGGCGACCAGCTGCTTCGAGGTCTCGTCCAGGCAAACGACGGGGCATTCGGGGTCGCGCGGCCGGTGATACACGTCCAGCACATCTTCCATATTGGCGACGAAGGCAGCGCTGGCCTCAGGCGGAATGACATACTGCTTTTTCAGATGTGGTTTCAGATCGTTTTTTTTAGCGTGCGCCCGATCGTGTTGTCGCTGGCGCGCTCAACGATGTTCAGTTCCACCACCTTGTCTTCCAGCAGCCGCAAGGACCACTTCGCGCGTCCTTTCGGCGGTGGCGAGCACATCAGGGCGATCAGTTTGGCCTCGGCCGCGCCGTCGAAGATTCGCCGCCGCGCCGAGTTCGGCGAATGTTTGCGGGCCAGCACCCCCTCGAAGCCCTCCTCGACCAGCCGCTGGCGCGTGCGGAACACGGTTGCCTCGCTGGTATCCAGGGCTTTCACGATGCGGCTGTCACTCCAGCCCTCACCTGCCTCGGAAACGTCGGCCTTGAGCAGGATCCGCGCCTTCAGCACCTGAGCGGCGGGATGCTTGCCCTTGCTGATCAGCGCTTCGAGCGTCTCTCGCTCCTCCATGCTCAACCGGACGATGTATTTCTTGACCGCGACTTCCGACATGTTCCGATTCCCGGTAACGTTGAATACCGTTGCCAGAGAATCACAGAACCCCTTCGGAATCAAGGACGCGGAGCACCAGCAGAAGGCGATCGTTGATCAGCCGAGGGTCGTAAACACCGTCTTCGCCGATCAGCAGACAGCCCACCAAGCCGCAGAACTCCAGCAACGTATGCCAGTCACGGCCGTTCCGGGCGAGCCGAGATGCCTCGATTGCCAGCACCGCGCCCGCACTGCCATCACCGACCGCTACCAGTAGTCGTTCAAAACCCTTTCGGCTGACTCCGCCGCCGGAGCGACCAAGGTCGTCATCGATGACGATTACATTCTGCCATCCAAGGGTTTCGGCTCGCCCCTTCAGGGCGTACTGGCGGCGGCAGCTCTCAGGGTTGTTGGCCAGCTGATCGGCCGTCGATTGTCTTATATATATGTAGGCGCTTCGCGCGAGATGATCGGGGGTGATCTTATTCATCGCGCGATCCCTTTCCGGCTGCGTCCGACACGCACTCGGTCAGGAGTTGCTTCAGGAGGCTGATGACCATCGCTCGGATTTCGGGTGCCAGACTTTCGCGCTCGGCGTCCGGCGGTCGACACTTGCAGACGCAAACGAGACCCGCGACTGGCGCATTTATGCCGAGTTCGCACAACGGCTGATCGCGCAAGCGAGGCGACTATACGAGGGCGAAAGCCTGTTGGGGGAACTGGACAGCACGGTTTACGCGCTGGATCCGACCACCATCGATTTGTGCCTGTCGTTGTTCCCATGGGCGCATTTCCGGTCGACCAAGGCCGCCGTGAAGATGCACACACTGCTGGATTTGTGCGGCAACATCCTGTGTTTCATCCATATTTCCAACGGAAAGATGCACGATGTGCACGCGCTCGATATGCTCGTGCCTGAGGCCGGCGCCATCTATGTCATGGACCGTGGGTATGTCGATTTCGCCCGCCTGTATCGGCTGCACCAGCTTGGTGCTTTTTTCGTGACGCGCGCCAAGTCCAATCTCAATGCTCATCGGGTGTATTCAGCCGGCACCGATCGCACGACGGGTGTCATCGCCGATCAGACGATCGCGCTGGATGGGCACTACACGAGTCAGGATTACCCGGTGCATCTCCGGCGGGTCCGCTTCAGGGATGAAAAGACCGGCAAGACCATCGTGTTCCTTACCAACCAGACGGCGTTGCCGGCATTGACGATTTGTGACCTATATAAAAGTCGCTGGCAGGTCGAGCTCTTCTTCAAGTGGATAAAGCAACACCTACGGATCAAGCAGTTCTTTGGGACATCCGAGAACGCGGTGAAGACACAGATCTGGATCGCCGTATCGGTCTACGTGCTGGTCGCCATCGTCAGGAAGCGGCTGAAGCTGGATGTGTCACTCTACACATTGATGCAGGTGTTTTCGGTGACAGTATTTGAAAAGGCCTCGATAGAATCTGTGGTTTTCCAGGAAGCCGACAGTTCTGAGTACGTCATGGACGATAACCAACTGAATTTGTTCAGTTCTTGACCGGACAGCAGTGCGAGCATGTATCTGGTCACTGGCGGCGCGGGATTTATTGGCTCGCATCTGTGCGAGGTGCTCCTGGCGAACGGCGCCTAGGTGCGAATCCTGGATGATATTTTCACGGGAAAACGGGCCAATGTGCCCCCTGGGGTGTTCTGGACGTGCGGTGAGGTCTTAGCACCACATCTGCGCCGCGATAGCGGAATGATCAGACGGTGACGGATAGGAGATCGGCTTCGCGGATGTTGGGCGGCAGTGCTGCTCCGACGGCCTGGAAGGCCTTTCTGGCCACGCCAGTCACCGGCGTGCGCAGGATAAAGTGTTTGCCGTCCTGGTCGACCTCGATCTCTTGTAGTCGATCGAGATCCGCGAGCAACTCTCGCCATTCCGGCTTCAGCCGCGCGGCGGTCAGGCGTTCTTCCAGCTCTTTGCGCAACACCAGAGCAAGACAGCTGCAGAACACGTGCCCGCGGATCGCCGCATCGGTCTGGTGATAGGTCGCCAGCACGGCTTCACGGATCCGCGCGGCCTGTGCCGCCTCGACCAGGTTGCGGCAGACAATGTAGCGGCGATTGCCGAGCTTGACCTCCTTGGCCTGCAGTTCGGTATCGGGCCGCCCTTTCCGCGGGATCACTAGCGGCACGCTTGGCGAGGGGTCGGCCAGAATGAGTTCGCGCACTTCCTTGGAGCCGCGCTCGCGTACCCCAAGGATGTAGTCCAGTCCCCACTGTTCCAGAGCGGTGATGGTGGCGGCACTGATCATGCCGCGATCGGCGACGACGCAGACACGGTCGATGGCAAAGCGGTTCGGGATCAGTGTGGTGACATCCGCAGTATTGCCGGCCACATCTCCGAGCAGACCGGTCGTCCTTCCTGGTCGATGATGACGCCGACGATCATCTGGTTCAGGTGCGGCCGGTAATCCTTGGAATGGCCGCGCTCGCCGAGGGTGGCACCGCCCTCGCCCTCGAAATACAGCGAGGTGGTATCCATGAACACGACCGAAAGATCGGCGAACAACGAGCGTCGACGGGCGAACAGCCGCTCCTCGACAAGATCCTTGATGCAGCGCGCAACGAGGGTCCGGCCGTTCTGCTCGGCCGCGGGCAGTTCCTCGCCGAGCCAGGCCATGGCCCGGTAGAGGTGATGCAGTTGCAGGCCATCGACACCCGCGATGCGGTCGTCGCCGCGCCACTGATCGCAGGCGCGGTCGGAGCCGGAGATCATCAGCCGATGCAGGACGGTGAGGAAGACGGCTCGCTCGACGGAAAACTCGAAGCCGCGATCCGCAAGCAGTTCCTCCACGACCTCGCGGCACCTTGTGTCGCGCCACAGGCGCTCGAACAGCAGTGGCGGGCCGACCCGCATCGATGAGGGACAGAACCATCGAACGCTGAGCGAGGCGCGCGGCGGATCGTGCCAGGCGGTCAAGGTCACCGCGACGTTCAACCATCGCAGCTCAAAATGTTACCAGCGGCGTGGATTTGCCTCAGAACCACCGGGTTGAATTTCGTGAGGTGGCGAGCGCCGACAGCCCCGATCCGATCGAGGATGCCGCCGTGCTCGGGCCAATCAAGGCCAAGCCCTTCGGGTGGCCGCGAAAGTCGCGGCCAGCCTTGACAGGCCCTGCGCGCGACGGCTGCGAGATTTAGCGGTCGGGACGGAAGAATGCTCGCGGCGCGGGTCGAACCAAAGAATTGCCCGGCATTCAGAAGGGTGGATGTTTGCCGAACAGGTCGAGCTGCCAAGGGGCGTCGGCGTCACGTTCAGGCGCGATGGATTTGTGGTGGCGGCGGATCTGGGCGAAGTGGCTCGCCTCGAATTTCAAGGCGAGCTCCATCAGCGCGTCGGCAATGTAAGCGGCGGCTTCATCGGAGACGGCATATTCGGGCAGCGGTTTGGCTGAACGCTTGCGCGTCATCGCGGCGATTCCCGGACTTACGCTTCAATCTCGTCCTTCATGCGGAAGCTCGGGCCTTCGATGATGACTGTGTCGGCGTGGTGCAGGACACGATCGAGGATCGCGGAGGTCAACGTGCTGTCGTTGTTGAAGATCTGCGACCAGTGCTTGTAGACGCGGTTGGTGGTGATCACGAGCGGCGCGCGTTCGTAGCGCTGGCTGATGATCTGGAACAGCAAGTCTGCGCCGTGCTTGTCGATCGGCAGGTAGCCGAGCTCGTCGACGATCAATATGGCAGGCTTCAGGTAGCGGTGGAATTCGCGCTTGAGTTGGCCGACGGCCTGTGCCGCCGCCAGTGTGTTGATAATGTCCACAGCGGTGGTGAACAGCACCGAGTGTCCGTTCAGGCAGGCGGCATGGCCCAGAGCGATCGCCAGGTGGGTCTTCCCCACGCCGACGTTGCCGATCAGGACGATGTTGGTCTGGGTTGCGACGAAGGCCAGGCGGAACAGGTTCTGGATGTGCGGGCGGTTGATTTTCTTGGGCCAACTCCACTGGAAGTCATCGAGGGATTTGAGCACGGGGAAGCGTGCGTTCTTGATCCGTCGCTCGATGCTGCGGTTCTCGCGCATGGTGGCCTCGCCCTCGACCAGCTGCGCCAGATAGTCCAGGTGCGAGCGCTGCTGCTCGGCGGCTTTGGTGGCGAAGGCCTGGTAGTGGCTTTGGATGTGGTGCAGCTGCAAACGATGCAGCTGCGCATCCAACCGCGTCAGCTCACTCGGGGTCATGATGGTTTCCCTGGTAGGCGTTGAGGTCGGGGGGAGCGATGTCGATGTCGAGCAGGTCGTGGCGACGGGTGAGTTGCAAGGGTCCGGGTTCCGGCAGTGCACGGGCCCGGGTCTCCAGGATGTTGGTGATGTACTCGGCGCTGAAGGCCTGGAAGGCGAGCCCGTCGGAGATGGCGCGGGCCACGGCATCGGCGGAGTAGATCTCAGCCAGAGCCAGGATCCTGCGGACGTGGTGGCGGGCGTTGAGCCTGCGTTGCTCCAGGCCGTCGTAATAGGCCTGGGCATCCGGCGACAGCGCCAGGAAGTGCATCATCAAGCGCTGTTCCCGGGCACGGCTGCGCTGGGCGATCAGCCCCTTGGCGTGATCCGGATCCTCGATGTCCTCGTGACGACCGTAACAGCGGGTGTGACGGGCGATGAGCTGGTTGTCGAAGTAGACACAGACCCGGTCGGGATAGGCTTTGACGGTCAACCGGCGGTGAGCGTATGCGGCCGGGACGGAATACTGATTGGTATCCAGGGTGATGCGGAACTGGCTGGAGGCGACACTGGTTGATGTGTGTGCGACGTCGTAGGGGTGTGGGTTGAGCGATCCCAGATGCGGCCGCTCTTGCTCAAGCAAATCGACCGGGCGCCGTTGCGTTTCGCCATGGATGCGCAGGTTTGCGATGGTGTCGAGCCAGACCTGTGCGGCTGCGCGGATCATAGCGAAGTCGGTCAACTCGAGCCCGTGCAGGAAATTCTTCTTGACGTAGCCCACGCCTGATTCCACGCGACCCTTCTCGTTGCCGCGCGCGACATTGCAGGCCTCGATGGCAAAGCCGTGGTGGCGGGCAAAATCCAGATAGCGCGGATTGAACACCGGTGCGGCACCGGCCAGGCGCTGCAGAACCGCCGATTTGAGGTTGTCGACCATAATTTTCGCCGGCACGCCGCCGAAGGCCGTGAAGGCATGTTCGTGGCAGGCGAGGAAATGCTCCATGGTCTGGGAGACGGTGAACTCCACGAACATTTGGCGGCTGAACGCCAGCACCATGACGAAGAACGAAAGCCGGCGACGGGTATTGCCCACGGCGACGGTTCCGTAGGCACCCCAGTCGACCTGCGCACACTCGCCGGCAGCGAAGTGCAGCTTCAGATAGACCGGCCGCTTGGTCGGCCGGATGCGGCGGACGTAATCCCGCAGGATCGTCACACCGCCGCGGTAGCCTTCCTCGCGCAGACGCTGAAAGATCTGCTGAGCGCTATAGGGATGGGTGTCCAGCAACCGCGTGATGCGCGGCTTGAAGGTATCCAGCACACTGCCGCGCGGCCGACTGCGCCGCGGCTCGAAGCGCGAACGGGCGCCCCACGTGGCGACCGTCCTTGGGTCAAGGCCCAGCGCCCGCGCGGTCTGCGCGATCGTCAGGCCCTGGCGATCACGGCAGTCGTGGATCTTGGCGAACGTCTCGTAATCGATCACCACCGGCTCCGCCGTTCGGCACCGGGCGTTGGCGCCCGCGCCGCGGATGTAGCGAGAATGTCTTGGCCCAGCCGTAGCAGACGGTCCGTGGTGCGGACGATGTCATCTTGTAACGGCGTCCCGACGATATGGGCGATTAAGCCAATCAGAACAGCAGGTTGCGCGATTAAGACGTAACAGGGGCAGAACCCCGGGCTACCTGCAGCTTCAGGCAGGTTGGCCGCGGCAGCGGATGAGGTCTGGAAGTTGCGGGACGGTGGGACAGCCGGAGACGCCGAGCCTGGCGCCGAGGTAGTCCCAAAAGGCGATGCCGAGCTTCCTGCAGGTCTTGGCGAGCCCGAGGAATGCGTCACGGCAGTCGCGACCGATGTCGCTGTGGGTTCCGCCGCTGACGTGGCGTTTGGTCACCTGGCAGCGGATGTCGTTTTCCGAGCCGTTGGTGTGCAACGGGATCTCCGGGTGGTCGAGCACCATCAGCAGTTCGGCCTTGTTGGCGTGCAGCCGCTGGAGCAGGCGATCAAGACTGACGAACCCGGTGCGCTGGCAAAAGATGTAATCGAACCGAGCGCGAAGCTGGTCGCGCCGGCATGGTGTCGGGCTGGTGCGGTAGTCTTTCAGATCGGCATAGAGCTGCCAGATCAGTGCACGGACACGCTGCTGGGCGGTGCACTGGTCGTCAGTAAATGTGTCGAGCTTGTGCACGAGCCTCTCGGCATGGATCCAGCACAGCGCATGCTGACCGACGTTGAACTGCCCGGCGTCGTCACTGACCACGACCGCCTCGCAGAGGAACCCGTGTGCGCTCACTGCACCCCACAGCGCGCCCTCGGTGGCGACGCGTACCGGGTCGGGCGTCACATGCAGACCGGCAATGCCGAGCTGCTCAAGATGGCCCACCCAGGATTTGTCATCGGCAAACTTGCGTTGCTCATGCGTGGCCAGTTGCTGGATGAGCGGTCCGGCCAGGGCATGATCACGCATGTAGTCCAGGGCCGCGTCGTTGATCACGTAGTCGGTGTGGCTGGCACGCAGCAGGTCCAGGAAGTTCAGGCGAACTCTTGCTACCCGTCGTGCCGAACCATGCGAATTTGTCGTTGCCGATCTGCGTGCAGACGCCGTTGGCGCCACGATGGCGCGCACCGGTGTCGTCCACCGTTATCCAGTCGGCCGTTTCCAGACCAGCACGCAGCACCTCCCGGGTCTCCACCAGGAAATCGTCTTGCCCGTCGATGAGCAGGCGCATGACCTGCCGCTTTGAAATGCAGAGGCCCACCGCCTGCAGCAGCGTGACCAGACGCTCGACCGTCACTTGGCCCTGGTGGTGCTGCATCAGCACGACGCGGCGTAGCTCGGGTCCAAAATGGCCACGGATGCCGTCGGGCAGCGGCGCCACGATCGTCTCGTCGTCCGGCGTCAGCCAGCGCTCGCGGCGGTAGCGCACCACCCGCGCGGTGAGTACCAGATCCTGGACCTGGTACGGCTCGTAGCCCTTGAACTGCGAACCCGGTGGATGCGCCACCCGCAGTACCTCGGTCTCCGGTATGACCCGAGGTGTCACCTTGCCGCGGCGGCGACGATTGGATCGCTTGCCGCCCGGCTTCGGCTCGCCTCCCTTCTCCATGCCGCTCGGCTTGATGGTGGGGCGGCCCTTCAAACCCTTCAACCGGGCGATCTCGTCGCGCTGCGTCGCCACGAGCCGCTTCAAATCCGCCACCTCGCTCAGTAATTTCACCACCAGAGCTTCCAGCTCGGCACGTGGCAGACCGGACGGATCGGCGGGCGGGGGCATGTCATGAGCGAATCGTACTCATCCGAGCCGGGGCAAACAAAAAATTCAACGCTACCCCGGGGTTTTGCCCCTGTTACTGTTTGGTAACAGGGGCAGAACCCCGGGCTACCTGCAGCTTCAGGCAGGTTGGCCGCGGCAGCGGATGAGGTCTGGAAGTTGCGGGACGGTGGGACAGCCGGAGACGCCGAGCCTGGCGCCGAGGTAGTCCCAAAAGGCGATGCCGAGCTTCCTGCAGGTCTTGGCGAGCCCGAGGAATGCGTCACGGCAGTCGCGACCGATGTCGCTGTGGGTTCCGCCGCTGACGTGGCGTTTGGTCACCTGGCAGCGGATGTCGTTTTCCGAGCCGTTGGTGTGCAACGGGATCTCCGGGTGGTCGAGCACCATCAGCAGTTCGGCCTTGTTGGCGTGCAGCCGCTGGAGCAGGCGATCAAGACTGACGAACCCGGTGCGCTGGCAAAAGATGTAATCGAACCGAGCGCGAAGCTGGTCGCGCCGGCATGGTGTCGGGCTGGTGCGGTAGTCTTTCAGATCGGCATAGAGCTGCCAGATCAGTGCACGGACACGCTGCTGGGCGGTGCACTGGTCGTCAGTAAATGTGTCGAGCTTGTGCACGAGCCTCTCGGCATGGATCCAGCACAGCGCATGCTGACCGACGTTGAACTGCCCGGCGTCGTCACTGACCACGACCGCCTCGCAGAGGAACCCGTGTGCGCTCACTGCACCCCACAGCGCGCCCTCGGTGGCGACGCGTACCGGGTCGGGCGTCACATGCAGACCGGCAATGCCGAGCTGCTCAAGATGGCCCACCCAGGATTTGTCATCGGCAAACTTGCGTTGCTCATGCGTGGCCAGTTGCTGGATGAGCGGTCCGGCCAGGGCATGATCACGCATGTAGTCCAGGGCCGCGTCGTTGATCACGTAGTCGGTGTGGCTGGCACGCAGCAGGTCCAGGAAGTTCAGGCGAACTCTTGCTACCCGTCGTGCCGAACCATGCGAATTTGTCGTTGCCGATCTGCGTGCAGACGCCGTTGGCGCCACGATGGCGCGCACCGGTGTCGTCCACCGTTATCCAGTCGGCCGTTTCCAGACCAGCACGCAGCACCTCCCGGGTCTCCACCAGGAAATCGTCTTGCCCGTCGATGAGCAGGCGCATGACCTGCCGCTTTGAAATGCAGAGGCCCACCGCCTGCAGCAGCGTGACCAGACGCTCGACCGTCACTTGGCCCTGGTGGTGCTGCATCAGCACGACGCGGCGTAGCTCGGGTCCAAAATGGCCACGGATGCCGTCGGGCAGCGGCGCCACGATCGTCTCGTCGTCCGGCGTCAGCCAGCGCTCGCGGCGGTAGCGCACCACCCGCGCGGTGAGTACCAGATCCTGGACCTGGTACGGCTCGTAGCCCTTGAACTGCGAACCCGGTGGATGCGCCACCCGCAGTACCTCGGTCTCCGGTATGACCCGAGGTGTCACCTTGCCGCGGCGGCGACGATTGGATCGCTTGCCGCCCGGCTTCGGCTCGCCTCCCTTCTCCATGCCGCTCGGCTTGATGGTGGGGCGGCCCTTCAAACCCTTCAACCGGGCGATCTCGTCGCGCTGCGTCGCCACGAGCCGCTTCAAATCCGCCACCTCGCTCAGTAATTTCACCACCAGAGCTTCCAGCTCGGCACGTGGCAGACCGGACGGATCGGCGGGCGGGGGCATGTCATGAGCGAATTGTACTCATCCGAGCCGGGGCAAACAAAAAATTCAACGCTACCCCGGGGTTTTGCCCCTGTTACTGGAGCGGGCGAAGGGATTCGAACCCTCGACCCCAACCTTGGCAAGGTTGTGCTCTACCCCTGAGCTACGCCCGCGCTCCCGATCAGGGCGCGGTTTCTATGCGGCTTCCCAACTGATTGCAAGCCGCGCAGCCTGCTCTGGACGCCAGCCCCGGGGAACGGCATGGTCGGCAGCGACCACCGCCACGCTTGCATGGCGCGGCGCGGGCAACATCTATGCCTCGACAGCCTTGAAGGCCAGGAACCATGGACGACCTCATCATCGGCCAGAACCCATCCGCGCAGGGCGGCGGCAACGAGCCAGCCGCTGCCATGATCGTCGACGGCGATCAGAAGACCTTCATGAAGGAGGTGGTGGAAGCCTCGCGCAGCATACCTGTCATCGTCGACTTCTGGGCGACCTGGTGCGGTCCCTGCAAGCAGCTGACGCCGACGCTGGAAAAGGTGGTTCGCTCCGCCGGCGGACGGGTGAAGCTGGTCAAGATCGACATCGACCAGAACCGCTCGCTGGTGCAGCAGCTTGCCCAGCTCGGCCTGCCGATGCAGTCGGTGCCGACCGTCGCCGCCTTCTGGCAGGGCCAGATCGCCGATCTGTTCCAGGGCGCGCTCCCTGAAACCGAGGTGAAGCGCTTCGTCGAGAGCCTGCTGAAGGTGGCCGGCGGCTCCATGCCCAGCGCCGATCTGCTCGCCGAAGCGAAGGCGGCCGTAGAGGCGGGCGACGTGCAGCAGGCCGGCGAGCTGTTCAGCGCGCTGCTGCAGGAGGAGCCTGAGAACGCCGACGCCTGGGGCGGGCTTATACGTGCACTGATGGCGCTCGGCCAGGAGGATCAGGCGCGCGAGGCGCTCAGTCAGGTACCGCCCAAGCTGGCCGATCATGCCGAGATCGCCGGTGCGCGAAGCGCGCTCGCGTTGGCCGAGGAAGGGCGCAAGGCGAAGGACCAGTTCGAAAGCCTCCAGGCCCGCGTGTCCGCCGACCCGACCGACCTGCAGGCTCGCTACGATCTCGCCACCGCGCTGAACGCCATCGGCGAGCGGGACCAGGCCGCGGATGCCCTGCTCGAAATCATCCGGCGCAATCGCGCCTGGAATGACGACGCCGCTCGGCTGCAGCTTCTGAAGCTCTTCGAGGCGTGGGGGTTCGAGGATCCGGCAACCATGGCCGCGCGCCGGAAGCTGTCGTCGGTTCTGTTCAGCTAGATGGCCGGCTTCCACCCGCGGATCGAGGAACTGCCGGGCGAGATCCCGGTCTTCCCGCTCTCGGGCGCGCTGCTGCTGCCGCGCGGAAAGCTGCCGCTCAACATTTTCGAGCCCCGATATCTGGCGATGACCGAGGATGCCCTCGGCCAGGGCCGTATGCTCGGCATGATCCAGCCAGACCCCACGGTGCCTGAGGCCGATACCGGGCCTGGCCTGTTCCATGTCGGCTGCCTCGGACGCCTGACATCGTTCAGCGAGACCGATGACAGGCGTTATCTCATAACCCTGACTGGCGTGATCCGCTTCGCGATTGCCGGCGAGACTGATATGCGCCGCGGCTATCGTCGCGTGCGCACGGATTTCGCGCCCTATGTCGCAGACCTGGATCTGGAACCACGGGCGATCGGCGTAGCGCGCGACAAGTTGCTCGCGGCGCTGCGTGGCTACTTCAGCCAGCGCGGCTTCGATGCCAACTGGGATGCCATCAAGCGCCTGCCGGACGACATGCTCGTCATCACGCTCGCGATGGTCTGCCCGTTCGAGCCGGCCGAAAAGCAGGCGCTGCTTGAAG
This sequence comes from uncultured Alphaproteobacteria bacterium, assembly GCA_963780095.1. Taxonomy (GTDB): domain Bacteria; phylum Pseudomonadota; class Alphaproteobacteria; order Acetobacterales; family Acetobacteraceae; genus JAMXLO01. Next base: position 22,820 of record CAWABH010000034.1, read on the forward strand.
TGCCCAGCGATGCGGAACGGGCGTCCACCCTGCTGACGCTGCTGCAGATGGGCGCCGTGGCGCAGGACTCGCAGGGCGGCCGCAGCGTGAGCTGAACGGAGGGGTACACCATGGATGAGCCAGCGGAAACGAAACAGCAGGCGCCCGTCGACCCTCGATTACTCGAGATCCTGGTCTGCCCGCTGACCAAGGGCCCGCTCGAATACGACCGCGCGGCCAGCGAGCTGATCAGCCGCAAGGCTGGTCTCGCCTATCCGGTGCGGGACGGCATCCCGATCATGCTCCCCGAGGAGGCGCGCAGGCTGGACGAATGACGGCCGTTTGGACCGGCATGGCCTGCGAAACATGAAGGGTCGATGCGATGCCAATCGCGACGCAGATCCGCCTCAGGAAGGCCGAGCGCGAACTGGAGGTCGAATTCGACGATGGCTCCAGCTACGCCTATTCGGCTGAGTACCTCCGTGTGGAAAGCCCGAGTGCCGAGGTGCAGGGTCATGGACCGCACCAGAAGAAGATCATTCCCGGCAGACGCCATGTCGGCATCATTGCGATCGAGCCGGTCGGCAATTACGCCGTGCGGCTGGTGTTCGACGATCTGCACGACACCGGCATCTATTCCTGGGACTATCTCCATGAGCTGGGTCGCGAACAGCATCGCCTATGGCAGGCGTACCTCGGCGCACTGGACGCACGCGGACTGAGCCGCGACCCGCGTTAGGACGGCAGCACCAGCAGTTCCGTCACCCCGGCCGCCAGGACACGCTGGAGATCGCCGAGCGCCAGCGCGATGCAGCCCTCGGTCGGCGCATAATCGGGTCGGGCCACATGCAAGAAGATCGCGGAACCGCGGTCGCGCCGTACCGGGGCATCGTTCCAGCCCAGCACACCGATGAGGTCATACACTCCATCCTGGCGCCACAGCTCCTCGGCGCTTCCCTCGTACGGCAGCCTGACCATACGATTGTACTCCGGTTGGGCGGAATCGTCGCACCAGCCGTCCGTCGGTGCGATCGGTTCGACCGGCACGGCGCAATCAGGCCGGGAAACCCGGTCGGCACGGTAGAACGCGCGACGCAGCGGCAATTGACCCGCGGGCGTGGCACCGTCTCCCTCGCGCTTGTCGCCGGTGACCCCACCGCGCCCAAGTGCCGCGCGGAAAACCAGCCCGCCCAGAACCAACCGCCCGTCGGGATGAACGATCGCCTGCATGATGCTAATCCAGCAGGTGGCCGAAGCGCTCAGCCTTGGTGGCGAGGTAGTGGTCGTTTTCGCCATTCGGGGCGAAGGAATGCGATTCCCGACCAAGCACCTCCACACCGCAGGCGGTAAGCGCCGCCAGCTTGTCGGGATTGTTGGTCAGCAGCCGGATGCGCGGGAGGCCGAGTGCTTCCAACATGGTGGCGGCAATCAGAAAGTTGCGCTCGTCCGCGCCCCAGCCGAGGGCCCGATTCGCGTCCAATGTATCGAGGCCGCGGTCCTGCAGCGTGTAGGCTCGCAGCTTGTTGACCAAGCCGATGTTGCGACCCTCCTGGGCCAGATAAAGCAGCGCTCCCGCCCCTTCCACGGCCATCCGCGCGATCGCGCCACGCAGTTGCGGGCCGCAGTCGCAACGGAGACTGCCCAGGAGATCGCCGGTGAAGCACTCGGAATGAATGCGTACCAGTGGCGCGTCCGCCTTCTCCGGCCGGCCGACGATGATGGCGAGATGTTCGATCCCTGCCCCTTCCGTGCGAAATGCGATCACCCGTGAGTCTGCTGCATTTTCCAGCGGCACCCGCGCGGATGCGATCTGGCGGAGCCCATCCGCCGCGGCCACCGGATAGGATGCCAGATCAGCCGCCGGAATGCTGAGCAACCCCAGCCGAAGGGCTCCGGCCGCGGCATGGCGGGCGATCGGCGCCGCCAGCACGGCGGGAAGCAGTCTGGCAAGCTTGGCCAGGATCAGCGCGAAGGGCGCAAGTTCCGGCACTGGCGCGGCTTCGGGCTGCGCCGGCAACAACTCCTCCACCGTCGGGTCGGCCAGGCCGCGGAGCGGTCCAGGTGCAAGCAGTTCGGTGCTCAGGCGCAATGCGACAGCTGCGGTGCCCTGCTCGAGCGGGCGACGCAGCACCGCGGCTGCGCGCACCGGGGCCAGCAACAGGATCGGCGGTTCCGCAGCCAAAGCGGTCAGTTCAGCCAGACCACGCGGCCCGGCGGTCTCGGCGGCCAGCAAAATAAGCGGTGCCTTGCCCAACAGCAGAACGGGGGTTCCGCGGCGCAGTTCGGCCGCCGCGCGATGCACCTCCCGCAGGCGCAGGACGTCGGGGTCCGGCGCGACAACCGGGATGCTGGCGGCGGCTTCGGGCATAGGGACCTTGTCTTGGCGAGAGGCGTGCTTCACACGGATTACACGAAAATTGGAACAGTCACGGCCTATTTTAGTCACGATTGACGGCAAACCTGCTCACAGGTTCACGAACGGATCCCTCACGGCCTGCTGGGTGATGCAGCCAGGACAACCTATATGGCGGAGTGCATGAGAAATCTCGGCTTTGCTCACGGAAATGTGAGCCGCTTGCGAGAGTGCGAATCGGAGTGGCAGGATGCTCTGTGCGTGTTGCGCGACCGTGCTGGAATCGGCAGCTATGATTCTTCCGTAATCGGAGCGACTATGAGCAAGCGTACCAACGGGCGCAGCATGCACCCGGTGCTGGCGAGGGGAACAGAAGATGTCGGCTGATCGACCGATCCTGATCGTTGATGACGACGAGGCACTGCGCGAGACGCTGGCCGACCAGCTCGCGGTCGATGGGGAATTCACGGCAATGGAGGCCGGCTCCATCAGCGAGGCCGAGGAAAGGCTGGCCGCCAAGGATGCCCGCTTCGACGCGGTGATCCTCGACGTGGGTCTGCCCGATGGCGACGGTCGCGATCTCTGCATCAGGCTGCGCAAGCAGGGGCAGAAGATGCCGATCATCATGCTGACCGGATCAGACGCCGAGACCGATGTGGTGCGCGGCCTCGAACTCCGGGGCCAACGACTACATCTCCAAGCCGTTCAGGTTGAACGAACTGTTGGCGCGGCTGCGCGCGCAGCTCCGCATCTTCGAGAACAGCGAGGACGCGGTCTTCACCATCGGGCCCTACACGTTCCGCCCATCGGCGAAGCTGCTGCAGGATCCGACGAAGAGCAAGCGCATCCGCCTGACCGAGAAAGAGGCGGCTATCCTGAAGTTCCTGTATCGCGCTGGCACCCGCGCCGTGGCACGCCAGGTGCTGCTCAATGAGGTGTGGGGCTACAACGCCGCGGTGACGACGCACACCCTGGAGACGCACATCTACCGGCTGCGCCAGAAGATCGAGCCCGATCCGGCAAATGCGCGCCTGCTGGTTACCGAGGGCGGCGGCTACCGTCTGGATCCCGAGGGCGTTCCGTCCAGCGTCGAAGCGGCCTGACCGCCGTCGACCAGCTCGGCAATCCGCCGCAGATCGGCGACGAAGGCGCGGTACTCTCGCGCCTTTGCATCTTCGTCCGGCACGCGCAGCAGATATGACGGATGCACGGTGACGAAGACCGTTTGCCCGTCAGGCAGTTCGATCGGCCTGCCACGTTCCCGGGTGATGGTGACTGCGCGGCCCAGCACGGCACGCGCCGCGGTGCCGCCCATCGCCACCACGAGCTTCGGAAGCAGTCGGACGATCTCCACATCGAGCCAGAACCGACAGGCCTGGATCTCGGGCGCCTCCGGGGTCTTGTGGATGCGCCGCTTGCCGCGGGGCTCGAACTTGAAGTGCTTCACCGCATTGGTGATGTAGATCGTGCGCCGGTCGATGCCGGCTTCCTCCATCGCGCGATCCATGATCTGGCCGGCCGGTCCGACAAACGGCCGGCCGATAATGTCCTCCTGGTCGCCGGGCTGCTCGCCCACGAACAGGACACGTGCATGCGCGGGGCCTTCGCCGAACACGGTCTGAGTTGCTGGTTCATACAGGTGGCAGCGGTGGCAATCCGAGGCTTCGTGCATCGCCTCCTGCAGCCCCGCATCGGGGTGAAGCAACAGCACGACCGGGCCGAGCGGCGAGCGATCGGGTGGCCGCGGCGCTTCGTCAAGCTCTTCGGCCTCAGGGATCGCGGTGCCGACACGAGAGTCGCGCAACAAACCCGCGTGATGCGAGCGCCACCACGATTGCAGCGCTGCGTCGTCCTGCACCGTCTCGCGCTTCACCCCCGCGGAAAACCGAAGTTCCGCCCGATCCCAATGCGCAGCGGCATCAGGCGTGAGAATGGAGAAGGCAATATCAGGGAAACGCCGGGCAATCAGTTGTGCGTTCGCCTCCAGCACGTAATGCGCCGGCTCGTACCATCCGAGGTAACGGGTCCGGTCACCCTCGTGCACCGGCAGGTAGCGCACCAAAGTGCGCATTCTGTGCGCCTCGGCGCGGACTGCGAGCGCAAGGACATGCGCGCGCGCCACCTCCGGATCGGTCGTTTTCCCCAGCACGCGCTCCCCGGCATTCGCGCGCCAGACAAGCCGATAGAGCAGGTCGAACCGCGTTGGATCGCGTGCCTGGATCGCCAGCGCCGCCAGCGAGACCAACGCCCGCGAGATGCTGAAAGTGCCGCTGCCTTCCGGAAGCGCATCCGGGCCATCGTCGTGCCCGCGTACCGACCATTGCACATCGTCCGGCTCCGCACCGGCGAGAACGAGCGCGCGGGTGGCAGTGCGCCAACCCTCCCAGTCGGTTTCGCTCTCCAGCATGATACGCCGCATAGGCCGAGCAAACTCCATCCCGCCATGCTTTCCAACCCCGGCCGGCGCGGTATTCTTCCGATATGACAAACCATCCGACAGCCTTCGTTGCAATCGGCGCTGCCGCGGCTCCGTCCTTCTCGCGTGATGGAGAAATTCTGTTTCATCTGCGCGGCTCCGGCCTGCCGCAAGTGTGGGCGCTTGATCTGGCGACAGGCGCCGACCGGCAACTGACATTTCACGACGAGAAGGTCGCGCTGCTGCGGCGGTCTCCGGTGGACGACCGCCTGGTCTATGGTTTCGACTGCGGCGGCGACGAACGGCAACAGTTGATGCTGATCGACCCGCGCACCGAATCGCCCGATCCGCGCGCGCTGACCAACAATCCGGCGGTGATCCATGACTTCGGCGGTTGGTCGCCGGACGGGACGCAGTTCGCCTATGCGGCCAACGAGCGGGACGAGGCGCATTTTGACGTTTACGTGCAGGATGTCGCGAGCGGGGTCCGGCGGTGCGTCTTCCAGGGGACCAATATCGTCACCGTCTCCGGCTTCCGGCCTGATGGCGCGAAGCTGGCATTGGTGCGCGACCGCGGCTACGGCAACATGTCGCTTCTGGTGTTGGATCTGGCATCCGGCGACGCTCGCGAATTTCCCGCCCCTTCGTCGAGCAACTACCAGTCCGTCCGCTGGGCCAGCGACGGCCGCACGTTGCTGGCGCTGACGGACCTCGGCGGCAGCGACTTCATGCGACTTTGCCGGCTCGATCCCGAGACCGGCGAGGTCGCCGTCGTGTTCCAGGCACCGGGTTGCGATGTCGATGCCTGGGCCATTTCTCCGGACCTGCTCAAGCTTGCCACTGTCGAGAACGACCGCGGCTATTCGGTTCTGCGGATCGGAGCGACTGACGGTGAACGTCTCGCAGTGACCGGTTTGCCTCGGGGCGTCGTCAGCCGACCTGGCTTTCTCGCCGGATGGCGGTGCGCTTGCCTTCACCGCCGCGTCGCCGACCGAGCCGCCGTCTCTCTGGGTGTGGCGCGATGGTGCGGCGCGAAGCGTGTGGCAGCCCGAGCCGCACGTCGATCGCGCGAGCTTCGTCGATCTGGAATTGGTGGCGTGGGAAAGCTTCGACGGCACGCGTATCCCCGGCTGGTTTGCGTTGCCACGCGCCGCGATGCCGACCGGCGGTTATCCCGCCATCGTCTGGGTGCATGGCGGACCGGTTGCACAGACGCGGCCAAATTTCAGGCCCGACATCCAAATGCTGGTCGCGCAGGGCTTTGCGGTGCTGCTGCCGAATGTGCGCGGAAGTTCGGGCTACGGCCGCGCCTTTGCCGGGAGCGACGACGTCGAGAAGCGGCTCGACAGCGTGACCGACCTCGCCTACGGACGGAACTGGCTCGCGGCGCATCCGGCAATCGATGGCGAACGCATCGGCATCATGGGCCAGTCCTACGGCGGCTTCATGGTACTGTCGGCGATCACCGAGCATCCCGAGCTTTGGCGCGCCGCGGTGAACTACTACGGCATCGCCGATTTCGTTACCTTGCTTGCCGGCACGGGCGCGTGGCGAAGCAGTCATCGCGCCGCCGAGTATGGCGATCCCAATCGCGATGCCGATTTGTTCACGCGCATCTCGCCGATCCATCGCGTCGATCGCATTTGCGCACCGGTGCTGATCGCGCACGGGACACGTGATCCGCGCGTGCCGATCGGCGAGAGCGAGCAGTTCGTCGTGGCATTGCAGGAACGCCAGAAGCCGGTGACGTATCTGACGTTCGACTATGCCGGCCACGGCTTCAACCGCCCTGACGACAAACGCCGCATCTACGGCGCCGTCGCTGAATTCTTCACCGCGCATCTGCGCTGAACCGGATTTCCCCCGCCATGTACATCCCGAACCGCACACAGCGCACGCTGATCATGGGCCGCAACGGCGCGGCCGGCTCGAACCAGCCCCTGGCGACCCAGGCGGGGCTCGATACCCTGCGCGCCGGCGGCAATGCGATCGACGCGGCGGTGGCGATCTCGCTGGCGCTCGGCGTCGTGGAGCCCGGGATGTCAGGGCTCGGCGGTGACGGATTCTATCAGGTTTACACCGCGCGGGACGCGACATCGCGCTGTTACAATGCGACGGGCGCCGCGCCGCTCTCCGCCACGCCGGAACGCTTCCGCGCTGCAGGTATCGCGGTGCGCGGCCCGCTCAGCGTCTCCACACCTGGTCTGCTCGGTGGCATCGATGCAATGCATTCGGCGCATGGGAGATTGCCATGGCGGCAGTTGTGCGGACCCGCGATCGAGCATGCACGCGAGGGCTTCGCCGTCAGCCACCATTATCGGCATTTCGCTGGTGATGTGCGTGCGGTGCTCGCCGCCGATCCGCGATCGCGCGCGGTATTCCTGGCGGGGCTCGATGTCGGTGTGCCGGCGCTTGCCGCGCTGATCCGCCAGCCCGACCTTGCGCGCACGCTGGAAGAGATCGCGCAGGACGGGGCGGAGAGCTTCTACCGCGGCCGGCTTGCAATGCGCCTGGCCGCCGGCATGCGCGAGGCCGGTGTTCTGGTCGATGAACGCGATCTGGCGGAATGTCGACCGCAATTGCAGGACCCGATCGGCATCGTCTATCGCGGCTATCGCGTCACGCAGACGCCGCCGAATTCCACCGGCTTCACCATGCTGCAAATGCTGAAGATCGCCGAACGCTTCGATCTGCCCGCGCTCGATCCGGTTCGGCGCATCCACGTGCTGGTGGAGGCGAAGAAGCGCGCCTTTGTCGACCGCGAGCGCTACGGCACCGACCCGCGCTTCGGCGACGTGCCGCTCGACCGCCTCCTGTCGAACGCCTACGCCGACGAGTGCGCCGCCGCAATCGACATGGCGCACGCGAGCGACTTCGCTCTGGCGGAACCCGAGGCAGCGGTCGGTGACACGACATATTTCTGCGTCGTCGATGCGGAAGGCAACGCGGTATCCGGCATTCAAAGTCTCAATTCAGGATTTGGTTCCGGCGTTACAGCGGGTGACACCGGGATTCTGCTGAACAACCGGATGGCCTACTGGCACCTCGCACCTGGTCACGCCAACCGTCTCGCGCCCGGCAAGCGCGTGCGCCACACCATGAACGCGCCGATGGTGTTCAAGGACGACAGGCTGTGGGCGGTCGAAGGCACGCCGGGCGCGGATCATCAGGTGCAGGTCAACCTTCAGGTGCTGACAGCGATGATGGACCTGGGCGCGGATCCGCAGTCGGCGCTGGAGGCCCCGCGCTGGAGTTCGAGTCAGCAAGGGCAGGGCGCCAACTGGCCGCACGAGGGCGACGGTCGGCTGACGATCGAACCGGGATTTGGCGAGGACGTGCTGGCTGGGCTGGAACGGCTCGGGCACCGTTTGAACCGCGTCGGACCGCTGGAGGCGCCGTGCAGCGTGCAGGCGATCCGGGTGATGGAGAACGGGGTGCGCGCGGCCGGTTCGGACCCGCGCCGCGACGGTTGGGCGGGGGCTTATTGAACCAATCGTCATGGCTGGGCTTGTCCCGGCCATCCGTTGCAGCACGGTGCCGCTTCCGATGCCCGGGACAGGCCCGGGCATGACAGCAACAGCGCGGCAAGCTTCACGATGATCCGTGAACCGACAAAGACCATGTGGAATTCGGCCTGGACCCTTCTCATCCTCGCCAACCTGTTCTGGGCCGGCAACATCGTGTTGGGCCGCGGCCTGGCGGGACACGTGCCGCCGATCGCGCTTGCCTATTGGCGATGGACCGGCGCTTTCCTGATCGCCTTCGGCTTCGCGTGGCCCTACCTCAAGCAGGATGCGCGGGTCCTGCTGCGCCACTGGCGCATGATGCTGCTGCTCTCGGCGACGGGCATCGCGACCTACAACACGATGTCCTATATCGGCCTCACCGACACCACCGCGCTGAACGTGTTGCTGCTGCAATCGGCGGGGCCGCTGGTCATCATCCTCTGGGCCTTCGCGCTGTTCGGCGAGAGGCCGACGGTGTGGCAGTCAGCCGGCGTCCTGCTGTCGCTGATAGGCGTTGCGACCATCGCGGCGCACGGCTCGTTCGAGATTCTGCTGCACCTGTCGATCAACCGCGGCGATGTCTGGATTCTGGTCGCCATGGTGATCTACGGCGTTTACGCCGCGATGTTCCGCCGCCGCCCCGTTGCCCATCCGCTCAGCTTCCTGGTCGCCATGATGGGGATCGGCTCGATGATGATCCTGCCGTTCTATGTGTGGGAGACAGCGGAGGGCGGCCAGATCGAGGGTGGCCTGCCATCCTGGCTCGCGATGGCTTACATCGCGGTGTTCCCGTCGTTCATCGCCTATCTGTTCTTCAATCGCGGCATCGAATTGATCGGCGCCGCGCGCGCCGGCCAGTCCTGGCATCTCATGCCGGTGTTCGGCAGCATCCTCGCGGTGTTGTTCCTCGGCGAGACGTTCTACGCCTACCATGCGATCGGCATCGCCCTGATCGCCGGGGGAATCGTGCTGGCATCGATCAAGGCCACAGGTGTCGCGGACGGTGCGCGAGCCCAGCGGAACGTGAAGACGCGCCCGCGCGCAAACGCTTGATCGCGGCGTGGGCTGCGCCGACCTGATCACGAAGGAGGGAGCGTATGCTACCCGATCGCCGCGGAACAATCCTCGCCTGCGTCGCGTTGCTGTTGCTGACGGCTGCGGCGCCTGAACCGACAGCCAGCGATGTGCAGCAGGTCCCGCCGGAGGAGGCATTAGCGATCCTCGGCCACAACGTCCAGGGTCCCGATGGCAAGGACATCGGGCGCCTGGTCGATGTTCTCGTCGGCCAGGAGGGTCAGCCACAGGCCGCGGTGATCGACTTCGGAGGCTTCATGGGCGTCGGCAGCCGCAAGATCGCCGTTCGATGGAGTGCACTGCACTTTGCCCCAGGCGACGCCAAAAACCCGATCACGCTCGAGCTGACACCCGACCAGATCAAGGGGGCGCCCGAATACAAGGATATTGCCAAGCCTGCGCCCGTCGTGGTGGCAGCGCCCGCCCCCGCCCCGGCTGTCGCCCCCGAAGCCGAACCCGCGCCGCCGAAGCAGTGATGCATGCCAGGCCGCGGCATACTTGTGGCGCGAGGTGCGCGAGCCCTCGACCTGTTGAACTTCTTCGTGGCCGATGTGCAGACCGGCTTCGGGCCGTTCATTGCGGTCTATCTGACGACCCACAAATGGACCCAGGTGGAGATCGGCTTTGTATTGACGCTGGGCACGGTCGTATCGCTGATCAGTCAAATCCCCGCCGGTGCTCTGGTGGACGCGTTGCGCAACAAGCGCGCCGCCGTGGGCGGGGCACTGATCGGCGTGATCACCGCAGCCCTGCTGCTGGCGATCCAGCCCACTTTGTTGCCCGTGGCGGTGGCGCAGACGCTGCACGCTTTCTCAAGCTGCATACTCACCCCGGCGATTGCAGCGATCAGCCTGCATCTGGTCGGCCACGCCGCGCTGGGTGAACGGCTGGGGCGCAATGCCCGCTTCGCCTCCATCGGCAACGGGCTTGCCGCGGCGGTCATGGGCGCAACTGGGGCCTACCTGTCCAGCCGTGCGGTATTTGTGCTGACCGCCGCGCTTTGCGTCCCGGCGCTGTTGACCCTGCTCGCGATCGGCCGGGGTCCGCACTCCAGAGGCCAGACGACCGGCCCACTGCTCGACTGGCCCGGCCTGCGACGATTGTTCTCCGACCGCCGACTGCTCGCGTTTTTCGGCTGCGTGATGCTGTTCCACCTGTCCAACGCCGCGATGCTGCCGCTCATCGCCGCCGAGATCACCGCGCGTTCCGGCGACTTCGCCAACATGATCATCGCCGCCTGCATTGTGCTGCCGCAGGGCGTGGTGGCGCTTTGCTCGCCCTGGGTGGGCCGGCGCGCCGAGCTGTCCGGGCGACGTTCGATGCTGCTGCTGGGCTGGTCCGCCTTGCCGCTCCGCGGTCTGCTTCTGGCGGTGCTGCCCGGTGCCTGGCTGCCGATCGCCGCTCAGGCGGTGGGCGGCATCAGCGCTGCGGTCTTCGGCGTGCTGTTTCCCCTGATCGCGGCCGACATCACCCGTGGAACGTCGCACTTCAATCTGTGCATGGGCGCACTTGGTCTCGCGGTTTCCTTCGGCGCCGCGCTCAGCACCACGCTGGGCGGCTGGATCGCGGACTCCGCAGGCGTACAGGTCGCGTTCACGGCACTCGGCCTGATCGGTCTGCTCGGCACGCTGGCGGTGTGGCTGGCGATGCCCGAAACACGCAGCGACTGACGCCGCCGGATCACGGCCGGTCGGCTGCGAACAGGCTGGCGAGCTCCTCGGCGGCCTGCTGCTGGCTCTGGATGACCTGCTTCTCGTCGCGATAGATCGCATGGGTCTCCAAAAGTGTCCTTTCGTCTCGATCACGGAACAGTGCCACTGCGCGTTCGGCAGCTTCCTCGTCGATGCCGAGCGTGGTGAGCGCCATCCTGGCGAGGTGCAGGCTCGACAAGAAGGTCTCGCGCACCTGGCCGTCCACGTCGCGGTCCATCAGCAGATGCGCGTACCACCGGTTGCGCGCACGAGCGAGAATGGCGAGGTTTGGAAAGGTGCGCTTGACGACTTCGACTGTTCGCAACACCCCCGGTGGATCATCCAGCGTTACCACAATCAACTTCGCCTGTTCGGCGCCAGCCGCACGCAGAACGTCAGCCCGCGTCGGGTCGCCGAAATACACCTTGTTGCCGAAACGGCGGACGACCTCCACCTGGCCGGGATTGCGTTCCAGCGCCGTGAACTCGATGCCGTGCATGCGCAGGACGCGTCCGACGATCTGCCCGAACCGGCCGAAGCCGCAGATGATCACCGGGTTGGGTTCCGCGTCGATGGTGTCGTAGTCGGGCGCGGGCGCGCGCTTCAGGCGCGGGATGACGAATGCCTCGGAGCCGGCGAACAGGATCGGTGTGGCGATCATCGAGGCGGCGGTGACGAGTGTGGCGAATGCCGCATGACCCTGACCGAGCGCCCCGGCCGCGACCGCGGCGCCGAACAGCACGAAGCTGAACTCGCTGGCCTGTGGCAGCGCGAGGGCGAAGCGCAGCGCGTTGGTCCTGTCCTGCCCGCCGATGCGCGCCAGCACGAAGCCAATGACCGACTTGGCAACAAGCAGCGACACCGTGGCTGCGGCGAGCAGCGCCGGCTGGGTACTGGCCAGGGACAAATCGGCCGACATGCCGACCGAGATGAAGAAGAACCCCAGCAGCAGGCCCTCGAATGGGGCGATGTCGGCCTGAAGTTCGTGGCGATACTCGGATTCCGACAGGAGCACGCCGGCCATGAACGCGCCGAGCGAGGGCGACAGGCCGCCGGCGGTGGCAAGCAGGGCGGTGCCCGCGACGATGAGCAGCGCAACGGCGGTGAAGACTTCCGGTGTCTTCGCGCCGCCGATGGCGCGGAACAGCGGCCGCATGAGGAAGCGCCCGCCGACCAGGATGACGGCGATCGCGACCGCTGCGCGCGCCACATCGTGCCAGGGTACATGGTCGGGGATGCTGTCGCCGCCGAGCAGCGGAACCAGCGCGACCAGCGGGATGAACGCGAGATCCTGGAACAGCAGGACGGCGAAGGTGTCGCGACCGGCGGGGCTGGTGAGCAGGTCGCGCTCCGCCAGCATCGGCAGGACAATGGCGGTGGAGGACATGGCGAGGCCTGCACCGAGCACGATCGCGCCTGGCCATCCGATGCCCGCGGTATGGGCAAGGGCCGCGAGCGCCACGCCACTGATCGCAACCTGCGCCGTGCCGAGACCGAAGACCGAGCGCCGCATCACCCAAAGCCGCTGCGGGCGCACTTCCAGGCCGATGAGGAACAGCAGCATCACCACGCCGAGGCTGGCGATGGAGGCGATGGCATCGATGTCGGTGACCAGACGCAGTCCCGCGGGTCCGATGACGATTCCGGCGAGCAGGTAGCCGAGCACGCTGCCGAAGCCGGCGCGCCGTGTCAGCGGCACGGCGATCGTGGCGGCGGCGAGGAGCACGACCAGGGTGGTCAGCATGGGCCGGAAGCACCCTCACCCCGGCCCTCTCCCGCTTCGCAGGAGAGGGTGCGCCGGACTCCCTCTCCCGCGAAGCGGGAGAGGGCCGGGGAGGGGGCTCTACGCCTCGCGAACAAACCGGTTGCGCAGCACGCCGAGACCGGTGAGTTCCACCTCCACCACATCTCCGTGCTTCAGGTCGGGCGACGTGCCGTCGGTGCCCATCCAGATCACGTCGCCCGGATACAGCGTCAGATAGCGCGTCATCGCCTCGATGTAGGTCGGGATGTCGAAGATCATGTCGTTGGTCTTGAACCGCAGGCTGTCCTTGCCGTTCACCCGAACGATCGTCTGCATCGCGTCGATATCGACGTCGGTGTCGATCCAAGGCCCCATCGGCTTGAACGTGTCGGCATTCTTGCCGCGCCAGAACGTGCGATCGCCGCGCTGCCAGGTGCGCTCGCTCACGTCGTTGCCGATCGTGTAGCCGAACACGCAGGACATCGCGTCCGCCTTCGACAGGTGCTTCACCTGCTTGCCGATGATGACGACGAGTTCGCCTTCGTAGTTGATCTTCTCGGTGGCATCCTTCGGGATCACCACATCCTCGCCGTGCGCGATCAAGGCGTTGTTGGCGCGATAGCCGATATCGGCCTTCTCCGGAAACACCGGCTGCACGCCGCGCTTCTCCGCCATCTCGCGGATATGCGCCGCGTAGTTGATGCCCGCCGCGTAGAAGGTGCGTGGGATCACCGGCACTTCCAGCTTCACATCGGAGAGTTTGTAGGTCTTGCCGGTTGCGGAATGCGCGCCCCACGGCTCGCCGCTGATCTCGCTCACGGTGTCGCCGTTCAGCGAACCGTAGGTCGTGCGTCCATCGGTGGTAAATCTGATCCAGCGCATCACACTGCCTCCGCCATGAGTTCGCGCACCGGGCGCAGGAAGTCGGGATCGAACACTTTCGTCGCCATCACCTGGCAGCGGCGCACCAGCCGAATCTCGTCAGGTCCGTAGTCGGCGATTGCGCGATGGATCGTGCCGAGATGATCCCATACCAGCAGGTCGTTTTCCGTCCAGGTGTGGGTGTGGCGGAAGCGCGGTTGAAGCTGGAAGTCGAACAGGTATTCCAGCATTTCGTCGCTCTCGCGCTCCGGCAGTTGGTTGATCCGCATTGTGTAGCCGGGGTTGCAGTACAGCACCTTCTTCCCGGTGATTGGATGCGTGAGGAACAGCGGATGCGCCACCGGCGGCCGCCGCCTGCGCTGTTCGTCCGTCATCGCGGGGCGCGTGCTCGCCTTGTCCTGACGCATATGCTCCCAGAATTTCTCGAAGTTGTGCGTCGCGGTCGCATCGGCCAGCCGCGCCCTGATGTCAGCCGGCAGTGCCTCGTAGGCCATGTGCATGTTGGAGAACTCGGTGCCGCCGAGCGCCATGCCATTCCGGCGCGGGATGCGGATGCCGTACAGCACGTTCACAAACCCCATGACGTCGCGGTACGACATGTCGGTGTGCCAGTCCTGTCCCGCGTCCGGCAGGCCGACGTACTTGCCCTCCTCCTTCAGGTTCGACAGCGTGCCGACATGCGCGACGTCCGGCGAACCCGCGCTTGGACCCTGGATATCGCCGAAGCGTTCCGAGAAGCGTCGCAAATCATCCGCGTCGAGCCGCTGATCCGGAAACCGCAGCACGCCGTGGCGGCCGAGCGCCGCGAGGATCTGCGCGAACGCCCGCTCACCAATCGGTCGCGCCGCGTCTACGCCGTGCACGGTCGCGCCAAGCGCCGCGCCCGTTGGTTCAATGCTGACCATCGACACCCCTCCCAGGGCTGCTTGACAACAGTCTAGGTCCGGGTCGGCTGCTTGGCCAGCGACACAAACTTCGCGCACGTTGGCGCGCGGCAGTTGGATCGACGAGAAAACCCTTACGCGCCAGCATGTTCTAGGGGCGGTATTGTCGCTGGATTCCGTGATCCGCGAATCGAGCAAGTTCTGTGTGCTGGAGGAGCGTCCTACGCCCTGAGAGTCAGTGCGGGGCCATGCGCACCAGCGCGATCACGGCGCCGATGATGACGACCGTCTGTATGCCGATCGAGCTGACCATCCACTTGAGGATTTCGGCTTTCGTCTCGGCCAGGTCGATCTTGGTGGCAAGAGGGGTGAGGTCAGTCTTCGTCGCCAGACTAGACAGATCGACAGCCTGGGCGTTGCGCACTAGGCGGGTCACCGCCTCGGCCTGGTCGTCCGTGAACCCGGCAGCCTTCAGCTCCTTAACTACCGCGTGCGTGTCGAAGGGTACCGCGCTCATGATTGGCGGACGATCACTACCGCAATGCAGCACGATTTCACGGCATTGGCCCACAGCAGAGACTTCGACATGGCCTGATGATACGCTTTGAGTTCGGTTGGTCCATGCGTTCCGTATATGCCGAAGGCCAGCGTGTTCGCCACGCCGCGCACTGATCAACTGGCGGGCCTCTCGCGCGAGCCGGCAACGCAGATCGGTGGAACGTGCCCAGCGGGTTACGCGGGCGACGACACGATCCGCAGCACACCGCGAATGTGTCGTCCGCCGCCCCGTTGTGCTGCCGTTGCAGGCGGGCGATTGTGGCCTGCGCATCCTCAACGCTCAACCAGCTAAGCCATCAAGGAGGACACCATGCCAAAGGTCGCGGTCATCACCGGCAGCAACGGCCTGATCGGCCAGGCGGCCTGCCGTCGTCTCGCGCAGTCCGGCCATCTTGCCGTCGGCATCGATGTCGGCGCAGACGGCGCCGGAAACTGGCCGCATTACCAATGCGACCTGACCGACCTCGCGCGCATGGAGGCGACGCTCGCGGCGATCGAGCGCGACCATGGGCTGATCCGCGTGCTTGTTCAACAACGCGGGCATCTATCATCCCGAGAATGACTATCTCGACGTGCCGCCGGACCAGTTCGACGGAACCATGTCGGTGAATGTGCGGGTGCCGTTCTTTGCCACGCAATGGGTGGCGAAGCGGCTGATCGCCGCCGGGCAATCCGGCGCGATCGTCAACACAGCGTCATCCGCCGGCCAGCGCGGCAGCACGGTCGTGGAGTATGGCGCCTCCAAGGCAGCAGTCATCAATCTGACCAGGAGCCTCGGCGCGCGGCTCGGCCAGCACGGCATCCGGGTGAACGCGATTGCCCCGGGGTTGATCAACACGGCAATGGGCGCACGCACACCGCAGGTCGCGAAGGAACGTGCGAAGGCCAGCGCTCTGGGTCGTGCCGGCGAACCGGAGGAGATCGCAGCGGTGGTGGATTTCCTGGTCAGCGACGCCGCGTCGTTCATCACCTGCGCGACGATCGACGTGAACGGCGGGGCGTAAAGCAGAAGCACGATTTACCGCGGAGGCACGGAGAAAAACGAAATCACTTTGCGCGAAGCGCATCAGCCACTTCGCAGCATCTCTGCGCCTCCGCGGTGAATTCTGTTTACGTTGCTATTCAGAACGTCAGCGTCGAGCGCAGCCCGAGCACCAGCGCATCCTTACGCGGCGAGCCGTCCGCATTCAGCACATTCCCGCCCGGATGGAATATGCGCTGCAGGTCCGGCTGCAACGTCATCCAAGGTGTGACCTGGATCTGGTAGCTGATCTCCAGCACAGCCTCATGGTCACGCACCGGGAAGAATGGGTTGGCAGTGAACACCTGCACGTCCTGATCGAGCCCACGCGCATTGTTGCCGATCCGCGCATAGCCGACCGCGATGCCGGCGGTATCGTCGCCGCGCCCGGGAATCAGGCCTTTATAGGCCAGGCCGGCATCGGCATAGAACGTGATCAGGTTACGGTCGTTCGGGCTGCCGGCGCCAATACGCGCAAAACCCGACAGATCGCCGCCATCCGCCGTCCGATAGATCGACCCATCCGCGATGCCATAGACGCCCCAGTCACCCTGGTGGTTGAACGGCGCACCGTTCGACGCAGGGCTGGCCAGCGAAATCCCCACGGTGTCGAAACGCTGGTCCTGGAAATGGCTGCTGGTGTGGTACCAGCCGCCCAGCTTGAATGCCAGCGGCGGACCCTTCGCGTCCTTGTCCTGGTTCACCGCATAGCCGGCCTCGGCAATGATGAAGGCGCCGCCCGTGAAGCTGACGACTGTGCCGGCGGGGATGCCGGTTGCGGGACTGTTCGACCCGCTGTGCCCGGTGGGATCGCCGCTGAACACCGCACCTTGCAGGTAGAACCCCTCGGGCGCCTGCTGAAGCTTCACCCGCACGCCGGGAGCGGACAGCGGATAGGCCGGGCCGCCGCCGGGCAGGTCGGCCGCCGTCCACTCTGGCCAGCCGAACGAGCCGTTCATGAACAGCTGCCCGGTCAGCGTGGTGACGAACTCGGCGTCGACGTTCATCATTCCGGCGCGCACGGAGACGGCATCGTCGAACAGATTCTGCTGCAGCCAGAGATTGTAGAGCCGCGTGGCGGGCGGAATTGCGACATCATTCGACACGTTGAGCAAATTCCCCACCCAGCCCTGCGATAGCGCGGGGCCGTGGCCCTAAATCATCGAGACACGGAAGCTGGCGCCATGCCAGCCGAGCAGCTTGTCCAGGTCGATATCGAGCTGCGGCTGGAACAGCCCGTCATACGTGGCGCCGCGTTTGATCCCGCCCTGGACGTTCGCGAACACCTCGCCGGTATAGGTCCCGCTAAGGGCGATCCCCTGTTGCTGCAGAGTGGTTCGCAAGCCACCCCAATCGCCGGTCAGCGTGTCGCGCTGCCAGAAACCCGGCGGTTCCTCGGTGGGTGGCGGCTCAGTTTCAGCCTGCTGTGCCAGCGCCGGGATGCCGCCGGTGAGTAGTGCCAGAAAACCCGCGATCGCAGGCAGACACGTCCCGTTCCTCATCAAGCCGCCTGCGCGCGCAGTCCGTCGCGCAGCCGGCCCATGGCACGTTCGATCCGGTCCGCCGACTGGGCGAAACAGATGCGCAGATAGCCCTCGCCGGCTGTACCGAAAGCCATGCCTGGTGCCACGGCGACATGGTGATCGGTCACCAGCCTCTTCGCAAGGGTGAGACTGTCGGTCAGCCCCTCCACGCCAACGAAGGCATAGAACGCCCCGTCCGGCGCGCTATAGCGCACGCCGTTCAGACCGGCGAGCGCGTCGCCCGTCATGGTCCGGCCGATGTCGCAGTGAGCCCGGAACCGCTCCACGGCTTCCGTGTCGCGCACCGCCGCGACCCCGGCGTGCTGGATGAATGGCGCAACGCCGGAATGGGTCACCTCCACCAGCTCGGTGATGGCATCGCGTGCCCCCTCCGGCACCACCAGCCAGCCGAGGCGCCAGCCGGTCATCATCCAGGTCTTCGAGAAGCTGTTGCAGACGAGGACCCTGTCGTCCGGTTCGGCCACATCCAGGATCGACGGCGCGGCGGCTGCGCCGTCGTAGACAAGGCGGGAATAGACCTCGTCGGAAATGAGCCAGACATGGCGTCGGCGGGCAATTTCCAGCACGGTCGCCAGTTCGTCGCGTGTGGCGGTCCAGCCGGTGGGGTTGTTCGGGCTGTTGAGGATGAAGGCGCGCGCCCCTTGCAGCATCGCATCCAGCCGGTCGAAGTCCATGCGGAAGCCGCCTTCCGGCACGGCCGTCAGATCGAGTTCGTCCACCTCGGCACCACGCAGCCGTGCGGCATTGCCGACATTCGGCCAGGATGGGCTGTGCAGCACCACGCGGTCGCCGGCACGCACGGTCGCAGCCAGCGCGACCGAGACTGCGGTCATGCCGGAGGCGGTGATCTGGATGCGCTCCTTCGGCACCGGGCGCGCGTGCAGCTTCGTCAGATAGGCGGCCAGGGCGCAGCGAAGTTCCGGCAGGCCGCGCACGTCGGGGTACCGCGTATCGCCCGCATCGAGCGCGGCGACGGCGGCGGCGTGTGCGGAGGCGGGGGTCGGCAGGTCGGATTCGCCAAAGCAGAGAAGATCGACATCCGGTGTCGCGAATGCGACACGGGCGATTTCGATGATGCGCGAACCAGGGATGCTGATGATGTCCATCCGCAACATCTAAGCTCTCATAGTCGTGATTGCCAGCAGAGGTTCAGTGCGGCAACACACGCACCGGCCGCGCCAACAGCCTGGCGCGGTGGCGCTGGGATACGGCGAGGCTCAGCCCATGCCGTACACCGCCCTGGCGTTCTCTCGGAAGATCTGGCGCCGCTGCATCTCGGTCATCCGGATCGGCAGGGCGTGCGCCGGGTCGTCGAAGTCCCAATGGGGGTAGTCGGTGGCGAACAGCACGCGATCCCACCCCATCCACTCGATCGCATCCGCCAGGTGGTCGCGCGGCTCCGGCTCCTCGACCGGCTGGGTGGTGAACCAGACGTTGTTTCGCATGTATTCCGACGGCAGGCGCTTCAGATGCGGGACTTCGCGGCGCAGCTTGGCGAACTGCCGGTCCATCCGCCACGCATGCGCGGGCGCCCAGGCGAAGCCGGCCTCGACCAGCACCACCTTCAGCGTCGGGAAACGCTCGAACACGCCTTCGAAGATCAGGCTGGTCAGCACCGCCTGCTGGCACTGCGCGTGTCCGACCATCTCCTCGATGTAATAGGACGGCCAGCCGCCTGACGTCATCGCGCTGCCGCCGTAGCCGAAGGCGTGGATGCCGATCGGCAGGTTGGCCTCGACGGCCGCCTGGTAGATCGGCCAGTAGCGGCGCTGGCCGAGCGGTTCGGCGGTGCGGGTCAGCAGCAGCACCTGGGCGAAATTCGCGTCGCCAGCACGTTGCTCGATCATCCTGGCCGAGGTCGGGCCGTCCTCGAACGGCACCACGACGGAGGCCTTCAGCCGTGCATCGCGCGACGTCCATTCGGCGACCTGCCACTCATTGGTGGCGTGGGTCAGGGCGGCGGACAGATCGCCGTCCTGCGCGCCCTGTCCGCTGGTCAGCGGGTTGAGGATGCCGAGCGTGACGTTGTTCGGATCGAGGTGCTGCTCGGCCATGAACGCCAGGTCGCTGCCGGGCGAGTCGCCGTTCGGCCACGCGTCCCGGCGACACGCCTGCGGCTGGCCCTTCGGGTAGGCGGAGCCCTTCTCCCAGGGCTGGCGGTAGCGGACGCCGAACGTCTCAACATGCTCCTGCCAACGCCGCGACAGGTAGGGATAGAGCGACTTGCTCACCCCACCGATCCCAACCCCTCGCGGGCGCGGATGCACGTCGCAGTCGGCGATTGCGAGCTTGGACTGCGCGGCCGGCTGGAGGCCGGAGCGGTTCAGGACGTCAACGTTCATGGTACTGTCTCCTTAAGGCGAGCATACGTCCGCAGCGGGTTGTCGACCATGATCTTTCGCGCGAGCCCCGGGTCAAGCCCGTCCGGGATGGCGGCGGTCCCCTCGAACTGCCAGTGCGGGTAGTCGGTGGAGAACAGCAGCAGTTCATCCGAACCCATATGTTCCATAAACCGGGTGATCGTGGCCGGATCCGGTGGCCCGTCGAACGGCTGGAGCGTCAGGCGGACCCGTTCGCGCACAATAGTGGCGGGCGGATCGGCGACCCAGGGCACCTCGCTGCGCAGCCCCTTCCAGAACTTGGTCAGCCGCCAGAGATAGCCGGGCAGCCAGGTCACGCCGGATTCCATCAGCACGACGGTCAGGTCGGGGAATTTGGCGAACACCCCCTCGGTTATCAGGCTGGTAAGCTGGGTCTGAAACGCGCCGGCCTGGTTGATGTATTCCTCGCTGTAATAGCTGGACCAGCCGACCGGCGTGTTCGGATGGCGGTAGGTGCTGCCGGCATGGATGCCGAGCGTCAGTCCGTGGCGCTCGGCGGCGGCGTAGATCGGCCAGTTCTGCCGCCGGCCCAGCGGCAGTTCGCCCGAAACCAGCAGCATCACCTGGACGAAACGCCGGTCGGTGGCGCGGCGCTCGATCTCCGCCACCGCCAGTTCGGCGTTCTGCTGCGGCACCACGATCGAGGCGCGCAGCCTGGGGTCGCGGTCCAGCCACTCGCGCGCGATCCAGTCGTTCACCGCGCGCGCCATGGCGGCGCCCAGATCCTCGCTGAACGTCGCCTGCACCCCATAGAGGCAGTTGCAGATGGCGATCCCGGTGCCGAACGGATCCAGCGCCTCGGCTCCCAGCCGCTCGACGGTGGTCGCGGGCTTTCCCCCGGCGCCCCGCCAGTCGGACCGCACGGTAAGCGGACTGTTGGACGGATAGGCGATGGTGTTCAGCTCATCGATGCCGCGTCGCACCACCGTTTCGCGCCACACGTCGTCGAGGTAGGGCATCAGTGCCGACATCGCCGGCACCGTCGGGTGCAGATCGCAATCGATCGGCTTGCCGTGCATGATCGGACCTGGGTCAGCCCGGCATTTTCACCAGCAGGTCGCTGCCCTCGACCTTGACCTCGAACACATCGAGATCCTGCTCCGCCGGCGCGCACAGCGCCTTGCCGGTCTTCACGTCGAACCGAGCCGCGTGCAGTGGGCACTCGATTGAGCCATTTTCCAGCCAGCCGTCGGAAAGCTGCGCATACTCATGCGTGCAGATGTTGTCGGTGGCGCGATAGTCGCCGCCCGGCAGGTGATACAGCGCGATCTCCCGCCCGCCCACACGCACCGCATGAACCTGCCCCTCGGCCACATCCGAAGTCGCCGCCACCCGCACCCAACCCGCATCCGCCATTTCGCTCTCCCGGTATTTTCCGAAGCTACCATGCCAGCCACGGCGAGCGCGGCCAAGACTGTGGTTGCCGGTCACGGCGGCAGGTCCCTAGACTGCGCCCATCGTTGCGCGTTGGGAGGAGTTGCCATGCTGGTGTTGCGTCCCTGGTGGAGCGTACTGGTCGCTCTGGCCGTCGCCGGTGCGTTGCGCCGCCGGCATCGGCGCAGGTGATCCTCGACGCCCCCGGCCTCCTGGGACAGAAGAAGGCGCCGCCCCCACCGCCACCGCCGCGTGCTCCGCCGACCGTGTGGCCGCGGTTGGACCCAGGCGCCGTGCTCTGCCACACCGAGGACGACCTCGACCGTCACGCCTCGAACATGACGGCGCGGGTCAGCGGCGGCGCCACGCAATCGACCGATTGCCGCATCATTGCGCGGCCGACCGGCATCCAGATCATCAGCCGGCAAGGCCCAGGGCGCACGCAGGTCAAGCTGAGCGCTCCCGGCGACGAGACCGGGTGGACCGATGTCTGGCTGCCTGACAAGGCGCCGTCAGGGCGATAGCGCCGCCCACACATGGCCGCCACCCACATCATAGTCGGTGCAGGTCAGGCCGGCGGCTGGGCGGCCATTGCCATGCGGCAGGCCGGCTTCACCGGGCGGGTTCTGCTGATCGGCGAGGAACGGTGGCGGCCCTATGAGCGCCCGCCCCTCTCCAAGGCGGTGCTGACGAACGAACCGGAGCCGCCGATCGCCTATTTCCATGCAGCGGACCGCTACGCCGAGCAGAGCATCGAACTGTTGCTGGGTAGCGAAGTCACCGAGGTGGATCGCGAGGCGCACCGCATCAGGCTGCGCGATGGACAGAGCCTGCCATACGACCGATTGCTGCTGACGGTTGGCGGCCGGGCCAGGCATCTGCCCATCCCCGGCGGCGAGAAGGCGCTCTACCTGCGCACCATCGAGGATGCGCGGCTGATCCGCACGCGGCTCGCTTCTGCGCGCCGCGTGGTGTGCATCGGGGCGGGTGTCATCGGGCTGGAGATTGCGTCATCGGCGCGTGCGCGCGGTGCCGATGTGACGGTGCTGGAGGGACTGCCGGGTGCGATGGGTCGCAGCGTCTCACCCGAGGGCGCGCGGTTCGTCGAGACGCTGCACCGGAATGCGCGCGTGGCGCTGCATTTCGGCGTCATCGTCGATGCGATCGAGGATGATCCGGCGGGCGGCCTGCGCGTTGCCTGCCGGGGAGCGGAGGAATTCGCCGGCGACGTGGTGATCGCCGGCGTCGGCATGCAGCGCAATCTGCCGCTGGCCGAAACCGCGGGGCTGACGCTGGAAGGCGGCATCGTGGTGGACGAGCTGGGCCGGACCAGCGCGCCCGACATCTACGCCGCCGGCGATGTCACCGCCTTCCGTCATCCGCTGTTCGATCGGCGACTGCGCCTGGAGTCGTGGCGACACGCTCAGAACCACGGCATCGCGGTCGGCAAGGCGATGTGCGGCGACACGACGCCCTATGACGACATCCCGTGGTTCTGGACCGACCAGCATGGGGTCAACCTCCAGGTGGCGGGTCTGCCGGCCGACGCGAGCGGAGACGATCGTCCGGGCGAATGCGCCGCCGAATGTGTTCACCGCCGTGCACCTCGGCGAGGATGGCAGCGTGATTGGCGTCACCGCCGCCAACAGCCCGCGTGAAATCCGTGCCGGCCAGGCACTGATCAAGTCGCGCCAGCCGGTGGACCGCACGGCGCTGGCTGACCCTACGGTGCCGTTGCAGCGGCTGATCCCGCGAGCCCCACCAGCAAGCGAGTAAAATCAGCTGGTCGTCGTCTGAATCATCGCCCCGACCGCTCGGCGCCCAGACGCAGGATCGCCCGGGCCTCCTTTGGGGCGGCTACCGCCTTCTTGGCCACGGGGCAGCTTTCCTCGCCGACAGTTTGGAGATCTCCTGCTTGAGGCGGCTCAGGGCAACCGTGCTCGCACTGTTCGGGTTCGAGCAACTTCACGCCGGCCACCGTGGTCCCAACCCGCGAGCGATTGTCGGATCGTCCGGGCATCGCGGGGAAATCATCCGGAGTGTTTACCGTTTCTTAACCGTAGAGTGCTCTAATATTGTCAACCCTCAAAAAGTGACGGCGACATTTGCCTCGTGCTGAACGGATACATCATGTCATCGACAATCGCGGCCGCTTACCCGGCCAGTCAAATGCAGACCGTCACTGCAACAACCCCCGAATCCGCGGCGCCGGCGAAAGGTTCCGCGACCAAGGCTCCGGCTCAACCATCGGCTGCGTCCGCCGCTGGATCGAGCGCACAGCAGCAGGCCGCACTCAACCGAATGCTCGCCACGTATGCACGTGACCAGTCGCACGGAACCGATGCCAGAACCCTGTCCAATCTGGGCAAGCAGATCATGGCGGCAGCGAAGGCGATCGGTCAGCATGTGACTCTACCGCGTGCTCCGGCGGGTACCGCTTCAGCGACGCCCGCAGCGAGTGCCGTGCAGCAGAAGGGCAAGGTCAACGTGACTGCGTGAGTCCGCCGCGCGACAACGCAAACCCACCACGCAGTTCACTTCAGGGTGCCAGTCTGATTATCTCATGCCGGTCATTTTGTCCCACTCGCGCACAAACTGGGTGTGCGTCTTCAGGAATATATCCCAGTCGGTCGGTGCGAGGACTTTGAACTCGGTGATAGCGAGACCGCCCGCCGGCGGCGGCACGTCCGTGCGCGGCGAATAGAGCGCCGTCGCATCGGAGAGCGCCCTCTGCCCGGGCACGCCCAGAATCCAATCCATGAACAGCTTGGCCGTTTCCGGGTGCGGCGGGTTCTCCAGAATGCCGTAGACGCCAGGCGTCGCCGGCAGACCCTCCGGCGCATTCACGAACGCGATCGGTGCACCCTTCGCCTTGAACTGCAGATAGCCCGAGTACTGCGCGGTGGAAATTACCTTGTCCTGACCGTTCACCGTGCGGTCGAATTGCTGCACGTAGGAGTCGAATGCCCGCGGATTCAAATCGGCGAACTTCTTCCAGTAGTCATCGCCATAGATCTGGCGGATCATGTACCAAGTGACGTGCTGCAGGCCGGATGTGGACACCTTGACGTTGATCGCGTCCTTCCACTTCGGGTCGAGCAGGTCCTTCCAGTTCTTTGGCGCCTCATCGGCCGGCACAAGGTCGGGATTGTAGGCAATGCCGGCGACGATGATCACGCCCCAGGTCCACAGGCCTTCGGGATTGCTTTTGTACTCCGACTTGTAGGCGAGCAACTCCGGCGAGACGTAAGGGACGTAGCCTTTGCGCTTCTGGAAATCGAGCACGAAGCTCATGTCGGTGATCTGCATCACATCGGCCAGATACTGGTGCGCCTGGCGTTCGGCGAGCACCTTGGCATAGAGCGCGCCGGCCTGCAGGCGGACGTAGTTGGTGGCGATCTTCGGGAACATCTTGTGGAATGCTCCCAGATACTGCGCCATGTTGGTTTCCGGGTCGGTGCTATAGAGGATGAATTGCCCTTCCTTCTCAGCCTGCTCGACATCGGCGCAGGTCTGGAACCCGTCCATCTGATGCGGATGCTCGCACGCGGCGGCCCAGGACGCGGACGCAAACACAACGGCAGCGGTTACCGAAAGCAGCAATCTCATTGGATTTCCTTCTCCCGCGTTCGTTGTGCGTGTCTGACTGTCGTCATGGCCGGCCTTGTGCCGGCCATCCACGTCTTTCCTGTGGGCAGCAGAAGAAAAGACGTGGATGGCCGGCACAAGGCCGGCCATGACGAGGGAGGGGTAATATCACTCCTGTAAAATCGCCACCGCCCGCGTCCA
Source organism: uncultured Alphaproteobacteria bacterium (assembly GCA_963780095.1). Classification (GTDB taxonomy): domain Bacteria; phylum Pseudomonadota; class Alphaproteobacteria; order Acetobacterales; family Acetobacteraceae; genus JAMXLO01. The sequence continues at coordinate 48,016 of CAWABH010000034.1, forward strand.
TCCGGCCGAAGCGCGATGCACCTTCACGGGGAAACACACGACATCGAACCCATCCGCCGGCAACAGTTCCAGATTGTGCAATTTCTCGAGGTGGGAATAACCAATCTCGCGTCCGGCACGATGGCCTTCCCAGATCAGCCCGGCATCGCCCGTCTCCGCCACCTTGCGCCGCGTATGCGAGAACGGCGCGTCCCAGCTCCAGCCATCGGTGCCGACCAGACGCACGCCGCGCTCCAGCATCCACAGCGTCGCGGCCTTGCCCATGCCGCACCCGGAATCGACGTAGTCGTCCTCGCCGTATTTGGCACCCGCGGCGGTGTTCACCACCACGATCTCCAGCGGCTTCAACGTGTGACCGATGCGCTTCAACTCCGCCTCAACATCGCCGGGCGTAGCGACGTAGCCGTCCGGAAAATGACGAAAATCGAGCTTAACCCCCGGCTGGAAGCACCATTCCAGCGGCACCTCGTCGATCCGCCATGACGGCTCGCCACCCGGCTTGAAGCGATGGTTCATCGTCGAGAAATAGTGGTACGGCGCGTCGAGATGCGTGCCGTTGTGCGTGCTGATGTTGGCGCGCTCCACCGCGGCATATTCGCCGTCCGGCAGCTGATCGATCCGCACCCCCATATATTCGGCCATCGCCGGCGCGGTCATGTGATGGTCCATGTAGTCGATCTTCGGCAGCGAATGCGGGGGATCGCTTTTGATCCCCGCCTTCAATGCCACCGAGATATCGATCAGCCGGCGCGGCATGGCGTCCCCTCCCCTACTCCGCCGCCTTCATAAGCTTCGACGGATCGGCGCCGACGCGCCCGGTCTCGCCTGGCTGTGCATGCGCGAGACGGAAATCGTAGTGCACCGCCTGCCTGCCGGGGATCGGCGAGGCCGGATCGTCCTTTGCCGACACCACCAGCGAGCCGGAAACGCCGAACACCGTATCGGAGTCGATGTGCTCGTCGTCGCCGAAATACAGCGCGGTGACCAGCTCGCGATAGCCGTCGCCACCGATCAGGAAGTGGATGTGCGACGGGCGGAACCCGTGGCGGTTCTGGGCGTGCACCATGTCGCCCACCGGCCCGTCCATCGGGATGGAGTAGCCGAGCGGGACGCACCGTACGGAAGTGATATTTCCCCTCCGCGTCGGTGCGGAAATTCGCCCGCAGGTCCATCATGTCGGCAGCGTTCTCCGCCTGCAGGTCGTACAGCCCATACTCGCTGGTCTGCCACACCTGCACCAGCGCATCCGGGATCGGCTTGCCGTCGTTGTCGGTCACCTGGCCGTACACCACGATCTCGGGCGCCGTCGGGTGTGCCGCGATGATGGCGCCGAGCGGCAATTCGGGCGCACCCTCACGATAGAACGGACCAAGCAGGCTGCTCTGCGAGCCAAGCTCGCGCGCCTTCTTGTCGTGCATGGCGTTGACCAGCGCGCTGACGCCCAGCACATCGGCGAGCAGGATGAACTCCTGGCGGAACGGCGTGCACGCCTGGCCCACCGCGGTAAGGAACTGGATGCCGGTAAGCCATTCGGCCGGCGTCAGCCTCACATCGCGGGCGAAGGCGTGCAGGTGGCGCACCGCCGCGTCCATGATCTCCTTGAGGCGCGGATCCGGCGTATTCGCCATCTGCGCCAGCGCGGCTTCGGTGACGGTATTTTCGTCCAGGTCCTGCATCGGATGCTCCTGTGTCTGCCTTTCGCGAGCATAGGCCAATCGTGCGGCGCGTGCGACCTGCCCCCTGGCGTGGCCTTCCCGTGCACCATAGGATGCAGACAAGCAATCAAACGGGAGGCACTTCCGATGCTGCCAAGGCGCTTCGTTCTCGCCGCCGTCGCGGCGCTCGCGTTCCTCGGCCTGAACCCGAGGATCACGCCGGCGCAGGCGGAAGGCCCGATCACCATCGGGTTCGGCATGGCGCTGACCGGCGGCCTCGCGCCGAACGGCAAGGCCGCGCTGCTCGCCATGCAGATCTGGGAGGCCGACATCAATGCCAAGGGCGGCCTGCTCGGCCGGCCGGTGAAGCTGGTCTATTACGATGACCAGTCCAACCCCGCGACCATTCCGGGCATCTATACCAAGCTGCTCGACGTGGACAAGGTGGACCTGGTCGTCAGCGGCTACGCCACCAACATGATCGCGCCCGCCATGCCGATCATCATGCAGCACAACCGGACCTTCCTCAGCCTGCTCGGGCTCGCGGCGAATTCCGAGTTCCACTATCCGAAATACTTCTCCTTCACGCCGACCGGCGGCCCGGAACCGAAGCAGAGTTTCGCCGCCGGTTTCTTCGCCACCGCGATGGCGCAGAACCCCAAACCGCAGACGCTCGCGATGGTCGGTGCCGATGCGGAGTTTCCGCACAACGCGATGGATGGCGCGCGGGAGCTGGCCAAAGCGGCTGGGCTGAAGGTCGTCTATGACAAGACCTATCCGCCGACGACAACCGACTACACGCCGATCGTGCGCGCGATCCAGGCGACCAATCCCGACCTCGTGCTGGTGTGCTCCTATCCGCCGGACACGGTCGGCATGATCCGCGCGGCGAACGAGGTGGGGCTGAAGGCCAAGCTGTTCGGCGGCGGCATGGTCGGCCTGCAGAGCACCGCCATCAAGGCACAGCTCGGCCCGCTGCTGAACGGCATCGTCGATTACGATTTCTGGCTGCCGTGGTCGGGGCTTGCCTCGCCGGAAGCCAAGGCGTTTCTGGAGCAGTACCAGGCCAAGGCGGCATCGGCCGGGGTCGATCCGCTGGGTTACTACCTGCCGCCGTTCGCCTATGGCTACATGCAGGTGCTGCAACAGGCGGTGGAGGGAATCAAAAGCCTCGATCAGGACAAGCTTGCCGACTATCTGCGCTCGCACACGTTCAAGACTGTCGTCGGCGATGTGAAATTCGGTCCCGACGGCGAGTGGGCCGACGCGCGCGTGCTGGAGGTGCAGTTCCGCAACGTGAAGGCGAACGACGTGGAGCAGTTCAAGGATCCGAATACCGAAGTGATCCTGTGGCCGTCCGCGCTGAAGACGGGCGATGTGATCTATCCATACGGCGACGCGAAGAAGTGACGACGCCTTCTCGGCATCGTCATGGCAGCTCTATTCCAAATATGTCATGGCCGGGCTTGGCCCGGCCACCCACGTCTGTTCTTGGCGCGAACGACCGGCATGACGAGTTACTTCGGTGTTGCCGCCTCAGGCGCCGAGGCCGAAGCCGTCTTGCCCTTGCGGCCGTGAGATCGAGACCACTCGGTTGCATTGGATCACAAGGTTCGACAGTAGCGACTGCGGGCGATAAAACTTGCAGGTGTCGCCGATGAACTGATCCGTACCGCCGTAACCCGTCCAGATTCTGGATTGGGTGAGGGCGCCGTTCATTGTCCTTCCCCTTCTTCGTTGACTCACTGCCGCTGCTCGGGACAACTTTCTGCGACAAGTGGAGGAACACGATGGGGGACATAACGCCCAATCAGAGGATTGAGCTTTACGCGCGGTTCAGGGCCGGCGGCACGGCAATAAACGGCCGGGACGGCTACGAATGCACATCGCTTGTGGAAGCTGGCCTAAAGGCCGCACGCGCCAAGTCGTTTGAGGATTACGAGCAGCCGGACAGCGACGATTATGTCTGGGGGCGGGCGATCACCGATCTCAACGATCTGCTGCCGGGCGACATCCTTCAATTTCGCCACTACACATCTACCGTACGAACTGATGCAAACGACGGTAGCTGGCGTTCGCAGGATCTCGGGCGCGACCACCACAGCGCGATCGTGACGAAGATCATACAGAAAGGCCAGTCAGTTCAGGTCATAGAACAGAACGTCGATCCCGATCACCGCAAGATCTTCTCGAACACGATCTACCTGAAGAATAGCATATTCCACACCGGCAAAAGTTCAATGACGCATGTCACGGTAGACGGCACAATCTGGGCCTACCGGCCTCAGGCCAAAAGCCTACGCCCTGCCGAGCCGGTTCTGCGGCGCCAGCCCTGATCCCGGGGGAAAACCGAGAAAGCTGAATTTGTCCGCCTCTCACGCCCCGAGATAGAACTGCCGGATCAGCTCGTTGTTGTTGAGTTCCGCGGCCGAACCACCCTCGAACTCGATCCTACCGTGCACGATCACATACCCGCGGTCGGCAATCCGAATCGCCTGAGTGAAATTCTGCTCGGCCATCAGCACGGTGAGCTGAAACCCGTCCTTCAATTCCTTGATCTTGTCGATCGTCCGCGCGACCAACAGCGGCGCCAGCCCGACCGAGGGTTCATCGATCAGCAGGATGCGCGGCGCCGACATCAGCGCGCGCGCCAGTGCCAGCATCTGCTGCTCGCCGCCGCTCATGCTGCCTGCCATCTGACGGCTCCGCTCCTTCAAACGCGGAAACGTCTCGAAGCAGAATTCGAGGTTGCGCGCGATCGCCGGACGCGCCTTCCGGCGGAACGCGCCCAGCAGCAGGTTCTCGGTGACCGAAAGCTTCGGGAACAGCCTGCGCCCTTCCGGCACGAAGGCGATGCCGAGATCGACGATCGCCTCGGTCGCCATTCCGATCAGTGCATGCCGCGTGCCGTCGATCTCCGCGGTGATGCTGCCGGCCGATGGCTGCACGATGCCCATCACGCTTTTCAGCAGCGTGCTCTTGCCGTTGCCATTGGTGCCGAGCAGCGCCACGGTCTCACCGGCGCCGACGGACAGCGACACGTCGTGCAGCACGCTCACCGCACCGTAGCCGGCATCGAGGCCGGAAATATCGAGGCTACTCGCCAAGATACGCCCGCACGACATCAGGGTCGCGCACCACATCGGCCGGGTCGCCATCGGCGATCTTGCGTCCCGCCACCAGCACAATCAGGCGTTGCGAGAAATGCATCACGGCGCGCATGATGTGTTCGATCAGGATCACCGTGACGCCCTGTTCGTTCAGCCGGATCAGCAGCGCGAGGATGTCGTCGACCTCGCCGTGCGACAGTCCGGCCATCGCCTCATCGGCGATCAAAAGGCGCGGCGCCGACGCCATCGCACGCGCCAGTTCCAGCTTGCGCATTTCGATCTGCGTCAGATCGCGCGGCAGGTGCGTGGCCTTGCCGGCGAGCCCGACCATATGCAGCAGCTCGCCGCAGCGTTCGTCGATGGCGTGCGCGCCAAGCGTCGGACCGGGGCGCGCATTCACGGCATACAGCAGCGGGATGCGCAGATTTTCGGCGAGCGACAGCGTGTTGAACGGGCGCGGCAGCTGGAACGTGCGCGCCAGACCCATCCGCGTGCGTTCGTGCGCGGACAGGCCGTCGAGCAGGTGACCGGCGAAATGAACACTGCCCATCTCGTGGCGCAGCGTGCCGCACATGCAGTTGACCAGCGTGCTCTTGCCAGAACCGTTGGGGCCGATCAGCCCGACGCGCTCGCCGTCGCGCACCGCAAGCTCGATTGCCTCCAGCGCGACAAATCCGCCGAAGCGTTTGCCGAGGTTGGCGACTTCGAGCAGCGTCCTATCAGCTCTTACCGTCATGGTTGGTCAGCTTGTACCGTCATGGCCGGGCTTGACCCGGCCATCTGCGTGCCGGAACAGATGGCCGGGTCAAGCCCGGCCATGACGGTAGGAGGCGTTTCATGCCGCGCCCCGTTTCGTGCCACCGCGGAACCGCAGCAGTCCCAAAATCCCATTCGGCGCGACAATGACGAAGCCCACCAGCATCAGCCCCACAATCAGCAGATTCAGCGCCGATGAGATCGTAACGGTAGCCACCTGCTGCAGCGTGCCCAGCAGCACAGCGCCGATCACCGGCCCAAGCCAGCCCGACGTCCCGCCCACCAACGGCATCGCCACACCATTCACCGCGTAGGCCAGGCTGAACCCCGACGCCGGATCGAGATACGTCACATAGTACGGCAGCGGCGCACCTGCCATCCCCATGAAGGCGCCGGACAACGTCGTCGCCAGCAGCTTCAACCGCAGCGTCGGCACGCCAGACGCCTCTGCTGCCACCTCGTCGTCGCGGATCGTGGCGAAGCCATAGCCCAGACGCGAGCGCTCGATGGCGCGCGCGGTGGCCAATACGATCACCACCAACGCCAGCATGATCAGGAACAGGTATTGAATGTAATCGATGCCAAACAACGGCGTTGTCGCCGGCCGCACGATGTAGGCACCCCGTGATCCACCCACAAAATTCCAGTTCGTGATCAACGTCTGCGCCACAACGGCAAGCGCCAGTGTGGCAATCGAGAAGAACGCGCCGCGCAACCGCAGCGTCAGGTAGCCGGTGCCGAGCCCGACAATACCCGAGACCAAGCCGCCGATCGGCATCATGAGCGGCAACGGCAGCGAGGTCAGCTTGTGCAGCGCGACAGTCGTGTAGGCACCAAGCGCAAAGAATGCCGCGGTGCCGAAATTCACGTAGCCGGTGTAGCCGCCCAGGATGTTCCAGGCGGTGGCCAGCGCGATGTATTGCAGCACGACATAGCCCGCGAAGAACACGTAGGCGTTGTCGATCAGGCGCGCGACGCCAAACACGACCGCGGCGGCGATCAGCAGCCACAGGAAGAACTTCGGCCCGCGCACGTATCAGCGGCCGAAGATGCCGGCCGGCCGCACGGCAAGCGTGACCAGCAGAAATCCAAATGCGACCGCCGGCGACCATGACGGCCCATAGAACGTGGACGTCAGGCTCTCGACAATCCCCAATGCCATTGCCGCGACCACAGTGCCGGCGAAACTCCCCATGCCTCCCAACACGCAGATGGCGAACACGCGGCCGATATAGTCGCGCCCGATCGACGGCTCGACCGGCTGAATCACGATCAGTACAGCGCCTGCGATCGACGCGGTGGCGATGGACAGGGCGAACGCGATGCGCTTGATCCGTATCGGGTTCGCCGCCATCAGCCGCAATGCGAGCTGATCCTGCGCGACTGCGAGAATCGCGCGTCCCAAAAAGCTGCGCGACATGAACAGTTGTAATCCGCCGATCATCATCAATGCGACCACGCATGGCACGAGCAGCCGTAGTGGCAGATCGACAATCCCGAGATGCAGGCTGGGTCCGATATACGGCGCATCGACCAGCCGATAGTCCACGCCGAACACCAGCACGAGCATGACCTCGGTGATGAACAGCAGGCCGAAGAAGAATGCAAGCCCGCGCAGCGCTTCGTCACCTCGGCGCTCAAAGGCGACGTAGTAAACCTGATAGACGCCCGCCCCCAACAGGTAGAAGCCCGGCAGCGCGATCACGCTGGCGAGGATCGGATCCAACCCCAGTGTCGTGTTGGCGATGTAGGCGATGTAGGAGCCGAGGATGATGAACGCGGGATGCGCGATGTTGACGATGTCGAGCATGCCGAATGAGATCGACACGCCGATCGTCACCGCCGCGTAGAAGCCGCCAAGCAACAGCCCGGACACGACAGCGTTGCCCAGGAGATCGAGGGACATTTCCATCCTGTCCGGCACTTTGGCCGAAGCATCAGGCCTTGGCTAGGCTGTTGCGGGTGAAACGGTCGGCGTGTTCAGGCGCGACGGGCTGAATCCAACGGGATGACATTGGCCGCCGCCCCAGCCAGTGCCTTGGTGATCTGCGCCGCCAGCTCCGACTGTCGATACGGCTTGGCCAGCCGCGGCAATCCGGGGTCTTCGCCGTTCGGCAATTCGGCGTAGCCGGTGGCCAGGATGATCGGCAGGCTTGGCCACTGCTGCCTGATCTGACGCGCCAGTTCGCTGCCCGTCATGCCGGGCATGGCATGATCGGTCACCACCACATCCACCTTCGCGCCGAGCCGCAGCATGTCCAGTGCGCGTGCACCCGACAGTGCCTCGATCACCAGATGCCCGAGGTCCTCCAGCATCGCCGCCGTGCTGGAGACAAGCAGCGGATCGTCGTCAACCACCATGACGCGGTACGGGCCGAGCGCGTCGTCAAATGTCGAACCAGGCGGTGACGACGCTGCCACCGACAGAGCCTCGCCGACAGGCAGCCAAATCTCCACCCTGGTGCCCACACTCGGCCTGCTGGTCACCCGCATGGCGCCACCGGATTGGGCGGCCACTCCATCCACCATCGACAGGCCAAGCCCGGTCCCCTTGCCGGAGCCTTTGGTGGTGAAGAAAGGTTCCGCCGCGCGCTTCAGCGTCGCCTCATCCATTCCGTCTCCGGTATCCGACACGAACAGGCAGACATAGCGCCCGGGCGGCAGTCCCTGCGGACTGTCCGGTCCGCTCGCCGCGCAATAGCCACCGATGACAAGGCGTCCACCATGCGGCATCGCGTCGCGCGCATTCAGCGCAAGGTTCAGTAACGCCAGTTCGAGCTGGCTTGGATCGACGCGGATCGGTGGCAGGTCCGGGCGATATTCAGTGGCGATCTGAATGGTCGGTCCCAGCGTGCGCCGCAACATCTCCTCCATGCCATCGACCAGCCGACGCACGTCAACCGTCTCCGGCCGCAGCTCCTGGCGGCGCGCGAAGGCGAGCATTCGCTTGGTCAACGTGGCACCGCGATCGGCACCCTGCATCGCGCCGTCAACCAGGCGCAAAAGGCGCGGATCGTCCGGCAGGCGTTTGCGCAGCAACTGAAGATTGCCGAGCACCACCATGAGCAGGTTGTTGAAGTCATGCGCCACGCCGCCGGTAAGCTGGCCGAGGCTTTCCAGCTTCTGCATTTCGTGCACCTGCGCGAGTGCCGCCTCGCGTTCGCGCGTGCGCTCCTCGACACGACACTCCAGGTCCGCGTTTGCCTGTGCGAGTTCCGCCGTGCGCTCTTCCACACGCCGTTCCAGCTCGCTGTTCAGCTGTTCGAGCTGGCGGGTCTTGCGATACAGGTCGGCAAATACCCTTACCTTGGCGCGCAGGAGTTCCGGCACGACGGGCACCGGCACATAGTCCACCGCGCCCGCCTCGTAGCCACGGAGCAGATCGAACTCGCTCATGTGGATGGCCGAGACGAAGATGATCGCGATGCGCTGGAAGCGCGGATGTTCGCGGATCAGCGCCGCCAGCTCGAACCCATCGAGGTCGGGCATGACGACGTCGATCAGCACGACCGCGATCTCCGCTTTCAAAAGATGCTGCAGCGCCTCATTGGCGGAGTTCGCCTTGATCAGGTTCTCCCCGAGCTCGGAGAGGATCACCTCGTAGCTCAGCAGCTTCGCCGGCTGGTCATCGACCAGCAGGATGTTGACCTTGTCACCTGGACTCACGGACGTGCCTCCATCCTCAGCGATGCAGCCAGATGCGCAACGCCGACAGCAGCTGCTCGGTGTTGACCGGCTTGGCGAGGTAGTCGGACGCACCGGCCTCCAGGCACTTCTCGCGATCGCCCTTCATCGCCTTGGCTGTCAGCGCGATGATCGGCAGTCGGCGGAACGCGGGATTGGCGCGGATCACCTCCATCGTCTGGTAGCCGTCCATCTCCGGCATCATGATGTCCATCAGACAGATCGCGATGCCAGGCGTTGACTGCACGAGTTCGATCGCTTCGCTGCCGGTCGTGGCGGTGAGCACTTCCATGCCGCGCCGCTCCAGCACCGAACTCAGGGCGAAGATGTTGCGCGCATCGTCGTCCACCAGCAGCACCTTCTGTCCGACCAGGTTCTCGTCGGAGCTATGCAGCTTCTCCAGCATGCGCTGCTTGTCCGTGGGCAGGTCCGACACCACGCGATGCAGGAACAGCGCCGTTTCGTCGAGCAGGCGCTCCGGCGATTCGACGCCCTTCACCACGACGCTGCGAGCCATGGTGTGAAGCTGCGCGTCCTCCTCAGGCGACAGCTCGCGCCCGGTGAACACCACGACAGGCACGTTCCCCAACGCCTCGTCATCGCGGATCTGCTCAAGCACTTCGAAGCCCGACATGTCGGGCAGTCGCAGATCGAGCACCACGCAATCGGACGGATCCTCGCGCAAAGCCGTGATCGCCTCGCCGCCCGTCTCGACGGTGGCGATGTCGATGTCGTCGTGACCGAGCAGTTCGGTGATGGACAGCCGTTCGGCGGCGTTGTCCTCCACCACGAGGAGACGCTTGCGGCGCGGCTTCACATAGTCGGTGATCTTGGTCAGCGCCTCCTGCAACCCCTCGGTCGTGGTCGGCTTGGTCATGAACGAGAACGCGCCGCGCGCCAGGCCATGCTGGCGGTCTTCGTCCAACGTCACGATCTGCACCGGGATGTGTCGCGTCATCGGGTTCTGCTTGAGCTGGCTGAGCACCGTCCAACCGAGCATGTCGGGCAGGAAAACATCGAGCGACACGGCGGCAGGCTGGTAATCGCGCGCCAGCGCCAGCGCATCGGCGCCGCGCATCGCGACCAGCACCTTCAATCCGTGATCGTGTGCGAGATCGACCAGAACGCGCGCATAGTGCGGATCATCCTCGACAATCAGCAGCACGGTATCTCCTGGCGCGATGTTCTGCCTGTCATCGGCCACCTGCTCGGCGGGGCGTTCGACCAGCCGCACCGGGCCAGGAAGCGTAACGTCCACCTGCGGCGTCGAACCGATGTCCAGCAACCGGTTGGCCGTCGCCGGGCCGATATAGACAAGCGGCAGATAAAGCGTGAACGTGCTGCCCACGCCAGGCTTGCTACGCAACTGGATCTCGCCGCCGAGCAGGTTCGACAGTTCGCGGCTGATCGCGAGTCCAAGCCCCGTGCCACCGTATTTGCGGCTGGTGGAAGCATCGGCCTGCTGGAACGCCTCGAAGATGATGCGCTGCTTTTCGGCCTGGATGCCGATGCCGGTATCGGCAACCTCGAATGCCACCACACTCGGCGCGTGTCCCAGTACCGGATGATCCGCGGACCAGCCGCCCGTCACGGCGGAAATGCTCAGCCGCACCCCGCCATGTTCGGTGAACTTGAACGCATTTGACAACAGGTTCTTCAGCACCTGCTGCAGACGCTTGCTGTCGGTGGTGATGCTGCGCAGCACCGGGTCGACCTGCACGTCGAACGACAGACCGCGGCTTTCAGCCTCGTGGCGGAATGGCCGCGTCACGGTGTCCTGCAGGTTCGACAGGAAGATCTCCTCTGCGTCCACCGACATGGTGCCCGATTCGATCTTCGACAGATCGAGGATGTCGCTGATCAGGTTCAGCAGGTCGGTGCCCGCGCCGTGGATGGTCCGGGCAAACTCGACCTGACGCGGCGTCAGGTTGCCGTCCGGGTTGTCGCCCAGCTGCTGGCCGAGGATCAGGATCGAGTTCAGCGGCGTGCGCAGCTCGTGCGACATGTTGGCGAGGAATTCGGACTTGTACTTGGATGTCAGCGCGAGCTCCGCCGCCTTCTCCTCCACCGCGCGCCGCGCCTGTTCGATCTCCTGATTCTTGCGCTCCACCTCGACGTTCTGTTCGGCGAGCTGTTGCGCCTTCTGCTCCAACTGCTCGTTGGTCTGCTGCAGCTCGCGCTGGCGGGTCTGCAGCTCGGTGGCAAGCTGCTGGGACTGCTTCAGCAGGCCCTCGGTCTGCATCGTGGCCTCGATCGAATTCAACACGATGCCGATGCCGGCGGTGAGCTGCTCGAGGAACGATATCTGCAGATCGGTGAACGAACCGACCGATGCGAGCTCGATCACCGCCTTCACCTGGCCCTCGTACAGCACCGGCAGCACGACCACGTTGTTCGGCGCCACTTGGAACAGGCCGGAGCGGATCGGCACCGCGTTCGAACCAAGGTTGCTGATCAGCAGCCGCCGACCGTCAACCGCACACTGGCCGATCAGCCCCTGCCCCATGTGCAGTCGCTCCAGATGGCCCGCCGTTCCATCGTCGGCGTACGCGGCCAGCAGCTTCAGGAGCGGGCTCGCCTCCTGGTCCACCAGGTAGATCACGCCGTTATGCGCATCGACCAACGGCGCAAGTTCCGACAGCAGCATGCGTCCGACGGTCGCCAGATCGCGCTGGCCCTGCAGCATGTTGGTGAACCGCGCGAGGTTGGTCTTCAGCCAGTCCTGCTCGGTGTTGCGGTCCGTCGTTAGCCGCAGGTTGTCGATCATCGTGTTGAGGTTGTCTTTCAGTTCCGCAACCTCGCCCAGCGCCTCGACCTGGATCGATCGCGTCAGGTCGCCCTTGGTGACGGCGGTCGCCACCTCCGCGATGGCGCGCACCTGTGTCGTCAGGTTCGCGGCCAGCAGGTTCACGTTGCCTGTCAGGTCCTTCCACGTGCCGGTGGCCCCCGGCACGTTTGCCTGACCACCGAGGCGACCTTCGACGCCGACCTCGCGCGCCACCGTCGTGACCTCGTCCGCGAACGTCGCCAGTGTGTTGGTCATGTTATTGATCGTCTCGGCGAGTGCCGCGACCTCGCCCTTCGAAGCCATCGTCAGGTTCTGCTTCAGGTCGCCGTTGGCTACGGCGGTGACCACCTTGACGATGCCACGCACCTGCTCCGTGAGGTTGGCGGCCATGACATTCACGGTATCGGTGAGGTCCTTCCAAGTACCGGCAACACCCGGCACCTGCGCCTGCCCGCCAAGCTTTCCTTCGGTCCCCACCTCGCGCGCGACACGCGTCACCTCGCCGGCGAAGGCGTTGAGCTGATCCACCATCGTGTTGATCGTGTTCTTCAGCTCAAGAATTTCGCCGGACACGTTCACCGTGATCTTTCGCGACAAATCGCCGCGCGCCACCGCCGTTGTAACCTCGGCAATATTTCGTACCTGCGTGGAAAGGTTCGCCGCCAGCAGGTTGACGTTGTCGGTAAGATCCTTCCACGTGCCGCCGACACCGGGCACCACGGCCTGGCCACCGAGCCGCCCTTCCGTGCCCACCTCGCGCGCCACGCGCGTCACCTCGCCGGCAAATGAGCGAAGCTGCTCCACCATCGTGTTCAGCGTCTCCTTCAGCAGCAGGATCTCGCCGCGCACGTCCACCGTGATCTTCTTTGACAAATCGCCGTTGGCGATCGCCGTCGCCACCTCGGCGATGTTGCGAACCTGGCCGGTCAGATTTGACGCCATGAAGTTGACGTTGTCGGTCAGGTCCTTCCACGTGCCGGCAACGCCCGCCACCGCCGCCTGGCCGCCGAGCTTGCCCTCGGTTCCCACCTCGCGCGCCACGCGCGTCACTTCCGAGGCGAACGCATTGAGCTGATCCACCATCGTGTTGATGGTGTTCTTCAGCTCGAGAATTTCGCCCTTCACGTCCACTGTGATCTTGCGCCCGAGATCGCCGCGCGCCACCGCCGTGGTGACCTCGGCAATGTTGCGCACCTGCGCCGTGAGATTCGACGCCATCGAATTCACATTGTCGGTCAGGTCCTTCCACGTTCCCGCAACGCCCGGCACCTGCGCCTGCCCACCCAGCCGCCCTTCCGTCCCGACCTCGCGCGCGACGCGCGTCACCTCGCCGGCGAAGCGGTTGAGCTGATCGACCATCGTGTTCAGCGTCTCCTTCAACTGAAGGATTTCGCCGCGCACATCGACGGTGATCTTCCGCGACAGGTCGCCGTTCGCGATCGCAGTCGCCACCTCGGCGATGTTGCGCACCTGGCCGGTCAGGTTCGACGCCATGGAATTCACGCTGTCCGTCAAATCCTTCCACGTGCCGCCGACGCCAGGCACATTCGCCTGACCGCCCAGACGCCCGTCGGTGCCGACCTCGCGTGCCACACGCGTCACCTCGCCGGCGAACGCGTTGAGCTGATCGACCATCGTGTTGATGGTCTCCTTCAACTGCAGGATCTCGCCCGACACGTTCACCGTGATCTTCTTGGAAAGATCGCCCTGCGCCACCGCCGTCGCGACCTCGGCGATGTTGCGCACCTGACCCGTGAGGTTGGACGCCATCGAGTTCACGCTGTCCGTCAAATCCTTCCACGTGCCGGCAACACCCGACACCTGCGCCTGTCCGCCAAGCCGCCCTTCGGTGCCGACCTCGCGCGCCACGCGCGTCACCTCGCCGGCGAAGCGGTTGAGCTGATCGACCATCGTGTTGATGGTCTCCTTCAACTGCAGGATTTCGCCCGACACGTTCACCGTGATCTTCTTCGACAGGTCGCCGTTGGCAATCGCGGTGGAAACCTCGGCGATGTTGCGCACCTGCGCCGTCAGGTTGGACGCCATCGAGTTCACGCTCTCGGTAAGGTCCTTCCACGTGCCGGCCACGCCAAGCACGTTCGCCTGTCCGCCCAGCCGTCCTTCGGTGCCCACCTCGCGCGCCACGCGCGTCACCTCGCCGGCGAACGCGTTGAGCTGATCGACCATCGTGTTGATGGTCTCCTTCAGCTGCAGGATTTCGCCTGACACGTTCACCGTGATCTTCTTCGACAGGTCGCCCCCGGCGATGGCGGTGGCAACCTCGGCGATATTGCGCACCTGTGCCGTCAGGTTGCCCGCCATCGAGTTGACGTTGTCGGTCAGGTCCTTCCAGGTACCGCCGACACCCGGCACCACGGCCTGTCCGCCAAGCTTGCCGTCGGTGCCGACCTCGCGCGCCACGCGTGTCACCTCGCTGGCGAACGCGTTAAGCTGGTCTACCATCGTGTTGATGGTGTCCTTCAGCTCGAGGATTTCGCCGCGCACATCCACGGTGATCTTGCGCGACAGATCGCCGCGCGCCACCGCGGTCGTCACCTGCGCGATGTTGCGTACCTGATCGGTCAGGTTGCCGCACATCGCATTCACGCTGTCGGTCAGATCCTTCCATGTGCCGGCCACGCCAGGCACCACCGCCTGTCCGCCGAGCTTCCCTTCCGTGCCCACCTCGCGGGCCACGCGCGTCACCTCCGAGGCGAACGATCGCAACTGGTCAACCATCGTGTTGATGGCTTCCTTCAGCTGCAGGATCTCGCCGCGCACATCGACCGTGATTTTCTTCGACAGATCGCCATTCGCCACCGCGATCGTAACGTCGGCGATGTTGCGCACCTGTGCCGTCAGGTTGGACGCCATCGAGTTCACCGACTCCGTCAGGTCCTTCCAAACGCCGGTCACCTCGCGCACCTGCGCCTGGCCACCGAGCTTGCCGTCGGTGCCGACCTCGCGCGCCACGCGCGTCACTTCCGACGTGAACACGGACAACTGTTTGATCATCGTGTTGACGATCGTCGCCAGCCGCAGGAACTCGCCTTGCAGCGGCCGGCCGTCGACATCCAGCCGCACCGTCTGCAACAGGTCGCCCTGCGCCACCGCGGTGATGGCGTGCGTCACCGCGGTGGTGGGCCACAGCAGGTCGTCGATCAGGTTGTTGACTGAGGTCTCCATCTCGCCCCACGAGCCGCTTTGCAGGCCGAACCTGACCCTTGTGCGTGTCTTACCCTCGCGGCCTACAACCTGGCCGACGTGCTCCAACTCCGAGGCCATCCGTTCATTGGCCGCGACGATCTCGTTGAACGTGTCGGCGATCTTGCCTTCGAGCCCGGTCTGGTCGCTTGGCAGGCGCACCGAAAAGTCGCCGATCCGCATGGCCTGCAAGGCGTGCAGCAGCTCGTGCATGCCGAACCCATGGCCGTTGAGGTGGCCATTGGTCCCGCCGTTGACCTGCGCCTTGGTTTCGCCGTCGACCGCGACGTCCGCCTGGAGGGCACCGGCGATGGTTGCATCGGCTCGGTTCAGCGAGGGGTTGCTGACAGCACTGTTGTCGTTCAGGTCCATGGGGTCGCTCCTGGAGGCCGATACGCCTGGGCAACGGCTGTGCCGCCCGGCATTATTTTCCGGAAGGGCGCGGCGTCCACTCGCATTCAGGTCATCACCGGACCAAGGGCGAGCCGATACCCTGCGCCACTCCAACCGTGCGGCGGCAGCAACCGAGCCAATCGGCCGCCGCCCGGCTTGAAAAGACCTAGGTCAGGTCTAGGAAAAACCGTGATACCGGGTTTCTTTCGGTCGCGTGGCGTCTCTCTGGAAAGAGAATTCCCGAGAAGTCTGGTAGACGCGTGGTTCCCCGCATTCACCAATTATTGACACAGCCCAGCCGGCTGGCCGTCCCCGATCGGACGGCCAGCCAGCCGAGGCTTAGCGAACGAAGCCTTCCAGTTCGTTCTTCGCCCAGGCGATCACTTCCTTGTTCGACTGGCCAGAGTGGACCCTGGCCAGCATCGAGGGATGAATTGCACGGGCGTACATCTGCGCGGCGATGTCCGGCGGTGCGGGATAGGCGGTGATGTTCTCGTGCGCGTCATGCCAGGGCCGCATCGGATAGTTGTAGACCGTGCCCTTCGGAGGCTCGACCTCCGACCATATCTCGAAGTCGGACATGCTGATCAGTGGCGGCAGGTCATAGCCGTTCGCGGCGGTATCGCGTTCCTGAACCTGCGGACGCTCCTGCAGGTATTGCGCCAGCTCCTTCGCGGCCGTCTTGTTGCTGCCGAACTCCCAGACGCCGAAGAAGCAGTAGTTGTACGGGTTGAACCGCCCCTTAGGACCCGCCGGACACGGGAAGGTCCAGCAGTCCTCGGCAACCTTGGGCGCGTCGCGCTTGGCAACCGACCACGCCGACGGCGGGTTCATGATCAATGCACTCTGACCGGAGATCAGCGCCCGGTTGTTCGATGCATCGTCGTAGCTCACCGTATCGGGCGGCAGGAACGTCGCGAGCTTGCGGACGTAGTCCAGCAGTTGGTTCATCGCATCGGATTCAACGGTGATCTCACCCTTGGCATTCACCAGTTCGGCGCCGAACGCGGAATAGATGATGCCGGTGTTGTTGACCGAGTCACCGGTCTGCCCCAACCCCAGACCAAACGCGAACCCTGCCTTTTGGCACGCCTCGGCTGCCTTCAGGAACGTGTCGTAGGTCCAGTTGGCCGCGGCCGACGGGTCCGACTTGTGCGCGGGATACATCGCCAGGACATCGACGCCGGCATGCTGCTTCAACAGGCTGATCCGCCCGCAGCAGTTCAGGTTCAGCGTGCCAGTGCTCGACGGCAGCGCGCGCCAATGCCCTTTGATCTTCGAGAGGTACTCGTGGATCGGGCTGTACTGACCGTATTGCCCGGTCATCGCCTTCACCACGTCGTCCACCGGCTCGAGCTGATCGGCGTAGGTGTTCACTTCCCAGTTGTAGAACGGCAGGAAGTCATGCCCCGTGCGCGCCTGCGCCTCGGCGGCCTGCGTGATCTGGATCTTGTAGCCGTTCGAGGTGATGAAGTCGATCGTCACATCGACCTTGTTCTTGTCGGCCCACGCCTGGACCTGTTTTTTCATCGCATCGTTGGCCGGCGGCACCCAGTGGTCCCAGAAGCCGACCGTCAGCCTGCCGGCGGCGCCGGCGGTGCGGATATGCACGAGCGGCAACGCGGCTGCCGCGACCCCCAACTGCAAGGCATTGCGACGCGTCACACGGCGCGGTTTGTTCATGGCGTACACTCCCTGTGCGGTCGCGGCGATGACCACGACCGTCGTTGCTTTCCCGGGTCTTCGCGGGCTGAAACCCACGCCGAAGCCACCTGTGGCAGCCGGTCCCGACGGCTGGCCTGAGCGGCCCGCCACAAGAGTGCGTGGAAATTATTGTCCCAAGCGCAGGTTTGCACAACGGTCCGGGGCTAAGGGCCGGAGCAGATCCGCCATCTACGTTTTCTTCTGATGCGCGAACAAAAGTTGCGTGTCCCGCCACCAGGCATGTGCTCGTGCCACCCTTTAGACCGATCCAGGAACGAACACGACGATTGCGAGAAGAATGAATTGACGTCGTAAGTTTCTCTTTTGCAACCGCGCCGTCGGCAGCAGTGAAGTATTTCATACCATCGGGAAGAACCGTCGAGCCAGGATCCATGCGTCCACCACAAACCAAGGGGAGAAACCTTTATGTTGAAATCGATCGGAACCGCCGCGGCGGTCCTTGTTGCGTCCCATGCTGCATTTGCCCAATCGCCGCCTGGCTCGGTGCGGTTCGACCTGGTACCAAATTCGCAATTCCTTAGCTGTCTGTCGCCCGGTGTGCCATCTGCCCACGTGGATGTGAGACGCGGCAATCTCAATGACACCCTGATTCTCCGCGTGTCCGGGCTGAAGCCAAACTTGCAATTCGACATGTTTACGGTGCAACGCTCGCCGCTGGATGCCGATGGCAAGCCTGTGGCGAACTTCAAGGGCTTCGGCTTGGCGTGGTATCAGAGCGATATCGAAGCTGATCAGGATGGCGAGGCCAAGGTCCAGATCAGAACAATCTTGCTGGATCAGATCTTCGGTTTCGATGCCGATCCTGTCCCGGGATCCAATCCGCCGACGACAGTGCTGCCGCCCACCAATACGTTCCATCTCGGCTTCTGGTTCAACAACCCAAGCGATGCGGCGCCGTGTGGGTTTGATATCAACAAGCCGACGCCGTTCAATGGTGAACATAAGGCAGGCCCACTGGCGATGATCTCACTGCCAGTTGCGCCGAACAATCTGGGCCCGCTCTGTTCCAGCCCAACCGGTGACGCGGAAGCGGCGGACTCCGGGGTTGATCCGCAGGATCCGACCAAGTTCGCCTGCAATCCCTGATCAAACTGGGAGGGCCGACGGCGAGTTCGTCGGCCCATTTTCCATCCAATCGGGGGCGGCAGGCGAGCGATTTCTGAGCACCGGCAGATTGACGCCGGACGTTCCGTCTCCATAAGCTGCGTTCCAGTCAGGGCTTCACAGCAAAGAACAGGACGAGGGAACGCAAAATGCTCCGGTATGGATTGGCCCGCATGGCTCGCGGGCTTGCCGCCGCTGCGTTGTTGCTGGCGGCGGCCGCAACCGCCCACGCGGACGACGCCAGCAAGACGATCAAGATCGGCATCGTCTATGACCTGACCGGCCCGTTCGCCGGCGGTGGCTCCGAGCTGCACTATCTCGGGGCGAAGATCATGATCGACTGGTTCAACGCGCACGGCGGCGTCGATGGCTACAAGGTCGATCCGATCTATGCCGATGCGCAGAGCAAGCCCGACGTCGCGATCAACGAGGCGGTCCGCCTGATCGAGCAGGAAAAGGTGGACATGCTGCTCGGCTTCTACTCCTCGGCCGAATGCGTGCCCGCGGCGGCGCGCATCGAGGAATTCAAGAAGTTCATGTGGATCACCACCTGCATCGCCTCGCCGGTGCTGCGCGACCGGCACCTTAAATACGTGTTCCGCGCGCAGCCCTATGGCGTGCAGTGGGGCCTGGCCTCGACCGAGATGGTCGCGGCCTACGCCAAGGCCCAGCTCGGCAAGGATCCCAAGGACGTCCGCATCGCCATCATCCACGAGGACGGCGCCTACGGCGTCGACGTGGCCAAGGGCAACGAGGAGGGCGCCAAGGAATCCGGCCTCAACGTCGTGCTGGACGAGGGCTACTCGATCACGTCTCCCGATCTGTCCTCGCTGGTCACCAAGTTGAAGCGGGCGCGGCCGGACGTGATATTCCACACCGGCTACAATCCGGACATCAGCCTGTTTCTGCGCCAGGCACGCGAACTCGGCCTGCGCTTTGATGCGCTGATCGGTCACGGCGCCGGCTATACCGATTACACGCGGATCAAGCAGGCGGTCGGCAGCGACGCCAACTACTTCTTCGACGTCGATCCGATCTCGATCTGGGAAACCAACCCCAAGGCGCTGAAACCGGAACTGCCGCCGCTGATCAAGATGGTCGGCGACGCGTATATGAAGGCGAAGCCCGACACCATCCTGATGTCGCCGCATCTCGGCATGGCGGCATCCAACACCTACCTGTTCCTGTCCGACGTGCTGCCGCGCGCGATCGAGAAATACGGCGGCGTCAGTGCCGATGCGCTGCGCAAGGCGGCGCTCGACACCGACGTGCCGTCCGGCGGAACGATGCTCGGTTTCGGCGCCAAATTCGCGGGCGAGGCTTCGGACATGGCGGGGCAGAACGAACGCGCCTTCCCCGTGGTCATCCAGTATATCGACGACAAGAGCTACGTGGTCTGGCCGAAGTCGCTGCAGCAGCGTGAGCCGGTGCTGAAGTTGCCAGCCAACTCGCCTTACGTCGCGAAGTGACGGCGCAGCCGTCATGGTCGGCGAAGGCCGGCCATCCACGTCTTGCTGTCGATAAGGTACGCTAAGCCGTGCTGGAAGTCGCCGGACTGATCAAGCGCTTCGGTGGCTTCACTGCTGTCGGCAACGTGTCGTTCAAGGTCGATCAGGGCGAGATACTTGGCCTGATCGGCCCGAACGGCTCCGGCAAGAGCACGATCTTCAACATGCTCTCGGGCACGTTCCCTCCGACCGCGGGCTCGATCCGCTTTCAGGGCCGCGAGATCGCCGGCATGCCGCCGCACCGCATCATCCATCAGGGCATCGGCCGGACATTCCAAATTCCGCGCCCGTTCCGCCGTCTGTCGATCTTCGAGAACGTGGTGCTCGCCGGCTTCTACGGCAGCGACGGGACCACCAAGGCAGGCGCGTTCGAAGCGGCCGAAAGCGCGCTGCACCTCGTCGGCCTGCCGGTCGATCGCGCCGCACCCGTCAGTGGCCTCGGCGCAGCGGGGCTGAAAAAGCTGGAGCTGGCCAAGGCGCTCGCAACGGGACCGAAGCTGCTGCTGGCCGACGAGAGCCTGGGCGGCCTCGACGAGACCGAGATGGAGCAGGCGGCCGACATGCTGCGCCGCATCCGCGACGCGCGTGGCGTCACCATCATCTGGGTCGAGCACATCATGGGCGTGCTGATGCGCGTGGTGGATCGCGTGATGGTGCTCGACCACGGGGAGAAGATCGCCGAGGGATTGCCCAGTGAGGTCGCTGCGGATCCGCGGGTGATCGAGGTGTACCTCGGAACCGATGCCGCCGACGCCCAGGCATCGGCGGCGGAGCGGGTGTAGCGGTTGGAACGTCGTGTCGACAATGGTTGGATTATCGTCATGGCCGGGCTTGGCCCGGCCATCCACGTCTTTGCCGGGCACCGGCGCGGAAGACGTGGGTGGCCGGGCCAAGCCCGGCCATGACGCCGAGAGCGACACGTGCTGACACTCCGCTCCCTCGACGCCGGCTACGGCAGCTTCCAGGCGCTGTTCGGCATCTCGCTCGAGGTGAACGCCGGAGAGGCGGTGGCTGTGATCGGCCCCAATGGCGCCGGCAAGACCACCCTGATGCGGGTGATCTCCGGCCTGATCCGGCCCACCAGCGGCAGCATGCAGATGGAAGGCACCGATCTCCTTGCGACGCCGGCGCATCGCGTCGTCGAACTCGGCATCGCGCACGTGCCGGAGAACCGCCGCCTGTTCGCGCGCATGACAGTCGAGGACAATCTGCGCATGGGCGCCTTCATCCCGGCGGCGCGGCCGAAATACCGCGAGCGCCTGGATTTCGTCTATCGGCTGTTCCCACGGCTGCTCGAGCGGCGCAGCCAGATGGCGGGAACCCTCTCGGGCGGCGAGCAGCAGATGTGCGCGATCGGGCGCGCCCTCATGTCGGAACCGAAGCTGCTGCTTCTCGATGAACCATCGGCCGGACTGGCTCCGGTGATCGTGCAGCAGGTGTTCGGGCTGGTGGAACGCATCCGCGCCAGCGGGCTGACGGTGCTGATCGTCGAACAGAATGTCCGCCAGGTGCTGCGCGTGGTGGACCGCGCCTACGTGCTGGAAGCCGGCAGCCTGCGCGCATCCGGCGCCGCCGGCGAACTGCTGGAAAGCGCCACGATCCGCGAAGCCTATCTCGGCGTATGAAGCCTCACTCGGCCTTCCCGACGCATCGCCACGGCATATATAGGTGGAATGCAGGACCGACGGAGCGGCACCCACCTTCGCGCCGTCGGAACAAGGAAGCCCGAGATGCGTGGAATTCTGTTTCGCGGCGCAGCGGTGATCGCGGCTCTGTCCCTGGCCGTGCCGCCACTGTCGTCCGCACAGACAACGGAACCGCCCGAGCAGCCGGGGCAGTCCGACCAGGCCGGACAACCCGAAGCGACACAGTTCAACGCCGAGCAGCTCGACGCGTTGCTGGCGCCCGTCGCCCTGTATCCGGACGCGCTGCTGATGCAGGTCCTGATGGCATCGACGTTCCCCTTGCAGGTGGTCGAGGCATCGCGCTGGTTCAACCAGATCGGCCACGACACCCTTCAGGGCGATGCACTTGCGCAGGCACTGGAGACGCTCCCCTGGGATCCGAGCGTGAAATCGCTCGTGCCGTTCCCCGAGGTGCTGGCTATGCTGAACAGCCAGCTCGATTGGATGCAGCAGCTTGGCTACGCGTTTGCCACCCAGCAAGCCGATGTCATGAACTCGGTCCAGCGGCTGCGGCATGCGGCGCAGGCGAGCGGCTCTCTGAAGACGACCGACCAGCAGCGCGTGGTCGAGGAGAACGACACGATCTCCATCGAACCGGCGAACCCCCAGGTGGTTTACGTGCCGGTCTACAATCCGACGATCGTGTATGGCGTCTGGCCATATCCGGTGTATCAGCCCGTGTATATCCCGCCGCCGCTCGGCTACGTGCCGGACAGCGCTTACCTCGGCGGATTTGCCTTCGCGACCGGCGTGGTGGTCGTGGGCTCGCTGTTTGGATTTGCCAAGCCGCGGTGGCATCACCGCGAGGTCCACATCGACGTGGACCGCTTCAACCATATCAACGTGAATCGGACCGCGATGCACTCCGAAGTCTGGCGTGCGCCGGCCGCCGGCATGGTCGGCCGTCCGGTTGTGCCACCCACCGGTCCGGTTGGATGGGGTCCGCGTCCGGCGCCGATGCCGGCGAACGCGATGGGCGTGCCGAGCGTCCAGGTGCCGAGCTTTCCGGTGAACCGGCCGATGCAGCCGACGTTCCATCCGTCGGTCAATCAGTGGAACCGGCCGGTGCAGCCAATAGCCCGCCCGCCGGTCAATCAGTGGAACCGCCAGGTGCAGCCGGTCGTGCGTCCTCCGCCCCCCGCCGTGCAACGGCCCGTCGTTCCTCAGCACGGGGGGCCGCAGCAGCGATCAGGGGCCGTTCGTCCGGGCGGCAGGAGCGCCTACTCGATGCAATGAGAGTGGACGGCGAAAGGCTCGACTCTCTGGCCACCGTTCACCGTCATGGCGGGGCTCGGCCCCGCCATCCACGTCTTTGCTGATCGCAGCAAGTAAAGTCGTGGGTGGCCGGCCGTCGCTGGCCATGACGACAATGCCACTGCCCATCGGTCACAATTCACGACGCTCGGTATGAGACTACCGAATGAGAGGAAAACAGGCGCGGGATGTTTGACATCTTCGACATCTATCTGCTGGAGGCGCTGATCAACGGCGTGTTGCTCGGCGGCGTGCTGGCGCTGCTGGCGCTCGGGCTGAATCTGATCTTCGGCGTGATCGACGTGGTTTGGATCTGCTACGCCGAGCTGATCATGCTGGGCATGTACGGCATGTACTACCTGTTCGCGGTCTATCACGTGCCGTATCTGATCGCGGCCGTGATCTGCATCGTTGGTGTCGGCGGGCTTGGCGTCGCGCTGCACCTGCTGGTGATCGCGCCGCTGCTCGGCGCGGCGCCGATCAATCAGCTGTTGGCCACCGGCGGCGTGCTGTTCCTGCTGCAAAGCGCCGCGACCGTCATGTTCGGCATCGACTTCCGCAACCTCGGCATCAGGCTGCCGGTACTGCAGATTTCCGACATGTTCATCAGCTACGCGCGGCTGCTGGCGTTTGGCGCTGCCCTGGCCGGGATGATGTGCTGTACCTGTTTCTCGCGCGTACCTATACCGGCACGGCCATCCGCGCGATCGCGCAGGATCGCCAGATCATGCCGCTGATGGGCGTGGACGCACGGCGCATCTACGTCATCACTTCGGCGATCGGCGGCGCTCTGGCAGGGCTCGCCGCGACTCTGTTGGTGTTGCAATACGACGTGCACCCGTTCATCGGCCTGACGTTCGGGCCGACCACGTTCATGATCTGCGTGCTCGGCGGGCTGGGCAACATGATCGGCGGGTTCGTTGCCTCGTTCGTGTTCGCCGAGATCATCTCGGTGAGCGGTCTCTATCTGGACCTGGAGTGGGGCTACGTGTTCGCGTTCGCGTTCTTCATCGCGATGATGTTCGCCAAGCCGCAAGGCCTGCTGGCACGCCGCGCATGAACCGAAAGCTGCCATGGGTCGTGGGCGCGGGACTGGTGGCGCTGCCGTTCGTGTATAACGCGCCCTATCCGCTGCACATACTGGTTATCGTGCTGATCTGGTCGTCGATGTACACGTCCTGGTCTGTGATGGGGCGCTTCGGTTTGGTGTCGCTCGGGCATGGCGGGTTCATGGGGATCGGCGCGTATGTCACCGCATTGCTGTGGAATTTTTTCCACGTTACGCCGTGGCTCGGCATCCCGGTTGCGATGCTTGTCGTCTGCGCCGTCGCACTGCTGATCGCGTATCCCTGCTTCCGGTTCCGCATCATCGGCCACTACTTCGCCCTGGTGACGCTGGCGCTGAGTGCGATCGTGCTGCAGATCATCACCGCCACGCGCGACATCACCGGCGGCTCGCTCGGCTACACGCCGCAGCGCTACAACGGGGGAAACTCGATCTATGCGCTGCAGTTCACCGACAAGACGACGTGGTACCTGATCGCACTGGGCGTGTGGGCGGTCGCGCTGTTCATCCGTTGGCGCGTCGAAGGCAGCATGCTGCGCTACGCGTTGGAGGCGATCGCCGAGGACGAGGACGCGGCGGCGGCGGCGGGCGTGCATGTGACGCGGGAGAAGCTGAAGATAACGCTGTTGAGCGCGGCGATGACCGCGTTCGCGGGCGCGCTGTATTGCCAGTATCAGATGTTCATTTCACCTGACACGGTCAGCGGAATTTCCGTGTCGCTGCAGATGGTGTTCGCTGCGGTGGTGGGCGGGATCTACGTGCTGCTCGGACCGACCGTGGGGGCGTTCATCACCATCCTGCTGGCGGAGGGGCTGCGGATCGGCTTCGGTGTCGGCGCCGTCGGGTGGGACAATATCATCTACGGCACGTTGCTTGTGGTGTTCATCATCTTCCTGCCGCAGGGGCTGGTGGGGTCGTTGCAGGCACGGTTTACGCGGGTGCGGGCGCGGGCAGCCTGATCCTCAGTCGCAACAACGATCACAGGCAAGCCGCACTCCAATCGTCATTGCGGGCCACACCCAATCGTCGTGGCGGGCCACACCCCCATCGTCATGGCCGGACTACACCCCAGTCGTCGTGGCCGGACCACACCCCAATCGTCATGGCCGGACCACACCCCAATCGTCATGGCCGGGCTTGACCCGGCCATCTGCGTCCCATGTGTGTTCATCGGTAGTGTAGATCACTCTTGACGATGACCTCCGCGCCGCCGAGGCCAAGGGCCGCCGTGATGGCATTGAATGTATCAGGCGCTTGCAGGCGCCTGTCGGCGTAAATGACGAAGCGTCTCGCCAGTGTCTCGTAAACGATGCGCCCACGAGGCCAGTCGTCATATTCGGTCAATACGATACGCTCGGGATATCCCATGGAAACAAGTCGTGCGCCCCCCGACGCCCGCCATTCCTCCCAACGCTCGTAGTGGCCCGCGGCGTGAGTATGCAGTCGCCATAAGTCTCAGCCTTGTCCAATGTCGAGCGATCGACGACGAGAGCACCAGCCACTCGCCAGAAGATGCCGACAGATGGCGCCGCGGCGACAGCTGAATTGTTCGGCGTGACCGCTACGGACTCGTAAGCCTTGGCCATGGTGGGAGCGAGGTCGGGGGACTGCTGATGTCAACTTAAGATCTTTTGCGTTCCCTTTGAGACGGACAGCCAAACCGGCATCGCATTCAAGTTTGCGCGTCATCAATCTGTGGCGCTGGCTCCGCTTTTCGGCGTCGGAGAACCCAAATATGACAACACCAGCACTCGCGGGATTATCGACAACAAATTCGCATCCCCCCGCAACATCCTTGATAAGCTGGCACAGCTTGTCATCTCTATGAGCCATCTTAGAAATCGACACAAGATTTTCGGCTACTTGTCGATAATTCGTAATGATATTGGGCCGATATATTCCAATGAGTTTCTTATATTCCGACACCTGCTCCACAACGGGTGGCAGCGTATCACCTGCCGCCCAAAGTTTCGCGTTAGCGTAATCCTTTGCCTCCCAAGGGATCTATGGTGTTCAAGATTTGTCGCCCGCTTCAGCCTACCATGTATTCACATGAGAAACGGAGAGATTTACGCCTTGCGAAAGCAAGGTTTTGATGTTGCAACTTTGCCGCAACCGCACGCCAACATGGGCACCGTCGCGCTTAGGACCCGCTGCAGAACAAGTGCCTCAAGTGGCGCTACGGTCGCACCTTTATCGTCATGGCTGGCGAAGGCCGGCCAACCACGTCTTCTCATTGTGCTCGCAGCGAAGACGTGGATGGCCGGGACAAGCCCGGTCATGACGATAGAATCATGAGGTGCGTTCGAAGCTGATTAGGTTGTTTCTCGGCAGACCCTTAGATGCCGGCTGGCGCGCCCACGCACCGCATTGAACCCACGACCCTCCGCGACGGTGACCCCTGGGTCCCCGCGAAGGCGGGGACGCCGCTGTTTCTTTCCCACGTTCGAAAACCGGGCTACGAATGGCAGCCGCCATGGAGGGGTTCCCGATGACCGATCCGATGCAGTACCGCCCTCTCACCCCCGGCACGCAGCCGCCTTATGACGCGCCGGGGTATCTCGGCACGATCAAGCGGCATCCGAAGCAGAAGCCGCACCCGCTGCCCCACACCATCACGGAAACCACCGGGCCGAGCTTCTCCGCCAGTCAGATTCCCGCCGCTCGCCGACCTCACCAAGGCCGGGGGAAAACCGGCGCTGGGCGAGCGGATCATCGTCGCCGGCCGGATCACCGACGAAGACGGCCGCCCCGTGCCGCACACCATGATCGAGATCTGGCAGGCCAACGCGACCGGGCGCTACGACCATCCGGCCGATCAGCACGACGCACCGCTCGATCCGAATTTCCACGGCGCCGGCCGGGTGTTCACCGACGCGGACGGCCGCTACCGGTTCCTGACCATTCGCCCCGGCGCCTATCCGTGGCCCAATCACCGCAACGCCTGGCGGCCGAACCACATCCATTACTCGTATTTCGGCCCCGCCTTCGCCACACGTCTGGTCACGCAGATGTACTTCCCGGGCGACCCGCTGCTCGCGTTCGACCCGATCTTCCACGCGGTGCCGGATGAACACGCGCGCAACCGGCTGATCGCCGTGTTCGACCTCGACATCACCGAGCCCGACTACGCGCTCGGCTACCGGTTCGACGTCGTGCTGCGCGGACGCGGCGCCACGCCGATGGAGGAGTGATCCGATGCCGAGCGCCACGGCCAGCCAGACGATCGGCCCCTACTGGCATCTGCTCGAGGACCCGTCCTGGGCCGACCTTACGCGCTTCGGCGCGCAGGGGGAGAGGATCACGCTGACCGGAGCCGTGCTGGATGGCGACGGCAAGCCCTGTGCGGATGCCTGCGTGGAGATCTGGCAGTCCGACCCTCCGGCGTCGGACAGCTTTCCGGGTTTCGGGCGCAGCAATACCGACGCGCAGGGGCAGTACCGGTTCACCACGGTGAAGCCGGGGCCGGTGCCGGGGCGGGGCAATGCGCAGCAGGCGCCGCATATCGCGATCTGCATCCTCTCGCGCGGTCTGATGCGCGCGCTGGTGACGCGGGCGTATTTCCATGGCGAGAAGCTCAACGCGACCGACCCGCTGCTGATGTCGATCGAGGAGCCGGCGCGGCGGAGCACGTTGATTGCGCGGCCGGCGGGCGATGCGGCGTGGCGGATGGATGTGCGGCTGCAGGGGGATGGCGAGACTGTGTTCCTGGATGTGTAGCACCCCCTCCCCAACCCTCCCCCGCTGCGCGGGAGAGGGAGTGCTCCGCCCTCTCTCCCGCAAAGCGGGGGAGGGTTGGGGAAGGGGTTGATCCAGTGCCGATCAATCCCGCCGACAGCCCGATCCTGGGCACGCTCTATGGCAGCGACGCCATGCGCGCAGTGTTCGACGAGCGCGCATACTTCCAGCGCATGCTCGATGTCGAGGCTGCGCTCGCCCGGGTGCAAGCGCGCCTCGGCATCATCCCGGCCGATGCCGCCGATGCAATCACGCGCGCTGCCCGGGTCGAGAACCTCAGCACCGACGAACTCGCGGCCAGCGCACGCAATGTCGGCTACCCGGTGGTCGGCCTGGTCGCGGGCCTGTCGCGTGCAGCCGGCGCGGCCGGAGGCTGGACGCATTGGGGCGCCACCACGCAGGACATCATGGACACCGCCACGGTCCTCCAGGTGCGCGAGGGCCTGTCGCTGATCCGTGCCGCGCTCGCCGACATGGTCGCGGCGCTGGCGCTCCAGGCGGAGAAGCATCGCCACACGGTGATGGCCGGGCGAACGCACCTGCAGCAGGCGCTGCCGATCACGCTCGGCCTGAAGTGCGCAGTCTGGGCGCAGCCGCTGATCGCTCACGTGCACCGCCTCGACGCACTCCGCCCGCGTGTCGAACAGGTGAGCTTCGCGGGTGCGGCGGGCACGCTGGCATCGCTCGGCGATCGGGGCGTCGCGGTCATGGAAGGCCTGGCCGCCGAACTGGGCCTCGTCGCGCCGGCCGCGCCCTGGCACGTCTGCCGCGACGGGCTCGCCGAGACGGTCGCCTTCCTGGGCCTGGTCTGCGGCAGCCTGGCGAAGCTCGCCACCGACGTGATCCTGCTGGCGCAGACGGAAGTGGGCGAACTGGCAGAACCCTACGTTGCCGGCCGCGGGTCATCGTCCACCATGCCGCAGAAGCGCAACCCGATCGCCAGCGAGTACATCCTGGCCGCCGCCCGCACCGTGCACGCCCTGGTGCCGGTGATGCTCGGCGCCATGGCCGCCGACCACGAGCGCGCCACCGGGCCGTGGCAGGCGGAGCCGCTCGTGCTGCCGCAGGTGTTCGTGCTGACCCATGGTGCGCTGCAGCACGCGAGCGCGATCGCCGAGGGCATGGTGGTCGATGCGGATCGCATGCGGCGCAATCTCGACATCACGCACGGCCTGATCGTGTCAGAGGCGGTGATGATGGGGCTCGCATCGCATCTTGGACGGGGTGAGGCGCATCACGTGGTGAAGCATGCGTGCGATGCGGCGTTGGCGGAGGGCATCAGCCTCGCCGATGCGCTGGCGCGCGAGCCGGAGGTGTCGAGCCGGCTGGATCGCGCCGCGATCGAGCGGCTGACCGATCCGGCGCATTATCTCGGCAGCGCGGACGCATTCGTCGATCGTGTGCTGCAGGCGGCTCGGCTGTAAGGGTCCTGTTCCTGGCTGCCTACCCGCCGTTGCCTGCGCCCCGGCTTGCCACTAGGTTGCCGGCCCTGTCGAGCGCCCATGCGCCGCAATCAGAGGAACATCGATGTCCAAATCCACGAAAGTCACACGCCGCACGGCACTCAAGCTCGGCGCGGCGACCGCTGCGCTGCCGCTGGTTCACATCCGCACGGCCGGCGCCGCAGGCAAAGTGTCCATCGGCTTCTGGGACCACTGGGTTCCCGGTGGCAACGACGTGATGCAGAAGCAGTGCGATGCCTGGGCCGAAAAGAACAAGGTCGAGGTCCAGGCGGACTTCATTGCCAGCTCGGGCAACAAGCTGCAGCTGACCGGGGCTGCCGAAGCGCAGGCGAAGACGGGACATGATGCGCTCGCGTTCTTCAACTGGGACGTGTTCAACGTCGCCGATTCACTTGAGCCGATCGACGACGTCATGGGGCGGCTGATCGCCAAGAACGGCGCCGTCGATCCCATTTGCGAGTATCTGGCGAAGGCGAAGGGCCACTGGGTCGCGGTGCCGACAAGCTCCGGCACGCAGACCAAGCCGCCTTGCGCGCGCATCGGCTGGTTCAAGCAGCACGGCCTCGACGTGCAGGCGATGTATCCGGTGAAGCCCGAGCACACCGCCCTGTCGGACGGCTGGACCTGGGACGCGTTCACCAAATACGCGGAGCTGGCGCAGAAGGACGGCCTGACATTCGGCCTCGGGATGGGCGGCGGCGGCAACACCGATGCCACGGACACGCACGGTGCGCTGTTCAAGGCATTCGGCGCCACGCTGATCGACAGCAAGGGGGAAATTCAGCTCAAGTCCGATGCGGTGCGCCAGGTGCTGGAATTCGCCCAGAAGCTGGTCAAGTTCTACCCAGCCGATGCGGTGAGCTACGACGACGCCTCGAACAACCGCGCGCTGATTTCGGGCAAGAGCGCGCTGATCTTCAATCCGCCATCGGCGTGGGCGGTGGCCAAGCGCGATGCGCCGCAGGTGGCGGCTGACTGCTGGACTTTCCCGGCTCCGGCCGGTCCGAAGGGCCGGTTCATTCCAACGTTGAGCTATTTCTGGGGCGTGTACGGATTCAGCAAGAACAAGTCGGCGGCGAAGGAGCTGATTGAGTATCTGTTGCAGCCCGAGCAGGTGGAGCCGCGCTGTGTGGCGACCGAGGGCTACGACCTGCCGCCCTATGCGGGTCTGCTGGACTTCAAGGTGTGGGAGAATGTCGAGCCGCCCAAAGGCACGGTTTACAATTATCCGAACCGGCCATGGCACAATCAGCAGCCCAGCTTGGCCGCGGCCGAGGCGACGCCGGAAATCGCGGTTCAGATCTACAATCGCGCCATCCACAACCAAATGATGGCGCGACTGAAGGAGGGCCAGACGATCCCGCAGGTCATCGCCTGGGCGCAGGATGAGCTGGAGGGCTTTGCCCGCTGAACGAAGCGCGCCGTTTGACGTGTTATTCCCGCGCACGCGGGCAACCCAGGTGGGAGGCACCGAGATAGCGTGCCTGGGTTCCCGCTTGCGCGGGAATGACGATGCGGCGCGGGAATGACATGGTTGCGCGGTAACGGAGGGACGGAAATGACTCGCAGAGGTCGTATTTCACGGCGCAACGCGATCAGGCTGGGGGCGGCAACGGCGGCACTTCCGCTGGTGCATATCCGTACCGGCCGCGCCGCCGGAAGAGTGTCCGTCGGCTTCTGGGACCACTGGGTACCGGCTGGCAATGCCATGCTGCAGCAGCAATGCGATGCCTGGGCCGCTAAGAACCAGGTCGAGGTCAACCTCGATTTCATCACGTCGAACGGCAATAAGCTGGTGCTGACGCAGGCAGCCGAGGCGCAGGCGGGAACGGGCCATGACGCGCTGCATTTCTCACAGTGGGAAATCCACCATCACGCCGATAAGCTGGTGCCGATGGACGAGGCGGTGGAGCGGCTGATCGCCAAGAACGGCAAGGTCAGCGGACTGGCCGAATACCTGGCGCGCGCGGAGGGCCATTGGCGGGCAGTGCCGTCGAGCTGGGGCGCTCAGGCGAAGCCGCCCTGCGCGCGCGTCAGCGTGCTGAAAAGCGCTGCCGGCATCGATGTGACGAAGATGTACCCGGTGAAGGCCGAGTACATCCCCGAGATGGACGAGTGGACCTGGGAAACGCACCTGAAGGCGGCCGAGGCGTGCCACAAGGTCGGCATGACCTTCGGCATCGGTCTCGGCACCACCGGGGATTCCACCGACACATCGGGCGCGCTGTTCGCCGCGTATGGCGCGGACCTCGTCGATGCGAAGGGCAACGTCACCGTCGATTCCGACACGGTGCGCGAGGTGCTGGAACACGCGTCCAGACTGGTGAAGGTGCTGCCAGCCGACGCCGTGAGCTACGATGACGCCTCGAACAATCGCGCGTTGATCTCGGGCAAGAGCGCGCTGATCTGGAACCCGCCCTCGGCGTGGGCGGTGGCCAAGCGTGACGCGCCGCAGGTGGCGGCGGACTGCTGGACGTTCTCGGCGCCGAAGGGACCCAAGGGACGGTTCGTGCCATTCTCCCAGTCGTTCTGGGGCGTCTGGCAGTTCTCGCGGAACCAGACGGCGGCGAAGGAACTCATCGAGTACCTGATGCAACGCGAACAGGTGGAGCCGCGCTGCACGGCGGTGGTCGGCTACGATATTCCCCCGTATGCCGGCATGCTGGACTTCAAGGTGTGGGAAGACGTCGAGCCGCCGAAAGGCACCGTGTTCAACTATCCGGTGCGGCCGTCGCATCACGGCGAGGCCAACACACCCGGGTTCCCTGCCCCGCCCGACATCGCCGTGCAGATTTACCAACGCGGCATCTACCCGACCATGCTCGCCAAGCTGCAGAGCGGCCAGTCCATCCCGCAAGTCATCGCCTGGGCGAAGGACGAGGTGGAGGGTTTCCTGCGCTAACAGCCCCCTCCCTGCCCTCCGCCCGCTGCACGGGGGAGGGATTTACTCGACCGCGC
This sequence comes from uncultured Alphaproteobacteria bacterium, assembly GCA_963780095.1. Lineage (GTDB taxonomy): Bacteria > Pseudomonadota > Alphaproteobacteria > Acetobacterales > Acetobacteraceae > JAMXLO01. Next base: position 80,107 of record CAWABH010000034.1, read on the forward strand.
TGTGGCCGGGGCGAGGCTTCGGTGTTACGCTGAGCGCCAAATGCGGGCGGTAAACCGCCTGCCGCAGGGTTTGGCTCAGCGCAACGGCCGGCACGGCCGGCCATGATCGGGAGAGAACGATAATGCGAAAGGAAGGACGGGTCTCACGTCGCAACGCGTTGAAGCTGGGGGCTGCCGCGGCGGCGTTGCCACTGGTTCACATCCGCACCGCCGGCGCGGCCGGAAAGCTCGCGGTCGGCTTCTGGGACCATTGGGTTCCCGCCGGCAACGACATCATGCAAAAGCAGGTCGATGCCTGGGCTGCGCAGAACAAGGTCGAGGTGACCGTCGACTTCATCACCGGCAACGGCAACAAGCTGCTGATGACGGGGGCGGCGGAAGCGCAGGCAAAGACCGGCCACGACATTTACACGTTCTACAACTGGGAAGTGCATAACCAGGCGGACTCGCTGGCCAACATCGACGATGTGATGAAGCGTCTGACCGACAAGTACGGCGCCGCCAGCGCCACCGGCGAGTATCTCGCCAAGACCAAGACCGGATGGGTCGCCGTTCCCACAAGCTCGGGCACCCAGACCAAGCCGCCCTGCGCGCGCATCGGCTGGTTCAAGAAGAACGGGCTGGACCTGCAGGCAATGTATCCGGTGAAGCCGGAGCACACGGCGGCCCAGGATGCGTGGACCTGGGACGCATACATGAAATACGCCGAACTGGCGCAGAAGGACGGCTTGACGTTCGCATGCGGATTGGGCGGCAACACCAATACCGACGCAATCGACATGCACGGCGCGCTGTTCCGGTCTTTCGGCGCGGCGCTGATCGACAACGAGGGCAACATCAAGCTCGACTCCCCCGAGATCATGCAGGTGCTGGAATTCAGCCAGAAGCTGGTGAAGTTCTACCCAGACGATGCGGTGAGCTATGACGACGCCTCGAACAACCGCGCGCTGATCTCGGGCAAGAGCGCGCTGATCTTCAATCCGCCCTCCGCCTGGGCGGTCGCCAAGCGCGACGCGCCGCAGGTGGCGGCCGACTGCTGGACTTTTTCTGCACCGTCTGGGCCGAAGGGGCGCTTCGTGCCGTCGGCGACGTTCTTCTGGGGCGTCTGGCAGTTCAGCAAGAACCAGACCGCCGGCAAGGAACTGATCGAATACCTGATGCAGCGCGAACAGGTGGAGGCGCGGACCACGGCGACCGAAGGCTACGACCTGCCGCCTTATGCGGGGATGGTGGACTTCAAATGCTGGGAGACGGTCGAGCCACCCCCAGGCACGGTTTATAACTATCCGATCCGGCCGTGGCACAACGCCCAGCCCAGTCTCACCGCGTCCGAGGCACCGCCGGACATTGCAGTGCAGATCTACAATCGCGCGATCCACAACCAGATGATGGCGCGGATCAAGGACGGGCAGTCGATCAAGCAGGTGATCGCCTGGGCCAAGGACGAACTGGAGGGCTTCACGCGCTGATCGGTTTCATGGGAAACTGAAGCCAGGGCTGGCGTTGCACAACCGCGCGCCAGCCGCTAGCTTGGCTCGAGTACCAGTAACCATACGCTCGTACCCCTGCTCGGATCGCGGGCAGGCACGCGGGCGATGAAGGCGGGAAGCTACCGCCATGGGCAGGGGTTTGGCTTTCGGGCACTGTCCGGCGCACACCGGGCGGCGCGGGAGGTTACGTGCATGAGGTCGAGACTCTGACGCATCTCGCGCAGTCGCGAACCGCAATTGGCAGCCGCCTCGGCCGCCAAGCTCCTCACCTTGCGCACAATCTGTTGCCGGCGGGGCGATTGCCCGGACTGCAGACGAACTCGAATGTTGTTCAGCTCGACCCGGGCGACAGGACCGATGCCGCCGGGGCGAGGCCAGGGAGGACAGGATGGCTGATGGGACGAGCGTACCGGTCGGCGTGATGACGCCAGCCATGGCGGGCGCCCGCCGTGCCGGCACCATGAAGCGCTTCACACAGCGGCGATCGACCATCGCCTTTTTCCTGTGCCTTCCGCTGATCCTGCTGGTCGCCTGCTTCGTGGTCTATCCCGCGTTCTATGCGATCTATCTCAGCATGCTGAACAAGAAGATGACCGCCTTCGTCGGTCTTTCGAACTTCGCGTTTCTGCTGAAGCGCAACACCTTCCAGCTGGTCATCTTCCAAAGCTGCCTGTTCGCCGTCACCTCCGTGGTGTTCAAGGCGCTGATCGGTTTCGTCATCGCGCACCTGATGCACAACATTCCAGGCAAGAACCAGCGCATCTGGCGGGGCCTGCTGCTGGTGCCGTGGGTGGTTCCCCTGGCGCTCTCCACACTGGCCTGGTGGTGGATGTTCGACCCCTCCTATTCGGCCTTCAACTGGATCCTGAACAAGTTCGGCTTCGACTCCGTGCCCTGGCTCGGCGTCGGCTGGATCGCGCGGTTCTGCACCATCACGGTGAATGTGTGGTTCGGCACGCCGTTCTTCATGATCATGTATCTGGCCGCGCTCAAGTCGGTGCCCGATCAGTTGTATGAGGCGGCGTCGATCGATGGCGCGAACGCGGTCCAGAAGCTGTTCTTCGTCACCCTGCCGATGATGCGCAACATCATCGCGATCACCGTGCTGTTCAGCCTGATCGTGACCTTCGCCGACTTCGACATCGTGCGCATCCTGACCTCGGGCGGCCCCCAGGACATGACGCATGTGTTCGCGACCTACGCCTTCCAGGTCGGCATCCAGTCGGGCGACATCCCGCTCGGCGCGTCGGTCAGCCTGTTCATGTTCCCGATCCTCGCTGTCGCCGCGTTCTTCGTTCTGCGCGGCGTCACCAGGCGCAGCAAGGAGATTGCGGCATGAGCACGTCCACGGCGACCGCCGGGGCGCTGGCCGCCCACCGGCATCGGCACAACAGCCTGCACCGCCAGCGCACCTGGGCGCTGTGGGGGAGCTACATCGCGCTCGGCTTCTTCGTGGTGATCTTCCTCGTGCCGCCGTTCTACACGCTGATGACCAGCTTCAAGTCCTCGGCGGAGATTTCGGCACAGACGGGCAATCCCTGGTTTCCCCACCACCCGACGCTGGATAATTTCTGGTACCTGATCACCTACCCGAACTTCCAGACCTACTACCTGAACTCGGTCATCATCACGGTGCTGGTGGTCGCGATCAGCATCACCATCTCGGTGCTCGCCGCGTTCAGTCTGTCGCGGATGGGATTTTGGGGCAGCGAGGCGCTCAGCACCGGCGTGTTCCTGACCTACCTGATCCCGGCGTCGCTCCTGTTCCTGCCGCTGTTCCAGATCGTCGGCTGGCTCGGGCTGATCAACAGCTTCTGGTGCCTGGTGCTGCTCTATCCCACCCTGGCGGTGCCGTTCTGCACCTGGATCATGATCGGCTATTTCAGCTCCATCCCAAAGGAACTGGATGAGGCGGCGCTGATCGACGGCGCCGGCTATCTGCAGATGCTGTGGCGGATCTTCATCCCGGTGGCGATGCCTGGCATCATCGCCGCGACGATCTTCGCGTTCACGGTAAGCTGGGGCGCGTTCCTGTATCCGCTCGCGTATCTCTACACGTCCAACCAGATGGTTCTGACGGTCGGCATCATCAGCGACCTGATCCGCGGCGACGTATTCCAGTGGGGCAAGATCATGGCGGCTGTCGTGCTCGCCTCCATGCCGCCGATCATCATCTACGCCTTCCTGATGGACTACTACGTTGCCGGGCTGACCGCCGGCGCCACCAAGGGCTAACCGCAAACCGCACAACAACACGAGGGAACGACAACACCATGGCTGAAGTTTCTGTCCGCAAGGTCGTCAAGATCTACGACGGCGGCGTCCAGGCGGTGAAAGGCATCGATCTCGAGATCGCCGATCAGGAATTCGTCGTTCTGGTGGGGCCGTCCGGCTGCGGGAAATCCACGACGCTCCGCATGATTGCCGGCCTCGAGGAGATATCCGAGGGCGAGATCTGGATCGGCGGCGACGTGGTGAACGACGTGCCGCCGCGCGATCGCGACATCGCCATGGTGTTCCAGAACTACGCGCTGTATCCGCACATGAGCGTGTTCGACAACATGGCGTTCGGATTGAAACTTCGGAAATTCCCGAAGGATGAGATCAGGCGCCGGGTGGACGAGGCGGCGCGGATTCTCGACATCGGCATGCTGCTGGACCGCAAGCCGCGCGCATTGTCCGGCGGACAGCGGCAGCGCGTGGCGATGGGCCGCGCCATCGTGCGCAACCCGAAGGTGTTCCTGTTCGACGAGCCTCTGTCGAACCTGGACGCCAAGCTGCGCGTGCAGATGCGGACCGAGATCAAGAAGGTGCACCAGACGGTGCGCACCACCACGGTCTATGTGACGCACGATCAGATCGAGGCGATGACGCTGGCCGACCGCGTGGTGGTGATGAACCACGGCGTGATCGAGCAGGTCGGCACGCCGAACGATCTGTATCACCATCCCACGACGCGCTTCGTGGCGGGCTTCATCGGATCGCCGGCGATGAACTTCCTGCCGGCGCGCGTTCAGGACGGTGCGAATGGCGGCTTGGCGGTACGCGTGACCGACAGCATCGTGTTGCCGGTGCCGCCGGCGCGGGTTGACCGCTACGGCAAGCATAAGGGCAAGGAGATGGTGCTCGGGCTGCGGCCGGAGCATCTGTTCGAGTACCACGAGACCGGTCGTCCCGGCTGGGCACGTGTCGATCTGCCGGTGGACGTCGTCGAGCCGATGGGCATGGAGACGATGGTGCATTTCTTCATCGGCCACGATCCGGTCTGCGCCCGTGTCGATCCCCAGACCCACGCCGAGCCGGGCGAGATGCTGCCGCTGACGGCTGATCTCAACAACATGCACCTGATGGAAGTGGACAGCGGCAGGGTGGTCTGAGCGATACGCCGCAACAGCCACCGGAACCGGCAGTAGCGGCCGGTGCTCTGCCGAAGGGAGGGGGAATGGTCCTTAGACGATCGCTCGTCATGGGCTCGCTCGCCGGTGCGGCAACGGGTCTTTGGCGCGGTGCCCTGGCCGAGACAGCCGATCTCAAGATTGGCAACACAATGCCCTACAGCGGGCCAGCATCGGCTTACGCCGCGATCGGGCACTTCGAGAGCGCCTACTTTCGTATGGTCAATGAGCGCGGCGGGATCAGCGGGCGCCGCATCGAATTCCTGACCTACGACGACGCGCTGAGCCCGCCCAAGACGGTCGAGGAAGTGCGCCGGCTTGTCGAACAGGATCAGGTCGACTTTCTGTTCAACACGCTCGGCACACCAACCAACTCCGCGATCGTGCGCTATGTCAATCAGCGGAAGGTGCCGCACATTTTCCTTGCCACCGGCGCGGACAAGTGGAGCGACTACAAGCAATATCCTTGGACAATCGGCTTCCAGCCGAGCTACCGCACCGAGGCGCAGATCTACGCAAAGTACGCACTGGCCCAGAAGCCTGACGCCAAAATTGGCTTCCTCTACCAGAACGACGACTTCGGTAAGGACTACCTCGCCGGCGTACGCGATGTGCTGGGCGACGGGTGGAGCAAGCATGTCGTCCTTGCAGCGTCGTATGAGTTGACGGATCCCACGATCGATTCCCAGGTGGTCAGCCTGCAAGGCTCGGGGGCCGACGTGCTGATTTCGGCAGCCGCGCCAAAGGCCGCGGCGCAGGTCATTCGCAAGGTTCATGACATCGGGTGGAAACCGCTGTTCTTCATGAGCAACGTGTCGATTTCAGTGGGTGCCGTCATGCGGCCTGCGGGTCCCGATAACGGCATCGGCGTGATCTCGACGGGGTTCCTCAAGGACCCGACCGATCCAGGCTTCGCGAACGACCCGCAGATGCAGGACTGGCGCGATTTCATGGCGCGCTACCTGCCGGGCGCGGACCTGTCGGACCTCAATTATGTCTATGGCTACACGGTCTGCCGCGCCCTGATGCATGTCCTGGAGAAATGCGCGGGCGATTTCTCTCGGCAGAACGTGATGCGCCAGGTCACCGACATTCACGACCTGGAGATTCCCACGTTGCTGCCTGGCATCAAGGTCAGCACCGCAGTTGATAATTACCGCCCGATCCAGGCGATGCAACTGCAGCGTTGGGCTGGCACGACGTGGGAACGCTTCGGCGATGTAATTTACGGTGTTCCGGCCTGAGGACGTCCGATTACAGCCGGCTCCCTCCGGCCATCCGCGTATGTCCCTGATATAGGCGGCGTAGACTTGGATGGCAGGGCCAATCCTCGGATCAAGTCCGAGGACTGCCATGACGTATGGGGCGCTGGCGTGTCATCCTGCGTTATTGATTGTGACGCTTCGTAGTACATCGCCACGCGTTCCGCCTTGGCACGCTCGATGCCGGCATCCTCGATCGCGTTCGCCAGCGTCAGCCGATCGCTCATGACTGGCTCAGCAGATCGTCGAGCGTCGGCATGTCGGACTGGATCGGCAACGGCGGCAGGCCATCCTGCGAATCGGGGATGGCGGCGAGCGCGTCGGCATAGAGGCTGGCAACGTCGATCCTCTGCCGCATGGAGGGCACGAACCTGCGGCGGGCCTGGCGTCGGAAATCGACCGCATCGGCGCGCCAGGTCGGGGCGTCGCGCGAGAGCGGCCAGGCCTCGGCCTTCAGCATGTGACGCAGCGCCTGGACCAACAGCGACTCGACGCTGTGCAGCTCGCTCCGCCCCACGTCCTCGATCTCCTCGGCGATGTTGGGCCAGTCCAGTTCGGCATCGTTGACCAGCTCACCGGCCGCCCGGCGGCGCAGCAGCTCCGCCTGGCGCTCCGACCACAACAGGATGTCGTCACCATAGAGATCGCTCATGCGGCGTTCCTCCGTCCGCGCAATATAGACACGACCACCGTGCGGAGCCTATCGGCCGCCGAAGCGCCCCGGATCGATCGTCGCTACGATGTCGGCCGCCCCTCCCGGGTCCCGCCCGCTGATCAGGTCGGCCACCAGCTTTCCCGCGGCCGGCGAGGTCTGGATGCCGTAGCCGCCCTGGCCGACGCACCAGAAGAAGCCCTCGGCCGCGCGGTCCCAGCCGAATGCGAGGCTGCCGTCCGGCGTGAAGGTGCGCAGCCCGGCCCAGCTTCGCTCCACCCGGCGCACCTCGATGTCGAGCGCCTGCTGCATGCGGTCGATGCCAACGGCGATGTCGAGCTCGTCGGGCTGCACGTCGTGCGCGTGCGTCGGGGTCTGGTCGGCGGGCGATACCAGCAGCCGTGTGCGTGCCTCCGGACGCGCATACCACCCGTGCCCCACGTCGATCAGCATCGGCCAGCGCGACACATCGTGCGGCGACGGATCGATGATCGCGGCGGTCCGCCGGCAAGGCGACAGCCCCAGGGGCGCCAGCCCCGCCATCGCTGCCACTTCGTCGCCCCAGGCGCCGGCGGCGTTCACCACGACCGGCGCACGGAACACCGCGTCGGCGGTTGTCGTGACGTTCCAGCGCCCACCGCGCCGCTCGATCCGCGCGGCGCGGTGGTGCGGCGCCAGCGTTCCGCCACGCGCACGCAACTGACGCAGGAAGCCCTGATGCAGTGCCGCCACGTCGATGTCGAACGCATCCACCTCGATCGCCGCCCAGGTGGCGTAGCCGGGACGCAGCGCCGGGGCCATGGCCGTAACCTCGCTCACGGGCGCCTCGCGCAGACCGGTCCCTTCGGCCAGCAGGGCGTCGAGTTCGGCGCGCTGATCCGCCCGCGCGAGAAACACCACCGTGCGCTGCGACATCAGCGGTACCTCGGCGAACCCCGGCGACGGATACTCGAAGAATGGCCGCGACGCCGCCGTCAGCGCGCGCACGTCGGGCGGGCCGTAATTCTGCAGCCACAGCGCGGCGGAGCGGCCGGTGCTGTGGTAGCCGGGAAACTCTTCCGCCTCGATCAGCGCAACGCGGCGGTCCGCGGCGAGCGCGGCCGCGCAGGTGGAACCGGCGATGCCGGCGCCGATCACCACGACGTCGAAGTCATGCGTGTCCATACGGCGCAGCATCTGCGTCGCGAGGAACGCGCGCAAGCAAGTGACGGCAACAGGGCGCTCGCGGTCCCCTCCCCCCAACCCCCTCCCGCAAGGGGAGGGGGAGTGCTAGCCCGGCAAACTTACTCCCCCTCCCCTTGCGGGAGGGGGTTGGGGGGAGGGGACACGGGTCGGCACTTGCGTGTTCGGGCCGCGCGCATAACGATACCGCGCGCGGATGCAGGGGAGGAAGCAGCGATGGTCGATCTCGTGGTGCGTGGCGATACCGTGGTCACGCCGCAGGGCGTCGGCGCGTTTGACATTGCAGTCGCGGGCGAGCGCATCGTCGCGGTGTCCGCTCCCGGCAGCCTGCCGGTGCCGGAAGGCGCACGGCTGATCGATGCGGGGGGCAAAATCGTCATGCCGGGCGGCATCGATCCGCACGTGCATTGCAAATGGCACCTGCCCAATCCGGACGGCAGCGCGGGTCTGACCGATCCGCCGGACGTGGTGGGACGCGCCGCTCTGCATGGCGGCACGACGACGATGATCGATTTCACGCGCGCCTCGCAGGGCGCCAACGTGCGGGACGCGATCGAGAAGTCGCGAGGAGGACTGGAAGGGCCACTGCGCCTGCGACTACGCGCAGCACATCATGGTGGAAGGCGATCTTCCTGTGGAGCTGACGGGCCAGCTTGCCGAGGCGATCCAGGCGGGTTTTCCCACCGTGAAGATCTTCACCACCGACATAACGCCGTCGCGCAAGGGACGCATGGTGGATTTTGGCGACATCTGGGAAGTGTTCCAGGTGCTTGCCGCCAATCGCGGCCTCGGCGTGATCCATTCCGAGGACAATGACATCGTGATGCACATGTACGGCAAGCTGATCCGCGAGGGACGCACCGGATTTGCCAACATGGCCGAGGTGCACAACACATTGAGCGAGGATATCTCGTTCCGCCGCGTGATCCGGCTGGCCGAGAAGGTCGGCGCCGCGCTCTACATGATGCACACGTCGGCTGCGTCCGGCGTATCGGCGATCCGCGAGGCCCGCGCGCGCGGGGTGGCGATCTACGGTGAGTCGCTGCACCAGTACATGCTGTATACGTCGGAGGACTACCAGCGGCCGAACGGGCAGATCTATCACACCTATCCATCACTGAAGTCGCCCGAGGACCAGGCGGCGTTGTGGGCTGGCACGCTGGATGGCTGCATCAATTGCGTGGCCACCGACGAGATCTGCTGCACGCTGGCGAAGAAGCTGCAAGGTGCGCGCATCGACGACACGACCGGCGGAAATGCCGGCGTCGAGCCGCGTGTGGCGCTGATGTACACCGAGATGGTGGGTAGGCGCGGTTACTCGCTGCCGCGCTATGTCGATCTGGTGTCGACCAATGCGGCGAAGATCATGGGACTGTATCCGCGGAAGGGTGCGCTGGCGGCGGGGTCGGATGCCGATATCTGCGTGCTCGATCCGGCGGACAGGCGGGTGATCCGCGCGCAGGATCTGCACGAGGCGGACTACACACCGTGGGAGGGCCGCACGATGGACGCATGGCCGTGTCTGACTATCCTGCGCGGCAAGGTGATGGTGGAGAGCGGGGCGTGGAACGGCAGCAACGCCGACGGCAAATGGCAGCATCGCAAGATTGCCGAGGAGATGTTCGCGGGACCAATGCTGTGATCCCCTCGGCGCCACGGCCGGGACAAGTCCGGCCATCCCCCTCGTCGTCATGGCCGGCCTCGTTCGCCGGCCATCCACGCCTTTGTCTCGGCCATGCAAGGAAGACGTGGATGGCCGGGACAGGCCCGGCCATGACGGTATTGGTTGCGACTGGCGCGCGGCTGGCACGCGTAGAACATGACCGACGCTGAACTGCGCGCGCTGCTGATCGATTGCCTGGCATTGTGGGACGTGCGGGGACGCGTGGCGGCGAACGACGGCGGCGTTGCGATCAACACGGACGATGGCATCTACCTGTTGCAACGCGCTGCGCCGGACATGCGTCCGGCGCGCTGGCTCTTGCAGACCCCGGCGCGTCGGACCGCCAACCGCCCGCCGCGCGCTGCACCGTCGATCGTCGCGCTGCTCACCGCATTGCGCAACGCGCTCGGCGCCGAGGGCGGAAACCGGCTCAGGATCGGCATGGGAGCACCCACCTCATGAAACAGGACGAACGCGGTCTCGCACTCTCCACCGACAGCACGGACGCCGTCGTCTCGTTCGATCGGTCGGTCGAGCATTTCCTCAAATTCCACGCCGACACCATGGCGCTTGCCGGTCGCGCGCTCGCTGCGGACCCTGGGTTCGTCATGGGCCATTGCCTGAAAGCCTATCTGCTGCTGATCGCGGCGAACCCCGCCAACCGGCAGCAGATCGACGCGACGCTGGCTGCCGCACACGCCGGCGCGGCAAATATCACCACGCGCGAACGGATGCATTTGGCCGCGGCCGATGCGTGGCACCGCGGGTCGCTCGACGAATCCTTCAGTATTTGGGGGCAGATTCTCGACGCCGCGCCAACCGACCTGCTGGCGTTTCGCATTTCCGATACGATCTGGTTCCGGCACGGTCAGACCCAGCCGATCCTGGAACAGGTCGATCGCGTCACGCCGCGCTGGTCCGCCGATCTGCCCGGCTACGATTGCGCGCAGACCATCTGGGCATTCGCCCACGAGGAGGTCGGCGACACCAAACCCGCCGAACGCGCGATCGATGCGGCGTTGGAACGTGACCCGACCAACTACTTCGCGCATCACGTCAAGGCGCACATCATGGACACCGACTGTCGCGCGCGCGAGGGCAGCGACTGGCTCGGCAGCCAGGTGCCGCACTGGTCGCTGGGCAACAATCTGATCCATCACCTCTGGTGGCACCGCGCCCTGCTGCGCCTCGACCTCGGCGAGGTGGACGCCGTCATGGCAAGCTACGATCAGGACATCCGCAACTTCGACGACCCGATGACCAAGGCGATGCCCGACCACTACGTCGATCTGCAGAACGCCGCGGCGCTGCTGTGGCGGTTGGAACAGCTGGGCCTCGATGTCGGCGACCGCTGGCAGGAGTTGGCCGACAAGGCCGAGGCTCGCATCGGTGAGGCCGGGCATCTGCTGATGGTGCCGCACCTGATGCTTGCCCTGGTCGCGACCGGGCGCGATGCGGCGGCTGCCCGCTTCGTTGCCGCGCTGCGCGAACTTGCCGCCGACCCGTCGCTATGGACCGCGCCGGCGATCGCCGATGTGGTTATCCCAGTATGCGAGGCGACCCAGGCGCACCGGCGCGGCGACTACGCGCGGGTTGTCGATCTGCTGGCGCCGCGCCAGCCGCAGATCCGCCTGCTGGGCGGCAGCAACGCCCAGCGCGACATGTTCTTCCAGATGCTGATCGACGCGGCCGTGAAAGCCGACCGCCGCGACGTGGTCTCGGCGATGATCGCGCACGAGACCGCCACCCGCCCGGCGCCGCCTACGCAGCGCGCCGGCTACGCGGCAGCGGCGCGGTGGTTGGATTCTTGACACTGTCGGGACCCCCCTGTAGCAAGCCCCCGCCTTCCGGCGGGACATCCTGCCAGGAGCGGACATGAGCGAGGAACCGGGCGACGAAGGGCCCTCCTTCGAGGAGAGGCTCAAAGCCGCCCGCAGCAGGCAGGGGCTCGATACCCCACCGCCGGCGTCGGGCGCGAGGTCCGGCGATATGGACGGTATGAGCCCTTGGGGGATCGGCATGCGGGTTGGGATCGAGCTGGTCTCGGCCCTGGTCGTGGCGGTCGCCATCGGCTACGGGCTGGATTACCTGTTCGGCACACGGCCCATCCTGACCGCGGTGTTCGTCCTGCTGGGCGGCGCGGCTGGAATTCTCAACCTCTGGCGCATGTTCGCGCCACGAGAGACGACACAGCACAGGGGACGATAGGTGGCCGCCGAAGGATCGATCGACGCGCTGGGCCAGTTCAAGCTGGAACCCGCGCTTGGCCACATCGGCGCTTCGGTGAATTTCACCCAGGCCAACCTGATGATGGTCGTCGCGGGCCTGCTCACATTTGGCCTGCTTTGGGTTGGCATGCGGCCGCGCGCGATGGTGCCCGGGCGACTGCAATCGGCCGCGGAGATGGCCTACGAAACCGTGCTCGGGATGTGCACGGAGACCATCGGCCCCGAAGGCCGGGCATTCTTCCCGTTCGTCTTCACGCTGTTCTTCTTCATCCTGTTCGGCAATCTGCTCGGCGTCTTTCCCTACTTCTTCACCTTCACCAGCCACATCGCCGTCACGCTGGCACTGACCGTTTTCGTCGTCGGGCTGGTGACCTTCGTGGGACTGCGCATCCACGGCTGGCATTTCTTCAGCTACTTCGTCCCCCAGGGCGTGCCGATGGCGCTGATGCCCCTGCTGGTGCCGATCGAAGTGCTTTCGTATGTGTCGCGGCTGATCTCGCTCTCGGTCCGGCTGTTCGCCAACATGATGGCCGGCCACGTGATGCTGGAGGTGTTCGGCGCTTTCGTGGTGATGCTGGGCGGCGCCGGCATCATCTTCCTGATCCCGGCCGGCTTTTCGCTCGCGGTGAACGTGGCGCTGATCGGCTTCGAATTCCTGGTGGCGGTGCTGCAGGCCTACGTGTTTGCAGTCCTCACCTGCATCTATCTGCACGACGCTGTGCACCTGCACTAATCGAAAGGAACCAGGACCATGGATCTCGCTTCCGCAAAGGCGATCGGCGCCGGTATCGCCGTCATCGCGCTGTCGGGTGTCGGCGTCGGCATCGGCTACATCTTCGCCGCCCTCGTCACCAGCGTGGCGCGCAATCCCGCGGCGCGCGAGCGCGTGTTCGGCCTTGCCATCCTGGGCTTCGCACTGACCGAGGCGGTGGCGCTGTACGCGCTGGTGATCGCGTTCATCATCCTGTTCGTCTGATGCCGCCTCGCCTGGCGCTGCTTGCCGCGCTGCTTCTGGCGCCCGCCGCTGCCAAGGCGGAGGGGATGCCGCAGCTCGATTTCGCCAACCCGCTGACCACCAGCCAGGTGGTGTGGGGCGCGATCATCTTCGTGGTGCTCTATCTGCTGCTGTCGCGCGTCGGCCTGCCGCGTGTCGCCGAGGTCATCGAGGAGCGCGCCCGGCACATTGCCGCCGACCTGGAGACCGCCCGCGCCTCCAAGGCCCGCGCGGACAGTGCGGCGCAGGAGGTGGCCGAAGCGACGGCGCGTGCCCGGGCCGAGGCGCAGGCCGCGATCAATGCCGCGCTCGATGCCGCGAAGGGGGAAGCTGCGGCGCGGATCGCGACATTGAACGAGCGGCTGGAGAAGCAGTTGCAGGAGGCCGAGGCGCAGATCGGCGCGGCTCGGGCGGCGGCGATGCGCGCGCTGCGCGAGGTGGCGACGGACACGGCCGCCACGGTGATCGCCCGGCTGACCGGTGCGCAGGCGGACCCGCAGCGCCTGGACGGCGCGGTTGGCGCGGCGCTGGCAGCACGCCGGATCAGCTGAAGAGGGCAGCGCCATGCACGAGGAAAGCTTCTTCGCCAATCCGCGCAACTGGGTGCTGATCGCGTTCGTCCTGTTCTTCCTCGCGTTCGGCCGCAAGCTGTGGGCGGCGCTGGCGCAGATGCTGGACGACCGCGCCGCGAAGGTCCGCACCGAACTGGAGGAGGCCGCCCGCCTGCGCCAGGAGGCCGAGGCGATGCTGCGCGACGCGGAGGCCCGCCGGGCCGAGGCGTTGCGCGAGGCGCAGGCGCTGATCGACGGCGCGAAGACCGAAGCCGGCCGGCTCGCCGCCGCTGCCGCTGCCGAAGCCGAGGCCTCGGCACGCCGGCGCGAGCAGATGGCGCTGGACCGCATCGCCGCCGCCGAGAAGGCCGCGGTGGACGAGGTGCGCCTGACCGCCGTGGAGGTTGCCACTGTGGCGGCACGGCAGGTGATTGCCGAGGGGTTGTCGGCTGATGCGGATGCTCAGCTGATCGATCAGGCGATCACCCGGCTGCCGGGTGCGCTGTCGGGCCGACGGGTGGCCTGATCGCCGGTTTCGTCCGTTTGCAAAATGCTGGCGGGCCGTCTGGCGGGATTGTTTGCATGGAAACAAGCGCTCGAGGCATGGCTCCGGTCGGACGAGGGGGAGAAATTCAGCAAGTCCTGAATGGAGATTCGGTTCTCCAACCCCTGCAGCCGCCGCATTGAGAGTCGAAGATGAATTTTACCGCCGGTCAGAAACTGCCGGCCGTCTGGATCCGCAGTACAATGTCGGCCGTCGCCCAAATCACCAAAGCCACCGCGCCAAGCCGCAGCGCGACATTCAGACCGTCCTGCAGGGTTTCGCCGAACGGCGACGAGGCTGTCAGCGTTTTCCGCAAGCGGTCGTGGAAACCAGGCGCCCGGACCGGCCCAAGCACCAGGATCCAAAGGCCGACGATTCCCGCGATGGCAACGTAGTACCTGCGCCAGCGCCGCGGCCACCACGACAAACAGGCTGGCCGCGCCCAGGCAGAGCATGAGGTAGCTCTGAAAACTGTCCCACAGGAAGCGACCGAGGTGTCTCGGGACCATCGGCAGTAAGTCGGGGGCCATCACTCGTCCTCGCGATAGGCTCGGTTCCAGTGGCGGACGGAACGGTAGATGAAGTTGAGTATAACCGTCAGATGAAGCAGGTCGAATAGCGCGCTCACACGCAGACCATAATGCCACCACGAGGCGCCTTCCAGGGCATTCCTGAACAGCACGTGATCTCCCACGCGACTGACGTCCAGAACCCAGCCGAGAACCGCGATAGCCAGCGTCCACGCAATCGCGATGACGAGTTCGCAGCCAATGGCAAACACAATTCGCCGCATATGGTAGGCATCGGCCCACCATGGTTTGCGATGTTGTCGTGGCCCGGGCGGTGCGTTTCCAGGCGTCGGAGCCTGGTGCGGAGGTTCGGCCATGTGCTTCCTGACACAGCCAGAATGACTGCGGCTGGTTGCATCCTGCTTAACGGACGACTCCGCGCTCGACGTTCGCGCCTTGCCGTTCGCTGCCATTGTCGCTAAACCGCCCCACACGCCGGCACCCCTGGAGGCCGGCGTTTGCCATTTGCGGGAGCGGACCATGGCCAATGCTGTGACGATCGAGGCCGAGGCACGCGCGCGGGCCGGAAAAGGTGCGGCGCGGGCGACCCGGCGGGCGGGCAAGGTGCCCGGCGTGGTCTACGGGGCGCACCAGGAGCCGAGCCTCATCGCGCTGGAACCGCGCGCGGTGCTGCGCGAACTGCATCGGGCCGGCTGGCAGTCGCGCCTGTACGAGATCAAGATCAACGGCGACGCCACGCGCGCGCTGATCCGCGATGTGCAGTTCCATCCCGTTACCGACGCGCCGGAGCATGTGGATTTCCAGCGCCTGGCGCCCGGCGAGCCAATCCGCGTGTCGGTGCCGGTGCATTTCGAGAACGACGGCCTCAGCCCCGGCCTGAAGCGCGGCGGCGTGCTGAACGTGATCCGCCACACAGTCGAGGTCTACGCCGACCCCGAGCAAATCCCCGAGCAGTTCACCGCCAACCTCGCCGATCTCGACTTCAATGACGCGGTGCGCTGGGAAAACCTGATCGGCACCGAGAACACCCGTTCGGCGATCGGCCGCAACTTCGTGGTCGCGACCGTCGCGCCGCCGACCAAGCAGGCGGAGGTTGCTGCCGAACCGACCGCGGCGACCGCACCGACAGCGGCTCCGGCCGCCGCGGCGCCGGCTGCAGCAGCGGCACGTGGGGCGCCGGCGCGAGGCGGAGCAGGCGGCGGACGGGGCGGCGGGTCGAAACGCTGATCGCCCCCAGGAATCGGCCAGGCATTGGGGTGTCATGCTGCTCTGGGTCGGCCTCGGCAATCCGGAACCGGGGATGGCCCGGAACCGGCACAATATCGGCTTCATGGCGATCGACACGATCGCTATCCGGTATGGCTTCGCGCCATGGCGGCAGCGCTTCAAGGGTTTGGTCAGCGAGGGCAGCATCGCCGGGGAAAAGATCCTGGCGCTGAAGCCGCAGACCTATATGAACGAGTCAGGCGCGTCGGTGCAGCAGGCGGCGGCGTTCTACAAGCTGCCGACCGAGGCGATCACCGCTTTCCACGACGAACTGGATCTGGTGCCCGGAAAGGTGCGGGTGAAGCGCGGCGGCGGGGCGGCGGGGCACAACGGGCTCCGCAGCATGGACCGCATCCTGGGCACGCAGGACTACTGGCGGGTGCGGCTCGGCATCGGCCATCCTGGGCAGAAGGAGCGCGTGCTGGGCCACGTGCTGGGCGACTTCGTGAAGGAGGACCGGGAGTGGCTGTTGCCGGTGCTCGATGCGGTTGCCGATGCGGCGCCGCTGCTGATCGAGGGGAAGCCTGAGGACTTTATGACAAAGGTCGCGCTGCTGGCGCGGGATACGAAGTAGATGGGTTTCAACTGCGGTATCGTCGGGCTGCCGAATGTCGGCAAGTCCACCCTGTTCAACGCGCTGACCGCGACGGCGGCGGCGCAGGCGGCGAACTATCCGTTCTGCACGATCGAACCGAATGTCGGCCGCGTGGCGGTGCCAGATGCGCGCCTGACCACCCTGGCCGCGATCGGCAAATCGGCGAAGATCATCCCGACCAGCCTGGAGTTCGTCGATATCGCCGGCCTGGTGCGCGGGGCGAGCAAGGGTGAGGGGCTGGGCAACCAGTTCCTCGCCCACATCCGCGAAGTGGATGCGATCATCCACGTGCTGCGCTGCTTCGAGGATACCGACGTGACGCATGTCGAGGGCAGCATCGACCCGCTGCGCGATGCGGAGGTGGTGGAAACCGAGCTGATGCTCGCGGACCTCGAAAGCCTGGAGAAGCGGCTGATCGCGGCGCAGAAGAAGGCGCGCGGCGGCGACAAGGACAGCGTCGCCCTGGTAGCGCTGATCGAACCGATCGTCACCGCGCTGCAGGCCGGGCGGCCGGCGCGGACTGTCGTTGCGCCGGAGCATGCGGAAGCGGTGAAGCGGCTGCAGCTGCTGACGTCGAAGCCGGTGCTGTATGTCTGCAATGTGGACGAGGGCGCGGCCGCGACGGGCAATGGGTTCTCGGTTCAGGTGGAGGCGCGGGCGCGCGCGGAAGGGGCGCGGGTCGTTGTCGTGTCCGCGGCGATCGAGTCCGAGGTGAGCCAGCTGCCGGAGGCCGATCGCGGCGAATTTCTGGAAGGGCTGGGCCTGCACGACAGCGGCCTGGATCGCGTGATCCGCGCCGGTTACGACCTGCTCGGGCTGCTCACGTTCTTCACGGTGGGGCCGAAGGAGGCGCGCGCCTGGACCGTCGTGCGCGGCACCAAGGCGCCGCAGGCCGCCGGCACGATCCACGGCGATTTCGAGCGCGGCTTCATTGCGTGCGAGACGATCGCCTACGATGACTACCTGGCCTGCAAGGGCGAAGCGGGTGCGAAGGACGCCGGCCGGATGCGGGTGGAGGGCAAGGAGTACGTCGTGAAGGACGGCGACGTGCTGCTGTTCCGGTTCAACGTGTGACTCCCTCGCCGCCCCTTGGGGCGGAGAGGGCCGGGGTGAGGTGGGGCTCGCGCAGCCGAAGCGCCGTGACAATCGACGGTCACGGTGGTCCTGAGTCCCCCACCTCACCCTGACCCTCTCCGCCCCCAAGGGGCGGAGAGGGAAATAGGGGGAAAGTCACTCCAGCTTTGCGTCCAGCGTGATCTCGGCGTTCAGCACCTTCGACACCGGACAGCCGGCCTTCGCCGCCGCCGCAAGCTCCTGGAACTTCGCCGCCTCGATGCCCGGAACGCGCGCGCGCAGCGTCAGGTGCACCGCGGCGATCTTCCAGCCGGCGCCTTCCTGTTCCATGGTCAAGGTCGCCTCGGTTTGAAGGCTCTCGGGCGGATGGCCCGCGCCGCTGAGCTGGAAGGCCGTCGCCATGCTGAAGCAGCCGGCATGCGCGGCGGCGATCAGTTCCTCGGGGTTGGTGCCCTTGCCGTCGCCGAAGCGCGCGTTGAAGGAATAGGGCGTGTCCTTCAGGGTGGCGCTCTGCGTGGTAAGGCTGCCCTTGCCGTCCTTGCCGCTGCCCTGCCAGACGGCGTTGGCGTGACGCTTGATGCTTGCCATTGGGACCTCCTGCTGGTGCCGGCGCTGCATGTAGGAAGCCGCGCGCCGATGTCACTGGTGGGAGTTTGCCTCGGTTGCCGATGCGGGTCACTGAGCCGCGCCAGACCTACCGTCCCTCGTCACAACTTGACCGCCTTGCGCAGTGCCGCGTTGATCCGCGACTGCCAACCTCGACCGGTCGCGCGATAGTGGGCGAGCAGATCGGCGTCCAAGCGGATGTTGATTGCCTCCTTGGGCGCGGCCTTGCGTGGCCGACCGCCGGTGCGCACCAATTTGTCGCCCTCATACCGATCGGCGCGCGCAAACCAGTCGTCCGTCAACTCCGGGGCGTCATCCGGATCAGTCCAAGTAGAGTTTGTACCGCGCTGCTTCCCGCTCATGCCCGTGCCTCATGGATATGATCCTCCGTCCGAGTTTCGTCCCACGTGTCCACTGGATAATGTATCCACGAAAACTATTAATTCAAGGTTGAACGCACTGGCGCGGCAGACGGCAAGCGGCCAAACTGCGACCAGTCAGGTGAGATACGGGAGGCGCGCCCATGCCCTACGAAACCATCGAGGTACGGCCAGCCACCGCGGCGATCGGCGCGGAGGTCTCCGGTGTCGATTTGGCGAAGCCGCTCGGCAACCAGCAGTTCCAGGAAGTGCACGATGCGCTGATGGCGCACCAGGTGATCTTCTTCCGCGACCAGAAGCTGACCCTCGATCAGCACAAGGCGTTCGGGCGGCTGTTCGGCGAACTGCACATCCATCCAAACACGCCGGGGCCCGACGGACATCCCGAGATCCTGCCGGTCCACGCCGACGCGAGCTCCAAACGCATCGCCGGCGAGCGCTGGCATTCCGACGTGTCCTGCGATCCGGAGCCGCCGATGGGCTCGATCCTGAACCTGAAGGTGGTGCCGCCGGTCGGCGGGGACACGATCTTCACCAGCATGTATGCCGCGTATGACGCGCTGTCGGCGCCGATGAAGACGTTCCTCTCGGGGCTGACGGCGATCCATGACGGCTCGATGAACTACTCGCGGACCAACCGACTGATCGGCGCCGAAGGTCCGAAGTCGTTCCCGCGCGCCGAGCATCCGGTGATCCGCACACATCCGGTGACGGGGCGGCAGGCGATCTTCGTCAATCCGGTGTTCACGCATTCAATCAGGGACGTGCCCGAAGCAGAGAGCAAGGCGATCCTCGAATTCCTGTACGAGCATTGCGGCAGGGTGCACTGGCAGGTGCGGTTCCGCTGGCAGCCGGACTCGGTGGCGTTCTGGGACAATCGGTGCGTGCAGCACATCGCGATGTGGGACTACTTCCCGCAGGTGCGCTCCGGCTACCGCGTGACGGTGAAGGGAGACAAGCCGTTCCATCGTGCCCATTGATCCCGCCGAGGTCGTCCGTCTGATCCTGGAGGGTCAGGCACCTCCGGCCGAATGGATCCCCGACATCGTCGAATTGCGGCTCGAGCGACGATACATCACCGATCTGCGACCGCTTGCTGCGCTGACGGAATTGCGGCGCCTCTACCTCACTCGTTCGCGCATCAACGACGTGGGACCGTTGGCGTCGCTGAGGCGGATGCAGATGTTGCATCTGTCGTTCACCGCAGTCTGCGACGTGACGCCGCTCGCGGGCATGGCGGAACTCGAAGGCTGCTTCCTGACTGGCTCGCTGGTCGATGACGTCACGCCGCTTGCCGGCCTGGCCAGGCTGGAGCGACTCGATCTGGGCGATACGCAGATCAGCGACGCGGGGCCATTGGCTGGCTTGCATAATCTGCGCAGTCTCGATCTTTCCGGCACGCGTATCAGCGACGTTGCGCCACTGGCTGGACTGAAGGCCTTGCAGTACCTCGATCTGACGAACGCGCCAGTGGCAGATCTTGTGCCGCTTACGGCTTTGGCAAATCTGCGGTGGCTCGTTCTGCGTGGTGCGCAGGCTGAGGTCTCCGACGTGTTTCGCCACGGCAATTGCCAGGTCATCACCGGCGCGATCGTGTCACGGCGGAGGCGCTGACACGCACGACGCGACGCTTGCACGTTTAGGGCGCAAGCGGTAATGTAACTGTACCGTTCTGGATTGGCTGCGGAACGCTTCGGGACGCGCGAGCGAGTTCCTGTTGCGGCCCGTCATGAATGATCGACCTCATGGTGCAGGTGGCGTGTTCTTGGGAAGCGACCGCGCCCAACCGGGATCCGTGCGCAGATGCACTCTCCTGACAGGCAGAGTCATTGTCGTTACGCTTGGCATATTCGTGTCAGGTTGTGCGATCGATGGAATTGGCTTCGCGTCATCGGAAGTGACACAGGCAAGTGGCGCCGTCGTAATCCGTACTGAGACATACGGAGCAGCGCTACGTACGGCCGCAACCGATGCGGGTCTGGCGATTGGTTACACCAGCACCCTTGTGATGCTGCCGGATGGCCCTGATGCGCCACGAGCCGGCACCTATTACTTCGGCGTCTCGACTGCGGGATTGCCCGCCGTCGCCACCGTCCGTCGGGTCATCGGCATCGATCTCGATGCCAACCGACGAGCGGTCGGCTTCACAGTGGGCTTCTCGGAAGACGCCACGCTGGGTCAGATCGGTCGAGAGGTGACTGCAATGCGGCACTTCGCGCTGTCGCCGGACGATCCTTCCAATGCCGAATTGCGTATCTGCCAGGAAGCCACCTCATGCGAATAGTTGCGCGCGCCCTTGCACTGGTCCTGCTGGCAGGGTGCGAGCCGAACCAGCTTTATATGGCAAGCCATACTGTCCCTGATTCCCATCGCCGCGAGCCTCGTTAAGCCATTCTGGACCGCTGCATAAATCTCACGCATCAAATTGACAATGGGAAAAGGAATAGGCGGTGGATCATCCATTAGCCCCAATTCTGCTAAAGTGATGTTAGTAATGTCGGGCCAAACCCACTCCGGCGTACGCCGAGCTACCGCACGGGGGTAATAAACTACGGTCGGAGGTCCATCGTTTGGGTATTGCGTCGTCAAACGCAGTGTCACACTACCACACCCGCGACACTTGAGCATCTCATGCAAGAAATAGCCGTCGTCGCCTTTCTTCTCGGTACCTCCCCAATATTCCCAATCCTCCTTATCGGAGGCCAAAATGTCGTGCTTCGTGGAATGACCACATCTGTTGCAGTGGGCTTGTGTGATTTCCTGTGACACCGAGCTTCCCTTTCCTGGGCGATCAGAGCGGCCGGTTGGCACGCACGACGTCGTGGAACACCTCGCTGGCATCGACCTGGTCAGGCGCCATGATGCGCTCCTCCAGCATGGAATAGAGTTGCGCCGTCGCGACCCGTCGCGGTGCCGCGTGGATGTCCATGCCGATCTCCCCCGGGAAGCGTGCGGTGTGAGGGCTGCAACTGTTAGGGCGTCGGCGCCGCGGCCACTTTGATCTAGATCATAGGGTCAGCACAATCGCCTCACCGATGTGCGATCGACACCGGCTCGCCCACCGGGTCGGCGGCGAGAAAGCCCAGCGTCTCGCCCTCCAGCACCACGCAGGTCATCTTGCCGCCAAACACCGCGCCGGTGTCGATGGCGATGCGGTTGTGCCGCACCACCGGCTGCTTCACCGGCGTATGGCCGTGCACGACAACGGCGCCGAACGGAGCCTCGGAATAGAGGAACGGCTGGCGCATCCGCAACAGATCCTCGCGCACCTGGCGTTCCAGCGGCACGCCAGGACGGATGCCCGCATGGGCGAAGAAATAGCCGCCCTCGCGATGCGCGAGCGTCAGGTTGCGCAGGAAATCGAGGTGCTCCGGCGGCACGCTCTCCGGCCACGCCTCGCGCGGCGAGTCTGGATCGACGCCGTAGCTTTCCAGCGCCGGGCGGCCGCCGGCGAACAGCCAGTCGGTCGCTGCGGGGCGGTCGCCGGTCAGGGCGTTAAGCATCGTCTCGTCATGGTTGCCGACGAGGTTCACCACCTGCGCGCCGGCGACCGGCGATCCGTTCAGGAGACGCCGCAGCACTCCCGCCGTGTCCGCGCCGCGATCGACATAGTCACCGATGTGCAGCAGCACCGGCTGATCCACCGGTCGCCGCGCCAGGTCCTCGGCGATCATCTCGTGCAGATCGGCGAGCTGTGCATCGCAGCCATGGATGTCGCCGATCGCGTAGACGCGCCGCCCTGGCGGCAGGCTGGCGGGAGCTCGGGAGAGCGTGATCATCGTATCGGCCGCGGTGACCGGCGTTGGTTCGACGTGGCCGCCAACACCGCACCAAGGCGACACTTCGTCCACTTGGGGGGGAGGGCGCATGAGCATTTGAATGTCACGCGACGCACCCTCTCCCGCGTCGCTGATGCGCCGCGACCTCTCCCGCGAGCGGGCGAGGTGCACTCTCGATGTGTTCCACGCTTGGTGGGGTGCTTTCAGTTGGCGCGAGTTTCTTCTTCATGGTCGAGCTATCTCATTACACAGGCAGCAATGGCAATACCACCCGGCTCGGCCGATCGGCATCGGCGAAGACGGTATTCACGGCAACACGCCTGCGCCTCGCCCTGCCCTCCGGTTCGCCGGTGTTTGGGTTGACATCGAACTTCGGAAAATTGCTTGAGGAGATGTCGAGCCTGACGCGATGCCCCGGCATGAAAAGGTTCGCGATCGGGAACAGCGTGATTCGTATCCTCCCCACCTCGCCCGGCTGACGCAGGCGCGGCCGTGCAGGGTCCTCGGCATAGCGCAGCCGCATAATCCCGTCGGTGAGGAGCATCGCATAACCCTTGGGATAGTCGGCCGATGGCGGATGCACATCGATCAGCTTGGCGGTGAAATCGGTGTCCGGACCGTCGGTCGCCACCCATAGCTCAGCCTCGATCGGCCCCACCACCTGCAGCGGCGCATCGAGCGGCGGCGTCTGGAACACCAGCACGTCGCGGCGCGAGGCGAGCGGCAGATAGGGCGGCGTGCAGCCGAAGAATTCCTGGCTCTCCGTCTGATCCCACGCGCCGGCATATGCAACGGGATCGAGGCTGCTCATCGCGCCGCCGATCGTCGGCACGGGACGCGACGGATCGAAATCAAAGGACAGCGGCAACGCGCCGGACGAGGGAGCGGCGCGCGCCAGTGTGCCGTCGCCGTGCAGATGAAACGGCAAGAATTCCACGCCGGGCGGCGGCCAGTCGGCGGCGGTGATCCAGCGCCCGCCATGTTCCAGCTTCCCCGCCGCGTTGCGTCGCCCGCTGCCGCCGCCCATGACGAAGGCGCGCACCGCGGGTTCGTCGAGCCTCGTGCCCTTCACCGCGTGATCGAAGATGCGCAGCCGGTAGGCGCGCCAGTCGCCGGACCAGGAATCCAGCGTCGCGTCGGAGCCGAACTCCACGTCGCCGAAGCAGGTGTCGCTGCGATCGCCATGCGTCCACGGCCCGAGTATCAGCCGCTGCGCTCCTCGTCTCGCGCGCCTCAGGCCGGTGAAATTGCCAGTCGCAGTCAGCGGATACGGGTCATACCACGACGACATGTGCACGCAGTCCGCGCGGCTGTAGCGGTCGTGAAAACCCTCGGTCCAGATGCCGAGCTGCTGCCAGAATTCGTCAAATGCGCCGTGGGTCCATTGATCGAACAGATACGCCTCGTAGTCGGGATGATGGCGCAGCGGCGAATGGCCGGGCTTCCACGGCATGCGGGTGAACCACTCGCGAATGTCCTCCCCCGCCAGCGCCGCGCGCATCACCGGATCGGCCTGTGCCTCCGGCGATACGAGCGCGTTCTTGAACGCCCAGGTCGCCTGCTTCAGCTCGAATGCCCCGGACTGGCGGATGCCCGACCGCCACGCATTGACGAAGCCGCCACAGTCCAGCACCTGCGCGACAAGACCCGGAGGATCGAGACATCCAAGCGCGGCCTGCGTATGCGCCGCATAGGACAGCCCCATGGTGCAGATGCGCCCGTCGCACCACGACTGCTCGAGCAGCCAGGCGCATGTGTCGAACCCGTCCTCGCCGTCGGACAGGTATTTGACGAAGCGACCTTCGGAACCGTAGCGGCCGCGCGTGTCCTGGCAGACCACGGCATAGCCGTGCGCGGTGAAATAGGCGGCGATCTCGGCGCGTGTGGCGGGCGTGCGGTTCGCGGCGGTGATCTCGCTGCGGCTGGTCTCGGCGCGGCCGTAAGGCGTGCGTTCCATGATCACCGGGAACGGACCGACGCCATCGGGCGGATACACGTCGGTGGCAAGGCGGACGCCGTCGCGCATGGCGACCATCTTGGTGGAGACGGACATCGGGATGCTCCCTTGCGGACCGGATCATCATGACGCGTGGGCGGTGTTCGCGGTAGGTTGCAATGCATGAGCGTTGCATTGCGCAGGTCGATGAGCCCGGCGGAGTATGCGATGGTTATGCCCCACCGCGCCTCGCAATGGTGTCGATACATAAATGGCGATTATCACACCAGCAATGACGCAGCCAGCCGCCCGCACGAATGGGTCTGCGAGAGAGCTTCGAGGAGCCAGGGTCCCGCTGCCTCGCGGCTCCTGGCGACGCCTTGTGGACTTACCTGCGACGGTCACAAGCCGTATCTGGAGGCGGTAGAGCAGGCCCTCGGCGCCTAGACTTTCCCGCCAAAAATACGTAATTGTACCATCAACGATACGGCGGATTCGGGAGCCAGCGCGGGTCAGACAATTTGGTCCGGACCGTACCAAGCGAGCGACCCCCACGGATGTTGACCCGACGGGCAGGAATGCTGCACAAACACGAACGCAGCACGGAATGAGACATGAGTCCGTCCGGTGACGCGATGGAAGGACCGATTCGTGCGGTCTGGTAGGCTAAGCGACGCCGTCTATGCTGAGCAGGTCCGTACCACGTACGCGCACTTGCCGCTGACGTTGTCCGTCTCCGTCTTGAACAGTGTGCTGGTCGGGTTTGTCCTGGTCTCCATTGTCTCCGACTCTCAGGATTCTCATTTGGATCGGACTTGTTGTGGGGTTGTCTGCCCTTCGCATAGCCTCGTGGCAAGCGTACATGCGCCTGGACATTGAATCTCGGCGCCGGCCATGCTGGACTCACTTCTTGACTGCCGGCGCCTTTGCCTCTGGAATTTTGTGGGGCTGCGGCATATTCCTATTCTTTCCTCTCGACGATTCCCACGTGCTTTTTCTAGCCCTTATAATCGCCGGTATGTGTGCGGGCGCTGCCACCGTTCACGCCGCCCATTTTCCGTCGGTAGTCGCATTCATCCTTCCCGCGATCCTTCCACTCACCGCGAACTTTTTCATGCAAGGCAACAAATTGCAAATTGCCTCGGGTATTATGGCTGGCGTTTTCGGCGTATCGTTATGCCTTGCAAGCCTTCGATTCCGGACGTGGTTTCGTGAAACCACGGCAGCACGCCTTATTCTTTCGCGTCGGAAGAAAGAGATCAACGAGGCCAATGTGCGTCTGCGGACGGAAATCGCCGACCATCGTGCAACGGAGGCAAAGCTCCAGCACGCTCAGAAGATCGAGGCCATCGGTCTTATAACTGCCGGCGTTGCCCATGACTTCAATAACATCCTGATGGCCATAGGCGGATCAGCCGAGTTGATCGCGAGTCACCGAGGTTCCGAGTCACCGCAAGCCCCGCAGATCAGGACTATCATCCAAGCCGTTGAGCGAGCCGCCACCTTGACACGGCAATTGCTGGGAGTCGGTCGCCAGCAAAGGCTTATGCCGCGTACTGTGGACATCAACGAGGCTCTGCGTGCGATGGAGCAGTTGCTGATAACTACCCTTGGTGGCCATGGCAGCATTGACCTTCAACTCGCTGGCGCGCCAGCTATGGCGTTTGTGGACAAAGCCCAGCTGGAGCATGCGGTCCTCAACCTTGTAATCAACGCGCGAGACGCCATGCCGAACGGCGGTTCGGTCACGATCAAGACTGCCAATCTGGAAGTCGATGGCCCCGACATCGTAACCGAGGGTCTGGTCGGCAGCCTTGTGATGATTTCGGTTTCGGACACCGGCATCGGCATGCCTGAAAGTGTGCGTCTTCGAGCCTTTGATCCATTTTTTACTACAAAGAATGCCGGACAGGGTTCCGGCATGGGCCTCAGCCAAGTCTACGGACTGGTCAAACAATCGGCTGGCGAAATCCGCATATAGATTCGCATGTTGGCCGAGGCACGACGGTTACCATCTACCTACCCAGAGTCCCGCAGGAATTGGTTTCGGCCCAAGCTGCACGGAAACCTCCCTCCAGTCGTGTGCCCGCAACTCCTGTTCCGAGATCGACCCGTGAAGAGTCGCCAAATCCTTTTGCTTGATGACGACCATCAGGTACTGGAGACCGTGAGGGGGATTCTAAGCGATGCCGGTTACACGGTCGCAGCTTTTCCGACCGCTTCGCAGGCTCTTGAAGAGGTCAACGGGTCGCAACCGATTGACCTTATGGTTGTGGATTTCGCGATGCCGGACATGCGAGGTGACCAATTTGCTGCCGAGGCGCGATTGCGCCGTTCGGCCGTCCCAATCCTGTTCATTTCGGGCAACGCGGAGCACACATCGCTCCAGTCAGAACCTTTTGTGCTCAGAAAGCCCTTCAGCGTGGCCTCATTGATTTCGACATCCGAAGAGGCTATGCACATTGCGTGACCGGTTTTTTGCCATATGCAGGGGGCCACCGCAATGCACACCCTGCGACTCATTCACAGCGTTGAACGCGGTCAGCATCAGCGGCCGTCTACTGAATACGCCAGAAGCACGTTTCCCGGCAGCCCCCCGAAAATACTGTACCCCGAGCTGACATAGAGCACGCCACCAACGACAACCGCGCCCGGGCCATCAATCGAACCGCCGCGGCCCGCGACACCGTTGACCGTGCGATACTCCATCTTCGTGTCCACATCCCAAACGATGCGGCCGTCTTCGGCTGAATAGGCGCGAAGATGGCCGTCGAGCCCGCCGGAGAACACGATGCCGGGGATCGCCGTAACGGCGGCCGATTGCGCGGGGCTGCAGCCTGGAACGTCGTTGCAGCCCGGGTGCGGCGTTTGCCAGATTTCGGCACCTGTCTCAAGGTTCAGCGCATGCAGGCCGCCGCCCACCTTATTGTCCAACAGAAGCGCGATACTCGGGTTGACCGGTGAGGTCTGTGCGCCGGGGACGCCTGGCGCGACGGCGTCGAGCTTGACGTCCGACACAGCGATGTAGACTTTGGTTTCATCGGTGGCCACTCCCCATTGCACGCCGCCTAGCCTGCCGCCACGCCCCAGCCTCTTCTGCCAGATGATTTCTCCTCCGCGGTCAGGATCGACCGCCGTTACCAGGCCAGATTTTTGAGCGCCGATCAGGACACGCTTCCCACCGGGAGAAACGGTGAGGACAGCGGACGACCCGAAGTCGTAGTCGGGCCCATTGGATTGGGGGCAATTCGCCCTAGCGGTCCGGACGCAGGCAAGGTTGTATGCGTCCCCCGCCGTCGTCTGTCGCGACCACACCAGTTCGCCGGAGTCGGTGTTGAACGCGAGGATGGCGTCCGAGGTATCGGTCGGCGGATCTGAATAGTTGTCGCCTGTGGTCACGTAGAGCGTGCGAGTTACAGCGTCGAATGTCGGGGAGGACCAGATCGCGGCACCTGAGGGGCCCATCATTTGCACACCAGCAGAGTTCATTGCGGCCGCCCTGGCCTCCTGCAGGATGGTATAGCCTTTCCACTGTAGCCTTCCCGTCGATGCTTCAAGAGCGACGACGCTGCCGCGGAAACTGCAACATGGATAGGTCGGATTGGCGCCAGTGGCTTCTTCGATGGACGAAACCGGCACGAACAGTGTCGCCCCGACAAGCACCGGCGAACCGGTGACACGTGCAGCAGGATGGTCTTCGATCCGGGTCTTCCACAGCTCTCTGCCGGTCAGCGCGTCAACCGCATGGACATTGGCACCGAAGTCGCCGAAATATGCTGACCAGCCGTCCCCTTGGCGGCCGATGACAACGGCCGAACGCACAGGCTTGCCCGCGTCGAACTCCCAGAATGTGCATCCGCTGGCCGCGTCGAGTGAATAGACTTTTCCGTTCTGGCTACCGACGAACAATCGACCGGCCACGATTGTCGGCTGTGCGAATGCGCGGACCGCGCCGGCGTAGCCGAAGGCCCATTTCAGCTTGAGACGCGGAACGTCATCGGCGGCAAGCTGCGCCATTGCCGACGGCTGGAAGCGATGCTGGGAGGAATCGACACCCCATCCGTTCCAATGCGGTGTACTCAGCGCATCGACAATGGGCGTGCCTGTGGTCCCACACGTCCTGCCGTTCTGAGGAGTGGTCGCGACTTCTTGTGCTTTGACCGTGACCGGGCCAGCCGCACAGAGAGCGCAGGCGAGCGCAAAAATTGCCGTGGTAAGTCTGCCGTGGAGCATCATCATGGAGGAACTCCATACGCGGCGTGTTCAGGTGGCGCCGGACGGCAAAATCAACCGGCCGCCGGCTTACTCTCCCGAGATCGTCGTCCCAACCGGAATCCATCGGCCGCTCTCGAAGCGTTGGATCTGAAACCTGTTGATCACGCTGTAGTCAGTCGGACTCGTCGTTACCGTGATGCCGGGAAGCAGCATCGGCACGCGGAGATTGTTCAGATGCGTGGCGATGTTGAGCACATTCTCCCGGGTAAGCGTCGATCCCGCCTTTTCGAGGACGTGCGCGGCCAGAAAGGAGGCGATGTAACCGATGACGACGCCGCTGTCGCGCGGATTGCCCTGGGTCAGATTGGCTTTCACCCACTCCAGAAAAGTCTTTACATCCGCATCGTCCGCCCATGCTGGATCAAACGGATCCTTGGCATAGGCTGTCGAGATCAGGCCTTCCGCGTTTTCCAGCCCAGCGGGCTTGAGCACTCCTTCGACGTTGCTCGCTATGCTGCATACGAGATGCAGCGGGCTCCAATCGAGCTTGCGTACACCTCGAACCTGTTCCGCACCGGCTTTCTGTGTCCCGGCGAAGTAGAACACATTGGCCCCTGATACTTTTGCCGTGATCAGCTGCGAATCAACCGTCGGGTCCGCGACCTCAAAGGTCTGCTCGCTGACGATAAGGGAATCCGCCCTGTCACCGAGACCGGACCTGAACCCCGCCCGAAAGTCCTTGCCAAGATCGTCATTCTGGTAAAGTACCGCGATCCTGGGTGAGGCGACGACTTCGAGGACGTAGCGTGCCATCGCCCTGCCCTCCGCCACGTAGCTGGGGATGGACGCCATGGTCCAGGGAAACGCCCTGGGATCCCTGAAGCGGCTCGCCCCTGTCGTGATGAACAGCTGCGGTACCTTCTTCAGGTTGAGATATTTCTCTACCGCCGCGTTCGTGGGAGTGCCCACGGACCCATACATCATCAGGACATTCTCGTCCTCGACCAGCTGCCGTGTCGCCTCTACGGTTTTCGGCGGGCTGTAGCCATCATCGAGTACGACGAGTTTGACCTGGCGGCCATTGATTCCGCCTGCCTTGTTCACTGCGTCGAAATAAGCGAGCGAGGCATTCCCCACCACACCCGCGACGGAAACCGGACCGCTGAACGGCACGGTTTGCCCGAGCCTGATCTCCGTGGAGGACGTGCCGGGACCGAACTGCTGCGCCATGGCTGCACCGGTTGCAAATAAGATCGCCGCAACGGAGCGGAGCATGCTGCCAAGCATTCGCCAGTCCTCCCTCAACATGCCGGCGGGCGCCTTATTGGCGGTTCCGTATGGACGCCAATTGTCCGGCCCTACACCATGACGGTCAATCCCGCCGGAGCGCTGCAATTGCTGAGCCTTGTTGGTGCAGGAGTGGGTTGCGAATTCAGTGTACGCTCTGGGTCGAAAGCGGTGATTTATACCAGCGGCGCGAACCAATGACCTCCCATCGCCACTCGTTCGTTCCGTCATGGCCGGGCTTGTCCCGGCCATCCGTCGTGGCAGGGTGCCGCTTCCGATGGCCGGGACAAGCCCGGCCATGACGGTGTAAGAGCGGCGGGGAGAGTCAACAGAATAGGCGTCTGGTATCAGACCCGGGTTCGGTCTGGTGACCGTCGCCGCGGTTTTCCCGGTAATCCTGTTCTCCCATGATAGCGCCTCTGCTATGCCCTTGACGGGAAACCCATGGGGAAGGGTAACCGTGTCCATGGGACGACACCTTGTTTACGCGGCAGCGAAGTGCCTCGCATATATAGGTGTCTTTGAAATCACACCGGGGAGAGTGTTTGATGGAAGTCTCGACAATCATTGGTGGGCCGATCTCCCCTTACGTACGAAAGGTGATGACAGTTTGCGACATCAAGGGGGTGCCCTTCCGAGTCGACCCCATTATACCCTTCCAGGGCAACGACGACTTCACTTGTGCCAGCCCCCTGCGCCGTATCCCCGTCTTCATCGATGACCAGGTGACTCTCGCGGACAGCACCGCAATCGCCGAATATCTCGATGAACGCTATCCTGTTCCGCCGCTGTTCCCGAAGACGCCTGCCGCCCGCGCCCGGGCACGCTGGCTCGAAGAATTCGCTGATACCCGCATAGGTGATGTCTTCATCTGGCGTATCTTCAATGTTGCGGTCATTCGTCCTGCCGTCTGGAAGGAGCCGCGTGACGATAACGCGATCGCCGAAACCCTGCGCAACGACCTTCCGTCGGTTATGGACTATCTCGAATCCGTCGCTCCGGAGGACGGCTTTGTCTGCGGTGACCTCGCTATTGCCGATATTGCCGTCGCGGTTCACTTCGCCAACCTTCGCTGGTCGCGCACCGCGCTGGATCTTTCACCTTGGCCGAAAACAACCGCGTGGATTGATCGCGTCGAGAGGACACCGGCCCTTGCGAAGTTCACGACGCTCGCTGAACGGTCCATGACGGTTCGTCGTGCCGAGCGGCGCGCGCTTTTTGGCGAAATGGGTATTGCACTGACCGAGACGACTTTTGCCAGCGAAGGCTTTCGAAAGGGCCCTATGAGCGTGTGACCTGCGGTACGGCCGCCATCAGCCGCGTCTCGCCGGCGTTACGTCGTCTGGGATGACGATCGAGACCTCGCGAATGATGACGGCAAGGTCCGCCTCTAAATGCGTGTCGACAGTTGCACCCGCGGTTCAATCACTCGCCGGCGGCCTTGCATTGCCACCGCCCGAACACAGCGCCGCAAGACCCACGACGACCGCGCCAACCAGACAGACCGTGCCGTAGCCCACCGTCTCCGTCGCCCAGCCGCCGAGAAACGCGCCGACGGCGCCGGCCAGCGAGGACGATGCGTTGAACAGGCCGAGTGCCTCCCCCTTCTCCGCGGGTGCAAGCAGCGCTGCGAGTGCCGTGCCGCTGACGCCAAGCAGCGGCCAGGCCATGACCAGAACGACAAATCCGGCCAGCGCCAGCGGCACGCCCGCAATCCCCGACAGGAAGGCAACGGCCAGGATCGCTATGGCAATGGTGCGCGCGGCAAGACCGACCTGCAGCACAGGCCGCGCGCCGCGCTGTTTCGCTATGCGCGCCGCCAGCGGATACATCGCCAGGCTGGCAGCCGCGGCGAAGGCGTAGGTCGTGGCGGGCGTTCCCGGCGACACGCCGAATGTCCGGATAAGCGCCAGTGGAAACATCGTCAGCGCCGCGCTGATCGCGACGAACGCGACGAACCAGACGATCATCAGGCGCGCGAACGGCATTTCGAGTTCGCAAAGCAGCGTCCGCAGCCCCTGCCAGGTCAGAATATGGAACAGCCGCTGCGGCGAACCGGCCCACCCTTCACCACCGAGCGGCGGGTGCGCCGCTGCCGCATCGCGCGGAACCGGGACCTGAACGCCACGCAGCGTCAACCACGCCATGGGCACGGCCGCGGCCACCAACGCTGCCGCGACCGCGTAGGCAAGCGCGTAGCGACCACCAATAAGCCCGGCAAGCAGCAGGCCCACAACCTGCCCGAGCCCGCTGAATGCCTGCAGCGCGCCGATGCGGGCATCCCATTCTTCTGGCGGCCGCACCTCGACGATGAACATGTTGGCCACGGTGTTCGCGGCGGCCAGGCCGAGACCAAGAATCCCGGCCAATGCGGCCTTGAGCGGCAGGCTGAGCTGCTCCGGCATCAGCACAAGCGCCACAAGCGCGGCCAGCATGCCCGCCAGCAGAACCTGCCGGTGCAGCCGGCGCCGGTCGGCGAGATGGCCCCAGAACGGCGCAGTCAAACCGGCAAGATTCATCACACCGACAATCATGCCCGCATGCGTCGACCCGCCGGCGGAAAGCGGCAGCAGCAGCGGCAGCATGCCGCCCTGCACGACGCCGAGACACGCGTAGGCGAGAAACCAGGGCTCGATCCACGGCAACAGGCGGCGCGGGAAGGTGACGAGCCCATGCGGCAGGTGCGGACGCGGCAGGTGCAGGTGACGCCGCCATTCACGCTCCGGGGCTTCCGCCGCATGTTCCATGCCGTTCGTCACCTTGGCCCCGTGGGTTTTTGTGATTTGGTGTCGACGTTAGGGTCGGATTTGGAGATCAGGCGCACCCACGCGCAATTGCGCAGCGGCAAAATCCGCGAAGAACTGCGCAAGCGCCGGAACGGTTGCTTCGACCAGCGCCTCGCCGACGGCATTCGTCGCGGCCGCCGGATCACCGACATAGCCCACATCGCCGGCGGCAAAGATCGACGCCCAGAATGCTCCGGCGGGACGCAGCAGGTCAGGCGCATTGCCGGCGACGTAAGAAGGCTCCAGCCGCGGCGGCAGGTTGCCGATGCGCGCGGCGATGCGATCCGCGGTATCCGCCGGACGCAATGCAAGCTGCAGGGCGGTTTCATACGCGCACGCATGGCCGACGCCGCGCAGCGCTCCGGGCAACACCTCGAGCCACTGCTTCTGGCCGGGCGCCATGTAGTTCACGTAGCCCACCTCCAGTCCGCGACTTGCCAGCGCGGTGCAGGCGGACGCCAGCGGACCCTGATTGCCGCCATGACCGTTTACGATCAACAGCCGTTTGAACCCGGTGCGGTGCAGGCTTTCGGCCACGTCGGTCACCAGACCGACGAACGTCTCCAGCGACAGCGTGATCGTGCCCGCCCAGGCGCGATGATGCGGGGAAAAACCGAACGACGGCGGCGGCAGCACCAGCACGTGCGGCGCCGGGCAGCGTTCGGCCGCGGCCAGTGTGATGCGGTACGCCGATAACGTGTCGGTATCGACCGGCAGATGATCGGAATGCTGCTCCACCGAACCGACCGTCAGCACCGGCAATGCGCCGGCATCGCGCGCCGCGGCGATCTCCGCGCGCGTCAACGCGCCCCAGTCGTGCGTGCGCCGCCAGTCGTCGCTCATGGATTTTCCCCCTCGGTGGTTTCCGGCTCTTCCAGTTCGATGCTCAGCTCGCGCAGCGCCGCGGTGTGCGGATGGTGCGTTCGGCCGGCGCGCAGATCGTCGGCCGACAGCAACTCGACCAGCTCGCCGGCCTGCATCACGCCGATCCGCGCACAGAGATGCGCGACCACCGCCAGATTATGACTGACCAGCACATAAGTAAGATGATGCGCCTGCTGCAGATCCGACAGCAAATTCAAGACCTCGGCCTGCACCGAGACATCCAGCGCGCTGGTCGGTTCATCGAGCAGCAGCACCTGCGGTTCGGCCATCAGCGCGCGCGCGATCGCCACGCGCTGGCGCTGGCCGCCGGAAAGCTGGTGCGGATAGCGGAAGCGGATTGAAGCCGGCAACGCTACCTCGTTCAAGCCGCGCAAGATCCGTCGCTCGACGTTGTCCATGCCATGCACGAGCAGCGGTTCGCTCAGCAGCCGGTCCACTGTCTGGCGCGGATGCAGTGAGCCGTACGGGTCCTGGAACACCATCTGCACGCGCCGATAGAAATCCTTCGAGCGACGTGTCGTCAGCGGATTGCCATCAACCGACATCCGGCCGGTCCAATTTGGATTGAGGCCCGACAAGGCGCGCAGCACCGTCGATTTGCCGGAGCCTGAACTCGCCGACAATTCCAAAACTTTCGCCACGCTGCACGTCGAACGAGAGGGATTTCACCGCGTCGGTCTTGCCGAAGCGCACCGAAAGTCCCGCGATCTCGATCATTGCTCCAGCCATGACGGATCACGCTGCATCACGATGAGGCGCGGCTTCTTGCGGCTGAGCGTCGGCAGGCATTCCAGCAGACCGCGCGTATAGGGATGCCGCGCATGCATCAGGTCCGCCGCCGCCACCTCCTCCACCACGCGCCCCGCATACATCACCGCGACGCGGTCGCAGAAATGCGAAACCAACGGCAGATCATGACTGATCAGGATCAGACCCATCCCTCGGCGCGACACGAGATCCTCGATCAGGCGCAGGATTTCCGCCTGCACCGTGGCGTCGAGCGCGCTGGTCGGTTCATCGGCGATCAGCAGTTCCGGATCGGGCGCCAGCATCATCGCGATCATCACGCGCTGCCCCATACCGCCCGAAAGTTCGTGCGGATAGGCTTGCGCGACATGCGTGGGGTCGCGGATCTGCACCTGCGCCAACAGGTCGATCGCCGCGCGGTCGGCAAGCTTGCGACTGCCGCCTCGGTGCACGCGCCAGGCTTCCGCGATCTGCGCGCCGGCGGTCATCACGGGGTTGAGCGAGAACTTCGGGTCCTGGAGGATCAGGCCGGCACGCGCTCCGCGGATGCGACGGAGTGCAGGTTCATCGGCGCGCAGGATGTCGATGCCGTCGAACTCGAGTTTGTCCGCAGTGGTGACTGCATTCGATGGCAGCAGGCGCAGGATGGAACGCGCGGTCAGCGACTTGCCGGAACCCGACTCGCCGACGATGCCGAGCTTTTCCTGGCCGAGGGTCAGGGAGACGTTGCGCACGGCGTCGGAAAAGCCCGCGGCGGTGGGGAACTGGATGCGCAGGTTGCGGATTTCGACCAGCATTTTAAGTGCGAACCGAACGCCCTACGTCGTCCTGTCCCCCTGTCATGGCCGGGCTTGTCCCGGCCATCACCACCGGCACCAGTGGCGCAACGGATGGCCGGGACAAGCCCGGCCATGACGGTGCACGCGTCATCGCTGCCGCGGATCGAGCACATCCCGCATCCCATCCCCCAGCAGGTTGAACGCCAGCGACGCGACGAAGATCGCCACGCCGGGGATCGTCGGCACCCACCACTGATCCAGGATGAACGCGCGAGACGATGCGATCATGGTACCCCATTCCGGCATCGGCGGCTGCGCGCCCATGCCGAGAAAACCGAGCGCCGCCGCGGTCAGGATGATGCCGCTCATGTCGAGAGTCACGCGCACGATGACGCTGGACAGGCACAGCGGCACGATGTGGCGCAGGATGATGCGGCCGCTTCCCGCGCCCGCCAGCCGCACCGCGGCGATGAAGTCGCTGCCACGCACGGTCAGCGTGTCCGCCCGCGCCAGCCGCGCATAGGGCGGCCATGCAGTGAGAGCGATCGCGATGATCGCGCTGGTGATTCCTGGTTTGAGCGCCGCGACAAATGCAAGCGCCAACACAAGTCTTGGAAATGCCAGGAACACATCGGTCACGCGCATCAGCACGCGGTCCGCCATCCCGCCGAGATAGCCCGCGACGCTGCCCACCGCGAGCCCGAGCGGTGCCACCAAAAGCACGACAGACACCACCATTCCGAGCGTGACGCGGCCGCCGTACAGGATACGGGAATAGATGTCGCGCCCCAGTTCGTCGGTGCCGAACCAATGTGCGGCCGATGGTGGCGCCAGGCGTCCCGCGAGGTCCTGCGCGCTCGGGTCCTGCAGCGCGAGCAACGGCGCCGCGAGCGAGGCCACGATCATGATCGCCACCGTCACCAGCCCGACCATCGCAAGCCCGTTGGTGCGGAACTGCAGCCAGCCGCGATAGCGCCGCACCCAGGCGGCATGCGCACGCGATGCCGGCGTCTCGCTCAGCAGCCATTCGCGCGACAGAACGCCGCTCATGCGACGCGCGGGTCCAGCAGCCGGTACAGCACATCGGCGAGCAGGTTCAGCACGAGGTACACCAGCCCGACCACAAGCGTGGCGCCGAGCACCGCATTCATGTCCGCATTCAACAGCGACACCGTCAGATAAAGCCCCAGGCCCGGCCAGGAGAATACGGTCTCGGTGATCACCGCGCCCTCGAGCAGTCCGGCATAGGCCAGCGCCAGCACGGTCACCAGCCGGACGGCGATGTTGCCGAACGCGTGTCGCCACAGGATGCGCGATGCCGACAATCCCTTCGCGCGCGCGGTGATGATATACTCGCCGGCCAGCGATTCGATCATGAACGCGCGCGTCATGCGCGTGATGTAGGCCATGGAGAAATACGCCAGCACCAGCGCCGGCTGCGCCAGATGCGCGAGCGCGTCCCAGAACGAATCCCAATCGCCGTCGATCGCGGAGTCCAGCACCAGCATGCCGGTGACGCGCGGCACCAGGCCCTCATACGCAACGTCAAGCTGGCCAGTGCCGGGCGCGATGCCGAGCTTCACGTAGAACACCAGCAGGCACAGCAGGCCAAGCACGAACACCGGCACCGACTGGCCCGCGAGGCTCACCACCCGCACCACATGATCGAACCGCGAGCCTTGCCGTGCCGCAGCGATCACGCCGAGCGGGATGCCGACGACAATGGCGATGATCATCGCCGTGGTCGCCAGTTCCAGCGTCGCCGGAAAGAACTGTGCGATGTCCGCGGTGACCGGATGCGAGGTCATCACCGACCGGCCGAGATCGCCGTGCAGCAGGTTCACCAGATAGATCCAGAACTGCACGAACAACGGCTTGTCGAGCCCAAGCTGCTCGCGCACCGCGGCGATCACGTCGGGCGGCGCATGATCGCCGGCAATCGCGATCACCGGATCGATCGGCATCACCCGCCCGATCAGGAACGTGACCAGGGTGAGCCCGAACAGGGTCAGCGGGATGCTGGCAAAACTGCCCGCCAGCATCTGCAACCGGGGATTCACGCCTTGGCGATCTTCGAGTAGTGGGTGTAGTCCGGCATCGGCCCCACCTTGAACCCCGACACTCCCTTGCCCAACACCGCAACCGCGTTGCGCTGAAGCAGCATGGCGAACGGTGCGCGGTCCATGAACTGCTGCTGGATCGTGTAGTACATCCCGATCCGCTTCTCGGGATCCAGTTCGCGCACGGCGGCCTGCGATTCGGCGGTCAGCTCCTTGTCCGCGAAATGACTGCGCCAGGCGAGGATCTTCAGCTTGCTCTGGTCGGAATCATCGGGGTTCTCGCACCACGCCTGACTGTTCGAATTGGGATCGAAGTAGTCGGTGCCCCAGTACAGCAGCGCCAGTTGGTGCTGGCGCGCGCGCGTCTTGGTGATCACCTGCTTCTGCTCACCCGGCAGCAGCGTCACCTTGATGCCGACCGCCGCCAGATCCGCCTGAAGCGCCTGGGCAATCTCGCCGTGCGGCGATGCCGAGACGTAGTCCATGTTGACCGCGAAGCCGCCGCCGAGCCCCGCCTCGGCCAGCAACTGCTTCGCCTTCGCCACGTCCTTCCTGAACGGATTGCTCTTCAATGCGCCAGGCAGCGCGTCCGGCAGGAATGCCTGGCACACGCTCCAGGTATCCGGCGTGATGTTCTTGGCAATCGCATCATAGTCGATCGCCCACTTGATCGCCTGGCGCACCGGCACCTTCTGCAATTCCGGGACCGCCTGATTCATCGCCATGTACATCGAGGTCCCCTGCGACGCCGATGCGATGGTGAGATCCTTCGCGCCGGCGATCGATTTGAGCTGGTCCGATCCAAGCTCGCGCGCGATATCGACATCGCCCTTCTGCAACAGAAGAAGCTGGGCGGAAGGATCGGCGACATGGCGCATGACGATGCGCCGCATCAGCGGCTTCTCCGCCGCGTTCGGGTTCATATCGATGATCACGTGATCGCTCGCCGACCATTCGGTCAGCTTGTAGGGGCCCGCGCCGGCGGTGCGGCTCTTGAGCCAGGCGTTCCCCATATCGCCGTTGGCCTGGTTCGCCATCACCGTCTTCATATCGACCACGCTGCCGACATTGGCCGACAGGCAGTACAGCACGAAGCTGGTGGCCTGCGCCTCCGGCAGCTTCATCTCCAGCGTGTGGTCGTCGAGCGCGCGGATCATCTGTTCGACGTTGTCCGGCTTGAAACCGAACTGCGTGACGATGAAACCCGGCGTCTTGTTCAGCTTCACCACGCGCTGCAGGCTGAACGCGGCATCATTCGCGGTCACCGGATTGCCGGATTCGAATTTGGCATCGGGGCGAAGCTTGAAGGTGAACGTCAGACCATCGGCACTGACGGTCCAGCTCTCCGCGAGGTCGCCTTCGATCTTGGTCGCATCGTCCAGGTTCGGACGGATCAGTCGTCGGTAGCAGTTGGCGTCCACCTCGCCGTTGGTGAACTCGTACGATTCCGCAGGGTCGAAGCTGACGATATCGTCGATCTGCTTGGCCATCACCGCGACACCCTTCGGCGTGGCGGCGTGCGCGCCGGTCAGCACCGCGGGCGCGGCAACGGTGGCGGCCGATGCGGCCAGCAGGTTCCGTCGGGTCAGCATGCGATGTCTCCCAATTCCTGTCGGCAGTTCCTGTTGGCGGCTCCGATCGGCCGGCACTTTGCCAAGGCTTCCCCGCCCGCGCTAGGTTGGCGTCATCATGCGCCAACCCACACAGCAACGCGAGGTGCTTGCCTCGGTCTGCCCGCACGACTGCCCGTCCACCTGCGCCCTCGAAGTGGAGGTGCTGGACGGCCGGCGGATCGGCGCCGTGCATGGCGCGGCCGCGAACAGTTACACCGCCGGCGTGATCTGCGCCAAGGTCGCCCGCTATGCCGAACGCATCCACCATCCGGACCGGCTGACGCAGCCGCTGATGCGTACGGGGCCGAAGGGGTCCACGCAGTTCCGCGCGATCTCCTGGGACGAGGCGCTGGACCGCGTGGCGGGCGCGTTCGCCGATATCGCGGCGCGGCATGGCGCCGAGGCGGTGTGGCCGTATTACTATGCCGGCACGATGGGGCTGGTGCAGCGCGACGGCATCAACCGGCTGCGCCACGTCATGCGCTACTCGCGCCAGAAGCTGACCATCTGCACGTCGCTGCCCGAGCTTGGCTGGTGGGCGGGCGTCGGGCGCTCGTGGGGGCCGGACCCGCGCGAGATGGCGCGCTCCGATCTGATCGTGATCTGGGGCGGCAATCCGGTCGCAACGCAGGTCAACGTGATGGCGCATGTGAGCCGCGCGCGGAAGGAGCGCGGGGCGAAGCTTGTGGTGGTGGATCCGTATCGCAGCGGCACCGCGGCGGTGGCGGATTTTCATCTCGCGCCGCGTCCCGGCACGGATGGCGCGCTTGCGTGCGCGGTGATGCATGTGGCGTTTCGCGACGGCCACGCCGACCGCGGCTACATGGACCGCTACGCCGACTGCCCCGACGCATTGGAGGCGCATCTTGCGTCGCGCGGGCCGGAGTGGGCGGCGGCGATCACCGGATTGCCGGTGCAGGAGATCGAGGATTTCGCCCGGCTGTATTGCGGCACGAAGCGCAGCTACATCCGGCTGGGCTACGGTTTCGCCCGCTCGCGCAACGGTGCGGCCAACATGCACGCGGTGAGTTGCCTGCCGACGGTGACCGGCGCGTGGCAGCACGAGGGCGGCGGCGCGCTGTGGTCCAATCGCGGCATGTACCATTGGGACAAGACGCTGATCGAGGGTCTGGACGCGCTCGATCCCACGATCCGCGTGCTGGACATGAGCCGCATCGGCAGCGTGCTGACCGGCGACCGGACGGAACTGCGCGACGGTCCGCAGGTGCACGCGCTGCTGATCCAGAACCAGAACCCGCTGACGGTGTGCCCCGACAGCAACCGCGTCCGCCGCGGCTTCGCGCGCGAGGACCTGTTCGTCTGCGTGCACGAGCAGTTCATGACCGAGACGGCGCGCTGGGCGGACATCGTGTTGCCGGCGACGATGTTCATGGAGCACGACGATCTGTACCAGGCGGGCGGCCACACGCATATCCAGATCGGCCGCAAGCTGATCGAGCCGCCGGGCGAATGCCGGTCGAACCACGAGGTGCTGCAGGGGCTCGCCGCACGGCTGGGCGCGAAGCATCCGGGATTCGAGATGACCGCGATGCAGATCGTCGATGCGACGCTGCGCGCATCCGGCTGGCCGGATGCCGAGACGGTGCTGCGCGAGCGGTGGATCGATGCCGCCATGCCGTTCGACGACGCGCATTTCCTGACCGGCTTTCCGCAACCGGACAGGCGCTTTCATTTCGCACCGGACTGGGCCGCGCTCGGGCCGGACCATGCCTGCATGCCGCGCCTGCCGGATCATATGACGAGCATCGATGATACAGCGCCGGAGCAGCCGTTCCGTCTAGTGACCGCCCCGGCGCGCAGCTTCCTCAACACCAGTTTCACCGAGATGCCGAGTTCGCGGAAGCGCGAATCCCGCCCGACCGTGTTGGTGCATGCAGACGATGCGGCGCGGCTTGGCATCGCCGATGGGAGCAAGGTGCGGTTGGGCAATGCGCGCGGCGAGGTCGTTCTCCACGCGCGAATTGCCGATGGTTTGCAGCCGGGCGTGCTGGTGTCGGAAAGCATCTGGCCGAGCGAGGCGTTTGACGGCGGCATCGGCATCAATGCGCTGACCAGCGACGATCCCGGTCCGCCGGGTGGCGGTGCGGTGTTCCACGATACCGCCGTGTGGCTGCGCGCTGCCGCAGCGGAGCTGTCACTCGCGGCCGAATAGTCGCAGCAGGGAAAACGCCAAAAGGGAAATGACGGCATGAGCAAACGCATCGCCTTCGTCGGTGCCGGCGCGATCGGCGGCTATATCGGCGCGAACCTCGCCGCCTGCGGCCACGACGTGACGCTGATCGATCCGTGGCCCGCGCATGTCGAGGCGATCCGCGCCGGCGGGATGCATCTTTACGGCATGACGGAGGCGGAGAACCGTACCGTCAAGGTCGATGCGATGCACGTCACCGATGCGCAGCAACTGGCGAAGCAGCGGCCGGTGGATATCGCATTCATCGCGGTGAAGTCGTACGACACGGTCTGGGCGACGCGGCTGATCCGCCAGTATCTCTCGCCCGGCGGCTACGTCGTGTCATCGCAGAACTGCATCAACGAGGAACGCATTGCCGGTGTCGTCGGCTGGGGCCGTACCGTCGGCTGCGTGGTCGGCGGCGGCGTGGGCGTGGAACTGTTCGAGCCCGGCCATGTCCGCCGCAGCATGATGAAGAACCGCGACGTCGTGTCGTTCCATGTCGGCGAGCCGCATGGCCGCATCACGCGGCGTGTCGAGGAATTGGCGGAGATGCTGAACGACATCGACACTGCACATGCCACCGACAATCTGTGGGGCGATCGCTGGACCAAGCTGTGCGTCAACGGCATGCGCAACGGCGTGTCCGCGGCAACCGGGCTTGGCGGCAATGCGCGCGACAGTCATGACGCGATCCGCCGCCTGTGCATCAGGCTCGGCGGCGAATCGGTGCGCGTCGGTCAGGCGCTTGGGTTCAAGCTGGGCAAGATCGGCGCGCTGGAGCCGGAGACACTGGCACTGGCTTCGGAAGGCCGCAGGTCTGCGCTGGAAGAGATCGAGGCGCTGATGCTGGCAGGCAGCAATGCCGCGGCGCGCAGCGATCTTCAGCGGCCGTCGATGGCGCAGGACATGGCGAAGGGCCGCCGCACCGAGATCGAGTTCATGAACGGGTTCATCGCGGAGAAGGGCGCCGAAGTGGGTGTGCCGGCCCCGACGCACGCGATGCTGACGGAAGTGGTGATGCGGGTGGAGCGCGGCGAGATCGCCGCCGATCCGGCGAATGTGCTGGTGAATGGGTGAAGCAGACTCCCTCTCCGCCCCTCGGGGCGGAGAGGGTTGGGGTGAGGTGGGGCTGCTGCCGGTCGCATCGCACCCGTTGGAGAGTCCCCCACCTCACCCTGACCCTCTCCGCCCCGAGGGGCGGAGAGGGAAACGCGGCGGCGCTTCCCTTATCGGGTGAACGTCACCTCCGCCGCGCCGAGCCCCTCGAAGCGCACGCCGCAGACATCGCCAGGCTGCAGATACCGCAGGCCGGTGCACGAACCGCAGGTTACGAACTGCCCGGCGCGCACGCCGCCCTTCTCGCGCATCATGTTCGCCAGCACCACGGCCACGCCAAGCGGATCGCCGGTCGGATGCCCGCCCACTTGCTCGAGCACCGGCGCGCCATTCACCGTCAGCGTCACCTTCAGCCTGCCAAGTTCCAATCCGCGCCAATCAGCCCCTGGCGCGGCATGCACGAAGGCGCCGTTGCTGATGCTGTCTGCCAGCTTCTCGAGGTTTGAAACCGCATCGGAGTTCTGATAGCGGCTGGTGACGACTTCGATCGCGGCGCACGCATCCACCGCGGCGGCCACCTCATCGCGCGAGTACGGGGTGGCCCGCGCCGGCAGGTCACGACGGAAGACAAACGCGACTTCGCCCTCCACGCCGCATTGCGGCACTTCGACTGCCGGAATTCGCGTGGGCGACGAACGGACCGTGTCAGCGTAGATAATGCCGCGCGTCGCCTCGCCATT
This sequence comes from uncultured Alphaproteobacteria bacterium, assembly GCA_963780095.1. Taxonomy (GTDB): domain Bacteria; phylum Pseudomonadota; class Alphaproteobacteria; order Acetobacterales; family Acetobacteraceae; genus JAMXLO01. The sequence continues at coordinate 122,596 of CAWABH010000034.1, forward strand.
GGCCGGCGCCATCGCCTTGAAGGCACCCACCGGCTTGCCCAATGCTTCGGTGACCGCGTCCTGAATCGCGTGCGCGTCGGTCACGCTGGCCGGCCTCGCGTCCGCCGGCAGATCGGCGAGCAACAGGCCGCCACGGCGCGCCTTAACCAGCAGCGCCGCGGCATTGGCGATCTGATGCGTCTCCATTACTGTGTGCCCTCCAGTCTGGTCCGGCCACGTTGGCACTTCCCTCGCGCGCGGCAAACCCCGCTTGGCAGCGCATCACGGGAATGGCAAATTGGCCACACCTGGGAGAATGTGCGACGACGGAAAAGGGACAGCCGCGATGATCGGCTTGGTGAAGCTTGCGCTGCGACGGCCTTACACATCGGCAATCGCTGCGCTGCTGATCCTGTTGCTGGGCGCATTGTCGGTCACGCGCATGATCGTCGACATCTTCCCGGTGATCGACATCCCGGTGGTTCTCGTGGTGTGGAACTACAACGGCCTGACCACCGAAGACATGGAACGGCGCGTCGTGTTCATCTCCGAGCGCGCCTATTCCACCACGGTCAACGGCATCTCCCGCATCGAATCGCAATCGATCCCCAGCATCGGTATCCTCAAGGTCTACTTCCAGCCCGGCACCGACATCGGCGGCGCCATCGCGCAGATCAGTTCGGTGAACAATTCGATTCTGCGCGGCGCGCCGCCAGGCATGCAGCCGCCGGGTGTCATCCAGTTCAATGCCTCGAACGTCCCCGTCGTGCAGATGACCCTGTCGAGCAAGACGCTGACCGAGCAGCAGATCTTCGACTACAGCCTGAACTTCATCCGGATACGGCTGTTCACCATCCCGGGCCTGTCCACCCCCGGCCCATTCGGCGGCAAGCAGCGCCAGATCAACGTCGATCTCGATCAGTCCCGCCTGGAGGCAAAAGGCTTCTCGCCGGTCGATGTGGTGAACGCCCTGCAAGCCTCCAACGTCATCGTCCCGGCAGGGACCGCGCGCCTCGGCGACCGCGAGTACAACGTGCAGTTGAACTCGAGCCCGACCACGGTGGACCGGTTCAATGCGTTGCCGATCGGCGTCTTTAACAATGCGCCGGTCACGCTCGGCGACGTGGGGCACGTGAGCGACAGCTTCGCAACCCAGACCAACGTCGTGCACGTCAACGGCAAGCGCGCGGTCTATCTCGCGATCCTGAAGCACGCCGATGCCTCCACGCTTGCCGTGGTGGACGCGGCACGCGACGCGCTGCCGGAGATCCAGGCGGCCGCGCCCGCCGGCCTGGAATTGAAGCTCGACTTCGACCAGTCGGTGTTCGTGCGCGCCGCCGTGCAGAACGTGATCCGCGAGGCGATCATCTCCTCGATCCTGGTCTCGGTGTTGATCCTGGTGTTCCTGGGTAGCTGGCGGAACACGGTTATCGTGTCCACGTCGATCCCGCTGTCGATCTTCGCCGGCCTGATCGGGCTGTTCCTGACGGGCAACACGATCAACCTGATGACCCTCGGTGGACTTGCATTGGCGATCGGCCTGCTGGTGGACAACGCCACGGTCACGATCGAGAACATTCACCGCAACCAATCGTTGGGCAAACCGCTCACGGTGGCAATTCTGGACGGCAGCGCGGAGGTCATTCAGCCGCTGACGGTCGCCACGCTGGCGATCTGCATCGTGTTCTTCCCGGTCGTTCTGCTGTTCGGCGTGGCCCGCTTCCTGTTCATCCCGCTCGCCGTCACCGTCGTGTTCTGCATGCTCGCCTCCTACGTGCTGTCGTTCACCGTGGTGCCGAGCTTTGCCCGTCTTTTGCTTGCATCCGAGGCGGCGCACCACGGGCCGCCGCGTGGCTTCTTCGGCGCATTCGATCGTGGGTTCGGCCGGTTCCGGGACGTTTACGGCAGGCTGCTGGAAGGTGCCCTGAGCCGGCGGGCGTTCGTGTTGGCATGCGCCGGTTTGCTGTTCGTGGTTTCGGGCGGCCTCGCAACCGTCATCGGTCTGGACTTCTTCCCCACCGCGGATGTCGGACTGATCAAGCTGCACTACCGCGCCCCGGCGGGCACGCGCATCGAGCGGACCGAGGAACTCGTGCTGCAGGTGGAAGACAGCATCCGCAAGATCATTCCGGCAAACGAGATGGACACCATCAACGATACGGTCGGGGTGCCGTCCGCGTTCAATCTGGCCTTCGTGCCAAGCGACAATGTCGGGTCGATGGATGCGGAAATCCTGATCTCGCTGAAGCCCGACCATCACCCGTCGATCGACTATATCCGCGCCATCCGCGCCAGGCTGCCCGAACAGTTCCCCGGCAGCATCTTCTATTTCCAGACCGCGGACATCGTCAGCCAGGTGATGAATTTCGGCCTGTCGGCGCCGATCGACGTGCAGATCCAGGACGTGAACTTCGAGCGTGCGACGGGTCTCGGACGGCAGTTGCTGGAGCGCATGCGCAGGATTCCGGGCGTCGCCGATCCGCACCTTGTGCAGGTGCTGAACTACCCGACATTGCAGGTGGACGTTGACCGTCTGCGCGCGGCCAAGCTGAACATCTCGCAGCGCGACGTGGCCAACAACGTGCTCACCTCGCTGTCATCCAGCGTGCTGGTGTCGCCGAACTTCTTTCTCAATCCGCAGAACAACGTGAACTACTCGGTAGCGGTGCAGACGCCGATCGACCAGATCAATTCGGTATCGGACCTGCTGCACACGCCGATCAGCCGACCGGACACGCTGCTGGCAAGCGCGGTGCCGAACGTGCTGCCGGCCTCGCCGGTGATGCGTCTGGGCGACATTGCGTCGGTCTATCCCAAATCGAGCCTGGAATCGGTCAACCACTACACCGTGCAGCGCGAGATCGACATCGCCGCCAACATCGACGGCCGCGATCTCGGCTCGACCGCCGGCGACATCCAGAAGGCGATCAACGAGGTCAGCAAGGGCCTGCCGATCACCACGAAGATCCTGATCCTCGGACAGAACGAGGTGATGCAGAGTTCGTTCCGCAGCCTGGCGCTCGGCATGGTGCTGGCGGTCATCCTGGTCTACGCGCTGCTGGTCGTGCTGTTCCAGTCCTGGGTGGATCCGTTCATCATCATGATGGCGGTGCCCGGTGCATTGATGGGCATCATGTGGATGCTGGCGCTGTCGCACACCACGATCAACGTCGAATCGCTGATGGGCGCGATCATGTCGATCGGCATCTCGGTGTCAAATTCGATCCTGGTGGTGAGCTTCGCCAATGACCTGCGCGCGCGCGAGGAGGTCGGGCCCCTGCGCGCGGTGATCGAGGCCGGCCGCATCCGCCTGCGCCCGGTGTTGATGACGGCATTGGCGATGATAATCGGCATGGTCCCCATGGCGCTCGGGCTCGGCGAGGCCGGCGAGCAGAACGCGCCGCTCGGCCGCGCGGTGATCGGTGGCCTGATCGTTGCGACGATCTCCACGCTGTTCATCGTGCCGATCTTCTACACGCTGCTGCGGCGCAAGCCGCCGACTTTGCACAGCCTCGACACGCGTTTCGCGGCCGAGGCGGCGGGCTCGCATGGGACGGGGGACGCTCTGCATGGCTAGACGCGGTCGATTTGGTTCATTCCTGGTCTACCTCGTCGGGCCGCTGCTGGTGGCAGGCGCGGCATTCGGCGGTCTGCACCTGTGGCAACAGAAGGACGCGCAGCTTATCGCGTCACGCGAGGCGTTGGCCGAGGGGGTGGCGCAAGGTCCGGCCGTGCAGGTCGCGACGATCGCGCAAGGACCAAAGGAACGGCTTATCAGCCTGCTCGGCGATACGCGGCCGTATCAGACCGCGACGCTCTACGGCAAGGTGAGCGGCTATGTCCGGTCGATCCCGGTCGATCGCGGCGATCGCGTGAAGGCCGGGCAGATCGTGGCCGAGGTGGAATCGGCCGAGACCGACAGGCAGTACGACGCCGTGTTGAGCGATCTGATGAACAAGAAGAAAAATGCCGATCGCGAGCATGACCTCGTGCAGCGCGGCTGGACGTCGGTGCAGTCGGCGGACCAGGCAAACACCGCCTTCCTCATGGCGCAGGCGAACCTCGCGCAGCTTGGATGTGATGAAGTCCTACGAGGTGCTGCGCGCGCCGTTCGACGGCACGGTGACCGCGCGCTTCGTCGATATGGGCGCGCTGGTGCAAAGCTCGGTGACCAACCAGACCAGCAATCAGCCGGTGATGACCATCGCAGACATGAGCCGGCTCCGCATCGATGTCTATGTGGAGCAGAGGGACGTGCCATACGTCCATGTCGGCGACATGGCCGACGTGACCGACGGGTCCAATCCGGATCGGCGCGTGCGCGCACGCATCGCCCGCTCGTCCGACCAGCTTGATCCGCGCACCCGCACGCTGTTCGTCGAACTGGACGTGGACAACAGTGAGGGTTTCCTGGTGCCGGGCTCCTTTGCCTACGTGATTCTGCACGTGCCGGTCACTGCGTATCCGGAAATTCCGGTCGCCGCGCTGATCCTGCGCGGTTCCAATACGTTCATTGCGAACGTGAGCGGCGACAACCTCGTGCATCTCCAGCCGGTGAAGGTTGCGACGACAGACGGCACGCGCGCGAGCCTGGCGGAGGGTGCGCAGGTCGGCGATCGGGTGGCGCTCAATCTTCCCGACGAAGTCGGTGACGGGGCCAGGGTGCGTCCGATCGAACCTAATCGGTGAACCGATCGTCGCCCGTCAGACATCCAGCGTCGTGTCGCGTTCCCATTGGGTCAGATGGTGTGAATACTCATCCCACTGGGCCTGTTTCAGCCTGATATAGGCGTGCGTGAATTCCTCGCCGAACGCCCCAATCAGCGTCTCCGAGGCTTCCAGGGCGCGCAGGGCGTCGAGCAGATTCAAAGGCAGGCGCTGCAGTCCCGCGACCGTGTGGCCCTCGGCGTACATGTTGATGTCCAGGCGCCGGCCGGGATCGCGCGCGGCTTCCAGCCCGTCCAGCCCGGCTGCGAGGATCGCCGCCTGCAGCAGGTATGGATTGACGGCCCCATCGGCCAGACGCAGTTCGAAGCGTCCGGCAGCCGGGATGCGGATCATGTGCGTGCGGTTGTCGCCGGAATAGCTGACGGCATTCGGCGACCAGGTGGCGCCGGACAGCGTGCGCTGCGCATTGATCCGCTTGTAGGAGTTCACCACCGGGTTCAACAGCGCGCAGAGTGCCTGCGCGTGATGCATGATCCCGCCGATGAAGTTGTAGCCGACCGGTGACAGCCCGAGCGCTTCGGCGTCGTCGGCGAACAGGTTGCGCTCATTCCGCCAGAGCGAGACGTGCGCATGACAGCCGGACCCGGTCAGTTGCGGAAAAGGCTTCGGCATGAACGTCGCCCGAAGTCCGTGCTTCTCGGCGATCGAGCGGACCATGAACTTGAAGAAGACGTGGCGATCCGCGGTGACCAGCGAATCGTCGTACTCCCAGTTCATCTCGAACTGACCGTTCGCGTCCTCGTGGTCGTTCTGATAAGGCTTCCAGCCAAGTCCCTGCATGGCATCGCAGAGTTCGGCAATGACATCGTAGCGACGCATCAGCGCCGACTGGTCATAACACGGCTTGTCGGCGCGATCCGCCGCGTCGGCTATGGCGCTGCCATCCTGCGATATGATGAAATACTCGCATTCCACGCCGCTTTTCATTCCATAGCCAGCATCGTCCGCGCGTGCGATCAGGCGGCGCAGCAGATTGCGCGGCGCCTGTTCGAGCGGTTTCCCCCGCAAGGTAAGGTCCGCGGCAAGCCAGCCGACCTCCGGCTTCCAGGGCAGCTGGATCAGGCTCGATGGGTCCGGCATGGCAAGCATGTCGGGATCGGATGGCGCCATGTGGAAATGCACGGCGAAGCCGGCAAAGCCGGCGCCGTTCTGCTGCATCGCGCCGATCGCCGCCGCCGGTACAAGCTTGGCGCGCAGGTGACCAAGCAGGTCCACGAACGCGATGAGGAAATATCGGATGCCGCGTTCGCGCGCGACATCGGCGAGATCGGTCAACGTCAGACTCCCGACTTGCCCGGAAACCACTCGGTGCCCGCGAGCGGCAGTTGGGTCATCGCCGCGGCTTCCAGTGTCAGCGCCACGAGATCCTCCGGCTCCAGGTTATGCAGATGGCTCTTGCCGCAGGCGCGCGCGATCGCCTGCGCCTCAAGCGTGATGACCGTGAGGTAATTGGCCAGCCGCTGCCCCGCGCGCACCGGATCGAGCCGCGCCGCAAGCACCGGATCCTGCGTTGTGATCCCCGCCGGATCACGCCCTTCGTGCCAGTCATCATAACAGCCTGCGGTGGTGCCGAGCGCGCGATACTCGTCTTCCAACGCCGGATCGTTGTCGCCCAGCGCGATCAGCGCTGCGGTTCCGATGGCGACCGCATCGGCGCCGAGCGCCAGCGCCTTGGCCACATCGGCGCCGCTGCGAATGCCGCCGGAGATGACCAGCTGAACCTTGCGGTGAACGCCAAGCTCCTGGAGCGCCTGCACGGCCGGGCGGATCGATGCAAGCGTCGGCAGGCCGACATGTTCGATGAACACCTCCTGCGTCGCAGCGGTGCCACCCTGCATGCCGTCCATCACCACGACATCGGCACCCGCCTTCACCGCAAGTGCGGTATCGTAATAGGGCCGACTGGCGCCGACCTTCACATAGATCGGCTTTTCCCAGTCGGTGATTTCGCGCAGCTCCTCGATCTTGATCGTCAAATCGTCCGGGCCGGTCCAATCGGGATGCCGGCAGGCGGATCGCTGGTCGATCCCTTCCGGCAGGTTGCGCATCCGTGCGACGCGCGGCGAGATCTTCTGGCCGAGCAGCATGCCACCGCCGCCCGGCTTGGCCCCCTGCCCCACCACCACCTCGATCGCATCCGCCTTGCGCAGATCTTCCAGGTTCATGCCGTAGCGCGACGGCAGGCATTGGTAGACCAGGATCCGCGAGTGCTCGCGCTCCTCCGGCGTCATGCCGCCATCGCCGGTCGTGGTCGACGTGCCGACAGCGCTCGCGCCGCGTCCAAGCGCCTCCTTGGCCGGCGCGGACAAGGCACCGAAGCTCATGCCGGCGATGGTCACGGGGATCTTCAGTTCGACAGGCCGCTTCGCATGCCGCGTTCCAAGCACCACATCGGTGCCGCACCGCTCGCGATAGCCTTCGAGCGGATAGCGCGACATCGACGCGCCCAGGAACAGCAGATCGTCGAAATGCGGCAGTTTGCGTTTCGCGCCGAACCCGCGGATGTCGTAGATGCCGGTCGCCGCGGCACGCTGGATTTCCGCGATGGTGTGGCGATCGAACGTCGCCGATTCGCGCGGCGGCGTGTGTCGCGTGTGGGGCTGCGCCGTGTCCATGGCCACCTCAATAGGCGCCGGCGTTGTCGATGTGGAAATGGTACAGCTGCCGGGCAGAACCATAAAGCCGGAAGGCCGATGCATCGATCGCCGTACCCAGCGCCGCGCGGTCCAGCAAGGCGCGCAGGATGCCGCGTTCGTCCTTCCCCATCGCCTTCTCCTCGCAATCCGCGCCGAGCGTCTTCACCGCGCCGCGGACGAAGATGCGCGCCTCATAGAGGCTGTCGCCCAGCGCATCGGCGGCATCGCCGCACACCACCAGGTTGCCTTCCTGCGCCATGAACGCACTCATGTGGCCGATCGAACCGCCAACCACGATGTCGATCCCCTTCATCGAGATGCCGCATCGCGCGCCGGCATTGCCCTCGATCACCAGCAGGCCCCCGCGGCCCGTCGCGCCGGCAGACTGCGCGGCGTCGCCTTTCACGCGCACCTCGCCTGACATCATGTTCTCGGCGACACCCGGCCCGGCGTTGCCGTCGATCGTGATGCGGGCGCCGGAATTCATGCCGCCGCAGTAGTAGCCGACATGGCCCCCGATCCGCACCTGGATCGGCGCGCTGATGCCCACCGCCACCGAATGCCGGCCGCGGGGGTTGGCGATCCGCCACAAGCTCTCATTGCTTTCCGGCACCACGCGGTGCAGACGCGCGTTCAGCTCGCGCACCGTCGTTGCGGCGAGATCGACCGTCGTTGCGTCGAGCACACCGTTCAATGCGGGCGTTCCCAGAAATACACCCGTGCCGGTTCCGGTTCGAACAGCCGCGCCGCCGCGATGCCGGGAAGATCGACCAGCGCCCGATATTCCGACGCGAAGGCAACGTATCGGTCGGTCTCCGCCATGACCGCGGGCTTGCAGGCGACCGGGTCGCGCAGCACGCCGAAACCGGATTCGGTGCCGACGACGAATGTGTAGAAGCCGTCGAGATCTTCCAGTGCGGATTGCAGCGCCTCGTCCAGCCGGGCGCCCTCGCGCATGCGCCAGGTGAGGTAGCCCGCGGCGACCTCGGTGTCGTTCGCTGTCTCCATCCGGATGGCTTCGCGCGCCAGCATGCGGCGAATGCCGTTGTGGTTGGACAGCGAGCCGTTGTGCACCAGGCACTGATCGGGGCCGGTCGAGAACGGGTGCGCGCCCTCGGTCGTGACGGCGGACTCCGTTGCCATGCGGGTATGGGCGATCGCATGCGTTCCGGCCATTGCGGGCAGACCGAACCGCGCCGACACGGCTGCCGGTCGGCCGACGCCCTTGAACAGTTCCATGCGCGTCCCGGTGGCGACAACGCGCACGTGCGGTGCAAGCTGGCCAAGCCGCGCGCGAGCCTCGGTTTCCCGTTCCGTCGGAACACGCAGCACCGCGTGATCGTCGCGCAACACGACAGGCGTCGGCGTGCCGAGTGCTTCGGCCATCCGGGCCGCGATCGCCTGGAAATCGGTGGATGCGGGTCCGTGCAGCGTGAGCTTCGTCGTGTCGGGCGCACCATCGCCATACAGCGCGAAACCGGCGCTGTCGGGACCCCGATCGGTCATCACCGCGAGCATGCCGGCGGTCAACCGGCCAAGCTCCGGTTCCAGCGCCGGGTCAGTCAGGAACAGTCCGACGATGCCGCACATCACGCGCTTCCCTTGGCAGCCGACCCCAGTAACGCACGACCGGGCCAAAGGCGTAACCCTCCGCGCGGTCAGGCGGCCACCGTGTCGCGCTCCGCCCGTGCCCTATGCCGGGCTCGCCATCGTAATGTGCGTGAAGTCCTGCGACCAGGACTGCGCCGGCTGGAATCCGCGCACCTTCGGCGACATCGCGCGCGGATTGAGGTCGTGCACAATGAACAGCCACGGCGCCTCGTCGACGACCAGCGCGTGCGCCTGGGCGATGAGTTCGGTCTGCTGCTCCGCGTCGAACGTCCGCATGGCCCGTCGGAGCAGAAACAGCGGAAATATCGTCGACGGTTCGACATCTCCCAGGCTGTTGTTGACGCATCCACGCCGTGCGACTGCGGCACGTCCGGCGCGCTGCGCATCGCGACGATCATGGTGCCCCCGCTGCGGCGCAGCATGCATGGAATTCAGGCTGACTGGCAAGCTTCAGATCACCATGGCCGGGAGTTGATCAATCAATGCCTAGACAAGCGCCTGATCTTGGCCCGATAGTTCGCCCGGTTCATGACGATGAGTAGTTTTTGGGCAGCAACAGCACCCCCAAGGGGGTCCCAACGCAGGGCAGGCATCGGGAATGCACTGGCGCGATCAACGGCATCGAGCCCCTGACCGGGCGGTGGACACCACGTGGGTGCCCGTTCTGACGCTGGTGGCCACAGTCCTGCTGACGGCCTGTCTGGGCTCAATGGCCATGCTGGAGCTCGAGCAGTTCGGTCCACAGGTGGGCGCGATCGTCGTCTTCAAACCGGGCACCGAGAGAATGGACCTCTGGCATGTCACCGCCTCGGCGGCAGACGATATCGCCCCGGAACCGACCGGCAGGGCGATCGTCCGCGCCTGCACGCTCGCACCCAGCGCCATGGCTGAGGGTGGCGGCAGTCTCGTCGTCGAGGCAAGACGCATGAGCAGCCCGCCGATCTATCGCGTTCATTGGGCCGGCTTGCACACCAGCAATGGGAGCGACAACTGCGGCAGGGAAGCGGATCTGGTTCTGACGCGCACCGACCTGCAGAAACTGGCCAACACGGCTGGCGGCTTCGGCGCCGGTCCGAAAACAATTGGACCGTGAGCAGCGGTCGGACCAGGAATTTGCCGAGAAACAACTGAGTCAGTTCCGAACGCGCGCCATGCTACATCGTCATGGCTGAGCTGGTCCCAGCTATCCATCTCTTCGCTGCCAGCACAAAGAGAAGACGTGGATGACCGGGACAAGCCCGGCCATGACGGTAGTGTTGCGACCGTTGCGTCACGCGGAGCATTTACTCCGCAGCGGATCCTAAGCGCGCCCGACGCCTCTCACGCCGCGAGCAAGGCAGGCGGGGGGATCAGCGGGCTGTCCGCGGGCACCGGTTTGCCGGCGCGCAACGCAAATGCCGGGGTGAGCATCTCGTGCGCAATGACCTTTTCGCCGCTGTTGTCGGATAGCGTGAAGCGTCCGTGCAACAGATCGAGCACCGAGATATCCGCCTCGCGTCCCGCCAGCAGCGCGCCGAGCTGCTCCTGCATCTGCAGCATGCGTGCCGGATTGCTGGTCACCGTTGCCACTATGTCCGGCAGCTTCATGCCAAGCGTCATCAGCTCGGTCATCGCATGCGTCAGGTTGAACGGTGCGACACCGAAGAACGGGTTTTCCTGGCGTGCCTCATCGTTGGCACCGGGTGGGCGTACATTGTAACCATGCATGTCGGCACCCAGCGTATGCGGGCGGATGCCGGCGCCGATGGTTCGACGCGCCATTTCAAAACTGAAATGCGAGCCGTGGCCGACATCCACCGTAACGCCGCGCTCGAGCGCCGCCCACACGACCGGGTGCACCTCGCCCGTCTCGGCCGACACGAAGCCGCCCGGATGGCGGGTGAACGGATGCGCGAGCACGTCCCCAGGCTCCATCAGCGGCATCAGAGCGCGCACCACCTCATCGGGGTCGATCGTCGCACCGTCCTTCACCGGCCAGAGCTGACCGAGATGTATATACAACGGTATGCCAAGCTCGTTGGCGATGCGCTTGCCGAGCTTGACCACCTCCAACCCCCAACGCGACGCGCCGCCGATTTCCGCGTGCGCCTTCACGCCGCGCACAATGTCCGGGTTCGCGCGCGCGGCGCGGATTGTCGCCTTCACGTCGACCTGTTCCGGCCCATAGAGCGCCGGGTAGAGATGTCCCTCCATGCCGCCGACCAGATACATCGAGATGAAGCACAGAACACGGCTTTCCGCTGGCTCGACGATGAAGTGGCGGAAGCCCGGCAGCGTCATGCAACTCGGTCCGCCCTGATCGACCAGGGTGGTGACGCCGGAGCGCACGCCCACCATGTCGGCATTAAGACCGAAGCGGCCGGTGACATGCTGATAGACATGGGCGTGCGTATCGATCATGCCGGCGATTACAATCTTGCCCGTGACATCCAGCACCTGCCGCGCCGTGTCGATCGGGATCGCAGGTTCGATCGCGGCGATGCTGCTGCCGCAAATGCCGATATCGGCGATGCCGTCGCGCCCCGATGTGGGGTCGATTACCCGCCCGCCGCGCAGCAACAGGTCGAATTGCAGGTCCATCGATACCTCCGTCATCCGTTGCCGGCACAGCAGCATCATCAGTATGCTGACGGTCGCGCACGGCGTGCAAGCGGAAAGGGACGCGGAATGCGGCAGGCAGACGGCGAAGGCATCGGCTGCTCCGTCCCTCGGCTCGAGGACGACCGCTACCTGCGCGGCAAGGGTGAATTCATCGCCGACATCCGCCTGTCAGGCATGCGCGATCTCGCGTTCGTACGTAGTCCCATCGCGCACGCGCGCATCCAGGCAGTGCGCAAGCCGCCGGGTGCGGAAGCAACGGTGTTCACCGCCGCTGATCTCGTGCGCGTTCAGCCGATCGTCGCGTTGTCCGGTCTGCCCGGATTCAAACCGTCGGTGCAGCCGGTGCTGGCGGAAAACAAGGTGCGCCATGTCGGCGAAGCGATCGCCGTCTGCGTCGCGGAGAGCCGTGCCGCGGCCGAGGACCTGGCGGCCGCGGTGGAGGTGGAGTTCGATGAACTGCCGCCGGTCGTCGATATGCGCGCGTCTCTCGATAGCGGAACAAAAATCCACGAGCATTGGGACAGCAACGTCTTCCTGGAAACCTTCGTCGACGTTGCGTCGGAGCATCTCGCGCGAGCGGCGCCGATCGTGGTGCGGCGGCGGCTGCGCACGGCACGGCAATGCATGTCGCCGCTCGAAGGCCGCGGCGTGGTGGCGACCTGGGACCGGCGGCTGGAGCAGCTGCTGGTCTACAGCTCGACGCAGTTGCCGCACATCGTGCGCACGGGACTTTCGGGCTGCCTTGGGCTCGAACAGGCGCGTATCCGCGTCGTTGCGCCCGATGTTGGCGGCGGCTTTGGCTACAAAGGCATCCTGTTGCCGGAAGAGGTATGCGCTGCCTGGCTCGCACGGAAGCTCGGCCACCCCGTGCGCTGGATCGAGGATCGGCGCGAACAGCTTACCGGCAATGCCAATTGTCGTGAGCACGACTACGATATCACGGTGCACGCCGAAGCGGATGGCAGGTTGATCGGGATCGATGCCGAGGCGGTGGTGGATGCGGGCGCCTATTCCGCCTATCCGTTCTCCGCCTGCCTGGAAGCGGCGCAGGTGGCCTCCATCCTGCCTGGCCCCTATGTGATGCCGGCGTACCGTTGCCGCACATTTTCCGCCGCGACCAACAAGCCGCCGATCCTGCCCTATCGCGGCGTCGCGCGTTCCGGCGTGTGCTTCGCACTGGAGGTGACGCTGGATGCGGTTGCGCGGCAGGCAGGGATCGAGCCGCACGAACTGCGCCTGCGCAATCTCGTTCCAGCCGATGCGATGCCTTTCGACAATATCACCGGCAAGCATTTCGACAGCGGGGATTATCCGGAGTGCCTGCGCCGCGTCGTGCGGGCGATCGATATACCTGCCGTGCGCCGTCGCCAGAAAGGCCTGACCGGTGTGCTGCGCATCGGCGTCGGCTGCACGATTTTCTGCGAGCAGGCGGCGCATGGCACGTCGGTCTATGCTGGCTGGGGAATACCGATGGTGCCGGGCTTCGAGCAGGCGGTGGCGCGCATGACGCCGGATGGCGGGCTCGAACTGCGCGTCGGTATCCAAAGCCATGGGCAGGGACTTGAGACGACCTTGGCTCAGGTGGCGCACGAGGTGCTGGGGATTCCAATCGCCGCGATTCGCGTCGTGCACGGTGACACGGCGTTGACTCCCTATTCGACCGGAACCTGGGGCTCGCGCTGCATGGTGATGGCGGGTGGCGCGGTCGGTGCCGCATGCCGCGAACTCGCCGGGCGCATCGCGGGCATCGGCGCGCATCTGTTGCAGGCGCCCGTCGATGCGGTACGTGTCGGCAACGGAGTGGTGGCCGGCCCGGTCGGCAGCGTGCCGATCGAAGAGGTGGCGCGCACCTGGTATCTGCGTCCTCAGGACCTGCCGAATGACGTAGCACCCGGCGGTCTGGAAGTGACCGCTGGCTACCGGCCGAATCGCGACACCGGCACGTTCAGCTATGCCGCGCATGCCGCGGTGGTTTCGGTCGATACCGAATTGGGCGATGTCCGCATCCTTGATTATGCGATCTGCGAAGATGGCGGCACGCTGGTCAATCCGATGATCGTCGACGGCCAGGTGATCGGCGGCACCGCGCAGGGCATCGGCACCGCGCTCTACGAAGAGATGCCGTTTGACACGGCCGGCCAGCCGCTTGGTTCGACGCTGGCGGATTACCTTCTGCCGGGCGCGACCGAAGTTCCGGAACCGCGCATCGAGCACATGCAGACGCCGTCGCCGTTGTCGATGTTCGGCCAGAAGGGCATCGGCGAGGGCGGCGCGATCGGTCCGCCCGCCGCCATCGCCAATGCGGTGAACGACGCGCTGGCGCCGCTCGGTGTGGAACTCACCGAACTCCCGATCACGCCGCAGCGCGTCCTCGCCGCATTGCTCGCGCGCGCCGAACGATGAAGGCCGCGCCGTTCGAGCACGCGCGTCCGGCGAGCCTGGTCGAGGCGATTTCCTTGCTGACGACGCAGGCGGGTTCGGCACGCGTGCTGGCCGGTGGGCAGTCCCTCGGGCCGATGCTCAATCTCCGACTGACACAGCCTCAGCTGCTGGTACAGGTGGATCGCCTTCCCGAACTCACCGGTGTCGCCGCCGATGCGGATGCGGTGACGATCGGCGCCTGTGTCACGCATGCTGCGATCGCCGATGGGCTGGTTCCGGATATCGGCGGCAACGTGCTCGCGCGCGTGGCCGACAACATCGCGTATCGCGCCGTGCGCAATCGCGGCACGATCGGCGGCAGCCTGTGTCATGCCGATCCGGCAGCGGACTGGCTGACGGTGCTGATCGCACTGGATGCGGTGGCCATGCTGCACGGCCCCGACGGTGCGCGCAGTCTGCGGGTGGCGGATTTTGTGCAAGGGGCGTTCCGCACCGCGCTCGCGCCGGGCGAGATCCTGCGTGCGGTGCGGGTGCCGCGCCTGCCGAATAATGCGCGCTGGGGCTATGTGAAGGCGTGCCGCAAGCCGGGCGATTTCGCGCATGCGATGACTGCAATCATGCTGACCGCGCGCACGCGTCGCGCGGTCATCGGCGCACTCGGCGGCAGGCCTCTGCTGCTGGAAGGCGACGCTGCATCGATCGACGGTGCAACACATGCATTGCAGGCGTTGGACGGGCTGGGCCAGGTGCAGCGCCACATGCAACTGGCCACGTTGCGGCGCGCCCAGGTCGAGGCGGACGGATGAGCCGCGTTACGCTCATCGTAAACGGCAGTGCGGTGACCGCGGATGTGGAACCGCGCACGCATCTCGCCGACTTTCTGCGTGAGGAAAGGCTGCTCACGGGCACGCATCTCGGCTGCGAGCATGGCGTGTGCGGCGCATGCACATTGCTGATCGACGGCGCGCCGGCACGGTCCTGTATCGCCTATGCCGTTGCCTGCGACGGCGCGGACGTTCGTACGATCGAGGGCCTGGAGGACGATCCGGTGATCGTCCGACTTCGCGCGACGTTCACCGCGGAGCACGCGTTGCAATGCGGCTACTGCACGCCCGGCATGTTGGTGACCGCACGCGACATCGTGCAGCGCCTGCCTGACGCGGACGAGGCGCGGGTTCGCCTGGAATTGGCGGGCAATCTCTGCCGGTGTACTGGCTATGCGGGGATCGTGCGCGCCATTCGGGGTGTGCTGGCCGAGGGCGTGCAGGTTACCGTCGCTGCACCGTCGCCCCTGCCCGCTTTGCCGTCGATGCCGGCATGGTCTCCGACATCCGCGGCGGCTATGCCGGGAGGCACGGGCGTCGTCCACGCATTGAGTATCGCCTTGCCGTTGTCGGAGGTATGGACTGCCATCCACGATCCAATGTTGGTCGCCGAGTGCGTACCTGGCGCACGGTTGGTAGCAATCGAGGGCGATCGGTTGAGCGGCGAGGTGCGCGCCTCGCTTGGTCCGATCGAGACGCTGTTCACCGGCGAAGGCAGTCTGGCGTTCGACGATGCCGATCGACGCGCGGAGATCTCCGGTGAGGGCCGCGATGCCCGCACCGGTACCCGGCTCAGCGCGCGCGCCGTGCTGCTGCTGCATGAGCAGGATGCAAATGCCACCGGCGCAACGTTGTCGATCGACTACACGCTGCGTGGGCCGCTTGCGCAATTCGCCCGCGGCGCGGTCGTGCGGGAATTCGCGGCGGAAATTGCCGAGATTGTTGCGCGCAATCTGGAAGCACGGATCGGTGGTGCGCCGCCGTCGCCAACGAGCGGTCTGTCCGCCGGCAGGCTGATGTTGCGCGTCATCTGGCGCAGGCTGCGCGCACTGTTGGGCTTTGGTTGACCGATGGCGCCAGAGGGGAAGCCGGGAGCGAGCCTGGGACGGGTGCCGTTTCGTTTGGCATGAACAGCTGTTGCACGAGGGGAGGTGGGTATGCGCATAGCGATCACCGGCGGGTCCGGGCGCCTCGGGCAGCATGTGCTGCGTTTGCTCGATGGCCATGAGCTGCGCGTGCTCGACGTGGCGGCTCCGGCCGATCAGGGTTTCGAATTCCGCAGTGCAGATCTGCGGGATTTCGCTGCCGTGCATTCGGCACTGCACGGGATCGAGGTCGTGATTCATCTTGGCGGCATCGACCGTTCGGTGGCGACCGATGACGCAACCACGATGCAGGTCAACGTGATGGGGACATGGAACGTGTTCGAGGCGAGCCTACGCGCCGGTGTCCGGCGGGTAATCCATTGCTCGAGCAGCTCGGTCATCGGCATCGACCAATCGAATCCGACAATGCCGCCCTGCTATCTGCCGATCGACGAAGCGCATGTGCTGCGGCCGACCGACGCTTACGGGCTCAGCAAGCAGTGCGGGGAACAGATTGCCGCGAGTTATGCAAGGCGCGGGTTGGAAGTGCTGGTGCTGCGCCCCTGCTTCATCGCGTTCCCTGAGTTGGCGGATTTCATGGCCGGACGCGCCGGACCGTCGGGACGCAACGAACCGATGTCATACCTGCGAGCCTACGTTGGGCCGGAGGACTGCGCACGCGGATTCGCCGCATGTGTGACGCTGGCCGACTATGCCGGGTTCGAGACATTCTTTCTCGCCGCGGCGGATGCGTTCTCGACACAACCAACGGTCGCGCGCCTGGAAGCGCTCTATGGCACGCGGATCCCGCTGTGCGATCCGAAGCTGTATGAGCGCTTCCCGGGGGCCTCGCCTGTCAGTTGCGGGCGCGCAGGCGCGCGCCTGGGTTGGACGCCGACGACGCGGTGGTCGGACGACCGGATCCACTAGCGTAGTACCCGAATTCGCAACAAATGACTTTCCATTACAGCTCGTGGCGATGGAGGGTCATTGGTTCGGGCCGCTGGCATGACCTCCCCCTCCCGCGAAGCGGGCAGGGGATGCTACCCCTCGATCTTCACGTATTCGAAGTCGCCCGGCATGTTGTCGATGCCGATGCGCGGCGGCGCGATCCACGAAGCAAAGGCGCCGGGCGCGAGCACCGGCCGCATCAGACTTTCCACGAACCGATTGTCTTCGGCGGACGGCAGCATGCTCTCCCTCCGCACCTGCCATTGCTCGCCTGTCAGCACATTGCCGTTGGTATCGGCGTGGATCGCGGCAAACTCGCCGATGCGGCGGTTGAATGCCACGTGCGGCAGACGGAGACGGAACGGAATCCCGGCCCGCTCGATCACCCGGTTCCAGCGCGTCACGCCGGCATTCGCGTCCTCCACATAGTCGTCGCGCAGCCGCATGTTCAGCGCCGAGAGCGCGGCAACGTCCTCCCGCACGATCGCACCATTCCGCAGTCGCAGCACGGGATAGGTCGCACCGGCCAGCAGGTGGTCGTCCGTCAGCTTGTCCTCGCGATAACGTCCCTTTAGCCCGGCGTTGAATGCGTTCGCGGCATTCGTGCTGATCTCGTTGCCGAACAGATCGAGCGTCAGCGAGAAATGCAGATTGGCCTTCTTCTGCAATGTCGGCAGATCGATCACGCCGAGCGCCCGCACCCGCTCGATGTCCGTTGGATCGTCGATACCGGCCTCGCGCATCGCCTGGCAGGTGCGCTGAACGATGCGCTGCACGCCGGTCTCGCCGACGAACATGTGGTGCGCCTCCTCGGTCAGCATGAAGCGGCAGGTGCGCGACAGCGGATCGAACCCCGACTGCGCCAGCGCGGCCAGCTGCATCTTGCCGTCGCGGTCGGTGAAGAATGTGAACATGAAGAACGACAGCCAGTCCGGCGTTGCCTCGTTGAATGCGCCCAACATGCGCGGACTGTCCTGATCGCCCGAACGGCGGCGCAACAGGTCTTCAGCCTCCTCGCGCCCGTCGCGGCCGAAGTACTTCTGCAGCAGATAGACCATCGCCCAGAGATGCCGGCCCTCCTCGACATTCACCTGGAACAGGTTGCGCATGTCGTAGAGCGACGGCGCGGTGATTCCCAAATGGCGCTGCTGCTCGACCGAGGCCGGTTCCGTATCGCCCTGGATCACCAGCAGACGACGCAGCATGGCGCGATATTCGCCGGGGACCTCCTGCCATGCGGTCTCGCCCTTGTGCGCGCCGAACGGTATTTTTCGCCCGTCGACCGCGGGAGCGAGCAGCACGCCCCAGCGGTATTCCGGCATCCGGACATAGCCGAACTTTGCCCAACCCTCCGAGCCGACGCCGACCGCCGTGCGCAAATACACCAGGCTTTCCTGAAATCCTTCCGGCCCCATCTCCTGCCACCAGTTGATGTAGCCCGGATGCCAGGTCTCCAGCGCCTTGCGCACGCGCAGATCGTCGTTCAGGCCGACATTATTGGGGATCAGGCCGTCATAATCGACCGCGGTTCCGTCGGGCATGTCGCGCGCTCCTTGTATCCCACCGTCGTCCCCATCGCCGGGCAATGGCCTCTACACCCTCTCCGAACCAAACACCGGCCGCTGGCCACTGCCGTAGCGCTTCAGCGAGCCCTCCTCGCCCACCGCGTTCGGTCGCTGGAAGATCCAGTTCTGCCACGCGGTCAGCCGCCCGAAGATACGCGTCTCCATCGTCTCGGGTCCGGCGAAACGCAGATTGGCCTCCATCGCGGTCAGCGCATCGGCCGAGAACGACGCGCGTTCCTCCAGCATCAGTCGCACCTCGTCGTCCCAGTCCGTGTCGTCATAGGCGAACGTGACCAGACCCATCGCATCGGCGTCCTCCGCGTGCAGCGTCGCGCCCGTGCGTTCGCGGGCATGCGCGAAACTGTCGGGCTCGCCGAGGAAGCGGGTGGAGAGGCGCGTCAAGCCGTTGCCCATCGGATACGCGCCGAAATTCAAATCCGACAGATGCACGCTGGCGCGCCCACGATTTTCACCGCTGCGCACTCCGGAAAGCATCACCGACCGGTCGGCGGCAAACAAAAGCTCGGCAAGCGTGCCGGCAAAGCAGCTTCCCGGCTCGATCAGCGCAATCAGGCTCCGCGACGTCAGGTCGATGCGCTTGAATACGCGCTTCAGATAAAGCCGGATTTCGCGCACCAGCCAGTCATCCTTGTGCGCTTCCAGCAGTTCGTCCGCGGCCAGCACCGCCGCCGGATCGCCCTCGGATCGCAGCACGATCAACCCCAGTGTGGGCTCGTTCGACCGCAGGTGCAGGATCGCGTCGTCCAGCTCCCGCGCCACTGTGAGCGGCCAGAACCGGGCGCCATTGTTGTGGATGCTCGCGGCATCGCGCGGCAAATCCCGATCCGGCCCGAGCAATGTGATCGTCGCCAGCCGTTGTACGCGATCCAGCGCGACGCGGACATGCGAATAGACGACACCATCATCACTGAACTTGCGCTGCAGCGGCGTCAGCACGATGCCGTTTGCCTCCACCGGGCGGTCCGATAGCGCAGCCAGCGCCAGCGCACGCTCGTGCAGTTTCGCATCCCAGGCGGACGGCGGCACGATCTCATCCACCAGCCGCCACTCCACCGCACGGCGTCCGCGCACGCCTTCCTCGGTGGAGCAGAACACGTCCGCGCGGTCGCGCCGCACCAGGCGCTTGTCGGTCAGTCGCGTGAGGCCGCCGGTCGCAGGCAGCACCGCCAGCAGCGGCATTTCCGGCAACGCAACCCCGGAGCGGCGGTCGTCGATCAGCATGATATGGTCCGCCGCCAGCGCCAGCTCATACCCGCCGCCAGCCGCGCTGCCGCTCACCGCGGCCAGCCAGCGCTGACCGGAATTCGCACTGGCATCCTCGATCGCCAACCGTGTTTCGTTGGTGAACTTGCAGAAGTTCACCTTGTGGCCATGCGACGCCTCCCCGAGCATGCGGATATTGGCGCCGGCGCAGAACACGCCCTCCTTGCCGGAACGCAGCACCACCGTGCGCACCTCCGGATGCTCGAACCGCAGGCGCTGCACCGCGTCGGCCAGTTCGATATCGACGCCGAGATCGTAGGAATTCAGCTTCAGCTCGCAGTCTTCGAACAGACTGCCGTGGGGATCGACGTCCATGGTCAGCGTCGCGACCGGGCCGTCGAATGCGAGGCGCCAATGGCGATAACGGCTCGGGTCTGTCTCGAAGTCGATGCGTTTCATGCGGTGGCTTCCATCAGAACGCTCCGCACAAACGGCACGATCGCTGCCAGCGTCGCGTCCTTCGCTTCCAGATGGGGCGCGTGGCGAGCGCC
Source organism: uncultured Alphaproteobacteria bacterium (assembly GCA_963780095.1). Classification (GTDB taxonomy): domain Bacteria; phylum Pseudomonadota; class Alphaproteobacteria; order Acetobacterales; family Acetobacteraceae; genus JAMXLO01. The sequence goes on from CAWABH010000034.1 coordinate 142,733, forward strand.
GGCAATCAGTCGCGTCTCGACCGGACAGGACGCCACACGTTCCAGCACACGAAGCTGCTCGGGCGTGCCGTAGGGATCGTCGGCCCCCTGCAACGCCAGAACCGGCACTTTGATTCGCCCGATCTGGTCGGTGATGTCGAAATCACGGAACCGCGGATCGAGCCAGGCGTCGTTCCAGCCGCGGAATGCCACATCCACGTCGCGATGATACCTCGCCAGCCGCTGCCGCAGATCGCCCTGCTCAAAGTTTGCCTTGATCGCGGCGATGCTGGCGATGTTGATGTCCTCGACGAAGAAGTGCGCCGCGATCAGCACGACCCCGGCTACGCGCCGGTCCTCCACAGCCCCGGCGTGGATTGCCGCGATCGAGCCACCATCCGAATGGCCGATGAGAACCGCACGCCGCACCCCAGCCGCGTCCAACACGCGAGGCACCACGTTCAGCGCCTCGTCGTGCATGTAGGTCATCGGGCGTGGCAACTGCACGGGATCCGACGCCCCGTAGCCGAAGCGCGACCAGGCGAACACGCCGCAACCTGTCGCCGCAACCAGCGCCTCGGGAAAATCCCGCCACAGCGCGACGCAGCCCAGCCCCTCATGCAGCAGGACGAGCGTCGGCGCGACATCGGGAGCGGGACCCCACCGTGCGGTTTCCAGGCGTCTTCCGTCCACGGCAATCTCAGCGATGCGCACAGCCATTACTCTATCGTCATGGCCGGGCTTGTCCCGGCCATCCGTTGCGGCACTGTTGCTGATGGGGATGGCCGGGACAAGCCGGACAAGCCCGGCCATGACGGCGGAGTGAGCGGGGGCCAGCGATCCCTCACGGCGTCACACGCAGCCGGAAGCGCTGGATCTTGCCGGTCGCGGTCTTCGGCAGACCGTCCACGAACTCGATCCAGCGTGGGTATTTCCACACGCCGATGCGTTCCTTCACGTGCGCCTTCAGCAGCTCCTTCACGGTGTCGGCATCCTGCTGCCTCGCCGCCTTCTGCAGTACGATAAACGCCTTGGGCTTGGTCAGCCCGTCACGGTCCTGCGCGCCCACCACGGCCGACTCCAGCACCGCGGGATGCGAGACCAGCGCCTCCTCCACCTCGAACGGCGATACCCAGACGCCGCTCACCTTCAGCATCTCGTCGGTGCGGCCGCAGAAACGGAAATAGCCATCGGCGTCGCGGATGTAGGTGTCGCCGGTATGCGTCCACTCGCCGCGGAAGGTGCGCCGCGTCTTGTCGCGCTGGTTCCAGTAGCCCTCGGCCGAGGACGGTCCACGGACCACAAGTTCGCCCGCCTCGCCGTTGGCCACGCGGCCGCCGTGCTCGTCCAGAACCAGCGCCTCATACCCGGGCACCGGCTTGCCCGACGTTCCGTAGCGTATGTCGTCCGCGCGGTTCGACACGAAGATATGCAGCATCTCGGTGGAGCCGATGCCATCCAGGATGTCCACGCCCACCATGTCGTGCCAGCGCCGACCGATATCGGCCGGCAGCGCCTCGCCGGCCGAGATGCAGCGCCGCAGCCGCGCCGACCCCGCACCCGGGCCGATCCGCGGATTGGCCAGCATCGCGGCATACAGCGTCGGCACGCCGCCGAACATCGTCGGCTGGTGGCGCTGCATCGTATCCAGCACCGCATCCGGCGTCGGACGGTCGGGCAGCAGCACGGAAGTGGCGCCGACCGACATCGGGAACGTCAGGGAGTTGCCGAGGCCGTAGGCATGGAACGCCTTCGCCGCGGAGAACATCACATCGTCTTCGCAAATCCGCAGCACCTGCGCGCCATAGGTGTCGGCTGTCGCGCGCAGGCTGCCGTGGACATGGCGCACTCCCTTCGGCGCTCCGGTCGAACCGGACGAATAGAGCCAGAACGCCGCTTCGTCCGCCGGGGTGACAGCGGTCGGCGTATCGGGATCGCCGCTCGCCAGGAAATCCGCGAAGGCGACATGGCGCGCATCGTCGAGCGGTGCGGGCGCCGTCCCGTCCGGCTGCACGACGATGATACTGCGAAGCTCCACGAGGCTGTGCAGCACGGGAAGCAGCGGCGTGGCCAGCGGCGCCGAGATCACCACCGCATCGGCGCGACTGTCGGCAAGGATGTAGCCTATCATGTCGTGGGTCAGCAGCGTGTTGATTGGCACCGGCACGACGCCGGCACGGATGGCGCCCCAGAATGCAATTGGGAAATCGACTGTATCGAGCAGCACCAGGGCGATGCGCCGTTCGCGCGCCACGCCGGCCGAGCGCAGCGCTCCGGCAAAACGGCGGGTCGCTTCTGTCAGGTCACCGTAGGGCAAGGAACGCCAGGGATCACAGAAAGCCGTTGCCGCGCTGCGTCCCTCGCGGTCGTGTCGGTCGAGGAAGTATTCGACAGCGTTGCCGTTGCCTTCGCTATCGGACATTCGGCCCTCTTATTGTCTCGTTGTCTTCCCGCCCAAAATCAGGGCGACGAACGCGCCGGCAGGTGGGCGGTCGCGATCCTGCCGCGGGCCAGACGCATCAGCGCCAGCATCATGGCGATGACCATCGCGTAGGCCAGCAACTGTGCACCATCCGGCATCGCGGTGTAGCCGATCAGCGTGTGCATCAGGCGTCCTGGCACGCTGTCGTCGCGCAGCAGCCAGGAGGTGTCCCAGAGCGGTGTGGCGAGGCCCTGGAGATAGTCGGCCTGCTGGAGGAAGAACACCGCCTGGGAAGCCAGTCCGGCTGCGAGCAAGGTGATCAGGCCGGTGGTGACCGTGAACAGCCGATGCGCCGGCACCGCCAGCAGACCTAGGTAGATCAGCGCCGACACGCCTGCGCCGAGCGCGACACCAAGCGCGCCGCCCGCAACCATTGCCGTCACCGTGGTGCCGCCGGTCGCAAAGATGCCATACAGGAACAGGACCACCTCGGAGCCTTCGCGCAACACGGCAACGCCAACGACGATGGCAAGCGCCGTCAGCGGCCGATGACCTTCCGCGACAGCAGCGCCCACGGCGCGCACCTCGCGCGCAAGCTCGCGGCCATGGCCCGCCATCCAGGCGTTGTGCCACGTCAGCATGCCGACAGCGACCAGCAGGATCGCCGCGTTGAAGAACTCCTGCCCCGAGCCGTTGAACAGCGCACCGAGTTCGCCGGCAAAGGCCGCGACGATGCAGGCGCCCAGCGTGCCGCCGACAACACCGCACGACACCCACCATCCGCGCCTTGCCACGCCACGCGTCGCGGCGAGAACGATGCCGACGATCAGCCCGGCCTCGATGACCTCACGAAAGACTATGACCAGACTGGCGAGCATCGGCGTTCCTAGATGCGACGAATTCGCAATTGCAGTTAACCGACCGCGAACCTCATGGTCAACTGCAACCAACGCTGCCGCACGATGCAGTGAAATAGGCTCCCAGCCACATTATTGCCAGCGATGCCTCCTACATGCGCTCTCCAGGTGACACGGGCTTCATCGGATGGAAACCCGGGACGAGCGTTGAGGGAAGTCACCTCGCGCATCGAGCATGGTCACCAAGGGGGCATCAACGGGCAAGTAAAGCGCGAGTAGCGGCCACGTACGCATGGCGCCCGCACCGCTGTGTCCTGTCGGCTTCACACGAGCAATGATTGAAGAAGGAGGTTACGATGCGAACCGCATATGCACTTGGACTGGCGGCCTTTATGGCAGCTACACCCGCGATGGCGCAGGTCATTATCGGCGGCGGCGACGCTTCGCGGCACGAGGCGCAGGCGCGGCAGGATCGCGAAGAGGCGCGACAGGACAACGCCGAGGCGCGTCAGCGTGCCGCAATGGGCGACTATCGAGGAGCCGCCCGAGATCAGCGCGAGGCTCAGCAGGCGCAGCGCGACGCAAATCACCAGGAGCGCAGGGCCGATCACGACGGCGGGACAACCCTTCAACTGGGTCGCTGATGCCGGCGAGAGGCGGGTACCGAATCCGCCTCTCTTCGCGCGGTCCTGACAGTCACGTTACGAACGAAACTACGTTCAGGCCGCGCGCGTTCCCGCCATCACACCACTGACAGAAAATGGAGGCAGACATGCGAAGCATTTATGCGATCGCGTTCGGCGCATTTCTCGTTGCCGCGCCGGCTATGGGTCAGGTGATCATCCAGACACCGAACGGCGACGCGGCACGACACGAGCAACAGGCACAGCAGGACCGTGCCGATGCCCATTGGGCGCGACAGGAAGCTCAGCGGCGCGCCGCGGTTGGCGACTATCGCGGCGCCGCCGAGGCGGACCGCGAAGCGCATCGCGACTGGCACGACGCCAGGCGTCAGGACAGCCGCGCGCAGGATGAACAGGGCGGCTACGTCGTCGGGCGCTGATGATCAGTTCCCCGCGGCCGCGCGCTCCTTCTCCAGGAGCGCGCGCTTGCGGGGGACGCCCCAGCGGTAGCCGGTCAGATTGCCGTCGCTCCCGACGATACGATGGCAGGGAACCGCCAGCGACACGGGATTTCGCGCACACGAGCGGGCAACGGCACGCACCGCGCGCGGCTCGCCGATCATCGCGGCCAGTTCGCCATAGGTTCGTGTCTCGCCCGCAGGGATGCGACACAATGTCCGCCAGACGCGTTGCTGAAACGCGGTGCCGCGCAGGTCGAGCGGCAGGTCCAGCGACTGCTTCGGTTCCTTCAGAAAGGCCAATACCGCACGAACTGAATCTGCCAGCGCGGTATCATCGGCAACGATCCTCGCGCGTGGGAAACGTAGGCGCAGATCGCCGAGGAGCGCTTCGTCCGGTTCGGCGAAGCCGATGAAGCAGACGCCCTTGTCGGTGGCGCCCACCAGCAGTCGGCCGAACGGGCAGTCGGCGAAGGCGGTGCGGATCACCTCCCCTTCCCCACCGCGGCGCAGAGCGCCCGGCGTCATTCCGAGCAGTTCGCCGGTCTTCTCGTAGACGCGGCTCTCCGAGCCATAGCCCGCATCGGCGACGGCGTCGGCCACCCGGGCCCCGCCCGCAAGTGCCGCGTGCAGCCGCTTCGCGCGCACGCCGTCCGCGTAGCTGCGTGGCGTCAGTCCGGTGTGATCGCGGAACATGCGCAGGAAGTGGAAGCGGGAGTAACCGGATCGCTGCGCCAGCACGTCGAGTGACGGGATCTCGTCCGCCGCCTCGATGAACGTGCAGGCATCCTGGACCACCGCCTGCGCAATACGCGCCCGCTCACCCTTCGGATCGCAGCGGAGGCAGGCGCGGAATCCGGCCGCCTCCGCCTCGCCGCAGTCGCGGAAGAAGCGCACGTTCTTGCGCAACGGTTGGGGCGACGGACAGCCGGGCCTGCAATAGGCGCCCATGGTGCTGACCGCATACAGGAAGTCTCCGGGTTCCCGGCGGATAACCTGGTCCCAGAGCTGATCGTGCGAGAGACGATCGATCACGTGTGTGTCTTTCATGGCGTGATAATGGGCGCGGGCGGATGGGCTCGCCATCCGCGCATTGCGATGACTAGCCTTCCCGGAGATCCGCCCTCGCAAAACACTTGTCAAATTTCAGCTTGGCGGGCAGAGTTTGCGGCAAGAATGCCACAGAGTTGGCGAATTCGGGGGATGCGCAGAATTTCCTGTTGCAGGACAGGATATTGCCGGGCTTAGCTCATGTCCCAGGTGAAGTTCGCTGGCCACCACCCTCGGACTGGAGCTTTCGCATGCGCATCATGTTTTCCGGTCTTCTCGCCGCCGGCCTGCTGAGCGCCGGTATTGCCAGCGCGGAGCAGTGTGCAAAGCCCGCGGATGTGTCGGCGTTCGACATCGCGAGCCTCAAGAGCAAGCTGATGGTGACGGCGCTGACCTGCAATCAGCAGGACCGCTACAACGAGTTCGTACAGCGTTTCCGCAGCGACCTGATGTCCCAGGAGCGCGCCTTGCACGCCTACTTCGCCCGCGCGTTTGGCGGCGGACGCGCCCAACGGGAGCACGACGACTACATCACCAGCCTGGCGAACACCCAGTCACAGAACGGGATCAAGCAGGGCACATGGTACTGCCAGCTGAATGTCGGCATCTTCACGGAAGTGCTGGCGTTGCAGAAGGGCTCCGATCTCGCCGGTTACGCCGCCAGCAAGACGCTGCCCCAACCGATCGAAGTCGTGGCCTGTCCGGTTCCGACCCGGACCGCCCAGGCCAGCCAAAGCCGTCGCTAGTTCGGGGTCATCCCTCGCCGCTCGTTCCGTCCGTCATGGCCGGGCTTGTCCCGATGGCCATCAGGATAAGCGCGGTACCAGCGTGTAATTCTCCCCCTCCCCTTGCGGGAGGGGGTTGGGGGGAGGGGTCACGCCGTCGCAAGGCGATGCGGTCGGATTAATACAAAGCTTGCCTTCGCACCGCGATCCCCTCCCCCAACCCCCTCCCGCAAGGGGAGGGGGAGGAATTTTCTCGAACCACATCATTGTCCCGACGCGTATGGGGCTTGTACCGGCCATCCGTCGTGGCAGGGGTGCCGCTTCTGCTGACCCATCCTGTCACGCCCATTCGTTTCGCTGTTGTCCCAACGAAGCACGCCCCGGCGGACGAAGCCTGTCACCGGGCGCGACAAGTGCCGTGCGGCGTGCCAGAGTCCGCCTTTGCCAGCGTCGGACCTTCTTGCAGCATGCACCAGCTCCTGCTCCTGCGGCACGCCAAGTCCTCGTGGGACGTTGCGGCGTTGCCGGACCGCGATCGTCCCCTCAACAAGCGCGGACGCCGGTCGGCTGCGGCCATGCGCCAGGCGATGCGCGACCTCGGCCTTGCGCCGGATGTCGTGCTCGTGTCGCCGGCCCGGCGCACGCAGGAGACTCTCGCGCGGCTTGAACCCTGGGACGACACACCGCTCATCGAGCCAATGGAGGCGCTCTATCTGGCAAGCGCCCAGGACCTGCTCGGGGTTCTGCGCGACGTGAACGAGACCGTCCGCAGCGTGCTGCTGATCGGCCACAATCCCGGCATGCACGAACTCGCCGTCATGCTTGCCGGCACCCATCGTGAGGGCGGCCCGGGCGAGACGGCCAAACGGATCGCGGCGGGCTTCCCGACCGGTGCCCTGGCGGAATTTGCCATAGCCGGTCCCTGGCACCAGCTCGACGCCGGCAGTGGGCGGCTCGTGCGCTTCCTCGCGCCACGCGACCTGCGCGACGGCGATGTGTCGGAGGCGTCGGCCTGAGCGCATGGAACTCGAGCTCGGCCTGGATCCCGACGACGCCGCTCGCCTTCCTCGGCTGGCTATCCTCGCCCCACTGAGGTCAGCCAGAGCGCGCTCCCGGGCGATCCGGATCGTATGGCACGATGGCCTCGGCGGCGCATTGGCCGAACAGGGACTGGCAATCGCCGAGCAGCGGCCAGGTTGGCGCCTGGAGCGGCTGCTGCCGAACTCGGAACTCTGGCCGCCCGGCGCACCGGCTCCGGTGCTGGCGGAAGGTCGCGATCCGGCGGCGCTCGGTCACCCGCTCCCCGACCCGATGGTTCCCATGGCGGCATTCGAAGGACGCGCGCTGAGCCTGGCACTCGCGGCCGATCATGGTCCGGTCACGCTCACACTGCTGAACGGGGCGGTGCGCGCCGTTGCGGCGGAACACCGCGCCTCCCGGATCGTGCTGGAGGGCGCGGAGCCGACGGTGCTCGCCGTCGCGCTCGCACTGGCCGGCGAACTGCATGCGGCCGTGCCCCGCGCCAGCCTGGCGGCGGAGGCCTTTTCGGTCATGCGCGGCGGCCTGCCTCCGCCGCCGCGCCACGAGGGGCCGCCCGAATTGCCCGCCGGACTTTCGGTCGCAGCCGCCTTCGCCCACGTCGTCGGACACCTGACCGACGTGATCCTCTACTTCGCCCCGTCTGCGGCTGATGGGCAGGACGGCCCCGAACCGGTGCATCAGATGCGTGTTGCGGTGCGCCGTCTGCGCTCGGCGATCAAAGTGTTCCTCCGCGCGGTGCACTGCCCACCCGTCGATGCAGCCGATGCCGGTCTGAAGGCGCTGGCCGCACGGTTGGGCCCCACGCGTGACTGGGACGTGTTTGTGACGGAGACCGCTGCGAAGGTCGGCGCGGCCTTCCCGGCCGAACCGAAGCTGCACGGGCTGCTGGCGGCGGCGGAACGGCGGCGCCACGCCTGCCACGCCGAGTTGCGCGCCTATCTCCAGGGCGCGGAGTTCCGTCGCCTGGGGATCGAACTCGCGTGCCTCGCCGGAGGGCAGGCGTGGCAGGCGACGCTGGGCGAGGCCGAGAAGAACGAGCTCGCCACCCCGCTGAATGACTTTGCCGGGACTGTGTTGGGCCGCAGGCTGGAGCGGCTGGCGCAGCTGGACGACGACATCGAGACGCTTGAGCCCGCGGCACTTCACGCCATACGAATACGCGCCAAGCGGCTGCGCTATGCGGCGGAGATATTTGCTCCGCTGTACCCGGGGAAACCAACCAAGCAATTCATTCGACGGCTGGCCACACTGCAGGACCGGCTTGGTGCATTGAACGACGGCGCGGTGGCCGAGACCTTGTTGGGCGAACTGGGCAGCGACCGGCTGGCGTTCGCCAGTGGCGTGGTGCTGGGCTTCGTCGGCGCGCATGGCGGCCGAACCCGCGAGCGTATTGCGCGCGCCTGGCATAAATTCCACCGCCTGGCGCCGTTCTGGAACTGACCGCTCGCATCGACTTGTCTGAGTTTCAAAGCCTGTTCGGCAAGGATCAAGAGGCACGCGACTAAACAGAAACCTGCCCGGCCGCGGCGGGCGAGAGGAACCAATAACCTTCCATCGCCACTCGTCCCTCCGTCATGGCCGGGCTTGTCCCGGCCATCCGTCGTGGCAGGGTGCCGCTTCTGATGGCCGGGACAAGCCCGGCCATGACGGCGTAACAGCAGCGGGGAGAGTCAACGGAAACAGCGCTTGGCATAACGAGTGGTGCGCCATCCAATTTGGCGATGGGGCTCGCTTGTGGCAGCTTCCACCCAAGGGCGCGATCATATCGTGCAACGCCCTGGAGGAACCGCGAACCATGCAGGAAAACAGCGCCGAGGTTGATCTTCTCTCGGGAGTCCGCATCGTGGACTTCACGCAGTTCGAAGCAGGTCCCTCCTGCACCGAGGCGCTCGCCTGGCTTGGTGCGGAAGTGGTGAAGATCGAAAACCCGAAGATGGGCGATCCGGGGCGCAGGCTGCGGCCGGGACAGCCGGACAATGATCCGTATTACTTCCACGTGTTCAACGCGAACAAGAAGTCCATCACGCTCAACCTGAAATCGCCGCGCGGGCTTGCCCTGGTGAAGGACATGCTCCGCAAGGCCGACGTCTGCGTGGAGAATTTTGCCCCCGGCACGATCGAGCGGCTCGGGCTCGGCTATGACGTGGTGCGCGAACTGAACCCCGGCATCATCTACGCCCAGGTGAAGGGCTTCGGCGAAGGCAGCCCATTCGAGCACAACCTAGCCTTCGACATGATCGCGCAGGCCTGCGGCGGCACGTTCAGCGTGACCGGCGCGCCGGATGGGCCGCCGATGCGGCCGGGCATCTCGGTGGGCGACACCGGAACCGGAATGCTGATGGCGATCACCATCCTGGGTGCGCTGCGCAAGCGCGACGCGACGGGACAGGGACGCCGGCTTCAGGTGGCGATGCAGGATGCGATGCTGCACTACATGCGCATCAACTTCGCCACCCAGGGGCTTACCGGCAAACCGGCGCAGCGCGGCGGCGACAAGGTGCCAGGGGTGAGCAACGCGCCGATGGGGCTGTATCCGTGCAAGCCCGGCGGGCCGAACGACTACGTCTATCTGATGACCAGCCGCGCCAATCCCGACCATTGGGACCGGCTGCTGAAGCTGGTCGGCCGCGAGGACCTGATCGGCGACCAAGCGCTACGCGACGCCGATGGACCGGCTGGAGCGGGAGCCCGAGGTGGACGCGGTGATCGCCGCATGGACCCGCCATCATACCAAGCAGGAGGCGATGCAGCTGATCGGCGCCGCTGGCATTCCGGCCGGCGCCGTGCTCGACACGATGGAATTACAGAACGATCCCAGCTTCGAGCAGCGCGGCATCATGCAGGTGATGCACCATCCGGAGCACGGCGACTTCAAGATGCCGGCCTGGCCGGTACGGGTGGACGGCAAGCCGTCGAAGGTGGTGGCATCCCCGGTACTCGGTCAGCACACCGCGGAGGTGCTTGGCACGTGGCTAGGCATGAGCGAAGCAGACATGGAGGGACTGCGCCGGGAAGGCGCGGTCTGATAGCAACGAGCCGAACCAATGGCCGTCCGGTGCCTCTAATTTCGCACGTCATGGCCGGGCTTGTCCCGGCCATCCGTCGCGGCACCGGTGCTGGTCGGGATGGCCGGGACATGCCCGGCCATGACGGCGAACCCGCGGTGCCGTGCGTTACCGGGTGCCGCATCAATGGCAAGGAGCATCATCATGGCCGAAACCATACATCCCGAGGCCGCACCGGTCGGGCCCGTTGCGCCGTCCGGCCTCAATCACCTCGTCATCAACGTCCGCGACATGGACGAGTCGCATCGGTTCTGGACCGAGATCATCGGCATGAAGCAGGTCGGCGAACTGCTGGGGCGACCCAGCGGCGCACCGCGCCGCGGCACCATGCGGTTCTACAGCGCCGATCACGGCGGCGGACGGATGAACCATCACGACGTCGCCCTGGTGGAGACGCCGGAACTTCCCGCCCTCCCGGCTGACGGGAGCGCACCGACGACCGCGATCAGCCACATTGCCATCGCGCTGCCCGGGCGGGAGGCATGGCTGCGGCAGCTCGCATTCCTGCAGAGCCGCGGGATCAAATTCGAACGCCGTGTCGAGCACGGGATGACCCACAGCCTGTATATCCGCGACCCGAACGGCTACAGCATCGAGCTGCTCTACGAACTGCCGCGCGAGGTCTGGGAGGGCGATATCCAGGCGGCCCTGAACCATTACGTCGCATTGCCGACCGAAGGCGCCGAAGCGCTAAAGGACCGAGAGAAGGACCTGCCGGTCTTCGCCCGCTCCGACGCCGCCTGAAGCGGGTTCGGGACCGCCGGCCGACACCGATGCCGTCGCTGATCCGTTGGGTTGCAGTGCTGTCGCTGCTGGTGTGCCAGCCGGCTCGGGCCGCTGATCTCCCAGGTCCCTGGGTGGAGATCGCGAGCGATGGCGCGCTGGACGTCCGCGCCATCACGATGCCGGGCGCGGCGTGTCCTCAGGTATCGGCGGACGGAACAGCACTGCCGTCCAGGCCGCGCGGCCAGCCGGACCAACCCGGGGGTGCATATCCGGTCCAGGTCTGTGTCGCCCACGCCGCCGCCTCGGTGCACAGTCGGACGGTGGACGGCATGCCCGTTCCGACTTTGTCGAATGCGATCCGGCGCATCGTGGTGATCGGCGATACGGGCTGCCGGATGAAGGGCGATGTCGTCCAGGATTGCAACGATCCGGTGAAGTGGCCGTTCGCCGCAGTCGCGCGCCTGGCCGCGGCACACCACCCGGACCTCGTCATCCACGTCGGCGACTACCATTACCGCGAATCACCCTGTCCCGAAGGCCGGGCGGGTTGCGCCGGCAGTCCATACGGCGACAACTGGCCGGTCTGGCAAAAGGACTTCTTTTCGCCCGCCGCGCCATTGCTGGCATCGGCACCCTGGGTACTGGTGCGCGGCAATCACGAACTGTGCAGCCGCGGCGGCCATGGCTGGTTCCGGTTGCTCGATCCGCATCCCGACGCGGTCGAGTGCATCGCAACAACGCCGCCCTATGCGCTATCGCTCTATCAGCTGAATCTCCTGGTGCTCGACGGCGCCGATGCAGACGACTTCACCGCCGACCCGGCGAAGGTGGCGCTGTATCGCGGCCAATTGCAGTCGCTGCTGGCTGACGCGCCCGCGCACGCGTGGCTGCTGACCCACCGGCCGGTCTGGGCACTGATGGAAGGCGAAAGCGCACAGCCGGGTGCGACGCTGAATGCCACGGAGCAGGCTGCGATCCGCGATCTGGTGCCGTCGGGCCTCGACATGGTGCTGTCGGGCCATGTTCACGATTTCACCAGCTACGAGTTCGGCCCGGCACGTCCGGCGCAGCTCGTGGTCGGCGAGGGCGGCGACGCGAACGACGCCATCGTGCAGCCGATCAGCCCCGGCATCACGATCGACGGGATAAAGCTTCGGCGCACCTTTGCCATCCCGGACTATGGCTACGTGGTGCTGCACCGCGTGAGCCAGGGGTGGACCGGTACCGCCTACTCAGTGACCGACCAGGTCCTGGCGCGGTGCCGCCTGCATGGACGCGAGCTGGCCTGCCATCCGACTGCGCGCTGATGCCAGATCCGACGCGTGAGGCCGCATTCGACCTCCTGACGTCGGTCCTCGATCGCCATCGGCCGCTCGAGGAGGCACTGGATGCTCTTCCCGAACTGGCGCCGAGAGACCGCGCCGCGGCGCACCGCGTTGCCGCGGCGGTGCTGCGTCGATCGGGAACGTTGGACGCGGTGCTGGAGCCGTTCCTGCGCAAGGCCCCGCCAGAAGCTGTGCGCCACGTGTTGCGCATCGGCGCGGCCGGGCTGCTGCTGCTTGAGACGCCAAGCCACGCCGCCGTGGCCACCGCGGTTGCCCTCACGCGCGCTCGCGGGCTGGCGCCGTTCGCCGGTCTGGTCAACGCCGTGCTGCGCCGCGTGACGGAGGCGGGGCCAGCGGCCCTCGCCGATCTGGACGGGCCGCGGCTGGATACGCCGGCCTGGCTATGGGCGTCCTGGGGTGACACGGCACGGGCGATCGCCGTCGCCCACCAGCGCGAGGCACCGCTGGACCTGACACTGCGACCCGGCGCGGTCCCACCGCAGGATAGTGAGCCGTTGCCGACGGGTTCGGTGCGGTTCCCGGCGGGAACGCACGTGACCGAGATACCTGGCTTCGACCGCGGCGACTTCTGGGTACAGGACGCGGCCGCTGCCCTCCCGGCCAGGCTCCTCGCCGTGCGGTCGGGCGAGCGCGTTGTCGATCTGTGCGCGGCGCCCGGCGGCAAGGCGGCGCAGCTCGCCGTTGCCGGGGCGTCGGTCGTCGCGGTGGAGCGTGATCCGAAGCGGCTGGCACTGCTCCGCGAGAACCTAGGTCACCTGCGTCTGGAAGCCGAGACGGTGCTGGCCGACGCCGCGGCCTGGACTCCTCCCGAACCCTTCGATGCGGTGCTGCTGGACGCGCCGTGCACTGCCACCGGAACGATCCGTCGCCATCCGGACGTGCCGCATCTGAAGCGCCCACAGGATGTCCGGGCGCTGGCGGAGATGCAGGACAGGCTGTTGACAGCGGCTGCGAAGATGCTGCGCCCCGGGGGGCGGCTTATCTATGCGGTATGTTCCTTGCAGCCGGAGGAGGGCGCCCCTCGCGTCAAGGCAGCCGTGGCGCGCAGCGGTCTGCGGCACGACCCGTTCACACGGCCTGAACTTGCGGCGCTGCCGGAAGCGCTGACCGACGATGGCTTCCTGCGCACGCACCCTGGCCTGTGGCCGCACCGTGGCGGTATGGACGGCTTTTTCGCGGCGCGTCTGATCAGGGATTGAACGCTGCGCTTCCCCGCCCCGCGTCGGGCTCCAGCGTCTGTTGCTCCTACATTCTTATTCCGGACACCCGTCGCATTATCCCTGCGACGTTGACACCCGGCCCGTCGCGCACGACGATAGCCCGGAAAGTGATGAACACCCCGGTTTTGCCCCCCGCCCGTCAGCGATCGAGCGATCCCCAGCAAGTCGAGATTATCCGACTTTTGCTGTGCGCCGGCAACACACCCCACGATGAGAAGCCCGGCACCCGGATCATGGCCGCGTCGAAAGCCGTGGGCCGCGTCCATCGACAGATGAAACCGGCGAACCAGACATGACCAGACTCAACGGAGAGTGCACCACCTAAGGAGAGTTCATATGCCGCAACGTGTCCAGTATTCAGACGCCATCGAACCTTTGGTTCAGTTCATCGAGCAAACACCCCCCAGCGAAATTGTGGATCGCACCCTGGACAAGCTGCGTGCCGGTGTACCGACACAGACCATGCTCACCGCCTCGGCGCTCGCGGTGACGCGGTCCTCAGACCTCCCGCCGGGTCATCACGGCGGTCCGCTGCATCCCCTGGCCGGCCTGTATGCGGTGTCGAAGCTGGTCGGGCGCCTGGAGGGCGAGGATCGCTTTCTCCCGGTCCTGCAGCACGTGGCCCTGGCGAACAAGCACATCAACGACCCGGCGACCGGGCCGTACCAGCTGCTGGAGTTCGCACCTCTGGATGCCGAAGGCGGTGCAATGACCGCGGAGGAGGATCTGGCCGCGGACGGCTCCGGGGACGTGTCGCGCGGACGTGGCGTCGAAGCGACCAAGGAGGCCTTCCTCAAGTCCGTCAATCGCGGCGAGAGCAACAAAGCGGATCATTACTTTCAGTGGCTGTGGAAGAATGTTCCCGCCATCGAAGCGTTCGATCTTCTGATGAGCGTGGCGATCCCCAAGAATGTCTTGGATGATCACTACTTCCTGTTCCCGGGCTACCTCTGGCGTGGCCTGGAATTGATCGGGCACGAGCACCTTCCGGTGCTGATGCGACCGGCCGTGCGCTACGCGGCGCGCTACCCGAGCCAGCGTGTCGTTCCGGAGGTCGACGCCCTGATCGAGAAGTACGAGCTTCTCGGTCGCGTCATGCGCCAGCGCAGCGGCGAGGATGAGACCGCGGTGATCGGCCAGTTGGGCGAAGCCATCGGGCAGTGCAGCGCCTATACCGAAATCCCGGAATTGCTGGCCAAATCGCTGTCTGAGGGACTGTCCCTGGAAGGCGCGGGCGAAGCCCTGTCCATCGGAGCCGCCGGGCTCTTCCTGCGCTCGCTTACCGGCAATCCGATGGATGTCCACCTGCACACGAGCGCCAATCTGCGGCGCTACCTGCTCCGGCTCGACGGCCTGAGCCCGAAGAACAAGCTGCTGATCCTGTTGCTCTGGCATACTGGTCCGGAGGTGAAGTCGACGCAGTACCGGATGCAGCCGGCGCCGCAACCGGATCCGGCAGCGGTCGCGGCATTGCCCCCGCAGACGCAGGACGAGTTGCTCGAGGCCATCACGCAGAGCATCTACAACCAGCCGCCGACCGACTGGTCCGCCGTCAGCAATCTGGGGCAGATGCGGGCGGTGCCCGAAGTCAGGCACACGGTGAACCTGGCGCAGCAATACGTGCAGTGCCGCTACGATCCGGAACTGCTGATGAAGCGTCTCGGCGATATCGTCTGCCACGACAGCTTCACCGAAATGCACGCCTTCAAGCATCACCAGGCGATCGTGGAGGAGTTCCACGCCACCCGCGAGCCGTGGCGCTGGATGCATCTGGTCTGCGGCGCCCAGGCCGCCGCGATTTCCTTCGGCAAGAATATGGCGACCTACGAGGAGGCCCTGGAGCTGCTGCACGCCGCGTAGCCCTGGGGTAGCCCTGGGCGGGAAAGCAGGGAGGCCTTGTGCCTCCCTGTTTGTCTCCGACAACTATTTCCGCGCGCAAGCCGCGCCAATAGCGGATGCCCGAACCAGATTCAGCGTCATGGCCGGAACAAGCCCCAAAGGCTCAGGATAACCGCGGGCCAGAGTGTAATTCTCCCCTCCCCTTGCGGGAGGGGGGTTGGGGGGAGGGGTCGCGCCATCGCAAGGCAATGCGGTCGGACAGATACAAGGCTTCACTTCATATCGAGATCCCCTCCCCCCAACCCCCTCCCGCAAGGGGAGGGGGAGGACTTTTCTCCGGCCACACCATGACGATGAAGCCGGTATAATCGCGTCAGCGCCGGTATGGTGCCGGCAACAGTGTCCGCACCGGCAGCTTCGTCAGCCCCGCCGGTCCATGCATGATCACCAACGCATCCGGACAATGGTCGAGGAACATCTCGCGGCAGGCGCCGCAGGGTGACACGACCGCCAGTTCCCGGTCGGCTTCGTCGGGCTTCGGATGGCGCACGGCCACGACGGTGTCGATCTTGCCGTCCCCCTCCAGCAACGCCCGGCCGAGCGCGACCGCCTCGGCGCAGATCGAAAGCCGTCCTACCGTTGCCCCGAGATGCAGTCCGGTCCAGACGCGCCCATCACGCCCCCGGATGGCAGCCGCAACGGTGTGCCAGAATGGTCGGTAATGCCGCGCCAGCACCTCATGCGCCGCGGCGATCAGTGCGTGGTCAGCCTCGGATAGGATCAGCGCCGGCGCTGTCGCGTCATTCAGCCGCTTCGGCCTCCTCAGCCTCATCCTGCATCGACAGCATGGCATTGGCCACTACGCCCGACTGTTCGCGCACGCGCTTCTCGATCGCATCAGCCACATCTTGATGATCGCGCAGGAACTGCTTGGCGTTCTCGCGACCCTGGCCGATCCGCTGACTGTCGCAACTGAACCAGGCACCGGACTTTTCCACCACGCCCGCCTTCACTCCCAGATCGACCAATTCGCCAACCTTGCTGATTCCCTCGCCGTATATGATGTCGAACTCGACCTGGCGGAACGGGGGGGCCAGCTTGTTCTTCACCACCTTCACGCGCGTCTGGTTGCCCACCACCTCGTCGCGTTCCTTGATCTGGCCGATCCGCCGGATCTCCAGACGGAGCGAGGCATAGAACTTCAGTGCATTGCCGCCAGTGGTGGTCTCCGGATTGCCGAACATAACGCCGATCTTCATGCGGATCTGGTTGAGGAAGATCAGCAGACACTTGCTGCGCGAGACGCTGCCGGTCAGCTTGCGCAGCGCCTGGCTCATCAGCCGTGCGTGCAGGCCCATGTGGCTGTCACCCATCTCGCCTTCCAGCTCGGCCCGCGGCACCAGTGCCGCGACGCTGTCCACCACCAGCACATCGACCGCGCCCGATCGCACCAGCGTATCGGCGATCTCCAGCGCCTGCTCGCCCGCATCCGGCTGGCTGATCAGCAGGTTGTCGACGTCCACGCCAAGCTTGCGCGCATAGATCGGATCCAGCGCGTGCTCCGCATCCACGAAGGCGCAGGTGCCGCCAAGCTTCTGCGCCTCGGCGATCGCGTGGAGCGCCAGGGTCGTCTTGCCGGAGCTTTCCGGTCCGTAGATCTCGATGATCCGCCCGCGCGGCAGCCCGCCGATCCCGAGCGCCAGGTCCAGCCCAAGCGAGCCCGACGGAATCACTTCGATATGCTCGTCCCCCGGTCGTGCACCCATCCGCATGATCGAGCCCTTGCCGAAAGCCCGCTCGATCTGCGCCATCGCGGCATCCAGCGCCTTGTTCTTTTCCATTGGAGAAATCCCTGTCCTACCGAGCCTCTACAACCGTACGTGCGCTAATTCCGGAAAAACTTCCCGCATAGATTGTATCCATGCGCCGTATCATTCAAGCGAGCAAAGCCGCAATAGCTCGATCCCGGGCGCCCACGCCGAATCGGTGTTTGCTTTATGTTCCGGCAGTTCGTGAAAGACAAGAACCATTTGCGAACATCCGCCTATGGGGTTGCAGCAAGCCCTGGTGCCACCGTCTTAGCGGGCGGCCTGCCGAGTCGCCAGACATAGGCAATGATCTCGGCAACCGCCTGGTAGTGTTCCGCGGGAATATCGGCGTCGAGCTCCACACGGTACAGCGCCTGGGCAAGCGGCGGATTGGCAACCAGCGGCACACGATTTGCCGTCGCGACCTCGCGGATGCGGGCGGCCAGCGAATCGACCCCCTTCGCCACCACGCGCGGTGCGGCATGCTTCGCCCGGTCATACGAAAGCGCCACGGCGTAGTGCGTCGGGTTGGTGATCACAACAGTCGCCTTCGGCACTGCCGCCAGCATGCGCTTGCGCGCGCGGAACATGCGGATCTGCCGGATCCGCGCCTTCACGCGCGGATCGCCCTCGGTCTCCTTCTGCTCTTCCTGGATGTCGTGGCGGCTCATGCGCAGTTGGCGCGAATGGCGAAGCAACACCCAGAACATGTCCAAAGCAGCGATTCCCGTCTGCGCCGCCAGAACAGCATACATGACATGCAGTGCTGGGCCCGCGGCACGGGCGAGAAGCTGACTTGGCTCGCCGAACAGTGCCAGAAGCAGACTTGGCAGGTCCCCCCGCAGCATATGCCACGCGACGAAGCCCAGGACCGTGACCTTGGCGACCGACTTTACCGCCTCGACCAGGCTGTCGGCACTGAGCAGTCGTTTGAGCCCCGCCCCTGGGCTGATCCGTGTGAAGTCCAGGCGCAATGCCCGCGGATTCAGCAGGAATCGGGTCTGCAGGAAGACAGCCGCCACGCCGGCGAGCATGGCCGCCAGCACGAAAGGCGCTGAACAGCGCAGCAATAGAACGCCAGCGAGCCGAAATGCGCTGCCGTCGGCCACGTTGAATTCGTGCGCCCGTGCCAGGAATGTGCTTAGACCGAGCGCCAGGTCACGCGTGGCTCCCGGGGCCGCCCATACCAGAGCCAGGGTGACCGCCGCCATGCTTGCCAGCGTAACCAGCTCGCGGGAGATCGGCACCTGGCCTTCCTCGCGCGCCCGCTGCTGCCGTCGCGGTGTGGCGGCTTCCGTCCGCTCCCCTTGTGGTGCCTGGTCAGCCACGGCGCGTCACAAGCCCGGCAGGCTGGCGAAGCCGGATTGAACAGCCGTCTGCCAGACGGTGAGAAGGGCGGTCGCCACGGCGGCGAGCAGGACCATGCCGCCGAGGATCTGTCCGGGCATGGCGACGAAGTAGACCTGCAGCCGAGGTACCAGTCGGGCGAGGAGACCGGTCGCCACGTGCCAGACGATGCTCGCGAGCAGGAATGGCGAGGCCAGACGCATCGCCAGTGCGAAGCTGTCGGCCACCGCGCGCACGGCGGTTTGCGTGGCATCCGCCGCGGGCAGCAGTGTGCCGGCCGGTATCAGCCGATAGCTCCCCGCAAGCGCCGCCAGCGGTATTGCATAGAGGCCTGTCACCAGGATGGCGAGCGGGGCCGCGACTGCGAACAGGCGCGCGATGGGGGTGGCCTGGCCGCCAAGCTCTGGATCGGGTTGCAAGACGTTGGCGACCCCCAGCATGTAGGCGATGAACTGGCCGGCAACCGGGAGCGCGAGCACCAGCAATCGTGCGAGCCAACCCAGCCAGAGGCCGGTGATAACTTCGGCTGCGATCATGAATGCAGCCTGCAGGCCGGCCTCGGGAACCGCCGGAATCGATGGTTCGATGCCCGGCAGCAGCAATGCGGTGACGCCGAGCGCGAGGCCGAGCCGGACCAACGCCGGCGGCTCCGCCTCCCCCAGTCCCGGCAGCAGCATGATCGCTGCGCCGACGCGCCCCATCACCAACACGAAGGCAAATGCCCACACGGGCAGCGTGGCGAGCAGGGTGGCGGCGTCTTCGCTCACGAGCCACCAATCGCGATGATCCGGTCAAACAGGATATGCGTGTAGTCCGACAGCGTGGACAGCATGAACGGCCCGAGCATTATCAGTGCAGCGCCGAGTGCGATGACCTTTGGCACGAAGGCGAGCGTCGCCTCGTTGATCTGTGTGATCGCCTGCAACAGCGCTATGAGCAGACCGACGCCGAGCGCCACCAGAAGCGGGGGGCCGCCCAGCTTCAGCATTACCAGCATGCCGTCGCGCAGCAGCACGGCGATATCGGCATCGTTCATGGCTTGGGCTGTCCTGCCGGTCGGAGCGGCGCGATCGAGGCTCAGATCGGCATCTTGATGATGTCCTGATAGGCCTGCACCACGCGATCACGGATGACGGTTGCGGATTGCAGTGTTAGCTCGGCACGCGCGAGGGCGGTGACGACCTCGGTGAGATTGCCGCCGCCGGAGATCGCTTGCATGGCCTTCCCATCGGCATCATGGCCGCTGTCGATCGCGCCTTGCAGGGCGCGCTCCAGCGTTGCGCCAAAGTTGCCCGCGTCCCCGCCGGCGCCGGCGGTGGCATCGCCACGATCGACCCGCGCATAGGCATTGGCCGCGGCCGATGGGGTCACGACAATCGTCGGTATCGTGCTCATCGGCCGTCATCGATTTCGGCTGATGCGCATTCCAGGTCGTGGATGCGCCGCCCTCGCGGACCATGGCGGCGTGCGGCCGTCATTTGAGCAGATCGATCGTGCGCGTCAGCATGCTGCGCGTGGCCTGCATGACAGAGAGGTTGGCATTGTACGAGCGCTCGGCCTCGCGCATATCCATGACCTCGACGAGGCTGTTGACGTTCGGCAGTTTCACATACCCCTCGGCGTTGGCGGCAGGGTTGGACGGATCGTAGCGCAACTGGAGCTCGCTCTGGTCTCGACCGACCGCCTTCACCTGGACGGCCTGCGTGCCGAGCTGCCGATCGAAGGTGTTCTGAAACGTCACGGTCTTGCGGCGATAGGGATCCGCGCCGGGTGTCGATCCGGTGGTGTCCTGGTTTGCCAGGTTCTCGGCGATGACGCGCAGCCGCGTCGTCTGCACATCCATGCCGCGTGCGGAAATGCTGAATGCCTTGTCGATGTCCATATCGGTCTCCCGCGCTGCCTAACCCGATGAGCGACCAAGGGCCATGCTGAACAGGCCGAGATATTTCTTGTAGATCGTCGTGACGAGCGCATGGGTCGTTGCGGTATCTGCGACCTTGATGAGCTGATCATCCAGCGTGACGGCATTGCCGTCCGGTGCGCGGGCAGCAGGGCGCGACTCGGCCTCGTTTTGCTGGCTGGCCCCCGCAAGGCCGGACATATGGTTCGGCTGGGTGCGAGCCGGCGCAACACCGCCCGCGCTCGTAAGCGTCGAGGCGAACGAACGCAGGTCATGCGGTCGGTAGCCGGGCGTGTTGGCATTGGCGATGTTCTGCGCAAGCAGCCCCTGCCGCCTGTCAGCCCAGGCCAGGCGACGCTCCGCCAGATCGAACAAGCCGATTTGCGTCTGATCCATGCCGGCAGACTGCGCCCGAGGATTGAATGGCGGGTTAACCAATCTGCTCGGTGCCTGCAGAATTGCAGATGCGACACGCCTATGAGAGACCTGCCGGTGATAAGGCTTAGGTAATCCCTCTGCACTACATTCGGCCGCGATGTCCGAACCAGATCCGCCCGATTTGCCGCAACCCTTTGATACTGCGACCAGCGCGGTGCGCGATTTCGCCGAGCAGCTGAAAAGTGTGGTCGACACTGCCTGCGCCTTGGTCGCTTCGAATCGCGAGGTGGATCTCACCGGGCTCGACCGCGAGATCGGCCTGCTGTGCGCCAAGAGTCTCGACCTGCCACCCGACGAGGGACGCCGGATACGTCCCCGGCTGATCGCATTGTTCGGTTCCGTGGAGGGATTGTCTCGTGCTTTCCGCGCGCGTGATCCGCCTTCCGGCTGACCACGGCTTTCCCGCTCGGCAAAAGGCCGCGCCATGGTCATCACATCCGCTTCCGTTCTGACAGTTGCGGTCACCCTCGTCGCGGTGCTGGCATTGATCTGGCTCGCCGGTCGTGCGGCACGCTTCGGCGGCCTTGCACGACGTCCCGCCAGCGGCCGTCTGCTGTCGGTGCAGGATGTGATCGCGCTGGATTTACGCCGACGTCTGTATCTGATCGAGTGTCAGGACAAACGGGTGCTGTTGCTCACCGGCGGGGGTCAGGATGTCGTCGTCGGCTGGCTCAGCGAGCACCCGCCGGTCGCGGATCGCGTACCATGAGATGCGCGCGCTGGCTCATTCCGTTGCCGCTGCTCCTCTTGCCGGCAATCGCGCACGCGCAATCGCTGGCCATCGACCTCGGCGGCGCCGGTCAGGCGGGTGCCACCGGCCGGCTGGTGCAGATCACGGCGCTGGTCACCGTGCTCTCGCTGGCGCCCAGCCTGCTGGTGATGGTCACCGCGTTCACCCGCATCGTGATTGTGCTGTCGCTGTTGCGCAGCGCGCTCGCCACGCAGGGCACGCCCCCCAACATCGTGCTGATCGGCCTCGCGCTGTTTCTCACCTTCTTCGTCATGCAGCCGGTGATGGAGGCATCCTGGGCCACGGGCCTCCTGCCGCTCACCGAGGGGCGTGTCGGCGAGCTCGAAGGTCTGCGCCTCGCCACCGAGCCGTTCCATCATTTCATGACGGCCAATCTGCGTCCGGCCGACCTGCAGCTTTTTCTCGACATCGGACATCTGCCGGCGCCGGCGACCCCTGACGATGCGCCCTGGCGTGCGCTGGTTCCGGCATTCCTGGTGGGTGAGTTGCGCCGTGCCTTCGAGATGGGATTCCTGCTGTTCCTGCCATTCATGGTGATCGACATGGTGGTGGCGAGCGTGCTGATGAGCCTCGGCATGATGATGCTGCCGCCGAGCGTGGTCTCGCTGCCATTCAAATTGATCTTCTTCGTGATGGTTGACGGCTGGCGCCTGGTGTCCGGCAGCCTGGTGCAGAGCTTCAGCAGCCAGTGACCGGCGATGGCACAATCAGGCGCGCGCGGCGCCACTGTCACACCAGGAGCCGCGAGGTATTGCTGCGCTGCGGGCGGCTGGCTTGTCATACGGATCGTTGGCTCGCACGGCAATTGTCGCCACCCGGTGAGGCCGGCTGGTGACGTCGCACAGGGCCGGTGACCTCAAGATCGGGACCCCTGTCTCCATCGAACGGCAGAGCGGGTGAATTTGAGACGGAGAGGCAATGGCACTGCGCGCTTCCGCAAGGATCAGCGCAGGCGCGACGGGCCCGAAGCATGGCTATGATGTCGTGTTCCCCGACTTTCCAGGTTGCGCCAGCAGCGGCGCAACCGTGAAGCGGCCGAGGACATTTCTGCCGGCGCAAGCATTGTCGATCCACATTGAAGAGATGCTTCGGGCGGGAGCGATCCCGCGCCCTGGCCTGCTACCGCGACATTGCCTGGTTGGTCAACAGCCCGTCAAGGTTGTTGGCTCCCTTATGCTTTCGGTTGAACTGCCTGAGCTGGCGCAACGGGCTTGAGCGGTAGCGAAAGGCGCCTGCCGCGCCTGGCAAGGCCGGCTTAGTACCGTTTGTAAGGCAGGAACTTGCCCGACATCGCGATCTTCACCCGGTCGCCCTTCTGGTCGGGCTGGCGCTCCAGCGTCATGTCGAAGTCGATCGCGCTCATGATGCCGTCGCCGAACTCCTCCTGGATCAGTTCTTTCCACGTGGTGCCGTAAACCATGACCAGCTCATAGAAGCGATAGATCAACGGGTCGGTCGGCACCGCGCCGGGCAGCGAGCCGCGATAGGGAATCGCCTGCAGGAGTTCCGTCTCGGCCGCGTCCAGGCCGAACAGCCGCGCCGCCTTCTCCGCCGTCTCCGGCGTCATCGACATCTGCCCGAGACAGGCCGCGCAGGTCCAGGTGGGCGAATAGCCAAGCTCGGCCGCGATCTCCGCCCAGGTGAGCTTGCGTTGCTGCTTGATCGCCAGGATCCTGCGACCGAGTTCCGTCTTCGCGTCGTTCATGTCTGCCTCCTCCGATTGGACCCACGCCGGCGCCAAGCAGGTACCGCGCCACGTGGGACCCCGGGGCAGCCGGCGTTACAACAGCCGATACACCGCGGTCTCGAAGTCCTGGAACAGGCGCACGGCCTTCTCGTCGAAGAACGGCAATAGCTGCGTCGCATAGACGCCGGTCACCTGCCTTATCGGATCGATCCAGTAGTACGAGTTCGCCAGCCCGGCCCAGGCAAGCGATCCGGCCGAACGGCCTGTCGGCATCGGCTGGGGATTGATCAGGAAGCTCAGTCCCCACTTCATGCCGTCGATGAAATCGACATCGTTGGAGAAGGGCGGCGCAGCAGTCTTCAGCTTGCGGCAGACCAGATCGCCGATCGCGTTCGCCGACATCGTGGCGACCGTCTCGCGCGCCAGCACGCGTGTGCCGTCGAGCGTTCCGCCGTTCATGATCATGCGCGTGAAGCGAAGATAGTCGCCCGCTGTCGAATACAGGCCGCCGCCACCCATTTCGAATTCGGGATCCTGCGGCAATTCGATGTCGGTGGCGACGAAACCCTCCGCCGTCCGGTTGTGCACCTTCGCCAGCCGCTGCCGTTGCGTCGCGCCGATCTTGAAGCCGGTGTCCGCCATGCCGAGCGGCTGGAGCAGGTGCTGCTGCATATACGCGCCGAGACGCTGTCCGCTGACGGCCTCGACCGCCTTGCCGGCCCAATCGATGCCGATGCCGTAGTCCCAACGCTCGCCGGGGTCGAACACCAGAGGGATCGACAGCGCGGCATTGGCGCAGGAGATGATGCCAGGCGTGCCGGTCGTCTCAAGATAGCGGCCCATCTGCGGGTTCCAGATGTCGTAGACGAAGCCGGAGGTGTGGGTGAGCAGATGGCGCAGCGTGATCGGCTGTCTGGCCGGCCGCAGACGGGGCGAACCGTCCGCCGCGAAGCCTTCGAGCACCTGCACCGTGCCGAGTTCCGGCAGCACCGTCGCGATCGGCCTGTCGAGCGACAGCCTGCCCTGTTCCACAAGCTGCATGGCGCAGGCGCCGGTGACGGCCTTGGTCATCGAGGCGATCCAGACGACGGTGTCCGCCGTCATCGGGGCGCCCGACGTCGTGTCGCGCACACCGGAGCCACCCGCGAAGATCGGCCCCTCCGCGGTCGCGGCCGCGACAACGACACCAGGCACATCGCCGGCGTCTGTCGCGCGCTTCAGCAGATCGGTTATTGCCTGCGTGTTCGCCATGGATCGGTCCTCCTGCGCGCGAAGGTTACGGCGTTCGCTCTGCCGATCCAACCGTGGCGGATGATCGGGTGGCGGTGCCCCATCGTCATGGCGGCGAGGTCCGAGTCGGGCGGACAGCCCAACCGGTCGGCGACTGGTGAACCGGCAATCTGGACCGAACGCGCATGCATCGCCTACGCTTGCCTTCGCACCGCGGGGGCCGCGCCATGGAACCGGACCTTGTCTCCTACTCACCGATCCTGCACCGCCCGCCGCTGCGCTGGCCGAACGGAGCGCGCGTGGCGCTCTGGGTGGTGCCCAACATCGAGCATTACGAATATCTGCCGAAGTTCGTCCGCACGCGCGATCCGTGGCCGCGTTCACCGCATCCGGACCTGCTTGGCTACACGCAACGCGACTACGGCAACCGCGTCGGCCTCTGGCGGCTGTTCGACGTCACGGACGCGCTCGGCATCCGCTGCACCGTCAGCCTGAACATGGCGGTGCTCCAGCATTTTCCGGAAATCCTCGGCGCGATGGAGGCACGCGGCTGGGAGTACATGTCGCATGGCATCTACAACACCCGCTATCACTGGAATTTCTCCCCGGACGAAGAGCGCGCGGCGATGGAGGAAAGCAAGGACATCCACCAGCGTCTGACCGGACGGCGGCTGCGCGGGTGGTTCAGTCCGGCGATCACCAACACGCTGCATACGTTCGAGCTGGCAGCCGAGTGCGGCTACGACTACACGGCTGACCTGTATCACGACGATCAGCCGTTCCCGCTGAATGTCAAAACCGGCAAGCTGATCTCCATGCCGTATTCGGTCGACCTGAACGACGTGATCCTGCACCGGCGCGGCGAGGAGGCTGCGGAATTCGCCCGCCAGATCCGCGATCACTTCGACACGGTGTATGAGGAAGGCGCGGAACAGGGCCGGGTGATGTGCATCGCGCTGCACCCCTACTGGGTCGGCCAGCCGCATCGCCTCCGCGCGGTCCGGGCCGCGATGGAATACATCCTGTCGCATCCGGGCGTCTGGCAGACGACGGCGGGCGAGATCACGGACTGGTTCAACGCCAATCACCTGCCGCAGATCGAGGCACATCTCGCGGCGCGGGAGGCGGCGAATGGCTGAGCATGTCCCCGCCAAAGTGCCGCCCGCGGGCGAGCAGCGTCGTCCCGGCATGGACCATCCGCATCACGCATTCCGCACGCTGACCGACGCGCCGCGCTTCACCTGGCCCGACGGCGCGCGCATCGCCTTCACGGTGACGGTGGTGCTGGACTACTGGGAGGTGAACCCGCCGGAAGACGCCAGCCGCGACCCGCGGATCATGTCGCCGCTGGGCAATTTCTTCCCGGACTGGCTCACCTGGAGCCAGCGCGAATATGGCGCACGCGTCGGGATCTTTCGCCTTCTCGATGTGCTGGACCGGTTCGCGGTCACGCCGAGCGTGGCGCTCGGGTCCGCGGCGGCGAAGCGCTATCCGGAGCTGGTGGACGAACTGGTTCGTCGCAACGCCTGCTTCCTGGCGCATGGCACCTACGCGACGCGGCGCATCACCAGCCGGATGAGCGAAGCCGAGGAACGCGCCTTCATCGTTGAAAGCCGCGACGCGGTGCGGGCAGCGGCGGGTGACGCCCCGCTCGGATGGTGCGGCCAGGATTTCAACGAGTCCGATCGGACGCCGGCGCTGCTGGCCGAAGCGGGATTCACCTACACCACCGATTGGGCGAATGACGATCGGCCGTATCTGCTCGGGCCATACCACAGGCGCAGTCTGGTCGCGTTGCCGCCGCAGCCGGAGTGGAACGACCTCGAGTGCATGTGGCTGCGGCGTGTGTCGCCGCCGGTGTGGGCCGACAACGTCGCAGAGGCGTTTGCGTATCTGCACGACGAGGGAGGCGCGTCGTTCAACCTGACGCTGCATCCCTGGATTGCCGGCCAGGCGCATCGTATCCGCTGGCTGCGCGAGGCGCTGTCCCGCGTGCTCGGCCGCGGGAAGATTTGGCAGACGACGACCGACGAAGTGGCAACGGTCGCGCGTGAACAGCTGTGAGGGACTGGATCGCCACATGCTGCAACTGAGGCCCAACTGTGAGTATTGCGACAAGGACCTTCCGCCGCACGCGATTGATGCCCGGATCTGCAGCTATGAATGCACGTTCTGCGCGCACTGCGCCGAGTTCAGTTCTGGCCAACGTCTGTCCGAATTGCGGCGGCGGGTTCGTGCCGCGACCGATCCGGCCGATCGTCGAGCGCCGTCCTGGTGCGTGCCTCGGCAAGCAGCCGCCCTCGACGAAACGGGTGCATCTCAAATGGGATCGCGCGGAGCTGGCGGGATTTGTCGGAGCTGTGCGCGACATCAGGCCTGAAGACCGGTAGCGTTCCAATCGTCGAAAACCGGTAGCTTTCCAATCGTCGAAGACCGGTAGCGTTCCAATCGTCATGGCCGGGCTTGACCCGGCCATCTCCACCAGCACAGTGCCGCGCAAGATGGCCGGGACAGGCCCGGCCATGACGATGGGGTGATATGACGACGCGCAGGATTCACACTTTTGGCGCGTCTGGCGCGGGCGTTACGACGCTCGGCCGAGCGATCGCCGATGCGCTGGCGGCGCCGCACCACGACACGGATGACTACTACTGGCACCCGACCGCGCCACCGTATCGCGACAAGCGCGACGTCGCCGATCGTCTACGCCTCATGCGCGAGATCTTTCTCGATCGACCGGATTGGGTGCTGAGCGGCTCCCTCGATGATTGGGGAGGCGCCGTCGTTCCGCTGTTCGATCTGGTTATATTCGTGCGCGTTCCAACCGAGGTTCGCCTGCGACGGCTGCGGGATCGCGAGGCGCGACGCTTTGGCCACGCCGCCACATCGCCTGGGGGTTGGCGGCATCACGAGACCGAGGAGTTCATCGAGTGGGCCTCGCACTATGACGACGGAACCCGTGAGGGCCGCAACCTGCCGCGTCATTTGAAGTGGCTCGCCACGCTGACCTGCCGCGTGCTGTGCGTCGACGGCACGCGGCCGATCCCAAATCTGGTCGATGAGATTATCGCGGCATTTCCAGATCAGTAGTCAGGGCGCTGCCAGGAAATCCAAAACTGCGGCGCAGAAGCCCTCCGGGTCCTGGCCGAACATGAAATGCGTTGTCCCCGGCATGATCACCACACGCGCATCAGGAACATGCGCGACCAACGCCCGCAGCACCACCGGCAGCGAGCCCGGCGTGTTCGCCCCGCCGATGAACAGCGTGCTGCATCGAAACTCCCCGACTTGCCGGCCTTCATTGCGGCCAAATGGAAGCCTAAGCTCGTCCCGTCTGGTCCCGCAATCTTGGGAGGGCAATCCGGTGACGGACCCCACAATTGCAACGGCGCGACGCTGGTTCGCCGAGGAACTTCGACACACCGCCCATGTGCGCTCGGCATCGGTGGTCGAGGCATTTGCAACCGTGCCGCGGGAGCATTTCGCCGGGCCTGGACCCTGGCGCATCCTAAGTCCGATGCATTTGGCCGAATACTGGACCACAGCGGACGCCGATCCGCGCCACCTGTACCACGATGTGCTGATCGCGATCGACGAGGCACGTGGGCTCAACAACGGCCAGCCGAGCCTTTGGGCTTTTCTTTACGACCAACTCAATCTCGCGCCGGGCGCCAACGTGGTCCATGTCGGCGTGGGTGCCGGCTATTACAGCGCGGTTCTGGCGGAAATCGTCGGTCCCCAGGGCAGGGTGACGGCCGTCGAGATCGACCCCGTGCTTGCCAGGCGTGCCCGAACGAACCTCGCACCCGCATGGCCGCAGGCAACGGTGATAACGGCTGATGGGTTTACCTTCCGCCCCGACCGTCCGGCCGATGCCATCATCGTAAACGCCGGGGTCACGCATTTGCCGTTGGCATGGCTCGAACTCGCTGGCCAGCGAAAACGGACGACTGCTCGTGCCGTTGACCGCGCAGGACAGGTTTGGCGCATTCATATTGATCACGCGCCAGGCGGACAAAAGGCACCGTTACGCCGCTCGTCATGTCTGCCGCGTGGGCATGATCGATTGTGTCGGCGGGCGCAACCCGGACGCGGAAGCGAAACTGTTGGCGGCATTGAAAATGTCGCGGTTCGCACCGCCGGTTCGCTCGCTGCGGCGGCCGCCGGACGAACCGGACGACGACCTGCTGGTTGGCCGGCGAAGGGTGGTGGTTGTCGACTGCGCCGGTCTAGCAATGCAAATGGTCAGGCGCTCGGTCGGGCCGCGCCTTTCATTTGCGTACGATGCATGATTCGCCGGCTCGCGGCGTCGAACGGATCGCGCCGATGCATCGTGCAGCGGTTGTCCCACAGCACAAGATCGCCCGCACGCCACGTGTTGTACCAGCTCAACTCCTCGCGCGTTGCGTAGCGCCAAAGCTCATCCAGCAACGCCTCCGATTCCGCGAGCGACAGCCCTTCGATATACGCGTTGCGCCGCCGCCCCAAATAGAGACACCGCCGCCCTGTCTCCGGATGCGTGCAGACGATCGGATGATATGTCCCAGGCGAGGCAACCGGATCGTCGGTCGCCACGATCCCCTCCCGCACGTAGCCGCCGCTGTTGTAGGTGCCGTCGTGCTTCAGTCGCAGCCCGGCGATGCGCCGTCGCAGCGCGTCCGGCAGTTCCTCATAGGCGCGGTACATGTTGGTGAAGCCGGTGTTGCCTCCCGCCGGCGGCACCTCGATCGCATACAGCATGCTCGCCTTGGGCGGGTCATCGAGATACGACATGTCGGTGTGCCAGACCGCCTCGCCGGCGCCGAGGCTGCCGATCGCCACGCCGTTCTCGATCACGTTCGAGACGACGTAGATCTCCGGATGGCCGTCGACGAACCGGCGGCCGTTCTCCTGGATCGGGGCCAGATCGAGATCGCCGAACCGCCGGCTGAACGCGATCAGATCATCGTCATTCAGGTCCTGCCCGCGGAACAGCACGACGAGATGATCGAGCCAGGCACGGTGGATCGCCGCGAAGCCGCTGTCGTCGATCCGGCGCAGATCGACGCCGCGGATCTCGGCGGCAAGCGCTGCGCCGGTGGGGACTACCTGAATGCGGTCGGTGATCGCTGCGGCTGCGCTGCCGGACATGCCGGTCCTCCCGAGGGTGTGAGGCGAGGCATCAGCTTAGCGTGTCTTGTCATCGGCGCCAGCCACGGGGATGACTCGGCTCGACACGACAGGAGGACATCAGCATGCCGCCAACCAGCTTCCTGCCACGGCCACCGTCCTGGCTCAGTGAATTCCGCGCCTTCATCATGCGCGGCAACGTCGTGGACCTCGCCGTCGGCATCATCATCGGGGTTGCCTTCACCGGCGTGGTCAACAGCCTGGTGAAGGATGTGTTCAATCCACTGCTCGGACTCGCGATCGGCGGCATCGACTTTTCCAATCGTGTTCGTCGCGCTGAACAGACAGCACTAC
Organism: uncultured Alphaproteobacteria bacterium; assembly: GCA_963780095.1. GTDB lineage: Bacteria > Pseudomonadota > Alphaproteobacteria > Acetobacterales > Acetobacteraceae > JAMXLO01. Next base: position 172,708 of record CAWABH010000034.1, read on the forward strand.
GACAGTCTCGCCGATGCACAGCGCGCCGGCGCAGCCACACTGAACATCGGCCTGTTCATCAACGCGATCATCAACTTCCTCATCGTCGGCTTCGCCATCTTCTGGGTGGTGAAGGCGCTGACCAGGCTGCACCTGCGCGAGGACGCGCAGGCCGGCCCCAAGGCGGAACAGTTGCTGGTCGAGATCCGCGACATCCTCAAGGCGCAGACCGTGACGGAGCCGCGGCGGAATTAACCGCGAATTCCCGCGTCCCTGGTTGCGTCGTGCCGTAGACTGGCGGCGGCCTGAGGGAGAGCCGTCATGCGCCGTTGCCTCTTGCTGCTGGCCGCGCTGCTCGGTGTCGTCTGCGGTACGGCCTGGGCGGATGAGTTTCGCCTGCCCGGCCTGGAGGCCGACAGCGACGCCTACGCGAACAGCCTGACCGCGCACTTCCCGGCAGGCGGCACCCCGCAGGCCCGCCGCCAGGCGGAGCAGGCCGCCGCCGCCGCGATCCGCAAGCAGGACTGGGCGGCTGCGGCCGCTGCCTGGGAAACGCGGATGGGACTGGGCGATGCCTCGCCGGCGCAGTGGATGGCCCTCGCGGAGGCCGAAATGCGCCGCACGCCGCCGGACGCAACCCGTGCGCTGCAGGCCGCCTGGCAGAATTTCTCATCCTCCGACGCGGGGGCGGCGGAGGTGCCGGCGCTATTGCTGATGGCCGATGCGCTGAAGGTGCTCGACCGCCCCGCTCAGGCGATCCAGGCGCTGGAAGCCGCGGCCGAACGGTCGCCGGACGATGCGAAGATCCGCCAGGCGCTGGATGCGACGCGGCGCGCCACGGGGATCCTGGTCCGTCGCGTCGCCACGGAACCCGAGGCCGAGCCGCCGCGCGCCTGCATCGCCTTCACTGTGGCCCCGGCACGGCGCGACGACTTCCACGCCGAGGACTGGGTGAGGCTCGATCCGCCTGTCCAGGGTGCGGCGGTGACGCGTGAGGGCGATCAGATCTGCGTCTCCGGGCTGCCGTCCGGTTCGACCACGCGGATCATGCTGCGCGCCGGCATGCCGGCCGAAAGCGGGCTGAGCCTGATGAAGGACACGTCGCTCTCCGTCGCCATCGCCAACCGGCGGCCGCGCATCGACTTCGACACGCGCATGTTCGTGCTGCCGCGCGGCCAGACCCCGGCGCTCGGGATGACCACGGTCAACCTGTCCGCGGTGAAGCTGACGCTGGCGCGGCTTTCGGAGCGCAACGTCGTGGCGTTCGTGCGCAATTCGCGGCTTGGCCAGCCGGTCGAAGCCTGGGATGCCGACCGGATCAGCGAACAGAACGGCCGGGTGGTCTGGCAGGGCAGCGCCGACATCCCGAAATGGGAGGCCAACCGCGGTGCACACACCGCACTGCCGCTGCCCGATGCGCTGGCGTCGGCTGGACCCGGCCTGTTTGCACTGATCGCGCGTGCGGGCGACGGGACGCCCAACGCGCCGACCGGCGTGCAGATGATTCTCCGGACCGACCTTGCACCCACCGTGTGGCGCGGTGTCGACGGACTGACCGTGCAGGTGCGCGGTTTCGCCGACGTCCTGCCGCGCGCCGGCGTGACCCTGCGGCTGCTCGCCGAGAACAATGACATTCTGGGCGAGACGACAACGGACGCCGATGGTGTCGGCCGTTTCGCTGCGCCCTTGCTGCATGGCGACGGGCCGGTCGCGCCGCGCGCAATGGAGGCGTTCGCCGGCGAAGACTACACGATGCTCGACCTGAACGGCGCTGCGTTCGACCTGTCGGATCGCGGCGTCGCCGGCCTGCCGCACCCCGGACCGCTGGACGCGTTTGTCTGGCTCGACCGCGGCATCTATCGGCCCGGCGAGACGGTGCAGGTGATGGCGCTGCTGCGCGACGATGCCGGGCGGCCGGCCGATATCCCCGCCCACGTCACCATCAAGCGGCCGAACGGCCAGGTCTTTCTGGAAACGACGCCGACGCGCACGGCGGACGCGTCCGTCCATCTGCCGGTGGCGCTGTCGCCCGGTGCCCCGGTCGGCACCTGGACGGTCGAGGTGAAGGCGGATCCAGGATTGCCGCCGATCGGCACCGCGGATTTCCGCGTCGATGCCTTCGTGCCCGATCGGATGGCCGTCGATGTCGGTCCCGCCCCCGGACCGCTGGTTCCCGGCCGGCCCTATGCGCTGCCGGTGACTGCGCGCTTCCTGTATGGCGCGCCGGGCGCCGGCCTCACCGGGCAGGCGCAGATGCGGCTGGTCATCGACCCCACGCCCTTCCCGGTGCTGGCCGGTTATCGCGTCGGGTTGGAGAACGAGACCTACGCCCCGGCCTCCAAGGACCTGACGGTTCCCGATACCGACGCACAGGGCCACACCACGCTCGCCATCGCCTTGCCACGCGCGCCCGACACGACGCACGCGCTGAAGGCCTCGGTCACCGCGGGGATCAACGATCCGTCCGGCCACGCATCGCTGGCCACCACCGAGATCCCGGTGCGCCCGGACGGCCGTCTGATCGGCATCAAGCCGGCATTCACCGGCAGTGCGGTCGATGCCGGCACCGAGGCTGGCTTCGACCTCATCGCGGTGGGACCGGACGGCGCGCGCGCGGCCATGGCCGCGAAACTGCGCCTGGTGCGCGAGCGGCCGGACTGGCGGCTGGTGATGAACGGCAGCCTGGCCCGCTACGAGACCGTGTGGCGGGACGAACCGCTGGAAACGACCAGCATCGCCATCCCTGCGGATGCGCCGTATCACGTCGCGCGCAAACTCGATTTCGGCCGCTACCGCATCGAGGCGTTGGAAGACGGCGGGATGGCTGCGACCTCCATGCGGTTCCGCTCCGGCTGGGTATCGTCGGACAGCCCGGACGTGCCGGATCAGGTGGATGTCTCCGCCGACCGCAATTCCTACGCGCCGGGCGAGAGCGCACGCATTCACATCGCCCCGCCCTTCGCCGGCCAGGCGACGCTGCTGGTGCTGTCGGACCGGGTACATTCGGTGCGCAATCTCGCGGTGCCTGCCGGCGGCATGGATGTGGACGTCCCGGTGCAGGGGGACTGGGGGCCGGGCGCCTATGTCGCGGTGCATGTGTTCCGCACCGCGGCCGATGCCCGCTCACGCCCCGGCCGGGCCATCGGCCTCACATGGGTCGGCGTCGATCCCGGCATCCGAAAGCTCCAGGTCGCATTCGAAACGGCGGACAAATATGGGCCGCGCGCGCGTGCGGCGATCAGGCTGCGCACCGACCCGGGCGCATGGGTCAGCCTCGCGGCGGTCGATGAGGGCATCCTGCGGCTGACCAATTTTCCCTCGCCGGATCCGACCAACCATTTCCTCGGCCGCAGGCGGCTCGGTCTCGATATCCGTGACGATTGGGGCAGGCTGATCGCCCCGCCCGACGGCCTCGCGACCTTGCTGCGTCAGGGCGGTGACGAGGGCAGCTTCGCGCTGCCCGATATCCCGCAGAAGACCGTGACCCTGTTCGTCCCGCCTGTGAAGGCCGACGCCGATGGCGTGGCGCAGTTCCCGCTTGACCTGCCCGACTTCAATGGCCAGGTGCGGCTGATGGCGGTGGCCTGGAGCGGCACGAAGCTGGGCGCCGCCGCAGCCGACATCCTCGTCCGCGATCCGCTGGTGGCCGAACCGCTGCTGCCGCGCTTTCTCGCCCCGGGCGACGCGGCGCGGCTCACCGTCCTGCTGCAGAATCTCGACCTGCCGGCCGGCGAGACCGTGGCTACCGTGTCGGTGGATGGGCCGCTTGCTATCCAGGGCGAGGCGCGCCTCGCGGCCACGCTCGCGCAGGGCGCTCAGGCGCTGCCGTTCACCACGATGACCGCGACCGGCACCGGACGCGGCGTGGTCAGGCTGGACGTGACCGGCCCCGACAGCTTCCACGTGCGGCGCGAGACCGCGATCACAGTCCGTCCGGCGCGCGGCGCAACAACCGTCGTCGCCGGCGGGGAACTGGCGCCCGGAGCCGAGACCCAGCTTGCCCCGCCGATCGACCGGTTCGTTGCCGGAAGCTGGCGCGCCTCTGCCACCTTCGGCGGAGCGGTGCGGTACGATGTGGCCGGTCTGGTACAGGCGCTCGATCGCTATCCACTGAACTGCATCGAGCAGGCGACCAGCCGCGGGTTTCCGCTGGCGCTGTTGCCGGACGGCCCCCTCGCGGGTCCGGACCGGGCGGGGCGTCTGCAACAGTCTGTAGGGTTGGTGCTCGACCACCAGCGCTTCGACGGCGGCTTCGGACTATGGTCGGCCACGGCGGAGGCGGAGCCATGGCTCTCGGCCTACGCGACCGACTTTCTGTGGCGGGCACGAGTTGCCGGAGCGGCGATCCCGGACCAGGCGCTGGCCGACGCGCTGAAGTTCATTGCCGGGGCCGCGGATGAGCCAGGGGACAAGCCTGACGATCTCGCCGCACAGGCGTATCGGCTCTATGTGCTGGCCGTTGCAGGTCAGGGGCGTCCTGGCGCGGCGCGGGTGATGGCCGAGCGGATCGACCGGCTGCCGACGCCGCTGGCCAAGGCCCAACTGGGCGGCGCACTCGCGCTGGCGCACGACCAGCCGCGGGCCGACGCTGCGTTCGCCGCCGCCCTGGCCGCGCCCGCACGCCGCTGGTGGGCATTCGATTACGGCACCGCGCTGCGCGATCAGGCTGCCATCGCATTATTGCTGAAGGAAAGCGGCCTGCCTGGCGATCGGCTCGCCACGCTGCTGGATACCATGCCGGGCGCCGATCTCTCGCCGGACACGCTCTCGACGCAGGAGCAATCCTGGGCCGCTGCGGCAGCGGCGGTGCTCGGCCGCGACGGCAAGCCGGCCCGCATCGCGCTGGACGGCCGCGACCAGCCGCCGGCTCCGGTCCTGTCGGTCATGCTCAACGGGCCGGCGACCGCGCGCAACCTGGACACCAGGGCAGTGTGGCGGACGGTGTCGGTGACCGGTGTTCCTGCGGCGCCCTTGCCGGCGGCCAGGGCGCAGATGCGCATCGCGCGTCAGTTCAGCACCCTGGACGGCCAGCCGCTTGATCTCGACCATCTGAAGCAGAACACCGTGTTCGTGCTCCTCCTGGAGGGCAAAGCCGAGGACGGGCAGCCGCATCGCGCGATGGTGCAGCACGGGCTGCCGGCCGGGTGGGAGATCGCGGGACGAATGAGCGGCGGCGACGTGCCGGGCATGGCGTGGCTCGGCAAACTGTCCGAAACCGAGGCGCAGCCGGCGGCGGACGACCGTTATGCCGCAGTGGTTGCACTTACGCCGGAGCAGCAGGGGTTCCGGCTTGCGGTCCGGGTGCGAGCTGTCACGCCGGGGACGTTCGAACTGCCGGGTGCCGAGGCGGCGGATATGTATCGCCCGGGCATGTTCGTCCGCCAGAATGCGGGACGGATTACGGTGCAGGGATCGGAGTGATGCACCCTCGGCCGCCTCAAACGCGGGAGAGTGAGCCGACTATCTCCTCCCGTGCGGCTTGCCGGTACACAACTGGTGAGGGATTGTGACGGCAATGATCAGTTCCATTCATCCAACACTTCCACCGAGGCGGAGATCGAAACGCTCGAACCAAGTGCTTATGCCGAGCGCCGTTTCTGCTGGCTCCCGCCGCTGCTGTTACACCGATAGGGGTCGGGCTTGGCCGGCCATCAGAAGCGGCACCCCGCAGCGCCCGATGGCTGAGACTGATCCCCGGATCAGGTCCCATGGGCGCTAACTTAAGCGTACGGATCGCTGTCTCATCGTCATGGCCGGCCCCCGGGTCGGGCCGAAGGCCCGCCCGAGGACATGCCTCGTGCCGGCCATTCATGTCTTCGGGAACCGCAGCAAAGAAGGCGTGGATGGCCGGGCCTGATACCCGGATCAAGTCCGGGGACGGCCATGACGATAAACCTCGGTTCCAGGGCCGTAAGTTAGCGCCTATGGGATCAGGTCCGGGGACGGCCACGACGTCGGAAGGAACGAGTGGCGATGGAAGGTCATTTGTTCGGGCTATTATACCAAGCGTCCTAAATGTTGACACACGGCACTGGCCACACAGACGTCATGGCCGGGCTTGACCCGGCCATCTGTACCGGCACTCCTGCCGCAAAGATGGCCGGGTCAAGCCCGGCCATGACGGTTTTGCGGCGACGCCGCACCTGCCCGGAGAGCTCAACCTTTAGGGCGCTTGGTATTAGACTCGAAGTCTACTCTCGTGAGCTCCAGTGCCTGAGCCTTTCGGTGCGATGCGACGAAGACCGGGGAACGGGACCACCGGCCTCGTTCTAATCGCCGCGCGATGGCGTCTGCTACCCAATCGAAGCGAAGGGACTTCCGGACAGATGATTTCCACCCGCTACGACGGGAACAGAAAGCGAAGCATCGATTGACATGCCGCTGTCTCGCCACTGATGCCGCTCTGCGCCATCGACTGACGGACGGGATTGCTCGCGGTGACTGCTATTTGGCGGGCTGAAACGGATCGAGATACCTAGCAGCGTTGATGCGTTGGAGGATATGGTCCTTTATTTTGCACTCGCCATTTGCCTGAACACCTCGCCCTACAATCAAACCTCCGCTACGGAGGAGTCCACGTTGGTCCACTATCGTCCGGCGGGGGACTGACATACAGCTTATCGTCGTCAAGCCAGACCTCGACTCTGCTGGTCGTGGTCTTGAAATGGTCCTGACAGGCAACATGCGCCGCGACGATAGCAGCGTCCAGGTTTTGTGCATCGACGACCGTTTCCCAAACGACCTTGTCGTCTGAGGTCAAACAGAAGCACCTGAATTCGGGCACACGACCTCCCCCCGCTGCACCACCACGCGTGATTCGTCGGGTTTGTTCAATGAGGCAGAATGAGCGCGCCTCAAGTTGCGATAACAGTATGGTTATATCATCGGACTGAGCTGGCGCGGACTCACACCTAGGTGTGGCAAAACCCCATCGGCGCTGTGCAGATTGAGCGTCTCGGTCAATCCATTGCTGGCTCCCGCGATGGGCTGCGCCGGCTCTGACGTGGCGGTGCAGGCCCTGCAAAGGTTGGCCCGCTCCAGTTCGCTGAACTCAGCAAGCTGGAACAAAAGGCCTTTCCACGCGTCTGAACGGAGAGCCAAGTGCAACAGGCTGCCAGGCGAGGCGTCGGTTAACGGATATTGCTCCGGCGGCTTTTCCCGCCTCGCCGCCGTGTGGGTTCAGCCATTGGCTGGCCCAATGGGAGGCAACCTCATGACCTGCGCGAGGTGGCCGGTTTTCACCCAGACCTCGCAGCCTTGCGATCCGGCCCTGGCCGTCAACGACGAGCCTGCGGGCAGGCGCAGCCATGAGCGGGGTACGAACGTATCCTCGTTTTCGATGAAGGAGCCTTTCAGGACCAGCAATTCCGCGCCGCCAGGCAAGAGCAGATCAATGGCGGCGTGTGGCTTCCAGCGTTCGAGGCGCACAGATTCTCGCGTATCCTGAAATAGCGGAAGCATGACCACGCCGTCCCGGCCGGGCGCGGGCTCGAACGTCATCGCGCCAGTGTCGAGCCTGACCGAGGTGCGGTCCGCGAGGTCGAACTGCCACAGTTTGACGAACAGCACGCAGCCCGGCATGGAGCCCGGCGTATGGCGCGAGGTCGGCGGGTTACGAATATAGGACCCGGCCGGAAATTCCCCGTGCTCGTCTGCGAAAACGCCGTCGAGCACGAGAAATTCCTCGCCACCATCATGGGTATGCGGCGAGAAATGCGATCCCGCTGCGTACCGGACAATCGAAGTCGCCCTGGCCACCTCGCCACCTATCCGGTCCAGCATGCGTCTGTCCACGCCGGCGATTGGCGAATGCACCCAGGGGATATGGTCCGAGTGGACAGCGGCGCGGCGCGTGAAGTCGGCGTTGATTTCCATGCGGTGATCTCCTCACGGCGCGACAGAGATCGCGTCGGCCGTCAAAAACGCGTCGGCTGCACCTGGCAGTTCCCCGCAATGTCGCGCGTCGGCGCCTTCAGCCGGGCGTATCGATGTAGATCGCATCGTCCGATACGCGCACCGGTATGGGCCGCAGGCGAACGCGCGGGTCGCCCGGATGGCGACCAGTGTCGAGATTGAATTCATACCCGTGCCAGGGACACACCACGTGCCGGTCCTTGGTGAAACGCAGGCCGCGACTGGTCTGGTCCGGCATGATGATTTCCTCGACCCGATTGAACAGCTTGCCCTGGCAGACCGGGCCGCCATGATGCGGGCATCGGTTCTCATACGCGACGAACCGCTCGCCAAGCCGGAAAATACCGACTTCGAGCTCGCCAACCGCGACGATGCGATAGTCGCCATCGGCCAGTTCGCTGCAGGTGCCGACCATGGTCTCGCTCATCGTTTCCCTCCAATCACAGTCTGGCCACCGGGCGCTGAAACCACATCGCAATATCGAACAGGTTCAGACCGGCGGCACGGATCATGGCGCAGGCCGTTACGGCCGTCTCGGTCGCGGTCACTTCATCGGCCTCGAACGGCGCGAGTTCGGCTTCGGCCGCTTCGGCCTTGGCGGCGTAGGCCTTGACGGCCGAGGCCAGCACTCGGCGAAGCGCGGCATCCGGGATTGCGTCCAGATCTCCGTGCCGCAACGATGCCGTCACCAAGCCGCAGAACTCCGCGGCGATATCCGCTGCCGTTCGCGGCGCGCTCACCTGGCAAGCGCCGCTTCGGGCGCGGGCACCTTGGCAAGCTTGCGCGGCGGAACCTCAAATCCAAACGCGCGGGCGGCGTTCAGGCCCAGGATGTTGCGCTTGGCCTGCTCCGACAGGAACGGCAGATTGGTGATCGTCGTCGGCAGATCGAAATCCCAGTGCGGCCAGTCCGAGGCGAACAGCAGCTGCGTATCGGCCTTGATCGCCTCCATCGTCGCCTGCGTCAGCTTGAGATTGCTGGTCTCCAGCGGCTGGCTGGTGAAGTACATGTCCTGAATGTACTCGCTGGGTCGCCGGCGCAGCATCGGCGCCTCGGATGTCCGCATCATGTATTCGGAGTCGAGCCGCTGCATCATGAACGGCACCCATGCCAGGCCACTCTCGACCCAGATGACCTTCAGATTTGGAAACCGCTCAGGCAGGCCGTTGATGATCCAGTTCGTCAAATGGATCATGTTGAAATAGCAGAACGAGATCGCGTGCATCGAGATGAAGCGGTTGACCTGCTTCATCGAACTCATCGCCCCAGTGAAAGCCAGAGTGAAACGCCAGCGGCTTGCCCGCCGCCTGCAGCGCGGCGTAGAGGCGCATGTAGCTGTTGTGGTGCACCGGTTTGTACCGGGTCGAGACAACGGTGAAGCCGATGACACCCGGCTCGTCGGCGAATTCCTCCACCACTTCGACGCACGAGTCCGGGTCGTTGAACGGCAGATACATCATCGCCTTGATGCGCGGCTCTTGCGGCAGCAGTTCCTCGACCAGCCAGCGATTGAAGGCGCGACCCAGCGCCACCTCCACATCGGCTTGCGGATGCATCCCGAGCAGCAGCATCGGCGTCGGGAACGCCACCGTGTAATCGATCCCCATGCTGTCCATCGCACGCCTGGTCAGCTCCACCTGGCGATGCGTGCCATCGCCCGGCACCGTCTCCGCCTGCTGCTGCTGGTGCGGGATGCGGCCGAACAGGTCCTGGTACAGCATGCCGGGCTGCGCATTCAGCAGTCCGGGCGGCGAACCGCCGCGGTCCCTGAACGACTTCGCGGCGTGGCGGATGTAGTCGTTGTCGATGCGATCGGTGATTTCGGACCAGAACGCGGTCTCGGTCACATGCGCATCGATGTCGACGATGAAGTAGTCCGCCAGCTTGCGCGCTTCCTTCGCCGCATGGGCCAGCACGTCGCGCGTATCGGACCTGATCGTGATCTTCTCCAGTTCGCGCACAACCGGCGCGGCACCGCTTCCAGTCGATCCTGTCATGGCCTTCCCCCTGCCGTCGCCGCAGCCTAAGGCGACGATGATTGTATGGCCAGCGTGACAGGGTCCAGCCGGACACATCGGCGATACCTTGCGCGCGTCACCGAAACGGCGCTTTCCTTTCCCGCGCCGCACGGCCAACTTGGGCGCCATGCGCTCGTTTTTCCGGCTGCTGCGCCGCCTCCTGACGGCGCTAGGCGTCATCGTCCTTCTCGTTGTCACGGTCGCCACCGGCATCCTCTGGCTCACCCTGCCGCCGCGCTCCCAGCAGGCGCGCATCACCGGGCTGTCCGGCCCGGTGAATATCGGCTTCGACCGCGACGGCATCCCGCGCATCCGCGCCGCATCGGCCACCGACGCCGCCGCGGCGCTCGGCTTCGTGCATGCCCGCGACCGGATGTTCCAGATGGAGCTTATGCGGCGGGCCGCCTCCGGCCGCCTGTCGGAGATCGCCGGCCCGGCGACGCTCGGCTACGACCGCACCATGCGCACGCTCGGGCTGCGACGGCGGGCGGTGGAGGACTATCCCACCCTGCCCGCGGAGACGCGCGCCATGCTGGCGGCCTATGCGCGCGGGGTGAACGCCTGGATCGATTCGCGAGGGCGCTTCAGCTCGGCCGAGTTCCTGTTCGTCGGCACACCTGAACCCTGGGAGCCGGTGGACAGTCTGCTCTGGGGCGAGACGATGGGGCTGTGGCTGTCCTTCAACTGGCGCACCGAACTGTCCCGCCTGTCGCTGGCCAACCGAATCCCGCAGCAGAAGATCGACGAGCTATGGCCGCCGGGGGAGGGCACAGGCCGGCCGGAAGCAGGCATCATGCCGACCCGGCAGTACGCGGATGCCGTCAGCGACCTCATGAGCATCCTGCCCCGCTTCCCCGCCCCGTACACCTTGCCGGGCTCGGCCTCCAACGAATGGGCGGTGGACGGACGCCATACCGCATCCGGCGCGCCGCTGCTCGCCGGGGATCCGCACCTTGCATTCGGCTTCCCCGGCATCTGGTACCTGGCCCGGATCGAAACCCCGGACGGCGTGCTGGCCGGCGCCACCGCACCCGGCATCCCGGGCCTCGTGCTCGGCCATAACAGTCATATCGCCTGGACCTTCACAACGACCGGCGCCGATGTGCAGGACGTGTTCATCGAAACGCTGGCGGGCGAGGGGCTCTACCAGACGCCCGACGGGCCGCGCCCTTTCACCGTGCGCGAGGAACGCATCAAGGTGCGCGGCGAGCCCGACCAGACCCTGATGGTCCGGGAAACCCGGCACGGCCCGGTGATCAGCGACCTGCGGGCGAACGGAGAACCCATACTTGCCGTCGCCATGGCCAATCTCGCGCCTGGCAATACCGCCGCTGCCGGCCTCCTCGCGCTCAATCAGGCGCGGGACGTCGAGGCCGCCGGCAAGGCTGCCGCCCTGATCTCGTCCCCGGTGCAGAACCTTCTGGTCGCCGATCGTCAGCGCATCGCGCTCTTTGTCACCGGCAGTGTGCCGATCCGCCGTGCCGGCGACGGGTCGGCGCCGGTGCCAGGCGATGGCTCACATGATTGGATCGGTTGGGCCTCAGGTGATCGACTTCCCCACATCGTGGCACCCGCGAGCGGGCGGCTGGTCAACGCCAATGACCGCGCCGCTCCGCCGGACTTTCCGACCTTCCTCGGGCGGGACTGGTTCGCCGATTGGCGCTCGAAGCGGATCCGCGAACTACTCGACCGGTCGGACCAGCACACGGCTGACGACTTCGCCCGCATGCAGATCGATGTGCGTTCGAGCTTCGCACGCCAGATCCTGCCGGTCCTGCTGGCTGTTCCCGCCTCGGAGGTCGACACTGCGCGGCGCGCGCAGGGGCTGCTCAAGGACTGGGATGGCAGCATGACCGTGGACCGGCCGCAGCCGCTGATCTTCAACGCCTGGGTTCAACATTTCTATGGGCTGGTGCTGCAGCAGGCCGACATCGGTGCGAACGACGGCGGCCCGCTGGCGGAATTCGTCGCCTACGTCCTGTCCCCCGCCGGCGCGCACTGGTGCAGCGGCGACTGCACCGCCACGCTGAAGGCCGCGCTCGCCGAGGCAGTGCGGGATCTGACAGGCCGCTTCGGCAAGGACCCCGCGCAATGGCGCTGGGGCGACGCGCATCCGGCGGTGTTCGCCCATCCGGTGCTGCGCAACCTGCCCGTCGTCGGCCCGCTGACCACGCTTAGCATCCCGAGCGCCGGCGACGACACCACGATCGATCGCGGCGGCATCGCATACGGCCAGTTCCAATCAGTGCATGGAGCGGCGTATCGAGCGGTGTATGATCTCGCCGATCTCGACCGCTCGCTGTTCATCGTGGCCCCGGGCCAGTCGGGCAATCCGCTCAGCCGGCATGCCCGCGACTTCCTGACCCGCTGGCGCGATGGCGCGACGATCACGCTTGGCCCGACGCCTGACGCAACCACGGCAACCATTCGGCTGACCCCATGATCTATCGCGCGAACCCTTTCGACGAGGACCTGCTGACCGAGGGCGTGCTGACGCGCCGCGTGTTCGCGTGGCTGATCGACGTTCTGCTGATCGCGCTGATCATGGTTGCGCTGTGGTTCACGTTGATGCTGTTCGGCCTGCTGACACTGGGCCTCGGCCTGCCGCTGCTCGGCGTCCTGCCGTTCATTCCGTTCTGCTACCACATGCTGTTCCTCGCAGGCCCCCCTTCGGCCACGCCAGGGCAGTCGGCGCTAGGGCTGATCGTCCGCCGCAACGACGATCTGGGGCGCCCCACGCCGGTGCAGGCGCTGGTGTCCACGCTGCTGTTCTACGCCACGCTCGCCACCAGCGGGCTGCTGCTGCTGGTCGCGCTGTTCACGGTGCACCGGCGCACTTTGCACGACCTGCTGAGCGGCCTCGTCGTGGTGCGCTCGCGGGCGTTGACCCGGGGCCTCGGCTCCTGGAACATGCAAGGCGGATCGCCCTACGCATGACCTACAAACCTCCGCGCCGGCCGCAGTTCTTCTACACGACGGCCCCCCTGCCCTGCCCCTATCTGGCGGGTCGGACCGAGCGCAAGGTCGTCACCGAGATCACCGGGCCCGACGCGGAGGCGCTGCACGACCGGCTATCCCGTGCCGGGTTCCGCCGCAGCCACAACATCGCCTACGCGCCGGTCTGCCCGTCGTGCCAGGCCTGCGTGCCGATCCGCATCCCGGTCGCCAGCTTCCAGCCCGACCGCACGCTGCGCCGCATCGTGCGCGCGAATGCGATGCTGGAGGGGTTTGAGGTGCCAGCGCGCGCCACGGCCGAGCAGTTCCAGCTGTTCCAGCGCTACCAGCTGGTGCGCCACGGCGACGGCGATATGGCGACGATGAGTTTCTACGATTATCGCGCCATGGTGGAGGACACGCCGATCGAGACCTTCATCGTGGAGTACCGCGATCCCGACGACCGCATGGTGGGCGCCTGTCTGGCCGACAAGCTGGGCGACGGTCTGTCCGCGGTATATTCGTTTTTTGCGCCGGGACTGGAGAAGCGATCGCTCGGTACGTATGCGATTTTGTGGCTGATCGAGCGGGCTCGGTCGCTGGGGCTGCCGTACGTGTATCTCGGCTACTGGGTGCCGGAGAGCCGCAAGATGGCCTACAAGTCGCGGTTCCGGCCCGCGGAGGTGCTGGCCGGCGGGGCGTGGCGGATGCTGACCGAGGCGGATGTGGGGGATGGTGCCGGGGCGTCGCACGAGGCGCTGGTGCCGGAAAGCGCGCACTGACTATGCCTGCCGGGCGCAGCGGTGAGCGATCTCGCGAGGCTGCAAAACACCCGAACACAACTTAAGTATTCGACCTGGACCCTGGAGACCACCGATGGCGCTCGTCAGACTCCGCCGCGCGGCGCAGATCACGCTGCCCGAAGATATTCGGCAAGCCGCCAGGCTGAAGGAAGGCGACTATCTGGAAGCTGAAGTAACCGAGGCCGGAGTGATCCTGCTCAGGCCAGTCACCATCCCGGGGCGTGAGCCGACGCCGGAGCAGGAGGTGGAGATTCTGGCCGCCGTCGACGAAGCCAGGGCCTCCCATGCCGCTCAACGCCGTCGTTGATGCCTCCGTCCTCGTCAGCGCCTTCCTGTTTCCACGGAGTGTTCCGGGGCTGGTTGTAACGCTCGCCGGCCGTGGCCGGTTTGCCATGCAGCTTTCGCCTATCCTGCTCGATGAGATACGGGACGCGCTCCTCTCGGCTCGCCTGACGAAGGCCTACGGACATGATGAGAGCAACGTGCTGGCTTGGCTGGCAGAACTTCGGGAAATCGGCGCGGTATTCCAGGGCCTGTTGCCCGATATCGGTCCAGCCTGCCGTGATCCGGACGATGACCATGTCATTGCGATGGCCGTCGCCGTCGGGGCTGGCGTGGTCGTCACCGGCGACAAGGACCTGCTGTCACTCGGTCAGTTTCAGGCTGTTCGGATCCTCACTCCGCGCGCCTTCTTGACCGAACTTACGTCCGTTCAAGGCTGACGTTCGCCTAACGTCACGCCCCTTTGGTCGGAGAACAGATGGCCCTGGGGTCGGTTGGCCGCCGCCCATATGGCCGTCACGCGCCGTCCTGCCGCCGGAGCGCGCGACGGGCACACACCAATCTCGGTGGCAATTGGCCTCCTGGTCAGCGCCGGTGGATGGGGGAACGGGCAGCTCACGGTCGGTGCGGGTACTGTGGATCCAGGCGTCAAATTCGGCAGTTTCAATGTTCAGGACGGCGACAAAATCGGCGTCACCCTCGGCAATCATCTCGACTTCCTTGGGCGAGTCTTCGCTGCTTTTGGCCCTCCGATTTTTGGCAGGGAGCGCCGGCTCCCATTTGGGAGTAGGGTTGATGACACCTCACCAATTAGGATATGCGGCGAAATCCGAACCCGTGAGGTATAAAGACATGGATAATGCAGGATCGAACCTGTCGTTCATTCTGGGCGCGATGGCAACACTACTTGGTAGCGCTATTGCAGCGTTCGTGCAGTGGAAAATCGCTGCGATCAACGCGAAAAAGGATCGCGACCTTAAGGACAACGAACGATTGGCCGAGGCACGACACGAAGATGTCCAATTCCGGCGACGCAAACTTGAAGAATTACACGTAATCATGCCGAGGCTGAGTATGCATCATTCACTGACTTCCTCAACGATGGAGTCAATGGACGAGATGTCTATCCAGCAGTTTCACATCAAACACAATGAGAACCAGGAGTTAGCCGACACCGCCTGCATGATCGCCGATCTATATTATCCAGATTTGAGCGGAAGGACGCATGAGATTCGTGGCCAGATGAATATGTATTGGGGTTACTAGACCAATATATTGGCGTGGGACAGATGCCATGACGGGGCCTCCTACGAGGAGCGGTACGGCGAATCGCGATCCCTCTGGGTCCGAGAAGTAATTACAGTATCGAATGAGATTGGGGAAATTACGGGCGATATAAGAAAGTCGTTGACCCACCACATACAGGAATTAGAGGCGTAGTATCGCGGTATGCCATAACAATTAACACGATGGCAAAGGGATCAACTGCCAGTCTGGCTCGATATGCAGGTCGCGGAAGCCTCTTCAATCTCCCTTCAGCGGGTGATCGTTGTAGCTGGCGGGAAGCGGATTTTGCTCGATCAGCAGCGACAAGACGGCCTTGAGCTTATTCATGTCCTTGCCGCGCTTCTCGGCCCGCCGTACGTCCCGTTTGAACCGGCCCGACCATACCGGCGTCCGCACATCAAATGCCCAGATCCTTGAACAGCGCGGCGCCCGAAGCCGAGCGCTTGCCCTTGCCCTCAGACAATTCTTTCATGGCAAGGCGGCTCTTTGTGTTCGGCACCTTCACCTCGAACGGCAGCCGCTTTTCATCGGCCACACGCAGCAGCAACAGGCGGATCGCATCCGAGATGGTCAGGCCCATCGCCTCCAAGGCGGCGGCGGCCCGCTCCTTCGTGGCGGTGTCGATCCTCGATAGAACGATACTATCGGCAGTTATGGTGGGTCTCATCGTGATTGTGGTCCCACTGTAGCCACTGGCACCATGGTCAACCCAATCAAAGGCACCCGCCGTATGCAGCGTTCATCGAAATGAACCGAGCGATCCATGCTCTACCCACTCAGTCGAGTGGCCGGCCTGCTCCCCGCTTGAGGCCGCGCGCACGGTCGCCGCTGCATCATCACAGCCAAGAACGGGCCGGATCCTCGGCATCACCCCTCGCCACACGCGCTCATCGACCGTTCGACCATGTCGTAGGGCATCGCACCGGGCTTGAAGAGCATCGCGAGTCCGATCAGATCGAGCTGGTTCACCAGGCGGAAAACGGCGTTCGCCACCGTCTCCGGGCCACCGAGGATCACCATATCCGGCGCGACGATCCCCTCGAACTCCATCGCATGCAGCTTCGGCGCCTGCCGCCGGACAATCGCCGACGGCTGGCGCGACCACTGACACCACCGAAAGGATGGGCCACCGAGCGCACTGCAACAACTGATCCCTCTTGGTCGGCCACGCATGCTGCAACGACGACCGCTTGTGCCGGAGTATGCGCCGCCGCCTGTGCGCGCTACATTTGGCACGTCGATACAGCGGTGTTCAGCATCGCGGCCCGGTACAACGAAACCAACAAGACAAGGGAACCAACAATGGCTCTGACGCTCGAAGAAGCCAATCGCATCATCGATGGGGCGGTGGCGAAGGCGAGGGAACTCAATATCCGGATCAGCGTCGCGGTGTGCGACGCCGGTGGTCGTCCGGTGGCGTTTCAGCGCATGGACAACGCCATCTGGGCGAGCGCGTATGGCAGCCAGGGCAAGGCTGTCGCATCGGCTGCCTTCGGCCGTCCGAGCGGCGAGCTGTCCGAGCGGGCACACCTTCCCACGCCAGCCGGCATTGCCGCGGCGGAGGGCGGCCACATGATCATGGGACAGGGCGCAGTGCCGATACTGCGCAACGGTGTCATCGAGGGCGCGTGCGGTGTGGGTGGCGGCACGGCGCAGCAGGACGAGGACTGTGCCCGGCACGGGGTCGGGAAGCTGTAGCAGCCCGCGAAGACTTGTCGCCGGCCGGGCAATGAAGGGGTGCGTCCGATGACGCGGCACCGCGTCGCCATTCGCATTCCGGTCGGCCGGCCCCTGCCCGACATTGCGGCGTTCGTTGCGCGCTGCGAGGACGCGGGCTTCGATGGCGTCGGCATTCACGACCACCCTTCCAGCGGCCGTGACGCCTATCTGGCACTGGCGCTAGCGGCGCGCTCGACAGATCGCCTGCAACTCTTCCCGGCCACCTCAAGTCCGATGGTTCGGCATCCACTGGTTCTCGCCTCCCTCGCCCACAGTCTGGAGGAAATTGCACCGGGACGTACATGCCTGACAGTGGCCCCCGGCTTCATTTCGACGCGGAGCATCGGGAAGCCGCGTGCCGGTGTGGCGTTCATGCGCGAGGCGATTTGCGATCTCCGTCGCCTTCTCGCCGGCGAAGAAGTCACGTTCGGTTCAACGTGCACCAGGCTCAGGAATCCCGGCGCAACGCCGACGCCGGTCTATCTGCTCGCCGCCGGACCCCGCATGATCGAACTCGCGGGCGAGGTGGCCGATGGCGCATTCCTCATGGTCGGCCTGCATGCGGCGTCCATCCGCAGTGCGTTGCAGCACCTGGAGGAAGGAGCGCGGCGGGCAGGCCGCTCCCTGGCCGACTTCCCCGTGGTGTTCGTGGTAACGCTCGGTCTGGGACCCGATACCGACGTTGGGGCGCGATGGGTGCGTAGCTGGTTTGCGCCGGGTCAACCCTTCCTTGCCTATCCGAGCATCGCGAATCTTCGCTGGCTGCGTGAAGCCGGCTTCGACGTTGCGGACGTGCACGATCCTGCTGACATTTCGGAGGATCGCGCACGCGACATTGCCGATGCGTTCGGCTTGTTCGGCTCGCCGGAGCGCTGCGCCGATCGCCTGCTGCGTGCGCGTGAGGAGGCGGGCGTTGGGGATGTGTTCCTGTTCCCCGCACATGACCTCGCCGGAGGCTACAACATGCCGGAGGCCGAGATTGACGCTTTCGAGCGCATTATCCGTCCGCGGCTCGCGGCGTCGCGTTGATCATTGGTGGTGCGAACGGCGATGAAACTGGCGATACCGGACCTGATCTCAAATTCGTATTTTCCGGCCCTGGCGGCAGCCGAGCTCGGGTTCTTCGCGGACGAGGGCATCGACGGTCTCGGCCGAACTTATCTTCCCGGTCGATCGCGCCTACGCCGCGCTGCGTGACGGCGAGGTCGACTTCGTTGGTGGCGCCGCGCACGGCGCGCTCGCTGCCTTTCCCGCATGGCGCGGCGTCAGACTGCTCGGCGCACTGTCGCAACGGATGTATTGGTTCCTCGTGATGCGCGCCGAACTCGGCATCGCCCGCGGCGATCTGGCGGCGCTCAAGGGCAGACGCATCGGCGCGGCACCGTGGGTAGAGATGGGGCTGCGCCGCCTGCTGGTTGCGTCCGGGCTCGACCCCGAGCGCGATCGCATCGAGATCGGACCGGTGCCCGGAGCAACCGGGTCCAGCGTCAATTTCGGGCTGGCCGCGGCCGAAGCTCTCGCGGCGGGCAAGATCGACGGGTTCTGGGCCAATGGCATGGCGACCGAGTTGGCGTTGACGACGGGCATCGGATCCATCGTCCTTGACGTTCGCCGCGGCGACGGCCCCGCCGGCTGCTCCGACTACACGATGCCGGTGCTCGCGACGACCGAGCGGCTGATCGAACGTTCGCCGGAAACCGCAGCCGCTGCGGTGCGTGCATTGGTTGCGACGCAGACCGCCCTGAAGCACGACGTTTCGCGCGCGGCCGAAGTCGGCCGTAGGCGGTTTCCGCCGCGCGAGGCGGAGCTGATCGCCGGGATCGTGCGCCGCGACCTGCCATTCTACAATGCCTCGATCAGCGAGGACTTTGTCAACGGCATCAACGCATTCTGCCGAGATGTCGGCGTGCTCGACGGCGACGTGCCATATGATCGGATCGTAGCGATACAATTTCGCCAACTCTGGTCAGAGAAAGGTTGATGAGGCGCCCCTTGGCCGACCGGACAGGCAGCAGATTGGCGCGTCCGATGGACGGTGGACTGCGACTGAGATTCGATCAGCACTGAGGTCGTGTCGGCGAGCCATTACGAGGCCGACCGCAAAGCTTCTCGACAGGCAACGCCAAGCCGCCAATCTCGCTTTGGATCTGCCGTGTCCAGCATGTACGCCAGCAGCAGAGCGGCTCGCGTTCCTCCACCTCCGGTTGGCGGCGCTCATACCAGCGGCCCGAACCAATGACCTTCCGCCAGCGCTCGTTCTTTTCGTCATCGCCGGGCTTTTCCCGGCCATCCATGACTTTGCTGGGGCATCTTGCAGTAAGACGTGGATGGCCGGGACAAGCCCGGCCATGACGGTTTACTGTAAAAGCAGCGGGGAGAGTCAGCAGAAACGGCGCCTGGTATCAGTCATGAAATCGTCGCTCGCACGCGGGACAGTTGGCCTCCCCGTTCCAATGTCAATCGAAGGGTCGGCGCCCTCCTCTGTCAGACGCGTCGTCCAAACCGCCTGAACCATGCGCCGGACGCGATCGCCGCCGACAGCGTCAGCCCATAGACTACCAGCGCCGCACTGAGCGCCGCGAACACCCATCCGAGCGACCCGGTCCAACGCAGCGCGAGCCAACCGCCGCCGATCGCGATCACCAGTCGCAGCAGCCCGGCGAACAGCGGCCAGAGCAGCCGCCCCGCGCCCTGCGAGGCGAAATACAACGACAGGCCAAGCCCGAAAAACCCGTAGGCCGGTCCGACAGCCCGCAAATACGCCGTGCCGGTCTCGAGCATGCGCGGATCGTGTCCGAACAGCCCCAGCCAGGCGTGCGGCCAGATCGCTGCGGCCAGTCCCACGGCCTCGGTCAGCGCGAACGCCAGCGCGCCGCCGGTCAGTGCGATGCGCAGCGCGCGCGCCCGCTGGCCGGCGCCGATATTGGTGCCGACCAGCGCCACCAGCGGCGCGCCGAGACCGAACACCAGCGGCACCAGCAGGTATTCCAGCCGGCTCCCGGTCCCGTAGCCGGCGATCGCGTCGGGCCCCGCGGCGGCGCCCACCAGGGCGGTCGTCAACGCCACGGTCAGGGTGGTCTGCAGCGTGCTGACCGAACCGACGGCGCCGACGCGTAGGATGTCGAAGAACAGCACCCGGCGCAGCGACGTCAGCCGCAGGCGGACCTGGCTGCGGCCTGACAGGATGTACCAGGCGAGCACCGTCGCGGTCAGCACCGTCGTGGACACCACGGCCACACCACCGCCAGCAATGCCAAGCGCCGGAAACGGGCCGAGGCCGAAGATCAGGCAGGGCGACAGCGGCACCAGCAGCACGACACCGATGCAGATCGCCGATGCCGGGAAGAACATGTTGCCGGTGCCGCGGATCACGCTCGCCAGCGCGTTCATCAACCACACCAGCGCGGTGCCGGCGAACACGACGTTGGAGTAGCGCAACGCCGCCTCCAGCGAGGCGCCCTCGCCCCCAAGCGCGCGGTAAAGCGGCCGGCCGAAGACCAGGACCAGCACGGAAAAGATCAGTCCCAGCGCCACATTGATGATGATCGCGTGCAGCACCAGCGCGTCCGCATCGTCGCGCCGCCTGCCGCCCAACGCGCGGGCGATCGCCGAGGAGATGCCGCCGCCCATCGCGCCGCCCGACAGCATCTGCATCATCATGAAGCCGGGAAACACCAGCGCCATGCCGGCAAGCGCGCCGGTGCCGAGACGCGAGACGAACCACGTTTCGATGAGGCCGGTGGAGGCCTGCGCCAGCATCACCAGGACGTTCGGCCACGCCATACGCAGCAGGGTCGCGACGATGGGGCCGTGCAGCAGCAACTGCGTGCGCGGGCTGTGGTCGGCGGCCAACCGCGGCCGCGCGCTGATCGCGACGCTCATGCCGGGTTCGCCGGGCCGGGCGGATCTTCCCGCTCGCCACGGGCCAGGCGTCGACGCAGCGCCTCGGTGGCGGCCGGGCCGGGCGCCAGCACGTAATCGGGACTGTCCACCGGCCGGCCGGTCGCCCGGTCCACCAGCACCGGATCGGCGGCGGCGCCGGTCGCGGCATCGACGATCAGCACGGTCGCGCCCTCGGGAGCGAAGTGGCGGTTGCCCCAGGCCATCATCGCCAGCATGACCGGACGGAAGTCCCGGCCCCGCTCGGTCAGCAGGTATTCGTCACGCGGCGGGTGTTCGCTGTAGCGGCGCCGCTCCAGCAGGCCCGCCTCGACCAGCGCGGTCAGTCGCCGGGCCAGCATGTTCGGCGCGATGCCGAGGCTCTTCTGGAACTCGTCGAACCGGGTCATCCCGGCGAACGCGTCGCGCAGGATCAGGATGCTCCACCACTCGCCGACCCGTTCCAGGCTGCGGGCGATCGGGCACGGCATGGCGCCGAAGCTTTTGTGTTGCATGGCGCAAACATAGGCGCGTCACTAGCATGATGCAAGTATGCTGATGCCGTCCGCCTATTTCGCCGCCCTCGTGGTCGCCACCACCTTCTGCAATTCCGGCAGCTCGATCGCGCCGGGGATCAGTTCGCCGCCGATCACCAGCGCCGGCGTCCCCGCGATCCCGAGCGAACGGGCCAGCTTCAGGTTGGCGTCGATCCGCGCCTGGATCGCCGGATTGTCCATATCGTGCTCCAGCCGCTTCCAGTCCAACCCAAGCCGCACGGCCGCGTCCTGGATCATTGGCTTGGTGGTCTGCGGCGGTCCGTCCATGATCGCGGTCCGCAACTTCTCGTAACCGTTCTGCCGTTCCGCGGCGAGCAGCGCCTTCGAGCCCAGCACACTGGCAGGTCCCAGGATCGGCAGGTCCTTGTAGACCAGCCGCACGCCATGATCCCGCGCCAGCAGATCGGCCATCGCCGGTTCCAGCTTCCGGCAATACGGGCAGCGCGTGTCGAAGAACTCGACGATCGTCACATCGCCCTTCGGATTGCCGCCGGTCGGGTCTGCGGCATCCACCAGCGTGTCGCCGGCGGCTGCGATCGCGGCGCGCGAAGACGCCTGCTGCCGGTCGCCGTCCTCGGCCTGCAGGGCTGTGACCGCATCGCGAAGGATCGACGGGTCCTGCTTGAGCGCGTCGCGCACGATCTGGACGATTTCCGCGCGCTGTGCCGGCGTGAACTCACCGGCCCGGACCGGCGTGGCAAGCAGGCAGGCAACAACGCAGCATAAAGCCGTGCGGAGGATACGGGTCATGGTCGGCTCTCTTGCGCCAGTGCGACGCCGAAGTCGAGCGGCGGGCGGTTGCCGGTGCGGCGGAAGGCGTCTATGGCACCGTCCCTCATCAGGAGGACGCGGACCGGCCGCGAATCGAGGCCGTCTGCCCGAGCAAGGGATTGGCGAACGTGCGGAGCAGCATGGCGGGTAGATTCGCATGGCTGCGCCCTGGCGTTCTGCTGGTGCTCACGCTGGCCTGCTCGACGTGCGACACGGTCTCCAACGTGACCGACAAGATGCTCGGAACCAACGGGCCGGCCGAAGGCCAACCCGGTTACGTGCAAGGCTTCCTTGGCGGCGCTGTGTCCGACGAACCGCGGGCGACCCTGGTGGCGCGCGAGGTGCTGTCGGCCGGTGGCTCGGCCGCGGACGCGGCGGTGGCGCTCGGCTTCGCCCTCGCCGTCACGTTGCCGTCGCGGGCCGGGATCGGCGGCGGCGGGGCCTGCCTCACCTACGCGGCCGACAAGAAGTCGGTGAACGGCGGGGTGCCCGAGGCGGTGATCTTCACACCGATCGCACCCAACGGGTCCGCCGCCGGCGCCGACCGGCCCGCCGCCGTGCCGATGCTGCCGCGCGGGCTCTACCTGCTGCACGCCCGCTACGGCCGCCGGCCGTTCGAGAGCCTGATCGTGCCAGCCGAACAGCTTGCACGTTTCGGCACGCCGGCCTCGCGCTCCCTGGTGCGGGACCTCGCGCTGGTCGCGGGCCCGCTGTTCGCCGATCCGAACACGCGGGCGGTCTTCTCCAAGGACGGCGCACCGATCGCCGAAGGACAGCCGCTGGTGCAGCCCGATCTCGCCGCCACCCTGTCGGCAATCCGTGTCGCCGGCGTTGGCGATTTCTACACGGGTGCCCTCGCGCGGCGGATCGAGCAGGCGTCGCCGCTGGCCGGCGGCCCGATCGCGCTGGCCGACCTGCGCGGCGCGCTGCCGCGGATGGTGCCGGCGATCGTGCTGCCGGACCGGAATGACAGGGTGGCGTTCCTGCCGCCGCCGGCCGATGGCGGCCTGGCGGCCGCAGCCGCATTCATGGTGCTGCAGCGCAATGCCTCCGCGTCCGGCGCTGCCGCGGCGCGCGCCCTCGCGGTCGCGGCGCGCTGGCGGGCCGGCGGGGTCGATGCGCAGGGCCTGCTGGCTGCCTCGGATCTGCAGGAGGCGGCGATTCCGCCACTGCCTGCCTCCACCTCGTTCATCACGCTGGACAAGGACGGCAATGCGGTCGCCTGCACGCTCAGCATGGACAACCTGTTCGGCACCGGGCGCGTGCTGCCCGGGCTCGGCTTCCTGCTCGCCGCCTCGCCCAACGTCGTGCCGCCGCCACTCTATGCCGCCGCGATCGCCTGGAATGAGAATACGCACGCCTTCCGCGCCGCGGCTGCCGGCTCCGGTCAGGAGGGCGCGCCCGTCGCGGCAGCCGCCGGGATGCTGAACGCGCTGCACACAAATCGGCCAATGGCGGCGACCGTGCCGGAGCCCGGACGGGTCAACGTGATCGAATGCAGCCGCTATCTGCCGGGCGAGAACGGAAGCTGCGCCTGGGCGAGCGACCCGCGCGATTCCGGTCTGGCGGTCGGCGGCAGTTGATTATGGGTTCACCACGAAAAGGACGATGCGAATGAACGGCTTTCGGGTTGCGCGACGATGCAGCGTGCTGGCCGGCGTCGCGGCCCTGTGGGCGACCGCCGCCTGGGCGCAGGCTCAGCCGACGCCGACCAGCGCCGGCCCCGGCCGGATCATCTGCCGCTCGATCACCAGTTGCGAACTCGGCGTAGGCATTCCGCCCAGCATCCGCTACCACATCGACGCCTCGGCCGTGCCGGGTGCGGACAAGGACCGGCTGGTGAAGCAGTGCACCGCGAAGGGGGCGCCGTGCGTCGCGACGGTCACCGGCGCCGAGACGAAGACCGGGATCAAGGCAGCCAGCATCAAGTTCTACAACTGAAGGCCGTGCAATGCTGAAGGTCGGGCGCGGAGCGACGGCGCCGCCGTTCATCGTGATGGACGTGATCGCCGCGGCCAACGCGCGCCAGGCGGGACTGGCGGCCGGCGCTCCGCCGGTCATCCGCATGGAGGTGGGACAGCCGGGAACCGGCGCGCCGGCAGGTGCCGTTGCAGCCGCCGAGGCGGCGCTGCGGTCCGGCGACGCGCTCGGCTACACCGAGGCGTTCGGCCGGCGCTCGCTGCGCGAACGGATCGTGGCGCATTACCGCGACTGGTACGGGCTGGACGTGCCGCTCGAGCGGGTGGCGGTGACGGTGGGGGCTTCCGGCGCATTCCCGCTGGCCTTCCTCGCCGCGTTCGATCCGGGCGATCGGGTGGCGCTGACCTCGCCGTTCTATCCTCCCTACGTCAACATCCTCACCGCGCTCGGGATGCGGCCGGTAATCCTGGAGGCAGGACCGGAAACGCGGTTCCAGCCAAGCGTCGCGATGCTGGAGCATTTGGATCCGCCCCCGGACGGACTGATCGTGGCGAGCCCGAGCAATCCAGCCGGCACGATGCTGCACCGGGACGAACTGGCGGCAATCGCCGCGTGGTGCGACGGCGCGGGCGTGCGGCTGATCAGCGACGAGATCTATCACGGGCTGAACTACGACAGTCCGATCGCGACCGCCGCCGGCCTCAGCCCGCATGCGGTGGTGGTGAACAGCTTCTCCAAATACTTTTCGATGACCGGCTGGCGGATCGGCTGGCTGATCCTGCCCGAGGACCTGGTGCGGCCGGTGGAATGCCTGGCACAGAATCTGTTCATCAGCGCGCCGCATATTTCGCAGATCGCGGCGGAGGCGGCGTTCGACTGCCACGACGAACTGGCAGCGAACGTCGCTCGCTACAGGCGGTCGCGGGATCATCTGCTGCGCTCGCTGCCCCAGGCGGGCTTTTCGCGCTTATCTCCGGCGGAGGGCGCGTTCTATCTGTTCGCCGACATCGCCGACCGGTCGAACGACAGTACCGCGTTCTGTGCGCGCATGCTGGCGGAGGTTGGCGTGGCGGCGACGCCGGGCGTGGATTTCGACCACGCGCGCGGCAGCAGGTTCCTGCGTTTCAGCTATTGCGGGCCGGAGGCGGACATGCGCGAGGCGGCGGCGCGGCTGGCAAGCTGGAGGTGAGGCGACGCCGATACGGTTCCGTACCTACCGCCGTTCCTATTGACTTACCGCACCGTTCTTTCGTCGTCATGGCCGTCCCCGGACGTGATCCGGCGACGGCCATGACGTTTGAAACTGGCCACTGGTATATCATGCTAGGCGCCGTTTCTGCTGACTCTTCCCGCTGCTTTTAAACCGTCATGGCCGGGCTTGTCCCGGCCATCCACGTATTAAGGTGCCCCAGCAACGTCATGGATGGCCGGGACAAGCCCGGCCATGACGAGAAGAACGAGCGGTGACGGAAGGTCATTGGTTCGGGCCCCTGGTATTTCAGTTCTCGCTCGAACGTTCGCGTCGCAGCATGACCCATTGCCCTACACGAAAAGCCTCGGGCCCGCAGCTCGCGGCAAGGCGAGACGCGTGCTCTGGCGTGGTCAGCAGGAACGGGATGTCTGTACCGTGTGTGTCCGTGCCGCAGCCCTGATCGAACACGGCCTGACGCAGCTTAACCCGGCGATACCAGGTGATCAGATCCGCATCGTTGGTGGGTGCGAACTTCCACATCACCAGGGTGGGACGCCCGGTGCGCCGCTCGAAGTCGAGCAACTGGCTCTCCACATCCGGGTCGATCAGCACGATATCGCCCGGCGCCGTTGCACGCGTCACGGACGCCGCGAGCAGCTGCTTCCGACCCTCGAGCGCCTCGTTCGCGACGACCTCCTGCGTTACCTGCCCTCCCTCGATCTGCACGCACGCTGGACCGATCAGCGCCAAAAGGGCCGCACGCAGCATCCACGCCTGGCGCCTGGCTATTCTTGCCACGACTGCCAACGCCAGCATGAGCCACAGCAGCAGAATAAGCGACGATGGCCGGAAGAGGTAGAACTTGCCGAGCACGCCGCTGTTTCGATCAAGAAACTTCGGCCCGAGCACAAGGAACAGGTATGCCAAAAGTCCCGCGAGCCACAGCGCCAGCACGCGCAGCTGCCTCGTCGGGCCGCGCCACGCGACCACGAGGCAGGCCAGCAGCATCCCAGCGCCCATGCGATAGCCAGGCAACCAGTTGTCGCGGAAATACTCCCAGGAGAGGAACGGCGACTGGTGGTGCGGCTCGCGGATGATCGAATAGATCACGTCGGGCGGCGGTACGTCGGTGGCGTGCGCGGCGGTGGTGTCGGCTATGCGGGACCAGGCAATCAGGCAGACCAGCGGTGCCACCAAAACCACGAACAACGCCGTTGCCGCACCGACTCGCCGGAGGTCTCTCGGCGTGTTCAGGAGCCGCAGCGCCATTGCGGCAATGAACCAAAAGCCGCCGACCAGAAAATGAACATAGGTCGCCACCGCGAACAGGAATGTGGCGACGGTCAGTCGTTTGGAGACCAGCACAAATCGCAGCGCGGCCAGCACCAGTATGTAGGCGGCGACCTTGGCCTCGTAGCCGCCGAACATCCATTCGCCGCCGACGATGCCCTCGCCAAGCAGCGCCATGACCATGACCGCGAGTGCCGAGTCCAGCGCCGTCAGCCCGAAGACGCTGAACAGGGGTGGCAGCACGAGCGCATAGCCCGCGACCGCCAGCACCCGCGTGACCACCTGGGCAGGTGCATAGCCGATCGTCGACACCAGCGCACCGAGCGTCGCATCGCTGAGCATCCGATGCCGCGACGCATCAAATACCGCGGTATCCTGCGGCCAGGCGCTGCCGTCGACGAACTGCTCGGCCAGCGCGAAATAATTCTCCTCGTTTTCCGACAGAATGCCGTGCGGCGGGATCAGCAACAGCAGGGCAATGATCAGGATGGCGGTCCCAGCCGCGCTCCACCGGTCGCGTTGTGCGGCACCGGCTGCCGGCACGATGCCACCAATTGTCTGGCCAACATTGGGCGTGTACGCTTCCCTGGACTCGACCATTGTGGATGCTCAAACTCCAGACGACATGATGACCGGTGATTCTGCCCGGCGCGAATCGCGCACCGACCCAGTGTGCGGCCATATCAGTGCGACCGAAACTCTCCACTGAACGATGCGCTGCTGCCTCGTTGCAATCATGGTCTTGTTGCTGGCGCTGTCGCCGAACCGCGTTGCGGCCGATTCCGGCGGCGTGAGCGACGAGTGGATCATGACGATGGTCCACCGGCATTGCGCGATGTGCCATTCCGAGAATCCATCGCACACCATGCTGCTGGGTCAGCCGCCGCCGAAAGGTGTTGTACTTGAATCGATCGAGGATGTGCGACGCTTTGCACCCCGTATCATGGAGATGGTCGTGCGGAAGAAGTTCATGCCGTTCGGCAATGAAACCGGGATGGCCGAGGCGGATCGCGTCAGGTTCGGCGAGTGGATCGCTGCTCAGTAGCCGCGTTGCGACCGCCGCTTGTGTCGATGTCTGCACTGTGCAAGTCTGACAACGACTGAGGAAATCGATCCGTACCACCGGGCGCCGCCGGATCAAGGCGCCGCGGCACCCTGGTTCTACGGATGGCAGGCAACCGCCGGCAGCTGGGGAGAAACATTCATGGCCCAGAGCACACCCGGCCCGTACCGCGACGCCGACCGTGGCGGGGCGACGGGCGAGGGGACCACCACTCCGACCACCACAATCGTGCAACGCAGCGCACCATCGCGACGCGCCTTCATCAAGGGCGTGATTGCATCGGGTGCGGCGGCGTCCGCGGCAGGCTATCTGTTCCGCACCCCCGGCATCCCGTCCGCGCACGCGCAGGCGGCGGGCACGGTCGAGCGCCTGGTAACGCTGAACGTCAACGGCGTGAGCCGCCGCGTCGACGTGCTGCCGCAGGAGACGCTGTCGCACACGATCCGCTACAAGCTCGGTCTGACCGGCACGAAGCTCGGCTGCGATCACGGCGAATGCGGCGCGTGCACGGTGATCATGGACGGCATCACGGTGTATTCGTGTTCGACGCTGACGCACAGCGTGCGCGACCGCAAGATCACCACGATCGAGGGCATCGAGGGACCGGACGGCAAGCTGCACAAGGTGCAGGCGGCGTTTGTCGCGGAACTCGGACCGCAATGCGGCTTCTGTACCAGCGGCCAGGTGATGGCCGCGGTCGCCCTGCTCGATCACAACCCCCATCCGACCGTGGAAGAGGCGCGCCTGGCGATGTCCGGCAATCTGTGCCGGTGCGGCGCGTACGACCACTACCTCAAAGGCGTGATGCGGGCGGCGGGGGAGGCGTGAGATGGCATACAAGCTGATCGGCCAGAACTTCGAGCCGCATGACGTGGTGGCGAAGGTGACGGGGCGGGCGAAATACGCCGAGGACTTCCGCGCCGAAGGGATGGTGTTCTGCAAATTGCTCACCAGCCCGATGCCGCATGCGAAGATCCGCGGCATCGATGCGTCGGACGCGCTGAAGATGCCGGGCGTGCTCGGCATTCTCACCGCGGACGATGTGCCGCAGTTCCCGCCGCCGCAGACGCCGATCCTGGCGAAGGACGAAGTGTTCTATGTCGGCGAACCGATCCTCGCGCTGGCGGCGGTGGACGAGACCACCGCGGCGGATGCGCTGGAGAAGGTGAAGATCGACTTCGAGCAATTGCCGCATGTGCTGGACCCGCTGGACAGCCTGTATCCTGGCGGACCCAATGCGCGGTCCAACGGCAATGTCGCGGCGGCGCAGATCAACCTGCAGACGGTGAAGTGGCAGGCCGCCGACTTCGTCGATGACCAGACGCTGCCGATGGGCAAGCCGTCGGAGTCCTGGAGCTACGGCGATCTCGATGCCGGGTTCAAGGCGTCGAAGCTGGTGCTCGAGGAGAGCTTCGTCACCGCCGGCTACTCGCATCACAGCATGGAGCCGCGCACCGCCATGGCTTACTGGCAGGGCGGCAAGTGCTTCCTGTACGGCTCCAACCAGAGCCACACCGCGGCGGTGCCGAACATTGCCCGCTACATCGGCATCGAACCGAAGGATCTGGTGTTCATCGCCGAGTATTGCGGCGGCGGGTTCGGCAGCAAGATCCCCGGCTATCCGATCATGGCGGTGCCGGCGCTGCTGTCGAAGAAGCTCAGCCGTCCGGTGATGATGCGCATCACGCGGATCGAGGAATACTCGATCGGCACCGCGCGGCCGACCTTCCAGGGCCATGCCAAACTTGGCTTCCGCGAGGACGGCAAGCTGCTGGCGGCGGATCTCTACATCGTGCAGGAGAACGGCCCGCATATCGGCGCCGGCGATTTCCGCTCCGCCGGCAACGCGCTGTCGTTCGTCTATCAGCCGGAGGCGATGCGGTTCCAGGCGATCCCGGTTTTGACCAACACGCCGCTGCGCGGACCGCAGCGCGGTCCCGGCGAGAACCAACTGGTGCCGGCGATCGAGCCGATGATCGACAAGGCGGCGCGCGAACTGAAGATCGACCGGGTGCAGATCCGCAAGATCAACGCGCCTGACACGAACAGCAAGATCGGCGCCGACCGCGGCCCGGTGACCAGCGCGTTCCTGAAGGAGGCGCTCGACAAGGGTGCCGCGATGTTCGACTGGGAGACGAAGAAGCAGCGCTCCGGCCAGAAGAACGGCTCCAAGGTGATCGGCATCGGCATCGGCCAGGGTTACCACTCGGCTGGCAGCAACGGCTTCGACGGGCTGGTGCGCCTCACGCCCGACGGCAAGCTGCACGTCCACACCGGCGTCGGCAATCTCGGCACCTACTCGCATTCGGCGACCGCGCGGGTTCCGGCGGAGCTTTTGAATGTCGCGTGGGAGAACGTGGTGATCGAGCGCGGCGACAGCCGGCTCGGCCTGCCGTGGAACAGCCCGCAGGCGGGCAGCCTCACGGCATCGACCGAATCGCGCACCAACTATGTCGCGGCGATGGATCTGAAGGACAAGCTGCTCGACATCGCGGCCCAGATGCTGGGCGGCGCGCCGGGCGACTACGAACTCGGCAACGAGCGCGTGGTGTCGAAGGCCGATGCGTCGAAGTCGATCAGCTATGCGCAGGCGGCGCAGAAGGCGATCGAACTCGGCGGCAAGTACAGCGCCAAGGAGGTGCCGGCGGACATCAATCCGGTGACCAAGGACGGCGTGGCGATGATCGCCGGGACCGGGCTGATCGGCGTTGCCAAGGACAATCTGCCGCGGGTCGGCGTGACGCCAGGTCTGACGGTGACGTTCGCGCAGATCGAGCTCGACACGGAGACCGGCAAGTTCAAGATCCTCGACATGCTGTGCGTTGCCGACTGCGGCACCGTGCTGCATCCACAGGGTCTGGCGCATCAGATCCGCGGCGGCAACGTGATGGGCATCGGACTGGCGCGGCTGGAGCGCCACGTCTACGACCCGAAGCTCGGCATTCCGACGACGGTGCTGCTGTATCAGGCGAAGCTGCCGAGCTACCTCGATGTACCGACGGAGATCGGCTGGGGGGCGGTCGAGATGCCCGATCCGCAGAATCCGATGGGCGTGAAAGGGGTCGGCGAGCCGCCACAAGGATCGGGGGCGGCGGCGATCACCACGGCGATCTCGGACGCCCTGGGCGGCCACCTGTTCAATCGCACGCCGGTTTCGACCGACATGATCCTGAACGCGGTGTCGGGGCGCCCGCAGGCGCACAAGCCGCTTCAGGTCAACTCGGTCTGAGGGAGCATCGCCATGATCGTCAAGGACATGATGCCCGCGTTCGAGCTGTATCAGCCGACACAGCTCGCCGATGCTTTGGTCTTGCTGGACCGCTATCGCGCGGACGGCTGGAAGCTGGCCGGCGGCAATGACAGCCTGAGCTGGTTCAAGGAACGCGCCAAACGCCCCAAGGCGGTGATCGACATCACCGGCATTGCGGAACTGCAGGGGATTCGCGAAACGCCGGACGGGATCGAGATCGGTGCGCTGACCACGCTGACCGAGATCGAGCGCAACCCGATGATCCGCGCCAACTACCGGGTGCTGGCCGATGCGGCGCGCCGCGTGGCGAGCCCGCAGATCCGCAATACCGGCACGATGGGCGGCAACGTGTCGCAGGATGCGCGCTGCCTTTACTATCGCTACGGTCTGCCGTGCTATCGTGCGGGCGGCAACACGTGCTTCGCCGACACGCCGGAAGGGGTGAACCGCGAGCACGCGCTGTTCGATAGCGACCGCTGCATCGCGGTCAGTCCGTCGGACACCGCGCCCGCGCTGGTGGCACTGGATGCCAAGTTCGTTGTCCGCAGCACCAAGGGCGAGCGGGTCATCGGCACCGAGGAGTTCTTCATCGGACCGAAGATCGACATCACGCACCTGACCTCGGTGCA
The DNA here is from genome assembly GCA_963780095.1 of uncultured Alphaproteobacteria bacterium. Classification (GTDB taxonomy): domain Bacteria; phylum Pseudomonadota; class Alphaproteobacteria; order Acetobacterales; family Acetobacteraceae; genus JAMXLO01. The sequence goes on from CAWABH010000034.1 coordinate 204,195, forward strand.
GCCGCAGGAACTGCTGACCGCGATCCGCATTCCCAAGACCTGGGCCGGCGCGCGCTTCTATTTCGAGAAGGTGGCCGACCGCGATGCGTGGGACTTCGCGCTGGTCAATGTCGCGGCCGCGATCGTCGTCACCAACGGCACGATCGAGCGCTCCCGCGTCGCGTGCGGCGGCGTCAGCGCGGTTCCTCGGCGGCTGACCGTGGTCGAGGAGGTGATCAAGGGCAAGTCGCAGGACGCCGACATCGCCAAGCTCGCAGGCCAGTCGGCGGTGCGCGGCGCGCAGCCGGTGAACTACAACCAGTTCAAGATCCCGCTGATGGCGAATCTGGTCACGCGGGCGGTGCGCGACGCCACGGCCTGATGCCGCTGTTCCGCTACGCCACCAGCGTCTACGGACAGAACGTGCTGGTGGGGGCTTCGTGGGACCTGATCTGGTGGTTCGTCGGTGCGGGAGCGGCCTTCATCGTGGTGCATGCCGCGGTGAAGGCGCTGACGCGTTCGCGCGCGAACGTGTCGGAGCGCTGACGCGTGGGCGGTGAGCGGGTCCTGCGACATCACCTGGCCGACCGGCTGTATCACTGGACGATGGCGGCGGCGTTGCTGACGTGTCTGTTCACCGCTTTCCTGCCGATCCTCGGATGGAAGTTCGAGTGGGTGACGGCGCACTGGATCGCCGGGATCGTGCTGACTGCGGCGGTGCTGTTCCATATCGTCCGCGCGGTGGTCTGGCAGGATTTCTGGTCGATCGTGCCGGGCCCGCGCGATGTGCGCAGTTGCTGGCGCTCTGTGGCGCGTGCGCTCGGGCGCGGCGGCCCGCCACCGCAACGCGATGCGAAGTACTCGCTCCTGCAGAAGCTGTTCCACTGGCTGGTCGCGGCCGTGGTGCTGGCCATCGCTGCGACCGGGCTGTTGATGCTGGCCAAGATCGATACGCCGTTCTGGCGACGCAATCCGTATTGGCTCGCCGATGCGCAGTGGGGAATGGTCTATGCGATCCATGGGCTCTGCGCGATGGCGATGATCACGCTGATCATGGCGCATGTGTATTTCGCGGTGCGACCGGAGAAGCTGTGGATGACGCGCTCGATGTTCCACGGCTGGATATCGCGCGAGGATTATCTGCGCCATCATGATCCGCAGCGCTGGCCGGAGCCGGATGCCGGGTTGAAGGGAAGCCGATGACCGAACCGGACGCTGCATCGCCGCCGTCGCTGGCCGAGCGGATCGAGGTGGTCGAGCAGGCCTACGAGCTGATGCTGGCCTATGCGGCGCAGGGACGGCAGAACGACACCGACGACAGCGGCTCCATTCGGCGCTTCCTGCTGCGCGCCGATGCGGCACTGGACGGGCTGGCCAGCGTGTCTGCGGGAGAGCGTGGCGGATCGCGCCGATGCGTATGCGGACTTCATCGATGTGCTCGAACAGGATGCGCGACGCACGCGCGCGGCGTTTAGACTGGTGCTGGCGCAGCGGGCGCTGAGTTCGCAGCTCATCGACAATCTGAACGCGTCGATCCATATCCGCGCGCTGCTCACCGATATCTTCCTGATCGATGAGACGCTGAAGGGTGCCGATGGCAATGCCTGACGATGGACCGCCGCGGCTCGGCGTGATCGGTCTGGGCGCGATGGGAGCACGCATCGCTACGCGCCTGGTATGGGAAAAGTTCAACCCGCAGGTCTACGACATGGTGGACATCGCGGTGCGGATGTTCACCAACGATGTCGGCGGCATGATGAGCGGCTCGCCGAAGATGATGGCGCAGACCTGCGACATCATCATCACGGTCCTGCCGTCAGCCGATGCGTTGCGCGACGTGCTGTACGGATGGGAGGGCGTGGCCGGCGGGTTCAAGCCGGGCGGCGTGGTCATCGACATGGGTACGTCGGATCCTTTGGCGACCGTCGATCTGGCGAAGCAACTGGCCGAGCGCGGCATCGATCTGATCGACGCGCCGGCGCTCGGCACGCCGGCCGATGCGCGGGCGGGCAAGCTGACCCTCGTCATCGGCGGCGATGATGCCGCGGTGGAGCGCTGCCGGCCGATCTTCGACGTGCTGGCGACGCGCACGCTGCATGCGGGGCCGGTGGGCTCGGGACAGGCGGGTGCGGCGCTTGGCGATTTTCTGCGCGGTGCGGAGATCCTTGCCGCCAGCGAGGCGCTGCGCATCGGCCAGCGATTTGGTCTGGATGCCAAATCGGTGATCGACATCGGCGAGACGCTGAGCGGTCTCGGCCCGGCGATGGGTGCGTTGCTGCGCGAGCAGGTGCTGACGCGGAGGTTCGATACGGGGCTGGCGCTGGGACATGTGCTGAAGGGGCTCGAGGTCACCGCGAACGTGGCGCAATCCACCGGTGTGCATGCGCCGTTGTTGGCCGCGTGCCGCCTCGCCTGGGCTGCGGCCGAGGCGGGCATCGGATCGGGTGCCGATCAGAGCGAACTGATCCGGTGGCTGGAATCCGTGGCGGTGCAGGAGCCAGGGAACGAGGTCTGACAGTGCTTACTGACAGCTCAATTCTTATGTCATGGCCGGGCTTGTCCCGACCATCCGTACCACCGCTGCTGCCGCGACGGATGGCCGGGACAAGCCCGGCCATGACGATTGGTATCAGGCCAGTTTGACATAGGGGAAAACGAGTGCGCAGCGGAAACCGGCGCGTGACACAGGAACAACAGCATGCTGCCGGCAACGGGTTGCTGGATCGGCGTGCGCTGTTTCGTGCCGGCGCTGCAGCGGCAGCGAGTGCAGGTTTCGCCGGTTCGGCGAACGCCGCCGGACCGCTTCAGGTCGAGCCGTGGATGCGCGAGGTGGGCGCACCGTTTACGCCATATGGCCAACCGTCGCATTTCGAGAACAAGATCGTGCGGACTTACGCCTCGCTGCCGGGAACCACCGGCACCGGTTCGGCGCGCACGCCGCTGCAGGCGCTCGACGGCATGATCACGCCCAACGGTCTGCATTTCGAACGCTCGCACGACGGCGTCCCCGACATCGATCCCGATGCGCATCAACTGCTCATTCACGGCTTGGTCCGTCGTCCGCTGAGTTTCAGCCTGGAGGCGCTGTCACGCTATCCGATGGTGTCGCGCATCGCCTTCCTCGAGTGTGGCGGCAACGGTGGCGCGCTCTATCAGAAGGCGCCGGTGCAGCTTGGCGTTCAGGGACTGCAAGGCCTTCTCTCATGCGCCGAGTGGACGGGTGTACCGCTTGCCGTCCTGCTCGACGAAGCCGGTGTCGATCCGAAGGCAAAGTGGATTCTGGCGGAAGGCGCCGATGCCGCCAGCATGAGCCGCAGCATCCCGCTCGCGAAGGCGATGGATGACGCCATTGTCGCGCTGTACCAAAACGGTGAGCGGGTACGCCCAAGCAATGGCTATCCGATGCGCCTGCTGTTGCCGGGGTTCGAAGGCAACAGCAATGTCAAATGGCTCCGCCGCATCAAGCTGATCGACGGACCGATGATGACCAGGGACGAAACCTCCAGATACACGATCTCGCTTCCGAGCGGCAAAGCGCTGCAGTTCGTCTTCCCGATCGAGGCGAAGTCGGTGATCACGCGCCCGTCTCCCGGATTGCGGCTGGATGGCGCCGGGATCTATGAAATTTCGGGACTGGCGTGGTCGGGCTACGGCAGGATCGCCAAGGTCGATGTCTCCGCCGATGGCGGCAAGAGCTGGGCGCCGGCGATGTTGCAGGAGCCCGTGCTGTCGAAGGCGCTGACGCGGTTCCGCATTCCGTGGCAGTGGAACGGCGGTCCGGCCGTGCTGCAGAGCCGTGCCGTGGACGAGTCCGGCTACGTTCAGCCAGGCCGCGAACAGCTTATTGCCGAGCGTGGCAACAACACGATCTTCCATTACAACGGCATCACCAGTTGGGGTGTGGCCGCAACCGGCGAGCTTACGCATGTCTATGCATAGGCTGCTGATCGGCGTCGCACTGGCGATGTCCGCCGCATCCGGGACCTGGGCGGACAGCCCAAATCTTGGACGCGCCGTGTCGGCCGAGGAAACCGCCGCCTGGGACATCAGCATCGCACCCGACGGCGCAAACCTGCCGCGCGGCAGCGGAACACCAGCGCAGGGTGAAACGGTTTATCGCGCGACGTGTCAGACGTGCCATGGCGAGCGCGGCGCTGGCAAGCCGAACGATCAGTTGGTCGGTGGTCAGGGCACGCTCACCGGCGGCGGAGCGCCGATCAAGACCGTCGGCAGCTACTGGCCCTATGCGACGACACTGTTTGATTATGTGCGTCGTGCCATGCCGCTGACGGCGCCGAAGTCGCTGACCGATGATCAGGTTTATGCAGTCTGCGCCTACATATTATCGCTGAACGGCATCATCGGCGAAAACGAAACGATGAATGCCGAAACGCTGCCTGCCGTGCGCATGCCCAACCGCGACGGGTTCGTTGTGTTCTCGCGGTCTCGGTAGCCTGCCGGAAGGTTGCGATTGACAACCGGCATCGACGGGGCTTGGTTAACGGGCAAGGGGAAGACCCCGATCAGATCGGCCATCGCGGCCGGCCGCGCTGGAGGGAACGACAGCATATGACACCCCAATCCAAATCTCGTATCGCAATCAAACTCTCGGGCATCAGGTTCGCGACCGCACTGACATGCGCATTGGCCACTGCGGCTGTCGCACTTCCGGCATGCGCCGCAGACATGACGTTCGATCGGGCGGTCGCCTCCGACAGCGAAGCCAGCAACTGGCTCATGCACCATAAGGACTATGCAGGACACCGCTTTTCCAAACTCGACCAGATCAACGCTTCGAACGTGAAGGACCTGCGCATGATGTTTGCTGTCGGGCTCAGCGGAATGCAGAGCGGCGGCAAATATGCGTTCGGCAATCTGGAAGGCACGCCGATCGTCGAGGACGGCATGATCTATGTCACCGACGGATGGGGTTCGGTCTACAAGATCGATGCAACGAGCGGACGGAAGGGCACCGTCGTCTGGAAGATGGACCCCGGCACCGACCGCGCATGGGCCGGCGATGTGGCCTGCTGTGGCGTCAACAATCGCGGCGTCGCACTGTGGAAGGATAAGGTGATCTCGGTCACCCTCGACGGTCGCGTGATCGCCATGAAGAAGGACACGGGCGAGACCGTATGGGATCGGCAGGTTGCCAATCCGGCGATCGGCGAGACCATGACGCTGGCACCACTGGTCATTCGCGACGTCGCCATCGTCGGCGCCGCGGGAGCCGAGTACGGAATTCGCGGCTGGATCGATGCGACCGATCTCAACACCGGCAAGCAGGTTTGGCGCACCTACACTGTGCCGGCCAAGGGCGAGAAGGGCAGCGAGAGCTGGAAGGGCACACATAACGCGGCCGAACACGGCGGCGGCTCGGTGTGGGAGACCGGCACATACGATGCAGCCACCGACACGATGTATTGGGGCACCGGCAATCCTGGGCCCGACTGGGACGCGGAGTATCGGCCCGGCGATAATCTCTGGACCGACAGCGTGATGGCGATGGATCCGGCGACCGGCAACGTGAAATGGGCCTACCAGTACACGCCGAACGATCCGTTCGACTATGACGAGATCGGCGAGCACCCGCTGGTGGATGTAATGATCAACGGCCAGCCGCGCAAGCTTGTGGTGCACGCTGCCCGCAACGGTTTCTTCTACGAGTTCGATCGCACGAACGGCCAGTTCATCAATGGCAAGCAATACAGCGACAAGTTGAACTGGACGGCCGGGCTCGATCCGGAAACCGGCAAGCCGGCCAGCTACGATCCCAAGAAGGACGTCCAGGACTACGCGGAGGCGGCACGGCACAATCGCGCCAAGGCAAGCGGTCTGCTCTGCCCGTCGCATTACGGTGCGAAGAACTGGGAGCCGACGGCTTACAATCCGGATCTTCACCTGCTGTATGTCGGATCGTTCGAAGGCTGCGATGAGAATACCACCAAGCAGCAGCCGGACTTCGTCGCCGATGGCGGCACCGTCAAGCCGCGCGAGCTGTTCACCGGCGGCGGTGTACGTTTCATCGAACCTCCGGCCGGCAGCCTGAAGGCGATCGACGTGACGACGGGCAATGTGGTGGCAAAGTTCCCACTGCCCTATCCGAACCTGAGCGGGACGCTGGCAACGGGCGGCGGCCTTGTGTTCGCCGGTGAACTGGACGGCACGTTCGGCGCATACGATGCGAAGACCCTGAAAGAGCTGTGGAGCTTCAACGTGGGCACCGGCATCAATGCGCCGGCCGTCACCTATGCGGTGAACGGCAAGCAGTTCGTCGCGGTTCTGGTCGGCTCGCGACAGCCGGCCTCCATCATCGGACAGCATCCGGAGCTTAAGAATACGGCGACTGCATCGATGCTGGTGGTGTTCGGCCTGCCATAAGGCTTGCACGCAGCAAAGCGGGAGAAAACCAGGATGATCACACATGATGGCGGCCGGCGCGCCGGAAGCGGTCTCACCCGGACAATCGCCGGTCTGTTGCTGACCGCCGCGGCGGTGCTGCCGGCGTCGGCGGCGGACATGACGTACGACCGCGCGGTCAATGTCGACAAGGAGCCAGGCAACTGGCTGCTGCATCACAAGGACTACGCGGCACATCGCTTCTCCTCGCTCGATCAGATCAATCCGTCGAACGTGCGCAACCTGCACGTGGCGTTTGTCGTCGGCCTCGGCGGATTCGAGAGCGGCGGCCGCTATGCCTTCGGCAATCTGGAAGGCACGCCGATCGTCGAGGACGGCATGATGTACGTCACCGACGGCTGGGGCCGCGTCTACAAGATCGACGTCACCAGCGGCACGCAGGGCAAGATCGTCTGGAAGATGGACCCCGGCGTCGATCGTGCCTGGGCGGGCGACGTTGCCTGCTGCGGCATCAACAATCGTGGCGTCGCCTTGTGGAAGGACAAGGTGATTTCGGTCACGCTGGACGGCCGGTTGATCGCCATGAAGAAGGATACCGGCGAGCCCGTGTGGGACCGCCAGGTCGCGGATCCCGCGATCGGCGAGACGATGACATTGGCGCCGCTGGTGATCCGCGACACCGCGATCGTCGGCGCGGCCGGTGCCGAATACGGCGTGCGCGGCTGGATCGACGCCACCGATCTGAACACCGGCAAGCAGACCTGGCGCACATATACGATTCCGGCGAAGGGCGAACCCGGCAGCGAAACCTGGAAGGACGGTCGCAACGCCGCGTCGCATGGCGGCGGCTCGGTGTGGGAGACCGGCACCTACGATCCCGCGACCGACACGATGTACTGGGGAACCGGCAACCCCGGTCCGGACTACGATGCGGAATACCGCCCCGGCGACAATCTGTGGACCGACAGCGTGCTGGCGATGGATCCAAATACCGGCAAGGTGAAATGGGCCTTCCAGGTACACGCCGAACGATCCGTTCGACTATGACGAGATCAGCGAACACCCGCTGGTGGATGCGATGATAAACGGCCAGCCGCGCAAGCTGGTGATCCATGCCGGCCGCAACGGCTACTTCTATGAGTTCGACCGGATGACCGGCCAGTTCGTCAACGGCAAGCAGTATGCCGACAACAACAACTGGACCCCGGGGCTCGATCCGGAGACCGGCAAGCCCGCGAACTACGATCCCAAGAAGGACGTGCAGCCCTACTCGGCAACCGCGGGGCGCACCCGCGCCAAGCCGGTTGGCCTGGTCTGCACGGCCCATGTCGGCGCCAAGAACTGGGAACCGAGTTCGTACAATCCTGATCTGCATCTTCTCTATGTCGGCTCGATCGAAGGCTGCGACGAGATCACCACGAAGGAGCAGCCCGACTTCGTCGCCGATGGCGGCACGGTGAAGCCACGCGAGCAGTTCACCGGTGGTGGCTCGCGCTATGTCGAGAAGCCCGTCGGCAGCCTGAAGGCGATCGACGTGCTGACCGGCGATGTGGTGGCGAAGCTGGCGCAGCAGTATCCAAACTACGCCGGCACGTTGGCGACCGGTGGCGGCCTGGTGTTCACCGGGGCGATCGATGGCCGGTTCTCCGCGCATGACGCGAAGACGCTGCAGGAGTTGTGGAACTTCAATGTGGGCACCGGCATCAACGCTCCAGCGATCAGCTACTCGGTGAACGGCAAGCAATACGTCGCCGTGCTGGTCGGCTCACGCCAGTCGCCTGCCATTTTCGGCATGCACCCGGAACTGAAAAATACGGCAACGGCGTCGATGCTGTTCGTATTCGGGTTGTAGCAGCCGGAAATTGGTCGGATGGCGCGGCAGACCGGAACCTCCCGTCTGCCGCTGATCTTCGTGCCGAGCCGAGGGAAGACGGATGACGCGCAGATACCGGATGATCAGCCGCAGGCGCGGCGGCGGCGTGATCGCCGTGCTGGCGATGCTGAGCCTGCTCGCGGGCGCTGCCGTTGCGCAGCCTGCCGAACAGCGGCAGGTCGACTTCGGCAAGGAGATCTACAAGTCGAAGGCGACGTGCCTGTTCTGCCATCGCTGGGACGGCAACGGCGATCAGGGCTATGGCGGCATCGCCCTGTCGCTGCGCAAGACGCAATTGGATCACGACCAGCTCATCGAAACCATACGTTGCGGCAGACCTGGGACGGGCATGCCGTACCACGATCAGTTCGCCTACACCGACAAGCGCTGCTACGATGTCACACGCGCGGACCTGGGCGACAAGGCGCCACCGCAGGCGGTGAGTTTTCTGGCCCCGCGGGAGGTTCAGGCGGTGGTCGCCTTCCTCGAAGCGAAGATCAAGGGTCGAGGTCCCGCGACGCTTGAGGAGTGCGTCTATTTCTGGGGCACCGAGACGAAGGAATGCGACACCTTCAAGAATTGACCTGCCGAACGTGATGGGCGCTCGAGCACCGGCATTGCGAGGCCGCATACTGGCAATTGTTGTCGCTCTTGCGATGCCTGTTGCAGCTGTGTCGGCCGATGAGGACCGCGGCGAGTTACGCGGGCTCAGGCTGGGAATGCAGGCCGCCGCGATGTCCACCGACGGCTTTGACGATTTTGCCTGTGGCAGCAATGGCGGACCGCCGCGTGCGCCTCTGTCCGGCTGGGCGGATTTTCGCGCATGCCGACCCGAGGCAAGTGGACTGCACGAGGTCTATGTCCGCTTCGACGAACAGCAGGCGTATCAGGCGAAGGCGTTTGGCGATCCTACGCTGCCCAGCGAGGCAAACGGCACGCGCGTCGCCGGCCATCCGGTGATCCTGTCGGTGCTGTTCAATGATTCCGGGATTGCGCAGGAAATCCGTGTCGTCACAGACCCTCGCGCGCCGCTGTCGCTGCGACGCATGGCGCAGCTTCTCCGCCTGCGCGTCATCGCCCATTACGGCGAGGAGGACTGGACCTGCGTGGATCTGCCGCCTGAGCCCGGCGAGACCCCGGTGGGCAAGATCTTCATCAAGCAGCGCTGCGAGAAGACGACGCCGGAGCACCATCTGATAATGCAGGCGCGGCTGCTGCGGAAACCTGGCCAGACGGACTATGACCCGGCGACGAAGGAGTTCCGGCCGGGCCAGTTCGAGAGTTCGACACGCCTGGAAATATTGGACCCGTCGCTGAAGCTGGAGTGACGTACGGCGGACCCACGCCAACGGCCCTCACGTCATGGCCGGGACCAGCCCCATGGCCATCAGGATAAGCGCACGCCAGAGTGTAATTCCCCCTTCCCTTGCGGGAGGGGAAGGACTTTTCTCCGGCTGCACCATTATCCTGATGCGTATGGGGACACGCCCGGCCATGACGGAAGGCGAGAGCAGTGACGGAAGGGCATTGGTTCGGGCCGTTGGTATCGTGCTGTCGCTGCTCGGCTGGGTCGCGGCTGCGCCCGGACCGCCCGCGCTGGCCGATGCGCCGTTGCGCGTGTGTCTGCAGGCTGACGACCCGCCGCTCTCGTCACGGCGCTCCGGCGAAGCGGCCGGCTTCGACGTTGCTGTCGCGAAGCTGATGGCCGAACGGCTTGAGCGGTCTTTGGAGATCCAGTGGTTCACGACCCGCGACGACCCCGACAGCAATCCCGTGACGGAGGCCGACGCACTGCTGGCTGACGGACATTGCACGCTGGTCGCGGGCTACCCGCTGGTGGCGGATCAGTTGGGACGACCGCGCGCCGGGACAGGGAAACTTCCACCGTTCGACGGGTCGAAACCGGATGACCGCCGGCGCTGGATCAGCCTGGGTGAGCTGGTCCCGACGCGACCATACCGGTTCGACGCGATCACTGTCGCGCTGTCGCCCGCCCGTTCGGAGCGCTCGGTGCAAACTCTGGCCGACCTGCGAGACCTCAAAATTGGCGTGGAGGTCCATGGCCTTCCCGATTTGATCGCGATGACCTACCGTGAAGGACAGCTCGTCGAACGCGTGGTTCACTTCGATCAATTGCGCGCGCTGTTCGCGCAACTGGAGAGCGGCGATATCGATGCGGCACTGATCGGTCAGCGCGAGTTCGACGCCTGGCGCCTTGCGCACCCGGCAACGCTGGTGGCGGCGACAAGCTACAGGCATTCGATCGGCTTCAATATCGGGCTCGTCGGGCTATCGACGAGTGGCGCACTGATCGAGCGCGTCGATGCGATCCTCACCGACCTGCTTGCCGATGGCAGCCTGATCGCAATTGCTCAAAGTAATGCCCTGACCTATCTTCCGCCGCGAACGCCCGATGTCTCGCCCGGAGTGTCATTCAGCGCACTGGGCGGCGACTAGCACCTCCCGCTGTCCGAATGCATGGATTGCGAGTGACAGCGCCATTTGGCATGGTGCGGCGTGGGCCGGCGACGATGGCAGCATGGCGCGGCCGTCGATCCCGGACGGAAGACGCCGGTGCCACTTCCTGCGGAGGCAACAATGTCGATCGTGCGCAATATCGATGTCACCATGCATTCCGAGGTCAGCTTCGACGATGCGTGTCGCGCCGCCGTCGCGGAGGCCGCCAAGACCTTGCGGGGGATAATGTCATTCCGCATCAGCGAGGCTGAGTGTGTCGTCGAGCACGACAAGATCATCGCCTACCGGGTGACGGGAAAAATTGTTTTCCTGGTCGAACGATAAACCAGGCTCATCGCGTCAGCGCCACCACCAGCGTCGCCGCTCCCTCGGCGATACGGCTGATCGCGCCCACGTCCACCGCATGCGGCCAGCGGTCCTGCGGCAGGTGGAACCACGGATTGCTGCCGACCAGCGTGATGTAGCGTCCGCCGGCACGGTGGATGTCGCGCGTCTCGCCGCTCGGCACCTGAGTCATGGGCGCAAGCGCATCCAGCGCCTGTCCCACCTTTCCCAGTTCGTGCACTGCCGATGCGCGCAGGTCATCGCTCGCCGACATCACCGTCAGCGTGCCGCCGGTCGCGCCGAGATTGGCGCCCCAATGCACCCAGAGCGCGTCGCGTTCCCAGCCCGGACGGCGCGCGACGAACGCGTCAAGGCCGAGATGCCCCAGTTCATGGCCGCTGTTGGCGGTCAGGACGACATCCATCACCGGCGGATTGGCAAGCAGCGCCCGAAGTGATGCCAGCCAGCACACCAGGCCGCCGCCGCGTTCGGCGGTGGATTGCCACCAGGAACTGCGCGGCGTCATCACAACCACCGGCCTGCGTGCGCTGTCGCGACCCGGAATGTCGACGACGATGTTGCGAGCCGATGCCGGCGTCCGCCGATAGTTGCCAACTACCCGTGCTGGTGCGCCGCGCGCGGCGGCGGCGAGCACGGCCTCCCGCGCCCCGCTCGCCACGTGGATCGCCGGTGCGCCATACGGCGTAGAAAACTGTTCGGCGTTCAGCAGACCCATGCCCGGATGCACACCCTGACACACGATGACCAGGGCGCGGTGCCCGGTGCTGCGGCGCAGCGCGTGGTATTCGCCGCTGTAGACCGATCGCGGCGATAGTTCGGCCACGCCGATCGCCGCGTCGCTGCCGGCCGGGCCGAGTATGCCGCCGATGCCGTCGGGTCCGGTCGGCGGCGCGTCGAACACCGGCACAGCATCGATACGGCCGCCATCCAATTCGAGCCCCACGTCGACCGGGTCGATGCGATCGAGCGTGAAAGCCTCGCTGGTCACGTCCGCGCCGAGCGATCCGGCCTCGCCCGCCAGCCACGCGGCGCCGGCCTCGTCGCAATCGGTGCCGGTGCGGTGAAACCCCTGCGAATCCCAGGCGCGCAGCCAGTCCGCGACGTTGTCCGCCATTACTCCCGCATCGCCAGCACGCGCTTGCCCGCGGGACGGTCCCAGCAGCGATGCAGCCATTCGTGCACCCGCGGCCACTTGCCGAGATCGAACCCCAGCGCGCGCACCATCGCCGCGGCGACGTTCAGATCGGCGACAGTGAACTCGCTGCCGGCGAGCCACTGCGTCTTGCCCAGGGCGATCTCCAGCACATCCAGCGCGGGCACAATCTCGTCCCACGCGCCCTTGGCGGCGGCGGGATTGCGCTGCGCCTCCGGCAGCACGAACGCATTGTTGGCATAGGTGGTCAACTGCCGATCGAGCCGATCGGTCTCCCAGAAGCTCCATTGCCAGGCGCGAGCTTCGTTCTTTGCATCGGAGGGACAAAGCTTGCCGTGCTTCTTCGCGAGGTAAAGGTTTATCGCCATCGATTCCGACAGCACGAACCCATCATCGTCGATCGTCGGCACACGCCCGTTCGGGTTCAGCGCCAGATACTCCGGTGTGCGGGTGGCCGGCGAGCGCGGCGCATAGTCGAAATGCTCGTATTTCAGGCCGAGTTCCTCGGCCATCCAGAGCGTCCGTGTCGCGCGCGAACGGGCCGAACCATAGATGCGGAGCATGGCAGTTCCCCTTGGACGTTGCTTCGTCCCGGAGTGTGCTATGAAGCGGGGGATTGCGGAAGCCACAGCAGGAGTGCGCCGACATGACCGAGGCAAGACCGGTTCTGGCCGTGACCATGGGCGATCCCGCCGGCATCGGCCCCGAGATCGCGGTGCGCGCACTGCTGTCGCCGGAGGTGCGCGAGGTGTCCCGCAGCTTCCTGATCGGCGATGCGCGGGTGTTCGAGCGTGCGCTGACGGTATGCGGGGTGTCGGCGTCGCTGAACCGCATCGCCGGCCCGGAGGACATCGCCGACCGCCCCGGCGTGATCGACGTGATCCACCAGCAGACCGTCGATCCGGACAAGCTGCAGACGGGCAAGGTGCAGGCGCTGGGTGGCGAGGCGGCCTATGCGGCGATCCGCACATCGATCGAACTGGCGATGGCCGGCCGCGTCGCCGGCGTGGCCACCACGCCGATCAACAAGGAGTCGCTGAAGGCGGCGAAGATCCCGTTCATCGGCCACACCGAGATGTTCGCCGACCAGACCGGCGCGCGCGAAGAGATGACGATGTTCACCATCAGCGGGTTGAAGATCTTCTTCCTGACCCGGCACCTGTCGCTGATGGATGCGTGCCGGCAGATCACGCGCGAACGCACGCTGAAGGGCATCGAGAACAGCGTGAAGGCGCTGCATCAGCTTGGCATCGACGCACCGCATCTGGCGGTGGCCGCGCTCAATCCGCATGGCGGCGAGGACGGGCTGTTCGGTCGCGAGGAGATCGAGGCGATCAAACCGGCGATCGAGGCGGCACGGGCACGCGGGATGCGGGTCAGCGGGCCGGTGCCTGCGGATTCGGTGTTCCACATGGCGCGCATCGGCCGCTACGACGCGGTGCTGTCGCTGTACCACGACCAGGGGCACATCGCGGCGAAGATGATGGATTTCGAGAAGACCGTGAGTGTGACGCTGGGCCTGCCGATCCTGCGCACCAGCGTTGATCACGGTACGGCATTTGACATAGCGGGCACCGGCAAGGCGAGCGCGGTCAGCATGATCGAGGCGATCAAGGTCGCCGCGGAATACGCGGTGCGCGGCGTGCGGTTGGGCGAGAGCGTGGCGGCAGCGGCGGAATAGCACCCCGCTCGCCCCCTCCCCAACCCTCCCCCGCAAGCGGGAGAGGGAGCACTTTCTACTCCGTCCCCCGACTGCGGGTAGGGGCTCTTTCTACTCCCTCTCCCGCTTGCGGGGGAGGGTTGGGGAGGGGGCGAACTCCGTGGATCAGGGAGGCGGGCCGGTGCTGGAGGGGCCCGGGGACTGCAGGGACGGCGCGGGCCAGGCGGGAGGCCCGGATGCGGCGGAACCCGGAAACGCCCGATCGAGGATGTCCTTCACCAGATTTGCCAGGTTGCCGCCATAGCGAATGATGAGGTGCTGCAGCTCCGGCCACAGCGGATGGCTCGGCATGATGCCGAGGTCGCGGCAAATGTCGGCGATGACGGCGCCGATCGGGCGACGGCGGACCTCGGCGGCGATCTGCTCGGGCGTGGGCAGGCAATCCTCGGGAGAGCGGGCAGTGTCGGTGGCTCGCACGGGCGGCGATCGGCGGTGGGACGGCGCACGGGGCGGGGCGGGATCGGCGTCCAGTCGGGCGGTGTCGCGGATGACCCTGGCTTCGAGCGCCTCGGCGCGGAGGAGGCCGCGGGTGATGCGCGCGAGGATCAGGGCGATGTCACTTGCGCTGAACCGGGGAGGATTGATCCGGAGCGTGGTGGCGAGCTGCCTGCCGTAGTCGATGAGCTGGCGGACGAGGCCGAGGAGGCGGCCGGCTCGGCTGGGTTTGGGATCTGCGGGGGCCTCGGTTGCTGACATGGACGAGAAAGGAACACAGGTCTGCATTGCGCGTCAAGGAATTTCTTCCTAGTTGGCCTTTCGGACGGTGGAGCGTGGCGGGCTGGCAAAGGGCGGATGAAACCGATGTGTGCTGGTCGCCGGCGACGGACCCGAATGCGTGGTCCACGCGGCGATCATGCGAACGTAGCCCCCTCTCCGCCCTGTGGGGCGGAGAGGGTCGGGGTGAGGTGGGGCTGATGCCACTTACGCCGCGCGTTTGGTCGAACTTGCCGGTCGTGGCTACTGGGGCATTCGCCTCTTGGACAACACGTGCTGGGTGTTGGGAGTGCCCCACCTCACCCTGACCCTCTCCGCCCCCGAGGGCGGAGAGGAAAATTCCGAACTTGGGTCGCTGGATGGCCGGCCCCCGCCGGCACGCCGCCGGGCCGTGGACCGATATGCGCCTACTGCGCCGTCATGCCGCCATCGATCACCAGTTCCGAGCCGGTGACCCAGGATGATTCGTCGGACGCCAGGAACAGCACGCCATTGGCGATATCCTCGGCGGTGCCGAGCCGACCCATCGGCGTGCGATCGAGCAGCACCTGGCGCACGGCCGGATCGCTGAAGCGCTGCAAGGTCAGCGGCGTATCCGCATAGCCCGGGTGCACCGAATTGATGCGGATATTTTCCCCCGCATATTGCAGCGCCGCCGACTTGGTGAAGATCGTGATGGCGCCCTTGGCGGCCGAATAGGCCGGCGAGGTGGGACTGCCGACAATGCCCATCACCGAGGACGTATTGATGATCGACCCGCCACCGCCTTTGCGCATGGCCGGGATCGCCGTGCGGGTGCCCAGGAAAACCCCCTTGGCATGGACGTTGAGTTCGCGGTCCCAGATTTCCACTGTGGTGTCCTCGACCTTGGCGGGGAAGGAGACACCGGCATTGTTGAACAGGATATCCAGCCGTCCGTGCGCCGCCATCACCGCGTCCACCACCTGGGCCCAGTTCTGTTCCGATGTCACGTCGAGGTGCAGGTAACGCGCGTCATGGCCCTCGGCGCGCAGGGATGCCGCGGCGCGCTCGCCCAGGTCGTCGCGGATGTCGGTCAGCACCACCTTGGCGCCCTCGCGCACGAACAGATGCGCCGCCGCGCCGCCGAAGCCCATCAACTCGCCCTTGATCGCAGCCGCCGCACCGGTCAGCAGCGCTACCTTGTTCTGGAGTCGCATTCTGTCCTCCCGTTTCACCGTTGAGTGACGGGTAGGATGCGCCAGTTCGTGCCCGGTCTCCATCGGCGCACCGCGGTCCGGGTTGAATCGGTGGGCGCGGTCATTGTCTCTGACACTGACAACATTGACCCCCTGAGCGATTCTAATTCCGTTCTTTCGTGCTAAGGCACTGCTTCAGCCAATGATGCGGGAATATCGGCCGATGGCAGCCCCGTTCGTAGAGCGTGGGCTTGCCGACCCGACGGACCACGTTCTTTCCAGGGGGTGTCATGGAGTTCTGGACAGAACCACAGATGGCGTCGATCCACAAAATGCTCAACCCGCGCTCCATTGCGATCGTGGGCGCGACGCCGCGGATGCAGTATGGCGGGCGGTTTCTGGCCGCGGCGCTCAAGGCCAAGGACCGGGTGCGGGTTTATGCCGTGAACCCGCGTTATGACGAAATCATGGGGGAGAAGTCCTACCCGAGTGTGACGGACCTGCCGGAGGCCCCCGACGTGGTGGGCATCGTGGTGCCCTACGACCAGGTGCTCGATGTCCTCCAGGAGAGCCACCGCAAGGGGGCGGGATCGGCGATCGTGATTTCTGCCGGATTTGCCGAGCGCGACGTGGACGACCGGCGTGATCTGCAGGGGGAATTGGGTGAATTTGCCCGCGCCTCGGGCATGCGTATCAGCGGCCCCAACTGCCTGGGGCTCGCGAATGTCACGCACGACATCTGGGCCACCTCTTCCTCGCGCGGGGCGTCCGGTCTGACCGGGCCGATCGGCCTGGTGTGCCAAAGCGGCGCGACGGCGTTCGGGCCGTTCCTGGTGCGCGCGGTGGAGAACGGCATCGGCTTCAGCTACATCATCTCGACAGGGAACGAGGCCGACCTCGATTTTTCCGACTTTGCCCGCTATCTGCTGGACGATCCGGATACGCGGGTCATTGCCGGCTTTGTCGAAGGCTTCAAGCGGGCCGACAAGTTTCTCGAGGTGGCAAAGCTCGCGGCGGAGCGCGGCAAGCCGATCGTCCTCATCAAGATCGGGCGTTCGGAACTCGGAGCGAGGGCCGCACGCTCGCATACCGCGGCGCTGACGGGCGCGGATGCCCGGTACGATGCGATCTTTGCCCAATACGGGGTGATCCGGGTCCAGGATTACGACGAACTCCTGGAGGTCGCGCACCTCCTGGCCCACACGCCCAAGCCCGGCGTGCCCGGCATCGCGGTGGTATCCCACTCGGGCGGCATCAGCTCGCTCACCGCCGACATGTGCGGTCAGGCCGGTCTCGATCTGCCGACGCTTGGCGACGCGGCGCGTGACGGCATCAACGGGATCCTGAAGGGCTTCGGGTGGGCTGCGAATCCTGCCGATGTGACAGGCTTTGCCAACAGCGAGTCGTTCCCGCAGATCATGCAGCATATGATCGATGATCCCCGGATGGGGACGCTCGTCGTGGCGAGTGCCGGGGCGGACGCCCAGGCTCAGCAGGTCATCAGCCAGCGTGATCGGACCGACAAGGGTGTGGTGTTCCTGTGGACCGGAAGCCGGGACGCCAAGGCTGGCCTGGCACAGCTCAAGAGCGCCCGGATACCGATCTTCTACACGCCGGACACGTTGGCCCGAGGCCTGCGGAGCCGCCTCGCGTATCATACATGGCGCGAGCGCCGCCTGGCCGATGGCTTTGCCACGGCCCCGTCGCGCACGGCGGCGCAGGATGCGGCCATCGCCCAGGCGCTTGGCCTGGGGCGTCCGACACTCTCGGAGTCCGAGAGCAAGCAGCTGTTGGCAGCCTGGGGCGTGGGGAGTGCGCGTGAGCGCCTGGTGGGGTCCGCGGAGGCCGCCGTCGAGGCCGCGGAGCAGCTCGGGTTTCCGGTGGTTCTCAAGGTCGATTCGCCGGATATTTTGCACAAGACAGAGGCCGGGGTCGTTCGGCTGAACCTGGGCGATGCGGCACAGGTGCGAACGGCCTACGCGGAGATCCTGGCCAGTGCCAAGGCCTATGCGCCACAGGCTCGGATCATCGGCGTGTCGGTGCAGGAGATGGTGGGAGACGGTGTCGAAGTTATCGTTGGCGTGTCCTGCGACCCGCAATTGGGCCCGGTGCTGCTGTTCGGCAGTGGCGGCGTGATGGTCGAGGTCTACAACGATGTGGCCCTGCGACGCTGCCCCATCACGCGCCGCGAAGCACAGGCGATGATCGCTGAGGTCAAAGGAGCCCGGTTGCTCCAGGGCTTTCGCGGACGGCCGGCGGCGGACCTCGAGGCGCTCGAGGATACCCTGGTGCGCGTGTCGCACCTCGCCATGCACATGGAAGGACACCTGGCGGAGTTGGACATCAATCCGCTCATGGTGCTGCCGGCGGGTCGGGGCGTGAAGGCGGTGGACGCGCTCGTCGTGTTGCGCGGCACGTAGTGTGATCCGTCAAAATTGGTAGCCGATTCGAGCTCGCACTGCATCCGGTCAATACCTGGAAAAGCAATGAGATGGAGCTAATGAGGGGTTAAATTTCGGCACCCATTCACAACCAAGGTGCAGGAATGGATTGCCCACGCCAGCATCGCCACCGCCCCGATCTACGATCACAAGCGCACGCGGCTGGAGGACAGCCCCATGTTCGAGGTCACTTACCGAGCCACGGGCTGGAGCCTTGCTAAGATCAGCCATTTGCAAACTTGCCGATCCGCTCGAACACCGCCTGAAACCGCGTAAGCGATTGCTCCCCACTCTCCTTTTCCTGGTCGAACAACTCGGGATGCTGAAGCAAATACAGGGCAGGATCATAATGGGAGAACTCCGGGAACTTCCGGTGGCAATGTGCGGAAATACGCCTCAGCGTTTTTTACGAGGCGTTGTGTATCCACGTTCGAAGTCAAGAAGCTTCTGTCCCCGTCAGGGCGTCGTCGCCAGACAGACGATATGTTCTGTTCAAAAGCTCCACGAAAAAGCGTGCATCAAAAAAGTCTTCGACATCCGCCTCATCCTTGCCGGCAACATCCGTCGCAAGGATTATGCGGTCATGCTCTAGGAGGGCAGACTTATAAAGATCATCTAGCTTCCGCTTTTGGCCCCGCTCAAAGTCTGTGAGGACAACAATGTTGAGCCTGTTGCCGTAAAACAGTCGAACGAATGGAAGCACCTTATCGATCCCGCCAGATGGACATACCGCCCACTGTGGAGGCAAGTGCGCGCGACCTTTCGTTTTCAGAATTGCTGACGCTGCCTGGAGATACAGGATGTCACTTGGCCCCTCGACGAGAAGCGTGTTTTTCCCGATTACCAATGTTTGACGTAACTTCAAACCCCATCGCACCGAAAATCGGAAAGGTCGTTTGAGGATCCGTGGTTAATATATCAGATCGAATTTGTGTGCCGTGGGATTGCTTTCGGCCTCGCCGGTCGCGCGTCACCACGTCCTCAACTGTCCGAACGGTTGCTAGTTTATCTGCGGGAACCATGAAGGGAGAGTGGGTTGTGTAGATCAGCTGGTGGTGAGGACGATTTGTTCAGCGAAATAGCGCAGCAAATCCAATTGAGCATGTACCGTGTAGCGTCAGCCCAGGCTCGTCGAGCAACAGGATGACGTTGCCTTGCGTCTTCCGAATTTGGGCAAATTTGACCAAGAATGAGAAGAACCAGATAAAGCCAGCGGAACGCTCGGAGAAAGGCACCGTTACGCCATGCAATGTGTTTTCAACTCGCGCGCGTGCGACAGGGCCGCTGTTAAACGGTGGTGGATACGCCGGACTTCCCTTCCCGACAGCACAACTCGGATCTTCAAATCGTCATTTTGTGTCCAATACTCAAATATCTGATCGGTAATTCGGATGGCTGCCGCTTCGCATTTCAGCCGTTGAGCTCTTCAAACCGCGTCGAAGAGGCCAGCTCGTCCAGCGTAGTGCCTACATATTCCAAGAAGTCCAGAAACACCCGATCGCCACTATCCATTTCTAGATTTTGCTGCTTATCTGCTCTGAGTTTGTTTATCGATACCTCGCCGCTCATGCGATCATAATGCGAGAAGTAGGAAACGTCGGGGTGCGTGCTGAAAGGATGTTGATGCTTGAAGACTAGTTGATTTGCTCCGAAACTCCGTGTCGATGCAAGAAGTTGTCTCTGTTTGTCCGTGCGGGTTGCGAGGCCTCAGCGAGGATGCGACGGCCGATGTTGTTTTGGCCGCTGTTAAGGCCGCACGTTCCTCCTTATTTAAAGCAAATCGCTTAGACAGATTTTCAACAACCTTGTTTTCGTCGATCTCTATTCCCCACGTGGACCCATCTTGATTGTAAGGCTTTACTGACGTTTACGATAGTGCGTGAAAGACCGCCTCCCGCACTCGCTTTCGAGGCCCGTTATATCATCTGCGCTTAGCTTCCATCCGATGTGACCACATGAGCGCGGCATTTCGGGTGTCTTTGCTGTAGTCGGCCAAATCCTCGGATAATTCTCGGTCTTTCCGTATTGCTTAAAGCTTGCATCGGTTGAGCGCAGGCCCTCGAGCGCTTTTAAAAAGGCCGTCTTTCCGGCCTCATTTTTCCCGACCAAGCAGGTTGTTTGCCCGATTTCTACTTCGTTCGAGTGCAAAATATTGCGGTAGTTGGTGACATGAACCTTGATCGACTTCATTCGGAGGCCAGCTACAGGTGCCCATGTTCGGAGAAGGCTCACCCCGCCATTCCGGGACAGGCTCCATTTCCTTGACGGTCATCGCCGTCCCCGGCTGCACCGCGAGCGCAATATATCACGCTTCCAAAGAGGTTCGCACCCCTGTCAATCGAATATTTGCCTGTCTGAGGATCGTAGCCGGTTGGGATGTACCTCGATGGGGTCAAACTTGAAGCCGATTTAGTCGCACACTGAACCCGGTTAATACCCGGAAAGTCGATGGCTGCACCTGATGAGGGTAGGGTCAAAGTTTGGCGCCGATTTCACGCCGTCAGCTCGGGGATTTCCCGAACATGATCCAGCCGCCACTGCTTGGCGTGGTGAATGCCCCCAGCGCGGTCTCTGCCCGAACCTTGACCTGCCGTGCGCCAGCCGTGCCGCGGAGCTGCTCGATGCAGTCGGTGTACATGGCCGTCCGCGTGCGCCCGTTCCCCAGATTGCCGCCGCTCGAGCACAGCGGGTGCGGTCCCTCGACCCTGATATCGCCCGCGTAGAACGCGAAGGCATCGCCGCGTTTGACGCCGTGCCACTGGAAGGCCTCCAGGAAGAACTGCGTCATGGGTGCATAGCCGTCGTACGGATTGAATATATCAACGTCCTCGGGCCCAAGCCCGGCACCCTCGTACATTCTCCGGGCGGCGCGGTCGGTCCAGTCCTCGATCTGCGTCCAGATCGGCCTGTGTGGTGCGCTGCCTGAAGTTGTGCTGTGAGTGATTGAGCACATAGACCGGCGGCTGCCGCATGTCGCGGGCGCGCTCGGCCGTCGTGAACAGATACGCGGCCGATGCATTGACCGGCCGGTCGCAGTCCCACAGCCGGAGCGGGTTCAGGACGTAGCGCGAACTGAGGTACTCCTCGACGGTGAGCTGCGGCACCTTGTGGGTGGCATTGTACCCCCACGGCGTGAGCAGCCCGTTGCGGTGCTGGTTGATGACGAAGGGCGCGAGGTCGTCGTGCTTGCCACCGTATTTCAGGCAGTACTGACCGTGCGGGAACATGTTGATGAAATCGTTGCCGCCGTGATTGCCCCAGGGTGCCGTCCATTGGCGTGCGCCGCGGGCGTAGTCGTCGGCGTTCTCGCCACCGCGACGATAGCGGCCTTCGAGATTGCCGGTCGGGTAGATGACGAGACAGGTGCTGCAAACGCCGTCACCCACGGCCTGTGCCGCCATGCCCACCATTTCGCTGATGGTCGGCAGTCCGGTCGGCGCAAATTTGACGTTGGGCAGCCCCATCTGCGCGATGAGCCACTGCGCGTTGACCAGAGTGAGCCCCCACTCCGAATCGTAGGGCGGGGCGAAGTAGGGCCGAGGCGCCCACTGCGACGCGGAGCCGCCGCTGCCGCCTGCGATATGGCTGTCGCAGCAGATGACGCCGTCGATCTGATCCGGCGTCACGCCTGCCTCGTCCATCGCCTTCTGGCAGGCCAGGATGGAGTAGGCACCGAGCGTCTTGTCCATCGAGACGCCGTCCCAGCGACGGTCGACCGGCGAATGTCCGACACCAGCCACTGCGACCTTGCCGCGGTGCTCCCATACGCCGAGCCCGTCCTTGTCTCGCCGCCACTGATACCGGTCTGGCGCGCTCATGGCTCCACCTTTCCTCTATGCAAAATCCCCTCTCCGCCCTTGGGGGCGGAGAGGCAGGGTGACGGTGGGGGTGCAGGTCACGGGAGCGAATGCACGGTGATCGCACGCCAGAACGCGTCGCATCCAAAGACGTCACCCACCTCTCCTAACCTCTCCGCCCCCAGGGGCGGAGAGGGACTATGCATTCGGCCGAGACACTAGGCGACGACCCGCCACTCGTGGATGAGCTGGTCTGGGGCCACCTCCTCGAACGTCACCTCGACGGCGGCGCCCACCGGCACCTTGTAGGGCGGGGTGCCCGGGAGATTGGAATAGAAATTGACCCGCGGGTCCGCGTCCAGCGTCACCATTGCCAGGTTATACGGCTGATCGGGCATGCGCCGGTTGAGGCGGCCATCCTCGATCACGATGTAGCTCGCGATATGGCCGCGTCCCTCGACCTCTTTCCACGTCAGACCGGCGGCCGAGTTGCAGACCTGGCAGGCCTGCTGCGGCGGGTATTGCAGCCGGTCGCAGGCAGCGCAGTGCTGCAACACGAGCCGCCTTTGATTGACGGCGTCCCAGAACGGCTTGCTCAAAGCGTCGGGGACGGGGATCAGCTTCGGCATCGTTTCACCCCTCGCCCCGTCCAACCCACTGGCCGTAGACCGGGTACTGGCAGCAGATGAACTCGATATAGGCCGGGCGACCCGACGCATTGACGTCGAGCGCCCGCCGCAGGGCCGGGATGACCTCGGCTGGCTCGCTCACCCGCTCGGTGTGGAAGCCCAGCGCGCCGATCACCTTCGACATATCCACCTCGTCGGGCCCCAGCACCTGGTGTGTGAAGGGATCGTGTCCTGGCCCCCAGAAGCCGGGTCCATAGCCCGCAAAGCCGCCATTGCTGATGTGCACGACCGTGACCCCGAGTTTCTCGCGCAGCAGAACCTCGAGGTTGCCGAGCATGTAGCCAAGGCCCGCCTCGCCGGTCACCGCCACGGATGCCCTGTCCGGAAACGCCTTCTTGGCGGCAATGGCAGCAGCCAGGCTGAAGCCAAGCGTGGAGACATTGCCCCAGCCCAGGAAGCCGCGCGGGATGAGCGTGTCGAACACGGTGCTCAGCTGGTCGCGCGTGTTGCCGGACTCGTGCGTCACGAACGAATTGCGCAGATCCAGCACCTGCATGAGATCGCCGTACACCCGATAGGGGTTGATCGGCGTCTCGTCGGAGTTCATGACCTGCCGGTATCTGGCGAGCGCCTCGTCGCGTGCCGCCCTCACTTCCGCCGCCACATTGCCCGCCGGCCGTCCGGCACCGGACGTGCGGTCGGACACTTCCTGGCGGAGCGCCTGCAAGGTCAGGCGCGCATCGCCGATCACCGCGTGCGCCGTGGGATACATCTTGTTGATGTGCAGCTCGTCGACGTTGCAGTGGATGATGGTCTTCTTCGCCGCATCAGGAATGGCGTGGCTGAAGCGGCCCGGCGACAGGCTCGAGCCCACGGCGAGGATGACGTCGCTCTTGTTCAGGTAGTGTGCGATCTGATCGCCGCGCACGCCGACGAACAGCGGATGGTTCTCCGGGAACGCCCCTTTGGCCTTGAGCGTCGTGATCACCGGCACATTCACCAGCTCCGCCAGCGCTTTCAGGTCGTCCGAGGCGCCCGCGTAGATGACCCCCTCGCCGGCGTAGATCAGCGGGTTGCGGGCTGCCAGGAGCTGGTCGACCGCGGCGCGCACATCCGCCGGGTCCGGCGCCGATTTCCAGCCCTTCACGGGACGGTAGGGGTCGGCGGTCTCGTCGTATGTGGCCGTGGCATTGGGAATAGCCAGGATCACGGGGCCCGGTCTGCCGCTGCGCAGCATGGTGAAGGCGCGGCGCATGAACTCAGGCGTGCGCTCGGGCTTGTCGAGATAGCCGAACCACTTCGACACGGTCTTCATGGCCGATGCGACATCGTACTGGCTGTTGCCCGAGCTGCCGGCCGGCACGCCATCGGTGATGCACAGAACGGGCGAGCCATCCTCATAGGCCTGCGCCATCCCGGCGTAGGCGTACTGCATGCCGGCGGCATTGACGCCCCCTTGGAAGGTGCACACCCCGATCCGTGAGCCCGCGGTGATGCGCGAGAACGCGTCGGCGACCGCGACGGCGTAGCGGTCGTCGCGCATCATCAGCATCGGCACCCCTTCCCGGCCGAGCGCGTTGTTCACCCGGCAGACCGGGAAGGTCGAAACCCAACCCACACCCTCCTGCTTGAGAATGCGGACAATGCCGGTCGCTACATCGATCGTCATGGATGTGGTCTCCTTTGCATGGAGCCGAGCCGTCAGCCTCCGTGTGGCGCACTGAAGCCGTCTTCCCAACTGCCGCAGCGGTGTGATCGGCCTCGCAATCGCGGGCAATCCGGAAAATGACGGGCACCTGTCGCCCTGGCAAGAGGCGGTCGGGCATGAGATCATCCCGGACACACACAAGAACGGCTGGGCGAACCCGCTGGATGGCGGACCCCCACCAGTGTGCGGCCGGACCGTGGACCGATAAGCGCTTACTGCGCCGTCATGCCGCCATCGATCACCAGTTGCGAGCCGGTGACCCAGGATGATTCGTCGGACGCCAGGAATAACAGCACGCCATTGGCGATATCCAGGGCGGTGCCGAGTTCGACCCATCGGCGTGAAGACCGTGGCAGAGCTGAGCGGCGCGCATCGCGCGCAATGCCTGAACTATTTGCGCGCGACAGGCATGCACTTGTGCCTGCTCATGAACTTCGGCCGGCCGCGCCTGGAGGTGCGCCGGGTCGTCTTCGATTTGTGATATTCGCGCCGTGGTCGCCGACAGTGCCTGACTGTTTGCGTTGTTTGCGGCCCTTTGCGTTATTTGCGTTATGAACTTTCTTTCTTGTCGGATCGAAGCAAGAATTTGACGCAAATGACGCAAAGGGCCGCAAATAACGCAAAGAGGTTCTATGCCCCTTGTGGTAGTACCCTGCTTGACCGCTCCGATTCGAGAGGGCGGATTTCATGCATGACACCGTAGCCGTGAGGTGCGACGATCTACGAAGGTCTCATGGCATGCGCGCCGAGCTCGCGGGTCGCAGATGTCCACGGTGATGTCCTCGACCCTGGTGGAAAAGCCGACACCGGCATTGTTGAACAGGATATCCAGCCGTCCGTGCGCTGCCATCGCCGCATCTACCACCTGGGCCCAGTTCTGTTCTGACGCCACGTCGAGGTGCAGGTAACGTGCGTCATGACCCTCGACGCGCAGGGAGGCCGCGGCGCGCTCGCCCAGGTCGTCGCGGATGTCGGTCAGCACCACCTTCGCGTCCTCGCGCACGAACAGATGGGCCGCCGCGCCGCCGCGCCGCCGCAGCCCATCAACTCGCCCTTGATCGCAGCCGCCGCGCCGGTCAGCAGCGCTACCTTGCCCTGGAGCCGCATCATCTATCCCCCGCTTCACCGTTGGTCGCCCGCAGGATGCGCCATATCGCGTCTGGCCTCCATCACCGCAACGCGGTCTGGCCTGGATCGGCGTTCGCGCTCGGTCGCTGTCGCTGAATGGTGTCGGAATGTCCGAGGCGGGTGGATTGCTGCCGGGCAGTTTATCGAACGGCGGGCGTGCAACTCGAACCTCCACCTCGTGGTAGGTCCTGGTCAAGAGCATACTATATATGCATCACGGTCGTAGGTTGAGGCGGAATGGGAAGGCCGAGATGAGCAAGATTCGAGGGACGATGCGCAAGGGCCGGCTACGACGATCCGAAAGGATATTATGCTGCCCTCCGAGTTCATGCGGAGCCGCCGGCCGTACCTCTTCTCGGATGCGGAGTTTGTCTCTGAACCGCAACTGACCCGCGAGCTGTTGGATCATCAGCTTGAGACTTCTGACAAATCGGAAAGAAGAGAACGAGTTTGAGCATTTATGCCGACGGCTCGCCGAGAAGGAGATCTGTCCAAATTTAAGGCCGCAGACGGGGCCAACTGGGGGCGGCGATGCCAAGGTCGATCCAGAAACCTATCCCGTCTCGAGTGAGGTCGCACAAGGCTGGTATGAGGGCGAGGAGGCGGCGGCGCAAGAAATGTGGGCCTTCGCGTTCAGCGCGAAGAAGGACTGGCGCTCGAAGGTTCGCTCGACGTCAAGAGCATAAAGTCGACTGGTCGCCCGTATTGTCGGATTTACTTCATTACCAATCAATATGTCCGCGATAAGGTTCGTCCGGAGGTTGAGGCTGGACTTGGCGAAATTGCCGAGTGCCCTGTCCATATCTTCGACCGCACCTGGATTCTGGAGTGTGTGTTCAATCACGATCGGGTGGCACTTGCAGTCGAAACTCTCAATCTCGCCCGTACATACTTGCAGGCCGGCCGGAAGGCCGGACCGGGCGATGTCCGGCGCGAAGCCGAGTTGGAGGCACTTGATCGACAGATCGGAGACCCAGAGCGTTATCGTGGTGTCGAATACCAGCTCGCGCAGGATTGTCTAGAGACCGCCCTACTGGCACGTGGCTTGGAACGACCGAGAGCCGAGGTCGACGGGCGCTTCGCCCGAGCCGAGCGAATTGCACGCAAGGTTAATTACAGACCACAGCTGCTCCGGATTGCTTACGCCAAGGCGTGGACCGCGGTCTGGTGGTATGACGATTTCGTGGAGCTAAACCGGATCTACGATGAAGTCGAGGTGTTCGCTCGCAGCACGACCAGTTCGACCGAACAGCAGCTAGTCTTCAATCTCTGGAACCTGTTGACCGCTGCAATTCAGCGGGGCTCGCTCACCGAGTCAGATTTTAAGTTTGGAGCGCGCACCGCAGCACTCCGGGCGGCGCTACAAGAAATAGCCGGCGATCAGAGCCGGCCCAATAATGCGATGCAAGCAAAGACCAACCTCGCACTGATGCGGCTTCATGAAAGCCGTGATAGCAAGGAGGTTGGTTAGGTTCTCTGTGAGCTTAGAGGTGTTGTCAACGCCATCGAGGGGCTAGGAGACTACCCGTCGACATTGTTCAAATGCTAGGAGAGGTCGTTTCGGATAGTTCCACGTATAACGAGTTGTTCGAGGCCATTTTAGCGCTAATGGAACGGCGAGCGGGCGAGGGAAGTGCCGGGAGTGCGCTACTCGAGCGCGGCCTGCAATTGCTCGACAGTGGGCGCTACTACGACGCCGTTCGCGTGCTTGGTCGTGCACAGAGCAAGCTCGTCAAATACGAGTATCGACATGACTTAGCCATGGCGCTGACTGCCTGTGGTACTGCCTATGATCAGGCCGGTTTGTTATGGGCGGCGCGAGCAAACTTTCTGACTGCTGCCACCACCGCATTTGCTGATTTCCTTGAACGGGGTGATATCACGCCCCTGGCGATGCTCTCGACGCGAAAAGTGGCTTGGACGGAGCTTCAATTGGGCAGGGTTCCAGCGGCGCTTCGGTGGGCCGAACTCACTGACATTGTGGCGAGCCATCTGATGCTCCAAGGCCAAGCCAGCGAGGCATTCGTTGAACGCCGCCGCGGCTTCGATATGATTCTCGGCCTGCTACTCCTTCGCTGCCAATTCGACGATCTCAAATCACTTGACACATTGCCGGACATCCTTGGTGCGTTGGATTTTCAGCACTCCCGCACCGCCCTCTTATACGCACTCGGACACGAAAACTCGTTGCGAGAAGAGGGATGGATACCGGAAAGTGAGACACCCGAGGCTGTGAAGGACTTGATGGTTCACTGGGTAAATCAGCCGGCCGGGGAGCAAATCTCTCCATATCCCGAATTCCTAGATAAATTGACAGTGACGCTGACATCCCACGTTATCGGATGCGAGGTCAATTTGACCACGCCAAATAACCCGCCAGCAGTCTTTTTGGCGGAGACTCTTCTTGCGGCGCTGGAGGCTTTCTTAGCAACTAGTTTGAACCTGCGTGTCTATCCTTACCGATCGAAATTGGAGGTCCGTCTGCGGCCCGCCTTGTATGACGGTAGCGAGCCGACAATCACCCTGGAGGTCGTAAGCGGAGGCGTTGTCGAGATCACCCACCCACGGGACCTACAGTTTGCCTCCTCAGAGGCGCGCCGCGCATTCAAATTGAGCGTGTTGCAAGCAGTCGCCGTCATCATGTTCCAGATTGCGGCTATCCCGGACGCCGAATCCTATCTCGAACTTTTGGGCGAGGAGGGCGCGTTTAGTCGGGCGCTTGATTTCTCCGATATCGCTATCTGCGTCGAGCGCGTGTTGGGTTCGGAACCGAAATTGACCCTATCGGATTGGGAGAAGGGATACGACGGTCAGCGCTTCGCCGTTAACCGAAAACTTCCCTGGGACAACGACATTATTCGGGCCGCGCCGGAGAAGACCGCCAGTGACGCAGAAGGTCCGCCCAGTCTCGAACGGATGCGGCATAGCGCCCGCCGGGTAGTTTCGGTCATCGACATTCCGCTGTGGGACAAGGCGCATTGGCAGGCTGCTGTTTACGGTCGCTCCGAGGATCCTCGGCAACCGCCGATCCTCGCCCTTGGTTTCGAGGACGAGAAGGCTGGAGCCGAGATCTTCGAGGGCTGGCGCGCGCGGCACCAGGAGGCCGGCGAAACCGGCTTCGTACGCTTGGCGATTCTCACAGGAATTGATAAGGCCAAGCCGTACGCATACACGATGATCATTGGTGCGGAAATGTCGGCCGAGGCCGTAAAGGCGTCGCCCGGCGGGGTGCTGACGGTCTCCCGCATTCTGCACATGTACCCCTCAACGCCGAAGAACCTCGATATGTTCCTCGGAGCATATCGCGGAGTTGGGCGTTATGTGATGGTCCCAGCTATCGTCACGGACGCCAGTAGTCCACCGCGCTTCTTGATGGAGCATTGGATTATGCAGACGAACCTCTCCGTCAGGCCAGCGTGGCAGGTCGGCGAACACGATCCCGACCTGCCTGGGCTGTCTCTTGAAAACGACCCGATTGTCCCGGATGGGATTACAAACCCGCCTGTTACCGCAGCACTCAAGCGAATTCGCCAGACCGGGAGGCGCTTGCAAGCCTCATTGGTGGCGCCCCTCAAGGCACCGGCACACCGATGGATTTGAGCCACGCGTGCGCGGGCTGGCACGCGCCTTCGGGCCATCGAGCCAGGTGCTGATGTCGTTGCCGGGCAGGTTCAACACCTTATATTACTGCTGCGGCGACGGGAGATTGATGCTGACCTGGCGCGGATCGCGCCGTATCGGCGGGCGGCATGATTGTGAGACGCAGACGATGATGTTGGCATCGACCCATGGCGCATACTCGGACGCGTGCCGCCCGCCCTATGCCTCCCACGGATTGATGAGGGTGAGGCCACAGCCTGCAAAGCCGTCGGCATCACGCGTCACCACGGCAGCACGAGCGACCAAGGCGGTGGCCGCGATCAATGCATCGAACGTATGGATCGGTGCCCCGGCCTGCCGGCGGCTGACGATGATTTCGGCATAGCGGTCGGCTGCCGCGGCATCGAAAGCCAGAATGCGACCGCGCAGATCCTCATCGAACATCGCCGCCGCGGCATCGCCGAGTGCGGCGCGGCGGCGGCCCTCCGGCATGATGCCGATGCCTGACAGGATTTCCGCGCGGCTGACGCTGGTGGTATGGAGCGAGGCTCGCGGCTGCGCTGCGACCCAGGCGAACACCGCGGGATGCGGCGCAGGTCGCATCAACTCGGAAATCACATTGGTATCGAGCACGAACATCAGTCGAACCGGGGTGGATCGCGGACCGGTTCGCGTGGCGGGATCTCCAGGTCATCAGCACCGCCCAGGGGAGCGAAGCGCCGGCGGATGGCTTCAGCCAGATTGACCTTGCGCGGACGATCAGCACCGACGGCGCTGCTGATGATGTCACGAGCCTCGGCCTCCATCGAGTGGCCTTGCTGGGCGGCGCGGACGCGCAGCCGCTCCTTCACCGCCGGGTCGAGGTTGCGGATGGTGATGCTGCTCATTGGACGGTGTCGCTTGGTGCGTTGTGTCTGCAATATAATCAATGATTGCACTGCTGTCAAATTCTTGCTGACGTGGCTCATTTGGTCGTTGTGGGAACGCCGATGAAACTTGAGCCTCCCCTGTGCGCGACGTGCTCGTGCAGCTTCAGGGTGCTGCCCAAAAAGTGGCTGTCATTCGGGTGCCCCGATGATCGGGCAAAGCGGCCCGGAATCCGTCAGAACGCGCGACAGCCGCGAGCCAGGGTGCTCCGTGTGGGCATCACTTGCCGCGCCAAGCGCTCGGACTATCCTTGCCGCCTGTCCCAAGCCACCGCACAGCCGTCCGTAGAAGGCCGTCAAGGCATCGCGCGGCGGACCGGGCAGTACTGGCCAGCTTGGTCGCCGACGATAGAGAACCGCGCAGGAGCGAAAACACGGATTGGACGCTGATCGTCAGAGCATCCCAACAGGCGAAGGTCGCCGCAGAGGCGGCGGTCGCGTCGGCCAAGCTGTTGGAGAGCGAGGCCGGTCATCGTCTCTCGGCCATGGAGGCCAGGCTGGGCGCGATCGAGGGGAGAATTGCCAATCTCGCCGCCGGCCAGAACAGCCACGAGCTGGCGATCATGCGTATCGCCGACACCCAGGCCGATCACACCGCCAGGCTGACCAGGATCGAGACGCTGCTGACCGACGTCGCGCGGAAGCTGGGCGCATGAGGAAGCAAAGAAGCGCCGAGGTGCATCGTGCTCTGCGCGTGCCCGCCGCCCGGCACGGCCGCAGCGCCGAGGCCGATATCCGTGATTTCCTGGAACGGGCCGTGAAGGCGGCAAGGCGCGTTCGCCTCGGCGATACACTTGCCGCTCTGGGCCGCAAGGTCGGGCTGACGGACGAGGACATCGTGGCCATCGACCAGACGCGGGACAAATCGCCGGCGGAGCCGATGAAGTTTGAATGATCGTGCTGGACACCAATGGATCGCCGAGGCGACGTCTTTTCCTACGGCTGTCAGCGAAGACGTGGATGGCGTGGCCGAGCCACGCCATGACGGTAGAGGTCAGCTGTCTCGCGGACGTTATCGGAACGGTGCCCTGACCAGCGCGCTCCTCAAGGCACCGGCACCCCGATGGATCTGAGCCGCGCATGTGCCCGCCCGGCCCGCGCCTTCAGGCCATCAAGATACGTGCTGACGTCGTTGCCGGGCAGGTTCAACACCTTGCACCCAAGCCGCCAGTACTCCTCGATCTGCGCCTCGGTTTCCGCCGACCCTCGGGCAAGTTTCCCATGCGCGTTGCAGGCCTCCGCTATCCGGCGCACGGCTGCCTTGAACGTCGGGTGCTCAAGCTGGAGATGCACGCCCAAGCGCGCACTGAGGTCCGAGTGGCCATAGGCGATCAT
Source organism: uncultured Alphaproteobacteria bacterium (assembly GCA_963780095.1). Classification (GTDB taxonomy): domain Bacteria; phylum Pseudomonadota; class Alphaproteobacteria; order Acetobacterales; family Acetobacteraceae; genus JAMXLO01. The sequence continues at coordinate 235,538 of CAWABH010000034.1, forward strand.
GTCGATGCCCTCCACGGCCGCGATCGCCTCGACATTTTCCAGGCCCTCGAGCGACTCGATCGACACGCAGACGATGATGTTGGCATTGGCCCATGGCGCATACTCGGACGCGTGACGGGCGCCATGGCTCCGGTATCCGGTGTGCATCCCCTGCCCCGAGATGCCGCGATTGCCGATCGGCGGATATTTTGCCTCCCGCGCGATCGCGCGTGCTTCCTCGGCGTTGTCGACCTCGGAGACCTGCACGCCCATGATCCCCTGATCGAGGATCGCCGGGATCAGATACGTGAAGGATTTGTGGATCCGCACGATTGCGGAGACGTTGGTGGCCTGAAACCACCCGGCGAGAGCCGCGATCGTCTCGAGATCGAAGGCGCCATGTTCGTGGTCGATCATGCAGTAGTCGAAGCCGGAGGCCTCTATGATCCACGGGACGCCGCGCGAGGCGAACTCCTTGAGCCCGGTGCCAAGCGCGGCCCGCCCCTCGCGCACCGCCCGCCATATGCTGTTCTCTTTCATGGATCGTACGAGGCTCCCATCGCGAGGCACAGAATTTCACACCCTCGCGCCCGGCTGTCACGCGCTGTGTGGCGGCCGTCTCAAGGCCGGGGCCTGACCGTTGGCGGCGGGATACTCTCGATCATCAGGTTGATGCACGCGGGCTTGCCGCTCGCCAGCGCGCGACGATCGCGCCCGCCAACTCGTCCGGACTCTGCACCAGTTCGCCGTGGCCGACCAGCGCCGCCACCATCAGGTCGTAGCGCGTCGGCAGCAGCTCGCAGCCGAACGTCCGGTTCGGCCCGTAGTCGCGGACCTGGAGGTTGTATTCGGCATTCCACCGCGCATCGGTGCCGACCACCGCGACGTAGGGCAGGTCGCAGCGCACCGCGGTCTCGAATTCCGCCATGTGAAAGCCCAAGGTTCCGTCGCCCAGCACAACGAACACCGGCGCCTCGCGCTCGATCACGCATGCCGCGCCCGCCATCGGCAGCGACGATCAGATCGAGCCGCCAACGCCGTTGACCAGGCCGAGCTTGATGCGATGAAAGGTGCGGTCTTCTCGGGGCTCAACCGCGACACACTGCAACATGCGTTGCCGCCGGGCGCGGCGCGCAACGCTCTCGACTGCGCATTCTGGGACATCGATGCGAAGCGCGCTTATTGCAGCGTCGCGGAGCTAACGGCCGCCAATCGCACTCGGCCGCTGCTCAAATTGGAACTGGGGGGCGACGGCGATGTCGAACGGGTGCGGGCGGTGCGACAGGCGGCGCCGGCGGCGCGCCTCATCGTCGATGCCAACGAGAGCTGGAATGAGCGCCGGCTTGGCGAATAGATGCCGATGCTCGTCGATTTGAGGGTTGCACTGATCGAGCAGCCGCTGCCGGCCGACTCTGATGACGCGCTGGCGCGGTTGGAGCATCCGATCCCGCTCTGCGCTGACGAATCCTGCCGGACGCGTGCCGATCTCGACCGGCTCGACGGGAAATACGAGGCGATCAATATCAAGCTCGACAAGGCGGGTGGGCTGACCGAGGCACTCGCGCTGGCGGAGGAAGCGAAGCGGCGGGGCTTGCGGATCATGGTTGGTGGCGTGATCAGCACGTCGCTTGGGATCGCGCCGGCGCTGCTAGTCGCGCAGCAGGCTGAGATCGTCGATCTCGACGGACCATTGCGGCTGGCGCTCGATCGCGGGGTGGGGTGCGGTACGACGGGGGTACGATTTGTCCGCCCGATCCGAAATTCTGGGGTGGACTTGGTTGATAGTGGAGCATGAACTCAGACTGATCTGAATTGAAGTGGCCTCACGGCGAACTATCGCATTCATCGGCCGAATACCCTGGGTCAGACGGAAGTTTGGTTGGACAGCCTGCCTCAATGGGCAATCACGGCACGCGCGGTGTGCTCAGGCAGATGGGGCGATCCACGTCGTTCAGTTTGGTGGTGACGATGAGTGAATGCATCGCTGCTGCGCCGCACTCACCACGGCATCGGAACCGGCGAACAGCATCCGCCGGCGATGGTCGACTGCTCGTCGGCAACGATCAGAGAAGGCCAATTTGCTGTGTTTTGGCGAAGAACGTTAGCAAGCGATTGAACCGGGACCGTTTGCAGATGGCGCGACAGCATTGTAGCTAACTTGCTGGCTCCTACTCCGCGGCCTGCCGTGCCTCCGTCAGCAACCTCGCTGCCTCGGCGCCGCGGATCTTGGCAATATCGTCCTGATATTTCAGCAGAACGCCGAGTGTCTCGTCCACCGCGGCCGGCCCCAGCTCCTTCTGGTCCAGGTAGGTCAGCGCCTGCGCCCAGTCGATCGTCTCGGCCACGCCCGGCAGCTTGAACAGGTCCTCCCCGCGCAGCCGCTGAACGAACGCAACGACCTGCGTCGACAGATGCGCCGGCACGTCCGGCGCCTTGGCGGTGAGGATGGCGCGCTCCCGCGCGGCGTCGGGGTAATCCACCCAGTGATACAGGCAGCGCCGTCGGATCGCGTCGTGGACCTCGCGCGTGCGGTTTGACGTGATCACCACTGCCGGCATGGTTTTCGCGCGCACGGTGCCGAACTCCGGCACAGTGATCTGGAAATCCGCCAGCAGCTCGAGCAGGAACGCCTCGAACGGTTCGTCCGCGCGGTCGAGTTCATCGATCAGCAGCACCGCGGGCGGCAGATCCGGATCTATCGCCGACAGCAGCGGCCGGGCCAGCAGGTATTTGCGGGTGTAGATGTCGCTAGCCAATTCGCCAGGATCCGTCTGCCCGGCGGCCTCGGCGAGGCGGATCGCCATGAGCTGGCGGGCATGGTCCCACTCGTACGCCGCAGCCGAAAGGTCCATGCCGTCATAGCATTGCAGCCGGACCAGCCGGCGCCCGAGCCCGGCGGCCAGCACCTTGGCGATCTCGGTCTTCCCGGTGCCGGGCTCACCTTCCAGAAACAGCGGGCGTCGCATCGCCAGTGCGAGATGCACCGTGGTCGCGAGCTCGAGGTCCGCGATATAACCCTGTTCGGCGAGAAGTCTGGCGGTGTCGGCGACAGTCGAGGGCAGTTCAGGCACTAGATCAGGCTTCCGAGAATCAGGATCACGATGAACAGGTAGATCACACCGCCGATCCAGGCAACGAGCGGCAAGCCGAATGGTTCGCGCGGCACGAGCGCCAACGGGCTGATCGCAGAGGGCGGCGGTGGCGGCGCGCGGCGCGGCTCCGCGGGTGCTGCCGTGACCGGAGCGGCAGCGGCTGCCGGCGGAGCCACATGCGCGCTGAACCGGTCGAAGAAGGCGTCCGCCATCTGCTTGGCCGAGGCATCGATCAGCCTGGCACCAAGCTGGGCGATCTTGCCGCCGACCTGCGCATGCACGTCGTAGCGCAGCAGCGTGCCCACTCCGTCGTCGTCCAGGTGCACTTTCGCTCCACCCTTGGCGAAGCCGGCGACCCCACCCTGGCCCTCGCCGCTGATCGTGTAGCCGTTCGGCGGGTCGATGTCGGCGAGGTGGACGTTGCCGGTGAAGCGGGCCGAGATCGGCCCGATCCTGACGGCGGCGGTGGCCTTCATGTCGGTGTCCGACAGCTTCTCCAGGGACTCGCAGCCGGGGATGCTGGCCTTGAGCACCTCCGGATCGTTGAGCGCCTGCCATACGGTTTCGCGGGGCGCGGGAATGCGCCGCTCGCCTGTCATGTCCATCGGACCGGTTCCCCGTTGTGCGCGCCGGACGTTACTTGCAGGGTCCGAGGCATGCAACCAAGCGCATCCGGCCTGGCGTTGGGCCGAGGCTGGTGGAACATCGGCCTGATTTTGGTCGTGATTCTTGTCGTCCTGCTGCAGGGGGCGGTGCAACTCGGACGCCTGGTGCTCGCGGGCCAGCCAGTCGGCATCGAGCACGTTGCTGGTATCCTGGTCCTCGTCGCGGTCACACTGGTGTCGGTCCGCATCACGCCGCGGGCGATCCACCAGGCCAACGACTTCGCGTGGCATCCAATGGCGGAAGTCGCGATGTTGTTTGCCGCCATCTTTGTCACCATTGGACCGGTGATAGACATGCCGCAGGCCGGCACGGGCGGCCCTCTGGAACCACTGTTGCGTCTCACGCTGGATGGGGCGGACCAACCCAGGCCGATCGCGTATTTCTGGCTTACGGGCACGCTTTCGGCATTCCTCGACAATGCTCTGACCTACCTCGTATTCTTTGAACTCGCCGGCCTGCGGCCCGCGGCACTGTCCGGCGGCGACAGCGTCGTGCTGGCGGCGATCTCGGCGAGTGCGGTCTTCTCGGCGGGCTGACCTATATCGGCAACGCACACAACATGATGCTGCGCGCGATCGCGGCCCATCGTGGCGTGCGCATGCCGGGGTTCTTCGGTTTCATGCTGCTGGCGTCCTGCCTGACCTGTCGCAATTCGGCTTGCTCTGACGTAGTTATCGGACTGGCATGGCGATGACTGCGTCCCTTCACGAATGGAACGCCAGCAACGTTGCCACGTGCGACGGATCGAACAGTTGTGCCATGCCGAACGAACCTGGCGCTGCGGTGGACGCTGTGTGCCCGGCGCTCGGCACGAAGGTCACACCGAACAGGTCCGCCGCGGTCATGTGCAGCGAATCTGCCGCCAACACCGCCAGGGTCACAGGTCCGCTTGCGACCAGGGGGACCGTCCCCAGCAATTCGTCTGTCGCCGGATTGAAGTGCAGCCACGATGTCACGTTCGGTCCGCTCTCCTGGTACATCGCGAATGTCATCTTCAGGCCCAACGCGTCGGTGAAGGTGTTCGCCGGCAGCACGAGATCAACCTTGTGGCCGCCGACCCAGGTTTGGTTCGGCGTGGGCGCGGATACTTTGATCCCTGGCTGGATGACTGGCGCCTGCACGCTGGCTCCAAAGCTTTCCGACGTCGCAAGACCGCTGCTGTCCGTCGCGGTCACCTTGATGCTCAGGCTCTGCACGGCATTCGGTGCGATGCCGCCGAACGTGGCGGTCGCGGCATTGAAATCGAGCCATGTCGGCAGCGCGTGGCCGTTGGACAGGCTGGCCGTGTAGATGAGCTTTTGGCCCTGGGGATCCGTGAAGGTGTTCGCGGGCAGCGCCAGGGAGATCGCCTTTCCCTCCGTCCAGGTCTGGTTCGATGTCGGTTTCGTTACCATCGGAGTGCCCAGGACAGTCGCCGAGAAAATGTCCGACACGGACAGACCGCTGGTGTCGGTCGCGGTAACCACGATGCCCAGGGTTTGCGCCGTGATGGGTGCGGTGCCGCTGAACGCGTCCGTGGCCGCGTTGAAACTGAGCCAGCCGGGCAGCGCCTGACCGTTCGAAAGGTGTGCGCTGTATCTGAGCGTCTGGCCCTGCGGATCCTTGAACGTGGTTGTGGGGAGTGGCAGCGAGACTGCCTTCCCCCCAGTCCAGGTCTGGTTCGGTGTCTGCGCCGCAAGGACCGGTGGCGCGATGATGCTCACTGCCAGCGACTGCCAGTCGCCCCAGAAACTGCCGTTGAATGCCCGCACTTCGACCGTGTCGGTGCCAGCGATTGGGCCTGCGAGCAACGAAACCGAGGCGAGCGATGCGGTCGTGAGAGCTGAGGCTGCCGTATGGTCGCTGTAGGTGCCCCCGCTGAGCACCAGTCTGTCGCCGGCCGCCGTATCGTAGATCTGCCACGAGGTGATCGCCCTGCTGGCGGGGTCGCGGGCAATGAACAGTGATGCAAGCGATTGCGAGGCGAGGCATGCGAGTATGTCGGAGGACACGCTTGCGCTGACGATCGGCGTGTCGAGCTCATAGATGACGACCGATCCCCCCTGCACGCCGGCCCATTCCTGTGATGCGGCGTGGGGAGCGGCAACGATGATATCGCTGCTGGAACCGTCATGGGCCAGATTTGCTATGCAGCCGCTCCAGTCCTCGTAGGTGATGTTGTCCACCAGCATCGCGGTGCTGCCGGATCCGGAAACGCAGGTTGTGATATGTCCCCCGCCGCCAGGTGTGCCGATCACCACGATCTCGCCGGCCGTTACCATGGACTGCCAGTTGCCCGGCTGCGCCGCCGGTCCGTTGAACGCGACGATCCATTCGCCGTTCGCCCGCCCGGGCAGGCCGATCAACGTGCTCTGCACCGGCAGCGATGCTCCCGCTTCGGCGGCGATGGTGCTGGCCAGCACCCAGCAGCCATTCATGTTCCACGCCTGGCCCACGAAACTGTTGGCGACCGCCGCGATGGAGAGCGGAGTCGCCTGCGCGGGCACGCCTGCGGTAACTTTCGGTTGCGTGATGATCGTCGCGCTGCCTAGATAGCCCGATGCATCTACCTGTATCATCCCGTAGGCGCTCGCAGCGTAGGAAGTTGCCAGGCCCAGATCGCTCGCGCCGAACAACGACAGGTTGGTCACATCGGCCAGGCTGCCGGACGACTGGTAGGTCAGTTGGTCCAGGTAGCCGTAGATGCTGCTGTAGTAGCGACCGGTAAAGCCCTGGTAGGTGAAGACGATCCCGGCGCTTCGTGCATCGCCGTAGGTGCCGCTGAGGCCGAGTGTGTGGCCATTGCCGGACAGGCTGCCGGTCGTGCCACTGGCGCCAGCGGTGTACTCGTTCCGATCCAGCGCCGAAAGCACGAGATAGGTCGGATTGGAGCTCCCGGCCGTCACGCTGAACATCTGCGACAGCCCGATCGACGCCGAGCCGGTGCCGACGAATGCGGTTTTGGATTGGATGATCGACACAACGTACCTCGTCCGCCCAATGTCCGGGCGGCGGTCACGTCATCCGGACAGAAGCCTGCGCACAGAAGCCATCCTGGCGGCGGAACGACCTGACCCGTGCTGTCTCCGCGGGGCAGGGAGTCTTTGGCGCTGACACATTTGCCCGGCCTGGTTGCATTTGGCCTGGTCGCGCCTTCGTCGAAGTCCACGGCGTAGTCCTCGGGAAAGTCCGCGCGGCCTATGGTTCGGCAGCGCTTCCCGGGTTCGTGCTTCGTTCCAGAAAGAGATGATGGCCCACAATCGCTGCCGGACCGTTAACTCGGCGCCTGTCTTTCCGTCCGGCCTTCGGCTATGCCGGAGACATCCAGCCTCGGAGCCTGTGCAATGACGTATCTGGTCGCCAGCGATCTTCCCACCGAGCCTGCCGGAGAGCGGTTTCGCGCCTTCTTGGCACGGCCGGGGATTCTCCAGATGCCGGGTGCGCACAACGGCATGGCCGCGTTGCAGGCGAAGGCGGCTGGGTTCGAGGCGCTTTATCTGTCGGGTGCCGCAATGACCGCATCCATGGGCATCCCGGACCTCGGTATGATCACGGTGGACGAGGTGTGCTTCTTCGTGCGGCAGATCGCGCGAGCGACCGGCCTGCCGCTGCTGGTTGACGGCGACACGGGCTACGGCGAGGCGCTCAACGTCATGCACATGGTGCGCTCGTTCGAGGATGCCGGAGCGGCGGCGGTGCATATCGAGGACCAACTGCTGCCCAAAAAGTGCGGCCATCTGAACGACAAGAAGCTGGCGGATGCGCACGACATGGCGGCCAAGATCGCCGCCGCGCGGCGCGCCCGCCGGCATCTGTTCATCGTCGCCCGCACCGATGCCGCCGCCAGTGAAGGCATGGACGGGGCGGTGGCGCGCGCGAAGCTGTATCTGGAGGCCGGCGCGGATGCGATCTTTCCCGAGGCGCTGATCACCGCCGAGATGTTCCGCACGTTCGCAGCACGCGTTGATGCGCCGCTGCTCGCCAACATGACCGAGTTCGGCCGCACGCCGTTCTTCACTGCCGCCGAGTTCCAGGACATGGGCTACAGAATGGTGATCTGGCCGGTCAGCTCGCTCCGCGTCGCGAACAAGGCGCAGGCCGAGCTGTATGCTGCGATCCGTCGCGACGGCGGCGCACAGGCCATGCTCGATCGCATGCAGACGCGCGCGGAGCTGTATGCCGCGATCGGCTACCACGACTACGAGGCGCTCGATGCGACCATCGTGAAGACAATTGTCCCGGAAGGGATGCCGCAGCGCCAGTCGCCATGAGCGCGCAGCCGATGCGTCGCCGTCTGCTTCTGGCCTCGCTGGCCGCCGTCCCGCTCGCGGCGCGGGCCCAGCCGGTCAATCCGACCGGACCGCAACCGGAGCTGCCGAAGGAGAAGCTGGTCATCGTCACCCGGGACGGCGTGCCGCACGACTTCAACGTCGAGATGGCAATAAAGCCGGATCAGCAGACCGTCGGGCTGATGTTTCGTCCGAGCGTGCCAGCCGACGGTGGGATGCTGTTCGACTGGGGCACGTCGCGCGACTCGCAGATGTGGATGCGCAACACCATCGCGCCGCTCGACATGGTGTTCATCAACGCCGATGGCACGATCCGCTCGATCGCCGAGAACACGGTGCCCGAGAGTTTTGCGATCATCGAAAGCCGCGGTCCGGTGCGCGCCACGCTGGAACTGGCCGCAGGAACGACGGCCAGCCTGAACATCCGGGTGGGCGACAAGGTGCAGCAGCGGATTTTCGGCAACGTGCCGGGGTGAGGGAAGAAAGGCAAGATTCCTCACGGAGCTGCTTCCTCGCGGCTTGCCTATCCGCCCCGCCACCCATAGGTTCCGCGCGGCTACGGGGCGTGGCGCAGCCTGGTCAGCGCGCCTGTTTTGGGACCAATAATTTTAATGAGTTACATATAATCCCTAAGGAACACTTCAAGGATAGATACCAATTAGCCACCAATACATTGCCACAGATGGCAGATGAATAACCGCGCCACCCCGATTAGCCGCGCCACCCCGATTAGCCGCGGGCGGCTTTTTTGACGGCAGCATCCGCGTCACTGCAAGCAGGTCCAAGCGATCGAATCGCGACGACAGCAACGCCGAACGATACCCGGATAGTCTCCAGGAGAAACTGCTGTTCGGTGCAAGACCTGGGCGACGGACAATCCCAAAGCTTCCGATGAGGACGTGTGGACAGCCGCCAAGATTGAATTCAAACCCGAAAACATCACCCGTAATACCAACCCGCGTTGACGTTGAATCTTCGTCCCAGAGCTATTGTTTTGATAACGCGTGATTTTGTTGTCGCCCAGAGAGTTGACGTCAACGCGGGTTGGTATAAGATGGTCCGTGGGTAAACTTCGCCAGCCGCCGGATGGGAACGGAGCGTAAGGCCGGACGGAAGCCCGGCAAAACAGTCGCCATTCTTGCGCCGCTGAATTCGCCAATTCGCCGGCGCAATGGCGAAATAGACGGCGAAATTCCGGCACGCCATCTTCCCGCCATCTGCTGCAACGTGCGGCACACATGGCAGGACAAGCAATGGAACAGACTAGAGACAGAATCCTGACTGCGGCGGTCAGACCGCCCTAGTGGTTGCGGCTCAGCGTGAGGACACTTGATCGGGTTTCAGCCGTCGATAGCGATCTGCGAAAGATCCAGCTCAGTGCACGCCGCGTCGGATACCGCGAGAGCGATGTTCGCGCGTTCATTGAACGCGGCGGACAGGCCGCCGTCTGACCCGCTACCCCAAAGTGCGACGAACACCGGGATGCACGAGCGGCGATGACGATGATCGGAACGGCTTGGCGGCCAACCCGGTCTATGCGCCGAAACTGACCCCGAAGCAAGTCGCGCCTCCGCTTACTTAGGAGAGCGTGAACGTGCCCACTCGAAACGAACGCCGCAGAGCAGCCGCACAAAAACGTCAGTCTGAACGCCGAGCCGCCGAAATCCTCCCGGCGCCAACCGCGGCTGGACCGGGCCGATCTACTTCGCCTCGCCGCCGGGCTGATCGAGGCGGACAGGTTGATTTCCGGGGTCACGCTGATCGAGCCGACCGGTGAGGCGAACCACCTCGACGCCGAGCTGCTGCGAAGAGGCGGGCCGCGGATGAGCGCCATCGCCCCCGTCCTACCGCGTCCGTGTCCGGGTGGCGCGACGACGAGCATCGATATTCTGGACCGCATCAACGCCATCATCGCTCCTTGGTACGAGTTGTCTGGTGGTGGCCGACCTGCGCTGCTCAATGACGGTATCTACTACCGCCTATACACCAGCTACGGACAGATCCTGAACGAGGTTGATGTTGAGCACCTTCCCGACCTACCCGCCTGGGTCGAGGCTGTGGATACGGATGTCAGGGGCCGCCACGCAATTAATGGCCTAGCAGCCTGTCGGACTGAGCCCACCAGTTGCATCGTGACAGCAGGGCGTCGTCCTCGCTGAGGCGGCTGGCGGGCCTTTTGCGAAGTTCCGCCACTCCACGATGACTCAAACTCTCGGATGTGCCGTCAATGGTTGATGGCGTCCACGAATTTGGATGCGGCGGCCCTTTGCCACCTCCAATGGCGGGGCGAAGGGCGACGTCCGCTTCATGTTCCAGGCCATCGTTACAAGACTCCACTCGCCCCGGACACAATCCAACCCCCGCAGCAAGAATTGCCGGAAGCCCAGCACCGACTTGATCATGCCGAACACCGGTTCCGGTTCCTGCTGCGCAACGCGTAAAGCTTCTTGCCCTCTGCCGTTTTCAGCCGGTGCGCCATGGATTGAACCGGTGTGGGATCCTGCGGTGCGGTCGGAACTGCAGCGGAACGCTCAGCCAATGACGGGTGGGTGGACCCGCCCGGTCGCGGTCAGCGGCACGATGTTCGCGGCCTCGCAGGCCATGACGTTCGCTGCGCTGAAGTACCCGTTGTCCGCGCCAGCAGGGTTTCGACCTGGCCAAGTCGTCAGGCAGAGCCTTGAGCTGCCCATCATCGGCTCAAGCTGCTGTTTGTCATTGGCCGCTGCACCACATCGGTCGGCCACCACCAGCCGGCTGCTCCGCCGCCACCACCGCCCTGGCGTTGTAGCACTGATCGAACCCACCGCCCGCCACTGGCATGATGCGTGACTCTTCGTCGGTCAGGTTGATCTGATCCGTCGCCAGCGGACCTTCTACCGGCGGCTGCGGTGGCTTGCCGCTGGGCTTCTTGCCGGTGGCTTCGGCCTTCGCCTTCCGCGCCGCAAGTTTCGCCTGATACTCCGCCTGCTCGCGTTCAAAGCGCTCTTTCGCACGAGCCTCGATTTTCGCCCGCGCGTCGGCCAGCTTCGCCAGTCGTGCCTTGCGTCGCGCCAATTCCTCGGAAGTGATATCGCCGGGCGCATCCGCCTGATCCGCTGCTTCAGCCTTCGCCAGCAGCTCAGTCACTTCGGCCTTCAGTTGTGCCTCGATCTTCCCTGCGTGCTCATAAGACAGCGCGCTGTGGCGACTGGCATTGGCGTGGATCTTGGTGCCGTCGAGCGCCACCGTGCCCATCTTGAGCAGGCCCATCTCGCGGGCCAACTTCAGCACTTCAACGAATAACGCCTCGATCTGTTTCAGAAAGCGACGCCGGAATGTCGCGATGGTGTCGTGGTCAGGATGCTCGTTCCCGGCAATGAAGCGAAACGCCACCGAGTCATACGTCGCCCGCTCCAGCTTGCGGCTGGAAAACACGCCGGTGGCGTAGCCATACACCAGGATGCTCAGCAGCACGGTTGGGTGATAGGAGGCGGACCCCGAGCCGCGGTAGCTATGGCTCATCGCCCGCAGATCCAGCCCCTCGACAACTTCCACCACAAAGCGCGCCAAGTGTCTGTTCAGGCAGCCACTCATCAACCGAGGGCGGCATCAGGAGCGTCACGGTCGCTCGGGCGGAAGTTGCTCATCAACGCTGTCCGGACTGGCTGCGAATCGACGTTGCGATTTTAGGACGGATGCCCGCGTGGTGTTAAGTCCGACAGGCTGCTAGCACCACTAAATCGAAAGGGCGCGGGCGACCGCTCGATCTGGTTGTGGCTAACCGCCGGGACCAGATCACCGAGCTTGCCGAGCGGTTCCAACCGGCGAGCGTCAGGCAGCTGGGCACCCACCAGGCCGAGACGCTTGAACTCGTGTCGAAGACAGAGAACGGCTATCGGCAAGTCCAGCATGACATCCTCATCCGCGGCAACAGGGCCGCATCGAATATGACTGGATCAGCGACAACACCAGGTGGATGCGGAGTTCCCTGGAGTTACCGCGGGATTGACCACTTTCTC
>CAWABH010000035.1:0-266177 GCA_963780095.1 uncultured Alphaproteobacteria bacterium
CATTTCTCATACTGACGAGTAGCCCCGCGACTTATATTCTGATATCGGATCGAATATCGGCGCCGTCTTGCGACGCGAGGGGGAAGGTCCGGATTCCGGCAACGCTCCGCCCCCGCCGCCATCTCGGGCAGCGCTGGCGGGGCTCTACGGCACTTGTGCGCTGTCTGGTTCGTGTCAGCTGATGGCGTTGCGTAGCCGGGCATGGGCCAGAGCGAACTCATCCTGCCACGGACAGGCCGAGGCCATCGCGATCTTGATCCGCCGCACACTGACGCGAACCAAGGCGCCCAGCTTCAGCAGTCTCAGCCGAATGGTGCCGCAGGTGGCCTCAGCGAACTGGCTGTGTGCCAAGCCGATACGGCGCAAGGCGCAAAGCAGCACGTATGCCATCGAGGCGAACCAAAGGCGGAGTTGGTTGGCTTGCATGGTCGCGGTCGAGGGGCGATCCGCGAACAAATCGAGTTGGCACTCCTTGATGCGGTTCTCCATGTCACCGCGGGCGCAGTAGGTCTTCTCGTAGAGATGCCGCGCCCCCACCTCGCTCCGCTTGAGCGAGGTGACGACGAACCGAGGATTGGCCTCGCCGCCAGTCACCTCGGCCTTGCCGACGACCCGGCGCTCCCGGCTCCAACTGTCCAGCGTGGTGTAGGTGAAGTCCTTGAAGCAGCGGGCGGTCCTGCCTGTGCGGATGCTTTCGATGGTCGCCGTGATCAGCTCGGGAACGATCGCCTTCTCCAGCCGGTCGTTGCGGGCCAAGCCGAACACGTAATCCACCCGGTTGGCTTCGCACCACGCCATCAAGGTCTCGCGGGTGAAGCCGGAATCGCCGCGCAACAAGATGCGCGTTCTTGGCCAGCGGCGGCGGATCGGCGCCACGATGCGGGCGACTTCCTCGACCGACCCGGCGGCGCCATCGATGTTCGAGCGGCGCAGCTTGGCCGCCAGCAGGTGCCGCCCGCAGAAGATGTAGAGCGGCAGGTAGCAGTAGCAGTCATAATAGCCATGGAAGAACTTGCCCTCCTGGTTGCCATGCAGCGGGTCGTCGGTGGCATCGAGGTCGAGGATGATCTGCTTCGGAGTCTTCCGGGGCCTCCAGGAAAACATCGACGAACAGGTTTTCGATCGCGGCCGGGTCGTGGCTAACCTTGTGATAACGCGTCGGTTCAGGCCGGCTCAGCTCCAGCCGGTTCAGCGTTGATTTGCCGGCCAGCGGTGCGCAGTCCGATCGCTGCGGCTCCAGCTTGCCGGCCAGCACTGCAAGCACCGGGTCACGCCGCAGTTCGTCGTGGTCGTTCAAGTCCTCATAGCCAAGCGCGATGCCGACGACGCGCTGCATCACCATCGTCTCGACCTGGTGCTCCACCAGTTCGGCGGCGCGCGTGTCGGCGAAGCAGGCGGCGAACCGCTCGGTCAGCCGGATCGCCCGGTCGGTCTGGCCGAGCAACAAGGCACCGGCATCCGAGGTGATCGCACCACCGTCGAAGGAGGCCACAACATCGCGGCCTTCGACGGGTGGAAATTCAAGCAGTGCGGGATTACAGTCTGTCGGCATTGGGGCTTCCTGTGGATTCGAGAAAAACCGTGGTCGCAACACGATTTTCTCAGAATCTGCACCCCAATGCACCGAATTCGGTGAGAAATGCGGGCTAGCACTCGGCTCGGGGCCCGCACAGGATGGCTTAGGGTTCACATCGGGCGTGTCACGGTTTGTTGATAGAGGAATAAGCTTTAACTCAGTTACCAGGGGATCCGATGGCTCTACGTCAAGTACCGACGCCCAAAGAGGAGGTGAAAGAATGCCGCGATCGGCAATAATGGGCCAATGGATGGCCCCGTCTCTATCGGCCGCTTGCCACCGGCCTCTTCCGGCGCCATGGTACTCTGAGAGTTCAATAAGGTTCTGGGCCTACCTGAAGCCGCGTTCGGGCTGCGTCGCGGAAAATGGCGTTGGCAATACAGCCGCTTAACATGACTGAGGCGATCAGGCAAGAACTGAGGCTCACGTGGTTAGCCAATACATCAGTCTTCTCACGGTAAACTCCGCGACTTTGTGCCTGCCGGCCCTAGTAGTCAACGGGTCGCCTATCGTTTTCGATGACACCGGCACCTATTACAAAGGCGGAAGGACGGCAATCGACAGAATCGACGCGTACTGTTTCACCCAAGCCATGGCGCAGCGATTGAGGCCACGCTGCGCATGGCAAAGGGTGTGCGATCTGCCTATTACTCGCTATTCGAATACATCGCGACCAACATTGGCTCGCTCTGGTTAGTAATAGCGATACAGGCAGTGGTTGTTGCCTTGATGCTGCGCCCAGTATTCGAGATGATGTGTCCAAAAAATCCAGTTTGGTACTACACAGTCGTCATTGTTTCCGTCACGATTTGCACCACGGGATCATGGACCGTTTCCTGATGCCATGCCCGACATTTTCAACTCTTCTTGGCGTTGGCAATTATAATCGTCAGCCTTTTTTGGGAGGAGCTAACCCGCATTTCTCATACTGGCGAGTAGCCTGACGTCTTTTATTGCGAGTTCAGACTAAATCTCGCTACGCCCTTGCATTGCACCAGGGAAAGTGCCGGATCGCAGCAAAGCTCCGCCCACGCCGCCATCTCGGGCAGCGTTGGCGGGGGCTCTACGGCACCTATGCGCTATCTGGTTCGTATTAGCCGATGGCGTTGCGCAGTCGCACATGCGCCAGAGCGAACTCATCCTGCCACGGGCAGGCTGACGCCATCGCGATCTTGATCCGCCGTACGCTGACACGGACCAAGGCGCCGAGCTTCAGCAGTTTCAGCCGGATCGTGCCGCAGGTGGCATCGGCGAACTGGCTGTGTGCCAGGCCGATGCGGCGCAAGGCGCAGAGCAGCACGTAGGCCATCGAAGCAAACCACAGGCGAAGCCGGTTGGCTTGCGTCGTCGCGGTTGATGTCCGATCCGCGAACAGGTCGAGCTGGCACTCCTTGATGCGGTTCTCCATGTCGCCACGCGCGCAGTAGATCTTCTGGTAGCGATGTCGCGCGCCGGCCTCGCTCCGCTTGAGCGAGGTGACAACAAAGCGGGGATTGGCCTCGCCACCCGTCACCTCGGCCTTGCCGATGACCCGGCGTTCGCGGCTCCAACTGCCAGCGTGGTGTAGCTAAAGTCCTCGAAGCAGCGTGCGGTCCTGCCTGTGCGGATGCTTTCGATCGTCGCCGTGATCAGCTCGGGAATGATCGCCTTCTCCAGCCGGTCGGTGCGGGCCAGGCCGACACGTAATCCACCCGGTTGGCTTCGCACCACGCCATCAAGGTCTCCCGGGTGAAGCCGAAATCGCCGCGCAGCAGAATGCGTGTTCTTGGCCAGCGGCGGCGGATTTGTGCCACGATCCGCGCGACTTCCTCGACCGACCCGGCGGCGCCATCGATGTTCGAGCGGCGCAGCTTGGCCGCCGGCAGGTGCCGCCCGCAGAAGATGTAGAGCGGCAGGTAGCAGTAGCAGTCATAATAACCATGGAAGAACTTGCCCTCCTGGTTGCCATGCAGCGGATTGTCGGTGGCGTCGAGGTCGAGGATCATTTGTTTCGGAGCCTTCGTGTGAGCTTCCAGGAAGAGATCGACGAACAGGCTCTCGATCGCCGCAGCGCCGTGACTAACCTTGTGATAACGCGTCGGTTCGGCGCGGCTCAGTTCCAGCCGGTTCAGCGTGGACTTGCCGGCCAGCGGCGCACAGTCACTCCGCTGCGCCTCCAGCTTGCCAGCCAGCACCGCGAGCACCGGGTCGCGGCGCAGGGTCGTGGTCGTTCAGGTCCTCATAACCCAGAGCAATGCCGACCACGCGCTGCATCACCATGTTCTCGACCGAGGTTCGCCGACCCCGCTGTGCGCGTATCGGCGAAGCAGGAGGCGAACCGCTCCGTCAGCCGGATCGCTCGGTCGGTCTGGCCCAGCAGCAGCGCGCCGGCATCGGAGGTGATCGCTCCACCGTCGAAGCGAGGCCACAACATCGCGGCCTCCGACGGGTGGAAATTCAAACAATGCGGGGTTACAGTTTGTTTGCATTGGGGCGTCCTGTGGATTTGAGAAAAACCGTGGTCGGAACACGATTTTCTAGAATCCGCGCCCCAATGCACCTGATTTGGGTGGTGCGGGCTAAATAGGTTACGACGCATCAGCATCCTTTTTCTCGTAAGCGCAAGTTTCGCCATGCATATGACCAACCTGCTAGCAGTGGGCCTGCTGACTATCGCCGCGTGCTGAGATGGAAGGGATGGGCGCATCTGTCGGTTCTAGGGGCCGTAATTTTTGGGATCGTCGCTCTGCTTGCAGTTGGTGTGGTGGGGTTCAAGGAGTGGTCGATTTCCCCGCAGTCGCCACCTTTCCTCATGGCCCGGATAATCGTGGACGGACCGGGAAGGATATTTGCCACTGCCCACAGATTGGTTGGACCATCTGTCGCCATCTTGACAGGCTCAATGTCGATGACGAACATTTCTTGTGGCGCGAGGACGGTGTCTATTCAGCTTCAATCGTGTCACCGGACGAACGCGCCGAGTTGCGTGCCGAGGATGAGAGATTGTTTGTCGCTGCGGCAATCGAACATCCATGGCTCACGATCAGGCAGATGTCACTGAACCTCGCCAGGCAACTCAGCATGTTCACCTTGGGCGAATATATGGTCCCCTCTTGGGCTACTTACACGTCCTCTGACATGACACTTTGGCTCCGACCCTCTTCGGAGCCGCTATGGCAAACGATTTGGAGCGGTGTGATTTACGCCGTGGTCTTCGCTAGTCTCGGATATCTCATGCTCTTGACCTCTCGGGGTTTGCTCACGAGGGATCAAGCCGACTTCTTCATCCTCGCCATGACGACCGCATGGTTGGCAGCCTTGGCAGGAGCCTTGTCCGATGTGAAGCCACGGTATGAGGCACGCGCCATATGGCTGATTCCTCTCGCGGCGACCCTTGTGTTTGTCTCACGACGTCCGGAAGGGCTGCTGAATTGACGATACGATCGGCTGGATTCAATGAGCGCATCCGCTCCCGACTACATCGTACCGTCGCATCAAAGGTTGTCCTAGGTATTTCTCGAACGTGCCGACCCAACGGCATCGTATGGTCCACCGCGCAGGAGGTCGGCATTGCATGCAGACGCGGCCAGATGCTTTCCGCTGGAGACCCACGCCCGGTTCCCATGATTTCAATACCTGCGCGCACGGGTCCGCGCCTTGCTGCTTCAGCACATGCGCCTCGGCACGTAGCCGCACGTCAGCCGCGAACGTGCCGAGGAAACCACCACGCGCGGTTCGCGCTTCAGTTGCTCTTGCAGAGCCAAGCCGCGCCCCTGTCCCCGGATGCGTAGGTGTGTCTGGAGGGGTTGCTCGGGTTGACCACGAGCCATATGGCAGTGTCGATCGACGTGCTGGCCACTAGCCAACCTGGATCGCAGTCCTGACCATCTGCCCATAGTCGGTGAGCGTCGAACCATCCGGTGCCGCGAGCAGCATATCCGCCTCGCCAGTCATGTTCCAATTCATTAACCACGCGGCGAAACCCGCCCTGTTTGCTAGCGACTCACGCAGCACTACCTGATAATTGGCATCACGCACCCTGCCGTCAGTAGAATCGCCTGTCTCCAAACAGAGCACCGGCAGTACGCCATCCTGGCTCGAATATTGGGCAAGCGTCGCGCAAATTCTCGACCAGGAGTAGCCTTTGTCCGCCATCCAGCCATAATAATGCATGTCGAACGCAACATTGGTCATCGCCGCATAGACCGATTTATCCAATCCCACATTCTCGTTGGGGTTGCCGCAGCACAGCAGCACCGGCGAGGTTGCCCCGGAACTGCGCACCGCCGCATAAAGCCCGGCCTGCATTGCGGCGATGCGTGATCCGTGCGGTTCATTTTGAAGACCATACCAAATCATGGGATTGTTGGCGTAGGCCTTCGCCCAGCGCGCCAGCCACGCGCGTGCGATCGGGTCATTCGGCGCGATAGCATCGCCGGTGTAGTGCAGTTCGACCTCGACGACGATGCCGTTCAGCGCCAAGTCGGCCACCCAACCCGCAACGGTGGGGTCTGCGGGATCGGACAACGCACCATTCCAGTTCGCAAAACGGACGAAATTGATCCCTGGAAAGGTCTTGCGCAACATGGGACCGGTGCAGCGCGTGAGATCGACCTTACCGTCTCCCCACAAACGCGTGTAGCTGACATTGACACCGCGCGCCCGGAACACCTTGCCGGTCGGGTCCAGTATCTGTCCGGCTGAGACGCGGAACGCGCTGCCAGGCGCCAGCGGTGGAGGAGGTAGCTTGGTCGGGTCCGCCGTCAAGGCCCACGCGCCGCTCGCGTCAGCGACGTCACAGTTGCATTCCTGAGTCCATTGGGGGCACTGCTGGTCGTTGTTGTATATCTCGGCCACGTAACCGGACCCGTGGCGGTGTAGGGTAGTGCCCTGTTCACCTCGATGGTGCTTTTCCTGGCACTCGGAATGCGCCTTCGCCCTTGGGTCACGACGGCCGCCGTTGGGGGATTGTTCATCGGACTCATGAGCTTCGGTGGTCGCGGCGCGCTGTTTACGATAGTGCTCCTGATCGCCGCCGCTGCCCTGTTTCAACTGTCGGCGGGGCTTGTCACCCGCCGTCTCAGCGTCGGCTTCTTGGTCGCCTTCGTCGCCGTGTCGCTGTTGCTCCCGATCCTCTTCGTGGCGCTCACGACGATGACCGATATCGGCCGACGGATCTTGACCCACCTTTACTTCGACGACAGCGCCGAGGTTCGCGTCATACAGTGGCGCATTCTGGACCTCCTGAAGTGGCAGGATGTATTGTTCGGGATATCCCCGGACCGGATTGAGTTCCTCAAGGCCCAGATTGGCCTCTTGAAGCCCGGCATGAACACCGAGAATTTCTGGCTGCTGATGTTCCTCAACCTCGGGACTATCGGGTTTCCATTTTTCGCCGGTGCTCTCTTTCTCCTGCTGCTGCATCAGGGGGTAGTGGACCAACACGGCGATTGGCTGGATGATTGTGATGGCGACGCTGCCTATATGCTCGACGAGCAACTCGCTCGGCCGGAAGTGTCCCGACCTGGTTTCCCTCGCAGCGGTCATGACAGCATTGAGCACGACCAGCCGACAATCTCCAGTCGGGGCCAAGCCTGGCATTAGGCGAGGCGCCCCACCCTGCCCCGACGTACGATCCCAAAGTTTCGCCACCACGCCTCTAACGCTTGATTGCTGCTGAGCCGAACCAGTCCGCGGATCGGGCCAAGCCCTCTTCCGGCGGGGTGTGGGGAAATGTCAGCAATGCGGCGGCCTTCCTGGAATCCAACCGGATCTGCTGACGCCATAACCGAAATCAGCGAGGGTGGGATCGGTTCAGGAATGATTGTTGGATCCATCCCGAGCCGCCGTCCAGCGATCTTCACCATCTGAAGAGGCGGCGCGAGTATTGTCGCCTCCAGCATAATCCGAACCCGCGAAATCCGCTGTACGTGCGCGCCGATCTTGCGACCAAGGCGGACGAAGTATTGGTTCCACGTGCCAGGATCCAAATCGGCCACGTTGAAGATATCTCCCGCAACCTCGGGCGTGGTCAGGGATGCAATGACAGCGCCCGCCAGATCGTCATTGAAGGTCAGGTTACAATATCCGTCAGCCGAATCGCCAAGTTCACCCAGACGCCCTGCCCTCAACCATCGTGCGATGCGTCCTACCCATTGCTCTCCCCCCGGCCCATAGACGCACCCGGGCCTTACCACGACGGCGTCCCCTCCAGAGGCAACGAAATCGCGGACGACCGCCTCGCATCTCACTTTCGCCCGAGCGTAAGGTCCGACCGGGCGCAGGGAAGCCGTCTCATCGACCATGCCAGTTGCTGCACCGTATACCGCCATGCTGCTCAGGTGCACGATCCGTCGTAGGCCAGATCTGCGGGCGGCCTCGCAGATGTTGCGCGTTACTGCCAGCATGGTCGCAGGACTGCCCAGGACGCTATTGACAACGTATGTCGCCCCTTCCAGCGCTCTCGCCAAAGCGATGGGGTCCGCGGCGTCACAAATCCTGGTCTCGACACCGATTGAATCAAGCTCGGCGCGAGATCTCCGCATGCAGGCTATCGGACTCAGGTCAGGCCGTTCCCTGGCAGCCCGGACTATCGCCGCTCCGACAAATCCGCTCGCGCCGACAACCAGGATCTTTGCGTTGGTCTGTTCATGATGGACAGGCGTGGGCGCTCGTTCGTGCAGCGGGGACGGTGCCGCCGTCACAAGACCATCCGCAACCGCAGGACATTCCAAGCGAAAGGGAAGCATCCCAGAAGATATCGACGCCAGAGACGTCGTGGCTCCAGCAGCAGCCGAAATGCCCATTCGCAATGAGCGCGCCGAACCCACGACGGCGCACGCGCAAAGCGAAGAGCGAGAAAATCCGCTATGGCCCCGCCGTTCATGATCACCGTCGGATATGCTACCGATGAGGCGATCGCATCCGCGACGGCTTCCTGCTTCGGACTGCCCATGGCCAGAACGACTAGTTCGGGAGCCGAGCGCATGGTCTCTGCAACATAATCCGACACGGGCCTGAACCCGTCCATTTCCGCCACCATCCGGCATCCCAATGCTTCCAGCGCGGATGCCGCTCGGCTGGTCCACGGCTCCGCAGTTCCAAATAGGGCTATTCGCCTTCCGGAGAACGCTGCGGCGGTGCGCGGAATGAAATCCGTTCCGCACATGTTCCGACCCGCATTCTGCTTAAGGGCGGAAAGGCACAATTGTATCCCGATGCCATCCCGTAGCAGAACGTCACTCTTGGTGAGACAATGAGCAAGGCTCGGCGAGGTGCAAGCCAGGTTCATGATGTGCTGATTGATGAACGAGACGACAAGCGGTTTTTTGGTCCGGGTCAGGCGCGCGATCAGTTCGGCCTCATCGGCTTCGCTGTCGATGATGTCGATCTTTTCGATTACCTTCTTTATCGAAACAATTCGATGCTTCCCGTCGGAAGCTGTTGGACTCGGTTCCATTGTCCCCCTCTGTTACTCGTCGCTCTGGACAGTCGCTTCGCTTTAGGTGATTGCCGGCTGCAGACGGCGATGTGCCAGCCACACGCACCGTGCTGAGTTCTGTGATGCAACCTAATTTCCGCCTGCGAGGCTCGGCGCGCCCGGCGCCGCGGAGCCGGGCATGCCTGCCCCCGCGACGCGACCTGGTGGGCTCTTGCCCTGTAAGCCGGAGCGCCAGCGATGTACGGCAAGAGCGGCTCTACCCAGTACCGTCCGCGCGCCGGTATAGGTGTTCAGGCTGATTTCGCAATTTGCAAGATGCGATTTGAACGGCTCATCGCCGCGAAGGAGGTCAACCTTCGTCAAACCGTTGTCGAATGCCCACCTCGTATAGCGCACCATTAAAATCATGCCTGGCGACGCTCTGCCGAACGCCGGATCGTAGCACGTCATATACGCCTGCATCTGGCCCGCATGGACGAAGTTCACGGACGCCGCCGCCATCCTGTCGCCGCAGGACAGCACGAACAGCCTCATCAAGCCAGTGCCAGCGAGCGCACTGAACATCGCCTCAAGCGCATCTCCGTCACGTCCGAGAAGTGGCGAGGAAGGATCCGTGGTTCGCAGCCACTCTCGTTTGAACGCAAAGGCACGCTGCAAGTCGGCATCGATGGATCGCTCCGCGGGATCGAGGCAATGGAATGACACGTCACCTCCCGCCTCAGCCAGGATCCTCTCGCCGCGCCAGAAGTTGTTTCGTCCTTTCTTGCCGAGGCTGCGGAACCACGCCTCGCTGTCCCGCCAAACACACTCGATGCCGAGGCAGCGCTCCTGACGGTCGCGGCGCGCGATCCGTGTTCGGCCTGACCCTTCGCCTTCGAGAAGCGGCCGCACGACTGCGTCAATGCTGACCTGTGCGAGATTGACCATTGCGAAGCCACCCGCTTCACACACTGCCTCCCACAGCACCGGAAGCTGTGACGCAGCCTCGGTGGTAGCCAGGGCATCGCAGTAGTCACTCAGCGTCTGAGCCGACCACTCCAGCGTCCGCAAACCGAACCGCCGCAGGACCGCCAGCGGCAAAGCCGCCAGAATTTCGCCGTCACGCCAGGCGACGGCGACCCGGGGTGTCGCGTATCCATGGGAGGCGCGAAACCACCCCTCGATCCAGGCATGGGTCTGAAACACGTGGGCGTCGCAGCGCTGCCAAAGCGCATCCCAGTGCGGCTTTATCTCCCCGAACCTGTCGGTATGCGTGATCAACTCGATGCGTGGCGCCATGACACACCCCTATTGATCGGTGGTCTGGAGGAGTTGCCGGCTATCGCGCAATCGTGCACGGTCCGCGCCCCAGCGGCGCTGCGCGAGGATCGCGATCTTCTTCAATGGCACGAAATGCAGGCGCGCCAGAGACTGGTACTCCTCCGCTTCCCCGTCGGGCAGACCGAACAG
This sequence comes from uncultured Alphaproteobacteria bacterium, assembly GCA_963780095.1. GTDB lineage: Bacteria > Pseudomonadota > Alphaproteobacteria > Acetobacterales > Acetobacteraceae > JAMXLO01. Next base: position 10,446 of record CAWABH010000035.1, read on the forward strand.
AAAATCCTCCCCCGGCTCCGGCTCAATCAGCGTCCCGAACATTCGATCCCAAATGGCAAGAGTCAGTCCGAAGTTCCGATGCCAATGCTGCCTGGCAACGCTGTGGTGCAATTGATGATAATGGGGCGAGAGGAAGATATGGTTGAACCAGCGCCCGTACGTCAGCTTCAGATGCGTGTGACGGATGAAATCCATCATCAATACGGTATTGCGCAGGAAATACACATTGATCCCGAACACCGTCAGCTCGACCGGATCCAGCGCGAAGAAAAGCCATATGCCATAGGCCAGGCCGGGGATGATACCGTCCCACCACCGGTTCATGATCTCGTCGACAGGGTGCACCCTGTCCTTGGTCACCCCGACCATTACCTCGGCCGAGTGATGCACCTTGTGCAGCTCCCACATGAACGGGACACGATGCTGCAGCCGATGGTACAGATAATAGGATAAGTCGTAGGCGATGAGCATCGTCACCGTGAATGCAAGAAGCATAAGCGGTCCGGCTGGACCGGGCTGATGCGCGGGACGTTCAAGCAGCTGACCCAGCAGCCAGTACGCGAAATGCCCAGCGGTCACAGTGGACAAGGCAAGCGGGACCACGAGCAGCGGCATAAAGGCTCGGCGGGAAAGCCAAAACAGCAAATCGGCCCGCGCCGAAGGATGACGGATCGTGCCAGGCGGCAGCATGTGCCCGAACAATCCCCGAAACGAGCGAGGCTGTGGTACCTGGAAGATAAGTGTACACTGCGGCGAAGGCGATGACGCCCCAGAATATCAGGATCATCACCCCGTTGGTGCCGTCCACGTGGGACCACGCCGCTCCTGCGACCTGATCCCAGAATGCCCGACTCATGACGTGATCGAGGTTCACGCTTGCCGCTCGGTCAATGTCTCAGCAAGCAGGACGGGTTGTGCCCCGCGTGCATGAGAATGGGTTGATGGGAGGGATTCGGACCGACGTACCACTTCCACGGGACGACGCGCTTCCCCTTCGATATGGCGGGCAAGCCGGATGGCGAGCGCCACGATCGTCAATGTCGGGTTGGCCTGTCCCGAGGTCGGAAACACTGCACTCCCGGAGACGTAGAGGTTGTGCACGCCGAACACCCGGCTGTTTACGTCGACCACTCCCGTAGCTGGGTCGCGGCCCATGCGCGCAGTGCCGATATGATGTCCTCCGTAGGCGCCATCACGTCGGATCACTGCCTCGATATCGGCCTCGTCGGGTTCGAGGGTCAGCTCTCCGAGCGCCGATCGCGACAGATCTCGCTGCAGAAGCCGAAACGCCGCAGCGACCGTCTGCACGTCGATTTCCGTGTAGCGCCAGTCAATAAACAGCCGCGGCATCCCAAATGGATCGGTCTGCTCGCTCAGCCGGACACGACTATCCGGGTTCGGCACCTGTTCGGCATTGAAGTCGAGGCTGAACAGATTCTCCCGCGGGCGAACGATGACCGTCGGGAACTTCCGTTCGGCGAGGACCCGGTCGCGCATCCAGTGCCACAGAAACCGCGACGTCCCGAGAGCGTCGACGCCAGCGTTGGAGACATGCCGCAGCCAGTCGCGCGTTCCGATCGGCTGGTTCGTGACGAGCCGCTTCCCATACTCGTAGCTGATCAGTCGTCGCGCAAGAAAGATTGCCGACAGCGCACCGGTGCGGTGACGCGGGTCGGGAATGCGGGGGTGGTGAAGGCGGAATACAGCATTGCCAATGGCCTCACGCCGCTGTGCCTTATCCGTCAGGGAGATGCGTCTGCGGCAATAGACACCGTCCTCGGCGCGCTCGTATCCCTGCCACACATGATCGGCCGGCTGGTTGATCCGCAGCGTCCCAATCGTGCCAGCGATGTGGCACATGTAATGCCGCCCGACCAGCCCCCGTCCGTTACCAATCCCCGCCGCATGTACGTCTCGCGACACGAGCAACAGCCGCGCCGCCTCCAGGGCACCGGTCGCCAGTACAAAGCGCGTTGCGGTCACACCAAACCGATTGCCATCGAGCGTTTGGACCATTGCATGCTCAATGTGCCTGCCATCCGCGGAGGCAACGAGGCGCGTGCAATTTGCGTGCAGCAGGACCCGCACGGACCGCGCGGAGGCGAGGCGGTCATGATAACGCCTCCCGAAATCGGTCGGGCAGCTGAAGCGCTCGATGCGCTCGGTGGTAAAATCCACCGGATCGAAGTCCCTCAGAAGGGGGCGCATGCCGCCTGGAACAGCACGTTCCGCATCGTAGGTAAAATCGCCAGCCTCGCAGATCGCATTCGCGCCAGGATAGTGGGTGGCGACGTCATCGTATTGGATAGGCCATCCGCTGCGGGGGATCCAAGGGCGATCCTCGAAATCAATCGGGTCGAGCGGCACGCAGCGGCCCCCCCAGATCGTTGTCGAGCCGCCAAACCGTCGTTGCCGGTACTTGTCCGGAGGGCTATGCAGCGAGGTGTCGGCAACTTCGCCTTCGTAGAGCGCTTGCGCCTCAGGCTCTTCCGCTGTGCCTCCTGCCTCAAGCAGAACGATCCGCATGTCAGACCGGAGCAATTCGAGCGCGAGCGTGATCCCCGCCGCTCCCGCGCCAAGGATACAGAGATCGGCCTCGATCATCGTCCCACGCACTATGTTGCGGGCATCGCCGATCATCGCATCGCCTCACTGCCTGACACGCAGCGGTTCATCGATCCAAATGAGTCCGCCGCGACCGCGCCGCGCCGGACAGTTGGCGACAAGCCGCTCATCGGACGGATTCCGCTGGATGATCGCCGACCGTCGGCGCCGCGCCCGAGCGGCGGGAATTCCACCAACGCGCCGTCTCATCGATCGCCTGATCAAGCGGCATATGTGCAATGCCCAGCATGGCCGAGGTCTTGGCGGCGCTGACCGTGATGTGTTGTCGCAGGGTACGAACGAACGACGGTGTCATCGCGTCGGGTATGAATCGTCCTGCTCCGACCGGCCCCGCTGCCAGAGCGGCACCCCGCAACAGCGGCGCCAGCAGCTTGACCTCGACCTGGATCCTCCGTTCTGAAATCCTTTCGACTGGGGTGGCTCCTATGGCACGAGCAAATCGGATAAGGAACTCGTTCCATGTCGGCCGTGGCCAGTCGGCCGTGGCATTTAATGTTTCCCCCGCCACGTCAGGCGCGGAGAAAGTTGCAATCATGATTGCGACAAGATCATCGACATGAACAAGGTTGCAGAGCCCGTCACCCAGTGCTCCCAGGTCTCCCAGGCGGCGAGACAGCAGGAGCCGGGCGATCCGGCCTGCCCAGGGCTCACTGCCTGGCCCGAAGATACAGCTCGGTCGGATGATTACCGCATCGCCGCCGTCCGCTACATACTGCCGCACCAGGGCCTCGCATTCGATCCTGGCCCTGGCATAAGGGTTGAGCGGCCGTTCGGGTCTGGTCGCCTCCTCTACCTGACCCGAGGCTCCACCATACACGGCCATGCTGCTGATATGTGCGATGCGGCGCGGTGGGTTGCGTCGCGCCGCATCGCAAAGAGCCCTTGTCGTGGCGAGGATCGTCCCCGGCTTACCGGCGACGCAGTTCACGACCAGATCCACCCCCTCCAAGACATTGGTGAGTTCGGCAGACTTGGCCGCGTTGCAATGTCTTACCTCAAGGTCGGCCCAGGCAGCGTGCGCGGTACCATCGACGAGGGGAATCGGCCGATACGACGAATGCGGCGCGAGCGCGCTGATCAATCGCGTCGCCATGTACTCACCCGCGCCGACCACGAGAACCGCTTCTCTGCTATCGCGCATGCTGGCCACGCCTCTTACCGCACATGTCCGTCGGTGGGAACGGCAGGCCATCGCCGCAGCCCGCGCAACATCAGCCGCTCGAGCCAGCCAAGGCTGAGCCTCCGCATCGAGCCGTTGGACCAGTCATTGTCCACGGTCACCAAATCGGAACGCGGCCTCGACACGATGCGTTGCCTCATCTCGGCATTACAAGGACGACAGGGTTGGCCAACAGCTTCTGGTCCGGCACAACGGCCAACACAGACAATCCGGTGTCCACCTCGAGGGCCTCGGGACGCAGGTAAACACCGCGGAAGAAGCCGGACATCAAGCTGACAATGACACTCAGGACCAGCCCGGCGATCGTGCCGACCAGCATGATGGTAAAGCGAACCGGCAAAGGCCTTTCCGGCACACGTGGCGCCTCCACCACGCGAACCGAAGATTGGCGGTTGGCATCCACATCCTCGATCACCTTCCGATCCGTGGCGATCTTGGAGATGGCCTTGTAGTTCTCCTCAAGAACACCGCGAGTCCGCTCGAGTTCATGCAGTTGAGACTCTTCGGCATTGACGGCCGCCAGCTGATTGCTGATGTCTGTCAGCTGCGCCACGATCACGCCACGAGCTGCCTGGTCGGTGTGCAGGTCCGCTTCGGTCTTATTGAACTCCTGGCTCACCGAGAATGCCTGGGTGGAGCGCATCTTCGCGATGTCGGCTTCGGACTTCAGAATCTCGGTTCTGGCCGCGTCGTAAGCGGGCGAACCGCGGTAGGTTGTCTGCGCCTCGTTCTGGCGCTTCTGATATGCTTCAACCATCCCCTGCAGAGGCGAGGCGGCGTTCGGAGAGCCCTTGGCGTTGGGTTGGCCGCTCGCCACCTTGAGTTGCTGGGTGAGATTGCTGAGACGCGCCTGAAGCCCCGCTATAGCGCTATCGGTCTTCGTCAGCTGGTCCTCAAGCGCGCCCTGCTCCGTCATCAGGATCTTCTGCCTGTCAGCAAAATTGGCAACGTTGTGCACGCGCTTGAAATCAGCAAGCTTTGTGTCCGCTGCGGCTAGCTGGTCGCGGGTCCGTTTCTCGTCTGCTTCCACGATCGAGACCTGCTCATCGGCAAAGAGCTTCGCGCGCAGTTCAAGATAGCGGGCCTCCAACGCCTTCAGGACCTGGGCTGACAATGTCTGATTGGGGTGCTGGAATGTCAGCTGAATGATATTCGACTTCCTGTCGACGCCGACACCGAAATTCTGCTCGAATGTCCTCTGGGCCTGCACCATTGTTCGGTTCGCATCGTCGGTCTCCGGTCCCTGCTGTACCCCAAGCAGGCCCGTCACATATGCTCTTGCCTGTTTCGTCATCTGCGCCACCGGTCCCGGGGGCTTGAGCAAATCCGGATATAAGTTCGCCAGACCGATCTGCTCGATCACCGTGCGATGCAGGTCGTCGCTGTCAAGAATGTTGGCCTCGGTCTGGTACACTTGTTCCGGGTCGACATTGAAGCTGTTCATGAGTTGCTGGCCTGCCACAGGACGAACCGCGTGCTCGGGGCCGAGCAGGACGAGCAACGTCGACTTGGCCTGATATTTCGGCTCCGTCTGAAACGCCACATAGGCCGCGATCGCCATCGACGCGAACATGATGAGGAAAATTCGCCCGCGGTTGAACCACAGGGTCAGCAGGAGATCGCGTATGACGATGTTGCTCGGGACACCCACTGTCGTGCTCATGGCGTGTTGGATCCTGTGAAAATGGCGCCGCGGCTGGCATTGGCGCCGCCGTCACACCTCATGGAGGCTGTGGCGAACGAGAACCTGAATGAGCTTGGCCCGGGTGCGGTCATCGTGCTCATTGCTTTCCCAGCCCCGTCTCGGTCCGATAAACAAGCCTGTTGAAAAGCGACAGGTAACCGTCACGGCAGGCCGCGTCGCTGAAATCGGCGGCTCGCGCCTTCAACAGCTCCGGTGTGAAGCGCTGCGGCATCTTGTCTGCGTCGGTCAGCGCGGCCGCCATGGCCGCGGGGTCATGTTGCGGGACCAGAGTCCCGTAGCGACCGTCCCCGAGTATCTCGGCCGGGCCGTGCTCGCAATCGGTTGATATGACAGGCGTGCCGCACGCCATGGCCTCGGCCAGCGCGATCCCGAAGCCCTCCGAGCGCGACGAAAGCACGAAAGCGTCGCAGCGCCGGAACCAGGGCAGCGGGTTGCTCTGGAAGCCTACGAAGTCCACGGCATCAGCGATCTGCAGCTCGTGCGCAAGATTCTCCAGACGCTCGCGGAGCGGCCCGGTGCCCAGGATCAGCAGACGTCCTGATCCGCCCCGGCGATAGATCGCCATCGCCCGCAACAATGTCTCGTGGTCCTTCTGTGGCACCAATCGCGCCGCGGTGACGAAGATCGGCGCCGTGCCATCACAGAACCATGGGTGCACCACGGGCATGTTGGCACGCTCGTCGAAATCACCATCGACCACCGCATTGTAGATCCTCACGACCTTGCTCTCTGGGATGCCTCCCAGCTTGACCAGCTGCCGCGCGATCCCGTCCGATACGCCCACGGCGGCGTTTACGAACGGAGCCAGCACACGATACGCCGGCGCCACGATGCGGTATCGTCGGCCGTCAGAGGCCAGTTCGCCGGCGAGAGGGTTGTGCTGCGTAATGACCACCTTTGTGCGTGCCGCCGAAAGCACGCGCGCCAGAACGGCGGCGATATTCACGTGATCCACGTTCCCCAGCAGTATGTCGGGCTGATGCCGCCGCAGGTGAGCCGCGAGCGGCACCACATCGTGGCGGGTTCTGCGGCGATCCAGGTTGACCACGCCGACACCTGAGGGAACCTGATCAACCAGTTGCCCACGCAGCTGATGCAGAACCAAATTCACCACGACCCCACTGAGCTGCATCTCGCGGGCGAGTCTCAGGCATTGGCGCTCGGCACCGCCACCAGAGAGGTCATTCAAGTAGATTGATACGCTCATTGGCCGAGAGCCCGCGACGCTCGGCACGATTTGCATCGCAGCTGACGGATGGTAGGCCTGTTCGCGATATTCGAACGCGGTCATGTCGCGGCGTTCCAGCTGTGTTCAAAGGCAAGTCTCGCGCGGCGGACAATCTTGCGACCCAGAGCGGCAACGTCGAGTGTAAAGCGCTTGCCGTCGATCCACACACGCCCGTCGTCTTCGGCCAGGGTATGCAGCCCATGCGGAAACGGGCCTCGGGGATCTGGCCGCAGCCTTGCTACCACGGTCTCCCGGTAACAGTCCGGTGAAAGCACATCCACGCGGTGAATGACGACCCCGGCGCCGTAGGTGCTGGCGCAGTCCTGGCCCGGGCGGAACAGATCCTGTCCGAGCCTGAAAAGTGGCCCGGCCGACCGCGCGCCGCAGATATCAATCTTTGCCGGAGTGCAGCGGTGGGGCTGCCATGGACCCGTGAGCTCGCTCGCATGCAGTAGGCACAGATTGTCATGTGTTCCGATGTCGAGGTCCGTGCACGCGATCCAGTAGCGGCCTCCGTGTCTGAACAGAGTTGGGTCGCCCAGACGTCGCCCAGGGGCGACGTCACAGAGGGGGATCAGCTCTTGGTCCGGCGCAAGCCGATAGAGCGTGGTTGCGCCGCGATCCGGCGCTTCCGGCAGGAAGTACGTGTCCTCCCCATACTTGACGACACATGGGTAGGAATGATGGTCCTGCTGCTCGAGTATTACGTCCGAGTTGCGCCACGAACCGTCATCGTCTGGCGCGAGCGCGACGATCCGGCCCTTGCCTCCCGACACAGGCATCTCTTCGCACAGCAATCGGTCGGTACCCGGCCAAGGGAACGGGTCGGCCAGGTAGGTCACCCCCTTGTCCGGGGAAAGCCACCGGATGGGGCCGGTCTGCCCGGTTCGCACGATGTCTTCAAGCGGTTTTGTGGTCGTGCCGACACTCCACCATTCGGAGAACAACCGCATGCGCATTCTGGCGATCGCATGGTCGAGCCATCCAGATCTGTAGCGACGACCCAAGTGGAATTCGTCTGTGGACAGCGACATACCAGCCGTCCCGCGACTTAACCCGACAATCGCGTCCTCCACCAGCCTAGCAGCAGTACGCTCAACATGCGCCATAAACTCGCGGTGCTGTCCTTGGGTCCCTATGACGGCAACATCCAGAACGTCGGCCTCAGTGGACAAAGGCGCATACCGAGCCAGCCGAAGCGGAAAGGCGTACGGCGGATGGTGCCAGCGCTTGCTGATCCGATCAATGCTCAGCAATGATCCATCGATTCCTTCAATGCGCAGCAGTTCATGAGAGTACGGCGGTCGCCCCCATGGATGATGCCGAACCAATGTTGCATGCCGCATCCCCACGTCATGCAGCGTTTCGCGAACGGCACCGGTCAGGCCGAGGCCGGCGACAGCGATGGTCCGCCACGGTTTCACAACCGGTTTTCCATCATAGGTTCGCTCCGCTCGGTCACGGCCGTCTTGGTTCGGAAAGTGCACTGGCATCATCGATCTGGAACCATTCCTTTCAGGAGAACTAGAGTCGTTTTCCAGGAAGCGAACGCCGTTCGCGGTTCAGCACGATACCAATGGCAACGCCGCCGAACTGCTTGAGTCTCCGGCACGCAACGTCGGTCTGCGATTGCGATGTAACCCCCGCCTCAAGAACCAGCAGGGAACCGTCGCAATAGCGCGACAAAACTGCCGCTTCGGGCCGCTCGATTGATGCACTGTCGAGGACGATCAGCTGATGCAGGTTGCCGAGCAAATTGAAAAGGTCCTGCAATCGGTCGCCTCCAAGCTCGAGAAGCGCGTCGGGATGATCGCACAGGCGTGCCCAAAGCAGGTTTTCCCCATTCCGCGCCGGGACGGTGGCCTCGCTCAGGTTGATCCCGCGTTCGAACGCTCCGATCAGCGGAGGAACATTCGCCGCCGCTATGGCATGTCTGCCACTGCGACATGACGCGTCGACGAATAGCACAGGCGTTGGTCGCCCCATAGCGGCGACGCATGCGTAACCGGACGCCACGGTGCTGACACCGGCTCTCGCTGACGGAGAGACGAACTGCACGATCATGGGCGCGGTCGGCGAGGTACGGCGCGCTTCCAAAGCGTAGTAGAGCTGCACGAATGACGGGTGATTTGCTGTGGCAAGATTGGGTCTGAGCCGCGCGACTGAACGAGAGTCACCTCCGCGCCGGCGCTCAGCGATTTCCTTAGGCAATGCCTTCTTCTGAACCCAAAGCTGATTCACCTAGTTTAGCCTCCTGTCAATTCGGCTTGAGGTCCCGGACGCCAAGGTGCGGCAGTCAATTCGTGGCTAGCCGCCGAAGCACGATCCCGGCCCGTAACCGACAGGTGATCGCGATCGATCCTGTCCCTCGAAGCGTCGCATAGCGCCTCAGGACAGAAGAGTTGGCCACAAAATGCGGCGATATCGCCTGTCATTCAGTAGGCCTTCTGATCATTGAGCGTGAGCCGGATCGTGAGCCAGATGATCTTCAGGTCCAATGCCAGGGACCAGTGTCGGATGTATTCAAGGTCGAGCGCAAGCCTATCCTCGGCCTCCTCGCCGGAGTGCAGCGGCCGACAATTCCTGCTCACCTGTGCCCAACCGGTCACACCGGGTTTCACCCGCTGCCACAGACGATGGATTGGCGCCGCCTGCTCCAGTGACACGCCGTGCGCCGGCATGACCATGAGATGCGGGCGGGGCCCCACCAGCGACATGTCGCCGCGCAGGACATTCAGCAATTGGGGCAGTTCGTCGAGGCAGCTTCGCCGCAGCCAACCACCAAGCGGCGTGAGCCGAGCGGTTACCTCGGTCCGGTCGCGCAGCGCCGGATTCGTCCGAGAGGAGGATGTATGTCGTGCGAAATCTGAGTGCCTCGAAACTGCGACCCTTGTGGCCGACCCACTTCTGCCGGGCGAAAATCGGACCAGGAGAGGTCAGTTTGACCAACACAGCAACAGCAACGATCACGGGGGCCGCGAGCAAAGTGATAGCGCCGGCGACCACAACGTCTTCCATCCGCTTCAGCAAAGCTTGCCAGCCGATCAGCGGAGCGTCGACGGCTTGCGACAAGGGAATGCCTGCCAGCTGCGCAACCGGTATTGCCGGGATGTCGAAATCGTCCGGCTCCGGGACGTGCAGGATGTCCACAGCAGCGCTCTCCACCGCCCAGACGATTGCACGAATGTGTTCCGCCTCGGACCAGGGCAAAGCGATGATGACCGTGTCGACCTCGGCCCGTTGGACCATGCCGACGAATTCGTGCAGTCCCCCCGCCACGCGCAAGTCACAAAATGAAACGGGTGTTGCATGGACGGCCCGAGACGTCGGCCCCTCTGTGTAATCGACGACGCCGAGCACGGTCACCGGCCGAGGCTGCGCCTGGCGCAGTCTGCGAATGAGACCGATGCAGCCTTCGGTTCTCCCAACCACCAAGACACGACGAGGGCGCGTAAAGCTGACCGCGGCGATCCTCGCTATGGGACGCACGCTGAACAAGGCGGCAAGAGCCACAGCGGCACATGCGATGACCCAAGCCATCAATGCAAACGAGCCTGTCCCGCCGAGTTGGAAAGGATCGTCCTGGAAAGAATCGGCCGGCGAGCCGAATGCCACATGTGAAAGGGCGAACGGTATGAACGCCAGAAGCAGCGCAGCCCCAGTCGTCTGCAGCAGGGTTGTAGCGATGTGCGATGCCCGAAGACCGCGACTGCGCCGGAACCTGGCGCCAAAGGCGCTGCCCCCCGCAAGGCTCGCGACCAGGAGCAGGCAGACCAATACTCCGAACAACTGGACCGCAGCGCGAAAGCCTGGGACGGCCATCTTCCAAACAGCACCGGCAATCGAAAATCCGGCCACGACGGCAAGGAAGGCGACAGCACACGCAATCCCGGACATATCCATCTGGTCCATCTGGATCTGCTTCGGCGCGATACTCTGCGGTACCGTCGTTCCCGTCAGGCATGGCTCTGAAGGAACTCTCGGCAAGAACAGACCGGAAGTTATGCTCGGTAAGTCTTGTCACGGTCTTCCCCGCAGCAGAGTGTTGCTTTCATGACCCCTTCGCTGCAGGGTATTACTTGCGCAAGTTTGGCAGGAACGAGCTGCCACATGATGCCAGTACCTGACCTGGGCATGGAGATATGGACTGAGGCTCATACCGGTCGCGTCCGTCAACCCGGGACTGGTATCTAGCGGAACGCAAGCGGCCGTCGACGCCCCAGTGGCAAGAATTTTCAGCGTCCGGCCGATTACATCTGGGGCCGCCATAGAAGCCGCGCCTGATCGTGCCGTGAGCGTGATGATCGCCATCGGGTCTTTGTGATCGCTCGCCGATAGGGGTTGCAATGCGCCAATAGCCACCGTGTCAAGCGTCGGATCTGCCACCACCCGCGATTGTTCGCCCGTGTGATCTGGGACCGGCGCAACTGTGGCGAGCGGAGCCAATGCAAGGATTGCGTCATTCCGGAAGCGGCCGCTCGCCGTGACGACCGCAGCATAGTTTCCGCAAGGACTTGCAGAAGTGCGCGGGCAACGGCCCCTCCAGCACCTCGGCCGACCTCAACCTATTCACGGCTATCCAATCCTCTCTTAATCGCCATCCGGCCCGCTCTCGGCTCGGGTTAAGTGTCGCAGATCCAGTCCAGTTGCCTAACCCGACGGCCGGCTTCACCTATACAGGCCGCATCAATGCAACGGCAGTAAGTATCTGCCACGGGTCGATGATGCCAGCATCATCTCCTCCCAAGACTTTGTTAAACCAGTAGCAAGTATTGTGAATACTGAAACCGGGGTATTTAGTGGCGCTATATTCTTGGACCGCATCAACCCAGCGGCAGCAACATGCTGGGGGCAGGATATCCGGACTCCGATGTCAATTGGAAATAAAATTCTCGTGTGCACTGCATCAATTACGGGGTATGGCAGCATACCCATTGGAGGTTGCGCATACGCAGTTCGGCGTGCGGGATTGGATAACACACCAGTCGCTCAGATGGCAAAAAAGTGCGGCTGGGGCGTCAGGTTGAATCAATCCTGCACTGGCAGCCTTATGTGGACGGCACCTGGCCAGCAAGACTTTTTTCGTCGCCAACGGCCGGCGTTGCCACCTTTTTTGTGCGGCTTGCGTCGGCAATCCGCAGGGGCGCCCGCAGCCGCGATGCGGGGCGCGTCCAGCCCGCTCTTCAAAAAATCGGGCCATGAGCCATTGGAACTCGGCGTGGAACCGCATCTGATCCAGCAGTCGGAACAATTGGCTGAACATCTTGTGACCGGTGCGCACGATTTTTCCGCTTGAGAAAGCCGCCCTCCGCACGGTGATCTGTGGTGGCCAGGGGCGCGGCGGATATGCCTGTGCTTGTGGAGGTGCGGGCGCTGTTTGCGACGGTGAAGGAAATGATCCTGCGTCATCACAGTTCGTCGAAGCCATGCAGACCGGCATTCCCGCTTCGCGGACAATCCAGTTTCTGAAAGCACGCGGCAACTGATGCGACGTGCCCCCGCGTGTTCTACACGCAGAGGTTGAGCCAATGCCCCCGAGCCTAGGCCTCGATCCGCATGTCAAGGCAATTGCAGGTGCGATACCCCTGTGACTGGAACGATGGAGGCTCCGTTCACGCACGTTCGCACAACCGGCAGTGTCGGGGATGGAAAGCCGAAGCATTCCGTCGCCCGGGTCTATTTACCCTGGGATGTTCAAGAGTTCGAGGGTGATTTGGCGGCGACAGGCGTGGCGGCTTCGCGGGGCCGAATTGGCTTCGTCCGTTCGCGCGGCACGACGCTCGGCGAGGCGTCGCAAATGTCTGGCAACGTACTACGCGGTCGAACCTGCGGTGATGTGGATCACAGGATATGGATATCGAGCTTTCCTCGGAACTTAATCTGATTTCTCGGCGGCGCCGGCTCATCCGGTTGCATCCCTTCCTCCGTCTCAGTGACAATCGAGCCACGCGCTTGTTGCTGGCCAAGGTGGGAATCCTGCCAGCCGACACGGCGGCTGAGCTGGGATTCGCTTATCCGGGTCATGTCATTTCCGATCGAGTTCGGCTGCAATCGTCCTTGCAGGCATCGCGTGGAGATCGCGGAACGATCCGGCCACGCAGATCATTTCCACGGACAGGTCCGCATTCGGGGTCACGGTTCATAGATCAACCGCATTTGTGACGCGGTTCACCGTTCGATTATGATATGTGAACGAATGGATGGAACGGGTCAGCGATGCTGCCCTATTTCAAGGAGCTGAAAATCGAATCGATTTGGGTGAGCCGCTCCACGACAGGTCCGGGCCGGCGCCAGTTCATCGGTTGGCCGCGTTCCACCCGCACGCTGCCTGCGGAACAGGGAGGCCATTGGCATCGCCGCGAGGCAGCTCATCCGCCGCCGGCGGAACTCCGGAGCCCGGTCGAGCTGCTTCTGCGCAGTGGTATCAGGCCGACTGCCCATGTCGCCGATCACCGTGTCGAAATGCAGGCGGACCGACCAGGTCGCGGATCGAATCTCCAGGACCATAGCGCTGTCGGTGCGGCTGGCCTTCTGCACGCATCGGCCGGCTGTCGAACCAGGAGTCGCATCATCTGCAGGTGCTGCTGCGCTACTCATCCGACCTGGAAGGCATGCCGTCGGGCGATATGCATATCGACGGATCGCAGCGCAGCCATCAAACAGTTGATAATGACCTTTGGCGTCGGTACCTGATATTCCGCCTCGGACGTCGAGACCGATGACATGTCGCTGGACGACCAACTGCGCCAGCATTTCGGAGGCAATCGGCATCCCAGCGGATCCCGTCGCATGGGCGAGCCCTTCAATCCAAAGGGCGACGAAGGACACAATCACGCCGCGTTATCACCGCCGAGGGTCGGCGTGTCTGCGACGCGTCGCTCTTGTCACCGGTGCCGTGTCCGAATCTTGGCATTTCGGCGTTCATGATCCCCGAGATGATTGCCACCACCGTCCGCGCGGGGCGGCTGACTTCTCCGACGCGCGGCCATAGTCTATTCTTGATCCAATGCCGACAGTAGGAAACGGCCATGAAAGCGTATCGCAAGCGGGTTCTGATGTTCGCTGGAGGCGGCACCACACATGCCTCGGGCGGAGTCGGAACATTTATCCAATATCTGATACAGGAGTGGGAAAACACGCCCGGCGCGCCTCAGGTGCGCGTGTTTGATACGCGTGGCCCGGGAGGAATGGTCAGCATGGGGCTGCATTTCCTCAAGGCAGTCGCTCAATTGCTTTACCTTGGCGTCCTCGGTCGCATTGACCTGATGCACATCCACATGAGCGCCTATGGCAGCGCCTTGCGCAAAGGCATTTTAACTCTGATTGGCGCCATGCTCGGCGTTCCCGTGATCGTCCATATGCACGGTTCCAACTTTCGTGAATTCTACTTCGGCCTCCCCAGACCTTGCCAAAAGGCCCTCGGGTTCGTTCTGAACCGTGCACGGTTTGTCATTGTGCTGGGCAGTGGCTGGCGAGATCTCCTCATCTCGGACCTGCACGTTGCGCAAGAGAGAATTGCCGTTATCTTCAATGGCGTGCCCAGACCAGCCGACGCCGCTGCAACGGAATCGCCACGCGGCGAGATCGTGCGAATCGTGTTCCTCGGCCAGCTTGGCGAGCGGAAAGGCGTTCCGGATTTGCTCGCGGCCTTTCAGTCGCCGCGGCTGTTGGCGAGGCCCTGGACGGCAACCATCGCTGGCGATGGAGCGGTGGAGGAATATCGCGCTGCTGTTGCCAAGGCTGGGCTCAGCGATCGGGTGATACTGCCCGGATGGGTCGATAGCAACGCCGCCAACGATCTACTCCATCGGTCCGATATTTTTGTGCTGCCGTCGCATTTCGAGGCAATGCCAATCGCGATTCTCGAGGCGTTGGCACATGGCGTGCCGGTTGTAGCCACGCCGGTAGGCGCGATCCCGGAATTCCTGACAGATGGCCAGAATGCGGTTCTGGTGCCACCGGGAGAACCGGATCAACTTGCCGAGGCCATGGCGCGGCTGATCGACGATGCGAATGAGCGGCGGCGTCTCGGGGCGGCTGGACGGGAGATCTTCCGCGACAGGTTCGATATCCGCGTGGCCGCCGAACGTGTTCTCGCGCTCTACGGATCTGCCATGCAACCCACCCGCAAATCGAAGGCCGCCGATGGCTCGGCCACGGCGCATCGCAAGCGTACACGGATGTTCCTCGGCCTGCTGAGCCTCTGATGGGCCTCAGCGGCCTGGCTTCCCGGCTCTCCGTGTTCCTCACGACCTGGCCTATGGTCAACTCCGCCACATCGATGTCGGGTTCGTTGTGATCAGCAACGACGACACGCTGTGGGCCTCGCGTCCTTGACAGCCACGCGGCACAAGCCGCCGTGCAGTTGCTGGCTGCATGTCCATGAGGCCATTGCCCTCGATGTGGAATAGACACGGCATGGCGGGCGGATATGGTGCGAGGGAGGTGGTTTGATTGTCGTGGAAGATCCGGTCTCGCGCGACCACGGACAAGCCTTCCAGATTGCCCTGGCGGTACGACGGGATAGCCCGCTGATTCGTTTGTGTTTACTATCACCTGCTATCGTGGCCGTGATGATATTGAGGATGTTACAGAATGGACTTCCCCGTCGAACCAGTCGACTTCCTCATCATCGGCGGCGGTTCCGCCGGCTGCATACTTGCTTCTCGTCTCAGCGAAGATGCCGCGACACGCGTGTTGCTGGTTGAGGCCGGACGCGATCTGACCTCGGATGAAATGCCGCCTGAGCTGGCATCTGCCTATCCAGGCCGCACCCACTTTCGGACCGAGTGGCTGTGGCCGTCCTTGCTGGCATCGCGCAGCGACGGCGGCGGGAACCAGCCGGGCGAAGCATGGCTGTACGAGCAGGCACGCATCCTGGGCGGCGGCTCGTCGATCAATGGTATCTGCGCCAATCGTGGCTCGCCTTACGACTATGACGAATGGGCCGCGAAGGGCGCCCATGGATGGAGCTGGTCGGAGGTGCTGCCCTACTTCAAGAAGCTGGAGAACGACGCGGACTTCGATGGCCCGCTGCATGGGAGGTCTGGCCCCATGCCGATCCACCGTCATCGCTACGCCGATTGGTCGGGGTTCACGCGCACCGTTGCGAAGATATTCGCCGGCATGGGGTATGCGATGCAGGAGGACCAGAACGGTCCCTGGGCGGACGGCGTCTTTCCGACCGCGATCAACGTCGATCAGGAAGGCCACCGCGGCAGTGCCGCAACGGTGTATCTGTCGCCTGAGGTGCGGCGTCGGCCAAACCTGGCGATCCTCACCGAGACGCTGTTCGACAGGCTGGCTATTGTGGGCGGGCGGGTCAACGGTGGCCTCCTTACACGAGCCGGCGAAAGCGTCACCATCGCCGCACGGCAGGTCATTGTCTCCACCGGCGCACTTCAAAGCCCGATCGTGCTGATGAAGAGCGGCATCGGACCGGGGGGGCATCTTGCCGAACATAGCATCGCGGTTGAGGCTGACCGGCCGGGCGTAGGTGAGAATCTGCAGGAGCATCCCGCTGCCCGCATCGCCGGTTATCTTCATCCTTCGGCGCGGCTCCTGAAGCGCGGCGGGCATCATCTTCAGGCGTTGCTGCGGTATTCGTCCGGCATGGAAGGGACGCCGCCCGGCGACATGCATATGGAGATCCTGGCGCGTACCGGCTGGCATTCGGTGGGATGGCGGATCGGAGCACTCGGATGCTGGGTGAACAAATCCTATTCCACCGGATGCGTGCGCTTGTCCAGCGCACCGGACAGGCGTTCCGAAATTGGCTTCCGGATGCTGTCCGATCCGCGCGACATGGCGCGGCTGAAAGCGGGGTTCCTTTTGATGGTGCGCGCGATCATGGCGGCGCAGCAGGCCGGTGTCATAACGGATTTATACCCTGTCGGATATTCGCCGCGCATTCGCGAACTTACGCGGCCCAGTCGTCGCAATGCAGCGCTGACCACACTTGGCGGGCCGCTAATGGATCGCAGTACGACCCTCAGGCGTTGGATGATGAGGTTTGTCGTCAGGACAAACCATTCACCGGCGGATTTGGCCGCCGACGATGGCTTGCTGGAGGCGTATCTGCAACAGCGTGTCGTTGGCAACTGGCATGCCTGCGGCTCCTGCCGCATGGGCAGTGCCGCCGATCCAATGGCGGTGACGGATGCCAACGCGCGGGTGATCGGGGTCGAAGGCTTGCGCGTGTGCGACGCATCGTTGATGCCGACGGTACCATGTGCAAACCTTAACATTCCCGTAATGATGATCGCCGAGAAGGTAGCTGCCATGATCCGCGCCGGCGGCTGACTGATGCGCAACGCACTTCACCGGTGGACAACGCCAAGCCCTATCCGTCAGCATGCCGTCTGGCCGCCGGCGAGCGCACCTGGTCAGCGCATGGCGAACCCCTGCGGGTGCGCAGCTTCCATACCCCGCTCGCCGATCTTGCCACTGCTGACACCCGATGCCGTCCGCCTCGGGCAACGGGGAGCGGCGACCCGCTTTGTCAGCGAGCGCCTGGTCAGTGGGCGGCCGCACCCGTTCGGATATCGCAGCAGCCGGTCCAGTTCCCGCAAGCGGCGCGGGCGGCCTCCCCACGAGGATAGCCACCGTCCACACCCTTGTTCTAGCCGGCGAAACGGTCTGCGACATCGGTAGCAAGCCCGTCAGCGCATCGCTGTCGCCGTTACCGATTCGCCACGCACCTGCGCATCTCGGAGGCAGCGTGCGCCAGCCAAGCGTGCGAGGCACCTTCATACCAGGGCAGTCGAGTGCCCCGCGACCATCGACAGTTGGCGCGCCAAGTGTCCCAGGCTGGCGTCAGCGCGCGATAAGAGGGGCCGGTCGCCGTCACAAGCCGCCAGCGGGATCCGAGCCGGGTTCGCAGATCGGTGATGCCGCGGCGCGCCACTCTGTCTACGAAAGGTCTCGTGCTCATTTGGCAACAGCAGGGGAGCGATGGAATCCTGGTCGCGCCCAACGGAAGGGCCGATAAGGGCTGCCGCATGCCAGCAGATCTCGTTACCCCGCGACCTCTCACCGCCATCATCTTGGACGTGGTGGCGTACTCGTTGACTCCCCGCATGAACGCGCCAGGCGGGACGCTCTGCAGGGCATCACCGATCCCGCGCGCCTCACCACGGGGTTCTATCAGACCTATGTTGCAGGCAAGCCGCGCCTCAGCGGCGCGCGCGCCGTGCTGGAGCAGTTGGGGCTGCCCGATGTCGAGCCACACGTGCTCTGCTATGCCGAGCGCAAGCAGCTGCGGCTGGAGGAGCTGATCGCGGCCGGCGATTTCACAGCCTTCCGCGACGCGCTCCGCTTCGTCCGGACAGTCGGGACACTGGGCTTGCGGCTCGCCGTCGCGTCGTCCTCGAAGAATGCCAACGAGATGATGCGACCGATCCACGTAGACTCCGAGCGGACCCCGCTCGATGTTTTCGCCGCCAATATCTGCGGTCGCGACTTGCGCCAGAGCAAGCCGCACCCGGAGATTTTCCTGCTTGCCGCCGCGGAGCTGGGGATCGGCCCGGCAGGCTGCCTCGTGGTCGAGGACGCGCCGGCTGGCGTCGAGGCGGCGAAGGCCGATGGCATGGTGCCGCTCGGCGTCGCGCGTCAGGCGGACGAGGCCTTGTTGTGGGCAGCCGGCGCCGATCTGGTCGTGACCAATCTGTACGAGGTTGCGGTGGAGGCCTTAGCCGAAGGCCAACTCCGCGCCAGGCCAAAATGAGGGAAACCATGGACATGCTGGGCGCATTGGAGCCAACCGCCGACGCCGGCTGGGTGCTGGAGGAGCACGGCTACGATCCCCTCCGGGAGGCCAGCATCGAGTTCGCGCTTCACCATCAGCAATGGCTTCCTTGGCGTCCGGGGGGCTCGGGCGATCAGCCGTGGCCCGATGTGGGTTTCCTGGCTGCACACGCTGAACTGGGCCTCGTGGCCGCGCACCTATGTTGCGGGACTGTTCGACACGCCCAACACCGAGCCGCCCGTCCCGGCCCTGGTCCCTGTTGCCGACTGGCTCCGCGTACGCATCCTCCTGAACGGCAGGACCTTGCTGCGACGCTCGGGCGACACGCTCTCGCACCGCCGGATTCTGGACATGCGGCGAGGCGCGCTGCTCACGGAGTGGCGGCAGCGTGACCCTGCCGGCTTGATCGTCCATGCGCGCACGCTCCGCATGGTCTCGCTGTCCGAACGCGCAATTGGCTTGCAGCTGCTTCGTCTTGAGGTGGAGCAGGGCGAGGTGGAGGTTACCGTGGAGGCGATGTTCGAAGGGGCCGGGCTCGGGCTCGAGCCGGTACGGCTTGAGCCCGATCTCGGCGTCTGGCGCACCGAACAATCGGGCAAGTGCCTCGCAATGGCCGGCGCCCCGGCACTGCAACGCGACACCGTCGAGATCCCGCCGCGGGCGCTCAACCACTTCAAGTGGTCCTGGAGCTGGTCGTCCGTTCCCGGGCAGGTCGCATCGTTCCAGCGTCTGGTCTCGGTCGCGCGCAGCGACGACTTGCGAGAGGACCCCGGCCCCGCGGCGCGCGGCGCGCTCGACAAAGCGCGGCAACTTGGCTGGCGCGCCGTGCTTGGCGCGCACGAGGCTGCCTGGAAGCACCGCTGGCACTGCAGCGATATCGAGATCGAGGGCGACGCCGCGGCCCGGCAGGCCCTGCGGTTTTCGACGTACCATCTGAACAGTGCCGCCAACCCGGCCGACGAGCGCGTGTCCATCGGCGCCCGTGCACTGACGGGCGACTCCTATCTCGGGCACGTGTTCTGGGACACCGAAATCTACCTTGTGCCCTTCTACGTGGCGACCTGGCCCGAGGCCGCGCGGGCGCTGCTCATGTACCGCTACAACACGCTGCCAGGCGCCCGCTCCAAGGCCGCTCGGATGGGCTGGTGCGGCGCCCTCTACGCCTGGGAGTCCACCGATACCGGTGAGGAAACGACGCCCGAGCAAATCATCGCGCCCAATGGAAAGGTCGTCCAGGTGCTCTGCGGCACCCAGGAACAGCACATCAGCGCGGATGTCGCCTACGCCGTCTGGCACTATTGGCAGGCTACCGGGGACGAAGCCTTCCTGCTTGATGCCGGGTCCGAAATCCTCCTGGAGACGGCGCGCTTCTGGGCCAGCCGCGCCCAGCTCGAAGCTGATGGCCACCGCCATATCCGCGGCGTCATCGGGCCGGACGAGTACCACGAGCAAATCGACGACAACGCCTACACAAACATCATGGCCCGTTGGAACATCCGGCGCGGCCTCGACATCGCCGCGTTGCTACGCGAACGCTGGCCCACTCGCTGGGCAGATCTCGCAGGCAGGCTTGCGCTCGACGATGCGGAGCTCCATCAGTGGCGGCAGGCTGCGGAGGCGTTGGTCACGGGCTTCGATCCACGGACCGGGGTGCTCGAGCAGTTCGCCGGATTCTTCAAGCTGGATGAGGTGGATCTCTCTGATTACGCCGACCGCACCACCCCGATGGACATGATACTCGGGCGGGAGCGGACACAGCGCTCCCAGGTGGTGAAGCAGGCCGACGTCGTCGCGCTCATGGCTCTTCTGCCGGAGGAGTTCGACCTGCCGACCAAAGTGGCAAATTTTCGCTACTACGAGCCGCGTTGCGCACATGGCAGCTCGCTGAGCCGGGCCATGCACGCGCTTGTCGCGGCCCGGTTGGGCGATACCGAACTGGCGCTGCGCTATTTCCACGAGACCGCGGCGACCGACCTCTCGGACAACGGCGGCGCCAGCGCTGGCGGTGTGCGTATCGCCGCGCTTGGGGGGCTCTGGCTGGCGGCACTGTTCGGCTTCGCTGGGCTGTCTTTGCGCGCCGACGCCCTGGCCTTGGATCCCCGGTTGCCGCCATCATGGCGCAGCTTCGGCTTCCGCGTGCAGTGGCGCGGTCGTGAGGTGAAAGTCAAAATCGCACAGGCCAGCCATCGCCTCACCGTGAAGTTGGAGTCAGGGGAGTCGATGACGCTTGCAGTAAGTGGAGAGCTGCACGTGGTTCGTCCCGGTGAAGTGCTCCGGATTGACCTTCCCACGGGCGCTGCCGCGAGCTGAAGAGTTCGGCTGGTTCCTCAGCGAGGTGGTCCGCCCTCCAGGACCGCGGCCGAGTGGCCACCGCTTCGTCACCTTACCTTGCCGCCTCTTTGCCGCGTCAATCGGCTGCAGTCGTGCTGCCGCCGCACCGCTTACCGTGATCGTTCTGCCACGGTGGCGCGAACTACAGACGCCAACGTCGCCGGACCGTACGTCGGGAACGGCGGTTTTGGTGGAATGATGGGATCGTTGGTTGCGGGGGCACGTAACCACCTTGATTTGCTGCTGACCGGTTGAATGGTATTCTGGCGCACTTTTAGCCGTGACTTTGCAGCGCGAATTGCGAGCGCTCTTACGACTGCTCGTATGAGCGCTCTCAGGCTCCGCGGCGGTGATCGCGTCCAGCTCCATCAGCCAAGCGCACCACACTTCCACCCGAGGACGCCATGTGGGGCAGGCGCAACGCTAACGGTGCAATCAGCCTCGAAGGGCCTTCAGATCGCGGTAAACGGCACCGCCGATACGCCGACCGCGAATGTTGTCCTGCTGGAGACGCTCGGCGGCAAGATGGTGCAGGAGAACGCGGCTGGGAACTGGTATTCGGAGCCGGGTCGCCGGCGAAGAACTTCTCGCAGACTGGTCTCTACACGGTCGGCGGAGACACCTTCGTGCTCAACAGCGGCAATGCCGCCTTTGTCGTTCTCGGCGCCGGAGCCAGCCAGATCGCGTTCGTCGGCGCCAGCTCTGTCCTGCTGGCCGGCGGGTCCGGCCAAGCCATCGTCACAGCCGACGCGGGCAGCAATGAATTCATCGCCGGCACGGGCACCCTGGACGTGACGGGCGGCGGCAAGGACGCCTATGTCTTCCACGCCAACAGCGGACTGCTCAAGCTCGAGGATTTCTCGATCGCCAAGGGCGATACCCTGACCGTGGACAAGGCGCTGCAAGGCGCGCTGCAGCAGACCTCCGACGGCCAGGGCGGCACGATGCTCACCTTCGGCGCAGGCGCCACCCACGGCGTGGACATCCGCGGCATGGCAACTATGCCGACCACCAGCATCATTTGGGCGTAGCACGCTGCTGGTGCCGTCGCCTATAGGGTGGCGGCCCGGTCCAAGCGCCCTTCGCGGCCGGTTGCGGGCTCTGGGCAACCGAAAATGACTTCCTGCCGCCGTCGACCGCGAAGTCAAATGGACGATCAATGACGGCCGGCGGCCTGCCGGCATCCGAGCGACCTTGCAAACCCCGTCGACCCCCGCTATCTGTCGTGCTCAAATCATTCTCCGCCGAGTTACGGAGGGTGGCCTTTACGGGCCGCCTTTTTTGCATTGGACAAGCCGCACCTGCATGAATCGGACGACCGCCGCCACGCCGGCCTGGAAGCCAGGCTGGCCGCCATCGTCGCACCCACGCTCGAATCCATGGGCTTCGAACTCGTGCGTGTCGCCGTACTCGGCCGTGACCGCCCCACCGTGCAGGTGATGGCCGACCGCGCCGATGGCGCCCAGATCGCGGTGCACGACTGCGAGGCGATCAGCCACGCGCTCGGGGCTGTGCTGGACGTGGAAGACCCGATTCCCGGCGCCTGGTCGCTGGAGGTCAGTTCGGCCGGCATCGACCGCCCGCTGACGCGCGTGAAAGACTGGAACCGCTACGCTGGCCACCTCGCCCGCGCGGAGACCATCGCCCCCATCGACGGGCGCCGGCGCTTTTCCGGCATCGTGCTGGGCGCAGACGACACCGGAGCCCGCCTCCGGCTTGACGATTGCAGCGAAATCGTGCTGCCGCTCGCTGCCATTCGGCGCGCGAAGCTGGTACTGACCGACGTCCTGATCGCCGCTACCGCAACCCCACCACCGGCCAACTGACAGAGGTCGACATGGACACCGCCATTGCCCGCCCGGAACTGCTCCTGGTCGCCGACGCCGTCGCGCGAGAGAAGTCGATCGACCGCGAGGAGGTGCTCGAGGCGATGGAGCAGGCCATCCAGAAGGCCGGCCGCGCCAAGTACGGGCACGAAAAGGACATCCGAGCCACGATCGACCGCAAGACCGGCGACGTGCGCCTGTCGCGCTGGACCGAGGCGGTCGAGACGGTGGAGAACGAGGAGACCCAGATCCCCGTCCACATCGCCCGCAAGTTCCAGCCGGAGATCAAGATCGGCGAACACCTGATCGATCCGCTGCCGCCGATCGATTTCGGCAGGATCGCGGCGCAGACCGCCAAACAGGTGATCGTTCAGCGCGTGCGCGAATACGAGCGCAAGCGACAGTACGACGAATACAAGGACCGCGTCGGCGAGATCATCAACGGCGTGGTCAAGCGCACCGAGTACGGCAACCTGATGGTGGAACTCGGCCGTGCCGAGGCTCTGTTACGCCGCGACGAACTGATCCCGCGCGAGAGT
Source organism: uncultured Alphaproteobacteria bacterium (assembly GCA_963780095.1). Classification (GTDB taxonomy): domain Bacteria; phylum Pseudomonadota; class Alphaproteobacteria; order Acetobacterales; family Acetobacteraceae; genus JAMXLO01. Next base: position 33,626 of record CAWABH010000035.1, read on the forward strand.
TTTCGCAACGGCGACCGCGTGCGCGCCTACATCTACGACGTGCGCGAGGAGCCGCGCGGGCCGCAGATCTTCCTCTCGCGCACGCATCCCGGCTTCCTGGCCAAGCTATTCGCCCAGGAAGTGCCCGAGATCTACGACGGCATCATCGAGATCAAGGCCGTGGCGCGCGATCCCGGGAGCCGCGCCAAGATGGCGGTGATCAGTCGCGATTCCTCGATCGACCCGGTCGGCGCCTGCGTCGGCATGCGTGGCTCGCGCGTACAGGCGGTGGTGCAGGAACTGCAGGGCGAGAAGATCGACATCATCCCCTGGTCGCCGCAGGCCGCCACCTTCGTGGTGAACGCGCTGGCCCCGGCGGAGGTCACCAAGGTGGTGATGGACGAGGAGGCCGGGCGCGTCGAGGTCGTGGTGCCCGAGGAGCAACTGAGCCTGGCCATCGGCCGCCGCGGCCAGAACGTGCGGCTGGCCTCGCAGCTCACCCGCTGGGACATCGACATCCTGACCGAGGCTGAGGAGAGCGAGCGGCGCCAGGAGGAGTTCCGCCGGCGCAGCAGCCTGTTCGTCGAAGCGCTCGATGTGGACGATGTGATCGCCGGCCTGCTGGTAACCGAGGATTTTTCCACCGTCGAGGAGCTGGCATTCACACCGGAGGAGGAACTCGCGGACATCGAGGGCTTCGACGAGAATATTGCCGCAGAGCTGATCCGCCGCGCCGAGGCCTTCATCACTCGTCGCGACAGCGAACTGTCGGAGAAGCGCGTTGAACTGGGTGTGAGCGATGACATCGCCGCCATTGACGTGCTGACCCCGGCAATGCTGGTGGCGCTCGGCGAGAAGGGCGTGAAGACACTGGACGATCTGGCGGATCTCGCGTCGGACGAGCTGATCGAGATTGTCGGCGCGGGCAACATGGACGAGGCGACGGCCAATGACGTGATCATGGCCGCCCGCGCCCATTGGTTCGAGGAGCCCGGGGCAGCGGAGGGTGCCGCCACAGGTGAGGAGGCACATCACGACTGAAGCGGCAACGCAACCGAGCGACGATGCGGCGGACGACGAAGTGGAGACGGGCCCGCTGCGCCGCTGTGTGGTCACGCGCGAGCGTTTGCCCAAGGAACGGATGATCCGCTTCGTTGTCGGTCCTGATCGGGCAATCGTGCCTGATTTGGCCGCAACCGCTGCCCGGACGGGGAATCTGGTTGAGCGCGCGCGCGGATGTGTTAGAAACCGCCCGCGCCCAGGGAGGCCTGGGGCGTGTCTTCGCCAGGGCCGCGCGTGGCCCTGTCACAGTGCCCCCCGATCTTCCTGCCGTGCTCGAGGCGGCTCTGGTCCGGCGGATCGGTGAGTTGCTGGGACTGGCACGCCGCGCAGGGCAAGCGGTCGCCGGGTTCGACAAGGCGCGTGAGTGGCTGCGGACCGGTCAGGGAAGACTGATCCTGCAGGCGTCGGATGGCAGTGCGGCGGAACGCGCGCGCTTTTTGTCCGGCGCCAGGGCTTCGGTAACGGTGTTGGATCCTCTCCCGGCCGCCGCGCTTGGCCGGGTCTTCGGCCGTGACCATGTGGTGCACGTAGCGATTGCACCCGGACGGCTGGGTGAGAGGCTTGCCCTCGAGGCGATGCGACTGAATGGACTGAAACTGACTGCCGCCGGCTGCGATGCCGGCGGGAAGACCTCCGCATCAAGTCCGGGGGCTATGAGTGAGTTGAACGATGACCGACGAGATTCGCGGATCAGGTCCGGGGACGGTCACAAGATGGACGGGGCCAACGGGTAATACATGAGCGAAGGCAACGATCAGGACGCCGGCAAGGGTCGGCTCTCTCTACGGCCGGCGGGACGCCTGGAGCTCGGCCGGACGGTCGACGCGGGCTCCGTACGCCAAAGCTTCAGCCATGGCCGGTCGAAGGTCGTGCAGGTCGAGGTGCGGAAGAAGCGCGCCGGCATCGGAGCGCCCGGTGCACCGGCAGGCGGCGCCGCACCAGGGCTCGCGGCGCCCGGCGCATCGGCTCCGGCTGCACGCGGCCCCGCCACCGGCGGTCGCGGTGGGACGACAGCGGCGCCACGTGCCCTGACAGCGACGGAGTTGGCGGCTCGCCAGCGCGCCCTGGTCGAGCAGCAGCGCGAGGCGGCCAAGCGGGAGGCCGAGCGACGCGAGCAGGAGAAGATCTCGATCCTGTCGGCGGCTGAGGAGGCTCGCCGGCGCGAGGAAGAAGCGCGCAAGGCCGCGGAAGAGGATGCCCGCCGCGAGGCCGAAGAGGCGACGCAGAAAGCGGCCGAGGAGGCAGCGCGCCAGGCGGCCGAGGCCACGGTCACGGCCCAGGCTGCCGATCCCGCGGCACGTGGCGTTGAAGAGCCCCGACGCCGGGCGGCCACCCCTGTAGCCTCGCCGACGGCGCCGACCGAGACGCTGCGCCTTCGGCCAGGCACGCGCGGTGCGGAGGAAGACGACGAAGCACGGCCGATCCGCAGGCCGGGTGGCGTGCTGGTGCCGCGCAAGCCGCAGGTCGCGGTTGCGAAGAAGGGCACGGACAGCGGACGCCGGGCCGGCCGCATCGACGTCCAGGCTGCAATCGAGGGCGAGGACGAACGTGTCCGCTCGCTGGCATCGGTTCGGCGTCAGCGGGAGCGCGAGCGCCGCCAAGCCGAACTGGAACTGCTGCGATCGGATCAGGTGAAAGTGGTGCGCGACGTCATTCTGCCGGACACGATCACGGTGCAGGAATTGGCCAACCGCATGGCCACACGCGCCGGCGAGGTGGTCAAGGCACTGATGAAACTCGGCGTGATGGCGACCATCACGCAGACATTGGATGCCGATACCGCCGAACTGGTGGTGCAGGAATTCGGTCATCGGGCGCGCCGCGTCTCGGAGTCCGACGTCGAGATGGGCCTGGAGGGCGTCGCCGACACCGAGTCGGAACTGCTGCCGCGGCCGCCGGTGGTCACCATCATGGGCCACGTCGACCATGGCAAGACGTCGCTGCTCGACGCGCTGCGTTCGACCGACGTCGCGGCCGGCGAGGCGGGTGGCATCACCCAGCATATTGGCGCCTACCAGGTGGAGATGCCGGGCGGCGAGAAGATCACTTTCATCGACACGCCGGGCCACGAGGCGTTCACCGCCATGCGCGCCCGCGGCGCCTCGGTGACCGACATCGTCGTGCTGGTGGTGGCGGCCGATGACGGCGTCATGCCGCAGACCATCGAGGCTATCCGCCACGCCAAGGCGGCCGGCGCGCCGCTGATCGTCGCCATCAACAAGATGGACAGGCCGGACGCCAACCCGACCCGGGTGCGGCAGGAACTGCTCAGCTACGAGGTCGTGGTCGAGGACATGGGCGGCGAGACGCAGGACGTGGAGGTCTCGGCGACCAAGAAGACCGGCCTCGACAAGCTGACCGAGGCGATCGCGCTGCAGGCGGAAATCCTTGATCTGAAGGCGAATCCCGACCGCGCCGCTGAGGGCGCGGTGATCGAGAGCCGGCTCGACCGCGGCCGCGGTCCGATAGCGACCGTGCTGGTGCAGAAGGGCACCCTGCGACAGGGCGACATTGTCGTCGCCGGTGCCGAGTGGGGCCGGGTGCGCGCGATGCTGGACGACAAGGGCCGCGCGGTCTCAGAAGCGGGCCCATCCGCGCCGGTCGAGATCCTCGGCCTGGCCGGCGTGCCATCGGCCGGCGAGCCGTTCGTCGCGGTGGAGAACGAAAGCCGCGCCCGCGAAATCGCCGAGTTCCGCACGCGGAAGCTGCGTGAGAAGGCGGCTGGCGCGAGTGCCGGCGCGCGCGGCACGCTCGACCAGATGCTGGCCCGCATCCAGGCGGGCGAGCAAAAGGAAGTTGCGGTACTGATCAAGGCCGATGTGCAGGGCAGCGCGGAGGCGATCCAGGCAACCGTGCTCAAGCTGGCGCATGAGGAGGTGAAGGTCCGAGTGCTGCATGCCGCCGTCGGCCAGATCACCGAAAGCGACATCCAGCTCGCCAAGGCGTCCGACGCGGTGATCCTGGCTTTCAACGTGCGCGCGACGTCGCAGGCCCGCGACCTGGCGCAGCGCGAGGGCGTGGACATCCGCTACTACTCGATCATCTACGAGGTCGCGGACGACATCGAGAAGCTGGTGCAGGGCAAGGTCGCGCCCAAGGAGCGCGAGCGCTTCCTGGGCTACGCCGAGGTTCGGAAAGTGTTCAGCATCACCCGCGTGGGCAAGGTCGCCGGCTGCATGGTCACCGACGGCCTGGTCAAGCGCGGCTCCGGCGTGCGCGTTCTGCGTGACAACGTGGTGATCCACAACGGCGAGCTGTCGCAGCTCAAGCGCTTCAAGGAAGACGTGCGAGAGGTGGCGCGCGGCTACGAGTGCGGGTTGTCATTCGCCAACTTCCATGACCTGCAGGAAGGCGACGTCATCGAGTGCTTCGAGACGGAGATGGTGCCGGCTTGAGGAAGCAGGCGGCCGGCCCGTCGCAACGCCAGTTGCGCGTGGCGGAGGAGATCCGCCACGTACTCGCCGGCGTATTCGCGCGGCACGAGTTGCGTGATCCGGATCTGGCGGATGTGGTGATCACGGTGACGGAAGTGCGCATCGGCCCCGACCTGAAGCACGCGATTGCCTTCGTAGCCCGGCTCGGCCGTTCGGATGTGGACGCGTTGCTGCCCGCGCTGAAGCGAGCCACACCGTTCCTACGGGGCCAGGTGGCACATTCGCTGCGGCTGAAGTTCGCGCCCGACCTGACGTTCCAGCCCGACACGGCGCTTGAGTACGCGACCAAGATCGATCGCCTGCTGCACGCCCCCGAAGTGGCGCGTGACCTCGGCAAGCAGGACTGAGTCCGATTACGGGTCGGCGACGTCGGCGGCAGGCGGCCAGAGATAGACCTCAGTGCGGTGGGCGCCGCACGCGGCGAGGCCCAGACCTATAGCCAGCAGTGTCACCAGGATCGATATGCGCATCGCCATCGCTGACAACCTCGTGCGGCCGGCGATTATTGCAAGACCGTTGCATCCGCTTCGCCGGTCGCGCCGTATAGGCTAGTGTCAAACCAAAACAGCGCCCGATCATGTCCGCAACCGCTTATGCCGCCACAAGCGATGATACCGCCTTGCTGCTGCACCGTTGCGCCGGCGGTGATCGTGCGGCGTTTCGCCTGCTCTATGATCGCTGGAGCAGTCGGTTATACGGCGTAGCGCTTCGGATCACGCGACAACCTGCGCTGGCAGCGGACGCGCTGCACGATGCCTTCCTGCAGATCTGGCAGCAGGCGCACCGCTTCGACCCCGACCGCGGCAGACCGGAAGTCTGGCTGGTCGGAATGGTTCGCTACCGCGCGCTGGACATCGTCCGCCGGCAAGCCCGCGAGATACCAGGCTACGAAGCCGAGGAACGCGAGGACGAAAGCCCTGACGCCCTGGCTCGCCTGGTCAGCACAACGGAAGGTGCCGCGCTGCATCGCTGCCTGAACGAGCTCGAGGAGGAGCGGCGCCGGCTGGTGGTGATGGCGTTCGTCGACGGACTGTCGCACAGCGAGCTCGCCGTGCGGCTGCGCATGCCGCTGGGCACGGTGAAGTCGTGGATTCGGCGCAGCCTGATGCAGCTGCGTGGGTGTCTCGCGTCATGAGCGACCAACCGGACCGCGATCTTCTCGCCGCCGAATACGTGCTCGGCTCGCTGGAGGGCGAGGAGCGCGCCGACGCGGCTCGTCTGCTGGCGACCGATCCGACGTTCGCCCGTTCCGTCGCCGCCTGGCAGCGACGGCTGACGCCGCTGGCGGCGCATGTTTCTCCGGTGTCGCCGCCCGAGGATGTCTGGGGCCGCATCGAGGCGAGCATCGGTCCGCCGGCGGTGGCCGAGATCGTACCGTTCCGTCGTCGCGTCCGGTTCTGGCAGGCGACGACCGCCGGCGCACTGGCGATTGCCGCATCGCTCGCGGCATTCATGGTGCTCCGCCAACCCGAGCAGGCACGCATCGCCGTGCTGGCGCCGCTGGCGGGGGGGCCGCCGGTGCTGATGGCAACGGCGGAGCGCAACGGAACGCTGGTTGTGCGCCCGACTGCGGCTATTGCCGTCCCGTCCGACAAGGACCTCGAGCTGTGGGCGCTGCCGCAAGGCGAAACGCGGCCGCGCTCGCTCGGTGTGTTTCCTGTGTCGGGAACGCAACTTGCGGCGCAACTGGCGCCGAACACGCAGTTGCTGGTTAGCCTGGAGCCGAAGGGCGGTTCGCCGACAGGGCAGCCGACAGGTCAGGTGCTCTACGGCGGATGGCTGACGACGATCGAATTGCCGCGCGGGTAAACAATCAAGTAAGGAAGATTCCAGGCAGAGGCGCAGAGGCGCAGAGGCGCAGAGAAGGAATGTGTGCGCTTCGCGCGAAGTGCGCCATTTGCAAACTCTGCGTGCTCTGCGCCTCTGCGTTGAATCTTACTTTCTTTTGCCGTTCAGCTACCGCTGAACCAGTTGTAGCCGTAGTCCTCCCAGAACCCGCCGGGGTATGTGTTGGTCACTTCCATGGCGACGATATGCTTCGGGTTCTTGAACCCAAGCTTGGTCGGCACACGCAGCTTGACAGGGAAACCATACGCCGCCGGCAACGGTGCATCGCGAAAGGTCAGTGCGAGCAGCGTCTGCTTGTGCAGCGCGGTCGCCATGTCGATGCTGCTGCGGTAGTTGTCGGCGCAGCGGAACGACACGTAGCGCGCACGCGTATCGGCGCCGATGCGCGCAAGGAAATCGCGGAACGGCACGCCGCCCCATTTGCCGATCGCGCTCCATCCTTCGATGCAGATGTGGCGCGTGATCTGGTTCGTCTGCGGCAAGGCAGCGAGGTCCGTGAGTGTCCAAGGCCGCCGTTCGCTAACTAGGCCGGACACCTTCAGACGCCAGGCGCCGCCATCGACGTGGCGCACCTCGTTCAACGGGTAATAGGCGTTGAACGGGAAGGGATCGGTGATGTCGGCTTCGCTGTAGGTCGGCGCCAGGCGCGCGCGGCTGAACAGCGCGGCCTGCACCGTGTCGTTCCAGCGCGACATGGCTGCCAGCAGGCGATCCACCGCATCATCGTCCTCAAGATTGCAACCCGTGAGCAACGAAAGCGCGCCGATCGACAGGCTGCCGCGCAGCAATAGCCGCCGCGACACCCGCTCGAGCCCTCCGCGATGATCGGCGGAGTTGATAGGCGCCATCACACGCGCCCCTTGAGCATCGGCAGCAATGTGCGCGGCACGATGGCGACCAGGACCAGATGCACGATGATGAACCCGGCGGTGCCGGCCATGGCAACGAAGTGTACGCGACGCGCAATCTCGTAGCCGCCGAGCAGTGCGGTGAGTGGGTAGAGTTGCACCGGCTTCCAAATCGCCAGACCCGACATGATTGCCAGCGCGATGCCGCAGCCCGCGAGCACATAGAGCAGCCGTTGCACGGCGTTATAGTGCGAGCCGTCATGCGGCAGCCGGAAGCGCAGTGCCAGCAGCGCATCCCGCCGGATTTCGCGCGGGCGCAACGGTAACAAACGGCGCCTGATATGTCCGGAGACAAGGCCGTAGCCGAGATAAATCACGAAATTGCCCACCAGCAGCCACATCGCCGCGAAGTGCCAGGCGAGCGCGCCACCGAGCCAGCCACCGAGCGTCATCCATGGCGGAAACACAAAGGCAAACAGCGGTGACGCATTGTAGATCTGCCAGCCGCTGCTGATCATCACCGCGATCGCGGCAGCGTTGATCCAGTGGGTGATCCGCACGGCGAGCGGATGGATGCGTGGCGTGCGTGACGACATGGCGGCTGCTCCGAGCACGAGGTGATGCGGGCGGCCCCGGGGAGGAGCCACCCGCACGCAGTCGATCAGGCGCGTGGGTGCAGCACGTGATCAACGACCTGGATCACGCCGTTCGACTGGCGCACGTCGGAGATCGTGATGTCGGCGAGATCGCCCTTCTCGTCCTTCACGGTGATGTTGGACGAGCCGTTCATCATCAGCCACAGCTTGCCGCCGCTGACGGTGTTCAGCGTCGCCGTGCCGCTGCCCTCGAGGATCATCGAACGGAGCTTGTTCGTGTCGTAGTTCCCGGCGACCACGTGGTAGGTCAGGATTTTCGTCAGTGTCGCCTTGTTCTCGGGCTTCACCAGCGTCTCGACGGTACCCGCCGGCAACATCGCGAACGCTTCGTTGGTCGGCGCGAACACGGTGAACGGGCCGGGTCCGTTCAGCGTATCGACCAGGCCGGCAGCCTTCACGGCGGCGACAAGCGTCGTGTGATCGGCGGAATTCAGCGCATTGGCGACGATCGTCTTGGACGGGAACATGGCCTGACCGCCGACGCGGACGGTCGGCTCGGACATGGTCTGCGCGAACCCAGGGGCCAGTATCGGCGCGGAAGCCAGCAGGATCGCGGCGAACAGGGCTGTACGCTTCATTTCGGTCTCTCCTCTTCAGCGCGGCCATCAGCAGCCGCTGTTCCCCAATCGTCGCAAGCGGGCGGATCGGATGCAGGCGAAGCGAGTTTTTTTGCAGCTTGTTAAGTCGCAACCGCGATGCTGCCCGCGGAGGTTGCCCGCATGCGGCGCCTGGTCTGCCTAGATGGGTTGCGCGGGGTACTGGCGTTCTACGTGATGCTCAGCCACACGCTGCCGTTCACGCCGATGCCCGGTTGGCTGGTCTGGCTGTTCTCACATGGCGGCGCTGGGGTGGACGTATTCTTCATCCTGAGCGGATTGGTGATCGTCCAGTCGCTCGACAGCTTCGACTATCGACCGCGTCCGTTCCTGATCGCCCGGGTGGCGCGAATTTATCCGGTGTTCCTTGTGGTCTTCATCGCTGCCGTGGCTGTGCAGCCGCTGGCGACCGGGTTCGAGCGGATGGCGTGGATCGGACCGGACAGCCCGGCACGCTTCATCTGGTCGGGCGGCTGGCCGAATGACTGGGGACTGTTCATCGCCGCGCACCTGACGATGACGCACGGGCTGTTCCCCAATGGTGTGCTGCCGGACATGTGGGTCGGCTTCCTCGGCGCAGCGTGGAGTCTGTCGACCGAGTGGCAGTTCTATTTGCTGGCATTGCTGATCGGTGACCGCCTGGGGCTGCGCTCGCTTGCCTGGCTGTTCCTGGCGGTCTCGGCGGCGGCAATCGCCGGGCATGCGGTGGCGACGGACGCGTGGCAGTTCAGCCGCGCCTTCCTTCCGAACAAGGCACAGTATTTCGCATTGGGGATCGCCGGCGCGATCGTCGTGCGGCAAGGGGCCAAGGGCCTGGGCAGCTATGTGGCCGTGCTGGTCGCAACACTTGTGCTCTGTGTCGTGCAAGGAGGTATGGACAAGTTGCTGCCGCCGGTGATCTGGTCCTTATGTCTGGCGGCACAGCTCCGTTCATCCTTATCGTCTCGATCGTCTCTGTCACTGTCGTCGTCCCCGAAGGTACCATCGTCATCCCCGCGAAAGCGGGGACCCAGCGACCCCTGGGTCCCCGCTTTCGCGGGGAAAACGACGGTGGCAGGGATGATGACGACGGTCGCGGCGAGGATGGCGGGGGTGACGATGGGCCTCCTGGCCGCGGCGCTGCGGTCGCGGCTTTTGGTCTCGCTGGGCGCCATGTCTTACTGCATCTACCTCGTCAATGAACCCGTTCAGAAGCTGCTGGGCGTTACGCTTGCGGCTGTGGTCCAGGGCCACGCGGCTCTGTTCACCGCGTTGTGGTTGCCCGGGGCGGTGGTTCTGCCGGTTCTCGCGGCGTGGTCGCTGCACGAATGGATCGAGGCGCCGGTGCTGCGCTGGGGGCGCACTTTGGCGCGTCGCGGAATGCCCGCGCCGGCCACTCCGGTCAGCGCCGGATGAAGCTCCAGTAGAGCGAGGTGCGACCTTCACGGACCGCCTTGGCCTCATAGCGTGTCGGCGGCCAATCTTGCGGCCGCGTGATGGCGGGAGGCGGCGCATCGAACAGCGATTGTCCCGCCATCACCTCACTCACCCAGGTCTGATACGTCGCATCGTCGCTGGCCACGCGCCACTCGGCTCCCGGCTTCATCACGCGGGCCAGTAATGGGAGCAGTGCGGGATGGACGAAGCGGCGCTTGGCATGACGCGACTTCGGCCAGGGGTCGGGGAACAGCAGAAACACCCGGTCGAGACAGCCATTCGGCAGCAGTCGCAGCAGCGTCCGCGCATCGCCGGTCCACAGGCGCAGATTGGCCGGCAGCGGCGCCGTCGCCTCGCCGCCTTCCGGGACGAGGCGCGACAGCAGGGAGCAGATGCCGTTGTCGAACACCTCGCAGGCGATCAGCGCCGCCGCGGGATGCGCGGCGATCTGCGCCAGCGCATGTTCGCCGCCGCCGAATCCGACTTCCAGCCAGAGCGACGATGCTGTCGGCGAGAAGGCCGACAGTGGATCGGATGCCCGCTCGGCCGTGAACGCCAGGCGCGGCAGGGTGACATCCAGCAGTCGCGACTGGCGCGGACGCAGCCGGTGGCCGCGGCCCCTGCCATACAGGCGGTCCGGCGGCGGCTTCAGCGTCCCAGGGCTGCCTTCAGTCCCGGCACCAGATCCGTCTTCTCCCACGTGAAGGTACCCTTGTCCTCGTCCGGCTCACGGCCGAAATGGCCGTACGCCGACGTGGGTACATAGATCGGCCGGTTCAAATGCAGATGCTCGCGAATGCCGCGCGGCGTGAGGTTCATCAAATCCTGCAGCGTCTTCTGAAGACGCTCCTCGTCCACATCTTTCCCGGTGCGCTGCAGATCGACGTAGACCGACAGCGGCCGCGAGATGCCGATCGCGTAGCTGATCTGGATCGTGCAGCGATCCGCCAGCTCCGCCGCCACGACGTTCTTCGCAAGATAGCGGCAGGCATAGGCGGCCGACCGATCGACCTTGGTCGGATCCTTGCCGCTGAATGCCCCGCCCCCGTGGGGGGCCGCGCCGCCGTAGGTATCCACGATGATCTTCCGCCCGGTCAGGCCGCAATCGCCGTCTGGACCGCCGGTGACGAACTTGCCGGTCGGGTTCACGTGGAACTCCGCCTCGGGGCACATCCAGCCGTCCGGCAGCGTGCTCTTCACCAGCGGCCAGAGCATCTCCTTGATCTCGGCCTGCTCGAGGTCCTCGACATGCTGGGTGGACACGACGACGCTGGTCGCTCCGACCGGCTTGCCGTCCACATAGCGCAGCGTTACCTGGCTCTTGGCATCCGGCCGCAGTCCTTCCACCGACTTCTCCTGGATGCGGCGAAGATCGCGGATCCGATGCAGGATGGCGTGAGCATAGTAGATTGGCGCGGGCATCAAAGCGTCGGTCTCGCGACAGGCGTAGCCGAACATCATGCCCTGGTCGCCGGCGCCCTCGTCCTTGTTGCCGCCTGAATCCACGCCCTGTGCGATATCGGCTGACTGAGCGTGCAGGTGGCAGTCGATCCGCGCCTTCTCCCAACTGAAGCCGACCTGGTCATAGCCGATATCGTGGATCGCCAGGCGGGCCAGATGGGTGAGGAGGTCTGGCGTTACGGTGCTCGGGCCACGGGTCTCGCCGGCGAATACGACGCGATTGGTCGTGACCAGCGTTTCACAGGCGACGCGGGAATAGGGGTCGGCGGCGAGGTAGGCATCCAAGACCGTGTCGCTGAGCCGGTCGGCAACTTTGTCCGGGTGGCCTTCGGAGACAGACTCGGAGGTGAAGAGGAATTCGCCCGTATCGCGCATGAATGGTTTCTCTCGCGTCGCGGAGGGTTGGGTACCCGAAATGGCCGGTGCCCGGACCGGATGGCGGGCGGCCGGTGTGTGGCGGAAACACCGGTAGGGGTCAAGTAGCCATGCCGCTCATGGATAGAACGATGCCATCCAGCCTGATCGAGCCACGCATCGCGAGTTCCGCCACCTTGCCCCTGTGATAATCGGCAATCGGGCGATACGTCCCTTCGTTACGCGGGGCGGTAGCACCGCCCCGCACAGTCGAGCCCGTATTGAACGTCGCGTAGTACGCAATCGCCCCATAGCGACCCAGCAGCATCGCTGTATCGACCGCGAGGGTAACCGGCGCCCTCAGTGAGTGCAGACTCGTGCTGCGCGCACGACCACGGCGACAGGCGGCGACGAACCTGTCGCGACGGTTCTCGCAGGCCCAGAAGAAAATATGGCAGTCGACATGCTGCCGCCAACGATCAGGCTGCCCGGCATATGCGCCGCCAAGTGAGCGCGCGAGCCTTTGGTCCGGCATCTGCTGTGGTCGAAGGACCGCCAGCTGTCCCTGCCCCAGCTCTATTGCTTCGAAATCGTCGCGATTGGCAGCAGCTCCAGCGTAGCCCACATGCCGACGCAACTCGGCGGCCGGCAACAATTCCAGCTCGTGCGGGTCAGCAACCGCACCTTCCGCCTCGATCACGTGCCAGACGATGGGGTAGCGCTTTGCGATGCGAGCTGCGCCATCGGTCACACCATCCCCAGCACATCCATCATGGAGTAATGACCCGGCTTCCGCCCGGCTACCCAAAGCGCGGCGCGCACGGCGCCGGAAGCGAACGCGCGGCGGTCAAAGGCGCGATGCGTCAGCGCGATGTGCTCTGTGGCTGCGGCGAAGATCAGTGTGTGCTCGCCTACGACCTGTCCGCCGCGGAGGGCCGCGAAGCCGATGGCGCCGGTCTTGCGGGCGCCGGTATGGCCGTGCCGGCCGCTCTCCATCACGTCGGCCAACGCCACGCCACGTCCCTTGGCCACGGCGCGGCCCATGCCGATCGCCGTGCCGGAAGGTGCATCCACCTTCTGGCGGTGGTGCATCTCGATGATTTCGGCGTCGTAGGCATCGGCCGGCAACGTGGCGCCCATCCGCTCGGCCAGCGCCAGGACAAGATTGACGCCGGCAGAAAAGTTGGACGCGTAGACCACGGGAATGCGACGCGCCGCCTCCGCGACGGCTGCTTCATCGGCCTCGGACAATCCCGACGTGCCGAGGACCCAGGCCTTGCCGGAGGCGGCCATCGCCGCGGCGTACGGCTGTGCGGTGGCAGCGTTCGTGAAGTCAACGACCACGTCGGAGGCCGCGCTGAGAGCTCCGATGTCGGCGCACAGCTCCACGCCGGACGGAACCGGCTTTGCGGAACCTGGGCGGCCGATGCCGCCGGTCAGCTCCGCGCCGGCGGCCCGGATCTCCTCCACCAGCAGTTGACCCATTCGTCCGGTAATGCCGGCGATGCCAATGCGCGTGGCCATGTGATGCCCCCCCTCCCCCAACCCTCCCCCGCTTGGCGGGAGAGGGAGTTGAACGGCGGCATGGTAGCGCTTGCCCCCTCTCCCGCGAAGCGGCTATGGCATCTGCACATTTCAAACGAGCGCCGGCATACACCCTCTCTCCGCCCCGCGGGGCGGAGAGGGCCGGGGTGAGCTGGGGCCGATGCCCGCGCCACGCATTCCGCCGAACTTACCGGCATGGCTACCGGGTCAGCCAGTTCTGGAACAACGAGACGATTGAAATAGCGGGGGAGCCATGCAGGTCATCTGCTGGCGCCGTAACAGGCCCCCACCTCACCCTGACCCTCTCCGCCCCACGGGCGGAGAGGGAAATGCGCGGGCGTCGTTTTGCGAACGGGGTCGTCCAGCTTCTACTCTCGGCCGCCCTCGAAGAACTCCTTCACCTTCGAGAAGAAGCCCTCGCTCTCCGGGCTGCCTTTGCCGTTGCCTTGCGCTTCCGCCTCAAACTGCTCCAGCAGCTCCCGCTGGCGGTGCGTCAGGTTCTGCGGTGTCTCGACCGCCACCTGGATATACATGTCGCCGCGCGCGGAGCTGCGCAGCACCGAGAAGCCCTTGCCGCGCAGACGGAACTGGTCGCCGGTCTGCGTGCCTGGCGGGATCTTCACCTTCGCCTTGGTCCCGTCGACCACCGGCACTTCGACATCGGTGCCCAGCGCGGCCTGGCTCATCCGGAGCGGCACGCGCATGAAGATGCTCGCACCGTCCCGCTGGAACATCGGATGCGGCCGAACCGCAACGTGCACATACAGATCGCCGGGCGGCGCACCCTGGCCGCCCGCCTCGCCCTCGCCGGCAAGCCTGATCCGCGTGCCGTCCTCCACGCCCGCTGGGATCGCCACCTGCAGGGTCCGTTCGCGCTGCACCGTCCCGGCGCCATGGCAGACCTTGCAGGGATTGCGGATCATCCGCCCCTGGCCACCGCAGGTCGGACAGGTGCGCTCGACCAGGAAGAAGCCCTGCTGTGCACGCACCTTCCCCGCACCCTGGCAGGTCGTGCAGGTATCCGCCGCTCGCGACTTGTCTTCCGATCCGGAACCGCCGCACGCATCGCACGCTACCCGCGTCGGCACACGCAGGTTCACCTTGGCACCGGTGAACGCCTCGGTCAGGTCGATCTCGGCCGCCTGGCGGATATCGGCGCCGGCGCGGGTTCGCCCGCCTGCACCGCGACGGCCACCCATGAAGTCACCGAACATCTGGTCGAAGATGTCACCCAGACCTCCACCGGCCGAGAAGTCGAATCCGCCGGTAAAGCCGCTCGCTCCGCCGCCTTGCTCGAACGCAGCATGGCCGTAGCGATCGTAGGCCGCCCGCTTCTGCTCGTCCTTGAGGACGTCGTAGGCTTCGTTGAGTTCCTTGAACCGCGTCTCGGCCTGCTTGTCGCCCGGATTGCGGTCGGGATGGTATTGCATGGCGAGTTTGCGATAGGCCTTCTTCAGGTCCTCCGCCCCCGCCTCCCGCGCCACGCCAAGTGTGGCGTAGTAGTCCTGCTTGGCCATTTCAGCCCTTCTTGCTGGCGCTGAATAAAATCGCGCCCGCCTTCGACGAAGCGCGGGCGCGACTCGTCATTTCCGCCTGCCCGAATAATCAGGCCGACTTCTTCTTCTTCTCGTCAACTTCCTCGAATTCGGCGTCCACAACTTTCTCGTCGGGCTTGGCGCCCGGGCCTTGCTGACCGCCGGCCGCTCCGGCCTGCGCCGTCGCATCGGCGGCCTGCTCGGCCTGCTGCGATTTGTACATCGCCTCGCCGAGCTTCATTGCCGACTGGCTCAGACGCTCGGTAGCCTGTTTCAGCGCCGCCGCGTCGGTGCCCTCCATGGCAGAGCGCGCCGCCGCAACCGCTGCCTCGGCCTCGCCCTTCTCCTGCGCCGGCAGCTTGTCGCCATGCTCCTTCAGGTTCTTCTCCACCTGATGGGTCAGTCCGTCAGCCTGGTTCTTCAGCTCGACGAACTCGCGCCGCTGCTTGTCGGCCTCGGCATTGGCCTCGGCCTCCTTCACCATGCGCTGAATGTCCTGCTCGGACAGGCCGCCGGACGCCTGGATGCGGATCTGCTGCTCCTTGCCGGTCGCCTTGTCGCGCGCCTGCACCGAGACGATGCCGTTTGCGTCGATATCGAAGGTCACCTCGACCTGCGGCACGCCGCGCGGCGCCGGCGGCAGGCCGACCAGGTCGAACTGGCCGAGCAGCTTGTTGTCCGCCGCCATCTCGCGCTCACCCTGGTAGACCTTGATGGTGACCGCGGTCTGGTTGTCATCGGCCGTCGAGAAGACCTGGCTCTTCTTGGTCGGGATCGTGGTGTTGCGCTCGATCAGCCGGGTGAACACGCCACCCAGCGTCTCGATGCCGAGCGACAGCGGCGTGACGTCGAGCAGCAGCACGTCCTTCACGTCGCCCTTCAGCACCGCGCCCTGTACCGCCGCGCCGATCGCCACCACTTCGTCCGGGTTGACGTTGCGCGCGGGCTCCTTGCCGAAGAAGTTCTTCACCGCCTCGATGACCTTCGGCATGCGGGTCATGCCGCCGACCAGGATCACCTCGCCGATCTCGCCCGCGGTGACGCCGGCGTCCTTCAACGCGGCGCGGCATGGGTCCATCGTCCGGGAGATCAGGTCATCGACCAGGCTCTCGAGCTTCGCCCGTGTCAGCTTCATCACCATGTGCTTCGGCCCCGCGGCGTCGGCGGTGATGAAGGGCAGGTTTATCTCGGTCTCTTTCGATGACGACAGCTCGATCTTCGCCTTCTCGGCGGCTTCCTTCAGCCGCTGCAGCGCGAGCTTGTCCTTGCGCAGATCGATGCCCTGCTCCTTGCGGAACTCGTCGGCCATATAGTCGATGATGCGCGCATCAAAATCCTCGCCGCCGAGGAACGTGTCGCCGTTGGTGGACTTCACCTCGAATACGCCGTCGCCGATCTCCAGGACGGAGATGTCGAACGTGCCGCCGCCAAGATCGTAAACGGCGATGGTGCCGGTGTGCTTCTTGTCCATGCCGTAGGCGAGCGCCGCCGCGGTCGGCTCATTGATGATGCGCAGAACTTCGAGGCCGGCGATGCGGCCGGCGTCCTTGGTCGCCTGGCGCTGGCTGTCGTTGAAATAGGCCGGAACGGTGATGACCGCCTGAGTGACCGGCTCGCCGAGATAGGCCTCGGCGGTCTCCTTCATCTTGCCGAGGATGAAGGCGCTGATCTGGCTCGGTGAATATTTCTCGCCCTTTGCCTCAACCCAGGCGTCGCCGTTGTCGCCGCGGACGATGCTATAGGGCACCAAGCCCTTGTCCTTGGCGACGATCGGATCGTCGAACCGCCGGCCGATCAGGCGCTTGATGGCATAGAGCGTATTGGACGGATTGGTGACCGCCTGGCGCTTGGCGGACTGGCCGACCAGGCGCTCGCCGTTGTCGGCGAAGGCAACCATGCTGGGCGTCGTGCGCGCGCCCTCGCTGTTCTCGATCACCCGGACGTCCTTGCCCTCCATGATGGCAACGCAGGAGTTCGTGGTGCCGAGGTCGATTCCGATGACTTTACTCATGAGAAGTGGCTCCTTTCAGCGGACGCGCGCGACCCGAAGCATCGTATGCGTCCCTACGGGGGAAGTATTACACGGATGTATGAGGCGGTGGCCGGCCGGGCAAGAGGCCGGGGGCCGGATTCTTGTGCAATTGCGGCATGATTGCATCAGGCGGTCGTATTCAGCTTTGCCGCTCCGAAGACCCCGGTGGATGCAGACCCGATCTCGGCAGGCGGGGCCTTGGCCACGACCACCATGGCGGGTCGGAGCAGACGACCATTCAGCGTCCAGACCGGCGTCCAGGCGTGCATGACGCTGCCGGGGGTGTGGGCCGCACTCTCCTGCTCGGCCATCGCCTGATGCATGTTCGGATCGAACGGCATGCCGGTCGGGTCCTCGCGTTTGATGCCGTTGCGATCGAGGATGTTAAGGAAATTCCGCTCGATCCCATCGAGGCCCTCGCGCAGACGGGCAACGATCTCCGGCTCCCCGTTGGCGGGCGGCGGCAGGCTCTCCAGGCCACGGTGCAGGTTCTCGGCCGCCTCCACGACGTCCTGCGCGAATTTCTGCACCGCGTACTGGCGCGTCTCGTTCACCTCGCGATGGGCGCGGGCGCGTACATTCGCATTCTCCGCCTCGGAGCGCATCCAGCGGTCTTTCATCTCCGCCAGTTCGGTCTCCAGTTCGGCGATGCGCGCGGTGGCGGCCTGCATCACCTCCTCCGGTGTCCGGGGCGTGTCGGGCGTGCTGGCCGAGCGCTCTGTGTCGTTTGCCGGTGTGTCGGTTTTCATGTTCTCGGTTTCGTTGCTCATGAGGCGATCAATTAGGTACCTACGGCGTCGCGGACAAGCGCCAGCGTCGCAGACAAGCCGCAGAGTCAGCCCAGCAGCCGTCCGATGACCCGTGCCGTGTAGTCCACGACGGGAATGATCCGGCCGTAATTGATCCGCGTCGGGCCGATCACGCCGATGGCGCCGACGATCCGGCCGCCGTCGTTGCGCGCCGGCGCCACCACCATCGATACGCCCGACGTGCCGAACAGCCCGCTCTCGGCCCCGATGAAGATGCGGACGCCGTCGGACTGCTCCGCCAGTTCGAGCAGGCGCAGCATGGTCTCCTGCGCCTCCAGCCGTTCGAACAATCCCTGGATGGCGCCGAGCCGTTCGATCTGGGTCACGTCCGACAGTAGGCGAGCCTGTCCGCGCACGATCAGGCTGCCGGTGCGTCCTTCGCTGGTCCAGGTCGCGAGCCCAGCCTCCACCACCTTCGAGGAGAGCCCGTCCAGTTCGGTGCGGTTGGCGGCCATCTCCTCGCCCACGATCCGGCGCAGTTCGGCGAGCGGGCGACCTGAAAGGCGGGCGTTGAGGTAGTTGCTGGCGTGCTGGAGCGCCGAAGGGGGAAGGCCCGGGGGCGTCTCGATCACCCGGTTCTCGACGTGCCCATCGGCATTGACCAGAACGACCAGCGCCCGCCCCGGGCCGAGCGGGACGAATTCGATGTGGCGGACCGCGCCCTCGGACTTCGGCGCGAGAACGAGGCCGGCACCCTGCGAGAGGCCGGACAGCATGGTGCTGGCCTCGGCCAAGCGTGTCCTCCAGGCTGCGTCCCGAGGCACCCAGCGCGGCGGTGATTGCCTCACGCTCGTCCTCGGACAGTTCGCCGAAGTGGAGCAGGCCATCGACGAACAGACGCAGGCCGCGGTCGGTAGGCAGGCGGCCGGCGGAGGTATGGGGCGCGAACAGCAGGCCGGCATCGGTCAGGTCCGCCATGACATTGCGGATGGTGGCCGGCGACAGGCTGATCGGCAGCCGGCGCGACAGCGTGCGGCTGCCCACCGGCTCTCCGGTTTCCACGTATTGCTCGACGACTTCGCGCAGCACGGCAGCGGAGCGCGCGTCCAGGCCGGGCGGCAAAGCGATGCGCGAGAACGAAGGGTTGAGTTCCATGGAAACTCCACTGGAAGCTAGGGAGGCGGGCTCTGTGGTCAAGCGATCAGAGTTGGCACGAGCTGGAAACGGGACGCTATATTCAAACGTGACACAATCTTGAAGCGTCATGCACATGAGCCAGAAGAATCTGCCGGTCAGGATGGCGCCGAACGGGCGACTGAGCGTGCCGGCCAAATTCCGGAAAGCGCTCGGCCTTGAGGAGGGAGGCATGGTGGTGCTCAGCCTGCAGGATGGCGAGATACGCATAAGACCGATCGGTGTGGTCCTCGCCGAAGTGCAGGCAATGGTGGCGCCTTATCTCAAGGCGTCCGGAGACTCGGTCGAGCAGTTCCTCGCGGACAAGCGCGCCGAGGTGGCGCGGGAAGAACTCGAATACCAGGCGCAGGATGCATCCAAGCGACGCGGCTGATGCCGTTGGTACTGGACACCTCCGCAGTGCTTGCCATCCTGTTCAGGGAACCGGGACAAGATGTCTGTACGCTCGGCGCTGCACGAAGGCGCCTTGCGTCTCCACCGTTAATTTCGCTGAGGCAATCACACGGCTGGTGCGCGACGGCATGGCAGCCGACCGGGCGGCGGCGGCGATAACTGCCCTGCCAATCGGCCTGCGCGAATTGGATGCCAAACTTGCAACGCACGCCGGCGCGCTGTTCGCCCAGACGCGTCCCTTCGGGTTGTCGCTTGGAGACCGGGCGTGCCTGGCGCTGGCCCGGCAGGAAGGCGTGCCGGCGTTGACCGGAGACCGCGTCTGGTTTCAGGTCGCGCCGCTATTGGGAGTCGAGGTCCGGCTGATCCGGTAGGGCGGTCAGCCCTGCCGGTACAGCTTCATCGCGTTGTTGAAGAAGAAGTCGCGGCGCTGCTGCTCCGGCAGCGGCATCGGCAGCACCTGGGTCGGATCGTCGTAGTCCCAGTGCGGGTAGTCGGTGGCGAAGAGCAGCCGGTCCCAGCCGATCCAGTCGATCGCGTCCAGCACGTGCTCGCGCGGCTGCGGCTCTTCCATCGGCTGGGTGGTCAGCCAGACCTGCTCGCGGATGTATTCCGACGGCGCGCGCTTCAGATGGGGCGTCTCCTCCTTCAGCCGCCGCCACAGCTTGTCGAGCCGCCAGGCCAGCGGCGGCAGCCAGGCAAACCCTGAACTCGATCAGCACAAGCTTGAAGTTCTTCACCCGCTCGAACACGCCCTCGATGACCATGCTGGTAAGGAAGGACTGCGCCGACTGGGCGTGGCCGACCATGTCCTCGATGTAGAACGAAGGCCAGCCGCTGCCGGTGACCGGATAGCCGCCGAAGCCGAAGGCGTGCACGCCGACCGGCAGGCCAGCCGCCGCGGCGGCCTCGTAGATCTTCCAGTACTGCTTCTGCCCGGGCGGGTTGGCGGTGCGTGTCACCATCAGCACCTGCACGAAGCGCGGATCGCCGGCCCAGCGCTCGATCTCGGCCACCGCCGCATCCGCGTCCTCGTAGGGCACCACGATGGAGCCCTTCAGGCGGGGTTCGATCAGCCACTCGGCTTCCACCCAGCGGTTCATCGCGGTGGCGACACCTGCGCCGAATTCCCGGTTCTGAAAGCTGGCGCCGTTGTCGCCGGTCGGGTTCAGGATGCCGAGCTGGATGTTGTTCTCGTCCAGCAGTTGCTTCTGCATGAACGACAGGCTGCTGCCCGGGCGGCCACCCTCGGGCGGCCAGGCGTCGCGGCGCGAGGCGTTCGGCTGGCCCTTCGGATAAGCGGGGCCGGCCTGGTACGCCTGGCGCGGGCGCGAGCCGAAGGTCTTCGCCATGTCCACCCAGCGCTGCTCCATGTAGGGGAACAGGTCCTTGTAGGAATTGCGCTGCGGATGGATGTCGCCATCGGCGATCGCGAGCTTCGAGGCGGCGGCTGGCTGGACCGTTGGGCGGCTGGTGACCTGCACGTTCATTCGATCGTCTCCGTCAGGCGGGAATAGGTTTAGCGTCGGTTGTCTATCATGATCGTGCGGACGACGTCGCGCGACAAGTGCCGCGGTGTGGTCGGGCGTGGGTTGGCTTGGAATTCGGGCCCGGCGATCGCGGAGGATCTCACGGACTTGCGTACGACCCGACCTGCTACATGCCCGCGCAGTGGCTGTTGGAAAATCTTCGAACTACCGCGCAGGGACCATCCGGAACGGCGGCGGCGAGGGCGACCAGCCGTCCGGTCCGCCGGTGGCGCCAACGCCTCGGCACGGGTGCCGTGGATCTCCGTTGGGAGCCAACAGCGAGGCCGCCTTTTTCTGCCGCTCGCCGATGACCGCGGGTAAGCTTCGGCGGTGGTGCGGTTCGGCTATCAACAAGACCACCGATCCCGCGAAGAACCCTCCAGCCCGGCTGGCGTGGCCATGCAGAGCATCCGGACGGCAGCACCGGACGCGTTCTTGAAGCCATGTGGTGCGTTGGCGGGTGTTCACGGTGGATCCCGCGCGGACCGTGGAGTCAGCCGCGGAAGGTGAATTCAAGCACGCCCTCAAGCAAGGTGAACATTTCCTCGAGATCGTGACGATGCGGGGCGGTCGCCACCATCGCACGTCCATGTCGATCAGGCAGTAGCGGCCCGTGTGGACCCACTGACAGATCTTGTTCTCACGCACATGAGATGTGGCGCATCTTCGAACTGTCCGGGTTGGGATGTCGCTTCGGTGGTCTCTGCGGATCGGGTTGCGACAGGGACCTGCGCTTCCCTGTGTCGCATTCCTGCGGATGCGCGAATTTTGAGGTCACATCGTCAAGGCGAACCGATCTCGCCGAAGTGTCATCTCCTTCATGATCTCGCCACGGAGGTAGGGCGAGGACCACGGAGGGCACGGAGTCCGGGTGATGGGCACCTTCGGCGCCCCCTTCGCAGACTCCGTGGCACTCCGTGGCACTCCGTGGTCTTCGCGCTACCTCCGTGTTAGAATCCTTCTTCTTTACCGCTTCGATAGATCGACAAGTGATCCAAGGCATGGCGCGGTCGGCTGACCGCGAAATCGTTACAATTCCGCCAGCCGGGAATAGGTGTTTCGCGGGTTGTCTATCATGATCTTGCGGACGAGGTCGCGCGATAATCCCTCCGGCAGGGCGGCATCGCCGTCGAACTGCCAGTGGGGGTAGTCGGTGGAGAACAGCAGCATCTCGTCGGAGCCCATGTGCTCCAGCAGGCGCTGGAACGCCTCGACGGTCGGAGGCGCGTCGCAGGGCTGCGTGGTGAGGCGGACGTTGCTGCGCACGATGTCGGTGGGCGCGCGATCCACCCAGGGCACCTCGATGCGCAGCCCGCGCCAGAATTTGGTCAGCCGCCAGAGATACGCGGGTAGCCAGGTGAAGCCGGACTCCAGCAGCACGACCTTCAGTTCCGGGTACTTGGTGAACACGCCTTCGCAGATCAGGCTGGAGAGTGCCGCCTGGAACGCCTGTGCCTGGGCGGCGTAGTCCTCGGTGTAATAGGTCGGCCAGCCCAGCGGCGTGACCGGATGGCGATAGGCGGACCCGGCATGAATGCCCACCGGCAGTCCCAGCCGTTCGGCCGCCGCATAGATAGGCCAGTAGTGCCGTTTGCCGAGCGGCATGTCGTGCATCACCAGCAGCAGTATCTGGACGAAGCGCCGATCCGGCGCGACGCGCTCGATTTCCTCGACCGCCAGTTCGGGGTTCTGCATCGGCACGACGATGGAGGCGCGCAGGCGGGGCTCCTTGTCCAGCCACTCCTTCGCCATCCAGTCGTTCACCGCGCGGGCGAAGCCGGCCCCCATGTCCTCGCTGAACAGCAGCTGCACGCCATACAGGCAGTTGCAGATCGCCAGGCTGGTGCCGAACGGCGTTAGCGCCTGGGTGCGCAGCGCATCGAGGTCCGAGCCAGGCTTGACGCCCGGCTGCCGCCAGTCGGGCCGTGCGGTCAACGGCGAATTGGCCGGATAGGCGATCGATTCCAGCTCATGCACGCCGCGTTGCACGACGATGTCGCGCCAGTGGTCGGAGAGGTAGGGCAGCATTGCCTTCAGGTTCGGCACCGCGGGATGGATGTCGCAGTCGATGCCGCCGGGTTCGATGAGGCTCATACGCGGGGTTGTTTCCTGCACGTTTACCGGTGGGGAAGATAAGCCGGCCTACGGTAACCGTCCAATCGAGCGACGATCGGGCTTGTCGAATATAGCAAAGATGGTATAAAGGGATGACCTGGAACGTCGAGTTCCTCGATGCCGATGTTAAGGCCTCTTTTGATGCCCTACCGAGGGACATGCGCGCCAGATTTGAGCGCATCGTTGCGCTGGTTCAGTCAGACGGCTTGGCGCGACTGCGCGAACCCTACGTCAAGCACCTGGAGGGCCCGGTCTGGGAGATGCGCATGACGGGTGCGGACGGTATCGCCCGAGCGGCGTATGTCACGGCAAGTGGCAGGCGGATTGTCGTCGTGCATGTCTTTCGTAAGAAGACGCAGAAAACGCCTCGCCGGGAGATCGATACGGCCCTGCGAAGGGCAAGGGAGGTTCGATGACGCGCAAGTACATCCCGGTCGAGGAAGCTTTCAAGGAGTGGCGCAAGGATCCGGAATATGTGGCGGCCTACGATGCACTGGAAGATGAGTTCGCCCTGGCGTCCGCTCTGATACGAGCGCGCGGTGCGGCCCGCATGTCGCAGGAGCAGCTGGCCGCCGCTATGGGGACGACGCAGGCGGTGATCGCCCGCCTCGAGGGAGGGCGGATCAAGCCCACGACACGCACCTTGGAGCGGTTCGCCAAGGCCACGCACACCCGCCTACGCATCAGTTTCGAACCGGAAGGCGGCGGGCGCGCTGCCCGCCGGGGATCGAAGCGCGTTTCGGCTGCCTCGTAAGCGGGACGATATGAATTTGCGCGAGGCCATCGCGCCCCAATTGTTCCCGGCTTGGCCTAGGTCGTGATATTGGAGTCGGACCGTGTTGACAGCGTGCCCGTCGACAGTGATTTGCTCCTGACCCACGCGTTCCTGCGTTTGGCTGTTCGTCCAGACCCCGGAGATTCTCGCTCGCGTGACGGTTATACTGAAGCTTGCTTGATCGCTGTGGCCTGAGAGCTCCGGCCCGACAGCAGATCGTATTTTATCCTGCTGTCCCAAGGACAAAATGGTTGAGGTCACAAATCAATCGATGTTGGCTTTCACATTTTTTCTGATCGCCGATGAACCGACGACAGCGCTCGATGTGACAATCCAGGCGCAACAGCTTGGGATGACACGCGAGCGCCATCGCGATCACCGCGCGCTGACGCATGCCGCACGAAAGCTGATGCGGATAGGACAGCGCGCAGCGAGCGGGATCCGGAATGCCCACAAGTTCCAGCATCTCCACGGCAGAACGTGAAGCAGGAAGCGGCGGATGAACTCGTCGGAGCCGAGCGTCATGATGCGCTGCCGGTCGGCGCCATCGCGGCGATAATCCTTGTAGCGGAACGTGACGCCGGCCTCGTCGAAGGCAAGCAGCCGCCGGTTCGAGATGGCGACGCGATGAGTGTAGCGCGAGAGATAGGCGAGCACTGCTTGGGGACCTGCGAAGGGCGGTTTGGCATAGACGACCCAGCGTTTGTTGCGGACCGGTGAGAGGTGGCGCAGGAAGGCCCGCCGGTCGGCGAGTGGCGCGAGGCTTCCGAAGAAGGCAAGCCTGCCCGCGTCGTGGAGTGCGATCAGTCTGGTGAGGAACAGGCGGTGGAACAGCTTGCCGAGGACGCGGGCACGGGCAAAAATGGTGGGATCCTGCGTGGCCTTCCCATCATATGTGCCCTTGCGTCCACCCCACGCCCGCGTTCTTCTGCCGCCCGTCCGATGACCACGCCATCCCCCACCCTCGCGGCCAACGTCATGCACTTCGCGCGGTTGCTACGCCGTGCGGGGCTGCCCGTCGGCCCCGCGGAAACGCTCGCCGGACAGCAGGCGCTGTCGCTGGTTGATCTCGGCAGCCGGACCGAGGCCCGCACCGCACTGCGCACGGCGATGCTGCACCGCCACGAGCATCAGGACGTGTTCGACCAGGCGTTCAACCTGTTCTGGCGGGACCCGACTGCCGCTGAACAGGCGGTCGCGATGGCCCTGCTCGAGGCGCAGAAGGAGAAGCGCCAGGACCGCGCCCCGCCCGGCAGCCGTCGCGTCGCCGAGGCGATGGCGAAGCCGCGCGACGCGAAGCCTCGGGCGGAGGACGAACCGCCGGTGCAGGACGCGGTGCTGACCGTCTCGGACCGCGAACGCCTGCAGCGGATGGACTTCGAGGCCATGAGCGCCGACGAGATCGCCGCGGCAAAGCGCGAGATCCGCCGGCTCGTGCTGCCGCTCGACCTGCGCCGCACCCGCCGGCTGCGCGCCGATCCGCTCGGACCGGTGACCGACCTGCGGCGAACCATTCGCCAAAGCCTGCGTCAGGGCGGCGAGATACTGACCATTGCCCGCAACCGCCAGCTTACGCGGCCGCCGCCGCTGGTCGTGCTCTGCGACATCTCCGGATCGATGTCGCGCTATGCGCAGATCCTGCTGCATTTCCTGCACGCAGTGACCAATGACCGCGACCGCGTGCATGTGTTCCTGTTCGGCACGCGGCTCTCCAATGTCACGCGCCAATTGCGCCATCGCGATCCCGAAGTAGCCTTCCAGATGGTCTCCCATGTCGTTCCCGACTGGTCGGGTGGCACGCGTATCGGCGACGCGCTAGAGACGTTTAACCGCCTCTGGGCGCGACGCGTGCTGGCGCAGGGGGCGATTGTGCTGCTGATCACCGACGGGCTCGACCGCGACGGCGCGCGCGGCCTGGCGGAGAACATGGACCGACTGCATCGCTCCTGCCGGCGGCTGATCTGGCTCAATCCGCTGTTGCGCTGGGCCGGCTTCGAACCAAAATCACAGGGCATCCGCGCAATGCTGCCGCACGTGGACGACTTCCGTCCCGTGCACAACCTGGCCAGCCTGCGCGCGCTGGTCGATCTCCTGTCCCGCCCGACGCCTCGACGATCGCTCTTGGCGGCAGCGGACGAGCCTGTAAGGATGACATCATGAGCATCGCAGAAACCGAAGACGTGCTGAGCACCGCCGCCGCATGGCGATCGGCCGGCGAGCAGGTGGCCGTGGCGACGGTGACCGAGACCTGGGGCAGTTCTCCGCGCCCCGCAGGCAGCCAGATGGCCGTGACGAAGTCGGGCAAGATGGCCGGATCCGTGTCCGGCGGCTGCATCGAGGGCGCGGTGGCGGACGCGGCCATGAAGACGATCGACACCGGCACACCGCAACTGCTGGATTTCGGGGTGAGCAATGAACGGGCCTGGGAGGTCGGACTTGCCTGCGGCGGCAAGGTCAAGGTGTTCGTGGAGAAGCTGTCGTGACGACCCTCACCCCGGCCCTCTCCCGCTTCGCGGGCGAGGGAGCTCGGACTGCGGTCTTCCGCCCCCTCGCCTGCAAAGCGGGAGAGGGTCGGGGTGAGGGTAACGCCCCATGACACCGGAAATCATCGCCGCACTCGATCAGGCGAAGCGCGACAAGCGCCCGGTGGTGCTGGCGACGCGGCTGCCGGACGGTGCCCAGCAGTTGCTCCCCGATTCCGCCGCTCCAGCCGAGCTGAATGCCGCGGCGGAACGTTCGTTGCGCGACGACGAGAGCGGCACGGTGAAGTTCGCCGGAACCGACTGGTTCCTGCACGCACATAACCCGCCGCTGCGGCTGATCGTTGTGGGCGCGGTGCACATCGCGCAGGCGCTGGTGCCGTTCGCCACGCAATGCGGCTTCGCCATCACGGTCGTGGATCCGCGCCGATCATTCGCCTCGGACGAGCGCTTCCCCAACGTCACGGTATCGACCGCCTGGCCGGACGAGGCGATGGATGAACTGCGGCCGGATAGCCGCACCGCCGTGGTGACGCTCACGCACGATCCCAAGCTGGACGATCCGGCGCTGGATCGGGCGCTGAAGTCACCGGCCTTCTACATCGGCTCGCTCGGTTCGCGGCGCACCCATGCCGCGCGGCTGAAGCGGCTGCGCGAGTTGGGCCACGGCGACGCGGCCCTGGCACGCATCCAGGGACCGGTCGGCCTCAACATCGAGGCGGTCACCGCACCCGAGATCGCGCTTTCCATCATCGCCGAGATCGTCGCTGTGCGGCGCGGTGCGCCTGTGCCGCAGAAACAGGCGGCATGAAATTCGGCCAGGTCCCGCTGGAGGAGGCGCGCGGCGCCATCATGGCGCACTCCCAGCGCGTCGGCGAGCGGATGATCCGCAAAGGATCGATGCTGGACGAGACCGCGGTGGACGCATTGCGCGAGGCGGGCCGCAGTGAGGTGATCGTGGCCCGGTTGGAACCGGGCGATGTGCCGGAAGACATCGCCGCCGACCGCCTGGCCCAGCCGCTGGTCTCGCCGTTGCTGGCCCGCTCGCGCGCGGCCACCGGACGGGTGAACCTCATCGCCGAGGTACCGGGCCTTCTCCACGTCAACACGGCGATGATCAATCGGCTGAACACGATCGATGAATCGCTTACCATAGGCACGTTGCCGGACTACGCGGTGGTCGCGCCGAAGGACCTTGTTGCGACCGTCAAGATCATTCCCTTCTCCGTGCCCGGCAACGTACTTGCGGTCGCCGAGGCACTGGTGCGCCAGAGCGGGTCGCCGCTTTCGCTGTACCCGTTCCACCACCTGAAGGTTGGCCTTGTCGTCACCGAACTTCCGGGCCTGAAGGACAGCGTGACCGAGAAGACCATCGCCGCCACCGAGCAGCGGGTCACCCAGCTCACCGGATCGCTGCTGCCGCCCATCCGCACGCCGCACGAGGAAGCGCCGATCGCCAAGGCCCTGGAATCGCTGATTTCGCAAGGGGCCGATCTCCTGCTCGTGGTCGGCGCCTCGGCAGTGGTGGATCGGCGCGACGTGGGCCCCTCCGGGATCGTCCGAGCGGGCGGCGAGATCCTGCATTTCGGCATGCCGGTGGACCCGGGCAACCTGATCTGTCTCGGACGGATCGGCACCAGGCCGGCCCTGGTCCTGCCAGGCTGTGCGCGCAGCCCGAAGCTGAACGGCATCGATTTCGTGCTCGCCCGCCTGTTCTCCGGGCGGCCCGTGGGCGGCTCCGAGGTCATGCGCATGGGCGTCGGCGGTCTGCTGAAGGAGATCGACGTCCGCCCGCTGCCGCGCGAGAAGGCGCCCGCCACGCAGCAGACCGGCATTTCCCCGCGCAGCGCTCCGACGATCGCCGCCGTCGTGCTGGCGGCTGGCCGCTCACGGCGCATGGCGCCACACAACAAGCTGCTTGTCGCCGACCGGACCGGCAAGGCGATGATCGCGCGCGTGATCGACAACGTGCTGTCGTCCAATGCGCGCCCGATCCTGGTGGTGACCGGGCACCAGGCGGAGCAGATCCAGCACGCCCTGGGCGGGCGCCCGGTGCGCTATGTCCACGCCGCTGATTATGCGGAGGGGCTGGCGGCCAGCCTGAAGGCAGGCATCGCAGCCGTGCCGGAGGAGTGCGCGGCCGCGCTGGTCTGCCTGGGCGACATGCCGCTGGTGACCGGGCGGATGATCGACAGGCTGCTTTCGTCCTACGATCCGGACGAAGGACGGCTGATCGTGTTGCCGACGTTCCGCGGCAAGCAGGGCAACCCGATGCTGTGGGATCGCCGTTTCTTCCCCGAGATCCTTCAGATTACCGGGGATTCCGGCGCACGTTTCCTGCTGGGGAAACACCTCGAGGCAGTGGCCGAGGTGGAAATGGCCGACGATGCGGTGCTGCGCGACTTCGACACGACCAATTCGCTCGCGACCCTGCCGCAGCGGCTACGCCCCGAGACGATCGGGTGATGCAGGCACCCCCTCCCTCCAGCCCCCTCCCGCAAGGGGAGGGGAAGTCGCGGACACCGAACTCCCCCTCCCCTTGCGGGAGGGGGCTGGAGGGAGGGGTCCGTCCCACATAACCCATGCCGATCTGCGAAGCCGATCCCTGGCGCTTCCAATACTTCGAGCACGTCTCCTGCCCCGAGGACGTCCGCATCTCCACCGAGGATCCGGATTCCTGGGAGTGGTATCCGCGACATCGCTGGATCTACGACAAACTGGCGGTGGCGCTGTCGCAGGGCCTGCAGGCAGCCCCGCACGGCGTAATGCCGCCGACCTTTCCGGTGTTCTCCAAGCCAATCATGAACCTGCGCGGCATGGGCTCTGGCAGCCAGGTGATCACGTCCGCCAACGAATATCGCGCCGCTCTGACCGCCGGGCATTTCTGGTGCACCCTATTAACCGGTCCGCATGTCAGCACCGATGTCGCCCTGGTGGACGGAGAGCCGCGTTGGTGGCGTCATACCACCGGCGCCACGGGTCCGGGGGGCACCTTCAACCACTGGCTGGTCCACGCCGAAGGGATGCCAGAGATCGAGGACTGGTGCGGCGCCTGGGCGCGCAGGCATTTGTCCGGATTCACCGGGATGGCGAATTTCGAGACGATCGGCGGCCGCATCATCGAGGCCCATCTGCGCTTCGCCGACCAATGGCCTGATCTCTATGGTCCTGGCTGGGTGGAGGCGGTGGTGCGTCTGCACGTCACCGGCGAGTGGACCTACCCCGACAGCGATCGCGTCGACGGCTACAGCGTGGTGCTGTTCGGCCCCCACGGGCCGCGCTACCGCCATCCGCCGGCGGCGCTGTTGGACGAGGTCCGAGCGATGCCAGGCGTGTCCAGCGTGCAGATCACATTCCACGAGGACAAGGACCCGGCGCACCATGCGATGCCGCCGGGCGGCTTCCGCCTGGCGATCGTCAATGCCCATTCGCTAGCGGCTGGCGAAGTCGCAAGGGAGAAGCCTGCGGCGAGTATTGATGGCGTGATGCCGTGTCCCGCTTGTGTCAGACGCCGGTGAATAGCCAATCCAGGGCTCGCGTTATCTCGTACCGATGGCTGGCAATCGAACCGACCGGATTGCGGAAAGCAACTGTCGGCAACGATGTCATCGATTCAAGGGCAAGGTAGAAATCACGATCACCATGCCGGATGACGGGAAGCAATCGCCCGACAGCACCAGTCAATTCGGCACGCGGTGCCAGTGGTGCGATGAGCCGGCCACGGCCCTCGTCCGCGATGTCTGCTTGCAGCACCGCAATGAACGGAAAGGCCCGTCGCGTTCGCGGCGCAGGGTTCTCGTAGACGTCATGTTGCATCGGATGGATCGAACATTGCGCGCAATTCGGCGGCGGGATCGCCGTGTTCGGCGATATAATCTGCGAGTGCCTTCATGTCCTGACGGATCTCCACCCGCAGGACTTCAGCCTCCCTCGCCTTGAGCGCCTGGACGAGCGCCGCTTCGGCGATGCGTGAGGCATTCATGCCAGCCGACCGCACCTTGGCATAAAGGTCACTGTTGAGCGTCAGGCTGACGGTCCGCTTGCGAGCAGCAACGTCGTATGGTGCATTTTGCATGGGTGAATGCACCTGATATGCCCGTGTCCCCTACATGGAATCAGAAACTCATTCAACCAATGGCCGCCGCAACCCATTGTGCCCATGCGAGGGCCTGCCGATCCTCGCCGATCCGCGTGACGATCTGGATGCCAAGCGGCAGACCATCCGGACCGGTGCCGGCAGGCACTGTCACACACGGCACATGCAGGCTGGTCCAGATCAGGTTGAACACCGGATCACCGGTCCATTCCAATCCGGCCGGTGCCTGACCAGGCGCGGACGGCGTCACCAGTGCATCCAGGCCCTCCATGCAGGCCGGAAACGCGCGCTGAGCGCGTTCAAACACGGCATACGCCCCGGCAACCGCGGTTTCGGTCTGCGACAGACCGAAGTCCAGCCGCTCGCGCAGGCCTTCGCTGATTTGCGCCCTTGCATTCGCCAACTCCCAGCCGAGGGCGCGTCCGCTCTCGTTGTTCATCACGATCGGATGCGCCTCTGCGACGGCCGCCACTTCGGGCGACAGTTCGCGCTCTACCACGCTGGCGCCGGCCCGCCCCAGGGCCGATGCGGCGCGCGGCAGCAACGCCTGGGTTTCCGGTAAAGCCTTGTCCCACGCCGGCGACCGGCAGATGCCGATGCGCGGCGCCCGCTCGGGTCTGGCATCAGGATCGCCAAGATCGCGTCCCGCCACGGCACCGGCAAACAATGCACAGTCCGCGACGCTGCGAGCCATGACCCCCACAGTATCGAGGCTTTCGGACATCAGCTTCATGCCGTGGCGATTGATCATGCCGAAAGTCGGCTTGTAGCCCACCACCCCGCAATACGCGGCCGGCCGCAGCACGCTGCCGGCAGTCTGGGTGCCGTAGGCGAGCGGAAAGAATCCATCCGCGACGCCGGCCGCCGATCCGCTGCTGGAGCCGCCCGGCGTATGCTGCAGGTTATGCGGGTTGCCGGTCGGCCCCGGCTTGCGCGTGGCAAACTCCGTGGTGACCGTCTTGCCGATCACCACCGCGCCCGCCGACCTGGCCCATGCAACCGCTGCGGCGTCGGCCCGGGGCTGCCATCGCTGCCAGATGGGCGAGCCATATTCGCTCGGCATATCTGCCGTATCGAGGACATCCTTCACCCCGATCGGCAGTCCGTGCAGCTTTCCGGGTCGTGCCGCGTCCGCAGCCCGACGCGCTGCCGCGGGATCGAACCATGCGAAGGCCCGCACCGCATCCTCGCGCTCGGCGATGCGCGCGAGGCACGACTCCATCAGATCGGCCGGCTTCAACCGTCCGTCATGGATCAGGCCCGCGGCCTCGGTGGCAGTGAGCTTCGATGGGTCCCGCATGGCTAAATCTCCTCCGAACCGTGCACGCAGGCTGGCGCAAGCGGCCTTGCGGGTCCATCCTCTCATGCGATGGAACCAACCGAGCAGCCACCATCGGTGCGGGTCGGCGTCGGCCCTGACGGGACGATGACCTACCTTGTCGACCGGCCGCCCGAGGCGCTGCCGCCGGTGCTTCGGCGCGACCTGGAGCGGGCGTGGCACGCCGCGCACGATGCCGCGCTGGCCAAGCGTTGGGGCGTCACGCGCGGCTTTCGGTTCCAGCGCGACGACGGCTCCTTCACCGACCTTGCCATCGCGGACCGCGATGCGCGCTGCTGGGTCGGCGCGGTGGACGTCACCGTCGGCATGGGGAACAGCTACGGGCTCTCGCTCTGCCTCCGGCTGCTGGCACTGGTGGATCTGCTGGCCCGCGCCTCCTGGGCCGCCGCCCTGTGCCGGCTGGAGCGCGACGGAGCCGATCTGGACCCCACATTGCTCCGCACCGCCGCCAGCATACCACTGACTCCGGATGCCCGGTTCGACGAAACGGGTTTCCGCAGCAAGCTCGCCCAGTTCGCGTTCAGTTTCGCGTTGGAGGGGCACTCGGCACAGCGATTGACAGGATCCGCGCCATGAGCCGCCCCCTCGTAACGCTTCTGCCGGTACTGCTTACGGTTGCAGCATGCGAGGCGCCGCCACCCCCGACGCCTCAGGCCCGTGCCGATGCCGCCACGCTCGCCGCCTGCCGGGAGCACGCCGACGCGGTCTATGACCGGACGCATCGCGACTCGATCTACGCGATCAACAACCGCAACACGCCGTACTCGGCCAACGATGCATACAGCGTCGTCGACCACGGCCTGCCGCAGCGCTACGGCTATGAAAACATGACACGCGATTGCGTGCGCAATACCGGCAGCGCGACTGACCGCCCCGACACAGCCGCACCGGAACTCGCAAAGCCCTGAACCGGAGGTCGCGGCCGCGGTGGCCAGCCTGTCAGCAATCCGCGGCGTCTTCGCCCAACGCAATGCGCGGATCTTCTACGCCGGAAGCGTCACCTGCTGGACCGGATCGTGGATGCAGCGGGTCGCCACCGATTGGCTGGCCTGGGAACTGACCCATTCTGTGTTGTGGGTCAGCATCATTGCGTTCTGCAATCTTGCGCCGTCCGTGGTGATCTCGCCGCTTGCCGGTGCAGTAGCCGACCGGATCGACCGGGTGCGCCTGACCATAACGTCGCAGTTCGTCGCTGCCGGGCAGGCCGCGATACTGGTGGCGCTGATCCTCACCGGGCTGATCCGGGTTGAGTTCATCGCGGCGTTGTCGGCATTCAACGGCGTGGCCGAGACCTTCGCCCAACCGGCACGCCAATGCCTGATCCCCGGACTGGTCCCACGCGCCTATCTGCCCGGAGCGGTGGCGCTGAACTCGCTGACCTACAATGTTGCCCGGTTCATCGGCCCGGCGCTGTCCGGCCCGATGATCGCCGCCTGGGGCGTGGTGCCGCCGATCGCCTGCAACTGCCTGGCGTTCCTGTTCGCCAGCCTGACCATGTATCTGCTGCGGCTCGACCCGGCGATCCGCCTCGGCCATCGGTCCGCCCACAGCATCTTCTACGACGCGGCCGAGGGCATCCGCTATGTGGCGCGCCACCGGGGCATTGGACCGCTGATGCTGTTCGCGGCCGCGGTCGGCATGATGCTGCGCTCGGTGCCGGAGATGCTGCCGCCCTACGTCGCCGACCTGTTCGGCCGCGATGCGCGCGGCCTCGCGACACTGGCCAGCACGATGGGCTTCGCCGCCCTGATCGGCGGCACTCTGGTGGCGATCCGCGGCCGCCTCGGCGGGCTGACACGGATCGCGGTCGTCGCCGGGCTGGTGCTTGCGCTGGCCACGGCCTGCTTCGTGGCGACGCGTCACTTCGCGGTTGGCGTGGTCTGCGTCGCCGTGATGGGCGCAGCCACCACGATGCATGGCATCTCGATCCAGACGCTGCTCCAGAATTCCGCGTCCTCGGCGATGGTCGGACGGGTGCTGAGCCTTTGGGGCATGATCACTCGCGCGGCCCCGGCAATGGGCGCCCTCGCCTACGGCGTATCGGCGGAATTCCTCGGCTTGCAGCTACCGGTGCTGATCGGCTGCCTGCTCTGCGCACTGGCCTGGCTTCGCGCCCAGGCACGCCTGCCGCGCATGGCGCCGATCCTGGAAGGCAGCGAGACGCTGGCCTGAGGCGCGCGCTTGTCCTAGAAGGCCGCAGTCACCGCAACACGGAGAGGGGAGAAAAGTCGATGAGCAAAGTCAGCCGCACCGACCCGGGCACGATCCTGTCGAAGGCCGTCGAGTATCACGGTTTCGTTTATCTTCAGGGTGTTACAGCGAAAGATACAACCAAGGACATCAAGGGCCAGACCGCCGACGTGCTGGCGCAGATCGACCAGCTGCTGGAAACGCACGGCACCGACAACACCCGGCTGCTACAGGCTCTGATCTGGGTGAAGAATATCCGTGACCGTGATGCGATGAACGAGGTCTGGACGCCCTGGTTGCCGAAGGGCGCCGCCCCGGCACGCGCCTGCGTCCAGGCAGAGTTGGCGAACCCCTCCATTCTCGTCGAGATCATGGTGACTGCCTGCAAGTAGGACGCGATTCACTCCCGGGGCGATGGCGGCTCCGGTGGTGCCGCCATTTCTGGCCGAATCGGCCGGTTGAATACGAATCGGGACTTCAATCTGCTCGCAATGTTATCAAGATTGTCGCAATTAGGATAAATTTCCCGTTTTCCCGACTTGTCCACAGGCCAAGGCGGACAAATTGGGCTCACTCGCTGTTAGTTATGCCCGCGTCGGATTGTCACGATTGCAACCCTGTTGCTACCAACTCACAGAGCTTGAGGAACCACCACTGGGGAGTGGGTCGCGATGCGGGCATGGGGCACCGGCGCTACAACTTTGATTCTTGGATCAATTCTGTCACTCGGTAGTCCGCTTACCGCAATTCCTGCACAGGCCTCCCCGAGCCAGGACGGCAGTCCTTCGGCGCAGCCTCTCGCTCCGACGCGGAGCTACGCTGGCGGCGTCCGTTCGGTAAAGGTCGCCGCACATGCCAGTACGGTGCCTCGGGGTCACCATTACGCAGGTGCCGGTGGCATTTCCTGCGTTCCCTTCGCGCGCAGCAATTCCGGGATTTCGGTCGCTGGCAATGCCTGGCAGTGGTGGGAGAATGCCGCGGGCGTGTATGAGCGAGGCCGCGTGCCCGAGTCCGGCAGCGTACTGACGTTCCGCGCGAATGGCCGTATGCGCCTCGGCCACGTGGCCGTGGTCAGCCGGGTGATCAATCCCCGCGAGGTCGAGATCGAGCATGCGAACTGGGCGGGGACCGGCATGCGAGGCGGCGTCGCCCGCAACGTCCCGGTGGTGGACGTATCCGAGGCCAACGACTGGACCGCGGTGCGCGTCGGTCTCGGGCGAGGTGGCGAGTTCGGCAGCGTCTATCCGACCTATGGTTTCATCTACGACCGGCCGGACAACGGGACCCTGGTCGCGGCCGCCCGGCCTCCCGCTCCGCAGCCCGCACTGAACCCTGTACCGGCCGACCTGCGCCCGGTCGCCGAACGCGGCTGGCAGACGTACGAGGAGGTGGCCGAAGCGCCCAAGGCGCAGAAGCGCCACCGGCACGGCATCGACCTCTCGCTCAACCATGCGTCCGTGACGGACCTGGCAGGCGATCGGAAGCAGTAACGGCCCGCTTTTGTTGTCATCCCAGCGAACGGGGGACCCAGGCCACAACTGGGTCCCCGCTTTCTCGGGATGACGACAAGACGCGTGGGATGACAACAACTGAAGCAGATCCGGCTGCAACCGATGCAGTTGATTCGGCGCAGATCCTTAGCGTCAGGTCAGTGCGCCAAGTGCCGCTGACGCGGCCAGAACCGTCAGCGGATGTACGCGGGTGAACAAGAACAGCAGCGCAGCGACGACGGTGATCGACGCCGTACTCCAGCCGATGGACGTCGTCCTGATCAGCAACGCCGCGCTCGCCATCACGAGCCCGGCCGTCACCGGCATCAGTCCGGCCTGAACCAGCCTTCGCCATCGGGCATCGCGGAACCGATACCACACGTCTGTTGCGACGAATGTCAGCACGGATGAAGGCCCGGCCACGCCGAGCGTCGTCACCAGAGCGCCAGGCAGCGCCGCCACATGCCAGCCGATCAGGGTGACGACCAGCATATTCGGTCCAGGTGCCGCCTGCGCCAACGCAAAGAGCGCGGCGAACTCCTGCGCGGTGACCCAGGAATGCACCTCGACCACCTGACGCTGCATCTCCGGCAGCACGGAGTTGGTGCCGCCGAAGGCCAACAGCGACAGCTGCGCGAACACCGCCGCCAGGCTCGCCAGCGTGCGCACGTCGCTCATCGGGAAAAACGCCACATCAGCAGCGTGGACAGCGCCGTCATCGCCACAAGCACCAGCGCGAGCGGCAGCCGCAGCACCGCGATTGCAATGAAGGTCGCAATGGCCACCGCGAGGCCGACCGGGCGCGCCCGCAAGGGCGCCGAGATCCTCAGCGCATTTGCCAGCACCATGGCAGAGGCAGCGGCGGCGAGGCCGGCGAAGGCGTGCCGCACCGTCGGCACCTGCGCATAGCGGTCGTAGATCACGCCCAGGGCGATGACGCACGTCACCGGGGCCGCCATCAGCCCGACAAATGCAATCACGGCACCGGGAATGCCATGGAACCGCGCCCCAAGGGCGACCGTGACGTTCATGATGTTGCCGCCCGGCAGGAATTGGCAAAGCCCGAGCATGTCGGTGAACTCGGTCGCGCTCAGCCAGCGCTTCTGCTCCACCACCATGCGTCGGGCCCAAGGCAGCACCCCGCCGAAGCCGAACAGACCAACGGTGAGAAAGCCAAGGAAGAGGGCGACAAGGCTGGGTCTCTGTGGCGCATCCGGCATTGCCGATGGATACTTCGCGTGGCACAAGCGGTAAATCATCCTGCGGAACGCATGACCCGCTTGCCGCGCCTTTGTGGCCTGTTCGCCCTGCTGGTGATGATCGCCGGCACGGCGGGCGCTGCCTGTCGGGTCGAACCGCTTGGGACGGTGCCGCTGCAGCTGTCCGCCGGTCATATCCTGATCACTGTGGCGGTCAACGATGCCGATGCCGTGTTCATCATGGATACCGGCGCCGAACGCACCCTGATGAGCGAGGCGGCGGTCCATCGGCTTGGACTGGAACGCGACGGATGGGTCGCCTCCACGATCCTCGGCATCGGCGGCTACGAGCAGCGCCCCAACGCGTTGCCGCACTCACTGCGGCTCGGCGGCATAACGCTGCGGCGACGGACGCTGACCGGTGACACCAGCGTGATGGTCGGTCCGCTGCCGGTCAACCAGATCGAAGACCGTCCGATCGCCGGCCTGCTTGGGCGCGACTTTCTGTCGCCGTTCGACCTCGATCTCGACCTTCCGGCGCGCAGGCTGACGCTCAACGAGGTGAGCGGGTGCGCCGCGGGGTTCCTGCCATGGACGACGCCCTACGCAGCGATCCCCGCCAGGACGCCCGCCGGCAATGCCATGGTGATCCAGACCGAGGTGGACGGGCGCGCCCTGCGGACACTGGTGGACACGGGCGCCAGTGCGAGTCTGCTCACTGCGTCGGGCATGTTCCTGCTGGGGCTGACGGCGGAAGTCCTGGAGCACGATCCGGGCGGCAACGGCGCCGGCGTAGGTCCGACGCCCGTCCCGATGCGGCTGCATCGCTTCGCGGAGCTGCAAATCGGCCCGGACGTCACCCGGGATCCGCAGCTTTGGGTGGCGTCAGCGCATGTTGTCCCCATTGTCGACATGCTGCTGGGTGTCGACTGGCTGCGATCGCGCCGCGTGTGGCTGTCCTATGCCACGCGTCAATTCTTCGTCGCTGTCCGGCAATAGCGTTGGTCCAGCGTGACCGGCGGTCGTTTGGCAGCAGGCAGTGGCCGTTCCGGGCCGGCATAGAACGGCAGGCGATCATCATCTGACGTTCGGCGACCTGATGCCGCGCTGAAGGTGTTGGAGATCAGCCGGACCTGTCGCGCATCGGTGCATGCAGCGCGCTAACCGTAACGCGATCCGGCCCAGCGCGAGCAACTCAGGTGCATTCTTATTGCTGCGGACTTGCCACCATAAGCCAAAAGCGCCGCACTGGCACCGACAGCCGAGCATTGCTGCCCGGCTGCCGCGTCAGCGCTCCGTTACTTCACCGCCGAGAACGCGGTTGGCGCCAGGATGAAGTTCTTCACATTGGCGACGATGGCGCCGTTCTTCTCGGTCTCGGCGCGTGCCTTCAGCCATTCCGGATCGGCGCCGAACGCCGCCCATTTCTTCTCGCGTTCGGCCAGCGATTCCCATTTCACGAAATAGTAAAGCGTCTGACTGGATTCACCGATCACCGTGGTCCAGAACCCGGCCTGCTTGATGCCGTGCTTCTCCCACAGGTTGAGCGTGATCGTGTCGAAACGCTTCAACAGATCGGGCAGGCGGCCGGGTACACACTCATAGACACGCAGTTCATACAGCATCGCGGTTTCCTCCTCGCTGTTGATGCCAGTCGATCAGTGTGCGGCCGGTTGCCGCCATCGGCAACCCGGTCAGAACCGCTCCACCCAGGGTCGCAGTTCCAGTTCCCAGGTCCAGGCGCTGCGCGGCTGCTGCACCACGTGCCAGTAGCTCGCGGCGATCGCATCGGGATCCAGCATGCTGTCCGGCTTGTCGGCGGGTTCCGTCCGGCCCGGATTGCGGATCGCGCCGTCGATGACGAAATGCGCGACGTGGATGCCCTGCGGCGACAACTCGCGCGCCATGCTCTGCGCCAGGCCGCGCAATGCGAACTTGCCCATCGCGAACGGCGCCGACAGCGGGTAGCCCTTCACGCTGGCGGATGCGCCGGTGAACAGGATCGCGCCCGATCCCCGCGGCAGCATGTGACGCGTTGCCTGCTGGCCGACCAGGAATCCACCATAAGCGCTGACCGCAATCGCCCGCGCCACCGCTTCCGGATCGAGCTCCGCGACCGGTCCGCGCGCCCGTGCGCTGGCATTGTAAACCACCACGTCGGGCACGCCCTGCGTCGCGATCACCGCGTCGAACAGGCCGCCGACCTCCTCCGGCTCCGCCGCCTCGCACGCAAACGTCGCCGCTGCCGTCTCGCCGGCCAGCGCAGCCAGGCGGTCCGGATTGCGCGACGCCAGCGCCACCTGCAGCCCGTTCTTCGCGAACAGCCGCGCCAGCGAGGCGCTCAATCCGCTTCCTGCCCCGACGATGAGAGCCGATCGCATCTCCATGGCACAACCTCCGCGCTTTTCCTGTCCCCGGAACTCCGAGTTGCCTATCATCACCGGAAACGGCGGGAAAGAAAGCCGCCCGGCAGACAGGAGGCACATAATGTTGGGACTGATGCAGCAACAGCCGCTGCTGATCTCGTCGCTGCTCACCCATGCGGCTCGCCATCACGCCGACGCCGAGGTAGTGTCCGCGATCAGCCAGGGCGACACGCTCCACACCACCTGGGCGACGACCGAAAGCCGCGCGCGGCAGTTGGTACGCGTGCTGCAAGGCCTCGGCGTCCAGGCGCAGGACCGCATCGGGACGCTCGCCTGGAACGACCTCCGTCATCTGGAAATCTACTACGCGACGTCGGGCATGCAGGCGATCTGCCACACCATCAACCCGCGCCTCGCGCCCGACGACATCGCCTATATCATCGGCCATGCCGGCGACAGCGTGCTGTTCGTCGATCCGGGCTTTGCCCCGCTGATCGGCGGCATCGCCGGGAAGATCAAGGACAGCGTCCGCGCCATCGTGATGATGACTGACGCGGCCGGCATGCCGCCGCTCGATCTGCCGGGCGGCATGCGCCTGCTCTGCTACGACGATCTGATGGATGCGGCCGACGATGACTACGCGTGGCCGACCTTCGACGAGAACACCGCGAGCGCGCTCTGCTATACGTCCGGCACCACCGGGCGGCCGAAGGGCGTACTGTACAGCCACCGCTCGACGGTGATCCACGCCTATGCGATCGCGCTGCCGGATGTGCTGTCGCTGCGCGCCACCAGCCGCATCCTGCCCGTCGTGCCGATGTTTCACGTCAATGCCTGGGGAATTCCTTACGCCACCGCGCTGACCGGCGCCGCATTGGTGCTGCCGGGCCGGCATCTGGACGGCGCAAGTCTCGCGCGGATGCTCAACCAGGAACGCGTCACGTTGACCTGT
Source organism: uncultured Alphaproteobacteria bacterium (assembly GCA_963780095.1). GTDB lineage: Bacteria > Pseudomonadota > Alphaproteobacteria > Acetobacterales > Acetobacteraceae > JAMXLO01. The sequence goes on from CAWABH010000035.1 coordinate 73,256, forward strand.
GGCGTGCCGACAGTCTGGCTCGGCCTGCTGCAGCATCTGCGCGCCAGCGGCGAGAAGCTCGCGACGGTGAGGCGAATCATGACCGGCGGCTCCGCCACACCGCCGCTGCTGATCGAGGCGTTCCGCGACGAGTTCGGTGTTACGGTCGAGCATGGCTGGGGCATGACGGAACTGAGCCCGGTCGGCACCTACAACGCGCCAAAGCGCGCGCAGGCCGGGCTGTCCGGCGACGCGGCGGTGCGCCACATGCTGAAGCAGGGTCGCGTCCTGTCCGGCATCGACATGAAGATCGTCGATGGCGACGGCGTGGAACTGCCGTGGGACGGCAGGCAGTTCGGCGACCTGATGGTGCGCGGGCCGTGGGTGTGCAGCGGATATTACGGCGAGGCGCCCGGCAGTGCCTGCGACGCGGAGGGCTGGTTCGCCACAGGGGACGTCGCAACGATCGACCACGACGGGTACATGGAGATCACTGACCGCTCGAAGGATGTGATCAAGTCGGGTGGCGAGTGGATCAGTTCGATCACGCTGGAGAACATCGCCGTCTCGCATCCCGACGTAGCCGAGGCCGCGGTCGTCGCGGCGATCCACCCAAAATGGGACGAGCGCCCGTTGCTGCTGGTGGTCGCCCGGCCAGGTCACACGGTCGATCCCGCCTCCGTTCTGCAGATCTACGAGGGGAAGGTTGCCAAGTGGTGGCTGCCCGACGCTGTGCTCGTGGTGCCGGAACTGCCCCATACGGCGACCGGCAAGCTACTGAAGACAGACCTCCGGACGCGGTATCGCGATCATTATCGGAACTCCAAGCCGTGAAGTCCGAACGCGCGAAAATGCTCTCGGGTCCGTGTTTACTCCGAATTGCTGCGGGCGCGAAGGTTGCGTCCCGGGTCGGTCCGCCATAATTTTGCAGTGAGCACCCCCTGACGGGCAGGCGCTTAACGGCGGGCATCAGCCTCGCCACGGCAACAAGGATATGCGCATGAGCGCCTCGGCCAAACGGTCCATCACCGTCTCGCTTGACGGGTCCAACAAGTCCAGCAGCCTGCCGCTGATCGACGGCACGATCGGACCGCCGGTTGCCGATATTCGCAAGCTGTACGCCGACCTGGGGATTTTCACCTACGATCCCGGCTATGGCGCCACGGCGTCGTGCGACAGCAAGATCACCTATATCGACGGCGACGAGGGCATCCTGCTGTATCGCGGCTACCCGATCGAGCAGCTCGCGGAGAAATCCAATTTCCTGGAGATCTGCTACCTGCTGTTGAATGGCGAACTGCCCGACAAGGAGCAGAAGCACGAATTCGAAATGGGCGTGATGCGGCACACGATGCTGCATGAACAGATCCGCACCTTCTACAACGGGTTCCGCCGCGACGCGCATCCGATGGCGGTCATGTGCGGCGTAGTCGGTGCGTTGTCGGCGTTCTATCACGACAGCCTGGATATCCACGATCCGGAAAGCCGGCGCATCAGTGCTTTCCGCCTGGTCGCCAAGGTACCGACGATCGCCGCATGGGCGCACAAGTATTCCGTCGGCCAGCCGTTCATCTATCCGCGCAACGACCTGGGCTACGCCGAGAACTTCCTGCACATGTTCCATGCCGTGCCGGCGGAGCCATATAAGGTCAACCCGGTGCTGTCGAAGGCGATGGACCTGATCATGATCCTCCACGCCGATCATGAGCAGAACGCGTCCACCAGCACGGTGCGGCTGGCCGGATCGACCGGCGCCAACCCGTTCGCCTGCATCGCCGCCGGCATCGCCAGCCTGTGGGGTCCAGCACATGGCGGCGCCAACGAGGCGGTGCTGAAGATGCTGACCGAGATCGGTCACGTGAAGAATATTCCGGACTTCCTGGAGGATGTGAAGAATCGCAACAACCACGCACGCCTGATGGGCTTCGGCCACCGGGTCTACAAGAACTACGACCCGCGGGCGCGCATCATCCAGAAGGCCTGCCACGACGTGCTCGAGGAACTCGGCATCAAGGGCGATCCGCTGCTCGATCTGGCGATGGAACTCGAGAAGATTGCGCTGAACGACAAATACTTTGTGGACCGCAAGCTCTATCCGAACGTGGATTTCTATTCCGGCATCATCCTGAAGGCGATGGGCTTCCCCACCAGCATGTTCACCGCGCTGTTCGCGGTGTCACGGACGGTCGGCTGGGTCAGCCAGTGGCAGGAGATGATGGAGGATCCGGAGCAGCGCATCGGCCGGCCGCGGCAGGTCTACACCGGCGCGCCGCGTCGTGACTACGTGCCGCTGGAGCGCCGCGGCTGAGAGCCCGACACACTTAACCGGACGGCGCGGGGCGCGGGCCATGCCGCATCGGCGCCGTCCTGCGGCGTGATTGGGCATAGCGCGGCAGATCGTCGAGAACCTCGAACCAGGGGAGTTGCTCCTCGGCGTAAACATGGCACGACGGGGCGACGGACGCGGGCTCGGTCAGCGTTCCCGCGAGGAGATCGACGACGTCCGGGCGTCGATCAGTCCGATAGGCGATCGGCGAACCGCATTCGCCGCAAAAGCTGCGGCGCACACCGGGTGACGAGGCGAACTCCTTCGGCTGTCCATGCGTGAGGCGCAGCGCCGTCTTCGGCACCATCACGAACGTCGCGACGGCCGAGGAAGTCTGGCGGCGGCAGCTATCGCAGTGGCAATGGACCACCTCCAGCGGTTCGCCGTCGTATTCGTATTGAATGGCCCCGCACAGACAATGTCCTGTGGTCTTCATGTCCCAGGTCCCTTTGCGTGTACGTGATGGGTATCGCTGCGCTCCAACCATTATTCCGGGTAAATCATGTTCATTGCAACCGGAAGCGCCTAACCGCAAATTGCACCACGCGCCGCTGCTGCTAATTCTCCCGCCGCTCTTACACCGTCAATGGCCGGGACAAGGCCGGCCATGACGAAAGGAACGAGCGGTGACGCAAGGTCACTGGATTAGCGCGATGCGGCGGGTCCGCCGGTGGGCGCGACCGGCTGCGGCGGACCCGCCTCCGGCTGCTGCTGCTGCTGCGGAGTCTCGCCGAACGGTTGTGTCGTTGACTGGGCTGCCGGCAAGGCAGACTGCAGCGTCTCGGTCACCTCCCGTTGCGTCAGGACTTTGATGCAGCGACCAAACGTGTTGCTGATTGCCTTCGAACCCTTGAGCGCGATGGTCCAGGGCGGCTCGCTCCCCGACGGAAAAGTTACGGTCATTGATTTGGTATGACGGAACTGCACCTCGAAAGTCTGGAACGAGCCGGGATCCAGCGACCACTCCACCACCTGCCCGTTGCCGACACCCTGAAGATTCCACGGCGTGTCGGACCCGATCCGCAGGACTACCGAAAGGAGCTTACCAGTCGGTATGTTCCAAGTGGACTTCTTTGCCCGGAACGTCACGATATCGCCGCCTATCTGGAAGCGAAGCGAGAAACTGTGCTTGTCGGCCGGATCGGTCGTACCGATACCGCACACCTGCTTGCCAATTTCGTCCGAACCACTGAATGCATCCCAAGTGTGGGTCCGGTAGTACACCGTCATGTCGGCGCCAGCCGATCCCGACAGCACACCCAGGATTAGTGCTGTGGCGATGCCAATGTGAAGTGATGCGCGCATCCCGCTGTCTCCTTGCGGTGTTCGGGTCGGCCTGCCGACATGCGTTCGCGGCGTTGCTATGGCGACCCGTCGAATCGAGAACGCTGTAATGTTCAAGTCAGAACATCGTATTGTCCAGGCGTCAATGACGGTACCGGTTCGGCTTGGGCGCACCCTTCTTGCCCAGCGCCGCGTGATGGCCTAGGCCATCCGGAAACTGCAACCTTGGGAGGATCGCCATGGCCGAAGCCTACATATGCGATTTCGTCCGCACGCCGATTGGTCGCTACGGTGGCGCGCTGAAAGATGTGCGCACTGACGACCTGGCGGCGCATCCAATGCGTGTGCTGAAGGAGCGCCATACGTCGGTAGATTGGGAGCAACTCGACGATGTGATCTATGGTTGCGCAAATCAGGCCGGTGAGGACAACCGCAACGTTGCGCGCATGGCGGCACTGTTGGCCGGCCTGCCGGAACACATCTCCGGCTCGACGATCAACCGGCTGTGCGGCTCCGGCCTTGACGCTGTCGGCACCGCGGCGCGCGCCATCCGCGCGGGGGACGCCGAACTGATGATCGCCGGCGGGGTGGAAAGCATGACCCGCGCACCGTTCGTCATGGGCAAGGCGACCGAGGCGTTCGCGCGTTCCACCGACGTGTATGACACGACGATCGGCTGGCGCTTCGTCAACCCGCTGATGAAGGAGCAGTACGGCGTCGATGCCATGCCGGAGACGGCCGAGAACGTCGCCGAGGACTTTCAAGTGATCCGCGCCGATCAGGACGCCTTCGCGTGGCGCTCGCAGATGCGCGCCAAGGCGGCGCAGGAGAACGGCTTCTTCGCCCGCGAGATCGCGCCGGTGGACATCGCGACACGCAAGGGCACGGTCACGGTGGACCGCGACGAGCATCCACGCGGCGACACCACGCTGGAGGGCCTTGCGAAGCTGAGGGCGCCCTTCCGCAAGCAGGGCGGCACGGTGACCGCCGGCAACGCCTCGGGTGTGAATGACGGCGCCGCGGCGCTGATCATCGCCTCGGAGCAGGCCGCCGCGCGCCACGGGTTGACGCCGCGGGCACGCGTGGTTGCGATGGCGACCGCCGGCGTGCCGCCGCGGATCATGGGCATCGGCCCGGCGCCTGCGACAGGGAAGCTGCTGGAGCGCCTCGGGCTGAAGATCGGCGATATCGACGTGATCGAGCTGAACGAGGCGTTCGCCGCCCAGGGCCTTGCGGTTTTGCGTCAGCTCGGTCTGCCGGATGACGCCGAGCATGTGAACCCGAACGGCGGCGCGATCGCGCTCGGCCATCCGCTGGGGATGTCAGGGGCACGTCTGGCGCTGACCGCGCTCAATGCGCTGGAGACGCGCGGTGGCAAGCGCGCGATCGCCACCATGTGCATCGGCGTCGGCCAGGGTATCGCTGCACTGATCGAGCGGGTTTAATTGGGTTGCTGGCAATCCGTATCACCGTCATGGGCGACGGGGACCGATCGGCTCGCCGTCCGGATGTCAGCTTGCGATTTGGGCACACCGATCGTGTCAGCGTTTCGCGACCACGCTGCAAGTTCGTTCAACAATCGGCGAACACTGGCATGACTTAGAGACAAAAGGCCGACTGGGGCGTTCCGGCTGCGACTTCGAGTACCCATGCTCGTCGTATGCGTCACTCTACCCTGTACCAGGCGGCCTTTGTCTCATACTCCGATCGATTGGACCCATGGTTCGTCCGAGCCGTGCGATGTCGCTGCGGGGCCCTGGTCTTCGCGCAAGAAGCAGCTACGACTCGTCGAGAATTCGATTGTCGTGGCCATTCCTGTGAAAAACGAGGCCGACCGAATCAATTCCTGTCTTCGCGCACTCGGACAGCAAACTGTGATGCCCTGCGCCGTATTGTTGCTGCTGAACAACTGCACTGACCAAACGGACACCGCTGCCCGCGCTCTGGCGGTGACCCTGCCGTACAAGCTGCACATCAAGTGCCAAACGTTCCCGTCGCCCGTCGCCACCGCGGGCTACGCACGCCGGATGGTCATGCAACACGCCGCTGAACTCGCGGGACCCGCCGGGATTCTCTTGACGAGCGATGCCGATGCGGTTGTCGCGCATAATTGGATCGAGCGAAACCTGTTGGCACTGTCGGCGGGAGCCGACCTGGTGTGTGGACGGGTAGCGATCGATCCCGCCGAAGCAGCACTCATTCCGTCGCATCTGCATGCGGACGATGCCCTGGAATGTGAGCTGGCTAACTTGATTGATCAGATCGCGGCGAGTCACGACCCCGACCCTGCTGACCCGTGGCCGCGCCATAATGAAGCGGCCGGAGCCAGCCTCGCCGTCACTGTCGCCGCGTTCAAGCGCTCCGGTGGCATACCACCGGTGGACGCGGGCGAAGATCGCGCTTTCGTCAAGGTGCTCACTCGAATAGACGCCCGCATTCGCCATGACCCAACGGTCAGGGTCACCGTCTCCGGCAGGATTCATGGCCGGGCATCGGGTGGAATGGCCGACACGATCCGTCGCCGGATGCGCCAGCAGGATGAATATGTCGACGACAGCCTGGAACCCGCTATCGATGCATATCGACGCATTGACTTTCGTCGTAGGGTTCGAAGCGCTTGGCACGAACAAGCTGCCGGATGTGCGCCGGCAAAAGAGCTGGCGGCTGATCTCGGCATCCCGGGCCCGATGTTTCAGCACCTGGTGAGCAGGCGCTTTTTCGGTGCCTCCTGGGCCGAGATTGAGGCCCACAGTCCGCTCCTGCTTCGCCGGCGCGTGAGGTTCACTGACCTGCCCGGGCAAATTGCCTACGCGCGGCAATTGCTTGAACCGAGCGCGCACCGCGCTGCTGTTAGATATTCCATTCCGCAAACGCTGCCAGACGTTTGCGAACGCAGCCCAGAGAATAAATGGTCCAAGTGATGCCCAATTGCGTTGGTCATGGCGGATAGTGCCTGATGAACATCGTCTCCCCGGCGCCGAACGATGCAACGACCGTCGATGGCGTGTCGGCACTCGTCCCTTGGATGCAGCAGCGCGCGGCGCAGCTCGATGAAGCCGGCACCTTTCCGACCGAAGAGCTTGCGGCATTGCGTGAAGCCGGCGTCCTGGCATTGCCACTGCCGATCGACCAAAACCTCTCGCCACATGATGTTGGAGCAGTCGCCGACAGCGTGGCCGACGTCCTCGTACAGGTCGGACGCGGCAGCCTCGCGGTCGGACGCGTCGTGGAGGCCCATATCAATGCGCGCCATCTGATCGCCCGATACGGTTCCCACCGGCAGCGCGCCCGTGCCGCCGAAGATGTCCGGAGCGGTCATTTGTTTGCCCTCTGGGTCACGGACCCGCCCGAGAACTGGCTGCGCATGTCATGCAATCGTGATGCGATCAGCCTGGACGGCGGCAAGATGTTTTGTTCCGCAGCCGGCTACGCGACTCGAGCTTTGGTCACGGCCGTGGACGAATTGGGCGAGGCACGCATGCTCATCGTCGAGTTGGGCGCCGGTGAGCATGTGCGGCCGCTGGAATCGCCATTGCAAGGCATGCGTGCCGCCGTGACCGGTGCTGTGGATTTCACGCGCTACACGGTCAACCGAGATGCCTGCCTGGGTCAGCCCGGCGACTATCTGAAGGAGCCTGTCTTCTCCACCGGTGCCTGGCGCAGTTCGGCGGTGGCAGCAGGGGGGTTGCAGAGCCTTATTGACCAGACCACCGCCCAATTGAAGGCGGCCGGCCGCCTCGACAATCCGCATCAACTGCAGCGGCTGGGCAATGCACTGGTGGCCTGCGAAACCAGCCGGCTATGGGTTCGACAGGTGGCGCGGATCGTGGAGGACCATCACTCCGATCCAGGCCATGCAATTGCCTATACGGGCCTGACGCGCATTGCTGTTGAAACCGCGTGCCTGGATGCCATGCGGCTCGTGCAGCGCTCGCTCGGCCTGTCAGCGTTCCGGCGGGGCAATCCGGTGGAGCGTATCTGTCGCGATCTCGGCACTTACCTTCGTCAACCGGCTCCCGACGAGGTGCTGACCGAGGCGGCCGCCTATGTTTCACGGCAGCCATCAAGGTGCCGCACATGATTTCGGCCGGTCAGCTTCATCAGCTCTGGCGTGGCCTGCCGATCGGATCACTGGACGATGTGATCGGAGCCGGACCATGCCTGGTGCTCGCGCCGCATCCCGATGATGAAAGCCTCGGATGCGGCGGTCTGATCGCCGCCTGTTGTGCCGGAGCGCGACCACCGTTGGTGGTGGTTTTGACCGACGGCAGCGGCTCTCATCGCAGCTCCCGGCTCTTCCCGCCGGCGAGGTTGATAGCAGTGCGCGAGGCAGAGGTAACTCAGGCTGTGCGGATCTTGGGATTGCCGGTCGAACGGCTAATGTTTTTGCGCGAACAGGATACCAAGGCGCCGCACACAGGTCCCGCTTTCGATGCCATCGTTCGGCGGCTGGCAGACGTCGTCCGGGCGTTCGGGTGCACAACGATCGTGGCGCCATGGCGTTTCGACCCTCATTGTGACCACCAGGCCGCTGCGAAGATCGCGTGCGTAACCGCCCGTGTCACCGGGATCGGGCGGCTCGCTTACCCAGTTTGGGGATGGACAATCGTCGGTGATACGCCGATCGAGGAAACGACGGTGCGCGGGTGGCGACTGGGCATTGCACCATACCTGGCGGCCAAGCGGAGCGCCATCCACGCACATGCCTCGCAATATGGTCAGCTCGTTACCGACGATCCGGCGGGGTTTGAGTTGCCGACTGCGCTGCTCCGTGCGTTTGACGAGCCGTGGGAAACGTTCCTGTCACCATGAGTGTCCATCGACGGTCGCGCGGCCCCGCGCATTTCCAGCGTCTCTATGACGCGAGCTCAGACCCGTGGCAGTTTCGTACAAGTCGGTATGAACAGGCGAAATACCACAAAACGATTGAGGGCCTTGGGGACCGCAAGTTTCGCTCGGGCTTTGAGCCAGGCTGTTCAATCGGGGTGCTGACGCGGCTGCTCGCGGTTCACTGTGACGCTCTGTTGGCGGTGGACGTTGTCGAGGAAGCACTCACGACGGCGCGTGTGACGTGCTCTGATCAGCCCTGGGTTCGCTTTAAGAAAATGCAGGTGCCGCACGAATGGCCCGATGACGCATTCGATCTGATCGTTTTGTCCGAGGTGCTGTATTTTCTTTCCCCCGCGGACATCATCTCTGTGGCCGATCGCACCTTCGCTACGCTTGAGGCAGACGGCCTCGTGCTGCTGGTGAACTGGCGCGGTCGTTCCGGCGACCCGTGCACGGGCGACGAAGCAGGTCAAATTTTCATTGAACTGACACAGGGGTGGCTGTCGTCGCAGGCCCACCATCAAGAGGAAGGTTATCGACTGGACGTGTTGCGTCGTCGGTCCGCGTAGCTGATTGTCCTATCATATCGTCGGGGATGGCCCATCCTCGTCTCGAGCGATGTGGCACTTACTGTGACCATATCCGATTGCGGTTGCTGAAGATTGCCATGCGGATCAATGAGACCACGAGGCGAGTCGTGTCGCCGGCCGCTCCCAATCATGAAAAGATTGGTTAAGGAAGAATTCACCGGCTGTGCCATAATCGCTACGGCCGACCTTGTGCCGGCTATCCACGACTTACCTGCGTGTACATGGCAAAGACGTGGATGGCCGGGTCAGGTCCCGGCCATGACGAACAGCAGGGAGCTCCAATATGGCCGACATCGTCGACATCATCGCGCGCGAAATCCTCGACAGCAGGGGCAATCCCACGGTCGAAGCGGACGTGGTGCTGGACAGCGGCGCCATGGGCCGGGCCGCGGTTCCCTCGGGCGCCTCCACCGGCGCGCATGAGGCGGTCGAGCTGCGTGACAACGATCAGGGGCGGTTCGGCGGCAAGGGTGTGCTCGCCGCCGTTGGCAACATCGAGGGGGAAATATTCGATGCGATCGGGGGGATGGACCCGACCGAGCAGGTGAAGATCGACGACATCCTGATCGACCTCGACGGCACGGCGAACAAGTCGCGCCTCGGCGCCAACGCGATCCTCGCCGTGTCGCTTGCGGTGGCGAAGGCTGCGGCGGAGGAACTGGGGCAACCGCTGTATCGGTATGTCGGCGGCGTCTATGCGCGCACGCTGCCGGTGCCGATGATGAACATCGTCAATGGCGGCGTGCATGCCGACAACCCGATCGACATCCAGGAGTTCATGATCCAGCCGATCGGCGCCGGCACTGTTGCCGATGGCGTGCGTATGGGCTCGGAGATCTTTGCCGCCCTGAAGAAGGGCTTGCACGACGCCGGCCACAATACCAATGTCGGCGACGAAGGCGGGTTCGCACCGAACCTGAAATCAGCCGATGAGGCGCTGGGCTTCATCGCCAATGCCTGCGAGAAGGCCGGCTACCGTCCGGGCGAGGACGTGACCTTCGCGCTCGACCCGGCGTCGAGCGAGTTCTTCAAGGACGGAAAGTATGTGCTGGCCGGCGAGGGCAGGACGCTCGATGCCGAGGGCATGGTTCGCTACTATGAGGCGTTGGTCGGCCGCTACCCGATCGTGTCGATCGAGGATGGCTGCGCCGAGGACGACTGGGCCGGCTGGAAGCTGCTGACAGCGACGCTGGGCGGCAAGATTCAAATCGTCGGCGACGACCTTTTCGTCACGAATCCGGAACGGCTGCGGCGCGGCATCGAGGAACGCTCGGCCAATGCGATCCTGATCAAGGTCAACCAGATCGGCACGCTGTCCGAGACCCTGGAAACGATCGAGGTCGCGCACAAGGCCGGCTTCCGCTGCGTGATGAGCCACCGTTCGGGCGAGACCGAGGATGCGACCATCGCGGATCTGGCGGTGGCCACCAATTGCGGTCAGATCAAGACGGGCAGTCTGTCGCGCAGCGACAGGACGGCGAAGTACAACCAGTTGATGCGGATCGAGGCACAACTGGGGCCGGCCGCGCGCTATGCCGGGCGGACCATTCTGCGGCGGTAGAAACCCCGCCTCACCCCGGCCCTCTCCGCCCCAGGGCGGAGAGGGAGGCCATGCAGCCGCGAACTCCCTCTCCGCCCTGGGGCGGAGAGGGCCGGGGTGAGGCGGGGCGCTGCCCTCACATTCACGCTGCGACGCGAATCGTGTAGTGTGCATATCAACAATTGGAGCATTCGATGGCGTTCGGGCGTGAGGTGAGGCACAGAGCGAAGGCAGCGATCGCGCCGCTGATCTTCCTGGCGCTTGCCGGCTATTTTGGCTGGAACGCCGTGCAGGGAAATCGGGGACTGGTGGCCTATGCGCAGCGCCAGGAACTGCTCGCCCAGGCACAGGCGGATCAGGCCAGAGCACAGGCCGAGCGCGACGCCTGGGAGCGGCGGGTGGCCGGCTTGCGGTCCCAGCACATCAATGCCGACACGTTGGACGAGCGGGCCCGAGCGATGCTGAACCTGGCCGACCCCTCGGACGTCATAGTCCCCTATGCGACGCAGGATCGGCTGTTCTGACCGGCGGTCGCCCCGCGGTCTGTCATCACCAGGCGATATCAATCAGCAGTCACTGGCCACGGACGAGCAAAGCTCCGATATTCTCCTGAGGGGCCGCCCCGCCTTTGAACCAGGGAAGACGCCTAGGATGAAGAACCAGGATTGGGAAATCCCGACGAACCTGCAACCGGATCCGGACGACTATTCCTTCGACCTCGAGCGTGCGCTCAAGGCCGTCGTGAACCTGAAGACCTATGTCCCGCCGGACGCATTCACCGCCGGCACGCTCGGCACTGAGCGGGCAGGCAGCGGTGTAGTGATACGCGAAAGCGGCCTGGTGGCTACGATCGGCTACCTGATCACCGAGGCGGAGACGATCTGGATCACGTCCGCCGATGGGCGGGCAATCCCCGGCCATGCGTTGGCCTATGACCAGGAGAGCGGCTTCGGCCTCGTGCAGTCGCTGGGGCGACTGGACTTGCCGGCGCTGGAGATGGGGGATTCAGACAGCCTGAAGGTCGGCGACCAGATGGTCTTCGCCGCTGGTGGCGGCCGCCATCATTCGGTGGAGACGCGCGTGGTCGGGCGTCAGGAGTTCGCCGGCTACTGGGAGTATGTCCTGGATGACGCGATCTTCACCGCGCCGGCGCATCCGTTCTGGGGCGGCGGCGGGCTGATCGGCAACGACGGCAAGCTGATGGGTGTCGGCTCGCTGATCCTGCAGCAGGGCGACGGCAAGGGACGGCGGCTCGACATGAACATGGTTGTGCCGATCGGACTGTTGACGCCGATCATGCACGACCTGCTGAGCTATGGGCGGGTGAATCGCCCGGCACGTCCGTGGCTCGGCTTGTATGCCACCGAGGCGGACGACGCGATCGTGGTGGGGGGGCTGGCGGACAACGGACCAGCCGAGCAGGCAGGCGTACGGGCCGGCGACCAGATCCTGGCGGTCGGCGGAGACGAGATCACCGATCTTGCCGGGCTGTGGCGGCGCGTGTGGGCATCTGGCAGTGCGGGAGCGGAGGTGCGGATGCGGCTGATGCGCGACAAGAGCCCCGTGGCGCTTACCGTCAGGTCCAGCGACCGTACGAGCTTCCTGAAATCGCCAAAGCTGCACTGAACTGCGGAGATTGGATGCCAGAGCGGCACTCGAACTGCCGCGGACAGGCCCGCTATACGTTCAGCCCATGTGCCTTCAGTCGCTCCTCCAGGAGTTGAAGCAGCGTCGCCGCGGTATCCGCCTGCCGCTCCGCCGGGATGTGCTGGGTCAGCGTGTGGGCAGCGCCCTCCACCAGAACGCCAAGCACCGTGTAGGGATCCGCCTCGCTCGCGCCGATCATGCTGATCACCTCGGCGAGGATATGCGTCGGGTCGGGTCTGTCGGCGGCGGCACGTTGGACCCGGCGGATGAGCGCGTCGATGGCTGGGTAGGGACGGTCGGGCATGGTGTTAGAATGGCCGTTCGCGTGGCGATCAGGCAAGAGTGCGTGTAGGAATTCGGTGAATGGGCAAACTGAGCGGAATGATCGTGCCGGTCACCCCCTTCCAGCAGAACTGCGCGATCCTGTGGGACGACGGCACCATGCAGGCGGTGGTGGTGGATCCGGGCGGCGACGTAGACCGGATCCTCGCTGCCATCGACCGGACCGGTGCGTTGGTCGAACGCATATGGCTGACCCACGGCCATCTGGACCATGCCGGCGGCGCTGCGGATTTGCAGGAAGCGCTGCGACAGCGCGCGGGCGACCCGGCCGGCGTGCCGATCGAGGGGCCTGATGAGCGCGACGAATTCCTGCTGCAGGGGCTGGCAGCGCAGGGCAGCAGCTACGGCTTCGCGCTGCGCAATGTCACGCCGGACCGCTGGCTGCGCGAGGGCGACAGCGTGGCGCTCGGCGACCATCAGTTCGCTGTGCTGCACTGTCCCGGCCACACGCCGGGCCATGTGGTCTTCGTCAACCGCGCGGCACGGTTCGCTCTGGTCGGCGATGTGCTGTTCCAGGGCTCGATCGGCCGCACCGATTTCCCCTACGGCGACCACGCCGCGCTGATCCGCGGAATTACGGAAAAGCTGCTGCCGCTGGGTGACGATGTTGCCTTCCTGTGCGGCCATGGCCCAGGTTCCACGATCGGCGCCGAACGGCAGAGCAATCCGTTCCTGCGGTGAGAGTCTTCTTCCCCGACCATGCCGGCAGGCGGAAAGGGAAACCGGTATAATGCAATTCGCCCGTACCAAAGACCTTCGGTCACCGCTCGCTTCTTTCGTCATTGCCGGGCTTGTCCCGGCAATCCCCACCTGCACCGATGCCGCGAGAGATGGCCGGGACTGATCCCCAGATCACGTCCGGGGACGGCCATGACGGTGAAATACGATCCGGCATAAGTGGTCGTCGCCGCAAAGGAGAGACGCGGGTGCACATGCGTACGCTTGATCGACTTCCGACGCTGGCCAAGGTGCTGCTGCTCGCGGTGGGCTTGGCCGGATGTGTGCAGCCGAGCGGCGTGCCGGGGACGACGACGCTCAGCAATACCTGGATGCTCGGGATCGAGCGGATGCATGACGACCCCGAGCCGCAGCTTCCGTTCACCAACCGGTTCATCGCCGACCTGGCGGCGATGCCGAGGACGCAAGTGGTCTTCGTGGGCACCGACCGGAACAGCTTCGCGTTCAATGCGTGGAGCGGGGACAAGGTTCTTGTCTCGCCCTGGCTGCACGCTGAGGGCAACTGCATGAACCTGACCTACACAATCTTCCAGTCCGGCCAGCAGCAGGCCGCATTCGGAACTGTGGTCGCGGCGATGCCGGCGGGGGTAGAGCCGGATTCGGCGTGCGTCGATCGGGCGGCGGCGCAGTTCTACCGGACACTGGTCATACAGGGGTTGTAGGGTACACCGGGTGTTCGTAGTCACTTTGGCACACACACCCGCATAATATTCAAACTTCCATGTGCCCAATCTCACTGATCCAATGTTAGACTTCGCTGGGTCGTCACCGTCATTAGGAAAGAAGCCCATCAAACCGCGTTTGCAGTCAAATAAACTCTTTGACCGAACACCGTTTCCAATCAAAGCTCGCATTTCTAGATACAGCTGATCCTCTGACTTGCACCTCTGCTTACAATTCAACCAACCAGAGCCTGCGACGATACGCCCTCCAAAGTGGCTGGCCATCCTGTCATAGGGGTAAGACCATTGCACAACTTTGGACTGACAATTCGGATCACGTGGTCCCGGCTCACTGGTTTTTATGTTACTGCCCAGGTAGCACGCGGTTGATCGAGGCTTGACTCACGACTCGGGGCATGAGTCAAGCTTTCCATGTCCCTGCCGACGGATTCTGATTCGCATGAGGAAGCCGCGCCGGTACCGCCAGGTCCGGCGTCCTCGGAAGCGGTCATCGCGGCCTTGCAGGCGCAGAACGCTGAGCTACAGACGCTGACAGGAGCGTTGCAGGCACGCATTGCCGAATTGGAGCGCCAACTCGGGCTGAACAGCAGCAACAGCGGCAAGCCGCCGTCCAGCGACGGGTTGAAGAAGCCGCCGCGGGTCAGCAATCTGCGGGAGCGGTCCGGCAAGCGGCCCGGCGGACAGAAGGGCCACCCCGGCGAGACGCTGCGCCGGACTGCGACACCCGATGCCACCGTCGACCATTATCCGCAGATTTGCGCCGCGTGCGGCGAGCCGTTGACTGCGGCGATGGCGACCGGCCACGTCGCCCGGCAGGTGTTCGATCTCCCCGAGCCACAGCCGCTGATTGTCACGGAACACCGCGCGCACGGCTGTCATTGCGCTGCCTGTGGCTCGCAGACGCGGGCGGCATTTCCCGAAGGCGTCGCCGCACCGGCGCAATACGGCAAGCGGATTGCCGCTTTTGTGCTGTATCTGCTGCACTATCAGTTGCTGCCTGAAAAACGTCTGGCTGCGTTGATGGCCGATCTCTTTGGTGTGCATCTGGTCACCGCGACCATCGTCCGGATCAGCCAGGATTGTGCCGAACGCTTCCAGGGTTTCGCCGACACGCTACGCGAACACGTGGCAGCGCCGGATTGGCGGAACGCATGGCCACGGGGTCGCATGGGCGTACAGCCGTGCACGAACTGAAGATCGGACAGCTTGGGCGAGTTGCTCAGCGATACCGCCGGGCGCACCGCACGAGCCGCGTACGAATGATGGCGGCGCCAGGAGCCGAGCTCCCGTCGGGGCGTTTACAAAACTCCCGAAAGGTATCAACCACCGTCAATTCGAATTTCATCACGTCGGGTTGGTCGATATGTGTCTTAAAGATCGTGAACCGTCCAGGCAAAATCATTTTTATGGTACTCAGATCGTAGACCGTGGTGGAATCCTTGTCATGGAACTCAAGAAAGCCGTCTGTCAGGTCGGCCGCCAAGCAAGGCCGCGATGCAATGGTTAAGGCCATATAGGACAGCGCGATCATTTTGGTCATGAGCGGGATGCTTTTGTGCAACATCGTGACCGTCGCGTCTCGCATTGCGGCTGCCGCAGGGATCATCCGTGCCCGCTCGGCGGCCAGTAGTGCAGCGCCGCGAACAGCACGCCCCCGACCACGATCATCAGCCCGCCCAGGCGCGTCATCAGCCGGTGCTCGACCAGCGTCAGCTTCGCCTCGACCGCCGCCACGTCGGCCTTGACCGCGGCGATATCGGCTTTGGTTGCCACGTTGTCGCGGATGGCATCGAAGATCGCCGAGGCGACACGCTCGGCCTTGGTCCGTTCTATCCCGGCATCCTCGATTGCGTGTGCCAGAGTCAGCCGGTCGCTCACGCCGCCGCCCCTCGTCCGTTCAGTGTCAAACCGTTCGCGATGAATTCCAGGATCAGGTCATTGACGGTGACGTGCCGCTTCAACGCGAGCGACCTTCAGCTTACGACCGAGCAGACCGACCACCTTCATGGCGGCATCTTAGCACATTTGAGCGTAGGCGCATAACCGCAAACGACCGGAATGCGCATGCGTCTCAGGGCGCCGCCATATCAGTGCGCCTCCACCGCCGCGCCCTCCGCGGGCTTCGCCAGCAGCAGCGTCAGCGGCAGCGCGACAAAGAAGCTGGCGGCCATCATCAGCAGCACGTCGTTGTAGGTCAGCGTCAGCGCCTGATGCTCCACCATTATCGCCATCTGCTTCAGCGCGGCGAGATGCGCATCGCCTGACTTCGCGGCCGTCATCATGTTGGTCATGTTGGCGAGCGCATGCGTCGCCGCGGACCGCGACCACGTCACCTGCTCCGCCAGATGCTGCGTGTGCACCGCCAGCCGCGAGGTCGCCAGCGTGTTGATCAGCGCCAGGCCCACCGCGCCGCCGAGATTGCGCATCAGATTGTAAAGCCCCGACGCGTTCTTCACGGCTGCCGGCGGCAACCGGCCAAGCGCCAGCTGGTTCACCGGCAGCATGATGAACATCATCGAGGCGCCGCGCAGCACCTGCGGCCAGCACAGCTCCCAGAACGCGGAGTCCACCGTCAGGTGCGCCATCCACCACAGCCCACCGCCGAACATCGCCAGCCC
Organism: uncultured Alphaproteobacteria bacterium; assembly: GCA_963780095.1. Taxonomy (GTDB): domain Bacteria; phylum Pseudomonadota; class Alphaproteobacteria; order Acetobacterales; family Acetobacteraceae; genus JAMXLO01. The sequence continues at coordinate 89,833 of CAWABH010000035.1, forward strand.
GATCGCGAGCATCACGCGCAGATCCATCACGCGCATCAGCTGTCCGGCGATCGGCGCGGATATGAACATCGCCGCGCCGGTGACGAACATCGTCTCGCCGATCTGCAGGCTGTCGTAGCCGCGCACCCGCCCAAGAAACAGCGGCAGCAGATACACCGATCCATACAGCCCCAGGCCAAGCACGAAGCTGAACAACGAACCAAATGCGAAATTGGCGTTGGCGAACGCGCGCAACTCCACCAGCGGGTCGCGCCGCACCAGCATGCGCCAGAAGAACAGCACGCCGGCGACCGTGGAAGCGACCGCGGCCCACGCAATCGTCTCGTCGGCGAACCAGTCCCAACGGTCGCCTTCCTCCAGCACGTACTCCATCGCGCCGAGGAACACCGCCATCAGCAGCAGGCCGGGCAAATCGAAGCTACGGCGCAGCGCATAGTCCGGCTTGTCGATGTCGAGCCAGGACCACACCGCGCCAGCCACCGCCAGGCCGACCGGAACGTTGATCAGGAACAGCCAGTGCCAGGAGAACTGGTCGGTCAGCCAACCGCCGAGCGTCGGGCCGATGGTCGGCGCCATCGTCGCGGTCAGACCGATCAGCACCGACATCTGTGTCCGCTGCTGGCCGCGGAACAGCAGGAACGTGGTGGCGAACACGGTCGGGATCATCGCGCCGCCGATGAAGCCCTGCGCGGCGCGGAACACCACCATCTCGCCGAGGCTGGAGGCACTGGAGCAGGCAAGCGAGAACAGCGTGAACCCGAGCGCGCTGATGACGAACAGCACGCGCGTGGACAACAGGCGCGACAGCCAGCCGGACAGCGGAATCATGACGATCTCGGCGATCAGGTAGCTGGTCTGCACCCATGAAGCCTCGTCCGGGCTCGCGGCAAGGCCGGCCTGGATGTCGGAGATCGAGGCGCTGACGATCTGGATGTCCAGGACCGCCATGAACATCCCGACCACCATGGCCATGAAGCCGGCCCATTGCCGCCAACTCAGGCGATCGGCGTCTTCGCTCATGGCAGCGCGTCGCGCAGTGTCGCGGCGGCAGCGCCGAACAGTCCGAGCCGCTGGGCATCGGGGCCGCGTGTATCGACATCGGCCGTCACCGACAGTCCCGCCCGCAACCAGCCGGCATGCACCGCCTCTGCCGGATCGAGCACGATCTTCACCGGGACACGCTGCACCACCTTGGTGAAGTTGCCGGTGGCGTTCTCCGGCGGCAGCAGGCTGAACAGGGCGCCGGTCGCGGGCGCGAGGCTGTCCACGCGGCCATCCACCGCTGCGCCGCTGTCGATGTCGGGAACCAGCGTCACCTTCATGCCGGGGTGCATACGGCGGAGCTGGGTCTCCTTGAAGTTGGCGACGACGTAGAGCTTCTCGGGCAGCGGCGCCACTGCGATGAGCTGTGCGCCCGGCTGCACGTGCTGGCCCAGTTCGGCGGCGCGGTTGCCGACGATGCCGTCGAACGGGGCGCGGATCACCGTGTAGGCCAGGTTGTTCTCGGCAAGCTGCACGGCCGCGGTGGCATTCTGCTGGCGGGCCTTCGCCTGGGTCACCTGTGCCTGGAACACGGCAAGCTGCTGCTCCGCGGATGCCCTCTGCGCCTGCGCCGAGACCACGGCGGCATTTGCCTTCCGTGCATCGGCGATCGCCTGGTCGTTCGACTGGCGCGATGCCCAGCCACCGGACACCAGCGAGCCTGATCGCGTGGCATCGGCGCTTGCCCGTGTCTGCTCCGCCTGCGCCTGGGAAATGGCCGCCTGGGCCACATCAATGGTCGCCTGCTGTTGAGCGACCTGACGCTGGGCCGTCTCAACCGCCGCGGTCGCCTCGGAGGCGGAGGCAACTACCTGGGCCAGGCGTGCCCGCCAGTCGGCCGGGTCGAGCACAATCAGCGGATCGCCGGCATGCACACGCTGGTTGTCGGCCACCTTGATGGCGGCCACGTCGCCCTCGATGCGCGGGCCAAGAACAGCGATGTCACCCTGGACATAGGCATTGTCGGTGCTTTCGATGTAGCGGCCCTCGGTGAACCACCAGGAAGCACCAACGCCTACGGCGATGACCGCCGCCAGCCCTGCCGCAGGGCGCCAAAGCCGGCGCAGGCGGCGGCCGAGGCTTGGCGAGGCGGCGCGGGATTGGCCGTCGTCGGACAAAGCCAGGGGCTTCTCGGTGATAGCGTTCATTCTGGGCTCCTCTGAACTGGACGGTTCAGTTCAGGAAAGCATGGCGATGGCTGGTGGAATGGTCAAGGCCAAACTGAACCGTACAGTTCAGTCCATTCTAACCCTTGCAAACCCTGGGCCGCTCGGCCCAACTAGGCGGCATGAGTACATCGGTGGAGCTTCGGCCGGACAGCGAGTCGCCCAAGCGCCAGCTTGTGCTGGACGCTGCCACCGCGCTGTTTATGGCCCAGGGGTACGGCGCCGTCAGCATGGACGCAATCGCACGCGCAGCCGGCGTGTCCAAGGCGACGCTTTACGCGTACTTCAGTTCCAAGGATCAACTCTTCGCCACGATCATCGGCGAGGCGTGCCGGCAGAATATCGCGGTGACGAACTTCCTGCCGGACGGCGAGACGGACGTGCAGGCCGGGCTCACCGTGTTCGCCGGCAACACCCTGCGGTTCCTGGTGGAAGCGAGGTCGCTGGCGATCCACCGCGTGGTGGTCAGTGAGAGCGTGCGCTTCCCGGAGCTTGGCCAGGCCTTCTACGACAACGGCCCGGGTGTGTTCCGTCAGGTGTTCGGCGACTGGCTTGCCGAGCAGGCGTCGGCCGGCCGGCTAGCCGTGCCCGATCCCGGCCTGGCGGCGGACCAGTTCATCGGCCTGCTGCGCGGCGGCCTCTATCTGCGGGCGACGCTCGGGCTGACGCCGCCGTCGGAGGCGGAGATCGACGCCGCGGTGTCATCGGCTGTGGCGGCATTCGTGCGGGCCTACGCGCCCGGCTAGCCGTTCGGGTGGTGGTGCGCGGCGGCCGACTTGCCGTGCAGCGTGTGCTGCGTCTTGTGGTAGGCGCGAATGTCGTCCTCGGTGACATAGCCCTTCTTGTCCTTGTCGATCGCCGCGAAATGCCTGGCAATCGACTTGTACCCGGTCTGCGCCTGTTCCTCGGTGAGGTGGCCGTCGTGCGTGGTGTTCGCCTGCTCGAAGTGCTGCTCCATGGTCAGCCGCTTATGCGTCGAACTCGGTGTTGGTCGTCTGCGCCTGCGCGGAGAACGTAAGCAGCGGCAAGGCGAGCAGTGCGAACAGGATACGCATGGCGGGATCCTCCTGGTGTTGCGATGTCCCGCCAGACTGTCCGTTCCATACTAACGGATCGCTAATTCGCCCCGGCGATGCCGGCGCCGGATCAGTCAGCTCTTGACCGCCTCGGGCGGGGCGTCGGTTACGACGGGGGGGCCGTAGACCTCACGCGCGCGCTTGCGGAAAGCGCCCACCATGCGGCGGACCGCCTCGTTGAACACCAGGCCGATCGCCGCCTGCAGGATACGGCTGCGGAACTCGAAATCCACGAAGAAGTCCACTTCGCAGCCTTGCGGGTGGGGGAGGAACTCCCACTGGTTGTTCAGATATCGGAACGGGCCGTTCTCGTAGCGCACCTTCACCCGCTGCGGTCGATCGAGCGTCACCCGGCTGGCGAAGGTTTCCCGAAACGGGCCGAAGCCGATGGTGAGGTCGGCGACCAGTTCACGCTCAGTGCGGCTGCGTATGCGCGCGGCGATGCACCAGGGCAGAAACCGCGGATACTTGCCGACATCGGCCACCAGATCGAACAGTTGATCCGGCCGGTAGGGCACGATCTGGCGCTCGGCGTGGGTGGGCATCAGGCGGAGGCGGCGCGCATCGCCTGGCGTGCCGCGCGGAGAGCGGCGAAGTCGGCGTCCGCGTGGTAGGAGCTGCGGGTGAGCGGGGTGGCGGACACCAGCAGGAACCCCTTGCCGCGAGCCAACATGGCGTAATCGGCAAATTCCTCGGGCGTGACGAAGCGGTCGATCGCCGCATGCTTTACGGTGGGCTGCAGATACTGGCCGATGGTGAGGAAATCCACGTCCGCCATGCGCAGATCGTCCATCACCTGCATGATCTCGATGCGGGATTCGCCCAGGCCCACCATCAGCCCGGACTTGGTGAAGATGCCGGGGTCGCGTTCCTTCACCTGGTGAAGCAGATGCAGCGAGGTGAAGTAGCGCGCGCCCGGGCGGACGGTGGGATACAGCCTCGGCACCGTCTCCAGGTTGTGGTTGTAAACGTCCGGGCGCGCTTCCACCACGCACGCGAACGCGCCGGGCTTGCGCAGGAAGTCCGGGGTGAGGACCTCGATCGTGGTGCCGGGGGCGGCGTCGCGGATCGCCCGGATGGTGGCGGCGAAGTGGGCGGCGCCGCCGTCGGGCAGGTCGTCGCGGTCCACCGACGTGATGACGACGTGGCGCAGGCCAAGTTTCGCCACCGCATCGGCGACGCGGGCGGGTTCATCGGCGGCGAGCGCGTGGGGCTGGCCGGTACGGACGTTGCAGAAGGCGCAGGCACGGGTGCAGGTGTCGCCCATGATCATCATGGTGGCGTGACGCTGGGACCAGCACTCGCCGATGTTCGGGCAGGCGGCCTCCTCGCAGACCGTGACGAGGCCGTTGGCGCGCATCAGCGAGCGGGTCTCGTGGTAGATCGGGTGGGTGGGCGCCTTCACCCTGATCCAGGCGGGTTTGCGCTGGATTGGGTTGTCCTTCCGATGCGCCTTCTCCGGATGGCGCGGGGGTGCGGTACGGTGGTCGATGACGAGGCGGGTTGCCATGGTGGAGTAGAAGTGGCGGGCGGCGGAGGGGGCGTCAAGCTGGGTTTCTCCGCGGCACGTGCAACGCAAGGACGCCCGCGGCGGCTCGCAATCCTGAACGTCGCACCGTTCCCCGATTCCTTGCTGGTTTTGCCCGGCGATCGGCCTGAAGCGCGCAAGGGCGACCGGGCAGGCCAGTATTCCATCCGGACCAATCAACATCGGCGCATATGTTTCGAGTGGCCGGATGGGCGGCCATGACTGGGCTCAAGCCGTCGGCGTCATGCCGCGGCCGCGTCTGGGCGAGCGCCCGAAGGATGGGGCGGCGCCGTTGACAAGGTCCTCGACGATTTCGGGGACGGGCGCACCGAAAGGCTGACGCCGGGCGTTGTGAAAGTGCAGCCCATCGGCGATGACATGCGTGCCACCACGCGCTCCGGCCGTGCTGAGCGAGACGGCTGCGACCAACGCACCCACACAGCGCGACGGCCATCGCTACTGCATTGTCGAGAAGGGCAGGATGGGCCGGCATCCGTGCAACAACACCACCCGTGCGTGAGGCTGCTTGAGGACGCGGCGCATCTTGAGGCGCACTGCGACACGTATCACCGGTTCGTAGTGCCGACCCGAACGCGCCGGCAACCCAATCCGCACGGTGAAATGTCCGCGTAATTTAACCTTCAGTTAACATATATGTTCCAGTGCTTCGGGGTCGCAGCGCCTCACTCCTACGCCCAAAGACGCAGGTCATTTCGACGAGGCGCTCGAGCGTCCAGATGACGGACACAGTGATAGAAGAGGGTGCATTTCCATGCAGACGACAGCTCAGCTTGGCCATCAGAGCCTGATCGAAGCTGAATCCGAGAGAATCCGCGCCATGATCATGAACATCCATGGCATGCTTCAAGGGACAGATGCCGCACACAGCGTCGCCGTCCCAATTGAACATATCCACTGCGCTCTCGACAGGATCGACGAAAAACTCGGCCGACGCTGAGCGCTGATTGAACCGGTTTGTCACCACCATGAGAGCATTGCCGCTAATGACGAGTAGACACTCTGCTGCCTTCAACGCAGCGCGGAGCGGTTTTCCGATCATGCGTTCAGGGAAGCATTTGAATCTGGAGCACCTTCGTCCGATGTTGCAGAATGGCGTGCCTGCACCCACGAGTAGAGAACAAGTGCCGCCTCACTTCTTGCAAGACAGTCGAGAATATGTTGCCACTGAGCCTGCCAGCCCGAATGTCAGGGAGTGCCGGCTAGGCGGCCGGTCTTATACAATGCAGCCATAAGCCGGGGCGATAGCTGCCGGCCAGCACAGCACGATAGGACATTCGGATGGCACACGCTTACAATGATCCTATTACCTTTGGTCGAGCTGGCACGGCGAGGACTTTGAATTGCACTGTGATCGGCCTTCTTGGGGACCGAAAGAGGACGAGGACGAGTGCCGCGGTCGCCGAAGTGGCCATTCGGCTTCCGTTCGCCCGGCAAGACTTCGTCCTTGAGGCCGATGCTAGCGGCTTCGTCATGCCTGATATCGTTGTTAGCCAGCGATCGGATGAGCCGCTTCCGTCCAGGATCCGCATTGCGGATAATTCTCAAAGATACGATCCGATGCAAGGAGCCTCCTCTCGAAGGGCTACCAGTTTGCAATTCGCGACGTGTCAAGGAGGCGCCGTGAGATATATCCCGCCATTCGCAGTGATCAAAGAATCCGTCGAGATATCCACCTCCAAGGGCCAGTTGATAGCCACCGCCACGTACGAAAACCTGATACGGATCATTAAGCTGCTTGTGTCCGGGCTGGAGGTCGATGAAGATTGGTACTTGTTGCAATACCCCGACGTGGCTGCGGCTGTCGCGGAGGGAACAATCATATCGGCCAGGCAGCACTTCGTAGATGACGGTTACTTTGAAGGCCGCCTTCCCATTGCGATGGAGGTGGACGAGAGATGGTACAACAAGGAATACCCTGACGTGGCCGAAAGTATTAGAAAGGGAGATGAACCGTCAGCACAAGCGCATTTCCTCCGGGAGGGATACAAAGAGGGACGGCTTCCGTTTCCGCCTTGAGCTGAAGGCGCGCCTGCAGGCGCACGGATCTGATCCTGTGCGATCGGGCCGCTCCGTCCATGATTTGGTATCTGAAGGCCGTTAACTCGGACTCAATCGCGGCCTTTACCCGGCCGTGTGAAGAGTCCTCTAAGTCGAAGGACGTCATTGTGACATGATAGAAGTGTCGGAAACCGCTCAGCGTAGCTCGAAAGGAAATCTGAAACCTGCTCAATCCAAACGCGCCTCCGGTATTTCGACAAACGCGAATCGGACGACGGTTGCCAATCTTTTATCAACGAATCGGAATGGCGTTCGAGCCGCTTCGCAATTGGAAGATGGATTGGATCGTCGTGATATAGCTGATCTGACTATAGACTATCGAGGTCCCGAGTGGAACGTCAGCGGGGACCGTCCGGACGAACGTGGCACTTCGTCTCCACCGAACCCAGGGTCTCAAATCGACATTCAGCTTGGCCGTACTATAACCGCTGGACCGATGCGAGACCGGCACGATATCGCGTTGATCGGCCTTGTCACAGCAGAGCAGCCCATCACGGCAGTCAGCCTGATTGTCGCAGACGAGGTCAGGGCCATCTCGCTGTACGGCCCGGCCGCGGGCAGCCAGCAAGCGTTTAGGCTGGTCCTCGCCCAAAAGAAGGATCTCGCGCTAGGCTTGACCTCCTTCGATGTCGTGGTCCGAACGAGAGATGGGCACGAACGCCGAACTGCGTTCAAAGTCGCAACAGATCAGAACGAACCTCGGACTGCTCGGGTGGTCGCTGGCCCAGTCTGCGAGCTTCCCTTGCCTCCGAGCGTGTCCATTCCTGTTCTGCTCGACGTTGAGCTGGCGGGAGTTGACCGGAACGGAATACTGCATGTCACCGGCTGGTCCGCCGCGCTTGCGCAGATTGTTGTCATCCAGGTATTTGTCGGCGAGCAACGAGTGGGATCCGCTCAGCTTGGCCCATTGCGGGAGGATATCGCCGCCACCTACCCCGCCTATCCCAATGCTCGCATGTCAGGTTTTACATTGTCAGCTGCGGTGCCTGAAGGCACGCCGCCTAAGTCGGTTGCCGTCGAGGCGATCGATCTGAGCGGCGCGGTAAGCCGCGTCGTTGTTCCAATCGAATTCGGGATTGTTTTCCCAGAGGCATCAGCACCTGTCGATGCGCAGGATCCGATGTTGAACGCCCAACGCACGCAGGACTTTCGCCGTGCGATATTCCTGCATTGCGACGAGGCAACCCTGTCGACCGACGGCGAACTCGTCGTATCTGGTTGGGCCGTGTGTGCCACCGGAATTGCAACAGTTGGCGTCCGTCTGGGCCAGGAGCTGGTGGGTAATGCTGAACTGGGGCTCCCGCGGCAAGACGTAGCAGGAGAGTACGCGCGAATCCCACAGGCACACTTCTCCGGATTCAGATCAAAACACCAAATTTCTGCCCCGGTATCCGGGGTCTACGAACTTGCCCTTGTGGCGCACAACGGACTGGATGAGACGCAGGAACTGGTCCTAAAGGTCATCGCAACCGATCCGGTGCGCAGGACATCGCAGCCTGCTCCAGCCGTCCCTTTGGACCCACACGAATTCCGGTTCCAGATCGACAATCCGGTGGTGATCGACGACGTGGTGCGTGAGCCCGTGGTCCGACGCATGGTCATCGAGGGTTGGGCGCTGGCTCGTTCGGGCGTCGTCGCGATCAACATCTTCTTGGATGGACGATCCCTGGGACAGGCCTACTACGGCACTGCGCGCCGCGATGTCGAAGCAGCGTTCCCCGATTGGACCGACTCGCTCCGCTGCGGCTACATCTTCCATTGCCCACCGCGTGCGCTTGAGAGCGGCGCCCACACCATCCAGTTACAGCTCGAAGCAAAGAGCGGTCGGACACTCGAGACCGAATTCCGTATCGATGTCCAGCAGACTCAGGATGGCGAAGATTGTGCCCAGATCCGTCGACATATGTCGCGCGCGGAAATCGATCTCTTCCAGGACATCCTGAACCGGCTGTCCAACCGCCCGCATTTCCGCCTGCTGCTCGCAGCCAGGGGTTCGATCAATCTTGAAAAGCTTGAAGCAACGCTGCGGACATTGGGCGGCCAAGCCTATAGTGACTGGCGGGTGCTGATCGTGACAGACACGGCGGAGCAGAAGGATCTGGTGGAGACCGCCGATCGCGCGGGCGTGCGCGAGCGCGTCAGCATCGTCTCCGCGGACCCGGCTTCCGACGTTTTCTTTCGCGCCTCCGCTGACAGTGCCCCCTGTCTGGTTGGGGTCCTTTTTCCGGGTGATGAACTGGGTTGCGACGCATTGGCCGAATTCGCGATCGCCCGCGGGCTGCACGCCGACGCGCAGTTCTTTTATGCGGATGAGACACGCGTCAGCCCAACCAGCCACGCGCCGGAGCCGTTCTTCAAGCCGGCATGGTCACCCGATCTGCTCTTATCGACCAACTACATTGGCCGCCCCTGGTTCGCGACCACCGAACTGCTCACCGAGGCCGGCATCACGCTACGGTCGCTGCTGGTACCGCAGGGCGACTATGATGCGGTCCTGCGCTGTACCGAGCTCGCATCGCGTATCCATCACCTGCCGAAGCTGTTGTGCCGGCGTGATGACGGAGAAGCCTTGGATCCGGAAAGCGAGCGTCGTGTGCTGCAGTCTGCGTCGATGCGTCGAGGCATCGAGGAGGACCTGCTGCCCGGTTGCGTTCCCGGAACATGGCGTCTGAGACGCTGCACACCCGTGGCAGGCAGGGTTTCGATCATCATTCCCACCTGCGCCGCGCAGGGTCACGTGGCGACCTGCCTGGAGACGCTGCGGGCCAGGACGGCCTACCGCAATTTCGAGATCATCTGCATCGACAACATCCCGCCGGAGCTGCCCGAATGGAAGGAGCTGATCCGCAAACGGGCCGACAAGATCGTCGACATTCCGGAAGCGTTCAACTGGTCGGGATTCAACAACCGCGCCGTGGACCAGGCCGAGGGCGAGTACCTGCTGTTCCTCAACGACGATATCGAGATCGAGACCGGGCACGCGGATTGGCTGGACGCCCTGCTGGAGCATGCGCATCGGCCTGAAGTGGGCATCGTCGGGCCGCAACTGCTGTATCCGAACCGCAAGGTCCAGCATGCCGGCATATTCCTGACCACGCTCGGCGCCGGCCGCCATGCCTTTCGTTTCCTGGCCGAAGACGATCCCGGCTATTTCGGTCTGGCGCTGACACAGCGGAACGTTATCGCCGTCACCGGCGCGTGCATGATGATCCGCCGCGAGGTTTTCGATCGCATCGGCCGCTTCGACGAGGCGCACGAAGTGGTCAACAACGACGTGGACTGCTGCCTGCGGAGTTGGCGGGCGGGACTGTCGGTGGTTTACACGCCGTACGCGCAACTGATCCACCACGAACTGGCGAGCCGCGCAAAGATCAAGGACATCTACGACGCCGGTCATTTCGCCAAACAGTGGCGGACGCTGTATGCGACCGGCGATCCTTACTTCAGCCCGAGGCTGACCAAGTTCGCCGACGAGTATCGTCCCGACACCGAGCCGGCGCGGCTGATCTGTGCCGGTCGGCCGCTGTTCCGCATGGACGAGATCCAGCGCATCCTGGCAGTGAAGCTGGACCATATCGGCGACCTGCTCACCGCGCTGCCCGCGCTGCGGCGCCTGCGGCGGCATTTCCCGGCGGCGCGCATCTGCCTGCTCGCCAGCGCGTCCGCCCGGGCGTTCCTGGTCGGCGAGGACTGCGTCGACGAACTCATCGAGTTCGACTTCTTTCACGCCCGCTCCGGCCTCGGCGAGAAGGGCCTGACCGAGGATGACCTGCGCGCGCTGGGTGAGCGGCTGACGCCGTATCGCTTCGACCTCGCGATCGACCTCCGCAAGCAGGTGGAGACCCGTCACGTCCTGCAATATGTGCCGGCGCGGTTGCGGGCCGGCTACGACAATCAGGGGCGGTTTCCCTGGCTGGATGTCGTGCTGGAGTGGGAAGGCGACAACCAGCTGCATCGCAAGCGGAGCCATATCAGCGACGACCTGCTGCGCCTGGTGGACGCTGTGGCAACGGCGGGCGAGGACGACCGGACCATTCTGCCGCAGGCGACGGGCGGCGTGGCGACGTTGCCTGCCGGCCTGTCGGCCAAGGTCCGCGCACTGTTCAGCAAGCCGGTGGTGGCGGTGCATCCCGGGGTCGGCGCCGTCATGCGGCAATGGATGCCAGAGTATTTCGCCACGGTGGTCGATCTGCTGATCGAGAAGAACGGCGTGAACGTGGTGCTGGTCGGCGGCCCTGACGAGGCGGAACTGGCCGGGCAGGTGCTGAAGAGCGTGGTCAACCGGAGCAGCGTGGTGTCGCTGGCCGGGCGGACCTCGCTGGCGGAGCTGACCGCCCTGCTTGGGCGCCTGTGCGCTGTACCTGGGCAACAACAGCGGCCCGAAGCACATCGCCGCCCTGCTGGGTGTGCCGACGGTCGGCATCCACTCGGGCGTGGTGGACGCCGCAGAGTGGGGGCCGGTCGGGCCGCGGGCGATCGCCGTGCAGCGCAATATGGTGTGCAGCCCGTGTTATCTGGTGAAGCCGGAGGATTGCGTGCGCGACATGGCGTGTCTGAAGCGGCTGGAGCCGGCGGTGGTGCACCAGTATTGCGAGATGATGCTGGCGAAGGCGGTGCAGTTAGTGCCCGCTGCCGAAGCGAAGCCCGGGGACGCGGCGACGAAGCCGGCGCCGAGGAAGCGAGCGGGCAAAGCGCGTCGCGCGGAATGAATGCAGGAGTTAAAGCATGGGGTTTCGCCAGTCTTTCGAAAGTGCGCTGAAGCGGTGGTCCGGCAGGAACGCCACCCGGCTAGTCCGGTCGGCTGAGTCTGATTCAGGCGGCGACCATATTGATACGGTGACCCCATTGGATCAGGAGCCTCGGCAGTCCGATTCCAACCTGGGGATCACACCCCAGGAGCAAGTCCTTGTGGAGCAGGCCGCGAACGGCAGCACTTCTCCCGAACGGCTCATGGGCGAGCCGTTCGCGGAGCCGCTCTATGGAGCAGACATATGCCTGCCGTCCGAAGCCACGATTGGCCGGGTCAGAACTCACTGGGATACGGTGATATTCGCTGACGTGGACAGCAGCACGCTGCGACACGGCCCGGAGGCATCAAGTCCGAACAATGTCATGTTGGCGGAGAATGAGGGCACAGCCTATCTGTTGCGAACCGGGTCGAACGGCGAGCGTCATACCATAGTCGTCGCTCCCGAAGGCCTCGGCTCGGACGATGAGCCAAACTCTGACAGGACCTCGGCACGAACTCAGGCATTCGATGTATCGCATGCGGAATTTCAGGAGCGCGTCGGGTTCGGGCTCCGGAGCGGCGGGCTGCTGCTCTGTGCTGAAGGCGACGGGCGCGTCACATTGTCCCGCAAGGTCCTTGGTCCCTGGGAGCGCTTCGAACTCACCGGAGTGGTCGGAGGTGCACGACACTGAATGTTGCACTTTATTCGCGTGACAACCATTTTGATACGGTGACCCCATTGGACCAAGAAGCGACGCGGCCCATCTCCAACCCGAGGATGGCTCGCCTGCAGCAGTTCTTGCGGAGCAGCCCGCGAACAGCGTTCCGTATGATCTGGCCAAAGCGGAGTTGGCAGCATTGTCGGGTGGCATTACGTCGCCAGTTCGTTGTTGCGGGAGGTTCTGAGCCGCTCCTGGCCTGATCTTCAAGGTAATCATCCACTTTTCGCGAAGCGCGCTTGGTGTAGCCATTACCGTATTCGATTTGGAGACGCGGCACTTATGATAAATCGCCGGTGCGAGACCGGCGATTGGTTCAGTGTTGGCTTTGAGGAAAACAGCCATTCACGTATGGAATGTCATTCGATGGGAAATTAAAGACCAGGCACATTGTAAAATTTGGTTTGATAGCAGGACTTTCCCAGATCGGACAAATGGAAGGAGTGAATCATTCGATTGTTAGCCTGCTTCCGCTACTCGCTGCATACCGAACCTATGAAGCGGTTCTCTTCAGGAAATCTGTTCGTCAATGTTGGCGATATCGGCTACGTACCGGGGCTCGCATTTTGTGACAGTCGCCCCGAGTACTTCCTTATTCCCGACGCAGTATTTGTTCTGCACCGGGGCTACGCCAACATGCGACCAAGCGGGCGAGCCGAGAGGAGTTGCTTGGGATCAAAGGCGGGCGATTGGATTCTGGCGCGGCGGAACCGCGGGAAGACCAACAATCATTGCCCTTGGATGGCGGTCGCTGCCCAGGGTGAAACTGTGTGAGATCAGCCTGGAGCATCCGGACATTCTGGATGCAGGTATCACGCATATAGGGCAAGATACCAGATACTGAGAGCGAGCACGAAATCCGCAATGCCGGTTTGATGCACCCATTCATCGATGCTCGGGAGTTCACAAATTTCAAGTATCAGGTGGACATTGATGGAAATACGAATTCGTGGCCAGGCCTTTTCCAGAAATTACTGACGGGCAGCCCGGTCCTCAAGATCGAATCCCTGCATGGCTATCGGCAATGGTACTACGACCGCTTGCGACCATGGACAAATTACGTCCCTGTTGCCAGCGACATGTCGGATCTGTTGGAGAAAATAGGCTGGCTGCGCGCGAACGACGACATGGCACGCCGGATCGGCGAAAACGGGCAGGCCCTGGCGTTGTCTTTGAGTTACGATACGGAACTGAAGGCTGCCGGGCGAACAATAGCTGCCGCGGCCCGCTACTTTGGAGGTCAATCCGAAATCGAGATCCAGCTCGGGCCCAGCATACCAGATGATGTTCGACTGCTCGATGGCTGGACGACCCTGCGTGAAGACGGTTTGCCAGCAATCGGGCAAGAGAGTCGGCTTGAACTCCTGCGCCCAGTGGCAGCGGGGAGCTTCGTCCTAACTCTCGACGTGTCACCTTGTACCGAACCGCCTGCACCTCCAGCGCAACGCTTGGTCATAGCAGTCAATGGAGAAATACTGCGCGAAGCCGTGCTGTCTGCACGCAAATTGCTGCGCTGTCGTGTGCCGTGGCATTCGATAAAGATATCGGACCGGCTCACGATTACGCTTTTGCACCCAGATGGCGCCAGCCTGTCCTCTGAGTCCAATCCGCTTGATGACCGCATACTGAGTGTTGTCCTGCACGGCATTACGCTTGCCCCGGTGAGCGTTTATGCCAGGGCCGGGTTTGCAATTGAAGAAACTCTGCCGCCGGACCCGGTCCGGCCTTCGCGCGCCCCATTCCAGGAGACACTGTATGGGCCAGACGTATGGCTGCCGCCCCAGGCCACGCTGGGTCAGGTCAAGACGTCTTGGGGTACGGTTATTTTCGTTGACGCGGAAAGCGGTACGCTGCGACACGGCCCAGAGGCATCCAGCCAGAGCAATGTTCTGTTGGCTAATGACGAGGGCACAGCCTATCTGTTCCACATAGCGCAAAGCGGCGAGCGCTATACCGTTCGCATTGCCCCCGAAGACGACAAGTTGAACGAACAGTCCAGCCCTCAACGGTCTCTGGGACGGTTGCAGGCATTTCGTGTCCTGCCTACCATTATGGACGAGCGCTCCACTTTCGGGCTTCGCGGCGAAGGGCTCATGTTATGTGCTGAGGCTGACGGCCGGGTCACTCTGTCGCGCACGGTTCTTGGTCCGTGGGAGCGCTTCGAGATGATGGACTTAATTGATGGCAGTAGCGATTGTCGCAAATCTCAAGCCAGTGCCACCGAAGGCTGCATATGATATTTTTATTATCCAGGAGTTCGCAGTTCGGAGGCAGGGTAATGACGGAGACAACTAGCCGCTGGGATGGACGGCGCGCCTGGGGTTTGGCGGAGTTGGGACATAACTCAGAACTTTCCGATCTCATCGACCGAAGCTTCGGAGCAATTTGCCGAATTAGGGTGCAGGTAGATGACGGCGCGCTCCAGCCACTGGCCCAATGGAAAATTGTAGATGAAAATGAGTCTCGCATCGTGGTCGGCCGGAAAGTTGACGGTCAGAAGCGAATAAACGTCAACTCGCGCACGTTCGACACCCTCCCATTGATTGCAGCTTATCACCAGTACGGGGCTCCATCGATCGGCAACAGTACCGCTAAGCCTGGAGGATTGGGGAATTACTCCGGGGCTCGCTTATTGCGATAATCGTACGGGGTCGTTCTTAATCCCTGATGCCATGTTCATAGCGTCTGTTGGATACAATGACACGCGGCGCTGGTACGCGTCGAATGATATACCGTGGGCTGATCGCAGGCCAGTGGCCTTCTGGCGCGGCCATGATTTCGGTCCCACCGTCCGTGACTGGCGCGATCTACCTCGCGTGAGGCTCTGCGCCATCGCCGGCGCAGAGGCGAACGGCCATCTATTCGATGTTGGGATATCGCCACATCTAGGAAAGCTCACCTTCCATGAAATCCAAACGTCGGGATTTATGCGGGAGAGCGTCTCTGTCCGAGATTTCAACCATTATCGCTATCACATTGACATTGACGGTCGAACGAATTCGTGGCCAGGTCTCTTTCAGAAGCTGCTAACCGGTAGCCCAGTACGAAAAGTGGCCTCTACGCAAGGATTTTGCCAATGGTACTATCCTCGCCTTCGCCCCTGGGTGAACTTCATCCCAGTTGCTAGCGACATGTCTGATCTGGCAGAAAAGGTTGTGTGGCTCCGTGACCATGATGACACGGCACGCCAGGTCGGAAAGAACGGACAAGCTCTAGCGTGGTCATTGACGTTCCAGGCGGAACTAAAGGCCGCAGGGAAAACTATAGCAGCTGCGGTCAAATACGTCGCGGAGCAGCCCGAGTTCGAACTGCAATCGGGGACCGATGCACGACACCACGTGCGTCTTGTCGCGGGCTGGGCAGTGCCCGGCAAGGACGGTCTGCCGATGTCAGGCACTGAGAGCCGACTGGAACTCCCGCGCCCGATAGCATCGGAGAGCTTCGTTATTATTCTCGACTTGTCGCCCGATGTGGGTGCTCCAGCCCAACGCGTCGTCGTTGCAGTCAACGGAGAGGTTCTGTGCGAAACGGTAGTCTCTAACCGTCGGTTGCTATGCTGCCGCGTTGCACAGCAGACCATAGAGGCCGCCGAACGGCTCACCATCACGCTGTTGCACCCAGACAGCATCAGCTTGGCCTCTGAATCGTACCCTCTCGACGACCGCGAAGTCAGCATGATCCTGCATAGCGTCACGCTTTCCCCGACGAATTCGCTTCCTAGGGTCGCCGGCACGACCGCAGAGACAGTGTCGCCGGAGCCGGTGCGGCCTACGCGCAAGCCGTTCCGGGAGACGCTATATGGGCCAGACTTATTGCTGCCGCCAGAAAGCAGATTGGGACGGCTCAAGACTAACCGAGGGACAGTGGTGTTCGCTGACGTGGAAAGCGGCACATTGCGACACGGGCCGGACGCCTCCAGCCCGAAGAATGTCATTTTAGCTGATGACAAAAGTACGGCTTATCTGTTGTACTTGGCGCCTGATGGTGAACGTTATTCTGTGGGCGTGTCGCCCGAGCGCCGCGACGCGGACGGCGGATCCAGAGCAGGTGCTCAGGCATATCACGTCATTTCGATCGGAGCGGACGGGCATTTAGGATTCGGCCTTCAAAGCTGCGGCCTACTGCTATGCGCTGAGACTGACGGTCGGGTCACCCTGTCGCGCAACGTCCTTGGACCCTGGGAGTGGTTTGAACTCGTTGAGCCGTGCCAGGCCATCGGCGCTATAACTACGACGCCACAGACGAACCAAAATAGTAGTTCGCAATCCGAGCATATAACTGTCACAGGGGCAAATCCGGAGGCACGGTCATCGGTCAAGATTCAATCCGCGTTCGACAAGGCGATGATTTGCGATGGCAAACTCCCGGAAGCGATCCTTACCATGAATGGCATGTCGGGGCGCAAGGCCCGGTATTTTCTTAACAATCTGATCGAGTCGCTCGACGATGCACGCTATCTGGAGATTGGAGTTTGGCAGGGATCCACCCTTTGTTCGGCTATCTATGGCAACCAGGTCAATGCCGTCGCCATCGATAACTGGTCTCAATTCGGCGGGCCGGTCGACGAATTCATGGCCAACCTCGCAGAGTTTAGGGGCCCGAACGCGAAGGTAATCGTACTCGAGACAGACTTTCGGGCAGCCCCTTTCGACACACTCGGTGAACATAACGTCTATACCTATGACGGCCCGCACCTAAAAGTCGACCAGTATGATGGAATCGCGCTTGCTCTGCCCGCATTGGGCGAGGAATTTATCCTGATTGTCGATGACTGGAACTGGCGGGCGGTCAGAGAGGGAACATTAGACGCTATCGCGACTCTCAAACTGACAGTGGACTTGCAAATCGAGGTGAAAACTACCCTCGATGACACTCACGTAGCCGGCCTTACCCGGCAGCACAGTGACTGGCATAACGGATATTTCGTTGCCGCACTTCGGAAGCCACCCCGAATCAGTCCAATGAAATTATCGGAACCGCGGGCCATACTTTGAGATTCGTTAACTATGCCATTCCCGGATAGATCGGAAGGACGCCCGCGCGGCCCCGGGGTGGATCGACTGCATAGGTTTCGGGGTCAAGAGGGTTTCTACGAGAAATATCTTGCGGGCGAAGCAATCCTCGATATCGGCTTCAGGGGTGGTGTTGCTGATGCACTACCCGTAGTCGACCATGCTGTTGGAATTGAACTCGATTTCCCAGCGTATGACGGCACGCATCTTCCATTCCCGATTGAAAGTCAGGACGCTGTCTTCGTAAGCCACTGCCTGGAACACATTTTCAATTATCGGGAGGTTTTGGCTGAATGGTATAGAGTTCTCAAGATCGGCGGCTATCTCATAATTATTGTCCCACATCGCTACCTCTATGAGCGGAAGGCAATGCTGCCTAGTCGATTCAATCCCGACCACAAGCGATTTTATACATCTGGTTCTTTGCTTGCCGAGGTCGAAGGCTCACTTCCTGCAGCGTCTTTTCGCGTCCGTTTCCTACGCGAGATCGATGCCGACTTCGATTATGCCGTGTCGCCGAAAGAGCATGCTAGAGGTTGTTATGACATCGAGTTGGTGATCCAGAAACTTGAGATACCGGTTTGGGCATCGGCTCTGACACAACCGCTCGGTGACCGAGAGCGATCCGCGATTGACCGGTATGGCCACTTGATCCCCGCGCTGATTGACTGTGACCCAACCATGGCGGTGGAGGCGGCCAAGCAGGCGGCCGCACTGGTGTCGACCTTTCCACTGCCGCCGTTCGTGGTGCTTCTGCAAGAGTTGGAACAGCGCGCACCTGACCCGAAGGCGCTGCGTGAGATACTAAGGCCGCTGGTTGCTGCAAGCCCGTTCAGCCAGGAGTTCTATCTCGGGCAGTATCCCGACTTGCTGAAGGCGTCAGCGTCGGGCCGGCTGCCCGATCCGTACCGTCATTTCATTGAGCACGGCTATTTCGAGGGACGCTTCGGCCACCCGGATGACCTGTGGCTCGCGTGAGAGTCAGGCGGCTTTCAGGGCTTCGCCTCCCAGCGTCAGTCATTACCTGCAACAACGCTCTCACTATTCGGATCATTGGCGCAGGTCTTTACCCGATACAGATAGTTTTCCACTCTGTTGCAATATTTGGCAAATTTTAGCATAGAGCCTGATGTCCTCCGAGTATGCTTCCTGAAGGTATAATAGATCCTGATGGCTGATCGTCTCAGTGGAAATGAAGGGATCGGAGCGATTCAGCCGCGTCAGGGTAAGAATCCCCCAATTCAGCTGCAACCAGTCGTTATAGTTCTCGGTGGTGGTAATTTCGACACTACTATCAGCCAATTCTCCGATCGCCGCTTCAGCGTCGCCCCCGGCCAGCCAAAAGCACATTGAATTGGGCTGAACTATCCTCCTGTTACGCAATATTGCACTGCACAAATTCTGCACCATCGCTGGTGGAATGCTGAGCGGCAGGGACTCCATGTCGAGAACATTCAGCCACTCCCTCGTGTCCGGTCCGAATTTGCCTGTCCGTAGGTCACCATGAAGCCTGGTCATCACGTAATTAACCTGCGAGATGGCGATCTGGATCGGGTCGCGTAGGATCGTGAATACCTTGTCAATTGGCCGAATCAGACCGCGCGATGTATAGTACCCTAGGCTATTGTGTCCGGCCACGAATATCTGATCGAAAAATCTGAGATGGAGAACGAGGCGGGATATTGACCGGAGTAGATCTTCTTTGCCCATCCAAATGGATTGCGTCATTTGCTCGTGCAGGAAGGAAATTTTCTTCATCAGATTGGCTGAAAGGTCGGTCCCCGCACATTTCGGTACATGAACGAATATGAGCCGCTTCTTCTCCGGAAAAGCCCTAAGCAGCAACGGAATGAGGTTTCTTTGGAAGTCGTCGGATAAGAGCAGATGATTTATGTCTTCATGCGCCGGGTAGCTTCCCAGACGCGTATCGTCAGTTGCCTTCTTAACCGGATAATCACCGAACACCGCGCAGTGGACATGCTCCCGAGTCATATTCTCGAAGCCGAGCCGGGCAATCAGTTCATGCACACCGGCATCATGATCGAGCAGGGTGAGAGTTTCGAACAGGCTCCGTGGATCACGAGGTGCAGGAAGGGGTTCTGGTTCACCAATCAGCCGATGGTCTGTCCGAACGCGGACCGATGTGGTACCATCACGCCGAATCAGCACATCCCCATTGCCGAGCAACTTTCCACCGTCCGAGAAGCGGACAGTCACCCGCCTCTCCGCATCCGCTTCGACTGGATCGGAGAATTCGAACCGGAACCCGTGTGCCCCGTCGCCGAAAATTCCGAGTTGTTTGAGATCGGGTCTCGGGGACGTGCACTTGATCTGTGCTACCTTTCCCCCGTCAATGTAGATGGATACATCCACCGCGCCGTCGGGGCTGTCCTCCCTCGCCGCCCAGCCGCTCACGCTAGCCCGGGTGACGCGATCCACATTACCACGTAACATTTTACACTCCCGTGTCCGGTCCTGTCCGGGCCACAACATCTGCGCGACTCTAGCGTTCCTGGCACAACCGGAATATGGAAAGTTTGCGCTGCTCCATCCGATGGATCCGACCTTTTCGAAATAGGTCCTTCGGAGGCCAGGGCCGACGAAGGGCGTACCCACTCTAGGGATTGTCAAAGTGGCACCAGACCATAGGGTTTCGCACGCTTTCAAGAGCCCGACCTGTTCTTGTCACGCCAGATCTTGGATGCTGGCGCTCTGTCCCTTGATCGTTATGCTCCTGTCCCCGCGCCGGGTGGTCGCGGCCGAGATCTGGCTAAGTACTGCGATTCGCAATTACGGTGACGTATTTCGCGGCCGTGGTTTATGCCCGGAGGCACGGCGTGGCTTGAGCTTGGGGAGGAGTACGTGAAGGTCACGACGAGTGAAGGTCCACTTGAATGGCCTTGCAGCCCGCTGATAGCGCGCCTGGAAGGCCAACAGGCCCCGTTCAAGGTTGGCCCGATTGGCAAAGTCGCTCGGTGTGAGGAGTTTGCGCTGGACGACAGAAAAGTAGACTTCGATCTGATTGAGCCAACTGGCGTGGACCGGCGTATGGACCAAAACGATATTGGGCCACTTGGCGCGGAGCCGGTCGGATGCTGGCCGACCGCGATGGGAGGAACCATTGTCAGCAATCAGGAACACGCGACGCGCCGAACGATACGGTTGTTTGCGCATGACCTGAACGATGAGCCGCTCGAAAGCGGCGATGCCGTTCTTGCGCTCGCAGCGACCAAAAAGCTTGGCTCGCTGCACGTCCCACGCAGCGAGGTAGGCCAGCGCACCGGCTCGGGTGTATTCGTGCTCAACATAAATCGGCCGCCCCGGGGCTGGTGGCAATGAACGATGTTTGCGCCGTCTTGCCTGGATGCTGGTCTTCTCGTCAACGCAGAGTACGTAATCGCGCGGCCCCAGCGCTGCACCTTTCCACCGACGTTGGTAGAGATCGATGACACGGCCGGCTTTGCGGGCAAACTGCGGATCGCGCGGGAATATCCAGCTGCGATGGCGCCACGGACGCAATGCGTCCTGGCCAAGCCAGCGCCAGAGCGTCGTGCCACTGATTTTTGCCACAAGACCGCTCGCCACTGCCTCCTGTCGCAGTTCGGCGACAGACCATCGTGCCAGGGGCAGGCCGCGACGCGACGGCAGCTCACAAGCAAGCGCCTTGATCGCAACCACAACACCGGGGGGAAAAGCGGGCTGGTCGTCCGCCGCGCGGCTCCTCGTCGAGGCCAGGCAGCCGCTCGTAATAGAAGCGCTGACGCCACTTGCTGACGATTTGGCGCGGCGTGCCCAGACGTGCGGCGATGCGGTCGTTGCCAAGCCCCTGGCTCGCCAGGAGCACGATCTTGGCCCGCATCACCTCGCGATATGGTGACGTATACTCCTTGGACTGGGCGTCCAGTTCGGCTTGCTCCTCTTTGGTGAGCTCGATCACAAAAGGGCTCCGCCTCGACATGCCACATCCTCCTCGACGAGGATGCGTTGATCATACCGTCCCGAGTCGGCACAAAATACGTCACCGTATTTAGGAAATGGAGCACTAAGCCCCTTCGACCCGATGATATGGTCGGTTGTACAACCGGACCTACCATCAGACTATTTCGCCTTATTCAGTCAGGATGCGGCGTGGTCTCGGTCTGCCGCCCGTATCAGCGTGTTGAAGATCGCGGGATCATTGGCTGGCTCTGGTCCGAATGCACAGTTGCAACACATGTTTGCCGATCTGGGGCGCCGGCACATCTCCCTTGCGCTCGAGGTCATGGCCCTTACAGCTCGACGCGACTGCGGCCAGCACATCGAGGGCTACGCCCAGGCCGGCGAGAACGCCCATTTGGCGGAACGAATCCGCCAGGTCGGTGGGGATCTAGCGATATGTTGCCACAGACGAGCCGCTGTGGAACGGCCATGAGTTCAGTGGCGCCAATGCATGCCACACGGCGATCCCAGCCATCGCTACTGACGTCGCCGCAACCGTCAAGGCGTTGAAACAGGTCTTTCCCGCCGTGCAGGTGGGCGACATCGAGCAGATCGGCCGTATCACCCCCCTGATGTGGTCGACGAAATCATGGCGTGGACCACAGGCGTATCGGGACGCCCTCGGCACACCCCTCGCATTTCTCGACTTCGACGTCGTATGGGCGGGCCCCTGGCGGCAGCAACTTGACATTGCTCGCCCCCCGCCTGCACGCAGCCGGCATCAAATTCGGCATCATCTACAACGGCGATCCCGAGCGACCAGACGGATCTGGCCTGGACCCGCCACGCGGAGCAGCGCTTCGCTGCCATCGAGGCAGACCCCGCCATTACCCCCGACCGGGCCATCCTGCAAACCTGGATGGTGCACCCGTCGCACGTGCTGCCCGAGACGCAACCGGGCACCTTGACCTGGCTGGTCAACCGCTACCTCACCGCGCAGACGCGGCTAGTGCTGCAGCG
Source organism: uncultured Alphaproteobacteria bacterium (assembly GCA_963780095.1). Classification (GTDB taxonomy): domain Bacteria; phylum Pseudomonadota; class Alphaproteobacteria; order Acetobacterales; family Acetobacteraceae; genus JAMXLO01. The sequence goes on from CAWABH010000035.1 coordinate 112,121, forward strand.
CACCGGCGGCCGGCTGCAGGGCGAGCTGACCGACACCGCCGGCCATCCGCTCACCGCCGCGCCGGTGACCCTGTCGGCGCAGCTTCCCGGCTCCCCCGGCGCCCCCATCCCGCACACCGGCTCCGGTCAGGTGCCGACGAAGGCCGCCGAGGCGGTCCTCGCGCTCCGCATCAACGCCGAGTGCGACTGCTCCGGCCCGGCCGATATCGCCATCGGTTCCGTGCGCTACCGTGACGACCGCACCGGCCAGATCGTCCAGCGGGACTTCCGGCCACCCTCCGCTCCCGACGCCGCCACGCCGACCCGCTTCCAGGTCGAGCCCGGACAGCCGATCACGCAGAACGCACCGGGCTTTCCGGTCACGGCGGACAACCCGTTCACCCTCCAGGTGCCGATGCGCACGAACCTGGCGTCCGCCGGCAGCGGCTACGTGGCGCTGATCTTTCTCGACGCCCGAGGCAAGGAGGTGGAACGCCTCAGGTTCCCGTTCGATCCGGCGGAATGGCCCATCGGCACCGTCACCACGGATGCCCAGGGACGCTTCTCACTGTTGCCAGGTGCCAACACGCTGCGCGCCAGTGTCGGTTTCCGCGCGGACTTCCCTGGCGACGCGCAGCACCGCACCGCCTCGGCGACGCTGCGCTCGCCTTGAGGCCCGTTCTGACCCGTGCTGACGCAAGACGGATCTGTACAGCTTCCTGCAACAGTGCTGAAAGACGCTGTTCCAGGACCAATTCTTCGGCGTGACCCCTGGGGAGCGCAGCAATCCTGCTCACCCCATGCGGTATTCCGGACCCTAGCAGCCTGTCGGACTTAACACCACGCGGATATCCGTACTAGAATCGCAACGTCGATTCGCAGCCAGTCCGGACAGCGTTGATGAGCAATTTCCGACCGACCGACCGTGAGACCGGGTTCCTGATGCCGCCCTCGGTTGATGAGTGGCTGCCGGAACAGCACTTGGCGCGCTTTGTGGTGGAGGTTGTCGAGGGGCTGGATCTGCGGGCGATGAGCCAGAGCTACCGCGGCTCGGGTTCGGCCTCCTATCATCCAACCGTGCTGCTGAGCATCCTGGTGTATGGCTACGCCACCGGGGTGTTTTCCAGCCGCAAGCTGGAGCGGGCGACGTATGACTCGGTGGCGTTCCGCTTCATTGCCGGGAACGAGCATCCTGACCACGACACCATCGCGACATTCCGGCGTCGCTTTCTGAAACAGATCGAGGCGTTATTCGTTGAAGTGCTGAAGTTGGCCCGCGAGATGGGCCTGCTCAAGATGGGCACGGTGGCGCTTGACGGCACCAAGATCCACGCCAATGCCAGCCGGCACAGCGCACTTTCCTATGAGCACGCAGGCAAGATCGAGGCACAACTGAAGGCCGAAGTGACTGAGCTGCTGGCGAAAGCGGAAGCAGCGGATCAGGCGGATGTGCCGGATGGGATGTCGCTCCCCGGTGAATTGGCGCGACGCAAGACACGGCTGGCGAAGCTGGCCGAGGCGCGGGCGAAGATCGCGGCTCGTGCGAAAGAGCGCTTTGAACGCGAGCAGGCGGAGTATGAGGCCAGGCTTGCGGCGCGGAAGGCGAAGGCCGAAGCCACCGGCAAGAAGCCCGGCGGCAAGCCGCCGCAGCCGCCGGTAGAAGGTCCGCTGCCGACGGATCAGATCAACCTGACCGACGAAGAGTCACGCATCATGCCGGTGGCGGGCGGTGGGTTCGATCAGTGCTACAACGCCCAGGCGGTGGTGGCGGCGGACAGCCTGCTGGTGGTGGCCACCGATGTGGTGCAGGCGGCCAATGACAAACAGCAGCTTGAGCCGATGGTGGAGAAGCTCAAGGCTCTGCCTGATGAACTCGGCCAGGTCGAAACCCTGCTGGCGGACAACGGATATTTCAGCGCAGCCAACGTGACGACCTGTGAGGCCACCAACATCGTGCCGCTGATCGCGACCGGACGGGAAGTGCACCACCCGTCATTGGCTGAGCGTTTCGCTGCAGTTCCGACCGCACCGCAGGATCCCACCCCGGTTCAGTCGATGGCGCACCGGCTGAAGACGGCGGAGGGCAAGAAGCTTTACGCGCTGCGCAAGCAAGTACCGGAACCGGTGTTCGGCATCATCAAGTCGGTGCTGGGCTTCCGGCAATTCTTACTGCGGGGATTGGATTGTGTCCGGGGCGAGTGGAGTCTTGTGACCATGGCCTGGAACATGAAGCGGATGTTCGCCCTTTGCCCGACTGCTTGAGGGGGCAAAGGGCCGCTGCATCCAAATTCGTGGATGCCTCCAGCCATTCACGGCGCATCTGCGAGTTTCTCGTCATCGTGGAGCGACTAAACTTTCGCACAAGGCGCGGCAGCCACATCGATCGAGGACGCTACCCCGCTCGCTCCATCCGTCTGGTGAACTCAGTCCGACAGGCTGCTAGGCCTGGAGCAGGTTTATGCGGGCCTCACAGCCGCGTCCTTGACGGTGGTCAATCCTCTCGAATAACTGAGGAGGGTCCGTCCGTTATAACTGAGTGGGGCCTGGCATGACCGCCAGCTGCAACCCGTCGCGGCTTGGCTAATGACGACAGCAATTTGGTGCGCGTGCCGGATCAGATATGCAGCGCCCGCCCGTACGCCGCCAGCACCGCCTCGTGCATCGTCTCGCTGATCGTCGGATGCGGGAACACCGTCGCCATCAGCTCCGCCTCGGTGCTCTCCAGCGTGCGGGCAATGGTGTAGCCCTGGATCAGCTCGGTTACTTCGGCGCCAACCATGTGCGCACCCAGCAGCTCGCCGGTGTTCGCGTCGAACACGGTCTTCACCATGCCTTCCGGCTCGCCCATCGCGATCGCCTTGCCGTTGCCGATGAACGGGAATTTTCCCACCTTCACCTCGTGCCCCGCCTCCTTGGCGCGCGCCTCGGTCAAACCCACCGAGGCCACCTGCGGCCGGCAATACGTGCAGCCCGGAATGTTCGTCACATCCGTCGGATGCACGTCGTTCAGCCCGGCAATCTTCTCGACGCACACCACGCCCTCATGCATCGCCTTGTGCGCGAGCCACGGCGGCCCCGCCAGATCGCCGATCGCGTACACGCCGGCCTCGCCGGTGCGGCAGTATTCGTCGATCGCCACATGCGTGCGATCGACCTTCACGCCGGTGCCTTCCAGCCCGATCCCCTCCACATTGCCGACGATGCCGACCGCCGAGATCACCCGATCGACCGTGATCTCCTGGCTCTTGCCGCCGGCCTCCACCGTCACGACGACATTGTCGCGGCCCTTCTTCGCGCCCTTCACCTGCGCGCCCACCAGGATCTTCATCCCCTGCGCCACGAACGCCTTGTGTGCGAACGCGGAAATCTCCTCGTCCTCGACTGGAAGAATCCGAGGCAGCACCTCCACCACCGTCACCTCGGCGCCCATGTCGCGATAGAAGCTGGCGAACTCGATGCCGATCGCGCCCGAGCCGATCACCAGCAGCGACTTCGGCATCGACGGCGGGACCATCGCCTCCCTGTAGGTCCAGATCAGCTTTCCGTCCGCCTCGATGCCTGGCAGTTGCCGCGCCCGCGCGCCGGTCGCCAGCACGATGTGCGGCGACTTCAGTGTGGCGACCGGTTTGCCGCCTTTTTCCACCGTCAGCGTCTGCTTGCCCGCGAGCTTGGCGCTGCCGTCGAACACCGTGATCTTGTTCTTGCGCATTAGATGCCCCACGCCCGACGACAATTGCTTCGCCACCGCGCGCGAACGCTTCACCACCTTGTCGATCTCGAACCGAGGCTCGACCGGGGCAAAGCCAAACTCCGGCAGCCGATGCAGCAGGTGGTTGATCTCCGAAGCGCGCAGCAGTGCCTTGGTCGGAATGCAGCCCCAGTTCAGGCAGATGCCGCCGAGCTGATCACGCTCCACCAGCGCGGTCTTCATGCCGATCTGCGCCGCACGGATCGCCGCGACGTAGCCGCCTGGGCCGCCGCCGACAACGACAAGGTCAAAGGTCTGGTCAGCCATCTTTCGTTCCTTCGGCCAGCGCGGCCAATGCCTCGCCTCTGAGCTGCTGCGGAATCCAGCCCCGCACGGGCCTCGCGCCGAGCCGCCGATAGAACTCGATCGCCGGCGTGTTCCAGTCCAGCACGTTCCATGACATGTCGATGCATTCCCGCTCCAGCGCGATGCGCGCCATGTGGCGGAACAGCGCCCGGCCGATGCCGCGACCGCGGTGCGCCGGCTCGATGTAGATGTCCTCGACGAACAGACTATAGCGTCCGGAGAAGGTGCCGAACGTGAGATACCAAAGTGCGAAGCCGACGGTGACGCCGTCGACGTCGACCAGCACGGATTCGAGCACGGGTTTCGCACCGAACAGCGCCGCATGCAGTTCGGCTTCGGTGATTATGAACCGATGCTGAAGCTTTTCGAATGTCGCGAAGCCGCGCATCAGCCTATGGAGGACGGGGGTGTCGGCTGGTGTCGTGTTGCGGAGGCTATGCATTAGCCGTCATGGCCGGGCTTGTCCCGGCCATCCACGCCTCTTCCTGCCACAACGGATGGCCGGGCCACGCCCGGCCATGACGACACTGTTGCGCCTGTTGTCAAAGTCACAGCAGCAGACTCAGCGGGTCCGCGACGATCCGCTTGAACTCGCGCAGCCATTGCGCGCCGAGCGCACCGTCAACCACGCGATGATCCACGCTCAACGTGCACGTCATCACCGTCGCGATCGCCAGCGCGTCGTTCTTCACCACCGGCCGCTTCTGTCCGGCGGCAACCGCCAGGATCGCAGCCTGCGGCGGGTTGATGATCGCGGCAAACTCCGACACCCCGAACATGCCCATGTTGGAAATCGAGAACCCCCCGCCCTGGAACTCTTCCGGCTTCAGCTTGCCCGCGCGCGCGCGACCGGCCAGGTCCTTCATCTCGCGGCTGATCGTGGCCAGACCCTTCTGGTCCGCGCGGCGGACGATCGGCGTGATCAGACCATCCGGGATCGCCACCGCGACGCTGATGTCCACATCGTCGAACAGCACCATCGCATCGTCGGTCCACGCCGCATTCACCGCCGGCACGCGGCGCAGCGTCGCGGCCGCGGCCTTGATCACCAGGTCGTTGATCGTGATCAGATACGCGCCCGGTCCATCCTTCGGCGATTTGGCGTTCAGCTCGTTCATCAGCTTGATCAGCGCGTCGATCTCCACGTCCATCGAAACGTAGAAATGCGGGATGGTGGACTTCGCCTCGGTCAGCCGGCGCGCGATCACCTTCCGGATCGAGCTGTGCGGCACCAGCGTGTGCGGCGCCGCGATCGGCGCAGAGGGCCTGGCCGCCGGCGTCGGGGCGGGAGCCGCAGCCGGCTGCGCGGCGGGCGCGCCCTTCTGCAGCGACGCCTCGATATCCACCTTGACGATGCGGCCGTTCGGACCGCTGCCCTTCAGCGTCGCGAGATCGATGCCGGCCTGCTTTGCCATTCGTCGCGCCAAAGGCGATACGAAGATGCGGTCGCCACTTGCGTCGCGCCCATTGCCGCTCTGCGGCGCCGGCCTGGGCGCTTCCGGTGGCCTTGCTTCCTGCTTAGGCGGCTCCGCCTTTGGTGCCCCAGCTGGCTTGGCTGCTGGTGCGCCAGCCGGCACGGCCTCGCCCTGCTCCACCAGGATCGCGATCGGCTCGTTGACCTTCACGCCCTCGGTGCCGTCCTGTACCAAAATCTTGCCGAGTACGCCCTCATCGACCGCCTCGACCTCCATCGTCGCCTTGTCGGTCTCGATCTCGGCGATCACGTCACCGGCACGCACGTTCTCGCCTTCCTTCTTCAGCCAGCGCGACAGCGTGCCCTCGGTCATCGTCGGCGACAGTGCCGGCATCAGGATGTTGGTTGCCATGTGCCGCTCCCCTCAGACGATCTTCTTCACCGCGTCAACCACCCAGTCGGGCTGCGGCAGCGCAAGCTTCTCGAGATTGGCGGCATAGGGCAGCGGCACATCGAGGCCGTGCACGCGCACCGGCGGCGCATCAAGCCAGTCGAACGCATGCTCGATCACCTGCATCGCAACCTCCGCGCCGATGCCGGCAAACGGCCAGCCTTCCTCCACGGATACGATGCGATTGGTCTTCTTCACGCTTTCGATGACGGTCGCGGTATCGAACGGCCGCAGCGAGCGCAGATTGATCACCTCGGCCTCGATCCCCTGTTCGGCCAGCGCATCGGCCGCCTTCAGCGCCACGCCGACCATGATCGAGAACGCGACGATGGTCACATGCTGGCCGACGCGCTCCACCTTGGCGCGGCCGATCGGCAGGATGAAGTCCTCGTCCGTCGGACAGTCGAAGGTGTGGCCGTAAAGAATCTCGTTCTCCAGCATGATGACCGGATTTGGATCGCGGATCGCCGCGCGCAGCAGCCCCTTGGCATCGGCTGATGACCACGGCGCAACCACCTTCAACCCCGGCACATGCGCATACCAGCTCGCGTAGCATTGCGAATGCTGCGCCGCCACGCGCGATGCCGCGCCATTCGGGCCGCGGAACACGATCGGGCAGCCCATCTGGCCGCCCGACATGTACAGCGTCTTCGCCGCCGAGTTGATGATCTGATCCATCGCCTGCATGGCGAAGTTGAACGTCATGAACTCGACGATCGGCTTCAGTCCGTTGAGCGCCGCGCCGACCGACATGCCGGTGAAGCCGTGTTCGGTGATCGGTGTGTCGATGATGCGCTTGGGGCCAAATTCATCAAGCAGGCCCTGGCTGATCTTGTAGGCGCCCTGGTACTGCGCGACCTCCTCGCCGATCAGGAACACCTTGTCGTCGCGACGCAGTTCCAACGCCATCGCGTCGCGCAACGCTTCGCGTACGGTGATCGGCTTGGTCGGGCCCCAGTCCTTGTCGGGCTCCGGCCGCGCCGCCGGTTCAGCCGCAACCTGCTGCTTTGGCGCCGGCGCCTGTGGCTGCGGAGCCTGGCGCGCAACCGGTTCAGGCGCCTTCGCCACCGGTGCGGCGGCACTTGCATCCTCGCCATTGGCGGCAATCACGGCAATCGGCGTATTCACCGCGACACCCTCGGTGCCCTCGTTCACCAGAATCTGCGCCAGCTTGCCTTCGTCAACCGCCTCCACTTCCATGGTGGCCTTGTCGGTCTCGATCTCGGCAATCACGTCGCCGGCGTGCACGTCATCGCCGACATTCTTGAGCCAGCGGGAGAGCTTCCCCTCGGTCATGGTCGGCGACAGCGCCGGCATCAGGATCTGCGTCGACATCGCTCAGCCCTCCAGCAGCACGTCGGTCCAAAGCTCGGCGGGGTCGGGCTCCGGACTGCTCTGGGCGAAGTCGGTCGCCTCCTGGATGACCGCCTTCACCTCGTCGTCGATCTTCTTGATGGCCGCTTCGTCGACCCCCATCGCCTCCAACCTGTGGCGCGCGTTCTCGATGCAGTCGTGCTGCGTGCGCATCATCTGCACCTCCTCGCGGGTTCGGTAGCGCGCCGGATCGGACATCGAGTGGCCGCGATAGCGGTAGGTCTTCACCTCGAGCAGGTATGGCCCCTTGCCCGCACGGCAATGTGCAACCGCCTGCTCGCCGGCCTCCGCCACCGCCAGCACGTCCATGCCATCCACCTGCATGCCGGGAATGCCCCACGGCACGCCGTTCTTCGAAAGATCGCGCGAGGCTGATGCACGTTCGACACTGGTGCCCATGCCGTACTTGTTGTTCTCGATCACATAAACGACGGGCAGCTTCATCAGCGCGGCGAGGTTGAAGCTCTCGAACACCTGGCCCTGGCTGGACGCGCCTTCGCCGAAATAGGTGACGGAAACCCGGTCGTTGCCGCGGTACCAGTTGCTGAAGCCGAGCCCGGTGCCGAGGCTGACCTGCGCACCGACGATGCCGTGGCCGCCGAAGAAGTTCTTCTCCTTGCTGAACATGTGCATCGACCCGCCCTTGCCGTGCGAGTAGCCCCCTGCCCGGCCCGTCAGCTCCGCCATGACGCCGCGCGGGTCCATGCCGGTCGCCAGCATGTGGCCGTGGTCGCGATAGGATGTGATCACCTCGTCGCCGTCCGACAGCGCCATCTGCATGCCGACGACGACGGCCTCCTGGCCGATGTAGAGATGGCAGAAGCCGCCGATCAGCCCCATGCCGTAGAGCTGTCCCGCCTTCTCCTCGAAGCGGCGGATCAGCAGCATGTCGTGGTAGGCCTTCAGGAGCCTGTCCTTGCCCGCCTCGGGGGCCGCCTTTGGCTCGCGCGTCTTGCCACGCTTCCTGGCTTCGGCTGCCTGTGCCATGGCTTTCCTCCACTTGTTGCCGCGACGGTGTCAGGCTGCACAAGTAGCGTCGCGATCGCTTGTTCGGCAACCATGCAGAGGGAAAAACCATGATTGTGCAACGCAATAGCCTTGCTTAACCCGATTCCGGTTAAATACTTGGTCGGGATGCGATCATGGACGGCCAGGCGCGAACGCGATTACGTTTTCCCGGGTTCCAGCGACAGCATATTTCAGGCGGCCGAGCTTTTTTGCAGCGACGTTGCCCACTTCTTCCAGTCATTCCCGCGAAACGTGGCCCTGCGCAGGCAGGGAGCGGACCCCCAGTCGCAGACTAACCCTACCGACCTGCCCAAAGCCCGCGATGCCCTGCACGCGCCTGGTCTTCCACACGCTTCAGCGAGGGCAACGCATCACCGGCGCGCGCCCAGCCGGGCCGCTACCTGCGCGCGGTTCAGGTCTGTGCCTCTTGCCTCGCACGTGGCAAAGGGACGCCCGAGGTCGTCCTGTCCGCGCGTCAGGCAGGCAACCGGCGACCCCCGCACCAATGCGGCAAGCGCATTCGTCGCGGCCGCACCGCAATCGACGAAGGAGCCGTTGGCCGCCTTGCAGGTCGCGCCACGCATCGGCGGATCGACGCCTAGCAGGCGCACGACGCGGCCGCCCAGCACGAGCGTGCCGCCGTCCACGACCGCGACCTGCGCCGGCTGGGCAGCCAGCCGTTCGGTGTCGGTATCGGGTTGCGGTGTGGCGGTGCCGCTGGTCTGCCGGGACAGACCGGTAACCACGATGCCTGTCGCAGCCAGCGACCCTGCAAGCGCAACCAGCGCCAGCGCCCTCAACGAGAGAGAAGAGCGGAAAATCCGGCGGGGACGGTTGATCGACAATCCTGCTGTCCCGGTGACGAGATGGCTTCTACCGCCGGAGGCCGACTGGTGGGAACTGGGTGAAGTGCGGAAATGCCGGAATGGCAAACCGTTCTATGATCCCGCGGCTCGTGCCGGCGACAGCGACGCCAGCCCGCGATCCAGGTTGTCGCGCAATCGGTACCATCCGCCGATCGCCGGCAGAAACCACGGATTGCCGGAATAGAGCGGATGGGTGGGAAAATCCTCGGTGTCAAACGCGCTTTGCCGGTTGGCCACGCCGGCGATCTTGCGCGCGGTCTGCCAGCCCAGATAGGTCATCATCGCCACGCCGCTGCCGTTGCACCCCAGCAGATAGTGCATGCCGTCCTGCCGGCCCATATGCGGCAGCGCGTCCAGCGTGAACGCGACATTGCCGGTCCAGGCATGCGTGATCCGTGTGCCGCGCAACTGCGGGAAGCGATCGGTCATGAACCGGTACAGAACCGGCGCGCTCTGTTGTGGGGTGACCGGCGTGAACCGAGCGCGCCCACCGAAGACCATCCGCCGGCCGTCAGGCGACATGCGATAATAGCACAGCACCCGGCGCGTATCGGACAACGTACGCCGCTTCGGGATCAGCGACGCGGCAACGTCTGGTGGCAGTTCCTCGGTCGCGATGATGTGGCTGGCCAGCGGCACGACGCGGCGCTTCAGTTGCGGCGTGATGTCGCCAGTGTAGCCATTGGTGGCGATCACCACTTCATCGGCCTGCACGGCCCCGCGCGAGGTCTGCACCAGCCAGCCGCCGTCACGTTCGGTGATCCTGGTGACCGAGGCGCGCGCGCAGACCGGAACACCGCGCGCACGGCAGGCGTCCAGCAGGCCCTTGTAGTAGAGCGCCGGATGAAGGTTGGCCGACCGCTCCACCACCATGCCGCCGTAGTAATAATCGCTCGCCATTTCTTCGCGCTGGCGTTCGCGCGGGACCATGTACGCCTCGGAGCGCGCGGCATCGTTCAGCGAGGCGACCTTCTTTGCCTGGCTGGCAAAATGCCCCGGCGTCCACGCGCCGACGAACCGGCCGGTCTTCTGCCAGTGGCACGCGATCCCCTCCTCGGCGATCAGCCGCTCGATCAGCCCGAACGCATCGGCGCCATCCGCCAGCAATGCCTGCGTCCGCTCAGCGGAGGGCTCCAGCGTCCTGCCGGAGAAGCTCTTGCCGATGTTCACCCCGCCGCTGACGGCGCCGCCATTGCGCGTGCTGGCGCCGAAGCCGAGCTCGGCGGCTTCGAGAACGACGCAGACGACGCCGTGCTTCGCCGCTTCCAGTGCGGTGGACAGCCCGGCATAACCGCCGCCGACAATTGCCACGCGCGCGGAAGCAGGCAGGTCGAGCGGATCCTGCGCGGTGGGATGATAGGCTTCCCACCAATACGGCATCGCCTTGAAGTCGGGATGATAGATGCCGCTTGCCGCCATTGCATGTGTCCCCTTCAGCGGATCGTGGCCGTCTGCCGCCCGCACGGCAAGCTGTCGAACAGCAGTACCAACGCATTTATGAAGGGTGTGGCAAACGACCGCTTCAGGTGCGGCCAAGCAACGCCATCAATTGGCGTTCAAGATGGGGCAGATTTGTCTGAACGGTGCTCCATACCGTGCCGAGGTCAATGTCGGCATAGCCATGGCTCAGCGCATTGCGCATCCGATACGCCAGCGCCCACGGTCGAAGCCGCGACGATCAAGTCCCGCCACGTAGGCGTTGATCCGACGGATCGCCTCCAGCATGTGGTCCAGGTACTCGGTCGTCCGTCGAGCCTTTCCGTTCATACGGGCTCGGCTTCCGCCAGTACACGTTCCCGCAGCGCACCGCGCAGTGCGCCCGCGGTCGTAACGTGGACCGGGATGCCCATCAGCCGTTCCAATTCCAACTCGATCGCGGCGATATCGAACAGGCTGGTGCCTTCGGTGGTGTCGACCAGCAGGTCGAGGTCACTGCGCGTGGTGTCCTCGCCACGGGCGATGGACCCGAACACCCGGGGATTGCGGGCTTGATGCGCCTCGACGACACGCCGAACGGATGAGCGATGGGCCTCGAACGCTACTGATGGTTTGACCGGCATGCAGGACCTCCCTTGTCCGCAGCGTAGCACGGCTGGCGGTTCACAGTTGGGCGGTGGTGGCAGCGACAACGGAGCGCCGACATCTTGGGCAGCGCTCCCGATGACAGGCGCGACAAAACGCCTTGCCGCAACCGGCGCAAGGTGCAAGTCCATCCGCTGCCACGAGATGCAGTGCGTCGTCGCACACCAACCGGGGTCGATCGGCGGAGTAACCGAATTCGCAAGGCGCAGACTCCAGCCGCCGCGCCAGCGGGTTCCAGTCCAGGTAAAGCAGTCGCTCCGCCTTCCGGCGCCGAATCTGTACCGCGAAGCGCTGCACCGGCATGACAAGCTCCAGCGTCTGCACCCACTCGACGGCGACGCGCATCGCATATTGGCGGGCCAGATCATTCAGCTTGGCCTGGTATTCGCGCCCGATCGCCTCGCTGCGCTTCTTCTCGCGCTGTCGTGCTGCATCGCCTTCGGCCACTGCGGCCAAGCGTAGCGCCGCCTCGCGATGGAGGTCGTTGTGGTATGAATAGAGCCGCTCCTGATCGCGGCCCAACCGCCGATGAAGGCCTTTGACGAACGGCGCCAGCGCCGCATCGAGCCGCGGGGAAAGCGCCCGGTTCACCAGATCCAGCAGTCGGCTCCGCTCCCACACCGACGGCACATTGGCACCGTCGGGAAGAGGAGCGTCCGCGCCGTCGGCAACGAGCCACTGTGCGATCTGCTCCAGCACCGCGTCGGGCAACGCACCGGTCGCGAGGTTCACGCCGATCCGAACCATGCCGTCGCGCTTCTCGTCGGACACAGCGGAGAACCGGAAATCGAGGATGACGTAACGGGTCCAGGCCGGCGCCACATCCAGCAACCGGAACGTCGCATTGTCCAGCACAAGCACATGCTCCAGCGTCCGTTGCGGATCCGACGGCGCCCGATCATCCGGCCGGAGCACCAGGCGCGCGCAACGACCGCGTTCGCCAAGCAACCGGCCGAACCTGTCGAGCCAGTCGCTCTCGATTCCCACGCGATCCGCCCCGGCCGGCAGCGTCGCACCGAAGCCGAGGCGCGACAGTTCATTCACGCCAAGCGCCTGCTGCACCGGTGGCGGCGCGAGCACCTCCAGTCCTTCAGGCTCGATAAGCTCGACCAGTGCGCCCTGTTGCGTCAGCAGGCCGGCTACAAAGCCCTGCATGCGTCCCATCTCAGGCGGCATCGAACTCGTTCCCGAACAGCGCCTCGTCCAGTGACTTCGCGCCGTCATATTGCTGCCTGGCCGCCACAAGCTGTCCTTCCAGTTCCGCAAACGCTATGGAACGCGCCTCCTCCGAAGACCGCAGCCACGCATCCAGCACGAGGGTGGAAAAATCGTGCTGGTCTTCGAATTCGCCGAGAATTGCCCCAACTTCGCCAACCACCAGTTCGAACATGTTGATCTTCTCATCGAGGATTCGCAGCACCTCGTCTTCGATCGTTCCCGTCGTCACAAGGTTGAACACGAACACCTCGCGCGTCTGGCCGATCCGGTCGATGCGGCCGATGCGCTGCTCGATCGCCATCGGATTCCACGGAATGTCGAAGTTGATCAACGTATTGCAGAATTGCAGGTTGCGTCCCTCGCCGCCGGACTCGCTGCACAGCAGCACCGGCACCTCTTCGCGGAAGGCCTCGACCGCAGCGTCCTTGGCGGGGCCCGACATGCCGCCGTCGAACAGAGCGAAAGCCGTTCCCTGCCGGCGCAGCAGATCTGCAAGATGCGTCATGGTATCGCGATGGTGCACGAACACCATCTTCTTCTCCGTCGGGTTCTGCGCGAGCAGCTTCAGCAGCGCCGTCTGCTTTGCGCCGATAGAACCGGTGCGGTAGCGATCGAGCAGCGCGGCCCATCGCGTATCCTCGGGACGGCGCGCGACGAAGCGGGCCACCGCCGCGGCTGCGGCGGCCGGTGATGAACCCGCTGCCGTCAGCAGATGATGCACCGCCAGGCGGTGCTGTGCACCGGTCGCCATCTCGCGCGCGAGCGCCGACAGATCGCGATAACAGCCTGCCTCGTCGTCGCCAGGCACGGCCCGCAACGTCGAGGCGTGGCGACGCGGCAGGCGCAGCGCCGCAAGCGCGCGCGTGTTGCGCACCATCACGCCACGCATCAGGTCGCGCAGTCGCTCGCGGTTCGCCGGTTCACGCGGTTTGCCGGGCACCATGTAGACCGAGCGGAACTCCTTCTGGGTCCTGAAGATGCCGGGTTTGAGCAAGGTCAGCAGGTTGTAGAGTTCCAGAAGGCTGTTCTGCACCGGCGTCGCCGACAGCAGCAGCAGGAAGCGCTTCTGCAGACTGTTCACCAGCCGGTAACTCGCGCTCGCCTGGTCGCGCAGGTGGTGCGCCTCATCGACCACGACCACGTCGTAGCTCAACCCGGCAAGCAACTCGGCATGCTCCTTGCGGCGCGCGGCGGCGATCGAGGCGATCACCCGAGGCTGCGCCCAGAACCGCGCCGGATCGGTGCGCAGCAGGGAATCATGGCTGGTGGCGCAGTCGATGCCGAACTTGCTTTCCATCTCGTCCCGCCACTGCCCGACCAGCGACGCAGGCGCGAGGATCAGGATCCGCTCGGCCATGCCACGCAGTGTGTATTCCTTCAGCACCATCCCCGCTTCGACCGTCTTGCCGAGCCCGACCTCGTCGGCCAGCAGCACGCGCCCACGGTACTGCTTCAGGACCTTGCGGACCGTCTCGACCTGGTACCAATGGGTCTCCACCCCCCGCAGCGCCGGCAGGCAGAGCAGCTCGTCGAAGCCCTCGAACAGGCTGAGGCGGATCAACTCGCTGCGCAGCCTGAACCAGCCCGGATCAGTGTCTGCGCCGTCGAGCACGATCGCCTGCGGGTTGGCGATCTCGACCTTCATGTTGAAGCTGGCGTCCTGCCGAGGCAGATCGGGCACCGTCGGCGGCGACGCCACGGACGTGACGATCGCTCGTTGCGGGCGTGGCGCCGGCGGTTTCGCCAGCGGGCGCGGCCGAACCGGAGGTGTCGTCACGCCGCGCGGCTGCGTCCGCACCTGCTCGAGGCGAATCTCCAGCAGCCGCTCCCGCAGCCAGTCCAACATGACGCTCGGCCCGGCGAAATGGCGGGCGGCGAGTGGGACGGTTTCGATCCCCTCAGCGCATAGTATTGCCCAGGCACGGGTGAATTGCCGTTGCTGCGCGAGTGCGAGGGCAGTCAGCAGGCTGACCGGTCTGCTGGGCACATAGCGCTTCTGGTGGCGTTTGAGGAATGCCTGCGCGCGCACCGGTTGACCGACAGCCAATGCCGCGACCGCCGCCAGCAGGAGCACGTCGAAGTCGCCCGGGCAGGCACGAACGGCGTCCTCGGCCATATCCAGGACGCTGGCCGACCGCTTCACCAGGGCATCCCGCACGCGAGTGACCCAGAAGTTCAGATCGGACGGCAGCAACGCCGAGTCGGCCGGACGCGGATCGCCCGTATCGAGCGTCAACTGCTCGCCAACGTCGCGTCCGCCGGTAAGATTGTCAGTCAAGTTCTATTCTCCCTGCCGGAGACTGATACTGCACAGGACCAAATTGCGCGCCCATCGTCCATGGACGTATGGCCTACCGTGCACGCGCGATTCGCAAGATATTCCTCGCGCCTGCCCCTTGATCCATGTCCGTTGATGGGCAATGTCCATTTATGGACATGGAGGCAGAAACGGTGGCATCACGCCGAGGGCTGAAACACGCGGTCGACGCAGGGCCGGACCGGGTGGATGCGTCTCGATTCGCTCCGGCGAACCGCCGACGCCTGAGCGGGCCGGGGTTGCGAACCTTCCTCGCCATCGCAGACCTGTGGGGCCTTACCGAGGAACAGCGGAGGCTGGTGCTTGGCCTGCCGTCGCGGTCCACCTACCACAACTGGGTGAAGACGGTTCGCGAACATGGCGAGATCACGCTCGGGGTCGACACCTTGCATCGCATCTCCGCCGTTCTGGGCATCCACCAGGCTTTGGGCGTACTCTTCGCGACCGAGCACGAAGGGACGGAGTGGCTGCGTGCTCCGCACGGTGCGACCGTGTTCGGTCGTAATCCGCCTTTGCGCCTTGTCATCAGTGGCACATTGGATGGCTTGATGACGGTGCGCCGATTCCTCGATGCGGCTCGCAGCGGACGATACATGGAGCCGAATGCACTGGATGCCGCTTTCACCCGCTATACGGACACCGACGTCGTGGTCTCGTGACCGACACGTATGCGCCGTCGCCGCAGCCGACCTGTCGGCTGATCCCCTCGCGGTTCCCGCCGATCGGCCTTTTCGATACGGTCGCGACGGCCGCCGACCTGCAGCCGGTGATGGAGCTGGCAGGTTGGACCAACGATCGGCTCGTCGCCGAGCGGATCGCGCGCCTGCCGCAAACCGAGTGGGTCTACGGGCGACCAAACGCCAGCATCGTCATGGCAGCCTTCCTGCACGTCAGCCCCACCGGCGGGCGCTTCAACGGACCAGACCTCGGCGCCTGGTACGCATCGGCCGCGTTGCTCACCGCGGCAGTTGAGGTCGCGCACCACATGCGGCGTGAGGCGGTCGCGCGCGGCATCGACGGCATGCATCGTGTGTTCCGGCAATATTCGGCGCGCCTGGTCGGCGATTATCTCGACATCCGCGGACGGCAGGCGGAGCTCGCGGACGTCTACGCTTCCGACAGCTATGCCGCGTCCCGAATACTGGGCGAGCACATACGGGCCAGTGGCGGTGCAGGCATCCTGTATGACAGCGTCCGCCACTCAGGCGGCGTGAACATTGTCGCGCACCGTCCGTGCAATGTGCTGGACGTCGTCCAGGCCGATCACTTCGAAATCCGCGCTCTGGCAGCGAGCCGCCGAATCGAACTGCAGACGCTGTCGTGATTCCGGCTCTCGTTTGGTCGTGCCGTCGTCACCCGATGGGCTGAAGTTCAGTGTTCAGTCCGATCTGAAGGATCGCGTCAGCCCCACTCATCATCTGCGGTCGGTGAGCGACACTGACGCGCGTGATGCTGAGGCTCCGCAGCCGCTCATTGATCTCCCTCTCCTTCTCAACGTCGAGATGCGCCGTTCCCTCGTCCAGAAAGAGGATCTTCGGATCCTTGTACAGGGCACGCGCGAGCAGCAGGCGCTGCTTCTGGCCACCCGACAGCGAACTTCCCATATCGCCGATCAGGCTGTTGTAGCCCATCGGCATCGCCAAGATCTCCTCATGAAGCCCGGCGGTCTGGGCGCATGTGACCATCCGGTCGTGATCGAAGGCCGGATCGAAGAAGCCGATGTTGTCGGCGATGGAGCCCGAAAGCAGATGGTCCTCCTGCATGACGGCGGCTACCTGTTCGCGGTAGACACGAACCCCGATCGTCTGGAGCGGGATGCCGTCGACAAGGACCTCGCCGCTCGTTGGCTCGAGCAGTCCGAGCATGATCTTCAGGAGCGTTGTCTTGCCGCCACCCGAAGGGCCCATGATCGTTACGAACGATTCCGCCTTGACCTTCAGGTTGACATTCTCGAGGACAAAACGCTCGGTCTCCGCGTAGCGGAAGCAGACGTTACGTAGTTCAATCGCGCCCCGTATCGGCATTGCATAAACGACGGGGCGGTCGTGGCCTTGCTCGAGCGGGCTCAGCGCAATATCGGAAATACGTTCGAGATGCAGGTCAAGCAGACGGAAATCGAGCGCCTTCTCGACCAGAGTGGCTGCCTTGTCGGTAAAGTTCATTTTGTACGCCATGAAGGCAAAGACCATGCCGATCGTCAACTCGTTGCTGAGTACGAGCATCGCCGCCAGGTAGACGGTCACGATATTCTCGAAACCGAATATGGCGCGGTTCATCGTCCCGAACTGTATCGTGGCGCGCCCCCGCCGGATGCTGGCATTCACCGTGTCCGCATGCAGGTTGAACCACTGGCTCTCACGGTCGGTCTCGCGGTTGAAGAGCTTGATGCTCTGAATGGCGCGCGCACTCTCGATGAAATTCGAGTTTTCCTGCGCCAGAGCCCGGATGGACGCCTCATTCAGATTGCGGAATTTCCGATAGGTGGCAAGCCGAAGGACGAGGTACAGCAGCAGGGCGGTCAGCACGACAAGTCCGAGCCGGACACTGTAGAGAAAGATCATCGTCAGCGTTGCGGAGGCCATGATCCCGTCGATCGTGGCCAGGATCAGGCCTTCCGCGAGCACGTTGCGGATCGGTTCCACAGATTGAAAACGCGACAGGATGTCGCCGATGTGCCGTTTCTCGAAGAAACTCAGCGGCAGCCGGATCAGGTGATGGAACAGCCGCGCGCCCATGTGGAAGTGCACGGCGTTCTGCACAACGAGGGCGATATGCGAGCGAAGTGCGAACGTGGCCACATTGATGGCGGTGAGAAGCCCGAACCCGAGAGCGAGCGTGAGCATCAGGCTTGCATCGCCGCGCGCAATGACCTCGTCAACAGTGAGCTGCATGTAGAATGGCGCCGCGACGACCAACAACTCGAGTATCGCCGAGAGGACGAAGATCTGGGTCAGCGGCGCACTCAACCCGCTCAGGTGCCCCCAGAAGGCGCGCAATGGCAGGCGTGTCTTCTCGTTCTTCGGAGCGAAGCCCTCCGTCGGCGAGAGCTCGAGCGCTACCCCGGTCAAATGCCTCGACGCTTCGGTGAACAGATACATCCTCGACCCGGATGCGGGATCATGGACGATGACCCCCTTGCTCGTGATCGCCTTCAGGACCACGAAGTGATTCATGTCCCAATGCACGACCGCCGGCAGAGTGAGGAGCCGGATATCGTGGAGCTCGAAGCGAACCGGCCGACACGCCAGGTGCATCTGGTCGGCCACCTGGATCAGTCCCCTGAGCGTCACCCCCTTCAGTGACACCGGGTGGCGGCGCCGAAGGGTGTTCAGGTCGATGCGGTGCCCATGGTAGGAGGCGATCATGGCAAGACAGGCGAGCCCGCACTCAGCGGCCTCGGTCTGCAGAATGCTTGGCAGGCGAGACCGACCGCCAAAGTCCAGGAGCGTCTGAATCATCCAGGCATCCGTACGCTCAATATGGGGTTGAGAATCCAGTCCACCAGCGTGCGCTTCTCGAGCACGATGTCGGCTCGGAGCGACATGTCCGGCTGTAGCGGTATCTTCTTGCCATGGTCGACGACGTCCGGCTGGTCAAGCGCGACGGTCGCCCTGTAGGCGGGCTCATTGAGCGTGACGGGAGCGGTGATGTCGGCATTCATCACAACCGTCCGCGAAACCTTGACGATGCGGCCGTGATATGTGCCGAACCGCTGGTAGGGGAACGCATCGTAGAGGATCCTGACATCCTGCCCGACCTCCACGAATCCTATCGCCCGGACCGGAATGAAGAGCTCGGCCTGCAAGGGGCTGTCGGACGGAACGATCTGGAGTTCAAGGCGCTTTGGATCCGCGGGCTGTCCTACGGATGCCTGCATCAACGAGATGCGGCCGCCGATCGGCGCCCGAACGATGTAGGAGCTCCGTCCGTTCACCTCCGCGATGCGCTGCTCGGTGGCCGAAAGCTCGTTGCGCATGGCCTGTATCTTGTCGGCCCGCGTGAACGGGAGCTGCTCGAGATTGAAGCGCACCTCGGTGAGCTGATTCTGGCGATCCGCCAATTGTTGGTTGAGCGAGATCAGGCCCTGCTGCTGCTCGAGGAGCATCTCCTCCCGATGCCGCTGGTCGACCTCGGACACCAGGCCCTTCCCGCGCAGCTCGGCGCCAGCGGCGACCGTCTTCTCCAGGAGACGAATGCGGGCGTTCTGAATCGCCAGTTCCGCGTCAAAGCGGCTCAGTTGGGCCTTGAGCGCCTGCGTCTGGGCAGTCAGGCGTTCCCGCTCGGAATCCGTCCTCTGCACCTCGACCACGATCTGGGCCGTGAGCGCCTGCTTCTGCTGGTTCAACGTGTTCAATATCGTGGCGTTGACGTCTTCGCCGCCACCCGCGATCTGGCTGGTCAGCACGGTCAGCAGTGGTTGACCTTTCTCGACACTGTCACCTTGGTCAACGTAGACGGCACTGATGGTGCCCGGCTGCGGCGCGAAGACCTTTGCTGTGCCGGCCACCGGCATCAGATAGCCGGAAGCGGTCTCCTTGCGGGCGTATTGCGCGAAGAACAGGAAGGCGACGACCGCGAGGACAGCGGCGGCGATGCACCAGACCATGAGCCTGGTCGACAGCGGCTGGAGCGGCACCACCCGGCCCCATTGCCGGTTGTTCTGCTGGAATTCAATGACCTCCTGGCGGAACAGCGGACGTCGCGAGGGGACGTTTGCGCCGGTCGCTCGGCGTTCCGGCAAGGCATCGGCCGCGAGTGGCGCCAATGCGGAACGACGTTGTAGCTTTACCATGATGGATGCCATTCAGGGGGCATAGCAGCGAAGCAGGAACTTGCGCCGAACGCATGTGGCGGTCTGCCCGCCCGCGTGACACAGACGGTAGCGACCGCGGCGGCGACGCTTTCTATCGTCCACATGTGGTACCTCGTGACGTCGTGATGGTCACCGGATCACAGCAGAGTCACTGTGGTTCAAACCCTCCAGGCTGACGGATTTCAAGACTGATTGGTTGCGCGAGACGCGTCCCGTGCCAGTCCCTCCCGGCGAGAGCCCCGCCGGGAGGGATTGGTGCAGAGGCATGCCCACACTGCGCGCAGCACGGGCGATGCGGTCTTGCCTCAGTGGCGGCCGCTGAGACGGACGTCGACGTCGATGTTGACGCTGCCGCCATGCCCGCCATTGGCGTTGGCGCTTAATCTGCTCACGCTCAGGTTGGACTGGCTTATGCTCACGGAGGTGTTGCCCTGGAAATTCGCGCCGAGAATGTTTGCACCGCCAGCACCGCCAGCACCGGCGTTGAGGAGGCCGCCGGAGACTGCGTCAAGTTCGGCGTCGGACAGAATTGCTAGATCGGACATCGTTCGGTTTTCCTTCATGTTGATCAAAGAGGGGCATACCCTCACCTGCACGGCGCGCGGCGCACCGTACCTCCTGGGCGTCACGATCATGGAGTCACAACGCCGATTCTGTTTGCTGAATACTCTGTGTGGGCGGGGTGGGCCTGAACCTGCCCGGCGCGTCTGGCAGTCTTGTCGGGCCATGTCCGATCCGCATGGAGAGGCAACGAGCCAGACGTCTCAGAGCTGATCAGTGCGATACGGCACAAGCGGCGTTCACGCTGGCCGAGTGCGACGGGCGGGACGCCTCGAACGCCGCGCGCTTCTGTCGAGCGTCACAGGCCTCGCTGATGGCGCCGTTTGCGCGTGTTTCGTCGATCGAGCGACCCGCGCTATGGTCGAGAGAGATCGAACACCATGCCGAGCGATCGTCGGCCGGCTCGGCTATCGCAGCGTCAACGGATCACCGCAGCTGCGCAAATCCGGACGATGGCGCGTGTGGCATCGAGTTGCAGTCCGGCGCTGCGGCCCGCCGCGGTGCCGTTGGCCGGCAGAGCCGCTTCAATCGCCTGGATGCACACGCCGCGGCGCGCATGCGTCAACCACAAGATCGCTGGACGGCGGCAGTCGCTGTTGCTGCTGCTCATCCCGAAGGCGCTCCGTCCCGGCGAATCGTGCTGCGATCTCGCAACACTGACATCCCGCTCCTGCAATGCAGGATGGCCGCTTCTGAAGTCGGACCTGGTGGCACGGCGTCGGCTTCCTCACTTCGATCGTCGGCGCGACAAGGAGAGCTCAACTAGCCCAGTCGACCTTCACGCGCCGTCAGCCGCGTGCACCACAGTACGTAGCGAAAGCATCGAACTGCTCATGCAGCGCGCGGCGCCGACCTCCGGACTCGCATGGGACACAACGCCGTGTTCGGCATTGCGAACCTGTGCGGCGCCAGCGGACCCGCAACTGCACGGCACGTCTCGTCTGTGGCCATTCCATCCTGAAGGTGCTGCTTCCGCTAGCCCAACGAGGGCGCGATTGGTTTCCGGTCCGTGTCGCGGCAATGAGAGCAATACGGCCCGTTTCTCTGTACATGCTTCATTACCAATTTCTATAAGCCGTTTCCCCTCGGTGCCCGGTGATTTACATACTGGATCAAAACTAGTCAATCGGCGACACGAATTGACACGCAGCCGTGAACAATTCGATAGAAATAGAACAGATCACGCCGGCGCCGAATTGTTCGGCTAAACTGCAACGGATTACCGGCAGTGAACCGTTCGATTAGATCCGGACAGTCGAACGGACCAAATGCCGGCTATCTGCGCGCTTTTTATTAGGCAACGTGACCAACAGGACAAAACTTGTCTTTACAGCCCATGAAGATTTGGTCGGTGAGACAAACATGAATCCCTCGCCGATGACCTCGCGCAAATAGATCACCATCCGCCCGGCTTCACCTGAGGTCATTTGCGTACCCGCAAGTCAACTCGCGCTCGCTAGTCAATGTGCCCGATTTTGCAGCTCGTGACCTGACAGCTCCCAACGCGTGCGCGAACGTGTACGCCCGCATCCAGTTGTTCGTCGCAAACCAATTGCTATCATCGAATGCGTGGCGGCCCGCTGGGCGGCACAATCCCAGACATCCTAAACTACTACTATGGGCTGATGCCGAAGCGAGGCAGCAGAAGTGCCGGATCATTGGATGAAGAATGACCGCCTTCGGAGTATGACCTGGGAGCGCGGGCATGCGTCAGTGATCTTTATTATCGGCAGCTTCGGTTTCGTGCCAGCGGATTCAAAAGACTATTGAGCGGATGCCGGTGGCCGGCGCATTCGCCCCTTCGCAAATATCAGCACTGATTGACTCGGCTGGCGGTAAGGTCGGGCCCGTTGTTGATCAGGCGACGCAACCACTCGTCGCGCGCCTGCAACAGCTCCTCGGCGTCAACAGCGACATGGTTTTGGACTTCTGCGCATCCTGGACCAGCCTGATATCCCGCCCGCGCATTGGGCCCAGGTCCTCGCCAACCAGGCCATACAGTACCAAACGGTAACGGACCATGGGTCAAAACTGCCTGGGAAGATCCTGAAAGTCAGCACCTGATGATGCAAGCGCTGGCTGCGACGATTGCAGGACATTTCAGCGATGCCGAGGCGCTGCGGCGGCGGCTTGAAGAACGTGCGGTCGCGTTGTCGGGCCGATCACCGGGTGCAGGGGCCGCGGCTCATACCAGTTCGCTCGCAGCACGCCCGCGCGCAGGTTGTTCCGGCTCGATCCGGTCCGGCAGGCTCCCGTCCAGCTCACCTCGGGGAACGTGTAGTTCGACGCAGCCAGGACGGCGACGCGTCACGGCGACACCGCCTGCGCATTCGCCCCCGCCGCTACGCGGCCTGGCACTGTAGTCAGGCTGCGTCGCGGTTGCTGACAGTTGCGAACCGATGCCCGACCCCTCTTGATGATTTGCTGCAGCCCGTCCCAGAGCGGTTGCCAGGCGCGATGGCAGCACGCTTCATATTGGCGCTCCAGCCAGCGGGCTTCGGATCCGCTGCGGAATGGGGCTCCACGCGGAGCAACGGCCGCACCTGCGCCGTCATGGCCTGAATTGTTCGGTTGTTCCTCGGCAGCCGCAGGCTTGCAGGCTGGCGTCCAACCGGTCGCGGCTTTGGCCGGTCCCGTGGCCTGCTGCGGCAAGCGCTGGAGGCCGCGGCCGGCGGAAAGCGGCCGGTTACAGTCAGGCTCAACCCTAGGCTGTCGGTGTAACGCGGCAGTGCGAATTCACGTGCAGAACATGGAACATTCCTCTTCACCGGCGAGGACTAATCGCGATAGCACGGTTCCGGTAGTTTTTATATAGCACCAAAACAACCACAATTTCGACTTATATCCCTTATTTCCGCATTGTACGCTGGGAACTCAACTTGATTTTATTATTGCACCGGTCTCCATCCGTATAGTTTGTAATTCAGAACGGCACGCGACATTCGCCGCCGCAACCCGACAGGACAGCCAAGGATATTGGGAAATGACATCGTTTTTGAGCAAGCACGGGGCCCCCGGCAAGACGGCGCAGTCGACCGACGGCATAATGCCGTCCGATATCGATGTCACTTCCGCGGTGAACGCTGCAAACGCCGGCAGAGTCGGGGATCCGGCTGCCAAACTCGCCACGGCCGTCCGCCTCGTCGCTGAAGCGAACGGCCACGCAGGGTCCGGGGGAGGTGCCGGCAAGGCGGGTCTCCCCGGGAACAATGGCCAGGCCGGTGCCGGCGCGACTGGGACGGCGGGGGCGGCCGGCATTGCGGGCGGCACCGCCACCACGGGCCGCACGCTCGGCGCCATCAATGGCAGCGGGCAGAACTTCTCGACGGGCAATCAGTCCGCCTCCGCCAACGGAGGTGCCGGTGGGGATGGCGGGGGTGGTGGATCTGGCGGCAATGCCCGCGGCAACGCCGGCGTCGTTGCTCTCGGCCATTCCTATGCTCCCAGCAGCCAAATTCAGCCGGGCGATGTAACGGGCGGCACGGGTGGCAGCGCTACAGGCGGCGCAGGCGGCGCGGGGGCAAGCGGCGGGGCCGGGGCGATCGGCGGCACCGCCATCGCAGGGAATACCGCCAGAAGTCTCAGCGGCAACAACAACAACCTCTCCAGCGGCGCCCTGTCCGCCAATGCCAGCGGCGGGGCCGGCGGGGTCGGCGCGGGCGGCGGGGCGGGCGGTGACGGCCACGGCGGCGATGGCGGAAACGCCCGCGGAAATACCTATACCGGCGGCGACACGATTGTCAGCAACCTCGGCACGATTCGGTTCGGCAACATCGCGGCAGGGACGGGCGGTGATGGCACCGGTGGTGCAGGAGGCGCCGGCGGGGCTGGCGGCGCAGGCGGCGCGGGCGGCACTGCTGAGGTCGGCAACGGGGTCATCGGCACGCTCAGCGGCAACGGCAACAGTCTCACGAGCGGGGCATTGACCGCAGTCGCGAACGGGGGCGCCGGCGGCCATGGCGGCTTGGGCGCCGCGGGGGGCAACGGCTACGGCGGTGGCGGCGGCAATGCGTACGGCCATCGCTTCTCCGGCCTGCTCAAGATCGACGACAATCATGGCCAGGTGCAGGTCGGCAACGTCACCGCCGGTGCCGGTGGTGCCGGCACCGGCGGTGCAGGCGGCGCGGGCGGAAATGGCGGGAAGGGGGGCAACGGCGGCAACGCCATCGCCGGAGCGTTCGCGGGAGGCTTGCTGGGCAACGCGAACAATTTCTCGCTCAACGGCGCGCTCACGAACGCCAACGGAGGCAGTGGCGGAGGCAGTGGGGTCAATGGTTCCGGTGGCGATGGGTATGGGGGCGACGGCGGCACCGCGTACGGTCACAGCTTTTCCGGCGGGCTCGCAATCGACGGCAATTACAGCGTGGTTCTGCTCGGTGACGTCACGGGTGGGGCGGGAGGCGTCGGTGTAGGCGGCCTGAGTGGACTTTTCGGCAATGGCGGCAATGGCGGCGATGGCGGCACTGCCGCCAACGGGCCGGTGGTCGTGAGCAGCGGCGACATCATCGCGACCGGCTCGGACTTTAGCGTGACTGGCGCTGCCGCCAACGCCAACGGCGGCAATGGCGGCGACAGTCGCGTCAATGGATCCGGTGGCGATGGCCATGGGGGTGATGGCGGTGCTGCGCACGGTCACAGCTTCTCCGGCGGGCTCGCAATCGACGACAATCACGGCCTGGTTCAGCTCGGTGACGTTACGGGTGGCGCGGGAGGCGTCGGCATCGGCGGCCTCCTTGACGTTGGCGGCACTGGCGGCGACGGCGGCAACGGCGGCAACGGCGGCACGACCGCCACCGGCGCATTGCTCGTCAGCAGCGGCGGCACCATCAACGTGAGCGGCTCCAATCTGAGCGTGAGCGGCTCTACCGCAAACGCCAACGGCGGCAATGGCGGCGACGTCATCCTCACCGCCAGCGCAGGCATCGGTTTGATGGGCCATGGTGGCGACGCGTATGGCAGCAGCTTCACCGGCCAGCTGGATATTGCGAACAACTGGGGCACTGTGGACTGGGGCGACGTTACCGGGGGTGCCGGAAGCGTCGGCGGCGACGCCTACGGACATCTCTTCAACGGGCCCCTGGACATCGAGAGCAATCACGGGACGATCGACTTTGGCAGTATTACCGGCGGTGCCGGGCTCGGCGGCGGCCGAGGTGGCGACGCCCACGGGAATGTTTTTTCGAATCAGGCGCGCATCGAAAGCAACTTTGGTGCGATCGACCTTGGCGAGGTAGCCGGTGGCGCCGGTGGCACCAAAGGCGCCGCGGTTGGGAACGTCAATAATGGCAACTTCGAGATCGACGACAACAAGGGACAGATTAGCACTGGCGACCTGATAAATTGGTCGAGCTGGCAGGTGGAAAACAACACCAACAGCATCCGGTTCGCGGACGTGATCGACAACGGGAACTTTCAGATAGGCAACAACCTAGGCGATATTTCATTCGATGCAATGAATGTCGGGGGGATTCTTGATATTGGACAGAATTATGGTAATATATATTTCAGTAGCGTCGTCGATCTCGGAAAGTTTGATATCTCAAGCAATCACGGCAATATCTACTTCAGCGCCGGCACGGACCTGAGCAAAGTTGACATTGCACAAAACTCCGGAAGGGTTTTCGTCGGCACAACGGTCTGGGCCTGAGGGCGTCGGTCAGCTGCCACGGGCCGGTCAGGCCGCCAGCGGACACGCTGGCTCCCGGCACGCACGCTGGACGTGGCGGATACAGTCGCTGCGCGTCTTCTCGATGAAGTTGCGCACCGTCATGTCCTCGATCATACGCGCTGGCGCAGCGGGCAGCACGCCGGCAGGGAGCACTAGCCCGGCGGGCTTGCCAGGAAAGCGCGCAGCGCGTCTATGGCCTCGGCGTTCACCGCATAGATGATCCGCCGATCGCAGCGGCGCTGCGACAAGACGCCAGCGTGGGTCATTTGCTGGAGGTGAAATGACAATGAGGACGGCGCTATGTCCAACTTTCCGGCTATGCAGCCGGCAGAGAGCCCGAGTTTCCCGTGCGGCAGGAGAATGCACCACAGTCGAAGACGGAGCGCGTGCGCCAACGCCGCGAGCACCATTACAGCGTGCCGGTCGTCCATTTTGTTATTGAAAGGTGCGATGGGTTCACTGATGGGGATTGCGGGGAACCCGGGCGGACTCCGGTTGGCCAAAGCGTCCTGCAGCGCCATCTCGATCACTCCACCCCTAAGTAGGCTTCTTGTCGTCGACGTAACGAAAACGCCAACCTGCTCCGAAAGTAACCTAATTCAAGTGTCCTTTGTTGCGTTATGGACCAATTATCAAGAATTCTTATTGGGCTTTGACGGTTTTTTAACGAGTTCCGGCGGCCGAATGTCAACGCAAAACGGAATCGTCGAATCGGCGAACCAGGCATGCGGCAGGGACGAGTTTGGACAACAACATGCGGATTTGGGGACCGGGCAAGCCAGACCGGGCCGCCCGCCTCGGGGTCGAAAGCGTGCCGGCCGGCCGCGCCGTGGCGGGCACCGAAAGACGGTATCGGGTCAGACGCAACAGGAGAGTGCGGGACGACCGGGATCAGTCGTTCGCGCCTTCGACCGTCGCGGTGTGCGCCACCCGCTCTGCCGGGAATATCGCCCGCACCGTCGTGCCCAACCCAGGTTGGCTGGTGATTTCAAGCGTCCCTCCATGCAGGGCCATCAACTTGCGACTGATCGCCAGGCCGAGACCTGTGCCGCCGAACTTCCGGGTGATGGAGGCGTCCGCCTGGCGGAACGGCTCGAACAGAAGGCGCAGTGCCTCCGGCTCGATTCCAACGCCATCGTCACTGACCAACAGCGCGAGGCCACCGTCCAGCGCCGGCTCGACGCGCACGTTCGCCGCGCCGCCGATCGGGCTGAACTTGACGGCATTGCCCAGCAGGTTGAGCAACACCTGTTTCACTGCACGCCGGTCGACAAAAAGCGTCACCCCCGCAAGGCCCGGATCGCAGTTGATGCGCATGTTTCCGGCCTCCGCCCGCGGCGCCATCATGCGCCGGCAAAGGCGCAACAGCTCGCCGAGGTTCACCCGCTCCTCGACCAGTTCGTAGCGGCCGGCCTCGATCTTCGACAGGTCAAGCAAATCATTGACCAGGTCCAGCAGATGCCGGCCGCTGGCGTTGATGTCCTCGGCATAAGAGATGTACGGCGCGTCGACCGGACCGTTCGTCTCGTCGCGGATCAGCTGCGAAAAGCCGATGATCGCGTTCAGCGGCGTCCGCAGTTCGTGGCTCATGTTTGCCAGGAATTCCGACTTGGCGCGACTTGCGCTCTCGGCTTCTTCCTTGGCCTGGCCAAGCGCTTCGAGCGCGTTGGAACGCTCGGTTACGTCGGTGAACGTCCGCACCGCCTCGCCACCTGGCAGCGCGGTCGTGCGAACCTCCAGCACCCGCCCGTTCGGGCGCCTGCGTTCGAAGCTGCGCGGCCCGTCCAGCAGCAAGGCCCGCTGCACGAACGAACGGAACGCGTCCTCGTTCTGGGTGAATGTGTCCTGGCTCCAATGGAACGCCAGTACATCGTCGAACTTCGGACCGCGCGCCATCAGCTCCGGCGACAGGTCCAGAAGCTCGATGGCGCGCCGGTTGTAGATCGGCACATTGCGTTCGCTGTCGATCATGATCAGGCCCTGATCCATGTGCTCCAGGGTCGCTTCCAGTATTCGCGACTTCTCCGCGACGCGGCGTTCACTTTCGCCGAGGGCCGCTGCGGTCTGCTGAAAAAGCGCGTTCTGGTTCGCGAGGCGCAGGAGCTGCCGGCTGATCACCCAGAACAGGACCAAAAGGCCCGCCACTGTCCCGGCCGTCCCCAGCCCGATGAGCCAAGCCTCGTGGCGCCAGGTCGCCAACCCGTCATATTCCTGAATCGACACGTCGACCACCAGCGGGTAGGCCCGCAGCGGGTGGACGGACACGACCGAGGCGTGCGAGGCATGGCCGGTCAGAAAGCCGCGCGAGCTGTACGTTCCTCCGCCGGCCTGGACCAGCCCGTACCACGGCGCCGGTGCCGGCATGCGCCGCCCAACCTCCTGCGCCGGATCCGGGTCGCGGGTCAGCACGACGCCGTCCCGACGCAGCAGCGTCACGATCTGACCGGGCCGGGTGTTGATCGCGCGATGGAAGTCGCTCAGGTCCCTGACATCGATCGCACCGACCGCCACACCGAGAAACCGGCCATCCGGCGCGTCGATGCGTCGCGCCACAAAGACCGTCGGCGCACCTGTGATCCGGCTCCGCCTGGTTACGCTGACGAAAATGCCAGGATCGTCGCTGGTCGCGAAGTGGCGCATATAATCGGCGTCGGACACATCGATGCCTTTTTGATCGGCACCGCGCGACGAACTGGCGATCATTCCCGCGGCATCGATCAGGATGAACGCGTTTGCTGGCGGCAAATTCCGCATGTGATCACGCAGGAGCTTATGGGTTTCCAGCGTGCCGAGACGCGCCTGGAAGTCTTCCGGCCCCCGGACGTCCAGCAGCCGGACACGCAGTTGGAGCTCCTGCAGCACCTGGTCGACAACCTGGACGTAGCGGGCTGTCCGCTCGGCCAACACAGTGCCGAGCACGTTCGCGTCACTCTGGTAGTTCGCGACAGTTCGATCGTGCATGCCCCAGACCAGCAAACCGGCACCGCAGACCGTGATCCCAATCAGTGCCATGCAGGCGAGCCAGATACCGTACCGGCCCGAGGACTGAGGCGGGGATGGGCGACCGACACCGCTCTGGGGGCCCCACCGTTGGCACCAGCCCGCCCGCGGCGTGAACCGCGAGCAGATGGATCGGAGCACGCTGACTGTCCATCCCCCGAGGGAAATGATGCTGGTCATGCTTGCGGGTCGCGATTCCCGATGAGGCGGTTCACTCTCTCAGCCAACGACGCTAAACTGTGAGATCAACTGCTCCACCGCCACCTGTTACCAGGTAGCGGGCAGCATAGGTCACGGTCCCGTGATAACCAATGGCCGATCGACGGATCAGTGATCAACTCTTGGTTCGCTTACCGCAATGTTTCCGACGGATGGTGAAAGCGATCGCCCGCCCGCCGTTTCACGACCGACGCAAGGCTGTCCAACCTTTGCCCTTATAGGAGCGATCCGTGTCCGATGCAGGTTCTGGTCCGAATGCCTCGCAGATCGCCTATTGGAACAGCGAGGCCGGACCGCGCTGGGTTGCAATGCAGGAACGCATGGACGCGATGCTCGCGCCCTTACTGCACGCCGCGCTCGACTGCGCCCGCCCAGCCGTCGGAGAGAGCGTCCTCGATATCGGCTGCGGTTGTGGAGCGACGCTGCTCGCACTTGCTGGCCGAGTAGGCCCGGACGGCAGCGTTGTCGGCGTCGATGTCTCGGCCCCCATGCTCGACCGAGCCCGCGAACGGGTGCGGGCCAACGCGCTGACGAATGTCCGCCTGGCCCTGTCGGACGCCGCCACGCACGCCTTCGTGTCCGGCGCGTTCGACCTCGCGTTCTCCCGGTTCGGGGTCATGTTCTTCGACGAACCGGTCGGCGCGTTCGCCAACATCCGGTCGGCGCTCGCCGGATCCGGACGACTGGCATTCGTATGTTGGGCTCCGCCGCGGGACAACCCATGGTTGACCCTGCCGTTGGCGGTGGCCCGGCCGTACTTACCGCCACAGCCGGAGGCAGATCCCGACGCGCCCGGTCCGTTCGCGTTCGCGGACCCGGACCGGGTGCGCAGGATCCTCAGGGGGGCCGGGTACTCCGCTGTCGACGTTGCACGGCACGACACCGTCATGCGGATTTGTGGCCCGGGCGAGATCGAGCAGGCGGCGCGCTTCGCCGTCGAGAGCGGGCCTGTCGGACGCGCACTGGCGGGGGCCCAACCGGACTCGCGTGCTGCCGCCGAGAAGGCGATCGCCGCGGAGTTCCGCCGGCTCGATGGCCCGAGCGGTATCGAACTGCCCGGCAGCGTCTGGCTTGTCTCTGCGCGACACTAAGGGCTGCCGGCGTCGCCGAGGTGCCGAGCGGGGTACGCCTCGCGACTGGCCGGACAGACGGATTTTGGACTTCAAGCTACAAAACGGACTGCCAGGTCAACATGAAAAGGCATCAGGCCAACCCCGCTGCGGACCCTCGTGAGCCTGCGGCAGCCTCGTCCTGACGTCCAGCCCGTGGCGCGACGATCAGTTGCCGACGCCGTTCGCCGACGCTAACAGCAACGTCTCCAACTCCGCGAGCGGGCAACTCAAGCATGGACCGTCGCGCCAATATTCTGCGCCGCTACCGTGCGAACGGCCTGCTCATTCTGGATCGACGTGAACGGCACGGTCACCGGCCGGCCCCCACCCTCGCAGGCATAGGCGGAGCCGATGCCAAGAGTGAACACCGAGATGGCGGCGCGGAGCATGATTTTCACGGTCTCTCTCCTCAGATTGTCCGCGCCTGCTTTTGCTTGTCGCTGACAGGGGGAGAATGGGGTGCGGATTGGGGCCACGCACCGAAGTGCTTCACAGCACGTCGTCCGGCCGCAGCCGCCCGATCACGCTCCTGCCCGGCCGGCGATGAATTCGACGCCAGCGGTCTCTACGGCAGCGTGGATGGCGGCTGGACCGTGCTGCGAGTGAACGGCGAAGATCCAGGCGTGAGGCTGCGGAAGCAGATTGCGTAACCCCGTGGTGGGCCGTCATACTACCGCTGTGGCTACCTATACGATTGCATCCAATGCCGAGGGCTCTGGTTTCGACGTTGCAGTAATCACCAGCGATGGCGTGCATCATACGATCCTCGGCTTCGCCACCAGGGGCGACGCCAAGGCGAGGATTGCGGACGATAGCCGGTTGACCGATTCGGTTGAGCCGGACGAAAGAACGACGGTCCTGTTGCTGTGCGGGCCGACGGAGGGCTGGGGAGGCTGAATTCGCGTACTCGTCTAAAGTTGCCTCTATGGGCCGCGATTGGGATCGTGCTCTCGGCGCCTCAACCGTCGGCGACTACCTCCGCGGTAATAGGCAGCGGGATCGATTCTTGCGCGAAGTGGACGAGTGACCGGCAGGCGAGATCCGATTCGGTGGTTTCGGACGAAGCGTGGGTTCTGGGGTTCCTTTCCGGCATCGCCGATGCGAGTTCTCCGATGATGAATCCACTTAATGGAACTAACGCGTTCGCTGTCTGGGCCTGGATCGATGCATACTGCTATGCCCATCCTACGGACGCGATCATGCGCGCCGCTCAGGCATTCGCAAACGCACATCCTCGCTGACGATTGCCCCCGCACTTCGGAGCAGCCGCCAGCGTTACAAAATGTCGCTTTTTGTCATTTGCCAAAATCCGAGATATGACACACTGTCGGGCAATTGCCATCGACTTCAAGGCGCATGGCATTGTGCCTCCCAGAACTCCAGGCGCGCCCTCTCCCAGAGAAGCGCGCTTTTCTTTGTGTGGCGCTTGATCCTGCTGAGTTGCAAATTACAGGGGCAGCTCTGTCAGGGCGGTGTGAGGGACCGGAGCCGGCCGAGGGCATTATAACCGTAGGCGTAGGCCTCCTCCATCGTCGCGTATAATGTGCGCGATCGCCGGACCAGAGTATGCGATGGGTAGCCGTCGCGGACGATTTCCCACACGTAGCCCGTGTGCCCGGTTGGGCGAAACTTCACCACAAGCCGGAAACTGGAGCGCCCATCCGTCGGAGGTAACGGAGGCGTGTCGGTTGATGGTGCCATATCGCGACGATAGCGCCGACGGATGCAAGCGTGACAAGACCCAAACGTGTAGTTGCCGGATGCGTCCGCTTCGGCCGCGGACATGGTGAACGCATCACAGCCATGCAGAAGGTTACCCCAGATGTTGCGCGGCGGGACATCGGGTTTTCAATCCGGTCGAGGTACTCTCTAACCCATTGATTTATTGGCTCGGGTGGTAGGATTCGAACCTACGACCAATCGGTTAACAGCCGATTGCTCTACCGCTGAGCTACACCCGATCAGTGCCGGTGGGGGGTATCTAGTCGGCCGGCAGGGCTGGGTCAACGCGGCGAACCGGAGCCGACCCGATCCGGGCCAGTCCGCACCCCGCGTGGCATCCTGCCTGCAACCCGATCCTGGGGGTTCACCCGGTCGTCATCGGCCGCTCGACTGGAGACGCGGAATGAATATTCGCACGGACACGATTCCCACGGCCGGGCTTGATCTCGATGCGATCGGCCGCTACCGCCGCGATGGCTACGTCGTGGTGCCCGGTGTGCTCGACGCAAGCCACGTCGAGCAATGCCTGGCCGCGCTCGGCACCCTCGCAGCCGATCCAGGGCTCACGCTGGGGCGGCGCGACGGCACGGGCGCCTTCATCGCCTTGGAACCGGCGGCAGACGACGTGAACGCGGCCGCAATGGATCGCGCCGACCTGATCCGCAAGTTCGGTGACTTCACCGATGCGTCGCCAGCGTTGCTGCGAGCGGCAATGTTGGCCCGGCTGCACATGATCCTCGATGCACTGATGGGCCAGGGCCGTGTGCTGCTGCAGGAAATGGCACTGGTAAAGCCGCCGAAGGTGAGCGGTGAAAAGCCATGGCACCAGGACGCGGCCTATTTCCGCGGCAGCGACCCCAATCTGATGTTCGGCGTCTGGATCGCTCTCGATCCGGCGACGCGGCAGAATGGCTGCATGCAGGTCATTCCGGGCTCGCACCTGCGTGGGCCGGCGCCGCATGTGCCGGCCGAGGACATCAATCTCTGCACCATCCGCCCCGATCTGGTCCGGCTCGACGAACGTGTGGCCCTGCCGATGGGTCCGGGTGATGTGCTGATCTTCCACAGCCTGATCCACCATTACACCGCCGCGAACTGCTCCGATCGGCGGCGCCGGGCACTACAGTTCCACTACCACCAAGTCGGACTGGACTGGACGTCGCTGGAAGCGCATCGGACGCTGTATCATGGCGCGGATGGAGCCTACGCGGGCTGCACTGTGCCGAAGGGCGCACCGTTTGCCGAGGCCTCCAGCTTCGTTCCCAGCCGGTTGCGGCCGGTCGTGCCGATGGCATAGGCTGGAGCGACGAACCTCTCGCATGATCGAGCAGTGAAACCGCGCCCGATAGGAATGACCGTGCGGCGCGGGACGGTCAGTCGGGTGACAGGCGGGCGTGGCGGAACTGGTAGACGCGCTGGACTCAAAATCCAGTTCTGGTGACAGAGTGTCGGTTCGATTCCGACCGCCCGCACCAACTCTCACGCGCCACGACAATTGCGCGCGGAACCACGAGGCCCTCGTTCAAGCGCACACAATCAAATCAGGGCACAGCAGCCATGAGCGAAAAGCTTCAACCGAATTCGACACGCAGGCGACGAAATTGCGTTGGCGCCTTAATTTGACAGACGCTCCATCACCAAGCCCAAAAACGCACGCAGCCGGGCCAATCGCCGCATGTCGCGGTGATAGCATGCCGATCAGCCTGCAGCTCGTCGGCAACTTCCTGGCCGATCCGTCGCTGCTGCGGGTCGCCCACGCCTACCAGGGGGCTGTCGATTGGGAGGCGATCACCGGCGTTGGGTGAGTTCTGGCGCAGAAGCGGACAGGTGCGAGCCGTGATGCTTCGGCGATCGTCAGGACAGGCAGACTTCGCATAGAAACCACTGCACTTCGAAGCGCTGATTGGCAAGCAAGTGTAGTGCCAGTTCCGTCCGTGCGTCGGATCTCCATGCACTTGCACTTGCGTGCCAACCAAGACCATCAGCAAACTGGCGGGTCCGCTGTCGAGGATCGCAACCGTGTGGGACTGGAGTACCTTTTTCCACTACCTGCACAGTCACAGCTTCTATCTGATCAAAGGCGCCGGCATCTCGCTTGCCCTCTCGATCGGCGCGATGGCCATCGGCCTGGTGTTCGGCACGATCGCCGCACTGATGCGCCGGTCACATCATCCGCTGCTGCGCGGACCGGCTTCGTTCTATGTCTGGCTGTTCCGCGGCACGCCGGTCCTGGTGCAGCTCATCATCATCTACACCGGCCTGCCGCAGCTTGGCCTCAAGCTGGGCGTCATATCCTCGGCGCTCATTGGGCTCGGGGTCAACGAAGGCGCCTATCTCGCCGAGATTATCCGCGCCGGTATCTCCGCCGTTCCGCGCGGCCAGTTCGAGGCGGCGCGCGCCATCGGCATGACCCGGGCCACCACAATGCGCGTCGTGGTGATGCCGCAGGCGCTCCGTATCATCATCCCGCCCCTCGGCAACGCCTTCAACGGACTGATGAAGACGTCGTCGCTCGCGTCGGTGATCTCGATGGAGGAACTGCTGCGGCGCACCGAGCTGCTCATCCAGGTGCAGTTCAAGGTGCTGGAGATCTTCATCGTGGCCGCGCTTTACTACCTTGTGCTCACCACACTGTGGGGCTTCGTGCAGCAGGGGCTGGAGGCGCATTTCTCGCGCTCGGTGACAGTGTCGGACCGCTCGCGCGGGCGAGCGCCGCCGACAGCGACACTCGGCCTGAACCAGGCGGTGCTGTCGCATGACGCCACCTGACGCCGCCCGCCTGATGGTGGAGGCTGAAGGCTGAATATCTGCCGCCGCTGCACAACGGGTTCCACTACATCAAGCGTGAGGCGGCATTGACCGACGATCCGGTGACGGCGCACCGAGTGCCGGTGTTCGGCGCCAAGGACGGCTATGTCAGCGCGCGTCTGGTGCGCAACCAGATCAGCGCCGCCTGCGCCAAGACCGGCAGGCGGCTCGAACCGCTGGAGCAGGCGGCGTTGGATTTCTTTGACAGCGTGGCCTACGACCCGCGATCCATCTCGATATGGATCTGCAACTCGGCGACATGCAGCTCTGCAACAACCTCACGATCCTGCATTCGCGCACCGGCTTCGAGGATTGGCCCGAGCCGGAGCGACGGCGCCACATGATCCGACTCTGGCTCATCTTCCACGAGCGCCGGCCGCTTGGCGATGCGTTCCCGCCGTGCTCCACATCGACGTGCCGCCCAGCGGGACGGCTTTCGGCGATTGCCATCGGAAGGATCGCGTCCATCACCGTACCGGACGACGCGCAATCAGCAGGCTCTGCGCCAACAGCGCCAACGTGGCCAGCAGGATGAACAGCGACGCGCTGGCGGCGAGCTTCGGGGTGAGCTCGAACTGGATGGCGGTGAACATGCGCACCGGTAGTGTGACCGCGCCCGGGCCTTGCAAGAACAGCGCGACCACCACCTCGTCAAACGACACGGCAAAGCCCAAAATGCCGCCGCTGAGGACGCCGGGCCGAATCGCTGGCCAATAGACATGGCGGAACACGTTCAACCGCCCGGCGCCCAGGCTGCGTGCCGAACGGATCAGCACCGGGTTGAGCTCCGCGGTGAGGCTGGTCTGCACCGAGACGAACACATATGGTGTCACCAGCATGGCGTGCGCCATGCCGATGGCGATCCAGCTTCCCACGAGGTGCAGACGCGCGAACAGCAGGTACTCGCCAAGCGCCAGCACGATCAGTGGCACCACGATCGGCGCGAGAATTACGCCGGTGACGAGACCCTTGCCGGGGAAGCGCCGCGCGTGCAGCGCGATCGCCGCAGCACTGCCGGTGAGGCAGCCGAGCGCGACGGCGAGGGCAGACACCTCGAAAGACAGCAGCGTGGAGTACATCCACTGTGGATCGCGGAGGTAGTCGGCGAATGCGTGCACCGAGATCCACTCCGGCGGAAACTGGATCATCTGGCCCTTGGTCAATGCCATCGGCACGATGATGAGCGACGGCAGCAGCAGGAACACCACGATCGGCGCAGCAGCGGCGAACAGCAGCAGCGAGCCGATGCGGTCACGCCGGCCCATGCATGCCTTCCCGTGGCAGCAGTTGCTGCACCACAATCAGCGGCAGTACGGAGAGCAGGATCAGCACCGCAAGTGCCGCGGCGTTGCCGAAATTCACCACGATGTGGACGTAGTAGTCGACCAGGTTGGCCACCATCATGTCGGACGGCGCGCCCAGGATCACTGGCGTGATGAAGAAGCCGCAGGAGACAATGAATACCAGCAGTCCCGCGGCAGCGATGCCCGGCAGAGTGAGCGGCAGGATGACGTGCCACACCACGTGCGGCATGGCGGCGCCGAGGCTTCGCGCGGCCTGCTCGATGCGCCGGTCAATCGCCAGCATCGATGTGTAGATCGGGAACACCGCGTAGGGCAGCACGTAGTGCACCATGCCGATGATCACCGCCAATCGGTTGTGCAGCAGGGTGATCGGCGCGCTTGTGATGCCGACGAACTGCAGCATGCTGTTGATGGCGCCGTTGTCCTGCAGCAGCGACGCCCAGGCGAAGTTCTTGATCAGCACCGCGGTCCAGAACGGCAGCAGGATCACCGCCAGCAGCAGATTGCGCCGCCGAGGGGTGGCGCGCCACAGCGCCGCGGCCAGCACATAGCCCAGCAGCAGCGCGACCGCCGTTGTGATCAGGCTGATCACAACGGTGTTCTGCGCCACCCGCGACAGCAGCCTGCTGTGCAGCACGGCCG
Organism: uncultured Alphaproteobacteria bacterium; assembly: GCA_963780095.1. Lineage (GTDB taxonomy): Bacteria > Pseudomonadota > Alphaproteobacteria > Acetobacterales > Acetobacteraceae > JAMXLO01. The sequence goes on from CAWABH010000035.1 coordinate 148,733, forward strand.
CGTAGTGCGCGCCGTCGTCGTCGAGGCTGAACTGCACGATCAATCCGAGCGGCACCAAGGTCAGACAGCCGTACAGCAGCCCGACCGGCAGCAGCAGCCAGATGCGATCGGTTGCGCGGCTACTCATAGGGTGCAAACTGTTCCGTCCGCCATTTCAGCGCAGCGTTGAGGCCGTCGCTGCGGCGGATCGCGTCGAACCGCTCCGCCTCCGGCGAACTTGTCGCATCCATGATAGCCGAAGCCTCGGCACCATACATGATCGCGCTGCGCAGCCCCATTGTCTCGAACGCCTGGTTGACCGAGCGCTTGTTCCATTTCAGGCAGTCCGCCGACACGCGAGACATGCGCTTGGCGATCTTGGTCACCTCGGCCTGCAGCGCCGCCTTCGGGAACACCTTGTCCACCAGCCCGAGGCGGAATGCCTCGCTGCTGTCGAACGCGTCGCCCGTGTAGAGCAGCGCACGGCAGCGCTGGCCGATCAGCCACGGCATGATCATCGTGGCAATGCCGTTGGAGAAGCGCGCCTCGACCGCGGCGAAACTCGACGTGTCGGAGCAGTAGCGGATGTCGCAGCACATCGCGAATTCCAGCGCGCCAGCGTAGCAGAAGCCGTCGATCATCGCGATGACCGGCTTCGAGCAGTCCCACACCGAGTAGGTGAACCTGATGTCCTTCTGCATGCGCGCCCGCCATTCCGCCAAGGTGCGCTTCGGCTTCTCGGCGGACTCCTTGATGTCGTAGCCGGCGGAGAAGGCACGGCCGCCCGCACCGGTCACCACCAGCACGCGCACCTCGGGATCGGCGTCGGCCTTGGCGACGGCCGCCATGATCTCATCGACCAGTGGTTGGCTCAACGCATTGTGCCGCTCGGGTCGGTTCAGCGTTATGGTGGCGACGCGGTCGTCTGCCGCATAGAGCAGATGCTGGTAGCTCATGTCTCGTTCTCCGCGGGAAAGGGTGCGATCAGCAGGTCCACCAACCGCAGCGCCACGATGATCTGCACAATGCGCGTGCCGAGATGTCCGCGCACTACTTCGTCATCTCCAGGCCCTGAACCCGGATCATGCCGTCCGGCACCGGCCGGAAACCGTTCAGCTTCGCCGTCATCGCCACGATGTTGCGGGGACTGTACAGGAAGGTGATCGGCAGATCGTGCCGCAACGCCTCCCAGACTTCCTGATACACGACCCGCCGTTTGCCGATGTCCGTCATGGCACGTCCCTGATCGAGCAGCCTGTCGACAGTCGGATTGCTGTAGCCCGTGAAGTTGTTGCCCTGGCCCGTATGCAGGAACTGAAACGTATTGCCGTCCGCATCGACGCGACCGGACCAGCCGCTCAGGTAAACCTGGTAGTCGCCCCTCCGCTGAACCTGGCCTGCCGCCGCGAACTCCATGGCCACGATCCGTATGTCGAATCCTGCTTCCGCCGCCATAGACTGAATGACTTCGGCCGCCTGCAGGCTGTCGGGCTGGTTCGGCGTCAGCAGCTCGAGTGTGATCGGTGGTGTCACCGCCGCCTGCCGCAGCAGCTCCCTCGCCTTCGCCAGATCGCGCGGGGGTGGGGTCAGTGCCTCGTCGTAGAACGGGGAGTTCGGCGCAACCGGCTCACATTCGGCGCGAACATGCCATTGAACACGACATTAACCAGGGCAGCCCGATCGATCGCCGCGTCAAGCGCCCGGCGCACCAGGGCATTCTTGCCATACGGTGTGTCCGAGCGTGGGCGGAGGTCGAGGTTATTGATGAGACCGATATAACCGAGCGCGTCCGACGTCGCGAGTTTCAACCGTGGATCTGCCTTCACCGCGGCGACATCGGTCGGCGCCAGGTATTCCGTAATATCGGTGGTGCCCGCCCGCAGGTTGGCGAACCGCACCAAATTGTCCGGCAGCACCTGATACACCACCCTATCGAAGTGAATGCCCTTCGCATCCCAATAGTTGGGAAAACGCGCCAGCGTCACGTGATCCTGCGCCACCCGGTCGACGAAGGTGAAGGGGCCGGAACATACGGGATGCGAGGCATAGTCCTTGCCTTCCGCCTCGGTCGCCTTCGGCGGATACATCATGCCGGACCGATCCGTGAGCTGCGCCAGGAGCGCACCGGACGGGTTCTTCAACACGATGCGCACCGTTGAAGGATCGACCGCCTCGATGTGATCGATCGAGTTGATCTCGCTCCTCCGGAAGCTGCCCTGTAGCGTGAGGTGGCGCTCCAATGAATACTTCACTGCATTCGCATCCATCGTCTCGCCGTCGTGGAACGTCACGCCCAATCGCAGATGGATCACCAGGGTGCTGTCATCCGACCACTCATAGCCGGTGGCGAGCTGTGGCACGATGTGCAGCTTCCCGTCGATGTCGAACAGCTTGTCGCACAGCCCCGCGAGCACGATGCGCGCGACATAGCTGGTGGTCAGTGTTGGATCCAGGACGTCCAGATCTTGTCGCAGCGAAATGTGCAGCGTCTGTGCGACAGCAGGAATCGCCGTCGCGAGGAGACAGGCGGCCAGCAGGATTCGGCGCATGTTGAAGCTCCCAGGTCAAGTACCTCCGCAGCCGGTTGGACGGCTTGCCTCCCTGGAAGCGGCGGCGTTGATCACCGCTCGGTCGAATGCATCATAAAGACCGTACAATGCGCGTGCCAAACCCCGCGCCACTTCGCCATCTCCAGACCCTATCGCCTGACGTGGTATCAAGTTACCGCAGAATGCCCCGGCTCGTTGCTGCCCGCAGCACTCTGCTACCATGGGACGCCTCGGCCCTCCATGGAACTGGAACTCTCAGGTTCTGGAAGTTCTCACAACGTCGAAGGAGAAACATCGTGACGAAGGAAATACTTTGCGGCTTCGGCGTCGACGTGGATGCGGTCGCTGGCTGGCTGGGGTCCTACGGCGGCGAGGATTCGCCTGACGATATATCGCGGGGGCTCTTCGCGGGCGAGGTTGGATCACCGCGACTGCTGAAGCTGTTCGAGCGGTTCGGTATCAAAACTACGTGGTTCATCCCCGGCCACTCGATCGAGACGTTCCCCAAGCAGATGCGAGCCGTGGCCGATTCGGGCCATGAGATCGGCATTCACGGCTATTCCCACGAGAACCCGATCGAGATGACCCGCGAGCAGGAAACCGCGGTGCTTGACAAATGTATCGACCTCGTGACCAGGCTCGCGGGCAAGCGGCCGAGCGGCTATGTGGCGCCGTGGTGGGAGTTTTCCCCAGTCAGCAACGAGCTTCTGTTGGATCGCGGCATCAAGTACGACCACTCACTGATGCATAACGACTTCACGCCCTATTACGTGCGCGTCGGCGATAGCTGGACCAAGATCGACTACTCGGGGAAGCCTGCCGATTGGATGGTGCCGCTGAAGCGCGGGCACGAGACGGATCTGATCGAGATCCCCGCGTCATGGTATCTCGATGACCTGCCGCCGATGATGTTCATCAAAAAGTCGCCCAACAGCCATGGCTTCGTGAACCCGCGCGAAATCGAGCAAATCTGGCGCGACCAGTTTGACTGGGTTTATCGTGAAATGGATTATGCGGTGTTTCCGATTACCATTCACCCTGACGTTTCCGGTCGGCCCCAGGTGCTGATGATGCTAGAGCGCCTGTACGCTCACATGATCAAGCATCCCGGCGTAAAGTTCGTTACGATGAATGAGATGGCCGACGACTTCGCGAGGCGTTATCCACGCGACAAGTAGCATGGGTGTCTGGGATGCACCGGCCGCCCGGATTGTCATCCCTGGAGAGGATTTCAAATGTGTTCGCTGTGCGGCGTGCTGGGTGGCAATGAGCATTGGGCCGATGCGGTCGCGCGACCCGGTGTCTATACGCGCAACGTCAGTCTTATCGAGCGCCGCCGCGAACGAACCAATCGAGTGCGCATCGCCAATCGGGTTTTGACGCAATTCGGCATGGCGATTTCGGATTGGCAGGGCACTGCATTTTTGTTGTTGACACGCACCGGCAAGACCGAGATCATTCCTGATCTCGGACATTTGTGGCCGGTGGCCGAAAAGCTTGCCGGCCGCGTCTGCGACCCGCTGGCACTGCCCTTGATCGAGAGTTTGGAGCGGAGCCATGGCTGAGTGGGTTCCCGCCTTCACGCCGGTCAATCTCCTCACCGGTTTTCTCGGTTCCGGCAAGACGACTTTGCTGCGCCGTCTGCTGGCCGATCCGGCACTGTCTGCGACCGCGGTGCTGATCAACGAATTTGGCGAAGTCGGGCTCGATCATCATCTCATCGAGCGGATCGACGAGACCGTGGTGCTGCTGCGATCGGGGTGTCTATGCTGCACCATCCGCGGCGAGCTGGCGCTCGCCATACGCGATCTCCATTCCAGGCGGGAACGCGGGATGGTGCCGGCGTTCGGGCGGCTGGTCGTCGAGAGCACCGGGCTGGCCGACCCGTTCCCGATCCTTTCGACCCTCAAGGCCGACCCGGTTCTGCGCCATCACTTCCGTGCAGGGGCCGTCATCACAACGGTCGACGCGGTGAACGGGCTGTCACAGATCGAACGCCACTCCCAATCGATCCGGCAGGTGGCCGCCGCCGACCGGTTGGTGTTGACCAAGACGGACCTGGCGGATGAGGTCACCGTGGCGAAGCTCCTGGCCCAGGTGCGGCGGATCAATCCGGACGCGCCGGTGGTCGGCTCGTCGGAAACCGATCTCGATGCGGACGCCCTTCTCAATCGTCGGGGAAGCGCGTCTGATTTTCATACTCCGTTGATGTGTGAAACCCCCAATGGTAACAGCCACGGGACGCACATCCGTTCCTTCGTCGTGACTGTGGAGGAACCTATCGACTGGACGGCGTTCGGCGTCTGGCTGACGATGCTGCTCAACCGGCACGGCGACAAAGTCCTGCGGGTCAAGGGCATACTGAACGTCGCCGGAGAGGCGGCGCCGGTGGCAATTCATGGCGTGCAGCACCTGGTTCATAACCCTGTCCATATGACCGGGTGGCCCGACGAGGACCGGCGGTCGCGCATCGTGTTCATCGTCGACGGAATCGATCCGGACCTGGTCAGGCGATCGCTGGCCGCGTTCATCGGACTCGTTATGCCGCAGGTCGAGCGGGTCTGATGCCAAAGGCCAAAAAGCAATATCCGCCAACGCCGCCTTGACCCTTCGTGTGCATGCCATTCACTATCGCGGTCAAACAATGACCGGCCGGGAGGCGACGACCGCAACGCACGGAGGCACATCATGGTTGAAAGAGCACCGTTCTTGAATGCCGCCTACAGTGCCTGGCACCATCGCGGGCTGCCGGCGGAAGACGAGGAGTTGACCCGCGTCGGACCGGGCACTCCTTGCGGCGAATACCTTCGGCGCTTCTGGCAACCGGTCATCCTCACCAGCGAGCTGGGCGAACTGCCCAGGCGATTGCGCATCCTTGGGGAGGATCTCGTCGTTTTCCGTGACAAGAGCGGCGCCATCGGCTTGTTGGAGCCATATTGCCCGCATCGCGGAACGTCGCTCGAGTTCGGCCTGATCGCCGACAAGGGTATCCGCTGCTGCTATCACGGCTGGCTGTTCGATGTTGACGGCAGGATCCTCGAGACGCCAGGCGAGCCCGCCGACAGCACCCTGAAGGACCGGCTCTTTCACGGCGCTTATCCGGTGCACGAATACGCGGGGTTGGTGTTCGCCTACATGGGACCGCCGGATAAGAAGCCGGCTTTCCCGATCCTCGATACCTACGATCTGCCAGGCTACCAATTGGTTGCGCGTGCACCGACGCTGTGGCACTGCAATTGGCTGCAGGTCAAAGAAAACAGCATGGATCCGGCGCATGTCGCGTTTTTGCACACGCTTCCCGGCAGCGAGGGATTCAGCGAGGACTTCAGGGAATTGGCCGAGTGGGACTGGATGGAGACGCCGGTCGGCATGGTATACATCGACACGCGCCGCTACGAGGACAAGGTGTGGGTGCGCGTCGCCGATTTCATCCTCCCCAACATCCACCAGTTCCCGCCCAATGCCGACCCGGTGGCACTCCGCAATGCGATAAACCGGCCACAGGCGACCACCTGGGCGGTGCCGCTCGACGATACGCACACGATGCAGATCGGCTACTACCGCGCGCCGGAGGGCAAGGACCCGCAGCGCGGTACCGTTTTCGGCCAGGACGACAGCCGATCGTATGAAGAACGGCAACGGATTCCTGGAGACTGGGACGCCCAGGTGAGCATTCATGGCGGCATGGCGCGACATGGGCTGGAGCATCTCGCTTCCACCGACCGTGGCATCATCATGATGCGCAACATGATCCGGCGAGGTATCCGCGCGGTCCGCGACGGCGAGGATCTCGGCTACCGCATTCTGACGAACGGTGCGGCTGTGCCGACTTACAGCCACGATCGTGTCGTTCCGGGCGTCGCTTCAGCCGCGACGCCCGAGGCGGACCGGCAATTGTTGCGCGAGGTCGCACGCAGCACGGTCGCGAAGACGGTGAAAAATGGTCTGATGCAGGTCTGATGGGTTATTGAGTTTCAGGTGGGCAATGCGGGCTGGCCACACTTTTGCCTGCCGGCCGGCGCGGCAGGGTGCCGCAGCCGATGGCATACCACTTGCCGTGCCCGACCCACAGGTCGACGACAACCCCGCAACCGGAGACACGCGATGGCCGACGATTCTCCCAGTTCCAATGATGTTGCCTTGCTCGCCCGCCAGGCGGGCCTCGATCTGCCGCCGGAATATTTCCAACAGCTTGTCAGTGCCTACGGCCATGTGCGCCGCATGATCGACCGGCTGCCGCTGGAACGCCCGCGCGGCGACGAGCCTGCACACATCTTCGACCCCACCGAATTCGTGCCGACCAAGGAGTGAGCCGTGCCCGAAAGCGATCTGCACTTCCTGACTATCGCTGAAGCCTCCCGCCTGATCGCGGCACGCAAGCTGTCGCCGGTGGAGCTGACCGAGGCCTATCTCGCCCGCATTGCCGCGCTCGACGACCAGCTCGACAGCTTCGTGACGCTGACGGCGGAGAGGGCGAAGAAGGAGGCTCGAGCGGCCGAGGCAGAGATCGCCGCGAGCGGTCCGCGCAGTCATATGCATGGCATTCCCTACTGCCTGAAGGACATCTACGACACCGCCGGTATCCGCACGACGGCGCAGTCCAAGCTGCTGGCCGACAATATCCCGGCGCGCGACTCCGCCTGCCAGGAGAAGATCGCCGCGGCCGGCGGCGTGCTGCTCGGCAAGAACGCGACCTGGGAGTTCGCCCATGGCGGACCATCCTGGGACGTGCTTTTTCCGCCGGCGCGCAATCCGTGGAATCCGGACCATACGCCGGCCGGCTCGTCGTCCGGCTCCGGCGCCGCCGTCGCGGCGGGCTTCTCCCCGGCGGCGCTTGGCTCCGACACTGGCGGCTCAATCCGCGGACCCGCCGCCGCCTGTGGTATCGCGGGGCTGAAGCCCACTTATGGCCTGGTCAGCCGCCGCGGCGTGATTCCCAACTGCTTCAGCCATGATCATGCCGGTCCCTTGGCCTGGACGGCGGAGGACGTGGCGATCCTGATGGAGATCATTGCCGGCCATGATCCCGAGGATCCTGGTTCGCTCAACGTCCCGGTGCCCGATTTCGTTGCCGCCCTGACCGGCGAGGTGGACGGTCTCGTCATCGGCGTGCCCTGGCATTGGCTGGAGGAGGAGATCCCGCTCACACCCGCCACCCGCGCCGCGTTCGATGCCGCGCTGGGCGTGTTCCGAGACCTCGGTGCCAAGGTCCAACCGGTGTCGCTCCCGCCGTTGCAGGAATTCGACGACGCCAAGCGGACGATTGCCGTGGTGGAGCTGTTCACCATCCACGGCAAGGACCTGCGCACCCGGCCGGAGCTGTTCGGCTCCAGCCTGCGCTATCGCATCATCGCCGGCGGCCTCGTGCGCGCAGAGGAATATGTGCAGGCGATGCGCCAGCGCACGGTGCTGGCGCGCGCGATGCAGACAGCGATGGCCACTGTGGACGTGATTATGCTGCCGACGGCGGAACCTGCCGGGAAGTTGGAACCGCTGCCGCCGGAGAGCCTGTTCACGCGGCCATCGTTCACCACCGCGTTCAATGTCGGTGGTAATCCCGCGCTGTCGGTGTGCTGCGGGTTCGCCGAGAATGGCATGCCATTTTCGCTGCAGATCGCCGGCAGGGTTCTGGACGACGCGACCGTGCTGCGGGTGGGCGATGCCTATGAGAAAGCGACACCATGGCGCGACCGGCGGCCGAGCCTGGTGGCGCGGGCGACGGCCTGATGGTCCCATAGCTTCCTCGGCGCAGCCTCTCCGCCGCGGGAGCGAGTGACGCGCCGCTGCCGTATGCCGCGGCAAATTGACTTCATCACAATGGGATCGATCCCTCGCGTGATCCCTGGCTTGCTGCCCAGGTCCCGCCTCACCTATCCTTCGGGGAGAACGTCAGTGAACCGCGGGAGCCAACCGATGATCACGCATGTGCGCTGCGGCTTGCTGTTCGCTGGAAACGATGCAGATGCCTCGAAGGACCACACACTCTGCTTCGATGATCGGGGTGAGATAACCCATGTGGGTCCAACGGCCGAGGCTCCGCGGGCCGCTGCGCACGAGCCGGTGCTCGACTACGCCAATCTCTTCGTCATGCCCGGCCTCCAGGACGTGCACACGCATCTTGCCTACGGCAATGCCAAGTCCGAAGAGGATATCGACCTTTACCAGCCGATGGAGTTCCGCTCGCTGCGCGGCCTGTTCTTTGCGCAGAAGGTGCTGGCGGCGGGCTACACATCGATATGTGCGCCCGGCGATGCCGGGCAGATCAGCCTTTCGGTGCGCAACGCGATCAACTTCGGCCTGTTTGACGGCCCACGCGTGACCGCGGCCGGCCGCTATTTGACGACGCGCCAGGGGTTGACCGACTGGTACCCCACCTGGATCGGCGCGCCCGACACGTCGATTGGCCGCCTCGTCGCCAGCAAGGACGAGGCGATCGAAGAGATCCGCGTGCAGGTCAAGAACGGCGTTGACTGCATCAAGATCGCGATGGACGGTACCCAGACACGCGAAAATGGCGAACTGATCGCCGCATTCAATCAAGACGAGACAAGTTCGATGGTCACCGAGGCGCACCGGCTCGGCAGGCGCGTCGTCGTGCATGCGCGCGGCCGCGAGGCGATACTCTATTCCGCCCGCGCTGGCGTCGATCTGATCTTTCATGCCACCTACCTCGATGACGAATGCCTCGAGGCAATGGTGAAATCCGGTACCGCCGTCGGGCCGACACTGACATTCCCGCGCAATATCATCGACTTCACCCAGGCGCATGAGCCTGCCGCCATCAAGGGCCGTATCAGCGACACTCAGCGGGAATACGAGATCGCCTGCGTCAACATGCAGAAGGCCAGGCGGGCTGGTGTACCTATGATGACCGGAACGGATTCGGGCTTTGCGGTCACGCCATACGGGGAGTGGCACGCGACGGAGCTGGAGATCTTTGTTCGGGACCTTGGCTTTGCTCCGGCCGACGCGCTCCGCTGCGCAACTTCGGTAACCAGCCGATTCATGGCCAATGGCGGCAGGTTTGGCGTATTGGAGCGCGGCCGCTTCGCCGATTTCATCGCGATCGACGGTTCACCGCTCGAGAACGTCACGATCCTGCAGGACAAGCAGCGCATCCGCCACGTGCATATCGCGGGCAAGCGCATGCACGTTCCGGCACGCTCGTATGATCCGCGTCAGGTTACCGATCGAAGCTATAGCAACTGGACCGACCTCTACACGCAGGAGCGAGTCAGGTCGCTTCGTCCGAGCCGGGTCCGCCCTGCCGTGGCGGCCGAGTAGGTATCGCCCGATCAAGCCGCGGCCCGGCGATGGAAGGTCATTGGTTCGGGCCATTGGTATCAGAGAGACCGCTGGTGCAGTCATCTCTGCCGTCAGCATGCTCGAACACGCTTTCGTCGCCTGGACTGTTTCCTTGCCAGTGACCAGGCACGCGCGCTGCAGCGCAAGCTCGACCGGACTCGGCGGCGTTGCGGTCGGCGTTGGCAGCCGGACCGGTCTCGACAGGGGCAGCCCAGTCGGGGGAAACGACAAACTCTCACCGGGTGACGAAAGTTCTTACGCATCGACGGTTCGTCTCCCCCATCGTCATGGCCGGCCTTGTGCCGGCCATCCACGTCTATCCTTGGTTTCCGCAGCAGAGCCGTGGATGGCCGGACCAAGCCCGGCCATGACGGTTGGTGCGGTCGCGGGGTCAAGTACTTCGATAGTTTCGGCCCCTGGTATCAGCTTCGCGCTGTCAACGCTGATCTCGCCATATCAGGATCATCGGCCGTGGCTCTCAGACCTTCTTCAGATCCCAGTGCAGGATGTTCGGTGATCTGACGATGTCGGTGACATTGTTTCGGAACGCCGTCGGGTAGAACCATTGCCCAATCGGGATGAACGGCACCTGCTCGAAGGCATAGGACTGGATGTCCTCGCAGATCTTCTTTTGTGCGGCGAGATCGGCCGCGTCGAACCACTGATCGCGCAGCGCCTCCATCTTCGCATCCGTCGGCCAGCCGAACCAGGCACCCGTGCCATTGCCGCGGATCGGGAAATGGCCACCCGGATCGGCGACGGACAGACCTGACCACGACGTGCAGAATGCGTTCCAGCCGCCCTTGTCCGGCGGCTCGCGTGAGGCGCGGCGTGCCACCAGAGTGGACCAGTCCATCGCGTCATATTGGACGTTGATGCCGACCTGCTCGAGCAGGGCGCGCGTGACCTGTGCGACCTGGGCCAGCGCCGGCTGGTCGGTCGGTGACATCAAAACGACCGGTTCGCCTTTGTATCCGCTCTCGCCGACGAGACGCTTTGCCTTCTCGACATCGCGCGGACCGGTGAGTGCCTCCATGCCTGCCATGTTCGCCATGGTGCTGCCGACCGTGAAGTACCCAGCCGGCAACTTGCCGAGGTCGGTCTGCTCGCCGATCACGGCGGCAAGGAACTCACGCTGATCCACCGCTGGCAGGATGGCACGCAGCAGCTTGCGATTGTCGAACGGCGGATAGAGGAAATTCGGGCGGATGATACCGAGCCAGCCCAGCGGATCGTAGACCGCGACGGTCACGCCCGGACTCTTCCTCAGCATCGGCACCAGATCGATCAAGGGCACATGCACCCAGTCCACCTCGCCGGTCTGCAGCGCCGCGGCGGCGGTGGCGCCGTCCGGCATAACGGTGTGCTCGACACGATCGACGTACACGCGCTTGCCGCCGGCGAAGAAATCAGCCTTCTCTTCACGCGGGACATATTTGTCGTTCTTCACCCAGACGGCCCGCGCGCCAGCGACCCATTCGTCCTTGACGAACTTGAACGGACCCGAGCCGGTGGCGTCGGTGATCTGCTTGAACGGGTCTGTCTTCGCGACCCGCTCCGGCATGATGAAGCAGCCGGACACGCCCAGCGCATAGAGCGTCAAGACGAACGGCTTCTTCAGCTGGATGGTGAACCGCTTGTCGTCCAGCACCGTCATTTCCTGGGTCACAGCGCCCAATGCCTGGCCCCAGGCCGAACGCTTGGACCAGCGGTCGATCGACGCGACGCAATCCGCCGACCGGACCTTCTCGCCGTCGTGGAACGACAGCCCGTCGCGCAACGTGAATGTCCAGGTTCGGCCGTCGTCCGAAACGGTGTGGCCGGCAACCATCTGCGGACGTGGCGTCAACGACAGATCGGTGCCGTAAAGCGTGTCATAGACCATGTAGCCGTGGTTGACCGCGACCGTTGCGGTCGTCCAGATCGGATCGATGCTGGCGAGATTCGCTTCCGGCGCACAACGCAGCACCTTGACATTGCCTTGGGCAATGGCCGGAGCGCCGAGTGCGCCGGCCATGGCCGCGGCAGAGGCTTTAAGCAACGTCCTGCGATGCATGCTGGTCTCCCGAATTCCGGTTGATCGGCGAACCCCCCGTTGCTTTCTTTATGCGCCAACGTGCCGGACATCAAGCAGACACAACAGGCGGCAGCGTGCCGCGCAGTCAACGACGCCGCACCGGATAGCTGGTGGAGAAGATGTCCCCGACGGGGGGATGGCCAAACGTCCGCTCAGGGTAGCGCGACATCAGGTGTTCGAATTGTGCCTGGGCGCGAAGACCCGCGGCATGCATGTCCAAGCCTGGGATAGCGCCGTCGATCACCACCATGCGCCCGGCAACAACGACATTGCGCACGTCGCGACCAGTCGCGCCTATAAGCAGGGTCTGAATCGGATCTATCGTTTGACCGATGCGGTCATTGCCGAAATCGAACACGACGATATCGGCCATCGCACCCGGCATCAGCCGGCCGAGATCGGGCCGGCCGAGCGCATCGGCACCCGCGACGGTCGCAGCGTCGAACATGTGCTCTGCGCGCACGGAGGTGGGCTCGCCGTCCATCACCCGGCACAGCAGCAGACCAAGCTGCAGGTTGAGAACCATGTCCGGCGGCCAAGTGTCTGTGCCCATGCCGATGCGCAGCCCGTGTCGTCGGTAGCCGGCGAAGCTGTCAAGCGCCCGGCCGCCGCGAGCCGAAACCAGTGGACAGTGCACGATCGTTGCACCGGATCCGGCGATGATCTCCAGGTCGTGGCCAGGCCGGTCGATACCGCGCGAACCGGAGACCCAGGTGGCGTGCGGCAGCAGAACACGAGGCGACAGGAACCCCAGGCTGGCGAGCCATTCGGGCGGGCTCATGCCATGCCGTGCCACGACCATCTCGTACTCGATGCGCGATTGACAACAGTGCAATCGCACCGGTACGTCCAACTCGCGCGCCGCCGCCGCCGTGCGACGGAGCAGATCCGGCGTGCAGGTTTCGATCCGGTCGGGCGCCAGCAAGGTGCGCACGAGGCCACCGTGTTGACCCTCATGCACACGGCTGAAGGCGACGGCCGCTTCCAGTCCCCGCAACCCGCGAGCTTCGTCGAAATACGCACCGATTGTTCCGGACGCATCCACCACCTGGTTGCCGCTGCGATAGGCGGGGCCGAGATAGACCCGCAGCCCGAGTTCCCCGGCGATGTCGGCGGCGGCAGCGAATTCCTCCGCGGTCTCGCCCCACTCGCGATAGAACAATGACGCGATCGGCACCGCGGTGGTGATGCCGTTGCGCAGCAATTGCGCGAACGCATAGCGCTTTTGGAAGGCGAGTTCCTCCGCGCCGTACATCTCGACGGGGCCGCGATCCATGTAGCTTTGCGGCCAGACCCGCCCCTTCCGCCAACCGGGCTGATTGTCGAAGCCGAGGATCGTTGTGTCGAGGTCCGCCAATGCGTCCAGATCTATGAAACCCGGAGCGATCAGCGCCTTGCCATAGGCGTGGGTGACATCGACCTCACCAGGAAAGTCGTGCCCGACGTAGACGATGTGGTCGTCCTGATAGACGATCTCGCCTTGCTCGATCAGGCAGTGACGGCCGGCATCGTGGCCGACGACCCAGTCCGCGGAAAGCAGCGTGCGCATCAGGCAACCTCGCAAAGCGCGGGGAACTCGGGTTCCGCAACGCGGCCGTCGCTGATAGTCGGTGGGCATGCAATCGCGGAGTTCAACCCAGCCTCAGCTCCACTACCTAGATGTGTGGTGCAGTGTCCAGGCCCGACTTCGATAGATCGCCGTAGACCACCGCGTTGGCATTCCTCAATTTGCATCTCATCAGCAGCGCTGCGCGTGTGCACCAGTCCGACATGTTGGCGTCCAAGGCGTGCTTAAAGCGGTTCAGCTGTCCGGATACTGACCCACGGGGTCGGCACGGAGGCAGCGATCGTCAGTGCCCCCATTCGCCGCACCGGTGTCGTCATGTATCCCTGTCCGCGGAATGCAGGGTTCGACGATTTGATGCCCACCGCCGCCCCGCGACATATCGCATGTCCACCGCTTTCGTACCGAGGAACAGCGGGGGAAACCTTCGAAGCCTATGGGATGCCTCGCGCGGATGGCATACTGCGACTGTGGCCAGGTCGTCGGGCGCGACCTACCGGATCATGATCGACATCGGCCGCCCATTCCCGGACGGCTAGCCGCCGGGGACTGTCGTCGACATGGCCTCCTGGTTTTGAAGGAAGCACGCGCATGAGCACGCTGGTGGTGGTCTACGAGTTGGAGCCGAGTGGCAGACGGATCGTAAGCGATGCGCTGGACGGTGCGGCAGAGGCGATTTATCTGCCTGATCTCGATGACGCGGGACGCGCGGCGGCGCTCCACAAGGCAGACGCGGTATTCGCGCGCACGACGAGAGAGTTGCGCCAGGGAGAGATCGCGCTGCTGAAGGACGTGCGCCTGGTGCAGTTCATCAATGCCGGAATCGACTTCGTGCCCCTCGCGGAAATGCCGGCCGGCGTCCTGGTGGCGACCAATGGCGGAGCTTACGCCGAACCAATGGCAGAGCATGCGATGGCGATGGCGCTGGCTGCGGCGAAGCGATTGCTGGTGGAGCACGCGGCCCTGGCGCGCGGCGAGTTCAACCAGTTCAACCGAAACCGCATGTTGGCCGGCTGTGTGTGCGGCATCCTGGGTTTCGGCGGCATCGGCGTCGCGACGGCACGCCTGGCGCGCGGACTCGGGATGTGCGTCCACGCGATCAACCGGCGCGGCAGCAGCGACGAGCCGACCGATTGGATCGGCACGCCGGACCAGCTCGACGTGTTGCTCGACGCGTCGGATGTGTTGGTGATCTGCACGCCGTTGACGCCATCCACGCTGGGGATGATCGGTGCGCCACAGCTTGCACGGATGAAGGAGGACGCGATCCTGGTGAACGTGGCGCGTGGCGAGATCGTCGATGAGAGTGCGCTGTATCAACGGCTTACCGCGTATCCGAACTTCACCGCGTGCATCGACGCATGGTGGATCGAGCCGATCCGCCACGGCACGTTCCGCATGGATCAGCCGTTCATGACGCTGCCAAATGTGATCGGGTCGCCGCACAACTCGGCCGCGGCGATCTCCGGGACCGGTGCTGTCGGACTACGGCGCGCAATTGCCAATATCAAGCGTGCACTTGCGGGCGAGACGCCGCTGTATCTGGTGCCTCCGGAAGACCGGATGATGTAGGGATGTTCGCTCGGGTCATGATGTGGTCATGAGGATCTGCATCTTTGGCGCCGGCTCGGTCGGCGGTTACCTCGCGGGCTTTCTGGCAAAGGGCGGCGCCGATGTCTCGGTGTTGGCACGCGGGGCTCATCTCGCGGCAATTCGCTCCAACGGCCTGACGGTGGAGACGCCGGATGGCGCGATCAACGTGAAGCTGCCTGCGAGCGACGATCCCGTCGATCACGGCCCGCAGGATGCGGTGATCGTCACGGTGAAGGCCCCGGCTCTGCCGGCGGTCGCCGCAACCATCGGTCCCCTGCTTGGTCCCACGACGCCTGTCGCATTCGCGATGAACGGCATACCGTGGTGGTATTTCCACGCGCACGGCGGACCGTTGGATGGCCGCCGCCTGCCGCGTCTCGATCCGGGCGATGCATTATGGAGCACTGTGAGGCCGGAGCGCGCGATAGGCGGCGTCTTCTGGCCCGCATGCTCAACCCCGGCGCCTGGCGTGGTCCGTCTGCTCACCGGCGCGGGTCGCGGCACGGTCTTCGGCGAGCCGCACGGCTCCAGCACACCGCGCATCGAATCGCTTGCCGCAGTGTTTCGCACCGCCGGCCTGCCGGTGACGATCGCCGGCAACATCCGTGAGCTGATCTGGCAGAAGCTCGCCTTCAATCTCAGCGCCGGCCCAATGTCCGTCCTGACACAATCACCGGTGCACGCGACGCACGAGGAGCCCGCGCTGGTCGAATGCTCGCGCCGCATGCTGGCCGAAGCCGAAGCGATCGCACTTGCCATGGGTTACCGGCTCGACATAGACGCTGAGCGCGTCGTCGCCACCAACACAAGGCTCGCACATCGGCCCAGCATCCTACAGGATCTCGAGGCCGGACGGCCGATGGAGATCGATGCGCTCTACACGGTGCCATTGGATTTGGCGCGGATAATGGGTGTGCCGACGTCGACACTCGACCTGCTGGCGGCGCTGATCAAGGTGAAGGCGCGGAAGAGGGGATTGTACTCGGGCTGAAGCGACGCAACAATTGAACGACGTCGTCATGGCCGACGAAGCCCGGCCGTCCACGTCTTTCCCTGCTGTGACCGGCGACGACGTGGATGGCCGGCCTTACCCGGCCATGACGGGGAAAGTCAGACCAGAGAGGCAGATCCATATCACGCCCCCACGTCTCGATTCTCCGGCTGCGCCGCCACACCGATCAGCCAGGCGCGCGCGTCCCGTGCCGACCACCAGCTCACCACCAGATGCGGCGCATGTGCTGCAATCCGCAGCGCCTGTTCGGCGTCGCTTTCGACGAAATGCGTGCAACCCCAGCGCGTCGCCACCTCGGCCTTGTAGCGCGCCACGCGGTCGGGATCGTGCGGCATGTCCGAGGGACGGCACTCCAGTGGCAACGCGCCATGTCCCCAGCGAGCAAGCCACGCACAGGTTCGCTCGCGGTCGGAATCCGGCCGCCCAGTGATCACCACCGCGCGCTCCGGCGCGAAGTAGGGCAGCGACGCGAACGGCTCCAACGCGTGGCGGCGGGCGACCGCATCGTCGATATCGGCCAGATATACCGCATCGGGCACGTCGGGCAGGAAGATGCCGTCGAGGTCCAGACCGTAGAATGGCAGCTCGGTCTGCCGGTCCGGCCCCAAACCAGTCGAACGCAGCGCTCGTCCAGCCGGCGTCGCTTCGCCACGCTCCCAGGGAAATCGCCATAGCATCCGGGTCGGATGCGACAGGTCTGGAACGTAGGAAGTGACGTCCGGGTCGTGCACAACAGCGAGGGTGAGGCATTCACGGCCTTCGCGCACCAGAACCTCACGCACCGACGCCATGGTGCGGCCGGTGCTGCAGCCGTCGTCGACAAGCAGGACCCGCCTGGCCGGCGGTGGCGGACTGATCCATGTGGCCGAGCCGGCGGTACGTTCGAAGCCAATCATTGCCAGGGGCAGTGCGAGAATGCCTGCCGCCATGGTCGCCGGGACCAGCCCGCCACGCGCGATCCCTACCACCGCTTCGGGTTGCCACTGCTGGGCTCGGTCGAGCAGGGCCGCGATCATGCGCTCGGTCTGGTCGTAGCCAAGGAAGATTGGCATGCGGCCGGTCTCCAGGCCCTTCCATTCCAAAAATTTCGACGGGCTCCTCCGATCGGTCATCAGGTTACTTTCTTGCGACTTGTCAAAATCCCTCGGACTATGCAATCGTACATCCGTTACCGAAAGCAACCTTGGGCGCGTCCAGTCGGGCGCGCCTTTTCTTTGGGCCCTCGCCACCAGAGGCCAGAATGGGCCAGCCCGTTGGCATTGCGGTCTGCCCGAGGACCCACCCCTCCCATCGCATGATCCAGGGATCGGCCGGCGCGGTGTCGGGCCGATTGCCGGCCAGCACGTTCAGCACGCAAAGCACGCCGAGGGTGCTGTCGAACCTGTCCTCGCCGGCGGCATCGGCGCCGAAGCCGTCGGCCGTTGCCTGGTCCAATTCCGGGTCGGGCAATACCCTCAATCCTGCCATCGCCGAACGAAGCTGGTCCGCCACAGCCGCGCGGTCCACCTGACGCCGTTTGCTCCCTTTGAGCCTGATGCGGAGATGCCGGAGTGCCTCGGCGGGATAAGTCTCCGCGAGCACGATCGCTCCCGGCGCCAGCAAGGCACGGAGACCACCGGAGAATGGCCAGAGGCGCACATCCACCCCGGCCGCCAGGGCTGGCAGAAGCAGGTGCTGCCAGCCTGCGATCGCCGCCTTGCCCGACTGGTTCGCCCCGAGCGTCCAGAACAGCGGAGCCCCTGCCGGCCGCTCCGACGTGGCCCGGTCGCAGGCACGGGACAACGCGGCGGCGCTGTACAAGCCGAGTGCCTCGGCGTGGGCCGCGCGTGTCATCCCGGCCACGCCGCGCGCCGGATAGAATGGTCGTCCAGGGCCGACCTCGGCGAGCGATGCGCAGACCTGGAAAAAATCCGGCCGAGTTGCGGTCGTTGTCAGGAAGTGCAGGAAGTCCCGCTCGGGCAGCCGTGCCGCATAGGCACGTGGCAGGCCTAGCGGCAGGTCGACGCCCAGTGCCACCGCCCCGCCCTCCGCCGCCATACGCAGCCGGGATAGGAATGTGGCGACCTCCCCCACGAGGACCGGCGCGGCGACGCGCCAGACGTCCTGCTCGCGACGGGCCACCGCCACCCAACGCTTGCGCGCATCAACACTCCAGTCGGCATGCGCGACGAGTGCGGCGCTCTTGTCAGGCGAAGGAATGAGGGAAATAGCGATCGCTCGTCCCCATCATGACCGCACTCGGCGTGCGGCGGCTGGCTCTGGCGGATGCTATAGCGGCTTTTGCGCGCGTTCCAGCAAGCGGGAAAACAGGCCGGGCTTCTTGGGGGGCTTTGCCGCCACGACGGCCTTCTCCTTGGCGCGTGTCTCGGCCTCCTGCTGGCGCTGCTTGCTGTTCAGCCACTTCTCCAGGCTCATGCCGGCCTTCGCGGCCCGCTTCGCTTCGTAGGCACGCTGGCCTTCGGTCAAGGTCCTCGGCGTCTTCAAGGCGGTCCCCCACTGGTCGCCCCGGGTTTTGACAGGCCGGCGGCATCGGTTCAAGGCCTGTAAGCAGTCTGAACCCATCACAGGTCAGGATGGGCACGGGCGAGGCTGTTCGCCTCCGCCAGATCCTCCTGTGTGTTGACGTTGAAGAACGGGTCTGCCGGAATTGCCGGCCATTCCACCTCGGCTGCACGACGGTTCGTGAAGGCGTGGATGCTGCGCACACCGTCATGCGTCACGGCCTGCCGGAGCTCGTATTGCACGGAGACGGGCCACAGCGCGACGACGGGATGAGTGCGCCCCTGCGTCGAGGCACAGGCAAAATCCGCGCCGCGACGATCGCGCTCGGCATGCAGTCGGGAAACCAGGTCCCGCGGCAGGAATGGGGCATCACCAGGCACCGTCAGCACCCATTCTACGCCCGGCTCCGACTGGAGCACCCATTCCAGCGCCGCAAGGATGCCAGCCAGTGGCCCCGGACGGTCGGGCAAGCTGTCTGCGACAACCGGCAATCCAAATTCCTGAAAGCGTCCGGGATCGTCATTTGCATTGATGATCAACTGCCGCACCTGGGGTGTGACGCGTTCGACAAGGCGGGCGAGGACAGTGCGGCCTCCTATGGCGCGCAACGTCTTGTCGCCGCCGCCAAGGCGTCGTGCCAGGCCGCCCGCGAGGATCGCGCCAACCGTTGCAGGGAAGCGACGTTCAACCATCAGTCAGATGTCTGTGTCCCATGGGCAATCATGCAGCCTCGATGCCGATCTTCATGTGCTGACCGCCGAACCGCTGGCGGAGGGTTGGCGTGGTCCATACCCGCGGCGCTATATATACATGGATACGGTGTCGTGCAAAGGCGACACAAGTGGAGCCTCGGCTTGATGTCCTCTCCAATAAGGAGCCAGAAAATGGAATATACAAAGCTTGGCAACACGGGCCTCGAGGTGTCCCGAATCTGCCTGGGGTGCATGAGCTATGGCGCGTCCGACCAGGGCAACCACGCCTGGAGCCTGGGCGAGGACGAGAGCCGCCCGTTCATCCGACGCGCGCTCGAGGCAGGCATCAACTTCTTTGACACGGCCAACCGCTATTCCCTTGGCAGCAGCGAAGAAATATTAGGCCGTGCCTTGCACGACTTCGCTCGCCGCGACGACGTCGTGATTGCAACCAAGGTGTACGGCCGGATGCGTCCAGGACCGAACGGCGCCGGCCTGTCACGTAAATCGATCATGCGCGAGCTGGACGCGAGTTTGCGGCGCCTTGGAACCGATTACGTCGATCTCTACCAGATCCATCGCTGGGATTATGGAACACCGATCGAGGAGACGCTTGAAGCGCTGCACGACGTCGTAAAGGCTGGCAAGGTCCGTTACATAGGTGCGTCGTCGATGCATGCGTGGCAATTCGCTCGTGCTCTGGCAATCTCCGAACGACACGGCTGGGCCCGGTTCGTCAGCATGCAGAACCTCGTTAATCTCCTCTACCGCGAGGAGGAGCGCGAGATGTTGCCGCTCTGTGCGGCTGAAGGGATCGGCGTCATTCCGTGGAGCCCGCAGGCTCGCGGGCGGCTGACGCGGGACTGGAGCATCACGAGCACCCGGTCGGAAACAGATGAATTGGTCACTAGGCTGTTCGCGAAATCCGAAGATGCGGACAAGAAGGTAGTGGATTGCCTTGCATCGGTCGCCGCGGCGCGCGACGTCTCACGTGCCCAGGTGGCGCTTGCATGGTTGCTGTCCAAGCCGGTCATCACCGCGCCGATCGTCGGCGCCACCAAACTGCACCATCTCGACGACGCCATCGCGTCGGTAAGTGTGAAACTTTCCAACGACGAAATAGCATCGCTCGAAGAGGCATATGTTCCGCACGCGGTCGTCGGCTTTGCTTAGGATCCGCTGCGGAATGAGTGCCCCAAGCTGAGCAAGGTCGCGCCTACATCGTCATGGGCAGCCCGCGGGTCGGGCCATAGGGCCGCGCGAGGCTGGCTGGCGGCCCTGCCTTTGCTGCGATAGAACAGCGTTGCCGCTCGCCACGGGCGGGTTCGTTGGGGAGTGACAGGTGCCTGACAACATCGCCTTCGTATGGCCAGCTTCCGGGGCTGTGCAGGTTTCACCGCTCCGAGGTGGCGGCTGCAATATAAGGATCACATTTGCCGACCGAGGGATCGTGAAGGCGATAGGAACTGGCCGGGTCATCAAGGCCATAAACGTCCCGACCAAACGTATTGCGCGACGGTACGAGATTCTCATACGGCATGAGAATGACTTTGAAAGCAGCTACAGCATCGTTGATCAGACGCCCAATGCACCTGTCGTAGCCTTGCGCCATTTCACGGCGGAAGGATACCTGGTTCACGATGGGACCGAGCTCTATGATGTACAGAATGGGGGATTCTTGGACTTCCAGCTATCGCATGGAGGCAAATTGGTGGATCCCAGAGAGTTCATACAAGGGAAACTGGACGGTGCCATCAATCTGACTCACTGATCGTCCAAGGTTTAGCAAGGGACTTGTCTGGTCAGAAGCGGCAGATGAATATCCGAGAGCGCATCCTGGTGGAGATCCTCACCAACGGTCCTGTGGAGCAAGCAGAGGTCCAGGCGACATTTTGCGAAGTGCGATATTGCCAAGCATATTCAGTGGCTGGTTGACGCGGGATTGCCGGAACGCGGTGGACCTTCCGATCGTCCGGTGCTGGCGCGCGGCAAGCGACTTGCTTCTGGGCGCTAGAGAACGTTCATTGTGACCTCATATGACGAGCGGCAAACCATAACTCGTCCGCTCGCCGGAGAGACGCTGCACATCGTGGGCGATGCGCCACCGGGCATGAAAACGATACGTGCGGTCCAGCTTTACTCGTCATGGCCGGGCTTGTCCCGGCCATCTGTCGCGGCACTATGCGGGTGGTGATGGCCGGGACAAGCCCGGCCATGACGGCGGGCGGCGGCCGAAGCGTTGCTTTCATAGCCGGTCCAGTCCCGTCAGAGACGCGGGGGAGCGTGCGTCCCACCGGCATTTGAATGTTGATGGAGCCTCTGCCGCACCCTGAAAACACCCGAGCGGAAAAATCAGACATTTGGTACCCGTGCTGTAGGTTGGCCCGTGGTGGCCTGCGTGTTCTCGGCACTTTAGCGGCTCGCTCAGCCCTGCCGCTCGCCGGTCACACGCCAGATCACATCGCCCACATCGTCCGCCACCAACACCGAACCGTCGGGACTGATCGCCACACCTACCGGTCGTCCATAGGACTCGCGCTCATCCGATGCGAGGAACCCCGTTAGTATATCGCGCGGCGGTCCGGCCGGTCGCCCGTTCGCGAACGGCACGAAAACAACCTTGTAGCCGCTCAGAGTACTGCGATTCCATGAGCCATGCTGCCCGATGGCCATGCCGTCCGGAAACCCGGGAAGCGTGCCGGCGGGCAGCCAGCAGAGGCCCAGCGACGCCGTGTGCCCGCCCAGCGCGTAGTCCGGTGTTATCGCCGTTGCAACCGCGGCCGGATCCTGCGGCACCCGCTCGTCCACCGTCTGCCCCCAGTAGCAGTAGGGCCAGCCGTAGAAGCCCCCGTCGCGCACCGAGGTCAGATAGTCCGGAGGCGTCTCGTCGCCCAGGCCGTCGCGCTCGTTGACCACCGTCCACAGAACGCCGGTCTCAGGCTCCCATGCCAGGCCCACGGGGTTACGCAGACCGCCGGCAAAGATACGGCTGCTGCCGCTCGCAAGATCGAGTTCGTGGATAGCGGCCCGACCCTTCTCGGCTGCCATGCCATTGTCGCCGATATTGCTGGACGAGCCGACGCCCACGAACAGCTTCCGCCCATCGCGGCTCGCCAGCAGGCTCCGCGTCCAATGCCCCCCGGGCTGGAACGCGGCCAGTGTCCGCCCCGGCGCGGCGATGCGGCTCGCGCCCGCCACGTAGGGAAAGGCAACGACACCATCGGTGTTGCCGACGTAGAACGTATCGCCCAGCAGCGCCATGCCGAACGGCTGGTTCAATCCGTCCAGGAACACCTCCCGGGCTTCGGCCACGCCATCGCCGTCCGCATCGCGCAAAAGCATGATGCGGTTCGCGCTGACCCCCACGGCGCGGGCGCGCTTCATCGTGCTGATCATGGCGTAGTCAAAGACCGTCCGCATGACGGCTCTGGGCTCATTTATGGACTCGGCCACGAGTACGTCACCGCTGGGCAGGACCTGGATCCAGCGGGGATGTTTGAGGCCGGTCGCAAACGCATTGACTTGCAGCCCGGGCGCTGCAACCGGCGTCTGCCCCTCGGTCCATCCTCGGGCCGTCGGCATCTTGAGTGTCGGAATGTAGCCCTGCGGCTTTGCCGGCGGGATCGCCGGAGCGCTGCCCCAGGCCGGCTCATGCACGCCGCTCCGAACTCGCCGCAACAGGAGCGCTGCGTAGCCGATCAGCGCGACCATTCGCGCGAAAATGCCCGACAAGCTCAATGCACTGTTCTCCCTGGTCGCGCGCACGCCAGCCAAGGCCTAGCCGCGTTGGAACCGACGATGTTCGAGTTGCACATTCGGAACCGGGTGATCCCCGCTATTCCCTACCATACATTACGTTGCTGGATGATGGGAAGCTGAGAGCGTCCGACGCCTGCTGTCACACCCGGCGCGATCAAGGTCGACTTCCACCTGTTCAGTTGGTCGCAGTCGTTGTCGGTACCAGCGTCGGGTCCGGTCTATAGAGGTCTGGGAAGTAGTGCCTCAGCTCTTCGATCTTCGGCAGATCATTGACGACAATGTATCCGTTGGACGGATGCAGCGTCAGGAAATTCTGATGATACGCTTCGGCCGGATAGAAGGTCCTGTCAGGTTCGATGCGGGTAACGACAGCCGCCTTGAACACATGAGCCTGATTGATCTGGTCAATGTAATCCTTCGCCACCCGAGCCTGTTCCGCACTCATCGGGAAGATTGCTGACCGGTATTGGGTGCCAGAGTCGGGTCCTTGCCGATTGAGTTGCGTCGGATCATGCGCCACGGAGAAATAGACCTGGAGCAACCGACCGTAGCTTACCTTGTGCGGATCGAAGCTGATCTGCACGGATTCCGCGTGTCCTGTCGTGTCGGAGCCGACCATTTCGTAGTGCGCTGTCGAGCGGTCGCCACCAGCATAGCCGGATACGGCATTCGAGACACCTGCCACATGCTGGAACACACCCTGCACGCCCCAGAAGCACCCACCCGCGAAGACGGCGACTTCGCTGGTTGCCGCCGGTGATGGTTCGTCGACTGCTGGAGCCGGTACCGCACGGGCGCTTTCTGCCGAGAAAGCAGTACCTCTTGCGAGGAGCCCTGCCAGCAGCAGCGATGCGGCGGCGAGTACCTGCGGGGCGCGAACGCCGCCAGTTCCGTTGCAGCATGGAAGTCAGGACCCGATGGAGACATCATGTGCTTCCTGTTTCAGCCAAAGGTGAAGGCGTAGGCCTGGACGCCCGGATCAAGAAATCGAATTTCGACCGTCCGGTCCGTGATCGTGCCGTGCTGGCGCACAAGTTGGTAGAGCCGTTGTCCGTTCACAATGCCCTGACCTTCGGCGTCAACATCCGTGCCATGATTGTCCGCCGGTGGTTCACCGTCGATCGTCACTCGGAAACGGATCTGATCATGACCAGGTGCCGGACCTAGCACGAGGTGCACATCGCGCGCGTGGAACCGGTAGACGATGGCGCCGTCCTTCGAATTGAGGTCGGCGTGCTCCCCGCCGATCGTCCAGTCGCCCGACAGCGACCACTCGTTCAGGCGCGGCATGCCGGCCGTGTAGACGTGCGCAACTTCGTTGGCGGCGCCTCCCGGAGAAGCGAAGTTCTCGGCGCGACGGTAGCCGATGTAGGTTTCCGGCGATCCGACGCTGCCGCTGTCGGATGCGGCCTCTGCGCCCGAGGCGGACACCGAGACGAGGCCGGTCGACACGTTCGACTTGCCTGCTTCCTCGAGCAGGAGCTGAATCACGCGCTCGGAATGATCATAGTTGCCTTCGCCGAAATGGTGGTAGCGCACCCGACCTTGCGCATCGATGAAGTAGTGCGCCGGCCAATACTCGTTCCCGAACGCGCGCCAGATTGAGTAGTCGTTATCGATTGCGACCGGGTAGGCGATCTTCAAATCGGCTACGGCGCGCTTCACGTTGGCGACGTTCTGCTCGAAGGCGAATTCAGGTGTGTGAACGCCGATCACTATAAGGCCCTGATCCTTGTACTTTTCGGCCCATGCCCGAACATAGGGAATGGCACGCAGGCAATTGATGCAGGAGTAGGTCCAGAAGTCGACAAGCACGACCTTGCCCTTGAGTTCCTCGGCTGTGAGGGGCGGCGAGTTCAGCCATACGGTGGCGCCGGCGAACGAGGGCTGGATGGCTTCGACGAGCAGTTTCTCCGATTGGGCCGGCGGTGTTGCGCCGTCTCCGATAGCGTCGGATGCCTGCTTCGATG
Organism: uncultured Alphaproteobacteria bacterium; assembly: GCA_963780095.1. Taxonomy (GTDB): domain Bacteria; phylum Pseudomonadota; class Alphaproteobacteria; order Acetobacterales; family Acetobacteraceae; genus JAMXLO01. The sequence continues at coordinate 173,735 of CAWABH010000035.1, forward strand.
TGGTGGTGTTGACATGCAATCTGTCAAGCAGTCCTTGTTCGAGCGATGTCGTGCTGGCGATAGAGATGCTGGTGAGAACGCTCGTATCAACCCCCATCGCGATGGCGACGACAGCGACGAGCACCGCGACGCCAAGTCCCCGACGAACCCACTCGCCGATCGGCAATGAGCGCTTCATCGCGGCAAAGACCCGACCGCCAACGACGAGTGCCAGTGCCAGCGACGTCGCCGCACCCGCCGCATACGCGATCAGCAGCACCGATGTATGGATGCTCGCTCCCTGAAGTGCCGCGCCCGTCAGGATCAGACCCAACACCGGCCCGGCGCAAGGCGCCCAAAGCAGCCCTGTCGCAACGCCAAGCACCAGTGATGACAGGACCGCGGCGCGGCCCGACCCTCCCCCTGGTTCCGCGGATTGGGACATCCGAGCGCCAAGAGCGACGACAGGACGGGTCAAGTGGTCCGATAACGTCGGAAACAGCAAGGCGATGCCAAACAGTGCCATGAGCGCGAGGGCCGCGATCCGGCCGTACTCGTTGGCTGCGACCACCGATCCGCCCCCGACGGCTGCCAGCGTGGCAACCGCGGCGAACGTTGCCGCCATGCCGACCAACATTGGCAACCCGCTGCTGAGGAATGACCGATCCGCTCGCGCGAACACGAATGGCAGCACCGGCAAGATGCAGGGGCTGGCGATCGTCAGAACGCCGCCAAGGTAGGCCAGCACAAACAGGATCATGGTCTGGACCTTTCGAAGTCGCGCAGCGCCGGACGTGCATCCTCTCGGAAGACACCGGTCAAGTCGTTATGTTGCACGGGGAATAAGGCAATTCACGGGAATGTGATAGGGTGCCGGCGGCCCGAACCAATGACCTTCCATCGCCACTCATTCAATCCGTCATAGCCGTCCCCGGACCTGATCGGGGGATCAGTCCCGGCCGTCCGTCGTGGCCGGGTGCCGCTTCTGATGGCCGGGACAAGCCCGGCCATGACGGTGTCAGTGCAGCGGGGACTGTCAACAGAAACGGCACCCGTTACGAGACGCGGCTGAAGCGTTGAGCGCCGATGCAACCTGTACCATTGCGACTATCGTGGTCATACGGTTCGCTGGTAAGCATACAGACAGTGGCACCGCAAGGCTGGACCTTGCCGAACCAGAACGCGCCCAATCGCAAATTCATTCGCAGGTTTGAGTTCCATCTTCTGACGGGAGGCCTTCATGCCGGATCATGATCTCGTTGCTCTTTGGGAAGAGCACACACAATACGAGTTCGAAAGACGCGACGTCGAAGCGACAATGGCGACGATGGTTGATGAGCCGTACGTGAACCATATTCCCACGATGGCTGGCGGTGTCGGTCATGACGAGCTGAAGCGCTTCTACAAATATCACTTCATCGGAGCAAATCCTCCGGATACAAGTATGAAAATGATCAGCCGAACGGTCGGAGCCAATAGCCTGGTCGACGAAATGCTGTTCTCTTTCACGCACACGTCCGAAATCGATTGGATGCTGCCAGGGATCGCACCGACCGGGCGCAAGGTTGAGATCGCTCTGGTGGCAATTGTCCAGTTTCGCGGGGACAAGCTCGCCCACGAGCATATATATTGGGACCAGGCATCCGTGCTTGTGCAGATCGGGCTGCTGGAGGCCGTCGGCTTGCCGGTTGCGGGAGTCGAGACGGCTCGAAAGGCGATCGACCCAAGTCATCCAAGCAACGCATTGATGACGAACTGGAAAACCAGCGAGGGCAAACCTCTCTGACCGTTTGCGACCCCTTCTGATGCGATCGAGCCGGGTACATTTGCGGGTAGCATCTTCGGCCTGACGTAGCCTGCGGATCGCGACACCTCGGCAAGGAGCCAAACATGATGGACAAGGCTTATCCTGTCACGCACAGCGACGCCGAGTGGCGCCGCATCCTGACTCCGGACCAATATGATGTGATGCGGGCCCACGGCACGGAGGCGCCGGACAGTTGCGCGCTCCTATCGGAGAAACGGCCCGGCACGTTCTCATGTGCGGGCTGCGGTCGTGCACTGTTCGAGTCGCGCCTGAAGTTCGAAAGCGGCACCGGCTGGCCGAGCTTCAACGATCCTATCGAGGGTGCGGTCGAGACGTCGGTTGACCGCAGCCACGGCATGGTCAGAACCGAGGTCCATTGCGCCACTTGCGGCAGCCATCTCGGGCACGTGTTCGACGACGGGCCGCCACCGACCCATCGTCGCTACTGCATCAACGGCGTCGCCATGAACTTCAAGCCGGATTGAACGCTGGATCGAACGACGCATTCATCTTCGCCGTCCCCGGACGTGATCCGGGGACGGCCGTGACGGAAGGAACGAGCGGCGACGGAAGGTCATTGGTTCGAGCCGCAGATTACGCCGGCAGCACCTCGATCGATGTGGATTTGATCAATGCGAGCACCGGTTTCCCCGGCGACAGCGCCAGGCGAGCGATGGCATCGGGCGTGACACGCGATATCAGGGCGCCGCGCGGCAAGCCGATCTCCACCAGGACGGACCGCCTTGCCGAATCGTCCGTGATCCGCCGCACCTCGCCTGGCACGACGTTGTGCAGGCTGATGGCATCAGGTGGCTTGCCGGCCAGGATCACCTCGCGCGCCGGTATGCGGACGCGGCGTTCGGCGGCGAGTGGCGCGTCCAGCAGCGGCACCCAGAACGTCGCGCCCTCGCCCTCCAGACGCGACAGTGCCCGCGCGGCATCGTGCTCGGCCACACGGCACAGCAGCAATGCGCCGGCATCGTCGCGCTGTGCGAGCGGCAGATCGGATCGCGCAAGGATCTCGGATAATGGGCCGCAGGCAACCACCTGCCCCGCGTCGATCAACACCAACGAGTCCGCAAGCTGAACCACCTCATCGATGGCATGCGTCACATACAGTATCGGCAACCTCAGCGCCGTCTTCATCTGCGTCAGGTAAGGCATGATCTCGGCCTTGCGTGCGGAGTCCAGACTGGCCAGCGGCTCATCCATCAGCAGCAGATGGGGCTGGGCCAGCAGCGCTCTCCCGATGGCGACGCGCTGCCGTTCGCCGCCCGACAGCGTATGCGGCTTGCGCCTCAGCAACTCGCTGATGCCAAGCAGTTCGACCACCTCGTCGAACCGCACCGGCCCTTGTGCCGCCCGGCGCATGCCGAAGCGCAGATTGGTTGCCACCGACATGTGCGGGAACAGTCGAGCATCCTGAAACACCAGTCCCATGCGTCTTCGTTCTGGCGGCAGCCAGATGCCGGATGCGGTATCGCTCAGCACCTGGCCGTCGATCACAATACGGCATTGATCCGGCCGCAGCAGTCCCACGGCAGCATTGATTATCGTCGACTTGCCAGAGCCGGACGGGCCGAACAACACGGTCACGCCGGGCGTGGGCACGTCGAATGCCATGTCCATGCGCACCGACGGAAAGCGATGGCGCAATAGAAAGCTCAGACTCATCGGCCAAGCATCACGTTCAGCCGCTTGCCGATCCATTCCGAGAGAAGCAGTCCGATAAGTGCCAGCGTCAGCGACACCATCGATAGTTCCGCGGCCTTCGACTCGCCGCCGGGGACCTGAAGCGCGGCGTAGATCGCCAACGGCAAGGTCTGTGTCTGGCCAGGGATGTTTGCGGCGAAGGTAATGACCGCGCCGAATTCCCCCAGACAGGTCGCGTACGCGACGATGGCGCCCACCAGTATGCCGGGTGAGGCAAGCGGCAAGGTCACGTTGAACAGCCGATCGAGCCGGCCGGCACCCAGTGACCGTGCCGCCTGCTCCAGTCCAGGATCGGCGGCTTCAAGCGACAGGCGCACCGCGCGCACCATCACGGGGAACGTCATCACGGCGCAGGCCAGAGTGGCGCCGGCGGTGGTGAACACCAGCCGCACCCCGAACCAGTCGTTGAGTATCGCGCCGATCGGGCCGCGGATGCCGAAGATGATCAGCAGCAGCCAGCCCGTCACGACAGGCGGCAGCACCAGCGGCAGGTGTACTAGTGCGTTGAGGATAGGCCGCCCCGGGAAGCGATAGCGCGCCAGCACCCAGGCCGTCACGATCGCCAGCGGCAACCCAAAGGCGACGGCGCGGGCGGCAATGGTCAGTGTCAGCCGGACCGCCGTCCACTCGTCCGGCGAAAGGTACAGCCTATTCGACCTTGAAGCCGCGCTGAACGAAGATCGCCCGCGCCTGTGGACCGGCGAGTAATGCCATCAACGCGCGCGCCTCGGGCGTGTCGCCGGACCTGGTCACTGCGAACGGATACGATATCGGATCATGACTGTCGGGCGGAAAGGTTCCAGCGATCATCACGGCTTTCGAAACGGCGGCATCCGTCGCATAGACGATGCCGGCCGGGGCCTCGCCGCGTTCCACCAGCAACAGTGCGGACCTGACATCGTCCGTGCGAGCGAGGCGTGGCGCGACCGCGTCCCACTGGCCAAGCTTCTTCAGCGCCTGCTCCGCGTAGATGCCGACCGGCACGTGCGCCGGATCGCCGGTGGCGATGCGGCCATTCGGACCGAGCAGACCTAGCAGGTCGAAACCCGGGCCAATGGTGACGTGTTGCGGCTTGTCGGCTGCAACCACAAGAACGAGATCATTGCCAAGCAGGTCCTTGCGCGTGTCGGCAGCGATCAGTTTTCTCTCAGCCAGATAGTCCATCCACTTCTCGTCGGCCGAAGCGAACAGATTGGCAGGCGCGCCCTGCTCGATCTGCCGCGCCAGGGTCGAACTCGAACCGAATGACATGCGCAACGGCTGATGCCCCGCCTGCGCCCATTGCGCCGAGACATCCTTCATCGCGTCTGTCAGGCTGGCGGCGGCGAACACGGTCAGGTCCTGTGCCCGGGCCGCGAGCGGCGCAAGCAACACACAGAGCATCAGTAGAAAGCGCATCGAGCTGGCCTCGTTATGGTTGGGGCGAATGGACGCCGGCAAGCAGGGTGTCGAGTTGCGATTCGGTCAGGACGCGGCCGTAAACCACGGCGTTGAAGAGCGCGGCGAGCGTCATCGGATCACGGCCGCCGAGCCAGGCAAGACCGAGCAGCCGATTGATCGATGGCGGTTCATCCACCCAGCCGAACGGCAGGCTGGGTGCGACCATCGCGTGTCCGTCGCGCACCGCGCGCAGCGAATGCCATTCCTCCGAATGGGCGAGCGTCTCCCGCATCGCGGGATCCGAAAAGACCAATATGTCGGGGTCGAGCGTTCGAATATCGTCGAGACTGGCCTGGCGGGACGATCCCTGCCCGGCCGGCGCAACAACCTGCCAACCCAGACGCGTGAAGGTTTCCGCGAGATCGGTTCCCGGTGCGACGACGGTCAGCCCGTCCGCGCCGCGGGCGCAGAGCACGCGCGGATGCACAGCTTGATTGACCGGCACGGCCAGCAATGCTTCGGCAAATCTTGCCAGCGTGTCTGCCCGGCCTTCCCGATGCAGAATGCCGCCAAGCAGTCGGAACGTATGAGGGATTTCTGCCAGCGCCCCGTCCAGCAGCACGGTCGGGACGCCTGTGCGCTGTTGTGTCGCTCGCGCCAGATCGGCGTAGCGGGGCGAGACCGTGCCGTAGTCCAGAATCAGGTCGGGCTTAAGTGCCACCACCTTGTCGGTCACGTCCTCCCGACCGGTCAGCCGCGGAACCTGCGGCAGCCTCGCCGCTTCGGGCGACAGAAAGGCGCGGGCATCGTCCGACACCGGCGATGTCCACCCCAGCATCAGGTCAGGTGCCAGAGCCCCCAGCAGGACGGCGGCCGGCGGTCCGGCAGGCAGCACCCGTGCGAAGCGCTCCGGCACCTGCACGCCGCGGCCTGAGGCGTCGACGACCTCGACGGCCACCGCGGCGCCCGGCCACCACAGCAGCGACAGAGCCAGTAACGCCCAGCAAAGCATGTGCCGCGCAGGCGCCGGCCTTCGCTCGGGCCAGGCTTTGGATTCTCGCGCTTGCGAGAATGACGGTCCATGGCGATCACCCGCGCGGCAAATGCGACAACTCTGAAGCATCGGTCCCCCTCGCTTGCGACGATATAGCCGTCGAGATATAACGACAAGAGCTGTCAAGAGCACATGCGGAATGACGAAACGCGACCGGCGCAACGGGCTCGATCTGGAACTGCGTATAGTGATGAATGGCGCAATCGTCATCGGCCCGGTCCAGGCCGCGCTGCTCGAGGCGATCTGCAATACCGGTTCGATCGCGGCGGCGCAGCGGCGACTGGGCTCCAGCTATGCCCATGTATGGAAGCTTGTCGCTGCCATGAACGCGACGTTCTTTCCACCACTTGTCGATCCGATCCGCGGCGGGTCCAGGGGCGGCGGAGCGATTCTCACACGGCAGGGACATACTGTTCTTGCGGCATTCCGGCACCTTGAGCGTCTGGCGCGGGTCCAGGGAGGTGTGGAACTGCTTGTCATCGGCAAAGCTGCAAGCCACGCTGCTGCGAAATCGCCGGCGGCTCATGGCAGCTCATGAGCGCAAGGTGTGCCTGGGGTATCTGCCATGGGGAAGCGAAAGCCAAGCCCACCTGACCCGGCCCGCACGAGCGACCGGCTGAGCATCCGGCTGGACCTCGCGTCTGGCGCCCGAATCGGCCCGGGCAAGATCGCCGTGTTGGAGGAGATTGCCCGGTCCGGCTCGATCTCCGCCGCGGGTCGCGTGTTGCGCATGTCCTATCGACGCACATGGGAACTGGTTGAGGACCTCAACCGTAGCCTGGGCGTACCGGTGGTGGAAACCGCGGCTGGCGGCAGCGGCGGCGGCGGCGCCGTCCTCACACGCGCGGGAAAGGCCATCATCGAGCGCTATCGTGCAATCGAGGTGGATACCGCGATCGCCGCGCGCAAACACCTGCTGGCGCTCAGCCGCGTTTGCGCCGACAAGTGAGCAATCAACCCGAAAGGAGATCTCTGCATGAAGCTTTCCGCCCGTAACCAGATCGCCGGCACGATCAAGACCGTCAAGCCCGGTGCCACAACAACTCACGTGACCATCGAAGTGTCGCCCTCTGTCACGATCACCTCATCGATCACCAACGAGGCTGCCGAGGAACTCGGGTTGAAGCCGGGCATGAAGGCCACAGCGGTGATCAAGGCGTCTGATGTGATGGTCGGCGTCTGATAGTCCGTCGGCCCGATCGCCGACCACCGGCCTTTGGTGTTCTGTGCGACAAGTGGTGTCATGCCCAATCGGCGCATCTCGGCGACGAAATTCGAGGAAGTGTTCGGCTGGATCCTGCTAGGCACTACCCTGCGGCGATGTAGTCCATCCGACCGCCATCGACCGCCAGCACCTGACCAGTCACCCATCCAGAGCCGGGCGCGGCGAAGAACGCGATGGCGTTGGCAATGTCGTCCGGCGCGCCGATGCGTCCCAGCATCGCCCTTTCGGCGATACGTCGGGCCGCGCCCTCCCATTCCTCATCGGTGCGACGGTTCTGCGCCATATCGGTACGGATGAAACCGGGCGCCACCGCATTCACCGTGATGCCACGCGGCCCGAGCTCCATGGCAAAACGTTTGGTCAGGATCGCCACCTCGGCTTTGGTCGCGGCATAGAAGGCATTGCCCGGCAGCGCCGTGCCGATCGCGGCAATCGAGGTGACATTCACGATCCGACCGTAGCTGCGCTCCCGCATGCCCGCCATCGTTGCGCGGATCGTGTGGATGACGCCGTCGATATTCACCCGCCGCATGCGATCCATCGCTATCGGATCGTAGGTTTCCAGCGTCGCCTGCAGGGACACGCCGGCGTTGTTCACCAGAATGCTCACCGGCCCCAGTTCGCGAGCGGCACGCTCGATCATTCCTTGCACCTGCGCCGCATCGGCGACATCGGCGCAATGGGCGATCGCGCGACCGCCTTCGGCGCGGATCTCCTCAACAAGCGTCTCCGCGGCATCGGCGCGCACCGCATAGTTGACGCAGACGGCGGCGCCCTCACGAGCAAGACGGCGCGCGATCGCCCTGCCGATGCCGCGCGCCGCCCCTGTCACCACCGCAACCTGATCGCGCCAGACCATGGTGCGCGCCCGAGCGCTCAGCTTGTCGGGAACTTGCAGTTGTCGGCGAGCGGATGCAGGACCTCGGACGGCGGCGAGGTGTGCACCAGCTTGTAAAGGTCCCACGGCCCCTTGCTCTCGTCCTTGGTCTTCACCTGAAACAGATAGGCCGGGAACTCGCCGCGCCCGTCCGCCCTGATCCGCCCCGGACCAAATGCATCGTCGTCGGTCGGCAGCGACTTCATGTGCGCAACGGTGGCACGGCCGCTTTTCTTGGCATTCTCAGCGCCCATCGACTGCACGGACTTCAAATAGTGCAATGTCGACGAGTACGAGCTGGCGTGTGCCTGGTTCGGGTAGTTGTTCGGCGTCTTGGTCAGTAGCCGCTTGGTGAACGCGCGCGTCCTGTCGTCGCGATCCCAGTAGAACGTCTCGGTGGTAGTCAGGCCGCTGCAGACTTCGAGGCCGAGCGTGTGCACGTCGGTGATGAACAGCAGCAGCGGCGCGATCTTCATCTTCTTGTTCAGGCCGAATTCAGCCGCCTGCTTGATGCAGTTCTGCGTATCGAGGCCGGCATTGGCGATGCCGAGCACGGTCGCCCCGCTCGACAACGCCTGGGTCAGATAGGAGGAAAAATCGGTGGTGTCAGGGAACGGATAGCGCAGATCGCCCTTCACCTCGCCGCCGCCCTGCTTCACCACTTCGGCCGTCAGCTCCGCCAGCGACTGGCCGAACGCATAGTTGGCGGTGATGAAGAACCACGACTTGTTGCCGGTCGCCATCAGCGCGCCGCCGGTCGAGTGCGCGTTCTCGTAGGTGTCGAAGCTCCAGACTATGGAGTTCGGGCTGCACTGCTGCCAGGTCAGCGCCGCCACGGTGGCGGACGCGTTCAGCATCATCTTGTCCTTCTCCTTCGCCACCTGCGCAACCGCCAGGGCGACGGACGATGTGGGCACATCGGCCGCGACGTCCACGCCCTGGTCAAACCACTGCCGCGCGAGCGAGGCGGCGATGTCGGGTTTGTTTTGATGGTCGGCGCTGATCACCTCGACGTCGAAGTCGATGTGCGGGCGCATCTCATCGACCGCAAGTTGCGTTGCCGCCACCGAAGTCGGTCCGGTGTTGTCGCGGTAGGTGCCCGACAGGTCGGTCAGCACGCCGATCGTGATCTTCGGCTTGGCCTGCGCCCGGGCGCGCGCGACTGGCAGGGTCGACAGGGCGGCGGCGCTGCCCAGTAGGTTGCGGCGTGAAAGCTGCATGGACGTATCACTCCATAGGATTGTTGCGACGCGCTCGGCGGGTCACCGGCCGTCACTGCCGCTCTGATGCGGCGGGCGCCTGCCGCAGTCAAGCGGTCAGGCGAAGCGGCCGGAGCGCGGAAAGCCGTTCGGCGGCAGGCGACCGGCCTGGGCGCGCTCGCCGATCCAGTCTCGCAGGTTGGTCTCCGTGCGGGTCTTTTCGCCTAGCCGCCAGGTTAGCCCGTCCGCGAGACGGAACACCTTCGCGTCCGCCAGCCCGCCGTCGCGGTAGCGCTGCAGGATCACGCCGCCGCCACGCGCCAGCTCGGGCACCTGCTCTAGTGGGAAGATCAGCAGCTTCCGGTTGCTGCCGATGATCGCGACATGGTCGCCGTCCGCAGGAACGCACAGCGCCGCCTCCTCGCCGGGCTTGAGGTTGAGCACCTGCTTGCCCGTGCGCTTCTCCGCGGCAAGCTCTGCTGCTGGCACTATGAACCCTCGTCCTGTCGACGACGCAACGAGATACTTTGTCCCCTCAACCGGGATGAACAGACGCGGCGACATCGTCCTCGTTCGTGAGATCGGCGACCAGGCGCACCGGCTGACCGTCACCTCGCCCGCGCGGCAGGTCGGCTGCCTTCAACGTATAGGCGCGACCATTGGTGCCGAACAGAATGAGACGGTCGGTCGTCTGACAGTGCACCAGGCGCTTGAGCCGATCGCCCTCCTTGAAGCGTAGCTCGGCGTCATCTGCAGTGTGACCTTTGACAGCGCGTATCCAGCCCTTGTCGGACAGGATGACGGTGATCGGCTCGCGCTCGACAAAGGCATCGCTCGCAACCTCGACTGCGGAGGGCGGAACGCCCAGTTCGGTGCGCCGCGCGCCCAGCGCGCCGGAGCCAAATTTCTGTCGTGTCCCCTCAAGTTCCTCGCCGATGCGTCGCCACCGCAGCGCATCATCCTTCAACAGCGTCAAAAGGCCCTTGCGCTCATTGGCCAGCGATTTGTGCTCCTTGCGGATCTCCATCTCCTCAAGCCTTCGCAACGAGCGCAAGCGCATGTTCAGGATCGCCTCGGCCTGAACGTCGGTCAGCTTGAACCGCTCCATCAAATGCGGCTTGGGTTCGTCCTCGTTGCGGATGATACGAATCACCTCGTCCACATTCAAATAGACCAGCAGGTAGCCGTCGAGGATCTCGATGCGCCGCTCGATGGCCGCGAGCCGATGGTGCGATCGACGGACCAGCACCTCATGGCGATGATCGAGCCAGGCGCGCAGCACCGCGGGCAGCGACATCACAACTGGCGTACGCGTCGCATCGAGCACGTTCATGTTCAGCGGAAAGCGCGATTCCAGCGCTGTGGCGCGGAACACCGTCTCCATCAGCATTTCCGGCTCGACGCCGCGCGTCTTCGGTTCAAGCACAAGACGCACCATCTCAGTACTTTCGTCGCGCACATCGCCGAGCAGGGGCAGCTTGCGCTCTTCCAGAAGCTGGGCGATCTGCTCGATCAGACGCGCCTTCTGCACCTGGTAAGGGATTTCCGTGACGACGATCTGCCAGGTGCCGTGCTTCCCCTTCTCCACCGACCACTTCGCGCGCACGCGGAACCCGCCGCGTCCGGTTTCGTACGCCAAGAGGATCGCGGCCGAGTCTTCGACCAGCACGCCGCCGGTGGGAAAATCCGGCCCTGGCATGTGGCGCAGCAGATCGGCTGTCGTAGCCTGCGGATTGCCGATCAGGTGAATGGCGGCGGCACAGATCTCGCCGGCGTTGTGCGGCGGGATCGACGTCGCCATCCCGACAGCGATGCCGGCCGCGCCATTGGCGAGCAGATTTGGAAACGCGCCCGGCAGAACGACCGGCTCGCTCTCCTCGCCGTCGTAGGTCGGGCGAAAATCGACCGCATCCTCGTCGATGCCGGCGAGCAGGGCGCGGGCAACCTCGGTCAGCCGCGCCTCGGTGTAGCGCATCGCCGCGGCGTTATCGCCATCGATGTTGCCGAAGTTGCCCTGGCCTTCGACCAGCGGATAGCGGGCGGCGAAATCCTGCGCGAGACGCACCAGTGCATCGTACACCGCGACGTCGCCATGCGGGTGGAATTTTCCAATGACGTCGCCCACCACGCGCGCGCATTTCTTGAATCCCGCGGTCGGATCGAGCCGAAGCAGATGCATGGCGTAGATCAGCCGCCGATGCACTGGCTTCAGGCCATCGCGCACATCCGGCAGCGAGCGCGACATGATGGTGGAGAGCGCATAGGCGAGGTACCGTTCGGACAGCGCGTCCGAAAGCTGCGTATCCTCGACATGCCCGAGCAGGTCATCCGGCATCCTGTTGCTCCGAATCGGCCGCGAGTGCCGCGACCCGGTCGTATAGCATTTGACGCGCGGGAGGCAGCGGGCGGTGGTGATGCCCGAACGCGTCGCGCTCCAGGAAGTGGCCTGTCAGCCTGAGGCCGTCGCGCCAGTCTGGCGGCGTCGCGTCGTAGTCCCCGGTCAGGAACGCGGGCAGGCGCAGCAGGCGTGATGTCCAGATGCCGGCGCCCGCCGCGGTGACGGCGCGTCCCGTCTTCGGCGACACGAATACCAGGCCGGTTGTTTCGCCAGTGACCGCGCAGCTTGTCAGGTCGAGCCCATAGCCGAGCTCGGCGAGCAGCACTGCCTCCCATCGGATCAGTTCAGTGAGCATGGCAGCGCCGCGTGGCAGATTCGCGATCAGATGCAAAAGGCCCTCGAACACGCGCGGGATGCGGCTCGCGTTCCGGCAATGCGCCTTCCGCGACGGCACAGGCCGCGGACAGCATCGCAAGCCCGAGCGGATCATCCATGGCAAGAGCAGCGCCAGGGTGCACGAGTTCGGCAGAAAGGCTGCCGAGCTGGTCCGCCAGCCTTGCGACCCAGCGCGCCTGGACGAGGTTGCCAGGCTGCCATGTTGCCGTGCGGCTGCGCGCGCCGCCACCGCGTGCCAGGCCGCGATGGGCTCCGTGTTCCTCGGTCATGACCGTGGCGATGGCATCGCCTTCGCCGTACGGGCGTGCGTCGAGCACGATAGCAGGCGCGTCCCACTCCATGGCGGCTACCGGCTAGCAGCTTTCCGAAGACGGTGCGATGGGAGCAGCCGGTCTACAGCCAGTGGAACCCGTGGGCCATCACGCCGAGCATGGCACCAAAGCCACCGAGCATGGCCGTGAAACCACCCAGCATGATGCCAAGCAGCCAGCGGAAATCCGCGCGCTGTTCCGTCACCACGGCATCGAGGCGTCGCTCGATCCGCTCCAGGGTCGCAGCCGTGGTCCGGGAGATCTGTTCCAACACGGCGACGCGCGCTTCCATGGACGCAGGATATCGACCCGGGTCAGGCGGTTCAATGGTCGCGTCGGGCACGGCATTCGCTCCGGTGCGCCCAACGATGCCCCGGGATGCATGAAGAAAACACTACTCGCAGTTCGCGATAGGCAGCGGCCCTACAGCCAGTGGAATCCATGCGCCATGACGCCGAGCAACGCACCGGTCTGCGCCAGCATCAGCCCGAGCAGCCAACGGAAATCGGCCCGATGCTCGGAATTCAGCGCGTCGAACCGGTGATCGATGCCGGTGAACCGGCCCTCCATCGCGTCGAGCCGCCGTTCGATCCGCTCAAGGCTCGCGGCCGTGGTTCGGGCGATCTGTTCCAGCACTGCGACACGGCTCTCCATGTCGGCAGGATACCGGCCGCCTGCCGGCGGTTCAACGGGCGTGTCGGGCATCGGGAGACACCCCTGCTTCCGTGCCAGACCTACCGGCAACCGATGAACGAACCGCTACCCGGGGTCCTGCAGCCCGATCGCCCGCAGCCTCGCCGCTTCCTCGTCCCAGCCGGCGCGTTGCTTCACGTTGAGGAACAGATGCACCTTGCGCTCCAGCAACACTGCCAACTGCTCCCGCGCCTTCGCCCCGATCGCCTTGATCCGCTGACCGCCCTCGCCGATCAGGATCGCCTTGTGACCGACTCGCGAGACGTACACCGTCGCCTCGATCCGCACCGATCCGTCGTTGCGCTCCTGCCAGTTCTCGGTCTCGACCGTTGTGCCGTAGGGCACCTCCTCGCGCGTCTGCAGAAAGATCTGCTCGCGCACGATCTCTGCCGCCAGCAGCCGATCGGGCAGGTCCGTCAGATCATCGTCGGGATAGAGATGCGGTCCCTCCGGCACGCCCGCCGATAATGCATCGGCCAACTGCTCGACGCCGTCACCGGTCGAGGCGCTCACCATGAAGGTCTGTTCGAACGGCGTCAGCGTAGTGAGCGCAGCCGTCAGCGGCAGCAGCTTCACCGACGGCACGAGGTCGACCTTGTTCAACACCAGCCAGGTCAGCCGCTGCTGCGACGCAAGCTGTCCGGCGATCTGGCGCACCAGATCGGTTGCGCCGCTCTTCGCATCGACCAGCAGCAAGGTCAGGTCCGCGTCCCGCACGCCCGTCCAGGCCGCCGCCACCATCGCGCGGTCCAACCGGCGGCGTGGCATGAAGATGCCCGGCGTGTCGACCAACAGCACTTGGCTCTCGCCGCGCATCATGATGCCGAGCACGCGGAACCGTGTGGTCTGGGCCTTCGGCGTCACGATGGACAGCTTCGCGCCGGCAAGCCGGTTGAGCAGGGTGGACTTGCCCGCGTTGGGCGCGCCGACAACCGCGACAAAGCCGCACCGCGCGGTCATGCCCCGAGGACCCGCAACAGCTCCTGTGCCGCAAGCTGTTCCGCGGCTCGCTTACTGCCGGCCGTCCCGGTCCCGCTGCAGCCAGCCACGGACACCGCCATCACGAACTCCGGTGCATGCGGCGGTCCGGCACGCGAAACGACAATATACTCGGGTGCGCCAAGGCCGCGCGCATGCATCCACTCCTGCAGCGTCGACTTCGAGTCCTTCGGTGGCTCCCGCTGCTCCTCCATCACGTTGATCCATGCGCGTCTGATGAAGTTGCGGGCAACATCAATTCCACCATCAATGTACAGTGCCCCAAGCACTGCCTCCAACGCGTCAGCCAGAACACTGGCGCGCTTCCGAACTCCATCCCGTGCCTCGTTTGCCGCCACCGCCAACGCCTCGCCCAGACCTATCTCTTCCGCCACCGCAGCCAGCACAGGCTGGGACACGAGAGCACCCAAACGGTGTCCGAGATCGCCCTCGTGCTCTTTGGGAAAACGTTCCACGAGCCATTCGGCGATCAGCAGACCCAGGACGCGGTCGCCGATGAATTCCATCCGCTCGTTCGAACTCCAACCTCGCCGGCGCCGTTTCCCCTGCAGCGCGGAGCGATGGGTCATCGCCTCGCGCAACAGTTCAGGACGCGTGAAGTCGTGTCCGAGGATTGCCTCGATCGGCGACGTCAATGCCGGCCCACTCAGTGGACGCCCATCAGCAACCGGCTCCAGCGGATCTCGAATGGCCACCACCAGAATTCCCACCACGGATATTCCGAGTCCACCGAGAAGAACAGAATCTCCGCGCGGCCAACCAGGTTCTCCACCGGAACGAAACCGACGCCGTTCATGAAGCGGCTGTCCGCCGAATTGTCGCGGTTGTCGCCCATCGCGAACACGTGGTCGGGCGGGACCAGGTATTCTTGCGTATTGTTCATCTCGCCTTCGTCGGTCGCCTTCAGGATGTCGTGCTTCACGCCGTTCGGCAGCGTCTCCTGGTAGAGCCGCAACGCCATGCGGATGCCGCTTTCGTCGGTGACATAGTCTCCCTCAGGCTGGCGCGGGACGAGCTGACCGTTGATGTAGAGCTGTCCCTGACGCACCTGGATGCGATCACCTGGCAGCCCGATGATGCGCTTGATGTAGTCCGTTGAATTGTCGCGCGGGTACTTGAACACGGCCACGTCGCCGCGGTTCGGCAGGCGTCCGAAGATGCGCCCGGAGAAGGGCGGCCAGCCGAACGGCAGCGAATAGCGTGAATAGCCGTAGCTGTATTTCGACACGAACAGGTAGTCACCCACGAGCAGCGTCGGAATCATGCTGCCCGAGGGAATGTTGAATGGCTCGTAGAGAACGGTGCGCACCACGACGGCGATCAGGCCGGCATAGACGAACGTCTTGATGTTCTCGACCCAGACGTTCGATTTGCGCCGTGCCTTTGTCTTTGCCTTGGTCGCCATGTCAAGAAGGGCTTTCGTCCAAAAAATCCGGGCGGATCAAGCCCAGGGGTGCGTGATGTGTCAAGCGAGCGGACGGTCGGGCAACGCCGGAAACGCCCGATGAGAACCCGACGGTTGACGTGCGCCGAGGCCTAATTCGTGTCGAGTTCGCTCGGCTGGCCGCCCGCAGCGCGGCGCTGGGCCATGAAGGCCTGGATCTCCGGCAGCGTGACGTAGCCCTTCCCCTCGGCGTCGATCGCATCGAAGTTCTGCGCCACAAACGGCATGCCGGCCTCCGCCTGCTGGCGCGTCAGGCGTCCGTCGTTCGTCTCGTTGGCCGCGGCAAAATGCAGTGCCAGCGAGCCGCCTTGCGTGGGCAAGGCCCCGCCACCCGCCGGACCCGGATACGCACCTGGCTGTGCCTGACCCGGATACGCCCCCGGCTGTGCCTGGGATGGCGCGCCGTAGGGGCCAGCCGGATAGCCATACGGGGCGTAAGGGGCCGGATAGCGATAGCCGTAGGGATAGCCGTAATAGCCACAGCACGGCACCAAGAGCCCAGTGTAGGGATCGTAGGCGCATCCGCCGAGCAGGGCCACGGCGGCAGCCAGCGCCAGCGTCACAGCAATTCGTCGCATGGCTCGCACCCGATTAGCTCGCCGGCATCGCCGAAATGATCACTTGGGCAAACGCGTATGGGTATTCGTCGGTCATCGTCAATGCGATGGAGGCCGCCATTCCCGCAGGCGTGATCGCTGCGAGCCGTGCCGCAGCGCCACCGGTCATCCGCAACGTCGGCTGGCCGGAAGCCATGTTCACCACGCCCAGGTCGGAGAAGAACACGCCGCGCCGGAATCCGGTTCCGAGCGCCTTCGCCGCCGCCTCCTTCGCCGCGAAGCGCTTGGCGAAGGTCGCCGCCTGGATCCGTTCGGTGCGGCTCGCCGCCTTGGCCCGCTCAGTCGCTGTAAAGACGCGCAAAAGGAAACGCTCGCCATGACGCGCGATCACCGCCTCGATACGGCGGATATCGCAGATGTCGGAGCCGAGACCGAGAATCATCGCAGTGATCAGTGATCAGTGAACACTGATCGGTATCCGTAGGTCGGCGCCGTCGCGCTCCTGATCACCGGCCACTGATCCCTGATCCCTGATCCGTGATCATCATCCCCGTTCGACGCCCTTTACACCGACCGCACCGCGCAGACCCGCGATGACCTTGGAGAGATGCGCAATGTCGCGCACGTCGACGTCCACCAGGGCTTCGATGAAGTCCGGTTGCCGATTGACGATTTTCAGGCTGGCAACCGCGCCTTCCTGCTTGGCGATTGCATTCGTCAGGTTGGCGAGGGCCGATGGCTCGTTTGCCCCGATCACGCTGATCCGCGCGGTATGGCTGGGCGTCTTTCCGTCCGGACGGCTGGCGAACAGACCCTCATGATTCCAATCGACGTCGATGAAACGTTCGGGCGTGGCAGCGAAGCCGGCCAAAGTCTGACAATCACGTGCGTGGATCGTCACGCCCTTGCCGGTGGTGACGATGCCGACGATCTCGTCGCCTGGCACGGGATGGCAGCAGCCGGCGAAGTGATGGGCCATGCCCGGCACCAGGCCGGTGATCGGCATATCGAAATCCGACCTGTGCGGATGCCGGTTGTTCGCGCGCGGCGGCGGCGCGGGGATCATGCGCGGTGCGCGCGGCGCCTGGCGCAGCTCCGGATAAGCGGCGTGCACCACGTCCTTCGGGCCGACATTGCCGTTGCCGACCGCGATGTACAGATCGTCGGCCGCGGCGAGTTTCAATGTCTTCAGCGCCGGCTCCAGCGCCTTCTCCGATCCATCGAGCCCGGCCTGGCGAAAGGCCTTCGCGAGTTCCGCGCGTCCCGCATCCAGATGCTGCTGGCGCTGCTGCTGATGAATGAACCGCCGGATGCGGGCGCGCGCCTTGCCGGTGACGACATACCGCTCCCATTGCGGCGACGGCGTGCCGCCGCGTGCCGTCATGATCTCGACCTGATCGCCGTTCTGCAGCTGGTGGCGCAACGGCAGCAGCCGGCCGTTGATTTTCGCGCCGACGCAGGCATCGCCCACCTGCGAGTGCACCGCGTAGGCAAAGTCCACCGGCGTCGCGCCGCGCGGCAACTGGATCAACTGGCCCTTCGGCGTGAAGCAGAAGACCTGGTCCTCGTAGAGCTCCAGTTTGGTATTCTCGAGGAATTCGTCAGGCGCGGTCGAATTCTCGAGAATCTCCAGCAGGTCCTGCACCCAGCGGAAACGCTGCAGATCACGTCGATCGGCCTTGGCATTCGGTTCCTTGTAAACCCAGTGGGCGGCGACGCCGTTTTCCGCCACGTCGCTCATGTCGTCGGTGCGGATCTGGATCTCGATCTTCTGATTGCGCGGCTCACGCAGCGTCACGCCGGTGTGCAGGCTCTGATAGCCGTTCGACTTGGGCGTCGAGATGTAGTCCTTGAACCGTCCGGCAATCACCGGATAGGACGAGTGCACCGCGCCGAGCGCCGCATAACACGCCTCCTTGCTCGGCACCACGATGCGGAATGCCATGATGTCGGAAAGCTGCTCGAAGGCGACATTGCGCCGGTGCATCTTCTCCCAGATCGAGTAGGGCGACTTCTCGCGCCCTGACACTTCCATCACCGTCACGCCGAAGCCTTCGCAGACGCGTTTCAGCTCCGCCCGCACCTCCTCGATCACATCGGCACCCTGGCCACGCAGGAAGTTCAGCCGCGCCTGGATCGTCGCATAGGCCTCCGGATCGAGCTGTGCGAAGGCCAATGTCTGCAGCTCGGTCTTCACCGCGTCCATGCCGATCCGTTCAGCCAGCGGCGCGTAGATCTCCATCGTCTCGCGCGCGATGCGGCGGCGGCGTTCGGGGTCCTGTACGAAGCGCAGGGTGCGCATGTTGTGCAGCCGGTCGGCGAGCTTCACCAGCAAAACGCGGATGTCGCGACTGATCGCGAGCACAAGTTTCCGAAAATTCTCCGCCTGCTTGGTGCGGTCCGACTGGAGTTCGAGGCGGGTCAGCTTGGTGACGCCGTCCACCAGGCCGGCGATCTCGGAGCCGAAGCGGCTCTGAATCTCCGGCAGCTTGACCGGGGTGTCCTCGATCACGTCGTGCAGCAGGCCGGTGGCGATGGAGGCGGTATCCAGCCGGTAGCCGGCCAAAATATCGGCAACGGCAACGGAATGGGTGATATAGGGGTCGCCATTGTCGCGCACTTGCGCGCCGTGCGCCTGTCTGGCGAGCGCGTAGGCGGCATCGATCAATCCGGTGTCTGCCCTGGGATCGTAGGCTCGCAGCTTTTCGCTCAGCCGGATCGCGTCCGGGCCGGGCGCGGCCCGCCGCGCTGTCTCGGCCGCCGCCCCGTCGGGCGCGAAAACCGGGGCGAGGGTCGGCCTCGTGACCGCGCTGCCTTCACCCCTGGCTGTCATGGGCGCTTCCCGTTGGGGCGATTACCGCTGGGAACGGCCGCCCAGCTCCGCCTCGATGGCCGCCTCGAGATCTTCGGGCGACATCTCTTCGCCTTCGACGGGCAGGCTTGCCGCCTCTTCATCGGCCGTCACGTCCTGCAGGCCGAATATGTTCTGATCGGTCGGGATCAGGTCGAGCACTTCTTCGTCCGCGGGCTCCGGCTCAGGCGCGCGGGACAGCGACTTGACCAGATCCTGCTCGATCCTGCCGAGTTCGATCGTTTCATCGGCAATTTCGCGCAACGCGACGACAGGATTCTTGTCGTTGTCCCGATCGATGGTGAGCTCTTCGCCGCGGCTCAGGTTGCGCGCGCGCTGAGCGGCGAGCAGGACGAGCTCGAAGCGGTTGGGGACCTTCTGCACGCAGTCTTCGACAGTCACGCGCGCCATGCGCTTGGCCTCCCGGCATTGAACTTGGGCGAACGTCTGATCTAGGCAAGCACCCATGGCAAAGCAAGGCTGATAGAGCCGGATTGCTTGACGAAACCCGCCGAGCAGCCATTTCCGCGGCATGACCAAGCACCTGGTCGGGCTCGGGTTCGGCCTGTCTGCGCTGGCGGGATGCGCTTTCGTCCTGGCAGGCGGTTGCGCCACCCTGCCTGGCGCCACACCCGCCGTGCCCGCGGTCCCGGCTGCCGGTTCGCAGTTCGACGGCAACTATGCCGGGCAGAACAACGCGATCAGCGGCTGGGGTTTCCTGTGCGGTGCGCCTGCCTACGCTGAGACGATCGTCGTGAGCGGCGGACGGTTCGACTATCCTTTCCCGGTCAACCCACCGAGAACCACACCTGTTCCAGTCCAGATTGCGGCGGACGGCACGTTCGCGGCGCAAATGCAGTACGGCACGGAGGATACCGGCCCGCGGTCGCGCTATATCACGGCGTGGGTGACGGTGACCGGACGAATAGCCGCAGGCGAACTGGACGCCACGGTGACCGATCTGCGCTGCGTCCGGCGCGTGGCAGCCCGGCGTGGCTGAGGGCGCCACAAGCGGCGTCAGAGGGGCTCGATCCCTTGGGGCGGCAGATCCCGCAGCAGATCGCGGGCACTACGCCGCAGGATGGGGTGGACCCAATCCGGCGCCACGTCGAGCAGAGGCACCAGGACGAAAGCCCGTTCGTGGACACGCGGATGCGGCAGCACCGGGTCGGGCGTCGTCTGCACGAGCTGGCCGTTCTGGCCCATCGCGATTATATCGAGATCCAGCGTGCGGGCTGCGTTGGGCTCGGCCCGGATCCGATCCTGCCTGGTCTCAATTGCATGCAGTGCGGCGAGCAGGGCACCAGGGTTGGGGCTGGCAGCCCCTGGTTCACACTGAAGAACCGCTACCGCATTGACATAGGATGGTTGGCCGGAGGGCGGCACCGGCACGGTCAGGTACCAGCGCGAAAGCGCCCGCAGCCGGAGCCCCGGCAGTGCATCCAGGGCAGCCACCGCCAGCCGGCAGGTCTCGATGGGCAGCCTGCCCAGGAAGCCCGGCAAATTTGCGCCGATGGCAATGAGGATCATCCGAAATGGTTCCGGTCAGGTGGTTCACATATCGACAGGAAGCTGCGATGATTTGCTACGCGATCGCCCCGGTTTGCCGATTTTGCCCGGTCCGCACGTGTTTCGAGTTGTCCCGTCCCCTGCATCGTGAGGTCTCGATCCATGCATTTCCTTCCGGATGAACGGGTAGCCCTGTTCATTGATGGCGCCAATCTATACTCCGCTTCGCGTAATCTTGGTTTCGACGTTGATTACCGGAACCTGCTGGAGTTCTTCCGCAAGAAAGCACATGTTGTTCGTGCATATTACTATTCCGCGGTGTTGGAGACTGACGAATACTCGCCACTGAAGCCGCTGACCGACTGGCTGGCCTACAATGGCTACACGCTGGTGACGAAACCGGCCAAGGAGTTCACCGACTCGGCTGGACGCAGGCGCGTCAAGGGCAACATGGACATCGAAGTCGCGGTGGACATGCTGGAGCTCTGTCCGCGGCTCGATCACGCGATCTTGTTCAGCGGCGATTCCGATTTCCGCCGACTCGTGGAGGCGGTTCAGCGTCGCGGTGTGCGCGTCTCGGTCGTCTCCTCGATCCGCACCAGTCCGCCCATGGTTGCTGACGAACTGCGCCGCCAGGCGGACCAGTTCCTGGAGCTTGCCGACATCGCCCCCGAGTTCACCCGCCGTCAGACCGAACCGCGCGTCCGTAACGTGCCGCTGCGCCAGACACCCGCGGAACCGTTCCCCGATCCGCACGACGCCGCGTGAGGCGCTCGGGCGCGGCCGCCGTTTCCGATCGATGCACCCAGCCCTTGATCCGGCGTCCGACTGTTCACTCTGTCCAAGGCTGAGCGAGTATCGGCGGTCCAATCGGGCCGCCAATCCCAACTGGTTCAACGCGCCTGTGCCGAGCTTCGGCAGCCTGGATGCGCGTCTGCTGATTGTCGGCCTTGCACCCGGCGTGCGCGGCGCCAACCGAACCGGACGGCCATTCACCGGCGATTTTGCCGGCATGCTGCTCTACCGGACGTTGCTGCATTTCGGCCTCGCACAGGGAACCTACGGCGCCGATTCCGGGGACGGGCTGTGCCTCGTCGATTGCCGCGTCACCAATGCGGTGCGCTGCGTGCCTCCCGGGAACCTGCCGACGCCGCTCGAAATCAGCACCTGCAATCGGTTTCTAACCGCTGAAATCGCCGCCATGAAGCGGCTGCGCGGTGTGCTGGCGCTGGGAGGGACGGCGCATGCTGCGATGCTGCGGGCGTACGGCATACGGCCCACGCGCGCGGCCTTTCGCCATGGCGAAATCCACGCCCTCCCCGACGGCAGGCTGCTGGCTGACAGCTATCACGTGTCCCGGCTGAACACGAACACCGGCCGGCTGACCGAGAGCATGTTTCACGCCGTCGTCGGCACGCTGCTCGGCAGGATCGGTCCGATATCGTGATCAGGGACATATTTGATTTATGATGCTTTTGGTGTGACGGACGCTAACATGGCGCTCAGTGTGGTGGACCGCCTGACGCATCCGGCCTGCGATGTTACTTCGTCCCGAACGAACCTGGCCTGCCGATCTGCGCCAATGTCCGCCCGTTTGCAGCACGTCGATCTCGGGAGAGCGCATGCGTCTGACCACATTCACCGACTACACGCTGCGCACCCTGATTTATCTCGCGGTGCGACCGGAGACGGTTGTCACGATCTCCGACATAGCAGGCGCATACGGCATCTCGGCGAACCACCTGATGAAGGTGGTGCATCAGCTGGCGCTTGCCGGCGACATAGCGACGACGCGCGGGCAGCACGGCGGCCTGCGACTTGCCCGAAATCCGGATGCGATCAACATCGGCGCGGTGGTGCGGCGCACCGAGCCGGATATGGCATTGGTCGCCTGCTTCGGCGAAACGCGGCACTGCCTCATCGAGGAAGGCTGCGTGCTGCGGCACGCGCTCGGTGCGGCGCTGCAGGCGTTTCTCGCGGTGCTGGACCGTTACACGCTGGCCGACCTTGTTGAACCGCGGCAGACGCTCGCCGCGTTGCTCGGCGTTGAGCCGCAAACCGAACAGCAGATCATGCAACCGCAATAGGCGGATGGCGGCTCGGTGGTGCGTGCGCCCATCTTGCGGGCGTCAACCACAAGGAGCGACGCCATGAACTTCCGCATTACCGGCCTGCCATTGGAGCCGTTCGTCCCGTTCTTCTCCATGACTGACGAAGAACTGCTCGCACACGGTGCACGCCGTGTCGTCGCGACGGCTGAGGATGCGCCACTGATGCAACCCTGTCGCGTCAGCCTGCGCGATTCCGAGCCGGGCGAAGTGTCGATCCTGCTGAACTACCCGCATCACGTCGCGCCGACTTCGCCGTATCGCGCCAGCGGCCCGATCTTCGTGCGCGAGGGCGTGCGGGAGACGGCAATCTTCCTCAATCAGGTGCCGACGCAGCAACGCACTCGGCTGCTGTCGGTGCGCGCTTACGATGCGACCGGCATCATGGTCGATGCCGAGGTGGCGGAGGGCACCGAACTCGAGACGATCATCGAGCGGTTGTTCCGCCGGGATGATGTGGCATTCCTGCATGCGCACAATGCCAGGCGGGGCTGCTATTCCTGCCGCATCGACCGGGACTGATCAGCAAAACCCATCGTCATGGCCGTCCCCGGACGTGATCCGGGGACGGCCATAACTACGCCTTTGCCAGTTCCGCTTCGATCGCCTGGGAGAGTCTCGGGCCATTCGGCTCGTCGCCCGAACCGAAGGTGCCGGCGATGCGACCGTTGCGACCGATCAGCACCTTGTTGAAGTTCCAGTCCGGCTGCCAGTTCTTCTGCTCGCGCACCCAGGCATAGAACGGCGCAGCCTGCGAACCGCGAACATGCGCTATGCCCGCCATCGGGAATTCCACGCCGAATGTCGCATCGCAGAATGTCTTCACCGTCTTGTTGTCGGCGGATTCCTGATTGAAGTCCTGGCTGGGCACGCCGATCACCGTCAACCCGCGTGGCGAGACCGTCCTGTGCAGCTTCTCCAGCCCCTCGTACTGATAGGTGTAGCCGCAGAATGACGCCGTGTTCGTCACCAGCAGCACGCGGCCCCTGAACGCGCCAAACTCCAGCCTCCCCTCGTCGATCGACGGAAAGCCGAAGTCCCACGCAAGCATTTCCTTGTCCGCTGCCATGCAAGCTCCTATCGCTGCCACGAGCACCATTCGTCGCGTCGGCTCAACCATACCGCTCCTCCTGCCAAGGATCGCCGTTGTTATGGTAGCCGCGCTGCTCCCAGAACCCCGGATGATCGCTGATGGTGAACTGGATGCGCCGCAGCCACTTCGCTGACTTCCAGAAATAGAGCCGCGGGATCAGCATCCGCACCGGCCCGCCATGGGCGCGAGAAAGCGGCTTGCCCTCCCACTCGTGCACCAGGAATACGTCCGGCTGATCGAACTGCTCCAGGGGCACGTTCGCCGTGTAGCCGTCGAAGCTGTGGAGCATCACGTGCCGGGCGTCCGGCTTCGGCTGCACGATCCGCAACAGCGCCTGCGCCGCCACGCCCTTCCAGTGGTTGTCGTAGCGCGACCAGTTCGTCACGCAGTGGATGTCTGACATGCTCTCGGTCTGCGGGAGCGCCATGAATTCATCGAGCGACAGGCTCAGCCGGTTTTCCACTGCGCCGTCGACGTCCAGGCGAAACTTCTGTGGCGTGACATTCGGTTCAGCGCCCAGATCGAGCACCGGCCAATCGCGAACAAGCGTTTGCCCCGGCGGCAGCCGGTCGCGTTGGGGATCGCCTGGCGTTCCGGTCAGCAGCCGCCCCTCACGTGCCCATTTCTGCTTCGCCTCGATCAGCTTGTCGCGCATTTCAGTCGCACGCCATTTGCTGCGGCGGCCGATCCGGATGCGCGGCCGGGGTCAGATACTCGCATCGCTTCACGCCTGGCGCATCCACTTTCAGCACACGGGGCGTTCCGGCGTAGTGGCACCACACCTGGAACAGCCACTCTGGGCCGTCCGAATTCATCCGCCAGATCGAATGCAGGATGCCGCTTTGCGTACGTTGGCCGTCGGGTACCAGGTCCGGAGGCGCCGCGTCATCGATCTTCTCGCCGCGCTTGGCCGACACCACCTGCACGCCAGCCAGCAGCCCTGGCGAACCGCCCCAATCCGACGGCGCACGTGCCGGGCATTCGATCGCATGGCCCGCTGCCCACGCGTCGGCGGCCAACAGCAGCACGACGGCAAACGCACCGGCTGCATACATGCTACCCGCGTGCCCGCATCAGCCGCGCCTTGTCGCGCTGCCAGTCGCGCGCGGCCACCGCGGCGCGCTTATCGTGCTTCTTGCGACCTTCGCCCAGCCCGAGCAGCACCTTGGCCATGCCTCGCTCGTTGAAGTGGATCTGCAGCGGCACCAGTGAGACACCTTCGCGCGCCACCGCGCCGGCCAGCGAGCGGATCTGCTTGCGCTTCAGCAGCAGCTTTCGTGGGGCGCGCGGTTCGAAGTGCGACAGCACGCCGCCTTGGTATTCCGGGATATAGGCGTTGAACAGCCAAAGCTCGCCTTCGCGCTCGCCCGCCCACGCCTCCGAAAGCGTGGCGCGGCCGTGGCGCAGCGACTTTACCTCCGGGCCCTTCAGCACGAGCCCGGCTTCCACGGTGTCCTTGATCGCATAGTCGAACCGCGCCTTGCGGTTCTGCGCTGCGACGCCGTGCGAGATCAGGGTCTTCTTGGTCTTCGCTTCTGCCATGTTTCAGTGATCGGTTCCGGAATAGCGAGATAGCATTGCCGCTGCCATGCGGCGAGGTGCGGCCCGTCCTGCCCAACCCGCCGCCGTCCCTATGTTCGGCGCGGAATGCCGGCGGTTTGGTAGAATACGCCAACAATCATAGGCGGGACAGTGCTGCCATAGGCGATCCAATATCGGCCCGCCTTCACCCGGGCCCTTCCTTGCCGCGCAAGGTGCGGACAGGGGCGCGGGGCAGCGACCTGACGTGTGGCCCTCGGCGTGTAGGCGATCAACGGTGCGAGGCGGTCCTACGCTGCCGCGCGGCGGCCTGCCTGGGCCGATTGCGGTAGGCTTGATTCCATGGATTGAAACGCTTCGAGCATCTGCGGCGTCGCCGGCCCATCAATACTTCCGCAATCATTTGTACGCAGCATCGCAAAGCAAAAATTTCAGCGCAGATGCAGGAAGACGATGCACGCAGAACACGCAGATAGCAGTGGGCTGAATGAACTGTCAGGGCGCGTGATCGGCTGCGCATTCACTGTGCTTAGGATTTGCCGGGAATTAATTGCTCCACGTGGCGCAACGGTCGCTTCCACATCGTCACGCCCACGCAGAGCCTGCCCCAAGCGAAGGCTGGGGTCGGCATCCGCGTCTTCTCGTTGTGCTGGCAGCGAAGACGTGGATGACCGGCGTTCGCCGGCCATGACGAGGGTAGCATCAGGTGCGTCCGGAAATGATTCGGTTGTTTCCCCTCGGGCCTTTAATACGCTTGGCGCGGGGTTCCTGAAAAAGTCTATGAGAACGCGTTGGGATATGAGGTCCGTGCCGCCGGCCTATCGGCTGTGCAACAATACGGCGCCAAGGTGCACTACAAAGACAACTTGGTAGGCGAGTATTTCGTGGACCTGCTGATCAACGACGTGCTTCCGGTCGAGTTGAAGACCATCAAAATGGACGACGCACACATGCCGCCGTGCGCTTGACCCGAGGTCGGATGCGATGCACCAATTATCTGAAAGCGACCGGTCTGCAACTCTGCCTGCTGCTTCAGCAAGCCGCGCCTGGAGATCAAACGCGTTGCCCATGGTCTATGAACCGTGCCGAGTTCATCTGCGTGCTTTGCGTGCATCGCCTTTCTGCATCTGCGCTAAGATCCTTTCTTGACCTAATAGGCACAGGTCTTCGCGATGGCTGTTGCGCTAATCACGGATCGACGCAGCCCTCGCCAGCTTGCGGGTAGGGCGCCCAATCATGGTTGGCGGCATAGGCGACCCATCGCCGCTGATCGGCCACCGAGAGTACCGAATTGGGACATGCGACGCCGAAAACCTTCAGTCCAACGATGCCGTACAGGTTCCGCTCTGGCTTGAAGCATCCCTTGCCGGCCTCGGGATATTGCGGCCAGCCATTCAGCGCGGCCTCGGCGGTCCAACGCTCCTGCTCCGCCGTTGGCATGTCCGCCGCGGGACAGGCGACCTGGAAGATACGCATGCGCGTAAGCATCGAGTTCGGGTGCTCGCATCTCCGCGATCTGATCGGCGGTCTTGAACAGTCTTTGGACGCCGTAACCGATGTCGTCCGCGAGGAAGGTGGGGCTGATCATGATGCCCATCATCAGCAGCGCACGGGATCGCTGTGACAAACGCAGGCGTCGCAAATTCGGCATCGCCACCGACGGCATGCGGATGGCCGGGTTTGCCATAATCGCACTTGCGTACGCCATCGCGACCTCCTTGGCGCTGTAGAGATTCCCCTACTTCATCTGCCTTGCCATCATCGTCCTGTCGGCCGCGCTGCCATCGTGCGCCGTCAGCCTCAGTTCAACAGCCCAACCTCGGTCATCGCCGCCCGCACCTTCGCCCGCGTGCCCTCCATGATCGGTGCGAGCGGCAGGCGGCAATGCTCGGACGTCTTGCCGAGCAGCGACGCCGCGAACTTCACCGGCGCGGGGCTCGTCTCCGAGAACAGCGCGTCATGCAGCGGCACCAGCCGGTTCTGGATCGCCATCGCGTCCTTGACCCGACCCTCCTGCCAGGCGTCCTGCATCGCCGCGCACAGCCGCGGCGCGACATTCGCCGTGACGCTGATGCAGCCGTCGCCGCCCGCGGCGAGGAAGGCGATCGCCGTGTGATCCTCGCCCGACAGTTGGCAGAAATCGTCACCGCAGGCGCGCTTGGTGTGCAGCGGCCGCGCCAGGTTCGCCGTCGCGTCCTTCACGCCGACGATGTTCTTGTGTTTGGCCAGCCGCGCCATCGTCTCGACGCTCATGTCCACCACCGAGCGCGGCGGAATGTTGTAGATGATCAGCGGCAGATCGACCGCATCGGCGATCGCCTTGAAGTGCAGGTACATGCCCTCCTGCGTCGGCTTGTTGTAATACGGCGTCACGATCAGCGTCGCATCGGCGCCCGCCTTCCTGGCATGGCGCGCGAGATCGATCGCCTCGGCCGTGCTGTTGGAGCCGGCACCGGCAATCACCGGGACGCGGCCCTTGGCCACCTCGATCGCGATCTCGACGACCCGCTTGTGTTCGTCATGCGACAGCGTCGGGCTCTCGCCGGTGGTGCCCACGGGCACGACGGCGTCGGTGCCCTCCTTGATCTGCCAGTCGACGAACTCGGCATAGGCCTTCTCGTCGACCGACCCGTCCGGACGCATCGGGGTGATCAGAGCAACGAGCGATCCCTTGAACATGACCCTCTCCCTTGGGTTTGGCTGCCTAGTGTTTGGGCAGGGGAAGCTAGGCGCGTCACTGATGCGCCGCAAGGCCAGCGCCTCGCCCTCGCGGAACGGTCGGACTTACACCCGTGCGAAACGAATCAGCGATGGCGCATCACGGCTTGAACGCAGGCCACCGCAACGCCTCCAGTTCCTGCCGCATCTCCGTCCGCCGCGCATCGCCCACCGAACGGAATTCCCGCCAGATGGATATCCCTGCCTCGGTCAGCGCCTTGAGCAGCTCCGGAACGACGCTGACGAAGTCGCCAATCCCCTTTTTCTGCGCTCCGCTGGCCTGCGGCAGGATCTCGTCACTGACGAAGCTGGTGAACGCAATCCGCTTGTCGACCGCGCCGTTCAGCGCCGTCTGAAACGCCGGCGACTGATCGGGCGGTCGCTCCTGCCCCAGCTCGTGTTCGAGCTCGGAGATCAGCCCATCGAACTCCGCCTTTGCCGACGCATACAGCGTAATGCCCTTGGCGTATTGTCCGACATCCTTGTGGCCGAACTCGTTGAGCAACACCAGGAACTGCTCGGCGAGCGACTTCTCCCGCGCCAGCACCCGGATACCGTCGTGCGCTGCCTGCGCATGTGCTCGCCCGATGTTGGGACAGATCAGCGCGCACACGCCGAGCATCCAGCGCCGGCGCGTCATTGCACCACTGTCGCGACGACCAGATCAGGAATGGTCTTAGGCTTCGTCGACGTCGGGCTCTGTTCGCCGTTGGTCAATTCCTGCACGCGGTGCGACAGGTACACCTCCAGCTCCCCGATCGTAATCCGCTTGTCATGCTGGTAATCGGCGCCACCCCGGAGCGCTTCCACCAGTGCCTTGGTGAACGCTCCGTTCTTCCACTCGTCTCGCTCCTGCGAGAACTGCCGGCCGGTCGAGGAGGTGAACACCACGATGCCCTTCTCTGCCGACGCCAGTTTGTTCGCCAGCCCGTCGACGTCCGGCTGCGTCGGTCCTCTCTCTTTCTTGCCGCCTGCACCACCGGCAAAGCAGGTGTCGAGGAACGCGATCACCTTGCCCGGCACCTTGCCGAGGAAATCCTCGATCTCGAAGTCCTGGATCGTCGTCAGGTCCAGATCCGACTGATCGGTGTCGTACGGCAGGAAGTGGTAGTGTCCGCCGGCATCGTTCTGCCCGTGGCCAGACAGGAACAATACCGCCACGTCACGGGCCGGGGTCTTCTTCAGCCAACTCAGCCCTTTGCGGATTTCCTCACGCGTGGCGTGCTCGTCCGGGAGTTCCCTGACCTCGACATGATTGGACAGCCCTCCCGCCTGCGCCTTCGCCATTGCCGCGAAGTCCGCCGCATCCTTCGCCGGATAGCTCAGCTTCAGGCCGGTATCCTTGTACAGCGCAACGCCGACCGCCAGCACATAAAGATCGGGCTTGTACCAGTCCTTCTCCCCCTGCCAGCCGATATTCACCACCGCGGCTTCACTCTTCGTCTGCGCATTCGCCGCCACCAGCGAAATCGTCGCATTGTGCTGCGGCATCGGCACGGACAGGCTCTCAACGGCGCCGTCGGCGCCCGACATGACCGGAATGGACGGTGGCGTCTCCACCGGCCTGCCATCGACTAGAACGGTGACGGAGGTCACCGGCGTCGGTGAGCGGACCAGATAGGTGATGTCGATCGGTGAACGTGCCACCGAGGACAGGTCAGGCGGGGAGAGTATCTTCACCACCGGCGGCAGCAGGTTGGCGACCGGAGCCGGCGCCTTGCGCTTCGCCACTGCGTTGGCCTGCCGCACCGCCTCGTCCACGTCGAGCGTGTCGAGCACCAGTGCCACAATGTCCGGCCGGTTGAACTGCTCGCTGAACTGCCTCGCCGGATAGAAATCGGCCTCGTGATCCTGGCTGCGGTTGACGTGCCAGCCGATCAGCTCGTCGGCGCCCGCGCTGGCGTCGTAATAGCCCTGCGGCGTCCACGCCACCCAACGCTTTCCGTCGGCATGGGGGAACAGCGCCAGCAACTCGACACCGTCGCGCATCCTGTACCAGCGGATTGTGCCGTCAGCGACGGCCGCCACGGCAAGCCTGCCGTCCAGCGTGGTATTCACCGCCCAGATGGTGGATTGAACAGACTGCACCCAGAGCTGCGAGCCGGCCTTGTCGAACAATCGCAGGGACCAGTCGGCGCCTAACAGCAGGCGCTCGCCGTTGACCGCAACGGCTTGTGACCTTTCGTACTGGTACAGCTTCAGCGGCCTCCCGTTCAGCGTTGGAGCCGTATCGACGTACCAGTGCTCCACGTTCATTCCTGGGCCGGAGAGCTTGACGCCGGTCAATGTCGTCTCGGTGACCGCCCCGCTGATGACGCGCCGCTCGCTCAGCGCGAAAGAGGCCGGCCGCTTGCCAAATTGTTCGAAGCCAAACTGCACCTGTTTGCCGTCCGGTGACAGCCGGAACGCCGAGCCAACATCGCGATAGTCAGAGGCCGCCGCGGCGTGCAGCAGATCGATCGACCCCGTACCGCGCAGCATGCCCCAGGTCGGCTCATATGATGCGAACGCAAGATCCCGGCCCGACAGCGGCAACAGCCCAAGTATGGTATTCCTGGCTACCGGAAAATCACGAGCGGCGCCTCGCCCGCCTTCTGCCCATCCGCGGACGATACGGCGCCCTGCCGAGTCCCCTGCACCACCTCCAGCGAAGAGTGTGCCGCCGTCCGCTGACCAGGCAACCCGCGCCAGCTCGTCGTTGATGCCGGCGACATCGGGACTGAACAACAACCCTAGATCGTGCGACCCGAGGACATCGACCCGCTTGCTGTCATCGTAGCCGACCGCGATCCGCTCTCCATCCGGTGAAATTGCAACACCAAGCGGACGTGATCCGCCAGGCGCCTTCACCTTTGGCTGTCGGAGCCTGCCTTGCGCATTGTAACTGCGCAGGTATCCATCGTTGCTACTCGCTACCAGTCCACGCGACGCAGTGAATGCTAGTCCCAAAACACTGCCGTCGTATTCCGCATCGCTCCAGGCGGCACTCCAACCGGAGGTGTTCCAGATGCGCACGCCATTTGCGCCCGACAGCCCGGCCGCAAGTAGACCGCCGTCCGGCGAAAACGCCAGCGACTCCGCGACATCCGGCAATCCCGCCAACTGCCGTAACAATTTGCCGGAGCTGGTGTCGAACAGATACACGCTGTCCGCACGGTTCCACTCATAGCCGGTCCATCCCCCAACCGCGGCAATCCTGCCATCGGGCGATAGCGCGCCGGCGTACAGTTGGCCCTCATTCCCCTCGCCGATCGGCGGGCGCAACACACGGATCAGTCTTCCGTCGGCCAGCGACCACAGCCGCGCTGTCTTGTCCAAGGAAACGGTCAGCAACAGTTGGCGCTTGGCGTCGGCACGGATTGCCGCCGTGTGCATGCCGGTCTCCAGCCGCAGCAACGGTTGGCCGGGCGGCTCGTCCGCCAGTCCGTGACCGCACCACGCCATCAGGGCCAAAGTGACCAGCAAAAGCCACTTCCGTCCGATCCGGCTGCTCCTGACCATCCCGCCCTCACGGTATCGCCGCAGACGATGGCGTGATGATAGCCTATTTCGCCAGCGATCCGTTCAGCAAGATTTTGGCCAGTACCTCACGCTTGCGCGAGGGACCAGCGCCGAAAGGGCGGTTACGCCGAGCGTACGGCAGCCCCCCACCCTCCGCGATGCACTGGTGGAGCGCGCGACGGATCGGTGGTCTTTGCTGCCAAATGCATGCCGGTGGGCTAGAAGAGCGGCCATGCGTACCACGATTCGCCCCCGTTACGCTCTGGTTGCCCTGTTCGCCGCGACCCCGGCCCTGGCGCAATCCGGCGATCCGATCGCGGCGATCCGTGCCGACCGGTGGTCGGATGCACAGCTCGCCGCGGCGGCCTACGCCGATCCGGTCGCGACCAAGCTCGTCACCTATTTCCGCCTGCTCGCACCGGGGGCCGCGACGGCCGAGGAGATCACCGACTTCATGGCGCAGAACCCGGATTGGCCGAGCCAGGCACTCCTTGAGCGCCGCCGGCAGGAGGCCATCGCCGCGGAACCCGATCAGGCCTCGGCCCTGGCACAATGCGAACGCAACCGGCTGACCGTGCCGCAAGCCATGCTGCGTTGCGCCGAGGCCTGGGCGAATGCCGGGGACAATGGGCGGGCAGCGGAAGAGGCCCGCAATGCCTGGCTCGCCGGCATCACTGACGCGGCAGCCGAGGCTGCATTCCTGCGCCGCTGGTCCGGCGCCGTTCGGCAAGATGACCAGTGGGCGCGGTTCCAGCGGCTCGCCTGGCACGACGCAACAGAGGCGGCGCGACAGATCCCACGGCTCGATCCGGCGCACCGCGCGCAAGCCGAGGCGCGGCTTGCCCTGCAGCGCGATGCGCCCAACGCCGAAACGCTGCTCGCCGTCCTGCCAGCCACCGGCCGGAATGATCCGGGCATGGTGCTCGACCACGCCCGCTGGCTGCGCCATGCCGACCGCGCCACGGATGCCCTGGCGCTGTGGCAGCGCACCGGGGAGACCGCGCAACGCGATGCACCGTCCGACGAGCTCGCCGCATTCTGGACCGAGCGCAACCTGCTCGCCCGCCGGCTGCTGCGCGACGGCAATGCCGCCGGCGCCTATGCGCTGGCCGCGAACCACGGCCAGATCACCCCGGAGCAGATGCTCGACGCCGAGTTCCTCGCCGGCTTCATCGCTTTGCGCCGATTGAACGACACAGCCGCTGCAACACGCCACTTCACGACGCTGGTCGGGCTGTCCAAGGCGGCAATCACGCAGGGTCGCGCTTACTACTGGCTTGGCCGGACCACTGCCGCCGCGGGCAAGGATCCGCGACCGGACTACGAACGTGCCGCCGCGTGCCCGACCACGTTTTATGGCCAGCTAGCCGCGCTCGCGCTGGGCGACGATGCCGCGGCACTCGGGCGCCGCATCACGGCGCTGCACGATCCGCCCTACACGCGCGAGCAGGTGCTGGCGTTCACCGACCGGGAGGTGGTGCGCGCCGCTGCCATGCTGGTTGCGTGGAACGATCCACACCGCGCCCGGACCTTCTTGCTGCGGATGGACGAGCTTGCGCCGGATCCGGCCGACCGCTCGTTGACCGCACGGCTCGCGCTGCGCCTCGGCCTGCCCGATACCGCGGTGTTCGTCGCCCGCCGCATGGGCCGTGACGGGCTGGTATTGCCGGAGGCAGGCTGGCCCATCGCCGCCGAACCGCCCGCCGAACCGGTCGATCCGTCGGTGGCGCTCGGCCTGATCCGCCAGGAGAGCAGCTTCGATATCGGCGCGGTCAGCCCGTCCGGCGCGCGAGGGCTGATGCAGCTCATGCCGTTCACCGCGCAGGCGGTCGCGAAACAGGTCGGCGTCGCGACTTCGCTCGTCTCGCTGACCAACGATCCATCGCACAACATGCGCCTTGGCACCGCCTACCTCCAGGAGATGCTGGACCGCTTCGGCAACTCGCTGCCGCTGGCGGTCGCCGCCTACAACGCGGGTCCGCATCGCGTCGATGAGTGGCTGCCGGAAAACGGCGATCCACGCGTCGGCCCGATCGACATGCTCGACTGGATCGAGCTCATTCCCATCAGCGAGACGCGGAACTATGTGCAGCGCGTGCTGGAGAATGTGGTGATCTACCGGGCGCGGCGCGGCGAGAACACGCCGACCCTGCTTGCACAATGGACGCAGTAGTCCATCGGCTTTCCGCCTGGGACGGACTGCCGCTATTTGTCCGCGAATGGCGGGACGGCAATGCGCGCACGCCGCTGCTCTGCCTGCCGGGCATCGTGCGGACTTCGGGCGATTTCAACGATCTTGCTCAGACATTGGGTGCCGAACGGCGTGTCGTGTCGCTCGATTACGCCGGCCGCGGCCAGTCCGGCCGGTCGCGCGATATATCCCGATATGCACCCGAGGCCTGCCTTCGCGACGTGCTGGACGTCTGCGCCGCCCTGCATCTGCACGATGCGATCGCGATCGGCACCAGCTTCGGCGGCCTGCTCAGCATGGGTCTCGCCGCCACACGTCCGTCCCTGTTCCGCGCGGTCGTGCTGAACGATATCGGTCCCGATGTTGCCAGCGAGGGAACCGAGGACGTTCGCCGCTTCATCGGCAATGATGCAGCGTTCACGGATATCGATGCGGCCGTCGCGCATCTGCGTGCCGTGCTGCCGCCCCTGTCGCTCGATGGCGATGCGGCATGGCGCGCCATGACCGCGCTCACCTATGCAGCCAGACGGCGATGGAATGTTGCGACCGACCTGGGACACGCGCATCGCCAGATTGCTGAACGGCAGGACACCCGATCTGTGGGCACTGTTCGCGGCGCTGACCCACCTGCCGCTGCTGCTCGTGCACGGCGAGGCCAGCGACATCCTGCTGCCGACGACGGTCGCGCGCATGCAGGAAGTGCGGCCAGACATGACAACGATATCGCTGCCCGGCATCGGTCACGCACCAACGCTCGGCGAGCCCGAAATCATCGCCGCTTTGCGCGCGTTCCTGGACCGCGTGGGGTGACCTTGGCGCGCCTGATCGCCAGCGGTTGCGGCTGCGGGTTTGTTCCGGTTGCTCCGGGCACGGCGGGTTCGGCGATGGCGCTGCTATCAGGCGCGCTGCTGATGCAACTGCCACCGTACGTGCTGCCCGCCGCTGTGCTGCTTGCAACGCTCGGTGGATTTTGGGCGGTGCGCGCGGCAAACGTCGATGGCGATCCCGGCTGGGTTGTAATCGACGAGTTCGCAGGCCAATGGCTGGCGCTGTTCGGCCTCGCACATGCATCGCTCGCTGGTCTCCTCGCGGCCTTCCTCATCTTCCGCGTGCTCGACATCGCGAAGCCTGGTCCGATCGGCTGGGCAGACCGACAGAAGAGTGCGGCGGGTGTAATGGCCGACGACGTGATCGCCGGCGCCATCACCGCCTGCATACTCTGGGCGATCAATGCGCGCTGGCCGGAGCTTCTTGGCTGAAACCCGGACGCATCGTGATCGCGCCGGCTTGCGCTTCCACAATATTCAGCTTGCACCGCGGGACGAACTTGCGGTGTGATTGTACGTTGCGTCGGGAAACAGGATCATATGCCGCTGGAACAAATCCAACCGGATGGCCTGTTGCCGATCGTTGAGCGGCAGCAGGCTGGGCGTGGTCTGCGCAGGTTGGTACCGCGCGCGCAGCATGCCGAATGGATGCCGCAAACCGACCGTCGCGATCCAGTGGACATCCTGGTCGAGACAAGCCGCCATCGGATCTCTTCGCTGCTGCCGATCCGCTATGGGCGCATGAAGAAGTCGCCGTTCGCCTTCCTGCGAGGTTCGGCCGCCGTGATGGCGGCGGATCTTGCTACCTTGCCGCCCAGCGGCATCTGGGTGCAATCGTGCGGTGACTGCCATTTGGCAAATTTCGGCACCTATGCGGCACCGGACGGCACGCCGGTGTTCGACATCACCGACTTCGACGAGACGCTGCCTGCACCATTCGAATGGGACCTCAAACGCCTGGCAGTCAGTTTCGTCGTGCACGCCAGAAGCCGCGGGATGGCTGACCGACCGTGCCGCAATATTGCACGCGGCGTCGTTGCAGCCTACCGCCAGCACATGGCGGCAACGATGCGGCTCGATCCGCTGTCGACCTGGCGGTCGCGCATCGACGTGACATATGCGTTACAGACGATCGAGGATGCCAAGCCGCGCGAACGCGAGCTGAAGCGACTGCGCGCCGCAGCCGATGCGCACCTCAAGGGATATCCGAAGCTGCTGGAACGGCGCAAGAACGCATGGCGAATACGTCCCAGACCGCGATTGGTTCTGCAACTATGCGATCAGGATGACGACACGCATGAGCTGGTGGCGCGCACGGCATTCGAGATCTACAAGTACAGCCTGCCCGAACACCGCGCGGTACTGCTCGATCGCTACCGCCTGGTGGACGTTGCATTCAAGGTCGTCGGGATCGGTTGTGTCGGAACGTTTTGTGCCATCGGACTGTTCGTTACGCGCGACGACGCAACGCTGCTGCTGCAGCTCACGGAGGCGCAGCATTCCGTGCTCGCTCCCTACGCCGCGCCGAGCATCTATACCGACCAGGGCCAGCGCGTCGTCACCGGTCAACGCATTATGCAGAGGCAGCGCGATGTCTTCCTCGGTTGGACACAGGACCACTGCACCGATCAGTATTGCTATGTGCGGCAGTTGACGGACTCGCGCCTGGTAATCACCGGGGCGGACATGGCCGACGCCGCTCTGCCCTGCTACGCCGCGCTTTGCGGCAGCACGCTGGCACGTGCGCACGCACGCTCCGGCGATGCGGCAAGGATCGCCGGCTATATGGGTTCGGGCGGTGCGTTCGACGCAGCGATTGCCGAATTCGCCATGGGCTATGCCGGCCAGGTCGAGCGCGACTGGCGCCTGTTCGTCGAGGCGGTCAAGGGAGGCGTTCTCGAGGCACGGGACGAATGATCACGGAGGCAGTGCTCGAAGAGGCGGCATCGCTGTTGGATGCTTGCCGCGCGAAGGGTGTCAGGCTCGCGACCGCCGAAAGTTGCACCGGCGGGCTGATCGCGGCGGCACTCACCGCAATAGCGGGGTCCTCGGACGTCGTGGAGCGCGGCTTCGTCACCTACTCGAACGAGGCGAAGACCGAGATGCTTGGCGTTCCGGCCGACCTGATCGCATCGGTCGGAGCGGTGAGCGAGCCGGTCGCGCAACGCATGGCCGATGGCGCATTGCGGCAGTCGCATGCCGACATCGCAGTCTCGGTCACCGGTGTGGCGGGGCCCGGCGGCGGGAGCGTCGAGAAGCCGGTCGGGCTGGTGTGCTTGGGACTGGCGCGGCGCGGCGCGGCAGTAGCCAGCGAACAACACGTCTTTCCAGGCGATCGCACCACGATCCGGGAGGCGACGGTCGCAAGAGCCTTTGCGCTGATCCGGGCTGCCTTGTAGGAGCCCTTGCCCGCGCCGCCCGCGGCTGGCAGGAACCGATGCCGCATGTCCACCGCCATCCTGACGGAAGCGCAGAACCGCATCCTGCCCCCGCTCGATCGGACCGCGCTGATCGCCGTTCTGCTGACCCCGCTGCTGCTGCTGCACGCGCACGGGTTCGCGGAAGCGGCGATCGCGGTCACCGATGCCTGCTTCCTGGCCCGCTCGGCGATAGACCGCGACTGGACGTGGCTGAGCACGTCGTGGCTGCGCGTCGGCCTGGTCTGGTGGGGCTGGCTGGTAATGTGCTCCCTCCCCTTTCCGGCCCTCGGCCTGGGCGAAGGCGGCATCGGCTCGCTGGCACAGGCGGTGGCGACGGTGCGCTTCCTGATCTTCATCGCGGCGCTGGAGCACGAGGTTCTCAGCGGCGCCCGCGCGCGCCGCTGGATGTTCGGGATCATCGCCGCCACCGCCGCCTATATCGCCCTGCAGGCGCTGATCCAGTTCGTCGTCGGTTACAACCTGTATGGTGAGCCGCCCGGCCGCGATGGCGAACTCACCGGTCCGTTCGGCAAGCCGCGCGCCGGACCGCCGCTGTCGCGCATTCTGTTTCCCGCACTGATCCCGCCCGCCGCGGCATTGCTGGCACGGCCAGGCATTGCTAGAAAATCAGGCGCTTATGCGCTGCTGCTCGCCGGCGTGTGCGTGATGGTGCTGATCGGGCAGCGCATGCCGGTGCTGCTGACCGCGCTCGGCCTTTTCGTCGCGGCACTCCTGGTGCGCCAGCTACGGCCATTGGTGCTGGTGACCGGCATCGCGGGCGCTGCGCTGATCGCGGCGACCGTCGTCGTCTCGCCGCCGACCTACCATCGGCTGGTGCTCAAGTTCTCCGACCAGATGGACCATTTCGCCACAAGCCAGTACGGTCAGCTGTATGCCCGCGCACTAGAGATCGGCGAGCAGCACCCGGTCACCGGCCGCGGCTTCGACGGATTCCGCAGCGGCTGCACGATGCCGCGGTATTTCCGTGCCTCGTTCGATGGCAGGCAACCGGAAGGCGGTGGCGCCGTGATCTGCGCCCAGCATCCGCACAACTTCTATGCCCAGGCGCTGGATGAGGGTGGCTTTCCCGGACTGGCACTGTTCGCTGCGCTGGCGGTCGCGTGGCTTGCGCCGCTGGGCCGAGGTCTGTGGCGCAATCCGCAACCGCTGCGGGTCGGGCTGTTCGCCTCGGTCCTGATCCAGCTCTGGCCATTCGCTTCGACCAGCGCGTTCACCTCGATGCCGATGGGCGGCTGGTTCGTTCTGCTGCTCGGCTGGGGCCTGGCCGAGGCGCGCGCCGCGGGCGGGACGACGTGACAGTCGAGCAGAATGTGGCTGTGCTGCAGCCGCTGCCCGGCATCGGCGACATGATCTGGCATCTGCCACATATCCGCGCCATCGCCGCCCACGTTGGCTCGCCGGTCACGCTGATCGTCAAGCCGCGCTCCGCCGCCGACCAATTGTTCCGCGCGGAGCAGGCCGTGCGCGACGTGATGTGGCTGGACCGCAACCCGGAGCAGCGCCGAGGCCGGCACGATGGCCCGTTCGGGCTGGGCCGGTTTGTCCGCGACCTGCGGGCCCGCCGCTTCGATGCGATCTATCTGCTGCACCACAGCCAGACTCTGGCCGGCGCCACGATGGCCGCCCGCATACAAGCCCGCTTTGGCTACGGGTTCCGCCTGCAGCGCCTGGCGCTCAATCGGCCGCCGTTCCTGTCCGCATCGGTGCTGCGGCTGTGCCCACACGAACAGGCGACAGCCTGGCTGGCGGCGGCCGCCATTCCGCTGGACGATCCGGAGCCGTGCCTGGCGGTCGACGCGCAGGCAGGTAAGAAAGTGGCCGGTTGGATTGGCGGGGGGCCCATCGTTGCCATCGGCATCGGCAGCTCGGAGCCCTACAAGCAATGGGGCGCGGAACGGTTTGCCGCACTGGCGGCTGGACTGATCGCGTCCGGCTGGCCGTCCATCGTGCTGGTCGGCGGCAATGCCGAAATGGGTCTCGCCAACGACATTATCGCCCGACTGGGTGGGCAGGCGCGGTTCGTACGGCTGGCGATCGGCTGGGACCTGTGCGAACTGGCGGCCCTCTTCGTCGGTTCGGATTTCTACGTCGGCAACGACACCGGCGTGATGAACCTGGCTGCCGCGGTCGGCACGAGCAGCTACGGGCTGTTCGGCGCCACTCCGCCACTGCACCACAGCCGTCGCATCGTGCCGATCACGCCACCCGATGGCATCGACATGGAAAACGGGATGTCGCGCATCACAACCCGGACGGTGCTGGCGGCGATCACCGCAGATCGGCCGGCGGAACTGCCGGAAGCAACGGTGCGATAAGCCATCGCTAAAGGCAGGCGCAGCCTGGCGTGGGGCCGAGGTCGGCTCGGACCACATGGTGGTCGATCCATTCGGCGACAAGCCGGCGCGCCTCGTTCAGCGACGCCTCCGGATGGTGGATGCGATATAGTCTGGTACAGGCCCGGAAAGCCGCGAGGTCGTCCGAGCCCAGATGGCGCAGGTCGCGGTAGGCAGTCACGACCGCACGCTCGCAGCGTCGGGCGATCTGGCTCTCGTCGTTCCCCATTACCGCTCGCGCTCCTTGTTGCGAATCATTCGCAGGTCGCCGCCGCAGGATACGCGGCCGTTCCAACATCGGCAATACGCCGAAAACTCAGACCAGAACCCCGTCTGTGTATGCTGCTTCGGCCTCGGCGGCGGGGATGCCCCATTCCATCAGCACGGCACGCGGATCGGACCCGCCCGGATGCTCGGGCGCGGTCGGCGGATCGAGCCGCGTGCGACTGAAGCGCGGCGCCGGCGCGGGCTGCGCCACGCCATCCAGTTCGACGAACGCACCGCGCTCGCGATTGTGCGGATGCTGCGGCGCCTCGTCCATCGACAGAACCGGCGCGAAGCAAGCGTCGCTGCCTTCCAGCAGGCTGCACCAGTCGTCGCGCGTGCGCGTCCGAAAACGTTCGGCGAGGCGCGCCTTGGCCTCGGGCCACCGCGCGCGATCCATCTGCGGCGGCATTGTCGCCGGATCGATCTCCAGCAGTCGCAGCAGTTCGGCGTGAAACTTGGCCTCGATCGCCGCCACCGAGACGTAGCGGCCGTCGGCGCATTCGTAGACCTCGTAGAAATAGGCGCCGGAGTCGGTAATGTTGGTGCCGCGCGGCCCGGCGAGCCGACCGGCTGCCTTCGCGCCATAGATCGAGGTCATCAGCGAGGAGGCGCCATCCACCATGGCCGCATCCACGACTTGGCCTTTGCCCGACCGGCGCGCCTCGATGATCGCGGCAAGCACGCCCACGACCAGATAGAGCGCCCCGCCGCCGAAATCGCCGACCAGGTTGAGCGGCGGCGTGGGCGGTGCGCCGGCGCGGCCGATCGCGTGCAGCGCGCCGGTCAGCGCGATGTAGTTCAGGTCGTGGCCAGCGGCATGCGCCAGCGGTCCCTCCTGCCCCCACCCAGTGACCCGGCCGAACACAAGGCGCGGATTGCGGGCAAGGCAGACGTCGGGGCCGAGGCCGAGACGCTCCATGACCTTCGGGCGGAAGCCTTCGATCAGCGCGTCGGACCGCTGGATCAGTTGCAGCGTCAGCGCCACCGCTTCGGGGCGCTTCAGGTCGAGGCGGATGATGTGCCGGCTGCGCTTCAGGGTTTCGAATTTGGTGGCCAGCGGAATGCCGAGGTCGCTGTCGGCGACGCGATCGATGCGCAGCACGGTGGCGCCCATCTCGGCCAGCATCATCGCCGCCATCGGACACGGGCCGATGCCGGCGAATTCGACGATCTTGATACCGTCGAGGGGTCCCATCAGGCAGCCTTCCCATGGTGATGATGATGCGCCGTGTGATGGTGCGCGTGGTCATGGTGGGCATAGTGCTGGCGTAGCAGATCCTTGCCATAGTCATTGCCGTTCGGCGTGCGCACCACCGTGTGGATGTGGTCGCGCGAGGGCGTGTCGTTGTCATAGACAATGCCCGATTGGTGATCGAACTCGACGAGAATGACGGGACTCAGGATGCGGTAGTAGAACGGGCTGGTGTCGTCGAACGGACCGATCCAGGCGAATTGACGTCTCGCCGAGATGCCGCTTCGCCTCGGCGTAGCGAATGTCGGCGTGTCCGGGCCGCAAGCGGCCGGTATAGACGCCGAGCAGCGACTCGAGACGTTCGCGGCCCTCGGGTGGCAGGTCGCCGAAGCGAATCCCAACGGCATCGATCCGCTGGTTGTCGCGGAACGCGGCGGTCAGCAATTCCCCGGGCAGATCCTTGCCGACCGTCGCGCGCCGGCGTTCGTCCGCGGACAGCGCGCGCATCAAGGCATGGCCTTGCTCCTCCTCCGCGGCGAAGACACGCGTCCCGGCATATTTGCCGAACCGCGCAAGCACCGGTTCCGACCCCATGAAGGCGGGCGTCAGCACAAGCTGATCGCCGAGCACGAAGCAATTGATGTTGAGATGGTGGCCGTCGATCTGCCATCCCCAGGGCTCATCCGGCGAGGGATTGCCGAAGATGCTGACCCAATAGAACCATTCGCTGTACTCCTCGGGCTTGCCGGTGATTTCCAGCGCGTGCTCGTTGAGCCGCATGATGTCGCGCGCGCTGCGGTACCCCGCCTCGCTCATGCTTTCCCG
Source organism: uncultured Alphaproteobacteria bacterium (assembly GCA_963780095.1). Lineage (GTDB taxonomy): Bacteria > Pseudomonadota > Alphaproteobacteria > Acetobacterales > Acetobacteraceae > JAMXLO01. The sequence continues at coordinate 215,102 of CAWABH010000035.1, forward strand.
CAACAGGGCGAGCCCTGCCTCGCGCTGATCGTGGCCGAGATCGGCGAGGCAGACGCCGTGACGCATCACCCAGGGATGGATGTTGCACCACATCCGCCACGCCTCGTCGCCGATCGCGAACGATGCGGCCTTGCGCTGCTCCGCCGTCAGCGTCGCGAGGAACGACCGCGCGGCTTCCAGCACCGGCGCGAGCGAGACGCCGGTCTTCTCGATCGAGAACACGCCCGGGCGCGAGCCTGCCGTCGCGGGCGATGCCGCGGAACGGTTCGGCGAGCGCCGACTTCGCCCGTTCGCGCATCGGCTGCAGCCGCGGCGGCAGTTCGAATGGCCGGATCGCCGGTGTCGGCACTCTGTGCCGCAAGCCGAAATGCGCTGACTCACCTGCCATGTTCAGTTTCTCCTTTCTCTCTAGTGCTCATCCGGCGACTGAATGAGTGATTACATCTGAGTATGGGAACGAGATTTACTTCGGACATAGGCCCTTCGGTTGCCAATCACTCGCCATAGTGACCCATGGTTTGGTCGTGTCGTGCAGGACCAGAAGGACTGAGCGGCGCGTCTCGTCGCCAACGCTATTGAGGGCCATCGGCGGCCCCTCCGGCACAACCGTTGTATCCCCTGCGTGCGCCACCGTCATCCCTTCCGGTGTCTCGAGGCATTGCGCGCCAGTTAACAGATACCAGGCCTCGGGTCCGGAATGCCGATGGACCGCTGCTCGCATTCCCGGCGTGAAGATCGCTTGCATATATCGGGCGGTATATTTTATGCCCGGCTTCAGTGGCAGTGGCCCGATGTCCGCGACGCGCTCGCCTCCCATGCGGATGCCAATCCCGCGTAGATATCGAGTAGAGCCAGACCTTATCAAATGCCTCGACGACCGTTGCGCGCGGTGCCTTTGTCCGCTTCAGCCTCCGCCACAGCTCGGCTCGGGTAGTTGTACAAGTGCCAGAATAAGGGGCCCGTGAGGTAGTTCTCCGAGGTCCACGCTAACAATCAACTGAGGTCGACCGGTAGGAACGGTCTCGCTATGGCTATGTGCTGCGGAGCTCACCGCAGTCAGAAAGGCCAATCCAGTTACGGCAAGAGATCTCATTTCAATCCTCCCACTAACAAATCTCTTCACTGCCTGCACGCAACGCGCTCGGCGTTGGTTCATACCCTTTTTAGAGCCCAGCCGATGAAATGATAGCATCAAGACAACAGCAGATCTCTAATCCCCCGCCGCCATCCCCGGCCGCGCGTGCCTGCGCATCAGGAACAGCAGCAGCAGCGGCGGGACGATGGTCAGCATCATAAGTCGAAAATCGTTGTTGTAGGCGATGATCTGCGCCTGGTGGTTGATCATCTGATCGAGCAGTGCCGCGCCGTGGCGCGTCGCCGGGTTCAGCATGTGCGACACCGCGTCGTTGCCCTGCAGCACGCGGTCGAACGGCGTGATGCCGGCGGCGATGTCGGCGTGGGTGACCTGCACGCTGCGCGTCAGGCTGAACGAAGTGATCGAGATGCCGATCGCGGAGCCGATGTTGCGAGCCAGGGACTGCATCGAGGTCGCTTCGCCGCGCAGCGCGGCCGGCAGCGTGGTGTAGGCCATCACCGTCATCGGATTGAACACCAGGCCCACGGAGAAGCCCTGGACGATCATGGTGAGCATCATCTCACCTCCGGTGACGTCGGGCGTCCAGCTGCTCATGGTGTAGAGCACCCAGCCCAGGACGATCAGGCCGAATGCCATGATCTTGCGCTGATCCACCCGCATGCCCATGCGAGCGGCGAGGAACATCGACGCGATGATGCCGATCCCGCGCGGCGCCATCACCCAGCCGGCGGTATAGACCGGATAGCCCGCCAGGTTCTGCAGATAAGGTGCGAGCAGCGCCGATGTCGACAGCATCAGCGACGAGACGCAGAAGATCATGACGATGGCGGAGGCGAAGTTGCGGTCCTTGAACAGACCCGGCGGCAGGAACGGCTTCTCGGCGGTGAACATGTGGACGACGAACAGGTAGAACGCGAGGCCCGCGATGACCGCCGAGACCATGATCTCGCGCGAGCTGAACCAGTCGAGTTCCTGGCCGCGGTCCAGCATCATCTGCAACGCGCCCGCCGCGATACCCAGCATGGCGAAGCCGTACCAGGAGAACGTGAGCTGCGGCCGCGCCGGCGTCTCGCGCATGAACAGCATGATGCCGACCAGGGCGAGGATGCCGAACGGCAGATTGACGTAGAACACCCAGCGCCAGGAGTAGAGGTCGGTCAGGTAGCCGCCGAGCGTCGGGCCGACCATCGGGCCCATGGTGACGCCCATGGAGAAGATCGCCATCGCCTGGGCGCGCTGCGAGAACGGATAGATGTCGAGCATCGTGGCCTGCGACAGCGGCGCCAGCGCCGCGCCGAACATGCCCTGCAGCAGGCGGAAACCGACCAGTTGTTCCAGTGATTGCGCCGCGCCGCACAGCATCGATGCGGCGGTGAAGCCGATGATGCAGATGATGAACAGCCGCTTGCGGCCGAAGCGGACGGCCAGCCAGCCGACCGGGGCGGTCATGATGGCGGCGGCGATCACATAGGAGGTGAGCACCCAGGTGATCTCGTCGTAGGAGGCGGACATGCTGCCCTGCATGTAGGGCAGCGCCACGTTGGCGATCGTCGAGTCCAGCGTCTGCATGAACATCGCCAGCATGGCCGATGCGGTGATCAGGCCTCGGTAGGGGACCCGTGTTGTTTCGGACATTTTCCTGGACGTGGGCAGCGAGCGGCGCGGATTGTGCGCCTGTGCAGCGGATCTGCGCTACCCGCGCGTGTTCGCCGCTGGATCGTCGGCGCCAAGCTCCGGCAGGTCGGCGAAGGCGTAGATCTCGGACAGCGGAATCGCGAGACCGACACTGGGCAATTGCAGGATCGCGTCGGAGCCGCCCTGGGCCTCGAAGCTCCAGGTGCCGTCGGGCTGGTGGCGGTAGATGTGGCACGCCTGCTCGGCCTGGTAGAGTTCGACGATCTCCTGGGCGCCTTCGACCGCCTGCAGGTCGCGGCGTTTGGCATCGCGTTCGGACCAGTTCCGCAGCTCCGATGGCGAAATCACCTCGAACATGACCCTGGGATGCTCGCCGCAGCGGATCAGCGCGTCGGGAATGCGCGCCGTCGCGCGCTGCGCCGATCGAGGCACCGCACCGCTGCCGCTCTCGGGACGGCAGCCGTCCGGATTGCCGCGCAACCGGCTGCCGAGAGCGCCGATCAAGCCGGCCAGAATGGCGCCATGCTCCGGTGACGGCGCGGCGTGCGCGACGATGCGCCCGTCCACCAGCTCATAGCGCCATGCATCGCCGAACACGTGCTGGTCGGTGACGAGGAAGAGCTCGGCCGTCCACTCTTGGTCAGGGATGCGCCGGGCGACCGTCATGGATACCTCCCGGTTGAGAGCATACTGTGGCGCGGTCGCTCGGGCGAGCAGGATCGCCCGGAACGCATCGCGATCGCACTTTCCGTCCTTTTGCCCGCGCACGGGGGCGTAATTCGATCCGGCGGTTCGGACATCGGGCGTTTGCGCGGTTGCCGATGCTTGCAGGATATACGCGGACAACAGCGGAGAGCCGCGGAGAAGCATCGGCTTGCGCGGTGACCACGATCCAGTGGCGGGCACAGCGCCGCATTGCAAATCTCTGCGGCCCTTCGCGGCTCTCCGCTGTTCTCCGTGTAAAATTCGACCGGCCTCACCACAACCACTGACGCCGCGTCTTCTGGCTGTCCTGCTCCGTCGCGTGCCAACTATCAGGATCGGTCGCGTCGCCATACGCAATTGCCCTGCGCGCAGCGTTGGTTATCACGCCTCGGCGCGAAAGGAGTGTGTGCAGGGCAAGCGGGAGATCGGCCTGGGCCATCGAAAGGACGCAAGAATTTTAACGCCGAGGACGACGGAGTGCCGCGGAGAACCACTAAGGTCGATTTGGCTGGCGTACATCGAATTCAATCCTCGTTCTCCGTGGTCCTCGCTCGTCCTCCGTGTTAGAAACCTTTCTTGCGGACTATCCAACCGCTCGGACGGCGCGGCGCCCATCAGGACTAGTCGGCGAGGCCGCAACATTCAACCGGCGCGACCCTGATCAGGCAGGAGCCATATGCCCTACGCCTTCACCATCGGGCACGCATTGTCCGAAAGCGGCCGGAACGCCTCATCGGCTGGCGTCGTGCCGATCAGCTTGTAGAGGTCCCATTCGCCCTTGCTCTCGGACGGCTGCTTCACCTCGAACAGATAGACCGGATGGATCTTCCGTCCGTCCTCGCGGATTCTGCCGGGACCGAAGCAGTCGTCATCGGTCGGCATCGCCTTCATGCGCGCAACCGTGGCCGCGCCGTCCGCCTTCGCCGCTGCCGGACCCATGTCGGCGACCGTCTTGAGGTAATGCAGCGTGCAGGAATAATCCCCCGCCTGCGCCATGTTCGGCCACAACGCGACCTTGGGCTGAATCCGCTTCTGGAAGCTGCGCGTCCGTTCGTTCAGGTCCCAGTAGTAGGTCTCCGACAGCCGTGTTCCCGCCGCCATCTCGATACCGATCGAGCGGATGTCGGTCGTGTAGGCAACCAGCGCCGCCAGGCTCATCGTGTGCGAAAGCCCGAACTCGTGCGCCTGCTTGACGATGTTGATGAGGTCCGCGCCCGCGCCGCAGATGCCGAGGATTTTCGCGCCCGAAGCCTGCGCCTTCACCAGGAAGGCGGAGTAGTCGGTGGTTTCCGGGAACGGGTAGATCTGTGCGCCGAGTACCTTCCCGCCGCCCGCCTCCACGAAGCGTGTCGTGTCGCGTTGGATGGCCTCGCCGAACGCGTAGTTGGGCGTGATGAAATACCAGGTGTCGCCGCCGGCCTTCACCATCGCGCCGCCGGTCGATTTGGCCTCCATGTAGGTGTCGAACACCCAGTGGATCGAGTTCGGCGTGCACGCCTTGCCGGTGATGTCGGAGCTGGCGGTGCTGGTCGGGATCAGCACCTTGTTCTTCTCGCGGCAGATCGAGGCCAGGGCCAGCGCGCACGACGTCGCCGCCACGTCGATGATGATGTCGACGCCGCGCTGATCGAACCATTCCCTGGCGAGCGACACCGCGACGTCGGGCTTGTTCTGATGATCGGCGGACAGCACGTCCACGTCGAACGCGCCGGCGGCAAACTCAGCCACCGCCTGTTTCGCGCAGATCACGCCGGTGGGACCGTTGACGTCGCGATAGGGTCCGGACATGTCGTTCATCACGCCGATGCGGATCACCGGCCGCGCCTGGGCAGGGGAGCGCCGGATCGGCAGGACGGCGGCGCCGGCAGCAGCGGCGAGAAGCGAGCGGCGAGCAAGGCGCATTGGCGATTTCCTCCGTTTATCACGCCACGATAGGGCAAGGAGACACCTGCGGCCAAACCGCGCTCGCCAGCCGAGCCGGCAGCGATCGAACGTCAGCTGGCGCGCATGGTCGTCAGCGCCCTCACGATAGCGTCCGGCGTGACCGACACATCCCCGAGGAACGGTTGATCGAAGATGAAGACGAGGGCGATGAGCAGTGCCAGGCCTGCTCCCAGACCGCCCAGCGACATGGCTCGGGCGCGCCGCGGTTCGACGAAGGCAGCGAAGCCGATCAGCAGCACCGTCAGGAAGGCGATCACCTCCCAGAAAATCGGTGGCAAACCGAGGTCGGTCGCGTTCAGCCGGTCTTCGCGACTTTGCTCGAGCTGGTCGGCAACCTTCACCAGATCGGCGTATATCACGTTCTCCCGACCAGGCGTCGGCTGAATAGCCAGAATCCGCTGGGAGAGTGTGTCGAACAGCTCTGCGGTGCGCTGGCTGCTGCTGTGCACCGACAGCTTGGGCCATTCATCGGCCACAATGGACTCGGCATAGGCATGCAACGCCTCGCGGATCGCCGAGACCTTCGCATCACCGTAGAGGACGAGAAGCCGATCCATCTGGTTGAGCTGCATCGCCTCGCTGCTCACGGTCTGCTGCACGCTGCGAGGCCGGTGATCGCCGTTATCGTCGTACGGGCGATCTCGGAATTGGCGTCGCTGACATGGCCGAACAGGAGCAAACGCAGCAGCGGCGCCACAGCGAAAACGAGCGCCAGCACGGAACCGAACAGGACGGCGACACCGAGATCCGGCAGACTGTAGAGAAAAGCGATCATCAGAGCGCGCCCTGCTCCAGATGCGCGATGGCGAGCGCAGGCCTGATCCCCCGGCACCGTCCTGTCAAGTTGCGGGTGCCGCGGGCTGCACGGCAAACGGAGCTGTCGACCGTCAACGGCGTGGATTGGGTGGTGCGCCTATCCAGGCATCGCGATACGCCGACCCACCCCGTTCGGCAGCTCCCTATCGGCATGCTCGTGCACCGTCGCCTGTATCCTCGCATGCAGATCAGCGGGAAACGGCGCCACGCGACGTGCCTCCATGTCGATGTGCAGTGCCATCAGCTCCTGCGCAGCGACGCGATGGCCGCCCTCGGCGTGGAACATCTCGTGGAAGTAGTGCAGACGCTTGGCATCCGCGCCGAGCAGATGCGCCACCACGCGTACCCGCTCGCCCACCCGCACCTCGCGCTCATACAGCGTGTGCGTCTCCGCCGTGAACGTCGAATTGCCGGTAGCGTCGCGGTATGCCTGTCCAATCCCGATCGCGTCGTACAGCAGGTCTGTCGCCTGGTCGAACAGCACGACATAATACGCCAGGTTCATATGGCCGTTGGCATCGATCCATTCGGGCAGGACCACGCCTTCCAATTGCGGGAAATCCATTGCGGTTCCGTGCACCTCCATCGCGCGGCAGCTTGTTGACGAAGCGGCACGGGGTCAAGCACACACAGAACTGCATGCGCTGGATACGGGCAAGCGATATGGAGGTAGCCGATGGGCTGCCGCCGAACGAACGATGGCGTGCCATGCTCGCCGTCGCAATCGCGGTCGCCATGTCGGTGCTGGTGACCTCGATCGCCAACATCGCGCTGCCAACCATCGCACGTGATATGGGCGCCACGCCCGGCGCGTCGATCTGGGTGGTGAACGCCTATCAGCTCGCGGTGACCGTGACGCTGTTGCCGTTTGCCTCGATGGGCGACATCTATGGTCACCGCAGGATCTATATCTGGGGTCTGGTAGTTTACACCGCGGCATCGCTGCTCTGTGCGCTGGCGCCATCGCTGCCGGTTCTGGTAATCGGGCGCGTGGTGCAAGGCTTCGGCGGCGCCGGCATCATGAGCGTGAACGGCGCGCTGGTGCGCTTCATCTATCCCCGCGAAGCGCTCGGGCGCGGGATCGGTTTCAACGCGCTGGTGGTCGCCGGATCGTCCGCGGCGGGGCCGTCGGTGGCCGCTGCGATCATGTCGGTGCTGTCGTGGCCCTGGCTGTTCGCGCTTCAAGTACCGGCCGGTGTGGTGGCGCTGCTGTTGGCGTACTGCTTCCTGCCGAGAACGCCGCTCGCCGGGCATCCGTTCGACCCGCTGAGTGCGGTACTCAACGCCATCACGTTCGGCCTGTTCATCACCGCGCTTGACGGCATCGGACGAGGTCAGGCCCCCGCCGCGGTGCTGGTGGAACTTGCGGTCAGCGTCGCCGTCGGCTGGTTCTTCGTGCACCGCCAGTACACGCTGGCGGCGCCGATGCTGCCGGTGGACCTGTTCCGACGTCCGGCGTTCGCGCTTTCGGTGGCCACCGCGATCTGTGCACACGCCGCACAGCTCATCGCGTTTGTAACACTGCCATTTTACTTTCAGTATGTCGGCGGCATGTCGCCGATCGAGATCGGTGTGCTGATCACGCCGTGGCCGGCCGCGCTGGTGATCATGGCGCCGATCGCCGGACGTCTGGCGGATCGGCACTCGGCGGGACTGCTCGGCGGGCTCGGTCTTGCGGTGATGACCGTGGGCCTTCTGCTCGTGCTGTTCATGCCGGAACCGCCTGCAAGGATCGACGTGGCCTGGCGGCTCGCCGTATGCGGCATTGGCTTCGGTTTTTTCCAGTCACCGAACAACCGTCTGATGATCGCCAGCGCACCGCGGGATCGTGCCGGCGCGGGCAGCGGGATGTTGTCGACCTCTCGCTTGCTCGGTCAGACCACTGGCAGCGCTCTCGTGGCGTTGGTGTTGGGGCTCAGTCACGGCGGACCGCATGGGGTGGAGGTGGGCACGAAGCTCTGCATCGCCATGGCCGCTGCGTTTGCGGCGATTGCGATGGTGTTGAGCAGCCTGCGTGTCCGCCAGCCGCAGTCGGTGTGATGCCGTGTGTCGCGACACCAGTAGCGGTGGGTATGGCCGGGTCAAGCCCGGCCATGACGGTGGGCGCTCAGCGGATGATGATCTCAACCCTGCGGTTCCGCGGTTCGCGAACGCCGGGGCCTGTCGCCACCAGCAGGTTGGTGTCGCCGAATCCCTGGATGGTGATTGCAGACTGTGGGACCCCATCGCGCACCAACTCCGCCTGCACGGCACGCGCCCGACGCAGCGAAAGCTCTTGATTGTACTGGCGCGTGCCGGAAGTGTCGGTGTAACCGTTCACCTCAATCCGGGTGTACTGCACGCTGGTTGAGTTGGCTGCCGCTTCCTTGATGATCTGGCGTGCGCGATCGGTCAGCGTCGCCTTGTCCCAATCGAAGAACACCAGGTATGAGCGCGCCGGCGCGGGTGCCGGCGCCGCCTCCGCGACAGGCGCGACGGGCACCGGTGCGGCAACATTGAAGGCGTAGCGCACGCCGAACAGGAAGCTGTTGTTGCCCTGGTTGCCCAGTTTGATGGTCGTCGGCACGGTGCCGCTGGCGTTGACGACCGTGCCGCCGAATTTCTCGCCGCTTGTCGCCTGCGTGAAGCGGTACTCGCTGGTCAGCGATAGACCCGGCACGTTCGGAATCGGGAACGACAGACCTGCGATCACCTGCCAGGCAAAGGCACCCTGCGTACCGCCGGTTGTGTAGCTGAACGGAGGCGAAGGCGAGGTTGCCGAGACACCGTTCAGGTTCGTCCACTGATAGCCGGCGCCGGCGCCGATGTACGGATAGAGCCACGGCACGCCGATATCCATGTCGAACATCGCGTTGACCATCGGGCCGTACATCTTCACGTTGCCGCTGGCCGCGGTGGGAAACGGCGTGCCGCTCAAATGGCGCAAGCTGGCATTGCGGTAGTCGCCTTCAACCTCCAGCCGCAGCCCGTTGCCGAAGCCATAGCCAATGCTGCCGACACCGGCGAACCCGCCTCCCTCGTTCAAACTCAAGGCTGCCGGAACCGAATGCAGTGGACAGCGGGGCGGCTGTGACGTTCTTCGGAAGAACATACCCCGCGCCGGCGCCGATATAGAGACCCTGGAAGGGCTGTGCATTCGCGGTCAGCGAGATTGCGAGAAGAAGAGCGATCGCCAGCGCTACGTTGCGAATTCGCATGCCTCGTGTCCTCCTCAGGCACGGACGAAAAGGGGCGCCTCGCGGCGCCCCGATCCGTTGTCGTCGTCAGCCGGTCGGCGATCAGCGGATGATGATCTCGACGCGACGGTTCTGCGGCTCGCGGACGCCCGGCCCAGTCGGGACGAGCAGGTGCGTGTCGCCGAAGCCCTGCGTGGTGATAGCGTTCGCCGGAACGCCGTCCTTGATCAGCTCCGCCTTGACCGCATTGGCACGGCGTATCGACAGACCCAGGTTGTACTTCGGCGTGCCGGATGTGTCCGTGTAGCCGTTCACCTCGATCCGCGTGTACTGCACCTTGGTCGAGTTCGCTGCAGCTTCCGCGATGATCTGGCGCGCGCGATCCGTCAGGTTGTACTTGTCCCAATCGAAGAACACGAGATAGGACCGCGTCGGAGCCGGCGCCGGAACGGCCACTGGGGCCGGCGGCGGCGGCGGCGGGGCGACGCCGAAGTTGTAGCGCAGGCCGACCAGGACTGCATGGTTGTAGCTCGGGCCGAACTTCACCGTGGCCGGAGCCGAAGCGGTCGTCGTCGTGCCTGTTGCTGTGTTGGTGGCGGTGGCAGTGGCAGTCGCGGCGTAAGAGCGGTCGTTTGAAGTGCCGAGGAAGCGGTACTCGGTTGTGATTGCCAGCCCGGGAACCGCGGTCAGTGGGAAGGCCGCGCCGACGATCGCCTGATAGGCGAAAGCACCCGTCGTGTCCTGCCCCGAAATATGGACGCTGCCCGGACCGAACGCTCCCGTGACTCCAGTGGTGGAGGTTGCCGCGAATGCATTCGGGTTGAATGCGTGGAATTTCTCCGAGATACCAACCCAGCCCACGCCGGCTCCGAGATACGGTACGACCCACGTAGACACGCCGTTGAAGTCGTACAGGACGTTGAACATTCCGCCGAAGGTCTGCTGTGTCGACCCGCCTTGGGCACCGCCGCCCGGGCCGATGGTGACGTTCGTGAGGGAGTTGATGTCGTTCTTGCGGAAGTTGCCTTCGATCTCGGCCCGGAGCCCGTTGCCGAAGCCCCAACCGACGGAGAGCAAGCCCGCGAACCCGGTGTTGGCGTTAAGTTTGCCCACGGTGGCTAGCCCGGCACCGAGCGGGGCGAGGGTGGAAGAGGACAGGTTCTTGATGTCCATCTTCTGCGTTTCGTTAATACCGACGCCGGCACCGATGTACAGTCCGGTAACGGGTTGCCCATAGTAGGACTGCGCACTTGCCGCGAAGGGCAGCGCCACCACCGTGGCCGCCAGAAGTGCACTCCGAAGCTTCATTTGCTCTCTCCTCGTTCTTCCGACGCCAGTGGCGCTGTGGGTCTTGTCGGGCGCGCACCACGCCTTTGCGATCAGCGAACCATACCCAAGTGGCGACCGTAACGCGAGGGGGTGCGGAGATTTTCGAGCACAGTGTTGCCGTTCAGCAACAGGGGCGGCAGACCCGCCACAGAAGGCGGAAGAGAGCAGGAGTCGAACCTACCCGGAGCCGCCGAGCAGCCCCAACCGGCTTTGAAGGCCGGCCGACCCACCGGGGCCGCTTCTCTTCCGTCAGCGAGTATCGGCCGCGTCGCGCAACTGGGCAACGAAGGCCGTCTCGTCGGCCGCTTCCAGGCAGCGGCAGTCCAGCCACAGGCGACCCTCATGCAGCCGGCCGATCACCGGCCGCGGCAGCGAGCGCAGCCATGCTGCCAACGAGCTTCCAGATCACTACCACCGATTGTGATGGCGTATGACGCCAGCAGATCCACCGGCAGGGCGCCCGGAGCCGATCTGACTGTGACAGGCTCTGACCTGCCACCGGCCGATCCGGGCACACTGATCGCACGACTGCCGCCATCCGTTCGGCGCCGGCGAAGATCTCCGCCACCGGCCGAGTCAGCAGCCGCAGGGTCGGCAGCCGTGCGGCCAGCCGTTCCGGGTCGAGGTAGAGCAGCAGAACGTGCTCCAGCGCAGCGAGCCGCGCCTTGTCGAGACGCAGCGCCCGCTTCAGCGGATTGGCATTCATGCGGTTTATCAAATCCTTGCGACCGACGATCAACCCGGCCTGCGGACCCCCCAGCAGCTTGTCCCCTGAGAAGCTGACCGCGTCGACGCCTGCAGCCAGCGATTCCTGCGGCGTGGGCTCGTGCGGCAGGCCCCAGGCCGCGAGGTCGACGAGGCTGCCGCTCCCCAGGTCCTCGATGGCGGGGAGCCTCGCCGCATGCGCGATCGCGGCAAGCTCAGCGCCCGTCACCGCCGCGGTGAAGCCCTCGATCGCGTAGTTCGCCTGATGGACCCGCATCAGCAGCGCGGTGTCCGGCCCCATGGCAGCCTCGAAGTCGCGCACGTGGGTGCGATTGGTGGTGCCCACCTCGCGCAGGATGGCCCCGGCGCGGACCATGATCTCGGGGATGCGGAACGAGCCGCCGATCTCGATCAGTTCGCCACGTGAGACCGGAACCTCCCGGCCAAGCGCGAGAGTATTCAGGATCAGCAGCACCGCCGCGGCATTGTTGTTCACCACGGTCGCAGCCTCGGCGCCGGTGATCTCGCGCAGCAGGCGTGCGACGTGTTCGTCACGGTCGCCGCGCCGCCCGGTGGCAAGGTCGAACTCCAGCGTCGTGGCGCTGGCCAGCGCTTCCGCGGCAGCCGCGGCGGCCTCTCGCGGCAGCGGTGCGCGGCCGAGATTGGTGTGCAGCACGGTGCCGGTGAGGTTGAACACCGGTCGCTGCGAGGCGGCAAACCGCCGGACCAGTGCATCGGCCGCGGCATCCACGACTACGGCGGGCGCTGCCGGAAATGCGCGAGCGGCGCGGCGCGACGCCAGTTCTGCTCGCAATGCGGTCGCGGCGGCGGGCCGGCCGAACCGGGCGACCAACAGTTCGGCCTCGGGCGTGCGCAACAGCGCGTCGAGCGAGGGCAGCGGGCTGGCGGATCGTGGCATTGCGGCGCAATGCTACGGCGCATGAGCAACACATTCGAGATCCCGACGCTGCGCACCGAGCGACTGGTGCTGCGGGCGTTCCACGCCGCCGATCTGGATGCATTCGCCGCAATGGGCGCGAATGCCGCAGGTGAGGCGGTTCCTCGGCGGGAACCTGTTGAGCAGGACCGAGACCTGGGGATTGATGGAGCGCGTTCTGGGCCAATGGGCACTGCGCGGGTACGGGTTGTTCGCTGTCGAGACGGAGGGGCGCTGCGCCGGCTGGACCGGCGTCCTGCATCCGGTGGAATGGCCGGAACCGGAGCTGGCCTATACGCTGGATCAGCCGTTCTGGGGCCGAGGACTCGCCAGCGAGGCGGCACGCGCGGCGCGCGACTGGGCATTCTCGTGCCTCGGTATGTCACGACTGGCAAGCTTTATCATGCCGGGCAACGCGCGCTCGATCCGGGTGGCGGAAAAACTGGGGGCGGTGCGCGAGGGGACTGTCGAGCTGCGCGGATTCCATGCGGACTGGTGGGTTCACCGGTCGCCAGGGCATGGACCGATCGTGTAGGAACGACCGCCATGCCGACATCGACAGAACTGCTGCGGGACAACGACCCCACGCCGGTGCGCACTCTGCGCGACACGGGCCGGTCGGACTTCCTGCTCACCGCCGACCATGCGGGACGCGCGATCCCACGCACCCTGGACCGTCTGGGTCTGCCGGAGAGCGAGATGGACCGGCACATCGCATGGGACATCGGCATAGCCGGCGTGACCGAGCGCCTGTCGGCCGCACTCGATGCCACGGCGGTTCTGCAGACCTATTCGCGCCTGGTGATCGACTGCAATCGCGACCCGTCGGTGCCAAGTTCGATCCCCGAGATCAGCGAGGCGACGGAGATACCCGGCAACCTGGGCCTGTCGGCTGAGGCCCGCGCGGCGCGACAGCAGGCGATTTTCGAGCCGTATCATGCGCGCATCCGTGCTCTGCTGGATGCGCGGCAGGCGGCCGCGCGGCGCACCGTGTTCGTCGCGATGCACAGCTTCACGCCGGTGTTCAAAGGCGAGTCTCGGGCGATGCAAGTCGGTGTGCTCTACAACCGCGATGCCCGGCTGGCGACGATCATGCTCGATCTGCTGCGAGCAGAGGGCGACCTGGTGGTGGGCGACAACGCGCCATACGCGGTGAGCGACGTCACCGACTACGGCGTGCCGGTACACGCGGAGAAGCGCGGGCTGTCACATGTGGAAATCGAGATCCGGCAGGATTTGATCGCGGACGAGCCGGGCCAGGCAGAATGGGCGGCGCGGTTCGCGCGGCTGCTTCCTGCGGCTGATGCGCGACTGCGCGCGTCATGAGCAGTGCTGGCCTGAGCCGCGAAGTTCCAATCGATCCTGCCCACGCCGCGCTGCTGTTCATCGATGTGCAGAACTACACGGCGCGCCCGGACGGCGGCGAATACGCCTCGCTCACCGCGGCGGAACGTGAGGCCCGCTACGGCTGGTTCTTCCACGCACTGCGCGACGCGGCGGTCCCCAACATGCAACGGCTTCAGGCGGCCTGCCGGCTTGCGAAGATCGAGGTGCTATACACGGTGATCGAGTCCCTGACGCGCGACGGGCGCGACCTGAGCCTCGACTACAAGATCAGTGGGTTGTTTGTGCCGCGCGGCTCGTGGGACGCGAAAGTGCTGGACGCAATTGCCCCGGCCGGCGATGAGATCGTGCTGCCGAAGACGTCATCGTCCGTTTTCATCTCGACCAACATCGACTATGTGCTGCGAAATCTCGGCGTGAAGTCGCTGATCGTCGCCGGGGTGCTGACCGACCAGTGCATCGACTCGGCCGTCCGGGATGCCTGCGATCTCGGCTATCTGGTGACGGTGCCGACGGATGCCTGCGCGACTTTGAGCCAGGAGCGGCACGACTGGTCGCTGCGCAACAATCGAGGGTACTGCCGGCAAATGACGACCGAGGCACTGGTTGCGGAGATCACTGGACTGAACCGGAGGGACACCAGATGACCGCCGAGCTGGCCCAACGGCAGGGCTTCACGCGCGCCGAGCGGCACGACTTCGCGCGCCGGCGCATCCTGCTGCCGACGGCTCTGCTTGTCGGCGTCCTGCTGCTCTATGCCAATCTGCTGTTCCTGTCGCTGGCATCTCCCACGCTGGTCTCGGCGGCGTTGACGGTGCCCTGCGGGATGGCCATCGGGATGCTGTTCATCATCGGCCATGACGCCTGCCACAACGCCTTCACCGCATCGACGCGGCTCAACCGACTGATCGGGCGGCTGTCGTTCCTGCCTGCCCTGCATTCGTTCTCGCTGTGGGATCTGGCGCACAACCGCACGCATCACCGCTTTAACAATATCCGCGGCGTGGATTATGTGTGGGAGCCGATGACCCCGGACGAGTATCGCGACGCTCCGTGGCCACGGCGTGTGGTGTACCGGTTCTGTCGAATGCCGGTCGGCGTGGCATTCTACTATCTGATCCATATCTGGGCGCCCCGGCTTGTCCTGCCGCTGCCGGGTTTCATCGAGCGCCTGCGACCGGTCTATGCGCTCGACAGCATGCTGGTGTTGACGTTCCTGCTGTTGCAGCTGTGGTCCATCGTCGCGATCGGCGAGACATTCGACAAAGGGCCGTGGGAGAGCTTGCTCCTCGGCGTCGCAGTGCCGTTCCTGGTATGGAGCGGCTTCATGTCGTTCGTGATCTACCTGCACCACACGCATCCGGCGGTGAAGTGGTATTCGTCGCTCGCGGAATGGACATCCGACCGCGGCGCATTGCAAGGCGCGGTGGCGGTCCGTTTTCCCTGGCCGTTCGGACCGCTCGTGCTGTCCATCATGGAGCACAACGCGCATCACCTGTCGCCGGGTGTGCCGCTCTACAATCTTCCGCGCATGCAGCGGGCCCTGGAGGAACAGGGCAATCTGGTGACCTGGCGGTTCACCTGGCGCGCCTATAGGCGGGTGTGTCGGCGGTGCAAGCTGTATGACTACGTCGCGGGAAGGTGGGCTACGTTCGACGATCGCCCTGGTAGCAACGGCCCGAGCCAATGACTTCTGTCATTGCTCGATCCCCGCGTCGTGGCCGCCCAATTCACGCCGTCCCGTATGTCTGCTTCGCCAGATCGATCAGCGCGCGCAGATACGCCTCCCCATCCTCCGGCCAACGATCGATGCCGATCCGCGACCGGTAGTCGTTCGCAAGCGCCATGAAATCCGTGATGCCGTCCGACTCGCCGAGCCAGTTGCAGATGGCGAGATACTCCTGAAACAGCGCCGAGCCGCGCAGACGACGGACATCGTCCGCCAGCGTTTCCAACTGTCTGGCGGCGGCCGCGCTTTTCTCGTCGGCAGGGTCCGCGTCCACACGCCGCAAACGCCACTCGGCCACGCGTTCCAGTTCCTCCGCCTCAAACTGGTCGTCGTCGCTCATCGTCGCTTTGTCATGCCTCCCGCCGCGAGAACGCAGTTTCGGCATTGGTGACAAATTCAAGCAGGCACGCCCTGCCCTCCTCCGTCTGCCGTCGTGCACGCAGGATCGCCTCGCCCACCTGCGAGGGATCCTCCACCCGTTCGCTCCAGCCGCCGAGATCGCGCGCCAGGTTGGCGTAGCTGCCACCCAGATCGCGCGAATTGTACCTCTCATGCGACAGCTTCATGTGCGGAATCTCGATCGCCATCGTCGAGTTGTTCAACACGATCGTGCAGATCGGCACGCCGCAGCGCACCGCGGTTTCAAAGTCCAGCCCGGTCATGCCGAACGCCGCATCACCCATGAAGTTCACGCAGAACTTGTCGGGTGCTGCGACCTTCGCGCCGATCGTCAGGCCCAGCCCGGTGCCGAGCTGATGCGACTTGCCCCAGCCCAGATAGCCGCGCGGCCGCGTCGCACGATAGAATGGCAGCAACTGCTCTCGCGGACTGCCGGAGTCATGCGTGACGATCGCGCCGGCCGGGTCCACCGCGCGCATGAACTCGCTGATGACGCGATACGGCGTGATCGGTTTTTCCGCCGAAGCCAGTTTTGCCTGCCAGCGTGCCAGCCAGGATTCCCGCCGTGTCGCGATCTCCTCCACCGGCGAGCGGTTCAGCAAGCGTCCGCCCAGCCGGTCGCTCACCGCATCGACCAACGCCGCCAGCACGAGCTTGGCATCGCCGAGCAACGCCACCTCGGTCGCGTAGCTCTTGTGCAGGTCGCGCGTGTCGTTGGTGGCATGGATGATGCGGACGCCGGCGGGCAGCGGCGGCGTGGTCAGTGGATGTCGGTTCAGACCAGTGCCGATGCCAAGGATCAGGTCGGCCTTGGAGTAAAGAAAATGCGCGCCATGGCCGGTGAAGCCGTTGCCGCCGGAACCGAGCGCCAGCGCATGGTCCTCGGGAAACGCGCTCTTGCCGTCCACCGTCGTCATCACCGGGCTCTGCAGCAACTCGGCCAGCCGCACCAGTTCGTCGCTCGCCTCGGCGTACAGCACGCCCTGGCCGGCGAGGATCACCGGGCACGACGCGTCCAGCAGCAGCCGTGCGGCTTCGTCCACATCGTGCATTGCCGGCGCACTACGGGTCGGGCGCACCGGCCGGTGATCGAGTGTCTCGCTGCCGATGTCGAGGTCCAGCACATCGCGCGGCAGTTCCACCATCACCGGCCCCGGCCGCCCGTTCTTCAACTGACTGAACGCGCGGCGCATCGCGGCCGGCACCTGCTCGGGCACCAGGATCTGCTCGGCCTGTTTGGTGACCGAGGCGTAGGTGCGGCTCGAATGGAACATCGGAAACACCTGCGCCTGTTCGCGCGCATGGCCGAGCGGCAGGAACAGTACCGGCACCGAGTCCGAGTACGTGGTGGCAATTCCGGCGAACGCGTTCTCCGCGCCCGGTCCGTACTGCATGGCGAACACGCCGGGCGGCTTGCCATTGGTGACGCGGGCATAGCCGTCGGCCATATCGACCCCGACGCGCTCCTGCCGGCAGATGATCGGGCGCAGCCCGCCGGCCACCGCGGTCTCGATCACCGACGTGGTGGGGAAGCAGAACAGCGTGGTCACGCCCTCGCGCTTGAGGATCTCCACAACGGCATCGGCTGCGCGCATCTTTTCCTCCCGCTCGACGTTTGACGAACCCTAGGCGCGGGCCGCCGGAGCCGTCTACAGTCGGGCTGCCGACGAAGGGAGGGATAGGCATGGCATTACGTGCGATCCAGGCCGATGCCTACCGCGCGCAGCCAACCCCCAAACATCTCGGCACATAACAAGACAGGGAACAGACGTCATGCAGGTACCCATCAGCCGCCGCGCGATGCTGCGGGTAGGCGCCGCCGCCGGTGCCGCCGCCGCATTACCGCGGCGAGGCCGCGCCGCCGACAGGCCGATCCGCATCGGTGTGCTGACCGACATGACGGGAGCCTATGCCGCCAACACCGGGCTCGGCTCGGTGCTTGGCGCGCAGATGGCGGTCGAGGACTTCATGAGCGCGAATGCCTCGATCAAGGCGGAAATTGTCCAGGCCGACCTTCAGCTCAAGCCCGACGTCGCGGTGTCGATCGCGCGCGACTGGCTCGACAATCAGGACGTCGATGTCGTCACCGACGTTCCGCTTTCATCCGCCGCATTCGCGATCGGCGACCTGGTGAAGCAGAAGGACAAGGTCGCGATCTTCACCGGCGGAGCATCGGCCGATATCACCGGGCGCAAAGTGCGGACCCAATCATCTGCACTGGGTCTATGATACCTGGTCGATGCCGCACGGCGTGGTCGATGCGGCCGTGCACGAGGGCGCCGACAGCTGGTTTTTCATCACCGCCGACTACGCCTTCGGGCATTCGTTGCAGAAGGACGCTGCAAGTTTCGTGACCGCGGCCAATGGCAAGGTGCTCGGGCAGGCATTGGCGCCATTTCCCGGCACGACCGACTTTTCATCGTTCCTGGTGCAGGCGAAAGCGAGCGGCGCCAAGGCGATCGGGCTGGCGAATGGCGGCGCCGACACGGTGAACTGCATCAAACAGGCGGCGGAATTCGGCATCATGAAGGGTGGCCAGAAGGTCGCCGGCCTGATCTTTCTGATCCACGATGTGCACGGCGTCGGACTGGCGTCGGCGCAGGGCGTGCTGCTGACCGAGCCATTCTACTGGAACCTGAACGCTGGAACGCGCGAATTCGGCAAGCGCTTCGCGGCGCGTTTCAATGGTGGTGTCCCTGGTTCGATACATGCCGGGCAGTACTCGGCAGTGATGCACTACCTCCGGGCTGTCGCCACGATCGGCGCAGAGCGCGCCAAGACAAGCGGACTTGCGACGATCGAGCAGATGAAGGTGATGCCGACGGACGACCCGCTATTCGGCAAGGGTCGCGTGCGCCAGGACGGTCGCGTGATCCACGATATGCATCTGTTCGAGGTGAAGTCTGCCGCCGAGTCAAAGGAACCGTGGGACTATTACACGCACAAGCGGACGATCCCCGCCGAACAGGCGTTCCGTCCGATGGACCAGGGCGGCTGCAAGCTGGTGACTGGGTGAAACGGGGGTACATTCCAGCTGCGCCCTCGTAGCAACGCCACCGCTCGTTGAACGTCATGGCCGGGCTTGTCCCGGCCATCAGCCACGCACCAGTGTAGCTCGGATGGCCGGGACAAGCCCGGCCATGACGACGAAAAGCGTCCCCCTCAATCAGCAGCCGCTTGGATCGATCCAGCCGACATTTCCGTCGCTCCGCCGGTAGACAACGTTCAACTCGCCCGAAGTGCTGTTGCGGAACATCAGCACCGGCTGATCGGCAAGATCCATCCGCATCACCGCCTCGCCCACCGACAGCAGGCTGATCTCCGTAATCTGCTCCGCTATCACGGTCGCATAGGCAACCGTCTCGGCTTCGCCGTTGGCGGCAGGCGGGGCGGCACTGTCTTCCTGGCGCAGAATATACTGGCGCGCCGCCTCCGGCCGCTCACGGTTGGCCGTGTCGCGCGCATGCTCATTCACCCGCCGGCGATATCGCCGTAGCCGCTTGGCGATGTGCTCGGCCGCATCGTCGAACGCCGAGTTGGCATCCGCCGCCTCACCTTCGCCGCGCAGCGTCAGCCCTCGGCCGGCATGCAGATTGATGTCGCAGGTGAAGAAACTCCGCGCGCGGCTGAACGTGACATGCGCCTCCAGCGCATGATCGAAATACTTGTTGGAGATGACGTCCAGGTGATCCGATACGCGCGTGCGCAACGCGTCCGACAACTCCACCTGCTTGCCCGAAACGGTGATCTGCATCATGCCTCTCCCCCAACGCCAAAAAGCGGGGTCGCGCCGGAATGGCGGCCTCAGGCCGGTACGGCTTTCTCCCGCCGGCGCTGCACGGAATTGGGGATGCGCAGCGCCTCCCGGTATTTGGCCACGGTCCGGCGGGCAATGTCCACGCCTTCCTGCCGGAGGGCCGCCACCAGCGCATCGTCCGACAATATCTCATCGGCCGTTTCCGACCCGACCAGCGCCCGGATGCGATACCGCACCGCCTCCGCGCTGTGGCTTTCGCCATGGGTGCCCGAGATCGCGGTCGTGAAGAAATACTTCAGTTCGAACGTTCCACGGGGCGTCGCGATGTATTTGTTCGCCGTCACCCGGCTCACCGTGCTCTCGTGCATCTCCACCGCTTCGGCAATATCACGCAGAATTAATGGCCGCAGATGCGCAACGCCATGACGCAAAAATGCGTCCTGCCGGCGGATGATTTCGGCCGCCACCTTGAGAATCGTCTGCGCACGCTGCTGCAATGAGCGAACCAGCCAGTTCGCACTCGCCAGATGTTCCGCGAGGAACAGCCGCTCCTCCCTGCGCGCGCGGGGCGCGACGCGTGCATAGAACCGGTCGTTGACCAGCAGTCGTGGCATCGTCTCCGGATTGAGCTCGATCAGCCATGTCTCGTCCGGTCCCGGACGCATCAGGATATCGGGCACCACGAGTTGCACCGGTGTCGTCTCATAACTCGCCGCCGGCTTTGGATCGAGCGCACGGATCTCGGCAACCATGTCCGTCAGGTCATCGGCATCGACGCCGCATATCGCCATCAGCCGCCGCATGTCCCGATGCGCGAGCAGCTCGAGATTGTCGAGCAGAGCAGCCATCGCCGGATCCAACCGGTCGAGTTCGGCGAGCTGTGCGGCCAGGCACTCCTTCAGGTCGCGCGCGAACAACCCCGCCGGATCGAAGCGCATCATGCGCGAACGCACCGCCTCGACCCGGTCGAGCGAGATCGCCATCGCATCGGCGATCGCCGCTGGCTCCGCCGTCAGCCGTCCGGCCGGACACAGCAGCGCGATCAGATGCGCCCCGATCATCCAGTCCACCGGATCATTGAATGAGAGCCGAAGCTGCTCGCCGAGATGCTCGCGCAACGGGCGACGCGCATCCGCGATGTCCTCGATGCCGCGTTCGTCGGTCTGGAAGTCGCGTGCCCCGCCATGCCCGTTGATCGCCTGCGACGGCGGCCCGCCATCGGCAATGCCACCCGGATCATAAGTCTCGCTGAAATCGGTATCGAGCGGCGCTGCGGTCTCGGACGGCAGCGTGTCGGCCTGCGCGAACTGAGCGACGTCCATCGCCTCGATGACCCGCTCGGGACCCTGGTCCAGCGCGGCGCGCTCGGTATCGGGGATCTCTGCGCTGTCATCGCGTTCGAGCAGCGGATTTCGTTCCAGCTCCTCGTCGACGAAGGCGGTCACCTCGACGTTGGAATATTGCAGAAGCTTGATGGCCTGACGCAGCTGCGGCGTCATGACCAGTGTTTGCGTCTGGCGGAGATCGAGACGTGGACCGAGTGCCATCGCGGTCAGGCCTGGTTGTGCGTCACCCGGCGACTCGTCAGCGCCAGCTTCATGCTACAGGCTGAATCTTTCGCCGAGATAAACACGGCGCACGTCCTCATGCGCCACCACTTCGTCCGGCCGCCCCTCCATCAGCAACTGCCCGTCATGCATGATGTAGGCGCGATCGATGATGCCGAGCGTTTCTCGCACATTATGATCTGTGATCAGCACGCCGATGCCGCGATCCTTCAAATGCGACACGAGATCGCGAATCTCGCCGACCGCGATCGGGTCGATCCCCGCCAGCGGCTCGTCCAGCAGGATGTAGGCCGGCTGCGTCGCGAGCGCACGGGCGATCTCCACGCGCCGCCGCTCGCCGCCCGACAGCGCAAGCGCCGGCGTACGGCGAAGATGTCCGATGCCGAACTCCGCGAGCAGTTCATCCAGCATCAGGTCGCGCCTGTCGGGATCCGGCTCCACCACCTCGAGCACCGCCATCACGTTCTGCTCGACATTGAGGCCGCGGAACACGCTCGCCTCTTGCGGCAGGTATCCGATGCCGAGACGCGCACGACGATACATCGGCAGGGTGGTGATATCGGCGCCGTCCAGGCTGATCGAGCCGGTATCCGGCTGCACCAGGCCGACGATCATGTAGAAGGTCGTGGTCTTGCCGGCACCGTTGGGGCCCAGCAGCCCGACCGCCTCGCCGCGCCGCAGCTCGATGGTGACGTTCCGCACCACCGGACGCTTCTTGTAGGTCTTCCCCACCCCCCGCGCGACAAGCCCCGCACCGCCAGGCAATAGCCGAAGCTGCGCTGCCGCCCGCGTCTCTAGCCGCATCTCGTTCATTGCGCTGCCCCCGTCGGCTTGCCAGCGCCCGCATCGCCTGACCGACCGAGGGCAGGCTGACCCTGCGGAGGCTGACCAGGCGCAGGCGGTCCGGTGAGCTGCCTGCTGGTTTCGTCGTTCGGAATGACCAGCCCCTTCACCTGCTCGCCAGTGCCGGCGATCAGCCGCGAAATGCCGGTCTTCATGTTTACCTCCGCCTCCGGGCCTTCGAGCTGGTTCTGCCCGCGCGTGATGCGCACGCGTCCAGCCAGCCGGGCAATGCCGCTGTCGGGCACATAGACTGCCCGGTCGCCGGTCGCGGTGTCGGTGACCGTACGCACCGAAACATTGCCGTACGCCTCGACCTTCTCCAGCTTGCCCGAAGCGCCGAGAGGATCATCGGCGGCTGGCTTCGCCGCCACCGGCGTCGCCCCAGCAGGCGGCGCCGGTGCGTCGGTCGTGTAGGCGACCAACGTATCGGCCGCGAGCCGGCGACCGTCGTTGGTGACCACCACCGCGTTGCCGCGCGCCACGGCCATGTGTTTCTGCGACCAGTATTCCATGCTATCCCGCGCCGTGAGAACGTCGTTCGGCGTGGTCAGCTTCAGGTCATGGCCGGTCATCACCAGCACGGCCTGGTCGATGTCGTACACGGCACGATCACCCTGCGCCTGGTCGGTGGCGGTGAAGATGTGGACATGTCCCTCGGCCTGGACCCGATAGATCTCGTTGCCGCCCATGTCGGAATCGGCGGTTACGCCGGTCTGGGCCGGCTGCGGCGCCGCCCCGTTCTTCGGCCGGTAGAATGCGATCAGGCGGTCCCCGGTCACAGTCACATTCCCCCGAACCGCCCGCGCATTGCCGCGCGCGATCACCTGCCGCTCGTCCTGCCGCCATTCGATCCCGTCATTCGCCGTGATGTCGATCGGGCCGCCATGCGTCAGGTCCAGTTGCTGTGCCCACGCCGACCCCGACGAGACCAGCATCGGTACCGCCAACGCGACGGCGAGAATTGTGCCCATGGCGTGCACCGCAGCCGCGCCGGCCGTCAAGGCGACGATCCGTTCAGGACGAGGTGGGCTGGGCCGGCGAACTGGATGGCGGTGCCTTTGTCGGTGACAGTAAATCCCTGGGAGTCGAGGGTGCCGAACGGGCCTTCGGCATGGGTGGGATCGGCGCTGGCGGCGGCGCCGTTCTTCAGGTCGACCGAGGCGCTGGCGGTGACCAGGGTGGTACCGTCGTCGCGGTAGAGGGTGACGGCCTGCGACAGGTCGAGTTGGCCGCTGTGTTGCAGATAGACGCCCAGCTTGGACTGCAGCATCAGCCAGGTACCGTCCTGCAAGGTGATGTCGGCCTTCGGCACGGTGAGGTTGATCCGGTCCGGGCCATCCTGCTGGGCGGTCGCGGCCGTCACCGTGTAGGGCCGGCCGTGATCATCCACGCCATGGTAGCGGGCATCGGTCATGCGTGCGCCGCCCACTTCTCCGGCCATGCGCTGGAATGCCATGCGCGCCGAATCCTTCGCCCGATCGATCTGCGGCCAGAGCGCGATGCTCGCAAGCAGCAGCAGCGCGCCGGCAGGCAGCAGCCACTTGGTCAGCGTGATGACGATGCGCCTGCGCGCCAATCCGCCTGGAGTGGGCGGCACGCGCACACGGGTGGCCGCGGCGCCGACCAGATACTGCCCGGGTCTTCGGGCCAGCCCGGACCGGACGGACAAGGGCTCGATCGTCATGCCAAACCGGCCCGCAGCAGATCGTGGACATGCAGGATGCCGATTGGCAAACCCTGTGGATCAACGACGAACAGGGTGGTGATCGGCCGCCCACGCGCGTTCATCGCGTGCAGCCCCTCGACCGCCAGTGCATCCGGGGCGATCGTGCGGGGCGAGAGGGTCATGACGTCGCCCACCCGGCGGGACAGCAGGTCCGGTCCCATGGCACGCCGCAGGTCGCCGTCGGTGACGATGCCGACGAGGCGGCCGCCAGCATCGACGACGCCGAGGCAGCCGAAGCGCTTCTCCGTCATCAGCAGAAGGGCGCGATCCATTGCCGTGTCGGGGGATGCGAGCGGAACCGCGGGACCGCTGTGCATCAGTTCACGGACCCGCGTCAGCCGGGAGTTGAGGCGGCCACCGGGGTGAAACTGGCGAAAGTCGGCCGCTGTAAACCCGCGTCGCGTCAGGAGGGCGACAGCCAGGGCGTCCCCGAGTGCCATCTGCATGGTGGTGGACGTGGTCGGCGCGAGGCCCATCGGGCAGGCTTCCGCGGCCGGAGGCAGGGCAAGCGCAATGTCGGCCGCGGTTGCCAGCGTCGATCCGGGGCGCGCGGTGATGGCGACCAGCGGCAGGGCGAAGCGGCGGGAGTGGGCGACGAGATCGGCCAGCTCGGCGGTTTCCCCGGAATTGGACAGAGCCAGCACGGCGTCACCCCGGACAATCATGCCCAGGTCTCCGTGCGAGGCCTCGGCCGGATGGACGAACAGCGCCGGGCTGCCGGTGGAAGCGAACGTGGCGGCGATCTTGCGGGCGACGTGGCCGGACTTCCCCATGCCCGACACCACGATACGCCCGGTCACCGCCGCAAGCAGGTCCACCGCGTCGGCGAATGTGTCGTCGAGGCATGCGGCAAGCGCCTGGAGGCCGATCGCCTCGGTACGCAACACCGAGCGCGCGACCTCGAGCTGATCTGCCCCGGAGCGCCGGGCGCTTTCTGCCATGGCGGCTGCGATGGCGGCGGTCATCCCTCGGCTTCGTCCTCTACGGTGCGGTGCAGCAGTCTGTATTGGACCAGCGAACGTGGCCGGGTCAACAACCCGCGCAGCCAATGCGGACAAGAATCATGCCACTGTGTGGCGTGCCGATTGGATCAATGCGCGAAAATATCAGGCTGCTCATAGCCGAGCAGGTCGAGCCGGGCCCGGGCGGGAATGAATCCGAAGCACGCCTCGGCGAGGTCGCGGCGCTGCTCGCGGATCAGCAACGCATCCAGCTTACCCCAGAGCGCATGCAAATGCAGCACGTCGGAGGCAGCATAGGCAAGCTGCTCGGCGGTCAGTTCCACCGCTCCCCAGTCGGAGGTCTGCTGCTGCTTCGACAACTCCACGCCAAGCAGGTCGCGGCAGAGATCCTTCAGCCCGTGTCGGTCGGTGAAGGTGCGGGTGAGCCGGGCGGCGATCTTCGTGCAGCGGATCGGTGCGACGGTAATGCCCAGGCTGTGCTGCAGGACGGCAACGTCGAAGCGGGCGAAGTGCATGAGCTTCACGATGCCCTGGTCACCGAGGAGGCGTCCCAGATTGGGGCAGTCATAGCCACGCCCACCAAGTGACGGCGGGATGAGCTGCACCAGATGGGCATGGCCGTCGCCGGCGGAAAGCTGCACCAGACAGAGCCGGTCGCGATGCGGGTTCAGTCCCATCGTCTCGGTGTCGACCGCCACGACCGGACCAAGCGCCAGCCCATCGGGCAGGTCGTGCTTATGGAGATGGATCGTGCCGCCCGGCATGAATTGTGTACTGACCACTTACGGTGCTCCCCGGGTCGCGCCCGGGGACAGGCTTGGTGCCCAGGAGAAGACTCGAACTTCCACGACCTTGCGGCCACAGGTACCTGAAACCTGCGCGTCTACCAATTCCGCCACCTGGGCAGTCCGATGTCCCGCGACGGGAGCGGGAGAGCGGTCGGGCGCGCGATGTAGCTCCCGCCCGTCCGGACGTCAACGGGCTGACCCCTCCCTCCAGCCCCCTCCCGCAAGAGGAGGGGTTCCCTCAGATCGTCACGAACAAGGCGTAAGCCGCGGCAATGGCGCCCATCGCACCGGCTCCCAGCGCGAGAGCGGTGATGCGCGTCACCACGGCGACCGATGCCAGCACGATGGCGATCTGCAACGCTCCGACCACGAGCTCGAACTGGTGATACCTGTGAAAGGCCTCGTCGCGCGCCTTCTCCTGCGCCTTCGCCCGCTCGGCAAGCTGCTTCGTCCCATCGCCCTGCGGTTCGTCGCGCATGCGCGCCTCGTTCTCGTGGGCACGCTTGATCTCCGCCTGTGGCCCAGGATCGGCGGCGTTCGGCAGATTCGCCAGAATGCCCGCCTCCGCCGCAAGCACCGTCGCGCGCACAGTCTTCGCCTGGTAGAATGCCCACTCGTCGGCCACCGCGACATGGTGCGTCAGGTATTCGTTCTGCGCCCCCTTCTCGCCCATTTCAGCCAGTGCGAGCGCCGCAGCCAACACCGCAATCAGCACAGCGATGCGGCGTGCGGTGGAATCGCCGTGAAGCGCATGCGCGTGGTCTGCCTCCTCGATGCCTTCCCGGGCGTGCTCGATCGTTTCACTCATTGCTTTTTATCCTATCGGGCTGGTCATTTTGTTCTGTGCAAATGGTCACGCGGCGTCGGGCGCGGGCGCCCTAGGTGATGCCGCCGCGATCTCGGCATCCTGCGGCGGAGCCTCCAGCACCTCGCGGATCTTCGCGGCGAGGGCGGCGAGGTTGAACGGCTTGGCGATGAAATGCACGTCGGGATCGAGCGTGCCGTTCCGCAGGATGGCGTTGCGCGTATAGCCGGTGGTGAACAGCACGCGCAGACCCGGCCGCGCGCTGCGCGCGGCATCCGCCAGCGCACGCCCGTTCACGCCCCCAGGCAATCCGACATCGGTGAACAGCAGATCGATCCCGCCCCGATCGACAATGAGCCGGACTCCTTCCATCGCATCGCCGGCTTCCAGCACCTCGTAACCCATCTCGCGCAGCGACTCGACAGACGAACGGCGCACGCCCTCATCATCCTCCACCACAAGGATCGTCTCACCCTTGGCCGACGGTTGCGCGCCCTTCGGCACTTCCATCGCGGGGGCGTCCCTCGTTTCCTCCCGGATGAAGCGCGGCAGATAAATCTTCACAGTGCTGCCGTGCCCCGGGTTGCTGTCGATCGCCAGGTGTCCGCCGGATTGCGTCACGAAGCCGTAAACCATCGACAGGCCAAGGCCGGTACCGCGGCCCAACGGTTTCGTGGTGAAGAACGGCTCGATCGCCTTGCTCACGACCTCCGGTGTCATTCCGGTGCCCGTATCGGTGACCGCGAGCATCACGTACTGTCCCGCAGTCACCTCCGCGTGCGACGCGGCGTAGGCATCATCCAGATGTGCGTTCGCCGTCTCGATGGTCAGCGTGCCGCCTTCCGGCATTGCATCGCGTGCATTCACAGCAAGGTTGAGCAGAGCGCTCTCGAGCTGATTGGCGTCCACCCGCGTGAGCCACACCCCACCGGGCAACACTGTCTCTATCGCGATGGATTCCCCCAGCGTCCGACGCAGCAGGTCCGAGATGGTGGACACCAGCCGCCCGGCATCCAGCGGCTCGGGTTCGAGCGGTTGTTGGCGCGAGAAAGCGAGCAGCCGGTGGGTGAGCGTCGCCGCGCGCTGCACACCGGTCATCGCCGCGTCGGTCAGTCGCACGAGAGATGAGCTGCCTGCCGGCAAGCGGCGCTGCAGGAGCTCGATGTTGCTGCTGATCACCGTCAGGTGGTTGTTGAAATCGTGCGCTATCCCACCCGTGAGCCGTCCAACCGCTTCCATCTTCTGCGATTGGCGCAGTGCCTCCTCGGCAATTTCGCGCCGGCGCACTTCCGCCTGAAGCTTCGCCAACGTGTCGCTCTGGCCGCCGCCCTTGGCGCATTGCCAGAAAGCTGAGCGCGAACAGGCCGAGCGTCGCAGGAATCCCGAAGACAAGGTGTGTCGCCATCAGATCGCGCCACTCCTGGACAATCGAGTCCCAGCGTCGTTCGACTGCGATATACGCGGGATACGTCGCCAGCTTTCGGTACGCGATCAGGCGATCGATGTCGTCGATGGTGGAACGCTCTCGCATCAGCCCCCCCTGAGGCATCCGCGCAATCGCGTCCACCAAGAGCTCGTCACGTACGGGTCCCCGATCAGAGCTCGCCGCTTCGGGATAGCTGGCCAACTGCGTTCCGTCTTCGCGAACCAGGATGGCACCATAGTCTGTGCCGCCACCGAACATCTCGCGATCGAAATCGCGGAAATAGGTGGGCGGGACACCGACGAGGATGATACCGGAAAAACGGCTCGGATCATCGCCCCTGCGGGTGGCAACCGAGAATACATCTGCACCGGTGAGCCTGCCGAATACGATGCCGCCGAGATAGAACGGCAGATGCGAATCCCGCAGCGCCTTGAAATATTCGCGGTCGCTGAAGTTAACAGTGTGATCCACCGGATAGCGCGAGGAAGCCACCAGGGGCTGGCCGGAACGCCCGACTACGATGACCGCCGTCACCTGGGGGAAGCCTGCGATCATCGCCCCGAGCCTGTCATGAAGCTCCTGCTCGCGGGCGATGACCGCGTCATCGCTCAGACCGCCGACAAGGTCATTCACCCGGCCGCTTAGCAGCATGTCGCTGTCCAGCACCTTCGTCGCCTGCTCCTGTGCAACCGAAAGGTCACTCTGCAGGTCGGCCGTCGCCGCCCGCAATGTGCCGCGCCACGCGAGCCAGCCGCCGCCGATGAGGACGAGCGCCGGCAGGACTATGGAGGCAATCACCAAGCCTCGCAGAGCCCATGCGGCCCCGGATTTCCCGCCGGTTTCGTTCATCCGCGAAAGCGTCTCCCCGGCATTGCTCAGATCGTATTGCCGCAACGAGTGATGTCATAGTACGGGCGAGACTGCCAGATGCACACTGCCACGCTCTCACGCTGCCGTGATGATGGATTTATGCCGACCGGAGGCGCCGATGTCGGACGCAATGAAGCCGATCCTGGTGATCGGCAGCCTGAACATGGATCTTGTGGCGCGCTGCGAGCGCCTTCCGGCAAAGGGCCAGACGGTGTTCGGCCGGGATTTCTTCACCGCCCCCGGCGGGAAGGGCGCCAATCAGGCCGTCGCCGCGGCAAAGCTCGGTGCACGGGTCACGATGGCGGGTTGCGTCGGGACCGACGCGTTCGGTACCGCACTGACTGCCGGACTGCGCGAGGCGGGCATAGGCACTGACGCGGTCGTGCCGGTGGCGCGACCCACCGGCACGGCGCTGATCACCATCGACGCTGAAGGCGCCAACACCATCGTGGTGATCTCCGGCGCAAACGCGGCGTGCGACGCGACCCTGGTCGATCGTGCCCTGGCGAGCGCCGGCGGCCCGGGAATCCTGTTGCTGCAGAACGAGATTCCAGCCGATGTGAACGCGCATGCGATCCGCGTCGCACACGCATCAGGCTGGTTCGTCGTTCTGAACCCGGCGCCTGCGGGTCCGCTCGCGCCAGAACTGTTGCCGCTCGTCGACATCATCGCGCCGAACGAAACGGAGGCCGCGGCGATCACGGGTCTCGGCGTCTCCGGGCGAGCCGATGCGCTTGCCGCGGCGCGTCATCTGGTCGCACGGGGTGCGCGCGGCGTGTTGATCACGCTGGGCGGCGATGGCGCGCTCTATTGCGACCCATCACGCTGGCTGCACTGTCCCGCTACTGCCGTTCAGGCAGTCGACACCACCGCCGCGGGCGATGCCTATATCGGCGCCCTGGGTGCCGCACTGGCCGCGGGACGCGGGCTGCCGGAAAGCCTCGGATTTGCCGCCGCCGCCGCCGCGCTGTCGGTGACGCGGCTTGGTGCACAGCCATCGCTCGCTTCGAGCGCCGAACTCTCGGACTTCGTGAGGCGCCACGGCATTCCGGAACTTGGTTGCGGGGAATTGGAACCATGTTGATTTGCTGTCGTTCGGATGGGTGATCCCGACTCATCGCCGACTACCGGTCGCGCGGCAGGCGTATGGTGAACTCGGTATACTCGCCAACCTCGCTGTCGACCGTGATGGTACCGGCGTGCTGCTGCGTGACGACGTCGTAGCTGATCGACAGGCCGAGGCCGGTGCCCTCCCCGGTCGGCTTGGTGGTAAAGAACGGCTGAAACAACCTGTCCTTGATCTCGGTCGGAATACCGATGCCGTTGTCACGCACTCGGACCTCGACCGCGTCGCCGATATCCCGTGTCGTGACTTTCAGCGTGGGCGCAAAGTTGGACGCAGGCTCACCCCGACGGCGTTTAGCGGCGGCGTAGAAACCGTTGCTGAACAGGTTCAGGAACACCCGCGTCATATCCTGCGGCACCAGCTCGATCGGCGCGATGTCCACCCCGAGATCGCGTTCCAGCGTGATGTTGAAGCTCTGGTCCTGGGCGCGGGCGCCGTGATAGGCGAGGTTCAGCGCCTCCTCGACCATCGTGTTGATCTCGACGTGTCGGCGCTCGCCGGACCCGCCGCGCGAATGTTCCAGCATGCTCTTGACGATGCCGTCGGCGCGCCGCCCATGCTCGGTGATCTTTTCCAGATTGCCTGTGAGCATCGCGACGACTTCGTCCACATCCGCGCGCTTGTCTTCGTCCAGAGCCGCCAGAGCCGGAGCGACGGTCTCCTTCAGTTCACTCAACAGTTCGACCGACAGGATGGCGAAGTTGTTGACGAAGTTGAGCGGGTTCTTGATCTCGTGCGCGATGCCGGCGGTGAGTTGTCCCAGCGAGGCCATCTTCTCGGCCTGGATCAGATTGGCCTGGGCGGCCTTCAGCTCGCGATAGGCGGCATCGATCGTGCGGCTCGCTTCTTCCGCCGCATCGCGTGCGGCGCGGATTTCGGCCTCGTTGCGCTTACGATCCGTGATGTCGGCGTAGATCAGTACGAAGCCGCCGCTCGGCACCGGGTTGTTGCGGACTTCGATCACCCTGCCGTCCGGGCGCGTTCGTTCGTATGAATAGTGTTTGCCGGCGTTCTCGGTCAGTCGGCGAAGCTGTGCCTCCAGGTCGATCCCTGCGCCGAACTCGCCCCGCTCGGTGACGTAGCGGATGTATTCGGCGAAGGTCCCGTGCCCGCCGAGGAGCCCTTCGGGCACGTCCAGCATTTCCTGGAACTTGCGGTTCCACGCCACCAGGCGCGGCGTCGCGTCGAACATGGCCACGCCGTCGCCCATGTTCTCGAATGTGACGCGAAGCTCGGTCTGGCGCTGCGCCAGTTCGTCGGTGCGCTCCTGAAGTTCGCCCAGCAGGCGCGCGTTCTCGATTGCGATCACCGCCTGGTCGGCGAAGGTGGTGACAAGCTCGACTTGCCGGTCGGTGAACGGCTCCGCCGCGCTTCGGGCCAAACCGAAAACCCCAAGCAGCACACCGTCGCGCAGCAGTGGCACCCCCAGCATCGAGCGGACATCGCCGATCGCGGCCTGGTCCTTGGGCCTGTAGCCAGGATCGTGCAGCGCATCGATGATCTGGACCGTCCGTCGTTCCTGCATCGTCCGACCGACCAGCGTGTCGGGGCCCGCGGCGATCGGGTTACTGCGCTCCAGTTCCTCGTACTCGGGAAGGTTGTTGTGGCCGATTTCAAAATGACACCTGCCGTCCCGATATCGATACAGGCTCGCCCTGTCCGCCCGGCAGAGACCGACAGCGCTGGCGACCACGGTCTGCAAGACTGTGTTCAGGTCGAACGCCGACCGGCTGATGACCTTCAGCACGTCGCTGGTCGCGGTCTGGTATTCGAGCGATTCCTGCAGATCACTTGTGCGCTGCCGCAGATCGCCCAGCAGGCGCGCGTTCTCCATCGCGATTACCGCCTGGGCGGCGAAGTTCTGGAGGAGTGCGATCTCTTTCTCAGAGAATGGGTGCACGTCACGGCGAGCAGAGGCAATCATCCCAAGGAGCGCATCGTCTCGGCGGAGTGGCACGAACAGCACGGTGCGGGTGCCTTCACGCTCGGCCGCGCTTCGGAAGACCGGGTGATCGATCTGCGCCGCATCGGCGATGTGAGCGTAAGGCCTGCCGTCAATGAGCGGTCGGCTCGCTGGCAACTCGGAAGCCAGGTACCCCTGCCGCAGCACTCGAGCGAAGTTGTCCGACAATCCACGCTCTGCGACCGAGCGGAAATACTCGCCGTCATAGAGCTCGAGGCTGCCATGGACGACATCGCAGAGGCTATGCGCCTTCTCCAGAATTGCATCGAACACCGGGGTCAGGTTGCCGGGCGAGGCGTTGATGACCTGCAGCACCTCGGCGGTCGCGGTCTGCTGCTCCAGCGCCTCGCGCTGCTCGGCGATCAGGCGCGCGTTCTCCATGGCGATCACCGCCTGGGCTGCGAAGTTCTCCAGCAGCGCGACCTGCTTTTCGGCGAATGCGCGCACCTCCTGGCGGTAGATGGTGATGACGCCCAGCACGGAGTCCTCTTTGAGGAGCGGCACGGTGAGGATGGTGCGCGTGCCGCCGAGGTCGACCATCGCGCGCATATCGGGGTCGCCACTCTGGTAAAGCTCTTCGACCGTCATATCCAGAATTTGCAGGGAGCGCCTGGTTTCGAGGAGCCGCGTGATCGGGTTGCCGGACCGCAACATCGGCGGGTTGGTTGCCCGGAACGCGGCGTAGGCTGCGGGCACGCCGCGTGTTGCCGTGGTATGGAATCGCTCGCCGTCATAGGTGTACATGGTGCCGAATGCGGCGCCGCACAGCCGCATCGCGCGATCCAGCATCGCATCGAACACCGACGCGAGATCGCCGGGCGCGGCATTGATGACCTGCAGCACCTCGGCGGTCGCGGTCTGCTGTTCCAGCGCCTCGCGCTGCTCGGTCAGCAGCCGCGTGTTCTCGATCGCGATAACCGCCTGATCGGCGAATGTGCCGACAAGCTCGATCTGCCGGTCGGTAAACGGCTCCACCCGCTGGCGGGCGACCACAATGATACCGATCGTTTCCCCTTCGCGCAGCAACGGCACGCCGAGCGTTGTGCGTTGCTTCGCCAGCCTGATCGATGCGTCCGGATAGCCGGCAACGGTGGTCACGTCGTGAATGTGCACGACGCGGCCTTCACGTATCGTCCTCCACCCAACACTTGGCGAGTCCACGTCAATCGGTCCAGCTTCATGCGACTTTTCAAATGCCTGGTATTCCGGGGCAAATCCAAAACTTGCCGCAAACCCCCACAACTCGCCCTGGCGACGGCCGATCATGGCCATTTCAGCGTCGCAAAGTCGGGCTGCGGTCTCGACCAGCGTGTCGAGCACCGGTTGCAGATAAAAGGTCGACCGGCTGATGACCTTCAGTACGTCGCTGGTCGCGGTCTGATATTCGAGCGAGTTCCTGCAGATCGTCGGTGCGCCGGCGCAACTCGCCGAGCAGCCGCGCGTTCTCCATCGCGATCACCGCCTGCGCGGCGAAGTTCTCCAACAGTGCGATCTGCTTCTCGCTGAAAGGTCGGACTTCCTGGCGGTAGATCCCGATTACACCGAGTACAGCTTCGTCTTTGAGGAGTGGCACGATAAGGGCAGTGCGTGCGCCTCCGAGCTCTACCAGAGCTCGGAGGCTTTCTTCGCCAGTCTGATACAACTCCTCGGTCAACATATCCACACTTTGAACCGGCCGCATTGCTTCAAGCATGCGGGCAAAGGGACTTCCCGGTTGGCTCGCCGGCGGATGCGTTGCTCTGAAAGCGGCGAAAGCGGCGGGAATGCCGCGATGGGTCACGGCACGGAAGTGTTCGCCGGGGCCAGCGTAGAGCGAACCGAACGCCGCTTCGCACAGCCGCATTGCCTTTTCCAGCACCGCATCGAACACCGGCGCGAGATCCCCGGGCGAGGCGTTGATGATCTGCAACACTTCGGCGGTCGCGGTCTGCTGCTCCAGTGCCTCGCGCTGTTCGGTGATCAGTCGCGCGTTCTCCATTGCGATCACGGCTTGCGCGGCGAAGCTTTCGACCAGCGCTATCTCCTTTTCAGTGAAGGGCCGCACTTCCTGGCGGGCGGCCACGATCTGCCCAAGAAGTGCGTCGTCCTTGCGCAGCGCGACATAGAGAATCGTGCGGACGCCACCAAGTTCGACGCCGACGCGCGCTGTCGGATCGTCGACCTCTGCGAGATCGGCGCAGTGGGCGATGCGCTCTCCCTCAACGAGGCGCCGGCACGGCATATTGGGCCACGGGCTGTAGCCCACCCTCAGCCGCTCTACCATCGGCTCCGAGAAGCCGCGCATCGCGACGCCGTGGAACTTCTCGCCGTCCCAGAGTTGCAGGCTGCCGTAGGCGGCGCCACAAAGGGTATGCGCCTTCTCCACTATCGCCTCGAACACCGGCTGCGGATCGCTCGGTGAGCTGTTGATGATGTCCAGCAACTCGACCAGCGCGGCCTCCCGCGCCAATCCCGCGTCGCGTTCGGAACGCTGTTCGTCGAGTTGTCGTTGCAACGCTGCATTCGCACGCTGAAGCTCGGCGACCGTCTCGTCCTGCATCGCACTCATTGGCTTACCCCGTGCGGCCCCGCTCCCAATCGGATCCCGCAACGCCCGCGCATTGTCATTCGAGTGCCACCGAGACGCCGGCAGCACCGGTGAGCAGTCGTTTCAGATGGAAACTGACGAGCCCGTCGCCGCTGTCGCGCCCCAGGAGTGCGGCGAAGGTCGACAAGGCGGTTGGATCACATGCCTCCGCCCTGGCGAACGCATCCAGATAGGCAGCGGTCAGCGCATCGGCATGGCGGTCCACCGTCAGCGGCTCATGCACCCGCAGGGCCTCGCTGCGGCCGCGCAGGATCACGCTGCCGACCGGACGGCCACGGAAATCAGGAATGCGCTCGACCACGCTGCCGCTGACGCAGATGCGCGTGCCAAGCTGCTTGTTGGCATCTTCGAGTCGCGCCGCGATGTTGATGGTGTCGCCATAGGCGGTGTAGTCAAAAAAGCGGCCACCGCCGAAACTGCCGACCAGCGCCGAACCGGAGTTGATTCCGATGCGCGTTGCTCCGACCGCGATCCCCCGCGCACGCCAGCGCGCACGAAATCCCTCGGCATAGCAGTCGAGCGCCATGGCGCAGGCGACCGCGCGCCCGGCGTGATCGGGCTGGTCGGTAGGGGCACCGAACAGCACGTTCAGCGCGTCGCCGATGATCTTCACCACAGTGCCGCCGTGGTCGAACACGATCTCGGTCATGCCGGCGAGGTATTCGTTCAGTAGCGGCGCAATCATGCCCGGCGCAAGCATTTCAGCCAGCGTCGTGAAGCCCGTGATATCCGTGAACATCGCGGTGACGTCGCGCCGCTGGGCGCCGAGATCGATGTCATCCGTCGACGCGGCGAGCCGGTCCGCCAGGCTGGGCGAGAAATACCGCGCCAGTTGCGCCCGCGCCCGTTCCGCCTCCTGCTGGCGCCGCTGGTAGTCGCGGGTGATCGCGAGGTTGCGCAGGGTCTTGTCGATGGTCATTTCAAGGTCGGCGAAATCGATCGGCTTGGTCAGGAAGTCGAACGCTCCACGGTTCATCGCGGTGCGGATGTTGGCCATGTCACCGTAGGCGGAGACGATGACCGTGGCCATGTTGTCCTCGCGCTCCTGCAGCCGGACGAGCAGTGTCAGCCCATCCATCCGCGGCATGTTGATGTCGGTGACGACCATATCGATGGCAGGGTCCGCGGCCAGCACTGCCAGCGCGCTCACGCCGTCCTCGGCGAAGATGAAGCTGAATGATCCGTCGCGGATCTGCCGGCGGAAGCGCTGTGAGATCAGCACTTCCAAATCCGGCTCGTCGTCGACGACCAGAATGCGTGCCGTCATCCGCTGCCCCTTGCCTCCGCGATCACCGCCGTGACATCCTGCTTCAGTTGGGGGAAATCCACCGGCTTGGTCAGGAACTTGCTCGCCCCGCGGGCAAGCGCCATCGCCACCCGGTCGGCATCGCCATAGGCCGAAATCATGAATACCGGCAGCTCCGGTCGCCGAGCCTTCACCTCAGGCAGAAGATCGAGCCCGCTCATGCCTGGCATGTTGATGTCCGACACCAGCAGAATGATTTCCTCGCCGACGCGGCCGTCAAGCTTATGCAGCGCGGCATCGCCGGACAAGGCAAAGTCGAGGGTGTAAAGTCCCTGGCGAATCTCGCGCCTGAACTGCTGGCGAAACAGCACTTCCACGTCCGGCTCGTCGTCGACCACCAAAACCCTGACCGTCATGCCCGGCCTCCATCGCTTGCCGGCATCCTGCGCGGCAGAGTAATGACAAATTCAGTGAATTCATCGGTCTGGCTGTCCACGTTCAATTGTCCACCGTGCTGTTTGACGACGATATCGTAGCTGAGCGACAGGCCGAGTCCGGTTCCCTCGCCGGCCGGTTTGGTCGTGAAGAACGGCTCGAAGATCTTGTCGCGCACCGCGTCGCTGATCCCCGTGCCGTTGTCGCGCACACGGATTTCCACCTGCTCGCCCAGATCGCGTGTGGTCAGCCGCAATGTCGGCTCGAAGCCGTTGTCCGCGGACTGGTCGGCACGGTTGCGCGCCGCGTAGAAGCCGTTGCCGATCAGGTTCAACATCACGCGGATGAATTCCTGCGGGTACAGATCGACCGAGCCCGCTGCCGGATCGAGGTCCTTTTCCAGCGCGATGTTGAACCCCGGCGTTTCCGCCCGCGCACCGTGATAGGCGAGGTTCAGCGCCTCCTCGACGGTCGAGTTCAGATCGATCGCGCGGTATTCGCTGGGACCTGCGCGGGAATGCAACAGCATATTCTTGACGATGCTGTCGGCGCGGCGGCCGTGCTGGGTAATCCTCTCAAGATTGGCCTTCAGGGTCGCGGTCAGATCGTCGATTTCGGCACGCAGATCGTCGGCGATGGTGAGTTTGTTCGGCGCCACTGCGTCGTGCAGTTCATCGAGAAGATCGACGGAAAGGTCGGCAAAATTGTTGACGAAATTGAGCGGGTTCTTGATCTCGTGCGCGATGCCCGCGGTGAGCTGGCCCAGCGAGGCCATCTTCTCCGACTGCACCAGCCGATCCTGAGCACGGCGCAGATCTACCAGTGCGGCCTCGGCAACGGTGCGCGCGCGGCGTGCGTCCTGGAACAGCCGCGCGTTCTCGATGGCGAGCACGGACTGTCCGGCGAAGGTTTGCAGCAATGTGGGTATGGTCGGCGCGAAGCCGCCCGCAATACGCCGCCGGATGACCAGCCCGCCGACGACCTTGTCCTGGCGCAACAAGGGGACGGCGAGTACGGCATGGATGCCCCGCAGCAATCCGCCGGCGTCTGCGATCGTCGGATCCTCCTGGACGTCGTCGATATGCACTGGTGCGCGCAGGACAGCGCTGCGGCCGAGATGTGTTTCGCCCAGCCTGACTCTCCGTTCGCGCAGCCACTCCACCCGCTCCGCGGTCATGCCGAAGGCGGCCTTGGGCACGAAGACTTCCTCGGTTTCGTCGAACTCGTAGATCGTGCCTTCATCGGCCTGCGAGAGCTGAACCGCGCGGCTGATGATCGTGGCAAGGACGGTCTCTAGATCGAGCGAGGAATTGACCGCGCGCAGCACTTCCTCCAGCGCCTGCAATTCGGCAACCGAGCGGCTGAGGGCGGCTGTGCGTTCCCGCAATTCCCTGAAGGTCTCGGCACTGCCAACGGCAATGACGGCCTGTTCGGCAAAGGTTTTCAGCAGTTCGATCTGGTTATCGGAGAAGCCACCGACGTCGCTCGAGTTAAGCGACATTGCGCCGATGGCCCTGCCGTCGCGCAGCAGAGGCAGCGACAGGGTTGATTTCGCACCCAGATTTCGCACGGCAGGCAGTAATCCAGGTTCGGCGTTCATGTCCGGGATATGCACGATCT
Organism: uncultured Alphaproteobacteria bacterium; assembly: GCA_963780095.1. Classification (GTDB taxonomy): domain Bacteria; phylum Pseudomonadota; class Alphaproteobacteria; order Acetobacterales; family Acetobacteraceae; genus JAMXLO01. Next base: position 252,639 of record CAWABH010000035.1, read on the forward strand.
GCCTGTCCAGGATGGCCCTGCACGCCAGAGACCCACGGGTCGGCGCCATGGGAAACATTCCCTGGAAGGCCGCGATCGCAGCTTGATCTCCTCCCGACGACGCGCGTGCATAGACCAGCTTGCCATCGAATTCGAACAACCCGACAGAGGCGCCATTGCACAGTTGCTGTGCGCGGCGGGTAATCAGGTCGAATATCGGCTGGGTGTCATCCGGCGAGGCCGACATTGCCTTCAGCACGTCGATGGTGGCGGACTGGTGTTCGATCCGCTCGCCGTATTCGCTGTTGCGCTCGGCCAGTGCGGCGGTGCGCTCCTGCAACTGACGGTGAACCGCGGCGGCCCCAATCGCGAGGGAAGCCTGCTCCGCCAGTGTTCGCGCAAGTGCTTTTTGCGACTCCGTGAGACCGCCTGGCTTGCGAACCGCAATCGAGATGCCGCCCACCACGCCGTCATCCACCAAAAAAGGCAGCGTGATGATGGACCGATTGCGGTGGGCGTGCACAACGGGCGCAAGGTTCAGATCGGCGTCAGCATCATCGATTTCAACCGCCTGTCGATCCAGGACGGCGCGCCCGATGGTGTAGTCACGTGCCGGAGCGCGGGGGAAGGTACTGATATACGGTTCGAGGCTATGCATATCGACGGAATTGATACAGCGTAGGGAAATCATCTCACCATCGAACGAAAAGATCCCCGTGGTTTCTGCATCGCATAATTCGCGCGCACGGCGAGCAATCAGTTGCAAGACCGGCTGCGCGTCGCCCGGCGAGGCTGACATTTCCTTCAGTACATCGATGGTTGCGGATTGGTGTTCGATCCGCTCACCGTATTCGCTGTTGCGCTCCGCCAGCGCGGCGGTGCGCGCCTGCAATTCACGGTACGTCTCGGCGCTGCCGATCGCGATCACAGCTTGCTCGGCGAATGTCTGCAACAGCGCGACCTGGCTGTCAGAGAAGCCGCCAGGTTCCATGGCATTGAGCGCGATCGAACCGATAACCGCGCCGTCGCGCAGCAGCGGCAGTGCCAGTATCGACTTGGTACCGTTGTCGCGTATGGCCTGGAACAACCCGGGCTCGGCATCCGCGTCGCGGATGTGGATGATCCGTTTTTCGAGAATGGCCCGGCATGCAATGGAAGCGCTCGTTGGCCGCATGGGAAATTGTGCCAGAAACGCTGCGTGCGCGGCCGGATCGATGATGGCGGACGTCGAGCGTACATGGATCTGCTCACCGTCGTATTCCGTCAACCCCACGACAACGCCGTTGCATAGTTCACGTGCGCGGCGGGTGATTAGGTCAAACACGGGCTGGGTATCGCCGGGCGAGGCCGACATCGCCTTCAGGACGTCGATGGTCGCGGACTGCTGTTCGATGCGCTCGCCGTATTCGCTGTTGCGCTCGGCCAGCGCCGCGGTGCGTGCCTGCAATTCGCGGTAGGTCTCGGCGCTGCCGATAGCAATCACGGCCTGTTCGGCGAAGGTCTGCAACAGTTCCACCTGTGTCGCGGAGAATTCGCCGGGATTCCTTCGGCCGAGCTGGATCGCGCCGATCGGCATCCCCACGCGCAGCAGCGGCACCGCGACGATCGATCGAGCACCTGTTGCTGTTGCTGAGCCTTCTGCGCGTGCGACATGATGCTCGGCGTCCGCCCACACGTCCGGTGTCTGCACAGCTTCTCGTGCGAGGATCGCCCGGCCAAACAAGTTTGACGAGCTGACCGGTCGCGGGAATAGTGCCTCGTAGTCGCTGGCGCGTGCCGCGTCCGTCATGCCAGTGTGGGCCTGCAGGTGCAGCATGTCGCCATCTAGCAGCGCCATCCTAGCGTAATCGGCCCCACAGAGCGTGCGCGCCCGTGCCACAATCAGTTCGAAGACCGGCCGCGTATCGCCAGGCGAGGCCGACATTACCTTCAGCACGTCGATGGTCGCGGCCTGCTGCTCGATGCGCTCGCCGTATTCGCTGTTGCGCCGGGCCAGCGCGGCGGTCCGCGCCTGCAATTCGCGATACGTCTCGGCACTCCCGATCGCGATCACCGCCTGCTCGGCAAAGGTCTGCAGCAATTCAATCTGGGTTTCGTTGAAACCGCCCGTTTGCGACCGAGACAGCACGATGGCGCCGGCCACGCGGTCGTCGCGCAGCAGCGGGACGCCCACAACCGAGCCTGCGTAGCGCCCGCGCAAGCCGCTTGGCGTCTCGGCTTCATCCCGGGTATGCACGATAGCGCGTTGGAGGATGACGCGGCCGGTGACCGAGTCGTGATCTGGAGGCGTCGGATACATTTGGCGGAGGGCTTTGTCAGCTTCTGTCTCGAGCTCGTCGGCACGGACTAACGCGCGCAGATGCTGGAGCTGGCCATCGAATTCAATTAGTCTTGCCCCGGTTGCACCGCAGAATTCAAGCGCCCTGCGGGCGATCAGCTCGAACACCGGCTGTGCATCGCCCGGCGATCCCGACATCACCTTCAGCACGTCGATGGTCGCGGACTGCTGTTCGATCCGCTTGCCATATTCGCTGTTGCGCTTGGCAAGCTCGGCGGTTCGTGCCTGCAATTCGCGATATGTCTCGGCACTTCCGACGGCGATCACCGCCTGTTCGGCGAAAGTCCGCAACAGTTCCACCTGTGTCGCCGAGAATTCGCCCTGTATGCCTCGCCCGATGGCGATAGCGCCGATCGGTGTGCCCGCGCGCATCAGCGGCACCGAAATGATCGAGTGCGCGACGGCGCGGGCGCCGCCCACACCGGAAAAGTGCTCGGGGTCTGCCGACACGTCCGGCGTCTGTACGGCGTCGCGTGCCAGGATCGCCCGGCCAAACATGGTTGACGGACCGAGCGGCCGCGGGAACCGGGCCTCATAGTCCCTCGCGTCCGAAGCAGTCATGCCGGTGTGCGCCTGAAGGTGCAGCATCTCGCCGTCGAGCAGCGCCACCATGGCGTGATCGGCCTCACAAAATGCGCGCGCGCGTTCCACGATCAGTTCGAACACCGGCCGCGTATCGCCAGGCGAGGCTGACATCACCTTCAGCACGTCAATCGTCGCGGACTGCTGTTCGATGCGCTCGCCGTATTCGCTGTTGCGTCGGGCCAGCTCCTCGGTGCGCGCGCGCAATTCACCCAGCGTGGTGGCACTGGCGATGGCGATCACCGCCTGCTCGGCAAATGCCTCGACAAGCGCGATCTCCGCGGCGTCGAATCCACCCGTTTCGGCGCGGCCGAACGCAATTGTGCCGACCACCCGCCCATCGCGGAGCAACGGCACGCCAAGCAGAGACCTCGAGCCGAGCCTGCGGCGCATCATCACGTGATGCGAGCCTCCGGCGTGGCTGCCGTCATCGGCGAGGTCGCGGACATGGACCATCGCGCCGCTCAGCGCCACACGCCCGTGTACAGTGTCGGGGTTGGGTGCCTGGGGCCAGCTCAGGTCGCCAAGTTGGGCAGTCGTCAGATCGTAGCCGTCCCGCGCCCGCATATGCAGCAATACGCCGTCATATTCGGTCACGCTCGCCTGCGCCGCATTGCACAATTCGCGGCCGCGCCGGGCAATCAGCTCGAACACCGGCTGGGGATCGTCGGGCGAGGCGGAGATCGCCTTCAGCACCTCGATGCTGGCCGCCTGGCGGGCGACGAGCGCCTGGTTGGCTGCCTGAAGATCGATCTCGCGCTGCCGCGCCTCGGTGATGTCGGACACGACGCCGACCAGTCGCGTGACACGCCCGGCGGCGTCGCGCTCGACGCTGGTCTGATCGCGCAGCCAACGATAGTTGCCGCTGGCCGTTCTGGCGCGGCAGGTGAACGCCGCGCGGTCCGCATCGCCCTTGAGGTAGGCGATCCGCGCGGCGCGGTAGCTGGCTCGGTCCTCCTCGTGTATGGCCTCCCAGGACTGCTTCTGCGTCCATGGTCCGGGACCGTAGCCGAACAGATCAAGCAGCGCCGGTGAGACATGAAGCTCATCGCTGGCAGGTAGCCACTCATAATATGCGACATTGGCCGCGCGGATAACGCGTTCGGACATATCGCCTGGGACGCCATCGCCATCCGGTGCCGTGCATGGCGCGTGGGCATTCGGTTTGGTGGTCATGCTCCCCCCGGAGTGGCCAAGCCCGCTCTCCTCGGTCGCCAGCGGATCAGGAGCCTAACCATAGTTCGCCTCCGGTCCAAACTTCCCCAGGATGGACGTCGAATAAATGACGTGGCCGGACGATTCTTATCCTGTTCCGAGTTTGTTGACACATATCAAAGTGACCGAGGAAGCGGGCCGTTTGGTCTTTGCTGCAAGAAGATCTTGCAGCCTCATATCTGCAGGCTGTTTTCCCGCGGGAGTCGCCAATTTCATCGCCCTGTCGGCCTTATGCTCTCGTTGTGTGACTTCGCGTGGGGGTCGGTTCTGCCGGTTGGCGCAAGCTGAGAGCCACACCCCAAGCGCACCTTGTGACGACCGCTGGGCGAATCAATGGGGAGGATCCGGCGACGGTGGTTCGGATTGACGCGCTATTCGCTACCCGCTGGAACCAGCATCCGCTCGCGCTGCGGCGACCGTCCGGCGGATCCTCATCGGGGACGATGGGAAGACCGTTCCCGATGGGGATGAGCGTGTGACTATAAGCTCGGAGGCCGCCCACATCATCAGCTACCCGATAATCGTAGTCCACACGACCATCCCGCCCGGTCCGGCAAGCGTCCGACAAATCGTCTTGCGAGACGCTTATCACAACGCTAGAACGATGGAAAATGCCTCCTCATCGCGATAGAGGCGATTGCTATGCTGCGATATGCATAGCTTGCTCAGTCAACGCGATCATTGCTGCTGCGCTGAAGGGCTTTCTTAGCACAAATGGCTCCGATTGCAGGGGGGCCTGGTCTGCGTAGCCTGAGATGAAGAGGATTGGAACGGCGGAACGGTGCAGCCGCGCTTTTGCGGCAAACTGATCGCCCCGCATGTCGGGCATCGCGAAATCGACGATGATCAAGTCAATCGGATACGGCCCGTTTACATCATCAAGGGCCTGCAAAGCCGTTGCGAAAGGTACCACCGTGTAACCGGCACTCCTTAGAACCCCCGCGACTGTTTCCAGTACCAGCTTGTCGTCATCGACCAAAAGTATTCGACGCTTCTCATGCGACGCACTGTATATAGATGTTACCAGTGCCCGCCCTGAGAACGATCTGCCAGTCGGGTCTTGTGCGACAGCCTGTATCGAAACTTTCGGCAAGTAGATGCTAACTGTCGTGCCTTTGCCAAGCCGGGATTCGATACGAGCATCACCGCCAGATTGTTTAGCGAACCCATAGACTTGGCTGAGGCCAAGGCCAGAGCCCTTTCCGAATTCCTTCGTTGTAAAGAACGGATCAAAGGCCCGTAGGCGGATACTCTCAGACATCCCAGTGCCGGTATCCGAAACCGAAATCATCACAAGGCCGCCTGTCAGATTCTCTGCCATGGTATCGACCGCATTGGGGTCTACGGTGGCTGTTTCTATCGTTATCAGCCCGACGTTCGGTAAAGCGTCTCGGGCGTTGATCACAAGATTTATGATTGCATGCTCCAACTCGACCGTATCCACAAATGCTGGCGTAGGAGCAGGATCAAGCCGGAACTCAAGGCGGGCGTAGCCACCGAGCGTGGTTATCAGCAATTCCTCGATACCCCGCACGACCTCATTTATGTCCACAGCCTGGGGGATTAAAGTCTGCCTGCGGGCGAATGCCAGCAACTGCCGTGTTAAGGTAGCGCCCTTTTCCACCGACTGCATAATCGTCGTAATGGGGGAAAGGCGCGTCGCCGCCGAACCACGGTGCGTCAAAATTAGATCAGCCGAGCCACGAATGGCCATCAGAAGGTTGTTAAAATCGTGGGCAATGCCGGCAGCTAGATTGCCTACGGCCTCCATCTTTTGCACGTGCTGGAGCTTTGCGGCCGTGGCGTGGTGGCTCGCAATTTCAGCTGCCAGTCGCGTATTGGCATCGTTGGTCTCTGATGCCTGATGTGCGAGGGCAAGTCGTGCCGACGTAGTGTCGCGGAACCATTGCCGAAATATAAGGCTCGCAATGCACAAGGATATCCCAAAAATGCATGCCATGAAGCCCGCTACTATGTGTAGCCGATTGCCTTGTATGAAGAAATTCGCCGCGAGTGGAGCAATTGCAGGGATTATGAATGCGACGACCGAAGGGAAGTGGGCGGCGTGAACAGTGGCGGCACCCGCGCACATGCCGCTGATCACTAGGGCAATGAACAGCAGGTGGGATTCGTCAAGTGGAGAAAATACAAAAGTGACGCAGCCCCACAGAATTCCCGACGCGAGAACCCCGGAAATCCCAAGCCGGGCCCACCATGGGTTATCCCGGAGATCGACATCTGCACGGCGATGCGCGTACCACAATACTGTGCGAAGGGCGGACAATCCGATCACCAAGCCGATCCAGATAAGAATCCCCGATTCTGAGGCTACCGGAGCCAGAACAAATCCGAGGATGATACTGTTCAGGACCGAGATAGATAACGTGAGCGGCAAGTGCGCGTATGAGGAGCGGACTTGCTCGGCGTGGACGGGGTCGCAAGCAGACCGCATATCTCGGCCCTTTCCTCGCGTGATCAGATCGGATCGCGTTTCATTCTCCGTTGCAATCAGCGCTTGTGCGCCATTACTGGCTACTGGGTCAACGCCCGCAGTGCGTTCGTTAAACAAAAACAACAGACAGGACACCATTGTGCCCATTGCCACGTAATTCCGCTGTGTATTGATACGATAACCTTGGCGATGGGCGGGCTCCCATGAAGCAAATGCTCAGCGATCGTCGATGATATCCATCGGACGCATTCTTCGCTTTTCGGAATTAGTCAGCATGTGCGGGGCGCCTATCAGCTTCGACCGGTTCTGCGACGGGCCTATATGAAAGTAGTACAGCCGTCGCGGCATCATGAGCCGGTTCCGATTGCACCTTGGTAGGACGAGTTTCGGGAGACTTCTGATGTGGGTGGGTTGTGACTGTGTCTTGATCGATCCGCGAACCACGAATGGTCAGATCGCCACGCTTCTGAGCCATGATCGCAGGCACCATAACGGACGGGCACAGGATGATCGAAAACACATTCCGCGCGGCGGGCTATTCGTGGCGTCTTCACTGCGGCCGGCGCGTCATCGAGCAAGTCCTGAAGGATGCCGTGGATCGAGCGGGCGCGAAGCGGGCCTTCGTGGTCTGTTCCCCATCCGTCAACCGGAGGACCGACACCGTCCGGCGCATCGAAGCGACCCTCGGCAACCGATATGCCGGCGTCTATGACGGCATCGAGAAGGATTCGACCTACGCCTCGGTGCTCGCGGCCAAGGAAGCGGCAAACGAGGCCGCGGCCGATCTGCTGATCGCGGTCGGTGGCGGCAGCGTCATCGTTGCAACACGCGCGGTGGCAATCTTCATGGCGGAACCGGGCGACCCGTTCCTGATCATGACCCAGTATCCGGAAGGCAAGCCCGCCTACAGCCCTCGGCTCCTCGCGCCGAAACCGCCGATCATCAACATTCCGACCACGCCGAACAGCGCCGTGAACCGCGCCGGCACAGGCCTGAAGAACCCCGACCTGGACCACCGAATGGAGTATTTCGATCCCAAGACGCGCCCCCAGGCCATAGTCCTCGATGAGGACGCATTGCTCAGCGCGCCGCCCGATCTGATCCGCTCCACGGCGACAACGGTGTTCGCCGGCCTTGTCGGCGCGATGGCGCAAATCGAGATCAATCCGTTGGCGGAGGGCGACCGGAACCATGCGTTCAGCTTGGCTCATCGCGCCTATCCACGCTTGGTCGACGAGCCCGACAATCCGTCTCTGCGCATCGATCTCTGCATCGCGGCCTTCCTGATGAACCGCGCCGAGGACGACGGGTCCCGCCGGTTTCGGGGCGGTGCGTTCTCTGGCAACTACGCGGTCTCGACGGCGCTCCATGTGCGCTATCCGCATGTCGGGCAGGGTGAGTCGACCTCGGTCGTCCATGCCGCGAAAATCAGGCTCTCCGTACCGGTCGATGCGCGATCGGCACAGCAGGTCGCGGAGGCGCTGGACGTCTGGCGCGAGGGGATGCATGGACCACAGGCCGCACTCGCCGTGGCCGACAAGCTCGAGGCGCTCTATGCGCGCGTCGGGGTACCGACGCGGCTGCGCCAGCTTGATATCCCGCGGGAGGACCTGCGGACCATCGCCAGCGAAACGGTCAAGAACTTCAACGCCAATGCGGGCGAGCGCTCGCCGGAGGATCAGATCGAGGACGCGATACGGTTGCTTGACGCCGCATACTGAAATGACACCGAGCCCTGCCCGGTCCGCCCTCGACACTCATCTTCAATGACCAAAACGCGGTGGTCCCCTCTCGCCGTAAGTCGCAAGTTCCGATAGCAGGCACGCCAAACTGTACGATGGTTTGTAGCCCAACCAACGAACCGTCTCGGAAATATCCAGTCTGTTTGGCTTGACGGCCGGATCGAGTCCGTACGATAGCGCAAGGTCGTAATAGTCCGGATAGTGTTTTCTGAATGTAGAACCCGCGCCATCGGCATCCCACTGATCCAGATCGGCATCCGTATATTCGTATGCACTATCAAGTGTAAGGACGAGATGCTGTCTGGTTTGTCGCCGGCAAATGAGATCCAGGCCCAGCATAACCGCTGAGGCGACATCATCAATGTGCACAGCGCCCCTCCAGAACCATTGCGCCCAGTCACTGTATTTCGTGTACACGTCGCGGTTCCAATATGGAATGAACCCTCGCGGGCGGAGGGTGATCACGTTCATATTGCGGTACTTCACATAATCTTCGGCAATACGCTCGGCCAGGATCTTGCTGCGCCCGTACAGTGTGTCTGGCCTGTGAACGCTGGTCGTAGAAATGTATATGATCTTGTCGATCCCGAGCGAAGCCGCCGCTTCAAAAACCTCGAACGTGCCGCGCACATTCAGGTCAAAAAAATCGTAGGCATCTCTCTCGCCACGATCTTCGTGGATGCCGTGCCAGGCGGCAATGTGGACGATGCAATCGCAGCCGCAAAGATATTCCTGCAACCTTGACCGATCCAGGACGGACCCATGGATGAACATCCCCACCTGCTTCAAATCCTGTGGCGCACGAATATCCAGAATAACAGGTGTATCACCTTTATTGATCAAACGCGGTACCAGGGTCTGGCCGAGATCCCCCGCGCCACCGGTCAGAAGGACTTTCATTGTCGGCATCGTGTCTCAGTGAAAGTAGCGCCCGGAGTCGATGACAATCGTCTGGCCGGTCATGGTCTCGGTGCGGCACATGGTCACCACCATGTCGGCGCAGTCGTCCTTGTCGGCGGCCTTCTTCAGCAGCGAACCGGCCGCGTTGCGCGTGACCATATCCGGCAGCAGATTGGCTGTCGCGCGCGTGCCCTCCAGCAGTCCAGGCGCGACGCAGTTGACGAGCGTCTCGGGCGCCAGCGCCACCGCCATGCAGCGCGTGAGGTGGATGAGGCCCGCCTTCGACACCGCATAGGCGATGGAAGAGCCCGTTGGCCCAAGCCCCGCCACGGACGCGATGTTGACGATGCGGCCGCGCCCCTGGGCCTTCATGACGGGCGCCACCGCCTTCGTCAGGCGCATCGGCCCCGTCAGATTGACGGCCATGATCTTGTCCCACACCTCCTGCGTGAGATTGTCGAGGTCGGTAAATGGAATTGCCTTGTTGTAGGCCGCGTCGTTGACGAGGATGTCGATGCGGCCGAGGCGCCTGGTCACGTCGCCGATCAGCCGCTCCACGGCCGCTTCATCGGTGATGTCGCAGGCGAACGCCGCGGCGTTGATCTGATAGCTGGTTGTCAGCGCGCGGGCGACGCCCTCGGCCTGGTCGTGGCTCTGGGCATACATGACAGCGATGTGCGCACCCTGTTGCGCCAGCGCGTGGCAGATGCGCTGCCCGAGCCCGCCGTTGCCGCCGGTCACCAGCGCAACCGCCCCCCTGAGGTCCATGAACTTGCTCCTGCATGTGGATGCGTCGTTGTCTCGCCGCGCATCCCTGTGTCAGCGGACAGTTTGGTGCCTGGGCCGGGGAGCAGGCAAGCCATTGAACGGAAGGGGCCAGTAGAGTTTCCGTGGACCAAGGCGCTCTTGCGAGAAACGCCTGCCGGCCTACTTTGCGCAGGCTTGCGCAGAAGGAGGTGGCTGTGGGCTTTGACCATTCCGCGCCGAGACGCCCCGTGAACCTGAACCTGAATTCCGATCTGGTCGAGCGCTGCAAGTCCGAGGTCGGCAACCTCTCCGCTCATGTCGAGGAACTGCTGGCCGCGGACCTGGAGAGGCGCGATGCCGCGGCGGAAGCCGAAAAGCGGCGGACCGCGCGAGCGATCGACGCTTTTTCCGCTCTCTATGAGACGCACGGGAGCCTGTCGGAGGAAATGCAAAGCCTGTGATTGCGGCAGCGCAGTTCAGCGTCCACCGGACTCCCTCGCGGAATGCGGTGCGCCCCTTCGTCATCGTGCTCCAGTCGGACGATTTTGCGCGGATGCCGACCCGGATCGTAGCGCCCCTCGTGCGGCCGGATGCCATAACTCAACTCGGCGGCGAGCATGCACGCGTGGCGCCAAGGCTTGTGGTGCGGAGGCAGGGCTACGTTCTCAATCCATTCGACCTCGCCACGCTCGGCGTCCATCGGCTGGGCGAGCTTGTCGCATCTTTCGCCGACGATGATGAGGCGAAGCACAGGATCCAGGATGCTTTGGACATTGTCCTTAAGCCCTTCTGAGCGTGTGCTGCGCATGCGGGCTTGGTGCCAGGATACCACCCAGGAGGACTGGATGTCGGAAACAAAACGGCAATCGATCTGGACCTGGGAAGCCTATCTGGATTGGGAGTTTCGTCAGCCCATCCGCTACGAGCTTGTGGACGGCCAGGTCCACGCCATGGACGGACGGACGGCGAAACACGATACCATCGGCAACAATTTGCGCGCCGCGCTTCATGCGCAGGTGCGAGGCAGGCCCTGCCGGGTGCACGGCCCGGACCTCAAGGTGAGAGCGGGCGCGCATGTCCTCGGGCTTGACCCGAGAAACGCCCGTTATCCGGACGCGCTGATTGACTGCGGTCCGCGCGTGGCAGGTGCGCTGCATGCACAGGAGCCGGTGGCGGTCTTCGAGGTCTTGTACAAAAGCACGGGATGGATCGACCAAAGTCTGAAGCTGTGCGACTACGATGCGACGCCGACTATTCGCACCTATGTCCTCATCAGCCGGGACGAGAAGCAGGGCATGGTTTACACGCGTGACGAGGACGGACGGCTTGGCATCCGGAGCCCTGTTCTTCTCGGGGGCGTGGATGCTTCTGTGGAGATCCCGAAGTTTGGATTGTCGTTGCCGTTTTCCGTCTTCTATGAGGGCCTGGAGCTCGCTACCGATCGGGTGGCTGCTCCCTGATCGGCGATACCGCAATCATCAGCTTGCCCGACACTGAGGTGTATTTGCACTGTCCGGGATGCCGCCAGAGGATTTTGTGGACGGTCCGCAACGATATCGAAGCAATCACGCACTAGGCGGGTAAGTCATCAGCCAGTCGAGAATCCGCCGCACTACCAATTCAGCAGTCGCCCTCGCGTCTCGGGCCTCCTCTGGCCTGAGATCAGGAACGCCAGTAGGATAGTCCGAGAGCACGCGGCCTGCGTGGATGCGTTGGCGCGTCCGGCATAGGCTCTCTGCGCGTGCCGTTAGCGTTGCATCCAGAATTGCCGATGGACCGCCCGAAGCGGCACTCGCGACGAGAGCATTGATGGTCCAGGTGCGAGGTTCTCTGTCAAAATCGGATGATCGGAATACTCCGAGATCGAGCTTGCGGGCATGCTTCACCACAAATGTCAACGCACCCTCAAGCAGGGCTGCGGCAAACGCGCACACAGACAGCGGTCTGTTTTCACTGCTGGCGGATTGCAATTCGGCTACCGTCAGCGTCCACCATACTCGGAACTGGCCATATCCGAGCGAATCAAGCTGATTTGCGAATGCTGCAAACGGTTCCGAGTGCTGGGGCCGGCCGTCGGACCTGCGCGCTAGTACGTCCTTGACAATAGGATAGACCCGCGCGCGGTTAGGCTTTCGTGCTATCGATTGGCCAATCGGACTTCGTATTTGGTTACGCTGTTGCTCTGGAGAGGGATAGCCTTCCCTCCCCGGCGCGAAGCGCACCACGCCGTGCTGCTCGATCATTATGTCGCACAGAACGGCAAGCGTAATCGCTGCTTCAATATCAATCCGGGGGATCCCCGTTGCATGCCCGTTCGGCGATAACGGATCGTTCGATTTTGGCGTTTCGACCACCTACCGCCTTCGAAAGCTCGGTTATTTGGTCATGGAGGAAGTTGAGTGCACTGATAGGTCGACAATCCGGATCCTCTGTTTGGTGAAAATGGTAATAGAGAACCATCATCTGGCTGTTCGGGAGGCAATGCCCGCATCGGAATTCGACGTGGGCTAAGGGCGACCCAAGAGCATCGCCTATTTCTCCTTCCTGGTGCCCAAGCCGCGATCCGACTTCGATTAGTTCTGCGTATGTTAAGCCCGGTGCATCTGGGTCAAGGTAGATGCTGCATTCCAAGGCTGCCCAGATTAGGGAAATGAGGGGCTGAAGATGAAGCATTTGTCGGGGCCTGATTGCGCGCACATGTGCCACGCCGAGCTGGTACTCGGCGACAGCAGAGTAAGATTCTCGTTCTCGCTTCGTCAATCTTTTGTTCCTCCTTGCCGGCATCGCAGTATGTTTTGCTGCAATCGCGATCTGCATGGCGCCCTCTGGCAGCTTCGGTCGGCGCCCCTATCCTTCACAGGCGCTTGGAACCCCAGGACAAACATCGTGGCGACGAACACTCTTGATGCTGTGCGACAGCGACTTGCGGCGGAGGAGCCGGAACTCCGCCGCCGCGGCGTGCGTCATCTCGCGGTGTTCGGCTCGGTTGCCCGGGGTGACGACCGCCCCGACAGCGACGTGGACGTCGCCGTGGAGATCGAGGCCGATCGCTCATTTTCCTTGATCCGCATGGAAGAGACCCGCCTCTTTCTGGAAGACGCTCTGCGGCGCCGGGTCGACCTGGGCGAGGTCGACAGCTTCCGCCCACAAGTGCGAGCGGCTTTCGAGCGTGAGAGGGTGGCCATCTTCTGATGGCGCGCGCTGACGAGGAATGGGTTGAGGACATTGTCTCGGCCGTAGCCGACATCCGTGCCGATACGGCCGGCTTGGACCTCGCCGAGTTCTCCGCAAAGCCGGTGATCGTGAGATCCGTTCTCTATTCCATTGCCATCATTGGAGGGCCGCGAAGAACATCAGCGCCGCGTTCAAGGCAGCACATCCGGAAATTCCGTGGCGGGCTATCGCTGGAACTCGCGACAGGATCGTCCACGAATATTTTCGCACCAATACACGCCGTATCTGGGACGTCGTTGTCGATGACATCGACTCATTGGAGCACGCGCTGCGAAAGCCGACGAACCGCGCCACCCCCGCGCCCTGACCCGCCCGACCACCCGGGAGAAAGCCCAAATGCGCATCGTCGC
>CAWABH010000036.1:0-88027 GCA_963780095.1 uncultured Alphaproteobacteria bacterium
GTCCAGGATCACCATGCACGGCTCCAGCGCCAGCACACGCGCGATGTTCACCCACTGGCGCTGACCGCCAGACAATTCATGCGGATAGCAACGCGCATATAGCCGCGGATTGAGCCCGACCTGCGCCGGGGCCTCCCCCAAAGACCCTGCGATCTTGTGCGCGCCAAGCCCGGATCGCAGGCTGATCGGCAATTCTGTCGTGGGGCAGTGTCCGCTGACCAGGGATACCAAGCGCCGTTTCTGTTGACCCTCGCTGCTGCTCTTACACTGTCGTGGCCGAGCGTCTCCCGGCCATCGGGCGCTGCTCCCTGCCACGACGGATGGCCGGGACAGGCCCGCCCATGACGGAATCGACGTCTCGTCAGCGGCAGCTTCACCGGTGCGCATGCCGCCTCTAGCGGACTGGTCGCCTCGCCGTGGCGCTAGGACTGCGCGTTTGGCGACAGGACCAGGCAACTCGCACGGCCATGCGCGAGTCGCTCGCAGGCCTGCACCGCGGCGTCTCGCGACAGGCCGGTGAGCCTTGCCCGATACAACACGCCGCGCGATTGGCGCACCCCGGCGACGGAGGGATGCGCGACCGCCAGTTCCGCCCATGCCCGCTCGCGCGCGGTGCCAACCGCGGCATGTGCCATCCCCTCGGTCGAGTAGGCGCCAACCTGGATCGCCCATTGGCCGGTGAGTGAACCGCTGTGGTGCATCGGCACCGGTTCCGCCACCGCCTGCGGGATCAGTCGGAAGCTGCCGCGACCCGTAGTGGGCGGGGGCGGTGGGGGAACGACCAGGGCATATTGTTGCGACGCCTGCTGAGACATCGGCCGCGGCGGTTCTGGCAACTGCGCCACCTGGATCGGCCCGCGCATCGGCACCCGCCCGCCATTGCCGCGGTTGTTCGCCAACTGGACCGCGCGGCCGTAGCGCGTCCCGGGCGGGATATCGATCGGCAGCGCGTTCATCGCATAGTCCTCAGCCGACGAACGGTTCGTCGGATAGACGCCGACAATGTTCGGCCCGATCATCGCCACATAACGCCGCGTTTCATCAGGCAGCGCCCGGTTGTTGCTCAGATAGTCATCTAATCGCCGAGGCCCGGCGTTGTAGGCGGCAAGGAAGCCAGGCGAGCCGTAGATGTCGTACATCTCGCGCAGATATGCAGTGCCAGCCAGGATGTTTTCGTGCGGATCGAACGGATCATCGCCCAGATTGTAGCGTATGCGCAGCTCGTCGTAGGTTTCCGGCATGACCTGCATCAGCCCCATGGCGCCGGCGCTGGATGTGATCAGCTGGCCATTCTGATACTCGTTGCCACCCGACTCGACGTGCATAACCGAGCGGACCCAGATCTCCGGCACGTCAAACCGTTTGCTGGACTCGCGGATATAAGGACCCCACGGATCCTCGGGCGGACCCGGCGGCGTGTAGTTGCCGCGTGCGTGGGCGGCATAGCGCGCCGCCTCCTGGGTCGCGCTATGCTGCGGCGCATGGCCGGCACAGGCCGCGAGCAGTGCGAGCAAAGCTGCGCAGCCGACACCGCGCAGCAGCGAGGGATGCACAATAAGCTGGTATTCGGAACGGTCTGGACGCGTCATCCGAGGCAAACCTCCGTCGTCGTGGCGCGGCCGCAATGGCCGGAGGGCACGGCGGCCGGATGGCCGTCGCTCAGGTAACTAATCAGGATTCGCCCCTAAGCCCTTAACGCAGATCGCTGTTCTCTGCAAGATCATCTCGTCCAGGTGATCGACCGGCGCGGCAACCGCATCGGTGGCGGAATGTCGCAATGCTCCTCGATGTGAGCAGCTAAGCTCGTGCTGCGGCTGATGACCAAGGGGAGGACAGAAGATGACACCCGTCGGATGGGTTGGTCTGCTTGCCCTGCTTGGCATCGCCGGATGCGCACAGGCTGTCACGCAGACTGCCACTCCCGCCGCGGCAACCGCACGTCCCGTACCTGCCAGTGAGGGCACCATTCTGTCGCTGCGCGCCGTGGCGGTGCGCAGCGATCGCGATCCATGGCGCGTCGCGCTGCTTGCCGATGCGAGCGGCGCTGCGACGGGCGTCGCCGATGGCAGCAGCCAGCTGACGGAATTCATCGTTCGGATCGATGGCGGCTCCACGATTTCTGTTGTGCAGTCCAACGAACTTGGCTTTCGTCCCGGCGATCGGGTCACCGTCCTGCACGACGGTCACACGCACATTGCACGCCCGGGTTGACAAATATTGGCAGGGAACAGAGAGGATCGCTTTGGCGACCGGCTGACTTTCACGAATGGGATTGGATTTTTCCGATGGCGATCCTGCCGCTCGAAGGCATTGTGGTGCTCGAATTCAGCCACACGGTGATGGGCCCGTCATGCGGCGTCGTTCTCGCCGATCTCGGCGCCGACGTGATCCGCGTGGAGCCCGCGCCGGACGGCGACCGCACCCGTCGGCTGCACGGTTTCGCCACCGGATTCTTCGCATATTTCAATCGCAACAAGCGCTGCATCTGCATCGACGCGAAATCATCTGATGGTTTGGCAGTTGTGCAGGATCTCGTTCGGAAGGCCGATGTGCTGATCGAAAATTTCGGCCCGGGCACAATGGAAAGGCTCGGACTCGGCTGGGATGCGGTGCATGCGCTCAATCCGCGGCTGATCTACTGCGCGCTGAAGGGCTTCCTTCCGGGGCCCTACGAGCATCGCCCGTCGCTCGACGAGATTGCGCAATACATGACCGGTCTTGCCTACATGACCGGCCCACCCGGTCAGCCACTGCGTGCCGGTTCCTCGGTAATCGACATCATGGGCGGCGTGATGGGCGCACTTGCCACGCTTGCGGCATTGCGCCAGCGCGACAAGGATAACCAGGGTCGCAAGGTCACCAGCGCGCTCTACGAATTGTCGGCGTTCCTGGTGGGGCAGCATATGGCCGGCGAGGCCGCCACCGGTACGCCTTCACCACCGATGCCGGCCCGCAGCGGCGCCTGGGGAATTTACGAAACGTTTGCCACGCTGAACGGGGAGAAACTGTTCATCGGCATTACCTCCGACAAACACTGGCGCTCGTTCTGCGACAAGTTCGACCGGCCTGATCTGCTGGCGGACGAACGCTTCGGCAACAACGCCGACCGTGTGAAGAACCGTCCCGCATTGCGCGAGATCGTGGCGGCCATCGTTGGCGGACACGCGATCGCCAATCTGGAGCACATCATGGACGAGGCGGATATCCCGTTCTCACCGGTGCGGACGCCATCGGATCTGTTCGACGATCCGCAATTGAATGCGTTCGGCCGGGCGCTTGCGATCGCCATGCCGAGGGGCAACGTGGCAAATCTGCCGGGACTGCCATTCTGCATCGACGATGAGGCGCCTGCACTGAGAATGCAGCCGCCTCGCGCCGGCGAACATACCGACGTGATTCTCACCGCGCTGGGTTATTCGGCGAAGAGGATTGCCGAATTGCGGCAGGCAGGTGCGATAAGCTGACCCTACCCCTCCCGCAAGGGGAGGGAAGGTGTTGTGCCGCACTACTCCCCCTCCCCTTGCGGGCGGGGATAGGGGGAGGGATATCGTGCCTAAGCCTTCACCGTGATCTGCCCACGCATGTGCGGATGCAGCCCGCACATGTACTCGTAGGTTCCAGCCTGCTCGAACCGATGCACGAAGCTGTCGTCGGTATCCAGCGGATGCGACTTAACGTTCAACGCGGGGCAGACGATGCTGTGGGGAATGTCATCGTGGTTCACCCACGTCACGTCGCTTCCTACACCTACGACAAGCGGCGTCGGCGAAAAGGTGAAGTTGTCGATCACCACTTCGCCTTCCTGTGCGGCGGCCTTGCGCGCAGCCGCACCGATCAGGACAACGACGCCCGCACCCAGCGCACGGCGCATTAGAGAGCGCCGGGCGCATGCGCCCGGTTCAAGTATACCAGTCATGGTCGGTCCTTCAGCTTGCCAGTGGCGTGTCGACAATTGCCAACGGCGCGCCGGACGACACAAGGCTCACGCGCGCGATGCCAAGATGCTGTTTCAGCTCCGTCGCCGGAACCAGCATCGGCCCCGGCCCCTTGGCCGTTCCGGGCGCCGGCTGCGGGAACGCGGTCGAGCACACCGTATGGAACGCGACGTTGCCCTCCACCTTCTGCATTGTCTGGTGGATGTGGCCGTTCAGCACGGTGACCGAGCCGAACTTCTTCAGATAGCCGAGCGCCTGCGCGCCGTCGGATGTGCCCCAGCCCCAGTCGGCATACACGACCCACAGCGGCACATGCGCGAACACCACGATCGGCGTGCTGGCGGAGAGATGCTTCACGTCGTCCTCCAGCCAATCCAGTTGTTCGTGACCAAGCGCGCCGAGCCCGTTGCCCTGCAGGTTGACCACGTTCACCAGGCCGATGAAGTGCACGCCGTTGGCGTCGAAGCTGTACCAGCCGTCGCCCTTGGTGCCCTTGCCAAAGCGGTTGAGATAGCTCTTGCCCTCCTCCTCCAGGATGTCGTGCTCACCAGGGCACCGTGTGCACCGTAAGCTTCGTCGTACCCAGAAGCTGCTGCACCGTGTCGAACTGCGCCGGCTTGGACAGATGCGTGAGGTCGCCGGTGTGGACCATGAATGCGGGCTGCGTCGGCATCGCTGCGATCTTGCTCAGCCCGTCCTGCAGCGTCGCGGTCACGTTCGGATTGGCCGGCTTGTCGAAGCCGATATGGCTGTCGCTGAACTGCACGAACGTGAAACCCTCGTTCGTGGCGGCTTCGGCGCTGCCGATCAGGCGCGAGCGCGGCACGCCGCCCGCCACGGTCCAGACCATGGCGGTGCCTGCCCAGGTCATGCATTTCAGAAAGCCACGGCGCTGCATGTCGCCAGGCTCGGTGATCGAATCGCTGCTCATGGATGAACTCCTGCTGGTCCGGGTCCGCCCTCCGGCCCCGACTGCACGCACTACCAGGTTCGCAGGTTGGTTATTCCCGCCGCTTTCAGGAATAAGATGATGCCCCGCCGGGTATGGAACCCGGGAGCCCGCAGTCAGGACCATTGCCTTGGCCCAGGACGATCGACGCAGACGCTTCGAGTTGCTCGCACTGCCGCATCTCGATGCCGCCTACAACCTTGCCCGCTGGCTGGCGCGCAATCCGTCGGACGCCGAGGACGTAGTGCAGGACGCCTATCTGCGGGCCTATCGCTACTTCGATACCTTCCAGGGAGGGAACTTCCGCGTGTGGCTGCTGACCATCGTCCGCAACGCCTTTGTCACCTGGGTGAAGGAAAACCGCTCGGGGCGCATGGTGTTCCTGCCCGATACACCGGCAGCGGACACGGCGGACACCGAGGAAACGATGTGGGGCAGCCGTCCGCGCGATCCCGAGGCACTGCTGCTGGAGAGCATCGACAGCGAGACGCTGAGCCGGCTGATGGAACAACTGCCGGCGGAGTATCGCGAGGTGCTGCTGCTGCGGGAGGTCGAGGACCTTGCCTACAAGGAGATTGCCACCGTGACAGGAGTGCCGATCGGGACGGTGATGTCGCGTCTGGCACGCGCGCGGCTAAGCCTGCGGAACCTCTGGCTGCAGCATGCCGAGACGGAGAACGCGCATGGAGTGTAATCGCGCCGCCGGATTGCTGTCGGGCCTGCTGGACGCCGCGTTGGGACCGTTCGAGCGGTTGCGCGTGAACCGTCACGTCGCGGGCTGCGACGCCTGCACCGCCAAGCTGGAGGAGTTGCGCGCCATGCAGGCGGCGATCCGTACCAATCTGCCGTATCATCGCGCTCCGCCTGGTCTGGCAGCGCGGATCGGCGCGGCGCTGGAACGCGAGGCGCCCCCCGCGTCCGCGGTGGTGGCCTCGCGGCCATGGTTCCGCTGGCCGGCGTTCGGCATGGCCGGCACCGGACTGGCCGGTGCACTGGCCGGTGTGGCGTTGACCGTCCTGGTGCTGGGTGGACGCCCCGGTGGTCAGGGCGATGTGGTGCAGGACGTGATCGGCAGCCACATCCGCTCGCTGCAGGCCGGTCATCTGACCGACGTGCCGACCAGCGATCAGCACACGGTCAAGCCATGGCTGTCGGAGCGATTGGACGTGTCGCCGCTGGTACGCGATCTGAAGGACGCTGGGTTCCCGCTGATCGGCGGCCGGCTGGACTATGTCGATGGGCACCAGGCGGCGGCCGTTGTGTATAGGCGTGCCAAGCACGTGATCAACCTGTTCGCCTGGTCATCTCCCGGCGACGCCGACGAACCGTTCCGCGCCGCGTCGAGGCAGGGCTTCAACCTCGTCACCTGGCGGCACGGCGGCATCACCTATTACGCGGTGTCCGACGTGGAGGCCGACCAGCTGTCCGAGTTTGCCCACCTGGTGGCGCAGGGAAGTTGAGGCGCCCCTGAAAAGTCGTCAGCCTCCGGCGCCCACTGAGCAGTTTGTCGGCCGGGGGCGAGTGCGCCGAGCCTGCGCCACCTTGCAGTCATCCACACGCTGCTCGTCGGATGCCTTGTCGGTCAGGCGTTCCTTGCCGGTCTTCGCGGCCGATGCGTTCGCCGCCGGGGGTTGGTCCCGGTCGGCTGCGGCGACCGGACCGAGCACCGAGCCCGCGACCAGAATCGCCAGGGCCTGCGCTGCGATGACGCATGCTTTCATGCTTGCATCCGTCGCGCAGGTATTGCTTCGCCGGCTCCATCCTTTCGGTTCAGATGTACGATTATCTGCACACGACCATGCAAGCATATGGCTATGCAGCCACGCAAGTATGCCATGATGATCGCTCGCCGGACCTCGCATTACAAAGGTGGCCGGCCCGATGGGCGCAAAATCCGCTCCGGCTGTTCTACGCTGCCGGCCAGTGCCTCCAGGCCTGGTTCACCGGAAAGAGTGAGCTGGGCGCGGGCGGGATCGTAGATGACGAGACCGGACGCTCGCCAGGCATTCAGGATGGTAATGATGCTTCGGGTCGTGGCTCCCAGCAGGTCTGCCAGGTCACTCTGTCGGAACCGGCCCGCAAGCTGGAGGCCCTGCTCGGTGCGTCGGCCCTCACGCCTGGCCAGATATAGCACCTGACGTGCAAGCCGGACTTCCAGGCTTTCGAACGCCGCATCATGGAGCAAGTCGGATGTCCGGCGCATCTGGCTGGCAAATATTCGACAAAGATTGGCGCCGAGCGCTGCGTTGCTTTCCAAAGTCTCGATGAACACGCTGCCACTGATCCGCAGCAGCCGTACGCGACCTTCAGCAACGGCGTCAGCCGTGCGTGTGCTGCCGTCGATGACCGCGACTTCCCCGAATATGTCGCCGGCACCGGAGATCGCGATCATGAGGCCCTTGCTGGTCCGATCAATCTTGCCGATCCGAACGTGCCCTTCGCCCGCGACGATCGCATAGACGGCGTCTGCCGCATCGCCTTGAGCGAAGATCTGCGTGCCGTCGCGTGGCTCGATCATTCGGCTTCTTGCTTCGATCCGATCAAGCACCGCGGGATCCATTCCCTTGAAGGCCGTGACACCAAGTAGAGCCGTCATGGTACCTTTGCACCGATATGGGGAGCGACACATTACCATATCGTTGTAGCGGTGGAACCGGCGAGGCTTCCGCATGGCGAGCTATATCTTGAATCAGAAAAGGTACCGATCGCCTATCTGATTCGCGGCCTGTTGCCTGAACGTGGGCCGGCCCCGGCGGCACCGTTGGCGTGTTGGGCTTGTGGTCGGCTCAGGCCGATTTCAGCTCCGCCGGATCAACCGGCAGAGCGCGGACCCTGCGTCCCACCGCATCGAAGATCGCATTGCAGATCGCCGCGGACACGGGCGGCACGCCAGGTTCACCAACACCCCCAGGCGGCGCTTCGCTCCGCACCACGTAAACATGCGTCTCCGGCGTGGCATCGATGCGCGGCACCTGGTAGTCGGCGAAATTGCTCTGTTCCGCGCGGCCCTGCTTGAAGGTCAGGCTGCTGAAGAGCGCATTGCCGAGGCCCATGACCGCTGCGCCTTCGAACTGCGCCGCGACCCGGTCGGGGTTTACCACCATTCCACAATCCACTGCGAGATCGATACGCGGCACCGTCACCGTGCCATCCTCGGCCACCGCCACGTGCGTCACCGCGGCGACATACGTCAGGAAACTGCGATGCACGGCTATGCCGCGCCCATGACGTGCCGGCAGCGGCGATCCCCAGCCGGAACGCGCGGCAGCCAACAGTACCACGTTGCGCATTCGGCCGATATCGATCGGATACTCGTCCAGCGATGCGCCGTAGTTGGCATATGCGGACCCCAGCAGGTGCGGATCCAGCTTGCGCGGCTCACCGAGCAGCGACAGCAGGAACTGCACCGGGTCCTTCTCCGCGGCCGCCGCAAGTTCATCGACGAATGAGCCGACCGCGAAGGCGTGCGGGATGTTGTAGACGGAGCGGTACCAACCTATCCGCACATGGGCGTCCGCCCTGCCGTTTTCGCAGCGCACGTTCGCGATGTCGAAGGGCATGTCAACAACGCCCTGGCTCAACTCGCCGGGGGAGCCATACACCGTGCCGGCGGTGAAGGTGGAAGCGATGGAAGGAAACACCGTACGATGCAGCCATGCCACCGGCTTGCCGTCGGCACCCAGACCGGCCTCCAGATGCTGCGCGGCGATTGCATGGTAGTAGCCGTGCGCGAGATCGTCTTCCCGCGTCCAGGTCACTTTCACCGGCGCGCCGACCGCTCGGGCGAGGAACGCCGCCTCGGCGACATAGTCGGGCTTCGACTTCCGTCCGAAACCTCCGCCGAGCAAGGTGACGTACACCGTCACCGCCGCCTGCTTGATGCCCAGATGTTCCGCGACCGTGGCGCGCGCCTGCTGCGGATTCTGCGTGGCGGCCCATACAGTGCACGTGCCGTCCGCGAACACCGCGGTGCAGGCTTCCGGCTCCATCGTCGCATGCGCGAGATGCGGCACGAAATAGTCGGCGCTGATGCGCTTGCTCGCAGTCTGCAATGCGCGGTCCACGTCGCCGTTCTCGCGCGCCACGTTGCCCGGCTGCCGTGCTGTTACCTCCAACGCGGCGCGGTAGGCCGTCGTGTCATAGTTGGCGTTGGGACCTGGCTCCCACTCGATCCGCAGCTTCTGCCTTGCCTGCATGGCCGCCCAGGTGTTGCTGGCAATCACCGCGACACCACCCAGCGGCAGGAACCCCGATGGCGGCGGCGCACCGGGTATTTCCACCACGCGTTCGACGCCAGGCACCTTCAGCGCCTCGGTTGCGTCGTAGCTTTTTACGCGTCCCCCATAGCTCGGCGGTCGTTCGATCGAGGCGTGCATCATTCCCGGCAGCATCACGTCGATGCCATAGACCGCACTGCCTTGGACGAAGTCGTCCAGATCGACGATCGGCACGGGCTTGCCGATATAGCGCCAGTCGGCGCGCGATTTGAGCGACACCGATGCGGGCGGCGGCACCGGCAGCTTCGCTGCATCCCCGGCCAGGTCGCCATAGCCCAGGCGCTTGCCTGTGGCGCCGAGCACGACGGCGCCAGCATCCGTGTGACACGCTGACGGAGCGACGCCCCAGCGATGCGCGGCGGCTGTCACTAACATGTGACGCGCCGCGGCGCCGGCGTCGCGCATCGTGTTCAGCAGCAGACGAATGCTCTTCGAGCCGTCGGTGTTCTGGTCGCCGTATTTGACATCGCCTTGCGCCTGCTCCACGCGCACGTCTTGCCAGTCTGCATCCAGTTCGTCGGCCAGGACCATTGCCAGGCTGGTGCGGATGCCGGTGCCCATCTCCGAGCGCGACACGACGATCGTCACCTGGCCGGTCGATGCGATGGCGACGAAGAGGTTGGGTGCGAAGGATGCAGGTTCGGCGCCGGCCTGGTCGATTGGCGACCACGTGGCAACGCGCGCGCCGAGCATGAAGCGCGAGAGCGCGATGCCCTTCAGCACGTGACGGCGGCTGAGATTTTCGACTTTACTCATTACACTGCCTCTGCGGCCGCCGCATGGATTGCCGTCTTGATCCGTTGATACGTGCCGCAACGGCAGATGTTGCCGCTCATCGCATCTACGATCTGCTGTTCGGTCGGTTTCGGCGTCTGCTTCAGCAGCGCAGCGGCCTGCATGATCTGGCCCGGCTGACAGTAGCCGCATTGCGGCACGTTCGCTGCCTTCCATGCGCGTTGCACCGCATGTTCGCCGTGCATGCCGAGGCCCTCGATGGTCAGCACCTGCTTGCCTGCGGCATCCTCCAGCGTGGTGATGCAGGAGCGCACAGCCTGGCCATCCAGATGAACGGTGCAGGCGCCGCAAGCGCCGATGCCGCAGCCGAACTTTGTGCCGCGCAAGGCGAGCAGATCGCGCAACGCCCACAACAACGGCATTGCAGGATCGGCGTCCAGACTGTGTCGGACTCCGTTGACGGTGAGATCAGGCATGGCATCGGTCCTCGCTGTGTGCACGAGAGATGTATCGGCGACGTCAATGGAAAAGCGATCGGCTCATGCAGCGTCTGCATCGGCACATGGGTTCATCCAGCGCCGACCTCTCCCAACTTTTCGGCCAGTCGAGGCAGCCGCGTGCGCCGTCGCGGCGACAGCAGTTGCTGCACCCGGTCGAGATAAAGATAGATGACCGGTGTCGTGTAGAGAGTGAGTATCTGGCTCAGCAGCAGCCCTCCGACCATCGCGTAGCCGAGCGGCTTGCGCAGTTCGGATCCTGCGCCGCTCTCCAGCATCAGCGGCAGCCCCGACAACAGCGCCGCCATCGTCGTCATCAGGATCGGGCGAAAGCGCAGCAGACAGGCCTGGCGGATCGCCTCGGCGGGCGCCATGCCGTCGGTGCGTTCGGCGTGAATGGCGAAGTCCACCATCATGATGCCGTTCTTCTTCACGATGCCGATCAGCAGGATGATGCCGATCATCGCGATCACCGACAGATCGGTGTGCGCCAGCATCAGCATCAGCAGTGCGCCGACACCGGCAGATGGCAGCGTCGACAGAATTGTAAGCGGCAGGATGTAGCTCTCGTAGAGCACACCCAGAATGATATAGACGGCAGTCAGCGCCGCGGCGATCAGGTAGGGCTCGGTGCTGAGCGACGTTTGGAAGGCCTGCGCGCTGCCTTGGAAGCTGCCCTGTAGCGACAGCGGTGCATGCAGGTCGCCGCGGATATGGTCGATCGCTGTTACGGCATCACCCAGTGATGCGCCGGGGGCCAGGTTGAAAGAGATGGTCACCGCCGGGAACTGGCTCTGATGGTTCACCGCCAACGGCGTGATCGGCTTGGTATCGGTGCGCACCAGGACCGACAGCGGCACCGCCTGGCCATTGGGCGCATGCACATAAAGCTTGCGCAGTGTCGCCACGTCGCCCTCGAGCTGTGGCGGCACTTCCAGGATGACAAAATACGAGTTGAGCTGGGTGAAATACTGCGTCACCTCGCGTTGCCCGAAAGCATCGTACAGGGTGTCGTCGATCTGTTGGGGCTCGATGCCGAAGCGCTGTGCGGCATCGCGGTCAATGGTGAGTGTCGCGGTGGTGCCGGCGATCTGCTGATCAGTGGCGACATCACGCAGTTGGGGCAGCGACTGCATCCGCGCCAGCATCTTCGGCGCCCAGGCATTCAGCTCGGCAGGGTCGGCGTCCTGCAGCGTGTACTGGTACAGCGTGCGCGACAGCCGCCCGCCGACGTTGATGTCCTGCGCCGGCTGCATGAACAGTTGCACGCCGGGCACCGCCTGTACCTTCTGCGACAGCCTGGCGATCACCTTCATCACGTCATCGCCCGGCCGCTGATCCCAGGGCTTCAGGTTGATGTACATCCGCCCGTCGTTGCCCTGCTGGCCGCCGGTTCCCGCGCCGACCTGTGAGGCGAATGACGCCACCGCGGGATCATGCGCGACGATGTCGTTGAGCTGCTGCTGCAACTTGGCCATATGTTCGAACGACAAATCCTGGGCGCCTTCGGAAATGCCGATGATCAGGCCGACATCCTGGGTCGGGAAGAAGCCCTTCGGGATGATGACGAACAGTGCCCCGGTGACCGTCACCGTCGCGATGAACACCATCAGCGTGACGAACCGGAAGCGCAGCGCGATGTCCAGAGTGGTAGCGATAGAAACCCCAGCATGCCGTCAAACATCGCCTCGACCATGCGGTAGAGCCGACCATGGTGGCCGTGGTGGTTCGTCAGGAAGCGCGAGCACATCATCGGTGTCAGCGTCAATGAGACCATCGCCGAGACCAGCACCGTGATCGATACGGTCATGGCGAACTCGCGGAACAGGCGCCCGACGATGCCGCCCATCAGAAGCAGCGGAATGAACACCGCGATGAGCGACAGGCTGATCGAGACGATGGTAAAGCCGATCTCGCCGGCACCCTTGATCGCCGCGTCCATCGGCGTCATGCCGTCCTCGATGTGCCGATAGATGTTCTCCAGCATGACGATGGCGTCATCAACGACGAAGCCGACAGCGATCGTCAGGCCCATCAGCGACAGATTGTCGAGGCTGAATCCCATCAGATACATCGCGCCCAACGTGCCGACCAAGGCCAGCGGCACGGTGACGCTCGGGATGATCGTGGCCCACACATTGCGCAGGAATAGGAAGATCACCATCACTACCAGTCCGATCGACAGCGCCAGGGTGAATTCCACGTCGCTGACCGATGCGCGGATCACCTGGGTGCGGTCCACGATGGTGCTGACATGCACCGACGGGGGGATGGACGCCTCCAGCGCCGGCAGCGCCGCCTTGATGCGCTCCACGGTCTGGATCACGTTGGCGCCCGGCTGCTTGAACGCGAGCAGCAGTACGCCGCGCTTGCCATTCTGCCAGGCGGCCAGCTCGCGATTCTGCGGCCCGCGCACCGCCTGGCCGATGTCGCCGATATGCACCGGTGCGCCATTGCGCCAGGCGACGACGATGTCGTTGTACGGCGCGGGGTCCGTCAGCTGGTCGTCATCCAGCACGGTATAGGACTTGTCGGGACCGTCGATGCTGCCCTTCGGGCTGTCCACCGTCGCATTGGTGATGACCGTGCGCACGTCCTCCAACGTGAGCCCCATGTAGGCAAGCTTGGCAGGGTCGATCTGCACGCGGATCGCGGGCTTCTGCTGCCCGCCGACCAATACCTCCGATACACCGGAAATCTTCGACAGTTGCTGCGAAAGGATATTCTCCGCGTAGTCGTCCACCGTCGTCAGCGGCAGCTCGCTCGATTGCACCGCCAGGATGAAGATCGGCGCATCCGCTGGGTTGACCTTGCGGATGGTCGGCTGGTTCGGCAGGTTTTTCGGCAATTGCCCTTGCGCGGCGTTGATCGCCTCCAGCACGTCGGTTGACGCGGCGTCGATGTTGCGATCGAGGTCGAACTGCAGCGTGAGCGAGCTGGTGCCTAGCACGTTCGTCGAAGTCATCTGCGCCAGCCCGTTGATCTGGCTAAATTGCGTTTCCAGCGGTTCGGCGACTGACGAAGCCATCGTGTCGGGACTGGCGCCTGGATACTGTGCGGTGACGGTGATCGTCGGGAAATCCACCTGCGGCAAAGGTGCTACCGGCAGCAGCGGATAAGCCGCGAGACCGACGAGGAAGATCGCAGCCATCAGCAGTGACGTGCCGATCGGCCGGCGGATGAATGGTGTGGAGATGCTCATCGGTCAGCCCGCATTCGCCGCTGCCGTTGCGGCCACTTTGGTGCCGACCTGTAGCCTGGACTGGCCGTCAACGACGACGTTTTCGCCACCAACGAGTCCGCTGGTGACAAGGGCGAGCTTGTCGTTCTGATAGCCGATGGAGACCGCCGCCTGAGCAATGGTAGAGTCCGGCTTGACGACATAAACGTAGAGCCCATCCGGTCCGTGCTCGATCGCGGCCGGCGGAATGGTCACCGCATTGCGCGCCGCGCCGATCTGCAGATGCGCGTTGATGAACTGCCCGGGCCAGAGTTTTGCGTCATTGTTGGGAAATGTCGCCTTCAGCCGGATCGTTCCGGTGGTTACGTCGATTGTATTGTCAGGTGTCAGCAGCGTTCCTTGGCCCAACTCGGTGCGATCGTCGCTCGCATAGGCGAGCACCGGCGATGCGCCCTGGGCCATGTCTGTCTGTACGCGCGGCAGTTCCTCCTGCGGCAGGGTGAAGGTGACGGAGATCGGGTGGATCTGCGTGATCGTGACGATGCCCGTCGTGTCGGTCGCATGGATCAAATTCCCGGGATCGACCAGGCGCAGTCCGACGCGGCCATCGACCGGCGACGTGATGAAACAGTATGCAACATTGAGCTGCGCAGCCTCGATCGCAGCACTGTCGCCGGCAATGGCGGCGACGAACTGGTTCACCAGCGCCTGCTGCGTATCGACCTGCTGCCGGGAGGCAAAATCCTGCTTCGCCAGCGACTGAAAGCGCGTGAGATCAAGGCGCGCGTTGGCAAGTTGTGCCTCGTCCTGCGCCTTCTTCGCGGTGGCTTGGTCCAGCGCCGCCTGGTACGGCCGCGGGTCGATCACCGCAATCAAGTCTCCCTGTTTGACCTCCTGGCCTTCGCGCACCGGAAACTGCGTCATCGTGCCATCGACGCGCGCACGGACCAGAACTGACTGATAGGCCTGCACGGTGCCGATGCCGGTGGCGTAGATCGGCACATCCTGTCGCGTCGCTTTTGCGGTTACAGCGGGAACCAGCGAGACCGCGACAACTTCGCCCTGCGCCGTCGCCGCGTGTTGTGCGGGCGAAGCCCTGACGGCCACGATGGCAACAGCGACGACACACACGCCGACCGCCCCCAGTCGCAGCACCACCCGCATTCCTCTGCGATTCATGTTGCCTCCGGCATCCTTCATGCTGCACTGCAATATCGACACAGCCCAGACGGATCACGAGGCATGGTGGGACGAATGCGGACATGCCGCGGACGAATAAGGACAGGTTGTGGACCAGGTGCTCCAAGTACCGCAACGATTGCGCGTCCATCGTCATGGTCGGCCCACGCGTCGGGCGGAAGCCCCTCCCGAGGACAGGCTCCAGCCGGCCATGCACGTCTTCTCTTTGTGCTGGCAGCGAAGACGTGGATGGCCGGAACAAGCCCAGCCATGACGATGAAGCACGAGGAACGTTCAGAACAGGTTCGGTTGTTTTTCGGCAGGCCTGGGGCGCCGGCGCGCGTCGTCAGTTCTGTGCCGATGCCTTGA
Source organism: uncultured Alphaproteobacteria bacterium (assembly GCA_963780095.1). Classification (GTDB taxonomy): domain Bacteria; phylum Pseudomonadota; class Alphaproteobacteria; order Acetobacterales; family Acetobacteraceae; genus JAMXLO01. The sequence continues at coordinate 15,123 of CAWABH010000036.1, forward strand.
TCATATCGCGCAGCCAGCGATGAGCGGCGTGATTGTCCAGCCGACGATGCCAGATCATCGACAGCACAATCCGCGGCGACGGAAACGGCAGTTCCCTGCCGACGAGTGGACATATGCGCGCCAGATCGTCCGCCACACGACGCGGCACGACCGCCAGCCGATCGGAGCCCACCAGCATCAGCACAACCGACAGAAACGGCACTCGCGTGGCGATTGTCCGCGTCAGTCCGCGTTGTTCCAGGGCGTCGTCGATGAAGCTGGTGTCATCGCCGGTCGAGGTGATGGCAATATGCGGAATGTCCGCCAACCGCTCGGCCGACAGCACTGCCTCCTCGGCGGCCGGATGCGATCCGTCGAGCAGCGCCACGAAATCGTCATCCATGACGCGGACGCATTTGAACCGCTCGCCGCCATCGACCAACGTGCTGAGCGCCACGTCCATCCCGCCGGCATCAAGCTGGTCCAATACCTCCCGCAAGCCGATAGGATTGATATCCAGGCTCACGCGTGGCCCGAGTTTGCCTACAATGCGCGCCAGTGTCGGTACAAGGGCGCGCGCGGCGTAGTTGTTCACCGCAAGGCTGAATTCACGCGTGGAACTTGCCGGATCAAATGCCTCCGGCTCCAACGTGATTCGCAGTTCGCGCAGCGCGTCGCGCACGGGTTGCGCCATCTGCTCGGCGCGCGGAGTCGGCCGCATGCCGTCGGGCGTGCGAATGAACAAATCGTCATGCAGCATGTGGCGCAACCGAGCCAGCGCATGGCTGGCGGCAGGTTGGCTAAGTCCGAGGCGCCTTCCTGCTCGAGTCAGGTTGCGCTCCTGCATGACCACGTCGAACACGATCAACAAATTGAGATCGATGGCGCCCCAACTCATGCCGATCGCGTGATCCGCCGGTGCCGCACGCGTCAGATTTGGCGCTTCTGGCATCGCTCATTCCAAATCCGAATGTCCCGAACGGCATTCTGCATCATGTCGCGGCTCAACGCCTTCCTAAATGATGCAGCGCAGCATTGCAACGCTGGCGAGCCGTCTCCGCGAAGAAAGTGCTGTCACGACAACAGACAGACAGCGGGCGGTCGGGTTTGGAGGTGGATCCAGGTTCCTTAGGCTTCCCCTGCGCCTCCCAACTACCCCGAATGATTTGCATGGGCGCGATTACTCGGCAATGATTGAGAGGCCGGCACCTCGTGTACGCCGAAGCAATACCCCCTATGAGCATCTGATGGCGCGATCCTTTTTGCGGTAGGCCGGTCGCTACAATGACACTGAAATCAAGCATCGTTGCGTCGGCGTTCGTTGCCGTTCTGGTGTGGTCAGGAGGCGCCATTGCGGATTCGCGCCACGGCGCCAGCCTCTTGCCGCCCGTCAGTCCGGCCTGCATCTCATCGCCGTTCGGCCCGCGAGTGCTGCCGAATCTGCCACAGGCCGGGCCTTACCATTATGGTGTCGATTTACCGGCGCCGGAGGGTGCACCGGTAAAGGCGACCGCATCCGGCACGGTCATCCGCGTCCAGAACAGGGGTCCTGGCGGGCTCGAAATGCTGGTGCAGCACGACGGCTTCGTTGGCGTCTACAGCCATTTTGGTATGGTAATGCCGGCATTCTCCGATGGCAAGTTCACCGTCGCAGCCGGCGAGAAACTTGGGGAGGTGGGAAAGACCGGTCTCACATTCGGTGCGCATCTGTATTTCGAGATGATATTGGCCGGAACGCCTGTCGATCCGGCGCCGTATTTGAAAGTGCCGCAGTGCGATGGCAAGGTCCATCAATTGGTGGCTGACAGGTTCGATCGTGACGGGAAAATCCTGCCGACACGGCGCTACTACCAGCTCCTTCCGGTCCAGCACCCCTACCAACTGTCGCAACAATAGGCTCGGCGCGGCGATCAGTGATGCTGCGTCGCCACTCCGGCTATGGCCCAACCTCCTCGACACCCAGCAGCCGGAGGCGACCGCCGCGAAAAGCCAGCAGCGCTGTGGCCAGAGCCGCTATGAGCGCGAACAGGCAGGCGCTCAGGAAGATGTGCGTCGGCGCGAGGCCGCGCGCCAACAGGTACCCGCCCAGCACCGGCGCGACGATGCCGCCGGTTCTCCCTATACCGAGCGCCCAACCGAGGCCGCTCGTGCGCATGCGCGCCGGATAGAGCTTCCCGCACGTTCCGTTGGCGCCGGTCTGGCTGCCGATGATCGTCGCTCCGGCCAGGAAGGTCATCAACAGCAGCATTGCATAAGGCAGCGCGACGAGCGCGATCACCGCGATGAACACGGCGCCGGCGGCGTAGTGCAACGCCAATGTGCGTTCGGGTCCGATCCGGTCGATCGCCAGGCCGAGATACAGAACGGCAAAGATCGCGCCGAAGTCCCTCATGCTCGAGGCGAACACAGCCTGTGCCGGGGTGAAGCCGATCAGGTTCAAAACTGTCGGCATCCAATAGGCGAACAGGAACAGGTTCAACAGGCTGCAGAAGTAGATCACCCATAGCAGGACGGTCTGCAGCGCATAGTCTTTGCCGAACAGCATCCTGACCGGGTTTCCCTGCGCTATGTCAACGGAATCGCTCTGCGTTGGAACAATGTCGAGGCGGCGAAGCAAGGCGGCATGGCGCGGGGACAGGTTTTCCCTGGCGGCCAGGAACCGCGGTGATTCCGGCAGCCACAGCGCCAGCGCCGGCACCAGAAGCAGCGGGAACACGCCACCCACGACGAAGATCACCGGCCAGTCGAAATGCGCGAGCAGCAACGCCACGATCTGGCCGCCGACGAAGCCGCCGATGGGCGCACCGGTGAACGTTAGCATGATCATCGTGGCGCGCAGCCGGTGCGGTGCGTAGTCGCCGCTCAACGCGGCCGCCCCTGAAAACCCGCCGCCGATGCCCAGCCCGGTGAAGAAGCGCCAGAGGCTCAGCATGCCAAGCGAACCGGCTGTTGCGCTGAGCAGTGAGGCGAACCCGAAGATCGTAAGGCTGGCGAGCAACAGCGGCCGGCGACCGAACCGGTCTCCTATCGGCCCCGCGGACAGTGCGCCCACCAGGATGCCGATGCTCGACCACAGGAACGCCATCGTGAACATCGACGGCGGCAGGTGCCACGCACGGATCAGCGACGGCACCGCCCACGCGACGGAATTGAGGTCGTAGCCGTCGCAGATCTGGACCAGCGTGCACAATGCCGCAACCCGAAGCTGCAAACCGCCGATCCGTTGGTTTTCGAGCGCGGCCTCGGCCGCCGATAACGCCGCTTGCGCCATTTTTTGGCCTTCCGACATGTTCTCCCTTGTTAGGCGTTTTGCATGCCCGGCGGTGGCACGCAAGCTTCGTCTAGGCGGTCGTGATCGGAGACAGCGTTGCGCGGGGCGAGACGTGCAACCATGGTCCTGGCGGTCTGCTCCGCGGGGAAAAGCGATCATGCCGAAGTTGCTGCGGGAGTGTGTTGGTCGAGCGACCGCAGCCCCGCTATTGAATGTCTGCCACATGAGCCCGTGAGCCCGATGCCTGCCACACCAGAAGCCAAAGCCCGAACGCGCGCCTTTGCCCGCGTCATCGGTCCGTTCCTCGTCATCGTGCCCGGCATCATCATGGTGCGGGCGCCTGACACAGGAACGGCGCTGACCGACTTCTTCGCGAACGCGGCGCTGGCGTGGATAATGGGCGGCCTGCTCCTGTTCAGCGGGCTGCTGATCATCGCGCATCACCAATATTGGTCCAGCCTGGCTGCAATCCTGGTCTCGCTGTTCGGCTGGTACCTGGCGCTGCGTGGCGTGGTGCTGCTTGCCGCGCCGCAGCTGATCGAAAGTGCCGCCGGTGCGGCGATGAACATGATGCCCATCGTGCGGATCGGCTTCGGTCTTCTCTTCCTGATCGGCCTATGGCTCACGTTCGTTGGCTGGATCGCCAAGCCGTCGTGAAGACGGGCGGCTTTTCCCCGCGATTTCCGATCCGCCGTTCAGCCATGGTATGCTGGCGCTCCATGAGCAACCTCTATGATCAGGACCTGGTGTTGTGGAGTGAGGAGCAGGGGCGCGCGCTGCGTGCGGCGGCAGGCGCCGGATGGAACGCGCCGATCGACTGGGAGAACGTGGCCGAGGAGATCGAGAGTTTGGGAAAGTCCGAACGTCGGGCCCTCGCGAGTCACGTCGCGGTCGTCATCGAGCACCTGCTGAAGCTGCAGGCGTCGCCGGCGGGTGAGCCGGCACGTGGATGGCGTGACACCATCCGACGCACGCGCCAGAAGATTGAGGAGGTGCTGGAGGAAAGTCCCAGCCTGCGGCACGAAGTGGCCGGCTTGGTCGCCAGGCAGACATCGCGCGCACGTGCGCTGGTGCGCGCCAGCCTCCAGGACTTCGGCGAGCAACCGCGGATCGACATTGAATCAGTGACCTATACCGAAGTGCAGGTGCTCGGAGATTGGCTGCCCGAGAGCGACTGACGGAAACGCCCGGAGGAAACGCAACGCATGATCAACAAGATCGTCCAGTCGATGGCCGACGCCATGGCCGGCATCAAGGACGGCTCCACGGTGCTGATCGGCGGCTTCGGCGCGGTCGGCCAGCCGAACGCGCTGATCGAGGGGCTGATCGAGCAGGGCGCCACCGACCTCACCGTCGCCGCGAACAACGCCGGTGTCGGCCATGCCGGGCTGGCGCGGCTGATGGAACTCGGGCGTGTGCGGAAGATCATCTGCTCGTTCCCGCGTTCGTCCGATCCGGTGGTGTTCGAGACGCTGTACCGTGCCGGCAAGATCGAGCTGGAGATCGTGCCGCAGGGCACGCTCGCCGAACGCATGCGCGCCGCAGGCGCCGGCGTGCCCGCGTTCTTCACCGCCACCGGCGTCGGCACCAAGATGGCCATGGGCAAGCAGATCCAGGAATTCGACGGCCACAGCTACGTGATGGAGCGGGCACTGCCTGGCGATGTCGGCCTGGTGGAAGCGTGGGAGGCGGACCGCTGGGGCAACCTGACGTTCAAGGAGTCGGGCCGCAACTTCAATCCCGTGATCGCGATGGCGGCCAAGCTGACCATCGTGCAGACCCAGCACATCCGCGAACTGGGCGAGATCGACCCGGACCACGTGGTCACGCCCGGCATCTTCGTGGACCGTGTCCTGCATGTGCCCTACGGTGATCCGACGGGGTTCTGACGCGCGAGCATGCGCATCCGCGTCGCCGCCGCAGGGTCTATTTTGCAGCGCCGAAAGCAAGGAGACGGCCATGCTCGACGAACCGCGACTCCTGGCCGCCCATCCATGGGTCACCCGCCGGCCCATCACGGTGAGCGAGTATCACCGCATGGGCGAGGTCGGCATCCTGGGCGACCGCGACCGCGTCGAACTCATCGAGGGAGAGCTTGTCGCCATGTCGCCGATCGGCAGCTATCACCACGGCACGGTCAACAAGCTCAACCATTCCCTGGTGCAGGCGGTCGGCGAGCGCGCTGTGGTTTCGGTGCAAGGCCCCGTTCGGCTCGATGAATTCAGCGAGCCGGAGCCGGACTTCGCGCTCCTCAAGCCGCGGCCGGACTTTTACCAGGACGGCCACGCGGGGCCTGCCGATGTCCTGCTGTTGATCGAAGTGGCCGACACGAGCCTGAACTACGACCGCGCCGTGAAGCGCGCGCTCTACGCCCGTCACGCAATTCAGGAACTCTGGATCGTCGATCTTACGGCCGGGGAAGTCGAAGTCTGCCGGCAGCCCGAGGCCGACGGCTACGCGGCGACGGTACGTGTCGGACAGGACGGCGAATTGGAGCCGCAACTGCTGCCTGGCGTTCGCATTCAGGCCGCGGCGCTATTCCGCTGAGGGCCGCACGCGATGTCGGTGGTCGCGATGGCGGCGCTCACAGGCGACGACGCCCGGCATCTTCGTGGACCGCGTGCTGTATGTACCCTACGATGATCACATCGGTTTCTGACAGGAGGCAGCGATGCCCGATACCACCGTCGCCGATTTCAAACCGCTCAGCCGCGTCCAGATGGCCGCCCGCGTGGCGCGCGACATCCCGGAGGGCTGGTACGTCAATCTCGGGATCGGCATCCCGACGGCGGTCGCCGACCACGTGCCGCTGGAGCGCGAGGTGATCTTCCATTCCGAGAACGGCGTGCTGGGCATGGGCCCCGCGCCGCCCAAGGATCAGATCGACCCGTGGCTGATCAATGCCGGCAAGCAGTACGTCACGCTGCGCGAGGGCGGCAGCTTCTGCCACCACGCCGACAGCTTCTCGATGATCCGCGGCGGCCATCTCGATCTTTGCGTGCTCGGCGCGTTCCAGGTGGCGGAGAACGGCGACATCGCCAACTGGGCGACGTCCGAGAACGACACCGCACCCGCGGTAGGCGGTGCGATGGACCTCGCCGCCGGGGCGAAGCGGCTTTGGGTGATGATGGAGCACACCACGAAGGATGGCACGTCCAAACTTGTGCACCGTTGCTCCTATCCGCTCACCGCGGTGGGCGCGGTGAAACGTGTCTATACCAATCTGGCTGTGCTGGATGTGACCGACTATGGCTTCGCGGTGCTCGACATCGCGCCGGGACTGACGTTTGACGCGCTCCAGGCAAGAACCGACGCGAAGCTGCATCGCAGTGATCCGTGATCGGTGCATTGATCGAACATCGCGACCCCGGCGCGTTTCCCTCTCCGCCCCTTAGGGGCGGAGAGGGTCAGGGTGAGGTGGGGGACTGTTCCCGCGCATCCAGCACGTCGATTTTACCAGCAAATTCGATGGAACGCGCGGTATCGCGGCGCAGCCGACGTGTCGGAACGGTCCGCTGTCACAGTGGCATGGGCCCCACCTCACCCCGACCCTCTCCGCCCCTCGGGGCGGAGAGGGAGTTTACGCTGGCGCTCGTTGCGATATGTGAGTGCGGTCGGAGCAAACATCATGATGGATCCGCTCGAACATCTGCAGATGCTGAAGGACAGCGCGGCAGGCATTGCGCCACGCAAGGGCGACCTGAAGCGGATCCGCGCGCTCCGCTTCACCGAGCCCGGCTTCGATCGCGACACCTGGCGCGAGATGTGCGGGATGGGTTGGCTTGGGCTACGCATCCCCGAAGACTTTGGTGGTTCGGGCCTCGGATCGCGCGAATTCTGTGGTCTGGCTGAGGAACTCGGTGCCGGGCTTGTGCCGGAGCCGCTGATCCCCGCCGCGATGGCGGCGCAACTCCTGCCGCTCGATCACCTCGCACCTGTGCTTGCCGGCGAGCGCATCATCCTGCCGGCGTGGCAGGAGAAGCCGAACAGCATCGATTTGGCCGGCGCGACAGTGCTGCTGAACGGCAGGTTGAGTGGGCGCAAGATGTTCGTGCCGATGGCGGCAGGTGCGGATGCCTTCCTGGTCACCGTGCCCGGCGGTCTCGCACTGGTGGAGCGCGACGCGCCGGGCGTATCGTTGGAACTTCAGAAGACCCAGGATGGCGGAAACGTCGGTACGCTGATCCTCGACGCGGCGCCGGCCGAAGCGATCGAAGGCGATGCGTCGGAGGCGCTGGAACACGCCATCATGGCCAGCTCCGCCTATCTGTTCGGCCTGATGGACCGCGCCTTCACGATCACGCTCGACTACATGAAGACGCGCGAACAGTTCGGCCGCAAGATCGGCAGCTTCCAGGCGCTGCAGCACCGCGCTGTCGACATGCAGATTCAAATCTCCCTGACCCGTGCAGCGGTCGGCTCGGCCGCCTACGCGCTGGACACCGCGCCCACGACGGCGCAGCGCCAGGCCGCGGTGTCGCGCGCCAAGGTGCGTGCCTCGGACGCGGCGATGGTGGTGACACGCGCCTGTATCCAATTGCACGGCGGCATCGGCTACACCGACGCCTACGATATCGGGCTGTTCCTGCGCAAGGCGATGGTGCTGGCGCCGCTCTACGGGCCACCCTCGGTGCATCGCGCGCGCTTCCGTGTTGTCGCACCGGTGGAGCAGGACGATGAATGACAGTACGGCAACGGCCCCGATGCTGACGGAAGAGCGTGACGGCACGACCATCGTCCTCACGTTGAACAATCCGCAGCGGCGCAACGCGCTGGCCATGCCGCTGCGCGAAGGGTTGATCGCAGCGTTCGAAAGCATCGAGACAGATCGAGCCATCCGCGCCGTCGTGCTCACCGGCGCCGGCGGCACGTTCTGCGCGGGTGGCGATATCACCGCGATGAACGTGAAGACCTTGGCCGATGGACTGGAACGGTTCCGCGTCACGCATCGCCTGGTGCGGCTGATGATCCGCTGCGGCAAGCCGATCGTCGCCGCTGTGGAGGGCTATGCGGTCGGAGCGGGCCTGTCACTCGCGCTGTGCTGCGACACTATCGTTGCGGCGGATGATTCCCGGTTTGGCGCGGGCTTCGGCCGCATCGGGCTGATCGCCGACCTTGCGCTGAACCACACGCTGCCGGCGCGCATCGGCTTGGGACGCGCGCGCCAGGTGTTGCTGTACGGCGAGCAGATGGATGCAGTCGCGGCCGAACGCATCGGTCTGGTCGATCATGTCGTGCCGAAGGGCGCGGCGCTGGACTTTGCCTTGCAGCGCGCCCGAGCCTTTGCCGACGCCGCGCCGCTGCCTGTCGCACTGACCAAGGGTCTGCTCTCAGAGGGGCTCGACGAGGCACTGGAGCGCGAGCGCGAGTTGCAAAGCATGCTGTTCCTGACAGCAGACCACGCGGAGGGACGCGACGCGTTCCTGGCCAAGCGCAGGCCCATATTCAAGGGCGCGTGAGGCCAGCGCCGCAGTTCAGGACAGCACGGCAGCCCTGCGGCCACACAGGTTGTCAGCCTTTCGCCAGGATGACAGGAAGCACGCCACGTCCCAACCATAACGAGGCGAGCAGTGCCCGACGAGGGGTTGCACACGACGCGGCACGCAAGGACCGACCCCATCCTTGTGACCAAGCCGCCTTCCGCACGCCGGAATCTGGTTCTCGCCGCGTGCCTGATGGCGACATTCATGGCGGCGGTGGAGAGCACGATCGTCGCCACCGCAATGCCGACAATTGTCGCCGATCTCGGCGGGTTCAGCCTGTTCTCGTGGGTATTTGCCGTCTATCTGCTGACCCAGGCGGTGAGCATACCGATCTACGGAAGGCTCGCCGACATCTACGGCCGCAAGAAGGTGTTCTACGTTGGCGCGGGACTCTTTCTGGTCGGATCGACGTTGTGTGGCTTCTCGAACAGCATGGTGGCGCTGATTCTGTTCCGCGCGTTGCAGGGGTTCGGCGCCGGCGGCGTGCAGCCGATCGCGACGACGATCCTCGGCGACATCTATACGCCCACCGAACGCGCCCACGTGCAGGGCCTGGTGTCCAGCGTGTTCGGCGTGTCGGCGGTCCTCGGCCCCACGCTTGGTGCCTTCCTGGTGGAACAGGTGAGCTGGCAGCTTGTGTTCTGGGTCAATCTGCCGATCGGCGTGGCGGCCATCGCGATGGTCGCGGCATTCCTGGAGGAAGCCGTCGAACATCGCCAGCATCGCATCGACTATCTCGGCTCGCTGCTTTTGATGGTCGGGATCGGCGCGCTGATGCTGGTGCTGGTGCAGGGGGGCAGCCTGCCGCACATGGCGACCGCCATCATCGGGGCTGTTGCAGTTGCGGCCCTGGTGGTCCTGGGCGTGCACGAGAACAGCACGCCGGAACCGATGCTGCCGCTGGAGCTGTGGCGCAACCGCATTATCCTCGTCGGCAGTCTGGGGGGCGCAGTCATCGCCGCAGTGATGATCGGCGTGTCTGCGTTCCTGCCGACCTATGTGCAGGGTGCGATGGGCCGCAGCGCGACCGCGGGCGGGCTGGTGCTGGGCATGATGTCGGTCACCTGGGCGATCGCGAGCTTCTATGGCGGCCGGCTGATGGTGCGCACGACGTATCGATTGACAGCGGTGCTGGGGACGCTGGCGCTGATCGCAGGCAGCGCCGTGCTGATCGCGCTGACGCCCGAGCGCGGTGTGATCTGGGCCAGTGCGGGCTCGCTGCTGATCGGCATCGGGATGGGGTTGTGCAACACGACGTTCATCGTATCGATCCAGGCTGCGGTTCCGTGGCACCAGCGCGGGGCCGCCACGTCGTCGTGCATGTTCCTCCGCTTCGCCGGTCAGTCGGTGGGAGCGGCGGCATTCGGTGCCGTGCTGAACCTCACGATGCTGCGAGAGGCGCCCGAGGCGGTGCATATGGTGGACCGGCTGTTGGATCCCGCGCAGCGCGGGGGCCTGGCGCCGGCGGAACTCGTGCGCCTGGTCGATGTGGTGGCGCTCGCGCTGCACAACACTTACCTGCTGGCGGGGCTGCTGTCCGTCGTCGCGCTGGTGTTGGCACTGATGCTTCCGGCACGGTTGAGCCCGGCTAGCAGCCTGTCGGACTGAGTTCACCAGTTGCATCGTGAGAGCAGGGCGGCGTCCTCGCTCGAGGCGGCTGGCGCGCCTTTTGCGAAGTTCCGCCACTCCACGATGACTCGAAACTCTCGGATGTGCCGTGAATGGTTGATGGCATCCACGAATTTGGATGCAGCGGCCCTTTGCCACCTCAAATGGTGGGGCAAAGGGCGAACATCCGCTTCATGTTCCAGGCCATGGTCACAAGACTCCACTCGCCCCGGACACAATCCAACCCCCGCAGCAAGAATTGCCGGAAGCCCAGCACCGACTTGATAATGCCGAACACCGGTTCCGGTACCTGCTTGCGCAACGCGTAAAGCTTCTTGCCCTCTGCCGTTTTCAGCCGGTGCGCCATGGATTGAACCGGTGTGGGATCCTGCGGTGCGGTCGGAACTGCAGCGAAACGCTCAGCCAATGACGGGTGGTGTACTTCCCGCCCGGTCGCGATCAGCGGCACGATGTTCGCGGCCTCGCAGGCCATGACGTTGGCTGCGCTGAAATACCCGTTGTCCGCCAGCAGGGTTTCGACCTGGCCAAGTTCATCAGGCAGAGCCTTGAGCTGCTCCATCATCGGCTCAAGCTGCTGTTTGTCATTGGCCGCCTGCACCACATCGGTGGCCACCACCAGCAGGCTGTCCGCCGCCACCACCGCCTGGGCGTTGTAGCACTGATCGAACCCACCGCCCGCCACTGGCATGATGCGTGACTCTTCGTCGGTCAGGTTGATCTGATCCGTCGCCAGCGGACCTTCTACCGGCGGCTGCGGTGGCTTGCCGCTGGGCTTCTTGCCGGTGGCTTCGGCCTTCGCCTTCCGCGCCGCAAGTTTGGCCTGATACTCCGCCTGCTCGCGTTCAAAGCGCTCTTTCGCACGAGCCTCGATTTTCGCCCGCGCGTCGGCCAGCTTCGCCAGTCGTGCCTTGCGTCGCGCCAATTCCTCGGGAAGCGACATCCCATCTGGCGCATCCGCCTGATCCGCTGCTTCAGCCTTCGCCAGCAGCTCAGTCACTTCGGCCTTCAGTTGTGCCTCGATCTTCCCTGCGTGCTCATAAGACAGCGCGCTGTGGCGACTGGCATTGGCGTGGATCTTGGTGCCGTCGAGCGCCACCGTGCCCATCTTGAGCAGGCCCATCTCGCGGGCCAACTTCGGCACTTCAACGAATAACGCCTCGATCTGTTTCAGAAAGCGACGCCGGAATGTCGCGATGGTGTCGTGGTCAGGATGCTCGTTCCCGGCAATGAAGCGAAACGCCACCGAGTCATACGTCGCCCGCTCCAGCTTGCGGCTGGAAAACACGCCGGTGGCGTAGCCATACACCAGGATGCTCAGCAGCACGGTTGGGTGATAGGAGGCGGACCCCGAGCCGCGGTAGCTATGGCTCATCGCCCGCAGATCCAGCCCCTCGACAACTTCCACCACAAAGCGCGCCAAGTGCTGTTCAGGCAGCCACTCATCAACCGAGGGCGGCATCAGGAACCCGGTCTCACGGTCGCTCGGGCGGAAGTTGCTCATCAACGCTGTCCGGACTGGCTGCGAATCGACGTTGCGAATTCTGGTCCAGGATGCCCGCGTGGTGTTAAGTCCGACAGGCTGCTAGGGGTTGAGTTCTGGGTCCCCGCTTTCGCGGGGATGACAATATATTGCGATTTGTCGCCAATTTATCGCTCTGAACAGTTCCCATAAGATCGTCATCCTTAAGTATGATTGTCATCCCCGCGAAAGCGGGGACCCAGGTCCCGGCACGAACTCGTCGTACAGATCCCGCCAGTCAGGATTGTCACGTTCGATCAACTCGATTTTCCAAGCTCGCCGCCAATGTTTCATCCGCTTCTCCCGTACGATCGCATCAGCAATCGAGTCATGGAATTCGGCATACACCAGTTGGTAGACCCCGTACAGCTTGGTGAAGCCTTCCAACTCGCCAATGCGATGCTCCCATGCGCGGCGGACGAGATCGCTGGTGACCCCGATATAAAGCGTCCCGTTCCGCTTGCTGGCCAGAATGTAGACACATGGCTGCTTCATTGGGGTTCAACCGAGCGTATCGCCTGGGCCCCCGCTTTCGCGGGGGTGACAACTGTGGGGCAAGTGTGACGTTAGCGCGCACTTATGAAACCCCGATGAACGCCCCACCATTGAACCTCGCGCCCGCGCGGCCCTATCCTGGATACAACACGGAGTTTCGCCTTGTGACTGTTCCCGCGCCTGGCGCGATCGATTGCGACATCCACCCGGCCTTGCCCAGCATGCAGGCGCTCGTGCCCTATTTCGACGAGTACTGGCGCTCGCACGTCCTGATGCGCGGACTGGAGCGCGACAACTACACGGCGTCCGCGTTTCCGCCGAATGCGCCGATCAACGTCCGCCCCGACTGGAAGCCCGCAAAGGGCAGCGCCGGCACCGACCCCGATCTGCTGCGCACCCAGGCACTGGATGCATTCGGCACGCGCTATGCCATCTGCAACGTGCTGCACGGCGCGCCGGCGGTCTTCAGCGAGGATCTGTCCGCGGCGATGTGCCGCGCCATCAACGACTGGCTCGCCGCCGAGTGGCTGTCGAAGGACGACCGCCTGCGCGCCTCCATCGTCGTGCCGATGCATAGCCCGGAACTCGCCGCGAAGGAGATCGAGCGCGTGGCCGCCGATCCGCGCTTCGTCCAGGTCCTGGTCTGGGAGATGGGTGAACTGCCGCTCGGTCGCCGCCAGCATTGGCCGATCTATCGCGCGGCCGAACGCCTCGACCTGCCGATCGGCATCCACGCGGGAAGCAGCTATCGCCATCCGCCGACCAATCTCGGCTGGCCGTCCTACTATCTTGAGGATTACGTTTCCTGGTCTACTGGATTCGCCGGCGTATTGAACAGCCTGATCTCCGAAGGCGTGTTCGTGGAGTTCCCGCGCCTAAAGGTGGTGCTGATGGAGTCCGGCGTGACCTGGCTGCCCGGCTGGATGTGGCGCGCTGACAAGACGTGGCGCGGCGTACGCGCCGAAGTGCCGTGGCTGGAAAAGTCGCCCGCCGCCTATGCGCGCGAGCATGTACGCCTGACCGTGCAGCCGTTCGACGCACCGCCGCGCGCGGATCAGTTGCAGCGCATCATCGAGGAGATCGGCTCCGACGAAATGCTGCTGTTCGCGACCGACTATCCACACTGGCATTTCGACGACAGGGACGCCCTGCCGGACGGCTTGCCCGATTCGCTGGTTCGGAAGATTTTGATCGACAATGCACTGAAGACTTTTCCCCGTTTGACCGCGTGAAAATGGAGTCAATCCGATGAACGTCACGGTTATGGATCGCCAGCCCGATACGTCGGCACAGACCAAACTTGGGATTGTCGATTGCGACGTGCATCCCTACACCAAGTCGCCCGCCGATCTGGATGCATTCCTGCCCGAGCGCTGGCGCAAGCATCGTGCCTCGATCGGTGGGCGGTCACGCGCGCCGTTCTCCAATGCGCCGAACTATCCACGCATGTCGCCGTTCACGGGCATGCGCATGGACTCCTATCCGAAGGATGGCACGCATCCCGGCTCCGATCTGGAGATGATGCAGGCGCAGTTGCTCGACCTGTTCAACGTATCCTACGGATTGATGATGCCGTTGCTCGGCCGGAGCTCCGACGAGCGCAATGTCGAATTCGGTGCGGCGATGGCGACCGCGGCGAACGAGTGGGAAGCGCAGGTCTGGTGCGACCGCGAGCCGCGGCTGAAGGCCGGCGTGCAGATCCCGCTCGAATTCACCGAAGCCGCAATCAAGGAGATCGAGAAGCGCGCGGGCGACCGCCGGTTCACCCATGTGATGATCCCGCCGCGCGGACTGGAACCGCTCGGGCGCCGCCGCTACTGGCCGATCCTGGAGGCATGCGCGGCGAACGGTTTCTCGATCGCGCTGCATCTGGGCGGCACCAGCGGGCATCCGTCGACTGGCGGCGGCTGGCCGTCGTTCTATCACGAGGAGCATCCGTCCTATCCGCAGAGCAAGGAGGCGCTGGTCACGTCGCTGGTGATCGAGGGCGTGTTCGAGCACATTCCAAATCTGCGCGTGGCGTTGGTGGAGGGTGGCTTTGCCTGGCTGCCGTCGCTGACCTGGCGGCTCGACAAGCACTACAAGCGGCTGCACGACGAAGTGCCGCATCTGAAGAAGCCTGCCGTCCGAATACATCCGCGACAACATTTGGGTGACGACACAGCCGATCGAGGAGCCGGAACGGCCGGAGGATCTGCTGGCGACGTGCGAGTGGATCGGCTGGGACCGCATCATGTTCTCCACCGATTATCCGCACTGGGATCAGGACGATCCGCGCTATGCCTTCAAGGCGCCGCTGACCGAACAGCAAAAGCGAATGGTGTTCCGCGAGAACGCGCTGGCGTTCTACGGCCTGGAGTGAGCCTCTCCATGTCATGGCCGGGCCTGACCCGGCCATCTGTCCCGCACCAGTGTCGCGCGGATGGCCGGGTCAAGCCCGGCCATGACGAATAGTGGCCCGGCACGTTGTCGCACCCGTCAGCGAGATCGCGCCGGGCACTTGCAAGATCGTCTCGGTCGCCGGGCGGGAGATCGGCATCTTCAATGTGAAGGACGAGTTCTTCGCGTTGATCAATCGCTGCCCGCACGAAGGCGCGCCGCTGTGCATCGGCCCGATCCTGGGTCGCTTCACCGCGGACCGACCCGGCGAGTATCGGCTGGAGCGGCACGGCGAAATGCTGCGCTGTCCGTGGCACGGCTGGGAGTTCGACATAAAAACCGGCCAGTCATGGTGCCATCCTGAAAGCGTCAAGGCTCGCACCTACGAAGTGGCGGTCGTGCCGGGTGAGGTGCTGGCCAAGGGACCGTTCGTGGCCGAGACGGTGGCGGTGTCGGTCGAGCAGAACTACGTTGTGTTGGAACTGTAACAGAACCCCGCGCGTACGGCAGGAGGAGACAAGCAAATGGCAGACAGCACGCTGCGTGAGAAAGGCCGCGAGATGCGGCGCAAGCTGCTGGGTGACGCGGCGGTCGAGCGGATCGACAAGACTGTCTACAACGATCCGATCATGAGCAAATTTGCCGAGGTGACGCAGGAGACGATCTTTGGTGCGTTGTGGACGCGGCCCGGCCTCGACCTGAAAACCCGTGCTCTGATCTGCGTTATTTCCGATGCCACCAACGGTCGCGATCCCGAGTTGAAATTGCATCTCCGCATGGCGCGCAACCAGGGCTGGACCGAGGACGAACTGGTCGAATCACTGCTGCACCTCGGCGGCTATGTCGGCGTCCCGCTGATACGCGAGGCACTGCTGACGGCCAAGGAGACCTTCGCGGAAATGCGCGCCGAAAAATGAGCACCGATGAGACCTGGCGCCAGACGATGGCACGGGCCGAGATCCTTCTGTCCGAGGGCGAGGCGGCCGAGAACATGTCGGTTATCGCCGATGCGGTCTCCGGCTTCAATTCGGCGCTCAAGCTGGCGCCGCGTGCGCACATGCCGCTGGACTGGGCGAAGACGCAGAGCCGGCTGAGTGCCGCACTGCGCGCACTGGCCGCGCGCATCGATGACCCGGTGATGCTGCACGCGGCGATGACAGCCTGCGACGCCGCGCTGGAGGTGTATTCGCCGCGTGACACACCGCAGGACTGGGCACGCACCTTGGCACTGCTCGGTGCTGCGCAGGTCGTGCTCGGCGAGCGGGACAGCGATCCGGCCTGGCTGCAGGCGGCGCTCGGCAGCTACCGGACGGCAACGTCAGTGTATACGCGTGCGACCGCCCCGAATGATTGGGCTCGTATGCAGCGCAACTGCGGCGCCGTGTTGTCGCTGTTGGGCGAGCGCACGGGTGATACCGCTGCACTGCATGATGCCGTCGATCACTACCGCGCTGCTTTGGACGAGTACGCGCAGCAGGATTCACCGCTCGACCTGGCACTGACACAGAGCAATCTCGGTCAGGCGCTGCGCGTGCTCGGTGAACGCGACGGCGACAGCGATGTTCTGCGTGACGCCGTTGCGGCATGTCGTGCGGCGCTTAATGTCTATACCAGCGCTGCCACGCCGCTGGAGTGGGCGATGGCCAGCACAAACCTCGCCAACGCGCTGACGGCGCTGAATGACACAGCGTCTGTCGACGAGGCAATCGCCATTTATCGCGACGCGATCGCCGCGCTCGACGGACCCGAGCGCCTTCAGCAACGAGCCATCGCGCGCTACAACCTCAAGCGGGCCGAACAGCGGCTGGTGGAGCTCCGCCAGAGCCAGACCGGCCGCCGTCGATAACGATGTGCGTTCCGGTGATGTCGCCGGCCATATCCGAGCACAAGTACATCACAACGTTCGCCACCTCCTCCGGTGTCGCGTAGCGGCCGGACGGCGTGTTGGCGGCATTTGCATCGTGCACCGACCGCGGGTCGGCGGGATTTCGCTGCGCCTCGAGCGAGCGCATCATGCGCGTTTCGACCGGCCCCGGACACACGGCGTTCACCCGGATGCCGAGCCGCGCGACATCCGCGGATGCGACCTTGGTCAGGCCCAGCACGCCGTGCTTGGAGGCGACATAGGGCGCCATCCCCGGCCCGCCGAACAACCCCGCGACCGACGCGGTGTTCACAATTGCGCCGCGTCCCTGCTTCAGCATCACCGGAAGCACATGGCGCATCCCGAGGAACACGCCCTTCAGATTCACCCCGATCACTGCATCGAAGATCGCCTCGTCGTATTCCTGGATGGACGCGAACTTGCCCTCGATGCCGGCGTTGTTGAAGAAGCAGTCGATCGCGCCGTAGGCCTCCAGCGTCGCCTTCACGTAGTTCTGCACGTCGGAGGATTTGGTGACATCCGCGCGCACATAGCGCGCGTCGCCGCCACGCTGGCGGACCAGTTCGGCGCTCGCCTCGCCCGCGGTTTCATCGAGATCCACCACCACGACCTTGGCGCCGCGCCCCGCGAAGCCGATCGCACTGGCTCGGCCGATCCCGCCGCCGCCACCAGTGATCAGCGCAACCTTTCCGGCGAATTCCATATCTCCCTCCCCTGCATCGCGTCTGGGCCGAGCCCTACCCGCTTCTCCGCGTCATGGCGGTCGTGGGTGGGCGTTCGTCCGAACTTCAATAGTCGTGTAGACGATCCGCTGATGTGATACCAAGGGCTAGCGAGCACGCAATGTCCTCGTCCGAAAGCGGTGCCGATGGATAGAACAGATCGTATCCCCCCAGCCCGCGTGGAGGTCACGGCCAGGTTTCTCGCCGAGGCAGGGGCCAAACAAAAAGCCTATGAGGCGCAGCGGCGGATGTGGACGGCCGCGTTCCATCCGTCCGAGCCACGCGCACAAGCCGCCGCGCGGTCGCGGCGCAGCGGCAGGATCCACGACCCTCGGCAGGGAAAGTTCGATCTCTGAATCGACTCATCGGCGCGCATCGGAAAGAATGCCAGGCAGATCCAATCCATGCTCGCGCGCGCAGTCCAGCGCACTGTCATAGCCGGCATCGGCGTGGCGCATCACGCCGGTCGCCGGATCGTTCCACAGCACACGCTCGATCCGCCGCGCCGCCGCGTCAGTTCCGTCGCAGACGATGACCATGCCGGCGTGCTGCGAATACCCGATGCCGACCCCGCCGCCGTGGTGCAGCGAGACCCAGGTCGCACCCGATGCGCAGTTCAGCAGCGCATTCAGCATCGGCCAGTCGGAGACGGCGTCCGAGCCATCCAGCATTGCCTCGGTCTCGCGGTTCGGCGAAGCGACCGATCCCGCATCGAGATGATCGCGGCCGATAACGATCGGCGCCTTCAGTTCGCCGCGCGCGACCATTGCGTTGAACGCGAGGCCCAGCCGATGCCGGTCACCCAATCCGACCCAGCAGATGCGTGCCGGCAATCCCTGGAAGCGGATGCGCGAGCGCGCCATGTCGAGCCAATGGTGCAGGTGCGGATTGCCTTGCATCAGTTCCTTCACCTTGGCGTCGGTGCGGTAGATGTCCTCGGGATCGCCCGACAGCGCTGCCCAGCGGAACGGCCCCACGCCGCGGCAGAATAACGGGCGGATATAGGCCGGCACGAAGCCCGGGAAGTCAAAAGCATCGGCCACGCCTTCATCCCTGGCGACCTGGCGGATGTTGTTGCCATAGTCCAGCGTCGGGATACCCATCCGGTGGAACGCCAGCATCGCCCGCACATGCTCGGCGATGGAGGCGCGCGCTGCGGCGGCGACCTCGTTCGGCGCGGCCTCGCGGCGGCGCTCCCACTCGGCGACGCTCCAGCCCTTTGGAAGATAGCCGTTCGCCGGATCATGCGAGGAGGTCTGGTCGGTCACCACATCGGGACGCACGCCGCGCCGCGCCAGTTCCGGAAGCAATTCCGCAGCATTGCCCAGCACGCCGACAGATATCGGCTTGCGATCGCGGCAGGCGCGTTCGATGACGGCCAGCGCCTCGTCCAGGTTGGCCGCGCGCATGTCGAGGTAACCGGTTTGCAGCCGCATCTCGATCCGGCTCGGCTGGCATTCGATCGCCAGCAGCGATGCGCCGGCCATTGTCGCGGCCAGCGGCTGCGCGCCACCCATGCCGCCTAGACCGGCAGTAAGGATCCACCGTCCCGAGAGATCGCCGTCATAGTGACGGCGGCCAACCTCGACGAAAGTCTCATATGTACCCTGGATGATTCCCTGGCTGCCGATATAGATCCACGAGCCGGCCGTCATCTGGCCGTACATCATCAGGCCCTTGCGATCGAGTTCGTTGAAGTGCTCCCAGGTCGCCCAATGCGGCACCAGATTCGAATTTGCGATCAATACGCGCGGCGCGTCCTCATGCGTGCGGAACACGCCGACAGGTTTGCCGGATTGCACCAGCAGGGACTGATCCGCTTCCAGCCGGCGCAGCGTAGCGACGATGCGGTCGTAGCTGTCCCAGTCGCGTGCGGCACGGCCCATGCCACCATAGACCACGAGATCGCCTGGGCGCTCCGCCACCTCGGGATCGAGGTTGTTCATCAGCATGCGCATCGGCGCCTCGGTGAGCCACGAGTTCGCCGTAAGCTGCGTGCCATGCGGTGCACGGATAGTCCGTACATTGCTGATCTGTGCCATGCGATTTCCCATGACTATGCGACGCCAGGCAGGCTGGTTTGCTCGGCCACCTGCGCGAGCCTGCCGGAGCGCACCAGCGCGATTGCCTTGGCGATGTCCGGAGCAAATTCGCGATCTTCTTCCAGGTGTGGCACCTCGGCGCGCACCATGGCGCGAATCCGTTCCAGCACCCCGCTCGATTTCAGCGGTGCATGGAAGTCGCAGCCCTGCGCCGCGGCCAGCAGTTCGATGCCGATCACGCCTGCGGTGTTCTCCGACATGAGAAGCAGGCGACGCGCCGCATGCGCCGACATCGACACGTGATCTTCTTGATTGGCGGACGTGGGGATTGAATCGACGCTTGCTGGCGTGGCGCGCTGTCGGTTCTCGGCGACCAGTGCGGCCGCGGTGACCTGCGGTACCATGAACCCCGAATTCAACCCGGGCTTTGGCGTCAGGAATGCTGGCAGCCGCGACAATGCCGGATCGATCAGCATGGCGATGCGGCGTTCCGCAATTGCACCGATCTCGCACAGGGCAAGGGCGATTATATCCGCTGCAAACGCAACCGGCTCGCCATGGAAGTTGCCGCCCGACAACGCTTCCGGCGGATCGGCGAAGATCAGCGGGTTGTCGGATACGCCGTTCGCTTCGGTCGCCAGCGTCACCGCAGCATGGCGGAGAATGTCCAATGCGGCGCCAATGACCTGTGGCTGGCAGCGCAGGCAGTAAGGGTCCTGGACACGGTCGTCGCCGGTGAGATGCGATGCGCGGATCGCGCTGCCGGCGATCAAGGCACGCAGAGCCTGTGCCACCTCGATCTGTCCGCGATGCCGCCGCAGCGCATGGATGCGGGGATCGAACGGCACATCCGACCCGCGCGCCGCATCCGTCGACAGCGCGCCGGTTACCAAGCCAGCCTGCAGCAGCGTCTCCGCCTCGAACAGTCCCGCGAGCGCATAGGCAGTGGAGAATTGCGTGCCATTCAGCAGCGCCAACCCTTCCTTGGCGCCAAGTGCGATCGGTGTCATGCCAGCCTGCGCCAGCGCGGCAGTCGCATTCATGCGCACGCCTCGGTGCAGGACCTCGCCGACGCCGATCATCGCCGCAGCCATGTGCGCAAGGGGCGCAAGATCGCCGGATGCCCCGACCGAACCTTGCGTCGGCACCACTGGCCGCAGGTCGTTTTCCAACATTGCAGCCAGGAACTGCACAGTTTCGAGCCGTACGCCCGATGCTCCCTGCGCCAGACTGGCCAGCTTCAACGCCATCATCAGCCCGACCAATGGCGCCGGCATTGGGTCCCCCACGCCGGCCGCGTGCGACAGCACGATGTTGCGCTGGAGCGTGGCGAGGTCGGCCGGCTCGATGCGTATGCTCGCCAACCGGCCGAAGCCTGTGTTGATGCCGTAGACGGGCTCGCCCTTGGTCAGAATCGCATCGACCGCGCGCGCCCCATTCGCGATGGCCGCGTGACAGCTCGGATCGACCGTTACAGCGGCGCCACGATAGATTGCGCGCCAGTCCGCCAGACTGGCGTGGGCCGGCCGCAGCATAACTTCGGCCACATCGTCCTCACGGCTCGAGCCGTACGTCCAGCAACGCCAAGTGTCCTTGCTCCACCGCGGTGATTGCGCGCTGGATTGCGGACTCCAGTTGGCCCGGGCTGGTCGCGCACTCGCCATGTGCGCCGAAGGCCGGTGCCATTGCCGCATAATCGGGTGTCGGCTCGATCACGCGGCCAAAGGGGTTGTTGTCACGCAACGCATAGCCGGACGGGAAATACTTGTACAGATTCCATTCCTGCGAGACATAGCCCTGGTTGTTGCAAATGATCACCAGGATCGGCACGCCGTATTGCTGCGCAAGCCCCAGGCAGGCAGGCACCGGATTGTAGCTGAACGCCCCGTCGCCGATGACGCAGACGACCATGTCCTTGGGCCTGGCAAGCTTCACGCCGAGCGCGGTCGGCAGTCCGGTCCCGAGCGCACCCGCCCAGCCGCGGACATGGCTGAAATCGCGCTCGCGAAACAGGTGTTTGATCATGGCGGGCACCTGGGCGACGATTTCGTCCACGATCACCGACCGGTCTGGCAGCAGTCGGTGCATCGTGTCGAACAGCAGGGCTGCGTGAATGCGCTCGTTTGAACTTACTGTTTCGCGTTCCTTCGCGGCCTCGGCCTGGTTGGCGGCATTGTGCGCGTGCCAGCGTGCGGTGCGGTCGGCAATGCGACGGGTTTCCTCCGCCGAGGATGCGCGCGCCTTCAGCAGTGCGGCAAGTTGCGCGAGATTGCTGCCGACATCGCCGGCGATGCAGTGGTCGGTTTGAAAGCCCCAGTACGGCGCGCGCGGCCGCAGTGGGTCCTCCTCGATCTGGATGACCGAGCAATCCGCTGGCAACGGCGTCTCCTGCGGATGCCATGGGCCGTGCGCGCCGACCACAAGGATGCAGTCGGTGTCTGCCAGATGCGCTTCGATCGGATCGGTCGCATAAAGCGGATGCGCGCGCGGGAAGTTCACGTACATCGGCATCCAGTATTCGAACACGGGCGAACCAATGTGTTCCGCGATCGCCACAAGCGCCGCCTGATCCTGTGGCGTGCGGGCCGCGTGTTCGGTGACGATGAGCGGCGAGCGGCTGCACATCAGCAGGTCGGCCACTTCGCGCAGGCTATCGGTCGGCGCAACCAGCAGCGACGCCTTGGCCTTGTTGCCATGCGGTTCGTCAACCTGGCCCATCAGGATGTCGAACGGCACGCTCAGCAAGGTTGGGCCTCGCGGTACGCTTTCGGCGAAGTACCAGGCGCGGCGAACATCGGCTGCCAGGTCGCCCCCGGTCTTGATCTCCTTCCCCCATTTCGTCACGGTTTCGCCGTTGCGCACGGGACCGGCGAGATCGACCAGCAAGGTTGGCCATTCCGGCCCCGGGTCGAGACCGGGCACCGCGCCATGGGTCAGCGTATCCGGTGCGACGATGACCATCGGAATGTGCTCGTGGAACGCCGAGCGGACCGCCAGCGCGCCGTGCAGCACGCCGAGCCCGGTGGGTAGCAGCACGGCCTGCGCGCGGCCGGTCGCCTTGTAGTAGCCGGACGCCAGACCGACCGCGAGAATCTCGTGTCGGCAATTCAGGTATTTCGGCGTCGCGATGTTGGTCGTCGCCTGCCGCTTGGCAAGCGACTCCCACAGCGGCGCCCATGCCGCGATTGGCGAGCAGAAGATGTAATCGGCCCCTTGTGTCCGAAACAGTTCGAGCAGGGCATCCGCCCCATTCACGGTCCCCATTTGGGTCATGCCTCCCTCCGCATCCCCGGCGGCACGTCATCCGCGTCATTGTGCATGCGCGGGTCAAGATTGAACAGAAGCGGCCCTCTGGCGAAGCACGAAGCGTTGCAGCTTGCCGGTGCCGGTCCTGGGCAGCGACGCCACGAACTCGATCGCGCGCGGATATTTGTATGGTGCGATCTCGGCCTTCACGTGGTCCTGCAACGCGCGCACAAGATCGGGGACCGCCACGTTCTGGTCACGCAGCACGACAAACGCCTTCGCAATCATGCCGCGCGCCGCGTCGGGCGCCGCAACCACAGCGCATTCCGCAACGTCCGGATGCGTCAGCAGCGCCGCTTCCACCTCCGGGCCCGAGATGTTGTAGCCGGACGACAGGATCATATCGTCGGAGCGCGCCTGGAACCAGAAATACCCGTCCTCGTCTTGATAGTAGGTGTCGCCGGTCACGTTCCAGCCGTTCTGCACGTATTCGGTCTGCCGCGGATCGGCGAGGTAACGGCAGCCGGTGGGGCCGCGCACCGCCAAGCGCCCAGTGGTGCCGCGCGGCAGGTCGTTGCCGTGGTCGTCGATCAACTTCGCTTCATAGCCTGGGACCGGAATGCCCGTTGCACCGGGCCGGATTTTCTCGACCGGTGCGCCGATGAAGATGTGGAGCATCTCAGTGGAGCCGATGCCGTCCATGATCGGGATGCCCGTTGCGGCATGCCACGCATCCCAGGTCGGTTTTGGCAGCGTTTCGCCGGCGGAGACGCAGATCCGCAGACTGGCGACATCGCCGGGCCGAATCGCGCCAAGCATCGCGCGATACGCGGTGGGTGCGGTGAAGCACACGGTCGGCCGCATCGTGCGGATTGTATCCAACAACGGCTCGGGCGACGCCTGCTCCAACAAGATGGAGCTGGCGCCGACACGCAACGGAAACAGCACCGCCGCGCCAAGTCCGAACGTGAAGGCGATCGGGGGGCTGGCGATGAATACGTCGTCTTTGTGCGCGCGCAGCACATGGGCGCCATAGGTGTCGCAGGTCGCCAGCATGTCGCGATGGAAATGCATCGTGCCCTTCGGCTCGCCGGTGGTGCCGGAGGTGAAGGCGATCAGACACACATCGTCCGCCCTTGTGGCGCAGGCGGCGAAGTTGTCGGTCTCCCGCGCCATCAATGCCAGCAGATCATCCGCGGACTCACCGCCCATCGCTACGATGCGCAACCCGTTGCGGGTGCATGCCGTAGTTTCAAGGTCGGTCAGCAAGCGATGATCGCACAGCGCGAGATCGATGCGTGCCTTGTCGATGATGGTGCCGAGTTCTCCAGCGCGCAGCAGCGGCATGGTCGCCACCGCAATACCGCCTGCCTTGATCACCGCGAGATAGGCGGCCACCATCAGCTTCGTGTTCGGCGCGCGCAACAGGACCCGGTTGCCACGGACCATGCCGAGCTTGCGCGAAAGGACATTGGCGATGCGGTTCACTCGTGCGAACAGGTCCGCATAGCTCCATGCCTCCGTCGGCGATGCCAGACAGGGTCGCGACCCTTCGCCGGCCGCGACGCGATCGTCCAGCAGCGCGGTCACGCAGTTCAGTTGTTCCGGATAGCGTAGGCTTTCGAGCAGCATGTCGGGCCATTGCTCACGCGGCGGCAGATTGTCGCGGGCAAAGCTGTCAAAGGAGGCAGACTTAGGCATCGCCCACCACGGCTGTCGCCTCGATCTCTACCAGTGCTTCGTGCTCCACCAGACAGCTTACGCCGATCACCGACATCGTGGGGAAATGCCTGCCCATAACACGGCGATAGCACTGGCCGATCGCTTTCGCATCCCGGCGGTACTGGTCCATATCCGTGACAAACCATGTCATCCGCACGACGTCAGTCACCTCGGCACCCGACTCGGCAAGCAACGTCACGATATTGAGCAATGCCAGCTTGACCTGCGCCGCCATGCCTTCGGCGAGGCGCCCTGTCATCGCGTCCCAGCCGATCTGTCCGGCAAGAACCACTGTCGGGCCCTTTGCCACGATGCCATTGCTGTAGCCTGATGGCCGCGGCCAGCCGCCAGGCTGAAGAATTCGGTGCACCGTCATGTCACCTCCCCACCGGCTACAACGATCGACTGGCCGGTCATTGCCGAGGCCGCATCGCGGCACAGGAACGCGACGGCTTCGGCAACTTCGTCGGGCGTCACCAGCCGTCCTTGCGGATTGTAGCGCGCGAGGGTCTCCTTCGCATCGGCTTCGCTGCGTCCGGTCTGCTGCGCGATCGTCCGGGTGGCACGGCGGAGTAGGTCGGTATCGGTGAAGCCCGGACAGACCGCGTTCACCGTGACCCCCGTTTGCGCCAGCTCGATCGCCAGGGCACGTGTCAAACCGACCACGCCATGCTTGGCGGCGCTGTAAGAAGCGGTGTAGGCGTAGCCCTTCAGTCCCGCGGTGCTGGCGATATTGACGATGCGTCCCCAGCCGCGCGCGAGCATGTGCGGCAGGACGGCGTGGCACGCCGCGAATGTCGATGTCAGATTGACGGCGATCATTGCCGCCCAGTCCTGCGGCGTGCTCTTCACAAAAGGCTGCGAGGACGCAGCGCCCGCGTTGTTCACCAAGATGTCGAACGGACCAAGTTGCGCGATCGCGGCGGCGAGCATTTCCGGCCGCGTCACGTCCGCCACTTCATAGGCGGCGTCGAGCTCGCGCGCTGCGGCCTGCAGCGCAACACGATCTCGGCCTAGCAGCGCCAACTGTGCGCCTTCATGTGCCAGCCGCCGCGCGATCGCCATGCCGATCCCTTTCGCCCCGCCCGTGACAAGGGCACGCCGCGGCGGCGTCATATGATGATCGCCATATCGCTGTCCCGCTTGAGAGTTCGCTCGAATTGCGCCTTGCCGGCGAGATACTGTTTCGGCCACACCTGTTCTGCATAGCCAAGCTCCGCCGCGGCATGCAGCACGAAATTCGGGTTGGACAGATGCGGCCTGGCCAGCGCACACAGATCGGCGCGGCCCGCCGCGATGATCGAATTCACATGGTCGGGCTCCGTGATGTTGCCGACGGCCATCGTGGCGACGCCGACCTCGTTGCGGATACGGTCGGCAAATGGCGTCTGGAACATCCTGCCGTAGACCGGCTTCGCCTCGATCGAGGTCTGCCCGGCTGATACGTCCATCAGATCCACACCGGCCTGCTTGAACGCGTGCGCTATCACCACCGCATCGTCCACGGTGATGCCGCCGTCCACCCAGTCGGTGGCCGAGATGCGCACCGACATCGGCTTGTGCGCCGGCCATGCCGCGCGCATGGTACGGAACACTTCGAGCGGATAGCGCAGTCGGTTCACGAGGCTGCCACCATATTCATCCATGCGGCGGTTGGTCAGCGGCGAGATGAACGACGACAGCAAATACCCGTGCGCGGCGTGCAATTCGACCATGTCGAACCCCGCCGCCTCCGCATGGCGGGTCGCCCGCACGAAGGCGTCGCGCAGCGCATCCATATCCGCTCGGGTCATTTCGCGCGGAACCTGATTGCGCGGACTCCAAGGTACGGGACTTGGCGCGATGAGTTCCCAGTTGCCAGTGTCCAGCGGGTCGTCCATGCCCTCCCAGCCAACCTTGGTCGAGCCCTTCAGGCCGGAGTGGCCAAGCTGAAGGCAGATCAGAGCACCGGTTTGCTCGTGGACGAAATCGACGATGCGTTTCCAGGCTTGCATCTGCGCGTCACTGTACATGCCGGCACAGCCCGGCGTGATGCGGCCCTCCGGCGTGACGCAGGTCATCTCGGTGAACACCAGACCTGCGCCGCCAAGTGCACGCGAGCCGAGATGCACGAGATGAAAATCGTTCGGCATGCCGTCGCGAGCGCTGTAGGTCGCCATCGGCGAGACCACCACTCGGTTGGCAAGCGTCATGTCGCGCAGTTTGAACGGCAGGAACATCGGCGGGATCGGCCGGTTCGGTGTTCCGCTGCCGGCATGTGCGGCAAGCCAGCCCTCCATTCCTTCCAGCCAGTCGCGGTCGCGCAGCCGGAGGTTCTCGTGGCTGATCCGTTGACTGCGGGTCAGCAGGCTGTAGGCGAACTGCTCCGGTTCCAAATGCGTGTAGCGCGCGACGTTCTCGAACCATTCGGTGGAATTGCGGGCTGCCGACTGTAGCTTCAACACCTCGACGCGCCGTTCCGTTTCGTAGGTTACAAGAGCGGCGGGAATGTCCGCGCCGCACCGGTCGACGGATTGCGCCAGCCCGATTGCGTCCTCCAACGCGAGCTTGGTACCGGAGCCGATGGAGAAATGCGCGGTGTGCGCGGCATCACCCATCAGCACGATCCGGCCCTTCACCCAAGTCGCGTTGGAGACCCGGTTGAAATTGATGAACTGCGAGCCGCGCAGGTGATGCATCTTCGTCAACAGCGCATTCCCGTCGAGCCATGGTGCGAACAGGCGCTCGCAGAAGGCGACCGATTGCGCTACATCCATTTGATCGAGACCCGCGGCCCGCCACGTCGCCTCGCGCGTTTCCACGATGAATGTTGAGGTATCGTCATTGAAGCGATAGGCGTGGGCCTGGAACCAGCCCCACTCGGTCTCGACAAAGATGAAGGTGAAAGCTTCGAATAGCTTGTGCGTGCCGAGCCAGGCGAACCGGTTTGTCCGGGCATCGATGGAAGGCCGGAAGTGATCCGCATAGCGCGTGCGGATCGTACTGTTGATGCCGTCGGCAGCAACGATCAGATCGGCATCGGCGAATTCGGTGACGTCCTGCACCTCGCGTTGGAAGATCAGTTCCACACCAAGTTCCGTCGCGCGTTCCTGGAGGATGTTGAGCAGGCGCTTGCGCTCGATGCCACAGAAGCCGTGGCCGCCGGAACGGATGACGCGGCCCTTGAAATGGATGTCGATGTCGTCCCAGTGGGCGAAGCTGTCGCTGATGCGTTGCTCGGTCCGCGGGTCGCCGCCCTTGAGGTTGCGCAGTGTTTCGTCGGAGAACACGACGCCCCAGCCGAACGTGTCGTCAGCGCGGTTCCGCTCGATCACGCTGACGCGATGGCGGGGATCGCGCAACTTCATCAGTATCGCGAAGTAGAGACCGGCCGGGCCGCCGCCGATGCAAACGATCCTCATCGGGTCTCCGTGCTTGACGGGAAGTTCGTTCATACCTGCATTATCCGGCGCACGGCAAGGAGGCGTGGATGGTCCATCCGATGCACGGCCCCAATCGCTTCAAGCTGGGGATCTTCTCGGCCAACGCCGATGGCGGCCTGACGCTGACACGCGTGCCGGAGCGTTGGCCGGCGCGCTGGGACGAGGTGGTGGAGGTCGCGCAGATGGCCGACCGCGCGGGCATCGAGTTCTTCCTGCCGATCGCGCGCTGGAAGGGCTTCGGCGGCGAGATGAACAGCCGGGAATGGAGTTTCGAGACGCTCACCTATGCCGCTGCGCTGGCGGGTTTCACCGAGCGCATTGCGCTGTTTTCCACCGTGCACGTGCCGATGGTGCATCCGGTGTTCGCGGCCAAGGCTTTGGCGACGGTCGATCATGCGTCGGGCGGACGTGCCGGGTTGAACATCGTCTGCGGCTGGAGCCCGCAGGAATTTGAGCTGTTCGGATTGACGATGATCGAGGACCGTTATGAGCAGGGCCTCGAATGGGCCGAAATCGTGGAGCGTATCTACGCCGGTGGGGCGCCTTTTGACCACGAGGGCCGGTTCTATCGGTTGAAGAACGTCTCAGGCCACCCGCTGCCGTTGCAGCGACCGCGTCCGGTGACGCTGAACGCCGCGTTCTCGCCGGTGGGGCGCGATTTCGCGGCGAAGACGGCGGATTTCCTGTTCACGACGTTCGTCGACATCGAGGGCGGGCGCCCGCATATCGCCGACATGGCGGCACGCGCGCGTGCGGTTGGCCGTGAGGTCGGCGTTTACACGACGTGCCATGTCGTGTGCCGGCCGACGCAGACGGAGGCTGAGGATTACTACGAGCATTACGCGGTGTGCATGGAAGATACCGCGAGCGTGGATTTCTATATGGGCGCCAAGGAGCGGTTTTCGTCATCGCATGACCCGGACGCGTACCGCCTGCACCGGAAGCGCTTCGTCGGTGGCGCCGGCACCTATCCGCTGATCGGCACGCCACGCCGGATTGCCGAGGAGATGGTGCGGATGAGCGAGGTTGGGTTCGCCGGCACCACGGTGTCGTTTGTGAACTTCAGGGATGAACTGCCGTATTTCATCGAGAGGGTGTTGCCGCTGCTGCGCGAGGCGGGTCTGCGGCAGGCGTAGCGGCTCGTTCAGGTTGGCCCAGGGGTAGGAATGGGACCGGCATCGCCGTCAACACCGCGCGGCTGCCGGTGTCGTTGCTTGCCGTGATTTGGACACGCGTTCCGGCATCGCAGCCCGCGGCGAGAAAGCAGACGACGGTCGGCCCCGCATCGAGCCGGACCAAGCCGACGCGCAGCGGCAGAACTTCTCTGAACGCCGCGTCATGGCTGTGGTGCAACTCAGTGCTCGCCAACACTTCGCCGGCTACTGCGTCGGTCGTGCACAATTCCAACTGGTCGGCCAGGCACGTGGAACAAAGTTCTCGAGGCGGATACTGTACCGCTCCGCATTTGACACAGCGCTGTAATGCCAGCTTCCCGCGAGCCGCGCTTTCAGCCATGCGCTGCATCGGCGTCACGCGGCCAGCACCGTGGCGGCGGTACTCAGGCCTCGGTCGTAGTTGATCATCCCAAAGCCGCCGACCAATGCGTGACGTGCGCCCGGCACGTTGCGTCCTTGTGCCTGGCCGTTGAGTTGGCGCACAGCCTCCACCAGCCCCAGAAAACCACCCGCCGCGCCTGCCTGTCCGCCGGAAAGTTGACCGCCTCCGGTGTTGTGCGGCAGGTTGCCGCCGGGGCCGAAGCCATTGCGCCGAATGAAATCCGCGCCGGCGTCCTTGGCGCAGAATCCGAGGTCCTCAAATTGCAGCATCGAGATCACCGGGTAGTCGTCGTAGGTCTGCACCACGTCGATGGCATCAGGCCCGATCGCCGCCTGCCGCCACAGCGCGTCGGCATCCATTGCCCAGCCACCGCGCCACTGTATCGGATCGTCCGGAAATCCGTTGTGCCGCTCGATCGTGGCGAGGATGCGCACGCAAGGCAGGCCAAGCGACGCCGCCCTGGCACGGCGCATCACCAGGAAACCGTCCGCGCCGGCACACGGCATCACGCAGTCGAACAGATGCAGCGGCAGTGCGATCGGCGGGGCGGCAAGGTATGCCTGCAACGTCAGCTCGCCGCGCAGCAAGGCCAGAGGATTGCGCTCTGCCCATTGCCGTTGCGCCACGCACAGCTTGCCAAAGTCCTCGCGCGTTGCGCCGGTGCGGCGCATGGCGTGGTCGGTCAGCAATGCGAAGCTCTCGTTTGGGCCGCCCGCGCCGTACGGCCAGACGCAGTCGCGCGAGAAGCTGCTGAACTGAGCAACCAGATCGTGGAAGGTATCGGGCCCATTGGTGTCGCCGGCGATGCAGGCCACTACCTCGGCATCGTCGCACTGCACCGCCCTGGCGGCGCGACGCAGCGCCATGATGCCGCATGCACCACCAGTCGGCAGGAATTCAAGGAAGCGTGGCGACAGGCCGACATACTGCACGAAGGGCGCGGGACCGTCCGGCGCCAGCGTGAAGCTGGACAGGCACAGCCCATCGACTTGGTGCTTCGCCAGGCCGCTCACGTCCAGAAGTTGACGCAGGGCAGTGCCCAACCACCAAGCGGCAGATTTCTCCGATCGGCGCACGTACGGCACGGTGACCGGCGCACAGACGACAATGTCGCCGTAGTCCATCACAATCGGTGTGGTGCGACCCAACGAAGCAGGTGGCGCTCAGAGCGGATCCCAGTCGAACACCTCGCCCGAGCGATCCAGCGGCATGAACGCCGCCTTCAACGCCGGCGCCGCATGGGCCGCGATGCTCTCCGGCGTCCAGCCCTCGGCGCTATGGACGATGCGGATCGGCCGCGGCGAACTGAACAGGATGACCTCGTTCATCCGCGTGCCGAACACCTGGCCGGTCACGTCCTTCGCCGCGTCGGACGACAGGAACACCGCCATCGGCGCGTTCTTGTCCGGCGTCATCTGCTGGATCTTCGCCACCCGCGCCTGCTGCTCCGGCGTGCCGGCCGGGATCGAGCTGGTCATGCGGCTCCAGGCGAACGGCGCGATGCAGTTCGACCGCACATTGTAGCGCTTCATGTCGAGCGCGATCGACTTCGACAGCGCGGTGATGCCCAGCTTGGCCGCCGAGTAGTTCGCCTGGCCGAAATTGCCGATCAGCCCGGAGGTGGAGGAGATGTGCACGAACGTGCCGCTCTCCTGCTTGCGGTAGTGCTCGGCGGCCGCCCGGCTGACGAAGAAGCTGCCGTTGAGGTGGACGGCGATCACCGACAGCCAGTCCTCGGGCGACATTCTGTGGAAGATCACGTCGCGCAGGATGCCGGCATTGTTCACCACGCCGTCGATCCGGCCGTAGTGGTCGAGTGCCGCCTGGATGATCTTCTGCGCCGACCCCCATTCGGCGACCGAGTCAGTGCTGATCTCGGCAGCGCCGCCGCGCTGTTCGATCAGTTGCTTGGTCTGCTGGGCCGGCGTGGCGGACTGGCCCTCACCGGACAGCGACGCGCCCACGTCGTTGATGATCACCTTCGCCCCGGCCGCCGCCATGGCCAGCGCGATCTCCCGCCCGATGCCGCCGCCCGAGCCGGTCACCGCCACGACCTTGCCTTCCATCATCCCAGCCATCACGTCCTCCTGTGCATCGGTCAACTGACTACTGGCCGGTAGCCACGGCGACAACCCCTTGACGGTGGCGGCGGTGCAACTCTGTGTGGTAAAGCTGCTAGAGTGTCTGCTTGGACAGTGGGCGGAACGGTGGCATGCCAGCGCGGAATGTCGAGGTGACCGAGCGACAGGACAAAATGATCGAGACCTTGGTGCGATCAGGGCGCTATCAGGACGCCGACGAAGTCGTCCGCACAGGGCTGCGATTGGTCGAGGCGCATGAGGCCGAGCAGGCTGTCCGGCTGAAGGCACTGCGCGAGGCGGTACAGGTCGGCCTCGACGATCTTGCCGAGGGCCGTTCGCTCGATTTTGACAGTATCGAAGCACTTCAAGCCCATCTGGCCACACTTGTCGAAGAGGTCGTCGAATCCGAGCGCGGCTGAATGCCAGCTGGATGGAAGGTGCGGCTTTCGGCAGCGGCACGTCGGGATTTCGCTGAGATCATAAGATGGACGACCAAGACGTTCGGCGAGGCGCAGGCGCGTCGCTACGGTGAGGCGATCAGTGTGGTGCTGGGACAGCTCGTCGCCGGTCCAGAGTTGCCGGCGAGCCGTGCCCGTCCTGACCTTGGGCCGCAGGTGAGAGTCGTGGCCATTGCCCGCCAAGGGAGGCGTTCCAGCCATCTATTGGTCTATCGAAGCGCGGCTGGTTCGGAACTTGAAGTCATCCGCATCTTGCACGACGCCATGGATCTAGCGCGCCACATGGGAGGCAGCGGAGGCACGTAGTTCCGCCGCATCGCTTGACGAGGTCCACGCGGTGCGAAGGGCCGCCGTATGGCCAGGGGCCGCTGAAGACTGTTTCGCGAGGATCTTGGTGTCGTGCCGTCTTCAAAAGGCCTGTCGCGTCCACGGGTCGATGCCGGCGAGGCCGGGACAGTGTTGTGCAATCAATCGGAAGTCCGAAAGGTTGCGTGTTGCGACGCCCGCCTGATGGGCGACGGCGGTGGCAGCGATCGCCAGATCTCCGGCGAAGCGGGGCTTTCTTGCCTGCGGCGGTGAGGCGATCAGGTTGCGCAAAGCCGGCACCGCGAGCAGACGGCCGAAAATGCGCGCGGCACTGGCATCCAACGGCAATACAAGCTGTGTCGCCACGATCGAATTCAGCCACGCCGTAAGCTGCGTCGCCAGCAAGCCGCTTTGCGGAATCCTGGCGATGCCATACTCGATCTCCGCGACGGAGAAGGAGGCGATCGCCAGGTCCGCCGCGGGTTGCGCGGCGAACCATGCAGTCACGTTCGGGTTGGGGTTCGGCAGTCGAAGCTCACTCAGGACGTCTGTGTCCAGAACGGTCGTCACCCGTACTCTCCAGGCTGAAGTCTTCGGGCGCCAAAGTTGTGCCGAGCGTGGCTCTGGCCTCTTCCAATGCCGTATCGAACACGTCGCCGCGCTCGCCAAAACGGTGGGACAGCAAAACCGATTTCAGATTTGGCTTGGTCCGCTCATAATAGTCTTTCGAAACAACAACCACCTCCCGACCGTCTCTGCGGCGGATGATTTGTGGCCGCCCGTCGACCGCCGCGTCGACGAGTTCCGAAAAGCGGTGGCGAGCCGCTCCTGCTTGCCATACGTCGGACACTGAAATCACCTCTTGGGCAATGACATGACGATAGACTGGCCAAACTGAGTTGTCAATTCAGTCTGGACGTCTGAGGTGTCACTTGGGGATGAAGCCAATACCCCGCGGCGAGCAGTGCGCCAATCCACCGCCACAACCCCTTGACGGGCCGTATCCGGTACGCCATTTCCAGCCAATCAGGACCGTGTTGGTCCGATTAGCTGAATGCCATACCTTCAAGGGGTTTCGCAGACCATGCTCAGGCTGTCGAAGCTGACCGACTATGCGGTCGTCGTGCTGGTTCGCCTGTCCCGCGACATGGGCGTGCAGACCTCGCCCGGCATCGCCGCCACCACCGGCATCCCTGAGCCCACCGTGGCCAAGGTGCTGAAGACGCTGGCTGCCGGCGGCCTGGTCGCCTCGCAGCGGGGAGCGCGGGGCGGGTATCGGCTGCTGCGTCCGCTGTCCACCATCCCGATCGCCGATGTGATCGCGGCCGTGGATGGCCCGATCGCGCTGACTGCCTGCGTCGAGGGGTCCACCGTGGAATGCGAATCCCAGGGGCTGTGCCCGATGCGCGGGCGATGGGACCCGGTGAACGAGGCGATCCATCAGGCGTTATCGACCATCACGCTTGCCGACATGCAGGAGGCCTCGATCCCCAGGGCCTTCCGTTTCCCGGTGCGAGCGCCAGCCTCCCTTCCCGCCGCCGAATAGGACGTATTGATGTCTGCTACGACCCAAACACTCGACACCGTCCAGTCCCTCACGCAGTCCGGCTACAAGTGGGGCTGGGAGACGGATATCGAGATGGATCTCGCGCCCAAGGGGTCTGAGCGAGGACACCATCCGGCTGATCTCCGCGCGCAAGCAGGAGCCGGAGTGGCTGCTGGCGTGGCGGCTGAAGGCGTATGCCGCCTGGCTGCAGATGGAGGAGCCGCACTGGGCGCGCGTCGAGCATGCGCCGATCGACTACCAGGACCTGCACTACTACGCGGCGCCGAAGAAGAAGCCGGGCCCGAAGAGCCTGGACGAGGTCGATCCGGAACTGCTGAGGACGTACGAGAAGCTGGGCATTCCGCTGAAGGAGCGGGCGATTTTGGCCGGCGTCGATCCCGCGACGGTCGAGGGCACCCAGGTCGCGGTGGACGCGGTGTTCGACAGTGTCTCGGTGGCGACCACGTTCCGCGAGACGCTGAAGAAGGCGGGCGTGATCTTCTGCCCAATCTCCGAGGCGGTGCGCGATTTTCCCGACCTTGTGCAGCAGTATCTGGGCTCGGTCGTGCCGGTGTCGGACAACTTCTTCGCAGCGCTGAACTCGGCCGTGTTCACCGACGGGAGCTTCGTCTATATCCCGAAGGGCGTGCGCTGCCCGATGGAGCTATCCACCTATTTCCGCATCAATGCGCGCAGCACGGGCCAGTTCGAGCGCACGCTGATCATCGCCGAGGCCGGCAGCTATGTCAGCTATCTGGAAGGCTGCACCGCGCCGATGCGCGACGAGAACCAGCTGCATGCCGCGGTGGTGGAACTGGTCACGCACGACGACGCGCAGATCAAGTACAGCACGGTGCAGAACTGGTATCCCGGCGACGCGGAAGGTCGCGGCGGCATCTACAACTTCGTCACCAAGCGCGGCGCGTGCCGTGGTGCGCGGAGCAAGATCTCCTGGACCCAGGTGGAGACCGGATCGGCGATCACCTGGAAGTATCCGTCCTGCGTGCTGCTGGGCGACGACAGCGTGGGCGAGTTCTACTCGGTGGCGGTGACCAACAACTGCCAGCAGGCCGACACCGGCACCAAGATGATCCATATCGGCAAGCGGACCAAGAGCACGATCGTATCCAAGGGGATCAGCGCCGGCCGCTCCAACAACACCTATCGAGGTCTGGTGCGCGTACTGCCGCAGGCCGCGGGCGCACGCAACCACACGCAGTGCGACAGCCTGCTGATCGGCGACTGCTGCGGCGCGCACACCGTGCCGTATATCGAAAGCCGCAACCCAACGGCGAAGGTCGAGCATGAGGCGACCACGTCGAAGATCGCCGACGACCAGCTGTTCTATTGCCGCCAGCGCGGGCTGTCGGAAGAGGATGCGGTGAATTTGATCGTGAACGGATTCTGCAAGGAGGTCCTGAAGGAGCTGCCGATGGAGTTCGCCGTCGAGGCGCAGAAGCTTCTGGCGGTCAGTCTGGAAGGCTCCGTAGGTTAAGGGACGCACGTACTATGCTGGAAATTCGCGGCCTTACCGCCGCCATTGACGACAAGCCGATTCTGCACGGCATCGACCTTACGGTGCCGCAGGGTGAGGTGCACGCCATCATGGGGCCGAACGGCTCCGGCAAGTCGACGCTTGCCTATGTGCTGTCGGGACGGGACGACTATGTGGTCACCGGCGGCTCGGTGACGTTCGATGGACGTGACCTGCTGGCGATGGCGCCCGAGGAGCGTGCTGCCGCTGGTGTGTTCCTGGCGTTTCAATATCCGGTCGAACTGCCCGGCGTGGGCAATGCGAACTTCCTGCGCACCGCGTTGAACGCGCTGCGCCGCTCGCGGGGCGAAAGCGAACTGGATGCGGTGCAGTTCCTGAAGATGGCGCGCGCCGAGACCAAGCGGCTGGCGATGCCGGACGACATGCTGCGGCGGAACGTGAATGTCGGTTTTTCCGGCGGCGAGAAGAAGCGCAACGAGGTGCTACAGATGGCGATCCTGCGGCCGAGGCTCGCGATCCTCGACGAGACCGACAGCGGGCTCGACATCGACGCGCTGAAGATTGTCGCGGACGGCGTGAATGCGCTGCGTGGGCCCGAATTCTCGACGCTGGTGATCACGCACTATCAGCGCCTGCTCGAACACATCGTGCCGGACCGCGTTCATGTCCTGGCCGGTGGGCGGATCGTTCGTTCCGGCGGCCCTGAACTGGCACACGAGTTGGAAGCCAAGGGCTACGCCGGAATGGTCGCGGAGGCCGCGTGATGGCGGCTTGGCGAGACAACGTCGTGGCCGGTTGGTGGTACACCGTCATGGTCGGCGAAGGCCGGCCATCCACGTCTATTCGTCGTGCCGCAGTAGAAGGCGTGGATGGCGGTCCTTCGCCGGCCATGACGGGTGGGCCCGAGGCGATGACATGACCGCCCCCGTACAGTCTGGCGCCGCCGGCTTCCTCGCTCGCTTCGAAGGGCTGCGCGCGCGTCTGCCCGGCGACCCTCGGCTGCGGCTGGGGGCAGCAGACGCATTCCGCCGTGTAGGTCTGCCAGGCGGTACCTCCGGCCGACGCGAAGAGGCGTGGAAATATACCAGCCTGCGGCCCGTCGCCGAGGCAGCATTCCACGAGCCGATGAGCCTTGTCGGCGACGACAGCACCTTGCTCGCGCGGCTGCCGCGGATCGATGCGCCGCGCATCGTCTTCGTCGATGGGCGCTTCCGTCCGGAGTTGTCCGCGTTGCCGGCGGCACTGCGGTTCACTCGCTTCGCCGATGACGCCGCGTTCGGAACGCTCGCACGTCCGGACAGCGAGCCGATGGTGGCACTGAACACCATGCTTGCCGAAGACGGCGCGTCGCTCTCGGTTGCTGACGGCGTGGATGCCGGGTTGCTGCTTTTGGTCAGCCTAGCGATGGATACTTCAGGCGCCCCCGTCGCGTTCCATCCGCGCCATGCGATCCGGCTTGGCGTCGGCGCGAAGCTTACCGTGCTGGAAATGTCGCTGGGCAGTGGTGCCTACCTGCACAACCCTGTCACCGAAGTGCATGTCTGCGAGGGCGCTACACTGACGCATGTGCGGCTGCAGGATAAATCGCAGACCGCGTTTCACCTATCGACAGTGTATATAGAGATTGCCTCACGCGGCACCTATGACAGCTTCGCACTGAACCTTGGGGCACGCGTCGCTCGCACCGAGGTGCACGCGCGGCTGATCGGTGCAAAGGGCACGACGCATCTCAACGGCGCGCAGTTGCTTGGCGGCGTGCAGCATGCCGACTTCACCACTGTCGTGAAGCACGAAGCGCCGTCCTGCGTCTCACGCCAGACCGTGAAGAATGTGCTGGCGGGACGCTCGCAGGGCGTCTTCCAGGGACGCATCGAGGTCGCACGCGCCGCGCAGAAGACCGATGGCTACCAGATGAACCAGGCGCTGCTGCTGTCGCCCGATGCCGAGATCGACACCAAGCCGGAACTGGAGATTTTCGCCGACGATGTGAAGTGCAGCCACGGTGCGACGGTGGGCGAACTGGATGCCGATCAGCTGTTCTACCTGCGAAGCCGTGGCATACCGGACGCAGAGGCGCGTTCGATGCTGGTGCACGCATTCCTCGCGGAATCGTTGGACGCGGTGACGCATGAAGGCGTGCGCGAGGTGCTGGAGCGCGCGGTGGAGAACTGGTGGGAGAGGCAGGCTGCATGAACGTCGAGTCTAAAATCCATTTGGGCCGCCCCGCTACGCTGGACGTCGCGCGCATCCGCGAGGATTTTCCAATCCTACGCCAGAAGATTCGCGGCAAGGACCTGGTGTTCCTCGACAGTGCCGCCTCGGCGCAGAAGCCCCGCGTGGTGATCGACGCGATGCGCGAGGCGATGGAAACGCAATACGCCAACGTCCACCGCGGCCTGCATTGGATGAGCGAGCGCACTACTGACGCTTACGAGGCGGCGCGCGATGCCGTGGCCGTGCTGCTGAACGCGCCGGACCGGCACGAGATCGTCTTCACGCGCAACATCACCGAATCGCTGAACCTGATGGCACACAGCTATGGCCGCGGCGTGCTGAAACCTGGCCAGGCCGTGCTGATCTCGGGCATGGAGCACCACTCCAACATCGTTCCTTGGCAGATGCTGCGCGACGACCGGGGGATCGAGCTGCGTGTGGCGCCGATCACCGACGCCGGCGAGCTCGACATGGACGCGTTCGAGGCGCTGCTGGCCGACGGCAAGGTCGGGCTCGTATCGATGACTCACATGTCCAACGTGCTGGGCACCTACATCCCGGCGGAACGCATCGTGCGGATCGCGCATGAACACGGCGCGATGGTGCTGTTCGACGGCGCCCAGGCGGTGGTGCACCGGGCCGTCGATGTGCAGGCGCTGGGCTGCGACTTCTACGCGTTTACCGGCCACAAGCTGTACGGCCCGACGGGCATCGGCGTGCTGTGGGGCCGTCGCGAACTTTTGGATGCGATGCCGCCGTTCCTCGGCGGTGGCGAGATGATTTCCTCGGTTTCCTATGAGCGCTCCAGCTGGGCGCAGGTGCCGCACAAGTTCGAGGCCGGCACGCCGCCCATTCTTGAAGGCATCGGCCTGAAGGCGGCCATCGATTACGTGCAGTCGATCGGCTACGATGCGATCGCCGCGCACGAGACCGCGCTGATCGATCACGCCCTGGCACGACTCGACGCGATCGAGGGTATCCGCATCCTCGGCCGTGCACAGGACCGCGGCGGGGTGGTGTCGTTCGCACTCGACCGCGCGCATGCACACGACGTGGCGACGCTGCTCGATCGCCAGGGAATCGCGGTGCGCGCCGGGCATCATTGCGCCGAGCCGCTGATGCACCGGTTCGGCCTCGAGAGCACGGCGCGCGCCAGCTTTGCGATCTACACGACGCATGAGGAGATCGACTTTCTGGCCGATACGCTCCTGCGTGTGCGGGAGTTCTTCACATGATTTGGTACGGCGCCGCCCCCTCCCCCCAACCCCCTCCCGCAAGGGGAG
Source organism: uncultured Alphaproteobacteria bacterium (assembly GCA_963780095.1). Classification (GTDB taxonomy): domain Bacteria; phylum Pseudomonadota; class Alphaproteobacteria; order Acetobacterales; family Acetobacteraceae; genus JAMXLO01. The sequence goes on from CAWABH010000036.1 coordinate 53,857, forward strand.
GGGGAGTGTTGCATTTGTATCTACTCCCCCTCCCCTTGCGGGAGGGGGTTGGGGGGAGGGGGCCCACACGCCTATGACCGAAACGTTCGACGATCTGCGCGACCTCTATCAGGAAGTGATCCTGGATCACGGCCGTCGCCCCCGCCACGCGCGACGCCTGGAAAACTTCGACGCCACCGCCAAGGGCGACAACCCGATGTGCGGCGACCGCATCGAGGTGTGGGTGAAATACGCCCCCGACGGCACGATCGCGGATACCGGCTTCCAGGCGCGCGGTTGTGCGATCAGTGTCGCCTCTGCCGATCTGATGGCCGAGACCGTCATCGGCCGCAGCAAGGCCGACACGCGCGCGCTGTTCGACGCATTCCGTGAACTGGCGCGTACCGGCAAATGCCCGCATTGCGACGTTGCATTGGCCGAACCGATGGAACGGCTTGAGCCGCTGGCGGGCGTGCACGAATATCCCTCGCGGGTGAAGTGTGCGACACTGGCGTGGCACGCATTGGTCGCCGCATTGGACGGGGGCAAGGAGGCGAGCAGTGAGTGACATGGGCCAGACGCACGCAGCCTGGACACCGGACGGCGAAACGCAGCCGGAACCGAAGCCGACCGAGGATGCCATCATCGCCGCGATCGCCGAAGTGTACGATCCGGAGATCCCGGTGAACATCTACGAGCTCGGGCTGATCTACACGATCGACATCGGTGACGATGGTGCGGTGAAGGTCGAGATGACACTGACCGCGCCGGCCTGCCCGTCTGCGCAGGAACTTCCGGAGCAGGTGCACAGCTCCGTCATGTCGGTGCCTGGTGTCACCTCCTGCGACGTGGAGACCGTCTGGGATCCGCCCTGGGATCCAAGCCGTATGACCGAAGAAGCGCGTCTGCAGTTGAATATGTTCTGATCGACAACGATATTGAGCGAACCATGAGCACGACAACGATCACGACACCCCGAAAGCCGCGCGCACTGCCGCCGCTGATGACGCTCACCGATGCCGCGGCTGAGCGCCTGCGTTCGCTCTATGCCAAGGGCGAGCAGGGCAAACTGCTGCGTATCGGCGTCAAGACAAAGGGCTGTTCCGGCATGTCCTACGACATGAGCTGGACCGACGCGCCGGCGCCCACGGACGAGGTCGTGAAGGACAAGGATCTGACCGTACTTGTGGACCGCAAGGCCAGCCTGTTCCTGATCGGCACGGTGATGGACTACGAGACGAAGGCGCTCACCGCAGGCTTCACCTTCACCAATCCGAACGAGAAGGGCCGTTGCGGCTGCGGCGAGAGCTTCCACGTTTAGCGATTGAAGACGCACACGCTCTCCAGCCGCGCTGACCACAGAAACTGATCGATCGGCGTCGCCGCTGTCAGGCGGTAGCCGGCCTGCGACAGCAGCCTGGCATCGCGGGCCAGGGTGGCAGGGTTGCAGCTCACATAGATGACGCTTGGCACGTGCGATGTTGCGATCTGCGTGACCTGTACAGCGGCGCCGGCGAACGGCGGGTCCAGCACCACGGCCGCGAATCCTGCCAGATCCTTTGCTTGGAGTGGCTGCCGCGCCAGGTCGCGTTGCGTCACCGTGACGCGTCCCGACAGACCGGCCTGGTTGGCCGCGGCACGCAGGGCGGCTACGGAGGCCGTATCGCCCTCCCATGCGGTCACGCGTGTCCGCTGCGCCAGTGCGAAGCTGATTGTGCCGCAACCGGCAAACAGGTCGGCGATGCGGCCTTTGGCAGGAATTGCGTCGACGACAGCGGTGATGATTGCTGCCTCGCCTGATGCCGAGGCCTGCAGGAACGCGCCGGGTGGCGGCGTGATGCTGACGCCGGACAGCATTGTGATTGGGGGCCGTAGGATGGCCACAGGCTCCGGTTCGTCGCTGTTCTTCGCCCACGCGATGCGCGGCAGGGCGCGCGCACGTGCAAATTCGGTAAGAGCGATACGATCGTCGAGGTGCAGCGCCGCATCGGTGCGAAGCAGCACGTCGGGCCCACTGTGCAGCAGGTTCGCGATCACCGAACCCTCTCGCCGGAACGCGCGAAGCCGCGACAGCAGTGCGCGCAAGGGCGCGATCAGCGCCGCCAGCGATGGGTGCAGCACGTGGCATTCGGCAAGATCTATCACCTCCGCGCTGCGCAGCCGATGCAGGCCGAGCACGATCCTGCCGCCCACGCGGCGCGCGGCGAGGTCCATGCGCCGACGTTCTCCGGGACCGGTGCGGACCGCCGCTGCGATAACGGCATCGCGTATCGAGCGCGGCGCAGCGCGGTCCTCAGCAGGTCTGTTTTCCAGGCGATATATGCATCATCACGCCAGTGCTGCAGCACGCAGCCGCCGCATGAGCCGAAATGCGGGCACGGCGGCTCGACGCGCGCGGTGCCGGGATCGGGGAGTGCAGTTGCAGACCCCTCCCCCCAACCCCCTCCCGCAAGGGGAGGGGGAGCACTACCAGCACCACTGATGTACCTACTTCCCCTCCCCTTGCGGGAGGGGGTCGGGGGAGGGGAACTGCTTCCGCCTTCAGCCGCCGAAGGCCGACAGGCCGGTCTGCGCACGGCCCAGAATCAAAGCATGCACGTCGTGCGTGCCCTCATACGTGTTGACCGCCTCCAGGTTCATCACATGGCGGATCACGTGGTACTCGTCGGACACGCCGTTGCCGCCGTGCATGTCGCGCGCCTCGCGTGCGATCGCCAGCGCCTTGCCGCAGTTGTTGCGCTTCAGCAGGCTGATCATCTCCGGCGCGGCATTGTCCGCATCGATCAGCCGGCCCAGCCGCAGCACCGATTGCAGGCCGAGCGTGATCTCGGTCTGCATATCGACCAGCTTCTTCTGGATAAGCTGCGTCGCCGCCAGCGGCCGGCCGAACATGATGCGCTGCAGCGTGTAGTCGCGCGCGGCCTGCCAGCAGAATTCCGCCGCACCCAGCGCGCCCCAGGCAATGCCGTAGCGCGCGTTGTTCAAGCACGAGAACGGCCCGCGCAGGCCCTTCACCGCCGGCAGCATCGCGTCCTCGGGGACCGTCACGTTGTCCATCATGATCATGCCGGTGACCGACGCGCGCAGCGAGAATTTGCCCTCGATCTTCGGCGCGCTGAGCCCCTGCATCCCCTTCTCCAGGATGAACCCGCGGATGTCGCCGGCATCGTCCTTCGCCCATACGACCAGCACATCGGCGATCGGCGCGTTGGTGATCCAGGTCTTCGATCCGTTCAGCACATAGCCGCCATCCACACGCTTCGCCCGCGTGCGCATCGACGCGGGGTCTGATCCGGCGTCCGGCTCGGTCAGGCCGAAGCAGCCGACCCATTCGCCGCTGCGCAGCTTCGGCAGGTATTTTTCCTTCTGCGCCTCCGAACCAAAATCCCAGATCGGATACATCACCAGCGAGGACTGCACGGAAAATGCCGAGCGGTATCCGGAATCCACCCGCTCCACCTCGCGCGCGATCAGCCCGTAGCTGACGTAGTTCACGCCGGCGCAGCCATAGCCCTCGAGCGTGGCGCCGAGGAAACCCATCTCGCCCATCTCGTTCATGATCTCGCGGTCGAACCTTTCGTGCCGGTTCGCCTGGATCACGCGCGGGAACAGCTTCTCCTGGCAGTACTCGTGCGCGGCGTCGCGGATCGCGCGCTCTTCCTCGGTCAGTTGCTCGTCGAGGCGCAGCGCGTCGTCCCATTTGAATTCGGTGAAATGACTCTTGTGTCGAACGGGCGCGTCGTTCATGCCTCGCTTTCCCCTTCCTCGATGGACGGGCCCGCTGCGACCTGCGCCCTTCGCCGGCGCAATAGCATGAAAGCCGGCATCTCGTCGCCAAACCCTGTTATCGCCGGACCCAGATCGTTATCCCGCCGTCTCGGCTCGCGACGCGGGGATTCACGTGGCGGCGCCAGCGGTTCGCGCAGGGCTTCAGGCTTCGGTTTCGCCGCGCGGGGCTGCGGCGCCGGCTTCTCACGAACCGATTTCTCGGAAGCCGGCTTCTCGCGAACCGGCTTCTCGCGGGCCGCCTTCTCTCGCGCGGGCGGCTTTTCGCGCGCGGCTGCCTTCGGTCGCGCCGTCCTTCCGCGACCACGCCGGCGGCGTCCATCGTCCTCCGCCCAGTCGATCGGATCGAGACCCTCGACGTTGAACGGCGGTATGGGATGTCCGATCAGCTTCTCGATCGCCTCGACGTGGGCGCGGTCCTCCGGCATCGCGATGGTGAACGCATGTCCCTCCAGCCCCGCTCGCCCCGTCCGGCCGATGCGATGCACATAGTCCTCGGCATGGATCGGCACGTCGAAGTTGAACACGTGCGACAGCCCGCCGATGTCGAGCCCGCGCGCGGCAACGTCGCTGCACACCAGCAGCCGCAGTTCGTTTGCCTTGAACTTCTCCAGCGTCGCGAAGCGCACGGTCTGCGCCATGTCGCCGTGCAGCGCACCCACGTCGAACTTGTGCCGCGTCAGCGATTTGCAAAGTATATCCACGTCGCGCTTGCGATTGCAGAAGATCAGCGCGTTCTGCACCTTCTGGGTGCGGACCAGCCGGCGCAGCGCCTCGCGCTTATCATGTTCCGCCACCAGCGCCAGGCCCTCGATGATGGTCGTTGCCACCGAAGCCGGGCGTGAAACCACGATCTCCTTGGGGTTCTGCAGGAACGCATCGGCCAGCCGGCGGATTTCCGGGAACAGCGTCGCGCTGAAGAACAGCGTCTGCCGGTTACGCGGCAGCAATGACACGATGCGCTCGACGTCGGGAATGAAGCCCATGTCCAGCATGCGGTCGGCTTCGTCGATCACCAGCGTCTTCACATCCGACAGCAGGATGGAGCCGCGTTCGAACATATCGATCAGCCGGCCGGGCGTCGCGATCAGCACATCGACGCCACGCATCAGCACGTCCTTCTGGTCGGACATGCTCTCGCCGCCGATGATCAGTGCGTGGGTCAGCTTCAGGTACTTGCCGTACTGGACAAAATTCTCGGACACCTGAAGCGCCAGTTCGCGCGTCGGCTCGAGGATCAGGCTGCGCGGCATGCGCGCCCTTGCCCGCGAGCCGGTGAGAATGTCGAGCATCGGCAGGGTGAAGCCCGCCGTCTTGCCGGTGCCGGTCTGCGCCGTGCCCAACACGTCGCGACCCATCAGCACGGTGGGGATCGCCTGCTCCTGGATCGGTGTCGGGTGGCGGTAACCCATCTCGGCGATGGCGCGCAGCACGGCCTCGGACAGGCCGAGATCGGCAAACGTGGGGCGCGACAGCTCCACACTGGTCGGCTCGCTTGCCGGCACGGTCTCGATCGGCGTGTGGTCGGTCGGTTCCGCCGGGACGGTCGTGCTATCGTTCAAATCATGTCCAGTCGACTGGCAGGTTGCGACGCTGCGCCGCAATACCCGCACTTAGGCCGCCTGATGGCCGCCCGCGCGAAACGAACGGGGTATCAGGAGGAAACTGTTGAAAGTCAAGTTCGGCTGCCGTTGGGTGCGGACCGCTGCGGGAGTGGCCCATCGCCCCATTTAACTGGGGCTGGAGCGAATGATATACCAGAATACAATTAACATGCGAGGCTCAATAGGATGACCTGTGCGTTTCCAACCACGTTCCGCCGCGCGCTTGCCTTGGCGGCGCTTGGCGCAGTGCTTGGCAGGCGTCCTGGCGGTTCCTGGCCCGGCGCAGGCCCGCGTGTTCATCGGCTTCGGATTCCCGCTCTTTGTCGGTCCGCCGGCCTACTATCCGCCGCCGGTCTATTACCCGCCGCCGCCTTACTACCCGCCGGCCTACTATCCGCCACCGCCGGCCTACTATCCGCCGCCTGCGTCCTATGCACCCAGGCCCGGCGGTCCGTCAGGCCAGGCCTGCTATGCCGGAGGCACGGTCTGCCCGATGGAGCGCCCGGTCGGGTCCCGGCTCCTCCTGCTACTGCACGACCGCGCAGGGCCGTGTCTGGGGCCGCGCGAGCTGATGGCGAGCCCGTCAGGAAACGCGCCGCCCGAACAGCCCGGGCACAACCCGCGAGAACGGCCGCCGGAACAGCAATCCGCCCAGCACGTGACACCGATCGAGGATTACGCGCTGATCGGCGACTGCCGCAGCGCCGCACTGGTCAGCCGCGACGGCTCGATCGACTGGCTGTGCTGGCCGCGCTTCGACAGTCCTGCGTGCTTCGCGGCAATCGTCGGCACGGCGGACAACGGGCGCTGGCGGATCGCGCCGCACGATCCTCCGGTCCAGGTCAGCCGGCAGTACCGGCGCGGCACGATGATCCTGGAAACGGTATTCGATACGAAGGATGGCAGCGTCGCGCTGATCGACTTCATGACCGCGACCTCCGGCAACTCCTCGGTGGTGCGCATCGTCGAGGGGCGCAGCGGGCAGGTCGCGATGCGGCTCGACCTTGCGTTGCGGTTCGACTACGGCTCGGCGGTGCCCTGGGTGACGCAGCTGCACCATCGCACCGGGCTGCGCGCCATAGCCGGCCCCGATCTTGTGCTGCTGGCCAGCGGGGTCCAGCTCCATGGCCAGCATCTCACCACAGTCGGCGAATTCACTGTGGCGGCAGGCGAGCGTGTACCGTTCGTGTTGTCACATGGACCGTCGCACGCGCCCGATCCGGCGATTCCGAATGCCGACGCGGCGCTGACTGAGTCCGAGGCGGAGTGGGCCGCGTGGTCTGACAAGTGCACCTACCATGGCGCATGGCGCGAGCAGGTGCAGCGTTCGCTGCTCACGCTGAAGGCGCTGACCTATCAACCGACCGGCGGCATTGTCGCCGCACCGACCACATCGCTGCCCGAACTGCCTAGCGGCGAGCGCAACTGGGATTACCGCTATTGCTGGTTGCGCGATGCGACGCTGACCTTGTTGGCTCTGGCGCACGCTGGCTACTCCGACGAGGCGCGGGCCTGGGGTGCATGGCTGCGCCGCAGCGTGGCCGGCACGCCCGCGCAGGTGCAGACGCTGTACGGCCTGGCGGGCGAGCGCTGGCTGATGGAATGGGAAGTGCCCTGGCTCGGCGGCTATGGCGGCGCGCGTCCGGTGCGGATCGGCAATGCCGCGAGCGCGCAACTGCAGCTCGACGTTTATGGCGAGCTGATGGATGCCATGTATCAGGAAATGCACTATGGCCTGTCCCGTCCAGGGACGAGCTGGAACATCCAGCGCGCGCTGATCGCGCATCTGACCGAGACCTGGGAACAGCCGGACGAGAGCATCTGGGAGGTGCGAGGCGGCCCGCAGCACTTCACCTTCTCGAAGGCGATGGCGTGGGTGGCGATGGACCGGGCGATCCGCGGCGCGGAGGAGTTCCATCTGCCGGCGAAGCTCGAGGAATGGCGTGCGCTGCGCCAGCGCATCCATGACTCGGTCTGCCGCGACGGGTTCAGCGCGGAGAAGCGCAGCTTCGTGCAGTACTATGGCGGTACCGCGCTCGATGCGAGCCTGCTGCTGCTGCCCCTCGTCGGCTTCCTGCCGCCCGACGATCCGCGCATCATCGGCACCGTCGATGCGATCCAACGGGAGTTGACCGTGGATGGCCTGGTGATGCGCTATCGAACGCATGAGGGCGTCGATGGCCTGCCGCCTGGCGAGGGCGTGTTCCTCGCGTGCAGCTTCTGGTTGGTCGACAATCTCGTGCTGCTGGGACGACGCGACGAGGCCTGTGCGCTGTTCGAGCGCCTGCTCGGTCTGTGCAACGATGTCGGTCTGCTGGCAGAGGAATACGATCCGCGCACCCGCCGCCAGCTAGGCAACTTTCCACAGGCATTTTCCCATCTGGCGCTGATCAACACGGCACTGAATTTGGAGAACCACGGGCCCGCAGAGAAGCGGCGCCAACGCGGACACGACAACCCGCGTCCGTAATACGCCGCGGATCGCGGCGGCCGCCGACACGGGTTGTTCATGGGAGTGACATCCCTCTATCATCGACTGCGCGCTAAGGCATCCCCGGGCAAGTCGGGGAAGCCATGCTTCAGCTTGACAACGTCACGCGCAGGTTCGGCGAACGCGTCGCCGTCTCGGATGCGACGCTGAGCGTTCCCGGCGGCCAAATGGTCGGCATCACCGGACGCTCCGGCGCGGGGAAATTCACGCTGCTGCGGATGGTGAACCGGCTGATCGAGCCAACCGCCGGTCGGGTGCTGTTCGATGGCCGCGACATTACCGTGCTCAGCGGCCGTGCCGTGCACGACTGGCGTGCCAGTGCCGCAATGATCTTCCAGCAGTTCAACCTGGTGCCGCGGCTCGACGTGCTGACCAATGTGCTGGCCGGCGGGCAACAGCAGCGCGTGGCGATCGCACGGGCGCTGATGCAGGAGCCGCGCATCCTGCTGGCCGACGAACCGATCGCATCGCTCGACCCGATGAACGCCAAGATGGTGATGGACGCGCTGCGCGACATCAACCGGTACGACGGCATCACCGTGCTGTGCAACCTCCATACGCTGGACACCGCACGCGCCTATTGCGACCGGATCGTCGGCATGGCGCAGGGACGCATCGTGTTCGACGGTGCGCCCGATGCGCTCACCGAGGATGCCGTGCGGGAGATCTACGGCACTACCGAGCACGGCCACATCGTGGACGAGCGGATCACCTCGACGAGTATCGCCGCGTCCGGTCTGCCGGCCTACGCCCGCGCCTGATCCGATACGGAACATCCGACTTCACCAGGGGAGAACGAGAGCATGCTGCGCAGATTTGGCATGATGGCGCTTGCCGCCGCATTCGGACTGGGACTGGCCGCCGCACACGCCCAGACCGAGAAACTCAAGGAGTTCCGCATCGGCATACTGGGCGGCGAGAACACGCAGGACCGTCTGGCGCGCTACGACAAATTCCAGCAGCTTCTGTCAGAGCATCTCGGCATCCCGGTGAAGCTGTTCCCGGCGGCCGACTATGCGGGTGTGATGCAGGGCATCGCCGCCGGGCAGCTCGAAGCGGCCGAGTTCGGCGCATCCGGCTTCGCGGGCGCATGGCTCGACTGCAAATGCATCGAGCCAATTGTGGTGCCGCAGGAGCAGGACGGTTCCACCTACTATTTCTCGGTCATGGTCGTGCGCGCCGATTCAGGCATCGGGTCGCTCGAGGACATGAAGGGCCATTCGCTCGCCTGGGCCGATCCGAACTCGACGTCCGGCTACCTGATCCCAAGCGCCACCTTGAAGACGAAGGGCATCAAGCTGGACGACGGCGCGTATTTTTCGAAGACCGGGTTCTCGGGCGGTCACGAACAGGGAGTGGTCGCGGTGCTGAACAAGCAATACGACGGCGCGGTGACCTGGACATCCGGCCAGGGCGAAAAGTCCGAAGGCTATACGCGCGGCAATCTCCGCTCGATGGTCGACAAGAACATGTTGAAGATGTCCGACATCACGATCATCTGGCAGTCGGGCACGATCCCCAACGGTCCCTGGGCCATGCGGATCGCGCTGCCGGCAGAACTGAAGAAGACGTTCGCCGACTTCATGCTCGACCTGCCGAAGTCGCATCACAGCATCTATGACGATGTGGAGATGGGCTCGGGTGTAGGCTATGCACCGGCGACGATGGAACTCTACAAGGACATCATCGATCTGCGGCTGGCCGAGCAGCGCGCCAACCGCTCCTGACGGAAATGCGGGGCGGTGCCGCCGCCGCCCCGCGTTCATCCACGATGAGCGACGCCACCGACCATCCTGCCTATCGCCTGTTTGAGGCGCGGTTTGCCGAGTTGCGGCGCGGCCGGCGCACCGAGACCCTTCTGACCGTCGCCATCGCCGGTCTGCTGGTGCTGGTCTCCGTCGCCGACACCGAGTTCTACCCGTCGCGCATCGTCGCCGGCTTGCCGCGGATCGGCGAGTACTTCGGAAAACTGTTCAGCGTCGTGCCGGAGCGCGGCGCCGATCCCGTGCCGGTGCTGGCCCTTCCTCACCTGCTCGGCGGGGTGAAGCAGCCGCAGTCGCTGGCATACTGGTTCTACCGGATCGGCACTTAACCAATCCGCCTAAACATTGACACATGCCCAGTCTCGATGCCCGATTGATCGGATCCTGTCTGGGTCATTGATGAGGAAGTCCCATCCTTCCTTGCAAGCGGTGACAATGGCATCGTAGCTATCCCAGACCAGACGACTGAGTTTGTTGCCGCGCAGATATTCCCACACATTCTCCATCGGGTTCAGTTCCGGTGCATAAGACGGCAGGGGAAGTAGCGTGATATTGTCCGGTACACGCAGTCGCCCTCCGGTCTGATGCCAGCCGGCTCTGTCGCAGACCACGACAGCGTGGGCGCCTGACGCCACTTGCGTGCTGATTTCAGTGAGATGCTCGTTCATCGCCTCGGCGTTGGCAGCAGGCATGATGATGGCGGCGCCCACGGCACGGACCGGGCAAATTGCTCCGAACAGATAAGCCGAATCATGTCGGTTATCGCGCACCATCAGTGGGCACGAGCCGATCGGCGCCCAAACATAGGTGAGCGAGCCCTTTTGACCCACTCTGGCTTCGTCCTGAAACCAGACCTCGATCGGGGTACCAGCGGTGGTGCCGAGAAGGGCCTTCTTCATCAGGCTGGCAAAGTTTTTTTAAAAGCCTCCTGGGCTGCGAAGTCGGTCTTTGGGTGGCATGGTCTCGCCTGCAACCGGGTCAGACCAAATTGGCGCAGCCACTTGCCCACTGTGCTTTCATGCACCCGGACAGAGAACCGACGGGCGATTTCCGCCTGTAAGTCCAGGCAGCGCCAGCGAATGATCTTGTCCTTCTCCGGATCCGGGCCCTTCACGACCAGCGCCCTCAGCTCCGCCTTCTCTGCGTCGCTCAGTAACGGGGTGGCGCCAGGCCCATGACACGACTTCAGGCCGTCGATCCCTCCCGCATTGTAGCGATGCACCCAGTCGCTCAGCGTTTGCCGGTCCATGCCATTCTGCTCTGCCGCCTCGGCGCGGGAACGCCCCTCCAGTACCAACGCGATCGCCAGAACGCGGCGCACCTGCGCGCCATCACCACACTTGCTGGCGAAACTCCGAAGCTCCGACGCTGTCCGGTCCAAGCGAGTGATTGGGATTGCCGCGCTCATCCGATGCCCCCTTGGGCGAGAATCGCCCCGGGGCTATCGAATCGAAGGGCCGAGGGATTCGGAACCCCCCGGAGAGTCAACGTCAACGCGGATTGGTATTACTCGACGTTGTTGTGGCAGACCGTGCAGATGGCGGTGCTGGCCACCGTGATGGGGTTCACCGGCGCCTTCGTCCTGTCGTTTCCCGCCGCGCGCAATCTGGTCCGCAACCGCGCCGTCCTCTGGATCACGCGTCGCCTGCTTGAGGTGATGCGTTCGATCCCGCAGGTGGTGCTGGCGTTCATCTTCGTATGGCCGTTCGGCATCGGTCCGCTCGCCGGGATACTTGCGATCGGAATTCATTCGACCGGCGCACTTGGAAAACTGTTCTCCGAGGTGAATGAAAATGCCGACATGCGCGCCGCGGAGGGCATGCGCGCCGCCGGCGGCAACTGGATCGAGGTGGTGCGCTACGGCATGGTGCCGCAGGTGCTGCCGGGTTTCCTCAGCTACGCGCTGCTGCGCTTCGAGATCAACGTGCGGTCCTCGACGATCATCGGCTTTGTCGGCGCAGGCGGGATCGGCCAGGAATTCAAACGGGTGATCGGCTTCAACATCTACGAGGAGGTGAGCGCGATCGCCGTCCTGATCCTGCTCATCGTCATGCTGATCGACGTTGCGTCGGAACGGATCCGGGCGAGGGTCATCGGCAATCTGCTTGTCCGATGAAATGGGCAAGATGAGCTGGGCGATCCGACTTGCCGACATCACCGAAGCCGACATCGGTCGCGCACGCGCACGCCTGCCGCGTGCCTTTGGCGCTCCGTGGCCGGAGCGCGCGGTCCACGTGGCGCTCGCTGTCGCCGTTGTGGTCTGGCTCGGCTATCTGCATTGGCTGTTCGACTTCGGCAGGATCTTTTCCGGTGTTGATCGGCTCTGGGTGATCGTCGGCCTCATGGTTGACTGGTCCCGCTTCGCAAGTTGGGACCATGCCGCGCTTCTGAAGTCGATGCTGGAAACCGTGGCGATGGCCTTCCTGGGCTCGCTGTTCTCGTCCCTCGTCGCGCTGCCGCTTGGTTTTCTCGGCGCCCGCAATGTCATTCCGAACGGCGTGTTCCGTTTTTTCACGCGCCGGGTTTTCGACGTGTGCCGCGGGCTCGATCAGTTGATCTGGGCGCTGGTGTTCGTCCGTGCGATGGGGCTCGGGCCGATTGCTGGCATCCTGGCGATCTTTGTCTCTGATACCGGCGTGTTGGCGAAGCTTTATGCCGAGGCGATCGAGAATGCCGACAAGGGACAGGTCGAAGGCATCCGTTCGACGGGTGCCGCTCAACTGATGACGCTGCGCCTTGGCGTGCTGCCGCAGGTATTGCCGGTGATGGTAAGCCAGGCCCTCTACCAACTCGAGTCCAATTCGCGGGAGGCGACCATCCTTGGCCTGGTCGGCGCCGGCGGCATTGGACTGCGTCTGTCCGAGCGCATCCAGATCAATGCGTGGGACCAGGTCGCCTACATCATTGTGCTGATCCTGATCACCGTGGCGGCAATTGATTTCGTTTCGAAGCGTATCCGCACCAGGCTGATCGCGGGGCGGTAAGGATCACTCCGCAGGCGTCGGCACTACAATAGGCGGCCGCCGACCCGCCAGCCGCTCCAGCGCGAGGTAGACCACCGGGGTCGTGTACAGCGTCAACATTTGCGACACGATCAGACCACCCACGATCGAAATCCCAAGCGGCTGCCGCAGTTCGGCGCCGGTGCCGAAGGCCAATGCCAACGGCAATGCCCCGAGCAAGGCTGCCAGCGTCGTCATCATGATCGGACGGAAGCGCTCCAGGCAGGCCTCGTGGATCGCCCGGGACGGCGAAAGCCCACGCTGACGTTCCGCTTCCAGTGCGAAATCCACCAGCATGATGGCGTTCTTCTTCACGATGCCCATCAGCAGGATGATGCCGATGATGCCCATGATCGACAGTTCGTTTCCGGTGATCAGCAATGCCAGCAGCGCGCCAAGACCGGCCGACGGCAGCGTCGAGATGATGGTCAGCGGATGCAACAGGCTTTCGTACAGCACGCCGAGCACGATGTAGATCGAGATCAGGGCGGCGCCGATCAGCAGCGGCTGAGTCGCCAGCGATTGCTGCATGTATCGCGCGTTTCCGGCGAACTGGGTGTGGACATCCTCCGGCAGACGCAGCTCCCGCGATGCGTTGTCCACCGCCGCCTCGGCATCACCGAGCGCCATGCCGGGAGCCAGGTTGAAGCTGAGCGTGGCAGCCGGGAACTGGCCCTGATGCCGCACCGCGAGCGGCGCTGTTCCGCGTTCGAAATGCGCGACGGTGGACAGCGGCACCTGCTTGCCGCCCGCCGCGCCGACATAGATGCGCTCGAGCAGCGACGGGTCGGTCTGCAGGCGCGGGTCGATCTCCAGCACCACCTTGTATTGGTTGCGCTGGGCGTAGATCGTCGAGATCTGCCGCTGCGAATACGCATTGTTCAGCGCATCGTCGATCGTCGACGTATTGACGCCGAGCCGCGCCGCGGCGTCGCGATCGATCACCACATTCACCTGGGGTCCCGCGCGGTCCTGATCGGAGGTGACGTCCACGATGCCGGGCATCGTCCTCAGCTTGTCCTCCAGCGCGATCGCCCAGCGGCGCAATGCGTTGATGTCCTGCGTGACCATCGCGTATTGGTATTGCGCGCCGCCTTGCCGGCCGCCGCCGCGCAGATCCTGTGCCGAGAACAGGGTCGTCTGCACGCCGCCAAGCTTTTCCAGCGGTTCGCGCAGCCTCGTAATCACCGCCTCGGACGATATACCGCGTTCCGACAGCGGCTTGAGGCTGACGGTGAGGTTGCCGCGATTGATCGAGCTCCAGCCGTTTGACACACCGACGGTGGAACCGACGCTTGCCACGGCGGGATCGGCCAGCACGACATCCACCACTTCGCGCTGGCGGTCCTCCATGGCCCGAAATGAAACATCCGGCGATGCGAGTGTGGAACCAATCAGGATTCCGGTGTCCTGCAACGGCAGAAAGCCTTTCGGCACAACGGTGTAGAGCCGAACAGTCAGCACGATGGTGGCGAGCGTCACCAGCAGCATGAACACGTGGTGCTCCAGCGCCCAGCCGAGCGTGCGCGCATAAAAGCGCAGCGTGGCGGCGAAGCAACGCTCCAGGGCGCGGTCCAGCCGTGCGGCGAGCCGGCCATGCGGTGCAGCCTTCGTGTCGGTGCGCATGTACTGGCCGCAGATCATCGGCGTCAGCGTCAGCGACACCACGGCCGAGACCGCGATCGCGATGGTCATGGTCATGGCGAATTCGTGGAACAGCCGGCCCATGATGCCACCCATGAAGATCAGTGGGATGAACACCGCGACCAGCGAGATGCTGATCGACATCACCGTGAAGCCGATCTGCCGCGAGCCGATCAGCGCGGCGCGCAACGGGTCGGCGCCGCGTTCGCGATGCCGCATGATGTTCTCGATCATCACGATGGCATCATCCACCACGAAGCCGACCGATATGGTCAGCGCCATCAGCGAGAAATTGTCGAGCGAATAGCCGAGGAACCACATGCCGGCGAGCGTGCCGCAGATCGACAGCGGCACGGTGGCTGCCGCGGCGATCGTGGGCACCAGGCGGCGCATGAACACCAGTACGACCAGCAGCACCAGCGCGATGGTGATCAGCAGGGTGTACTGCACGTCGTTGACGCTGGCGCGGATCGTCGTGGTGCGGTCCGCGATCACCGTCAGCTTGATGTTGGCGGGGAGCCACTCCATGAGCTGCGGCAGCAATTGCTTGATGCGGTTGGCAGTTTCGATGACGTTGGCGCCTGCTTCCTTCGTGATGTTGAGCAGGATCGCAGGCTGCTTGCCATTCCATGCGGCGAGCCGCGTGTTGGCGACGCCATCGACCACGGTCGCGACATCGGAGAGCCGGAGGATTGCGCCGTTGCCGGCCTTGATCACCAGCGGCGCATAGTCCGCGGCCTGCGACAACTGGCCGTTGATGCCGATCGACTCGGCGCGGTCCGGGCCTTGGAACGCGCCGGTCGGCTGCAGGACATTGGTGCCCCGGATGGCGTTGAAGACGTCCTCGCCGGACAGGCCGGCCGCTGCGAGGCGAACCGGATCCAGCCGCACGCGCACGGCCGGCTTTTCCGCGCCGTTCACCGTGACCTGCGAAACACCTTCGGATTGTGCGAGCCGCTGTGCCAGGATGCTGTCGGCAGCGTCGTAGATCTGCGCGGTGGTTAGCGTGTCGGACGACAGCGCCAGCGTCATGATCGGCGCATCGGCTGGATTGAACTTGCGATAGTAGGGACGCGTGGGGAGATCCGGCGGCAGGTCGGTGATCGCGGCATTGATCGCCGCCTGAACATCGCGCGCCGCGCCGTTGATGTCGCGATCGATGTCGAATTGCACGACGACCGAGGTGTTGCCGATCGAACTGGTGGAGGTGATTTCGGTCACGCCGGAGATTTCACCGAGGCGGCGTTCGAGCGGCGCGGCGACCGAATTCGCCATGGTCTCGGGATCGGCGCCGGGGCGCGCCGCGATCACCACAATGGTGGGGATATCGACGCTGGGCAGTGCCGAGATCGGCAGGAAGCGATAGGCGACGATGCCCGCCAACAGCAGGCCGAGCGACAGCAGGATCGTCGCGATCGGGCGGGCGATGAAGGGGGCGGAAAAGCCCATTTAGAAATCACCACAAAGACACGAAGGCACGAAGTGCAAAGGACCGTGTCCTTCGTGCCTTCGTGTCTTTGTGGTGTAATTCATTCCGCCGGCGCCTGTTGGGTGCCCGGGCGCGACAAGCGCAGGCGCAGCCGCTCGAACGCCAGATAAATCGCAGGCGTCGTGTAGAGCGTGAGGAACTGGCTCAGCAGCAACCCGCCGACGATCGTAACGCCGAGTGGCCAGCGCAGCTCGGACCCCGCGCCGCGCTCCAGCACCAGCGGCAGAGCGCCAAGCAGCGCTGCCATGGTCGTCATCATGATCGGCCGAAAGCGCAGCAGGCAGGCCTCGTGGATCGCCGCCTGCGGTGTGACGCCGCGCGTTCGCTCCGCCTCGATGGCGAAATCCACCATCATGATGGCGTTCTTCTTCACGATGCCCATCAGCAGCACGATGCCGACCAGCGCCACCAGCGACAGGTCCGTTCCGCACAACATCAGCGCCAGCAACGCGCCGATGCCCGCGGACGGCAGCGTCGAGAGGATGGTGATCGGGTGAATCCAGCTCTCGTACAACACGCCCAGCACGATGTAGATCACGACGACGGCGGCCAGGATCAGCCAGGGTTCCGCGGTGAGCGATCGCTGGAATTCCGCGGCATCGCCCGAATAGTTCCCCGAAATTGTCTCCGGCATGCCGATCGACTGTTCGGCCGCGGCGACCGCCTTCACCGCATTGCCCAGCGAATAGCCGGGCGCGAGATCGAAGCTGAGCGTAACCGAGGGGAACTGCGCCTGATGCGTGGCGACCAGCGGCGCAACCGTGCGTGTCACCGTGGCAATGCCGGAGAGAGGCACCTGCGCGCCCCCGATACCCGGCACGCGCAGCAGGCGGAGCGAATTCGGATCGGCCTGCCAGGACTGATCGGCCTCCAGCACCACGCGGTATTGGTTGGACTGGCCGAAGATGGTGGAGATCTGCCGCTGGCCGAACGCATCGTACAGCGTATCCTGGATCGCCTGCATCGACACGCCAAGCCGCATGGCGGCGTCGCGATCGACGTTGATGTAGGTACGAAAACCGTTGTTCTGCTGATCGGTGGCGACGTTCATCAGTTCGGGCGCAGCCGCCAGCGCGCGCAACAGTTTGGGCGCCCACTGCGCCAGCTCCAACTGGTCGGTATCCATCAGCGTGTACTGGAACTGCGTGCGGCTGATGCGCGTGCCGATCTGGATGTCCTGCACCGGCTGGAAGAACGCTGTGATGCCCGGGATGCCGGCGATCGCCTGCTGCATGCGGGCCATCACCACCGCAACCGGATCGCGCTGGCTGATCGGCTTCAGCGCGATGGTGAGGCGGCCGGTGTTGGGTGTCGCGTTGATCGTGCCGGCGCCGACGAACGACACCACGCCCGTCACGGCCGCGTCGCGCTCGACGATTTCGGCGACCTGTGTCTGCAAGTCGATGAGCCGAGGGATCGACACGCTCTGGGCCGCCTCAGTGACGGCGATCACCACGCCGGTATCCTGCTGTGGCAGGAACCCCTTGGGCACGACGATATAGAGACCGATCGTGCCGGCCAGCGTGGCGGCGGCCACCGCCAGCACGAAGCGATGGTGGCCAAACGTCCAGACGAGGCTCCTGCGGTATCCGGCGAGCATCGCGTTGAAGCCGGCCTCGCTGATGCGCGCGATGCGGCCCGGCCGTTCCTCGCGCGCCGGCCGCAGGATGCGGCCGCACATCATCGGCGTCAGGGTCAGCGAAATCACCGCCGACACCACCACGGCGACCGACAGCGTGACGGCGAACTCCTTGAACAGCCGGCCCACCACGCCCGTCATGAACAGCAGCGGGATGAACACGGCGATCAGGGAGACGGTCAGCGAGACGATAGTGAAGCCGATCTGGGCCGCGCCGCGATAGGCAGCCTCTAGGGGGCGCATGCCCTGCTCGATGTAGCGCACGACGTTCTCGATCATCACGATCGCATCGTCCACTACGAAGCCGGTGGCGATGGTCAGCGCCATCAGCGAGAGGTTGTCCAGCGCGTAGCCCAGTTGCTGCATGACGCCGAACGTCCCGATCAGCGACAGCGGCAGGGCGACGGCGGGAATGAAGGTGGCGCGCGGCGAACGTAGGAACACAAAGATCACCCCCACCACCAGCACGACCGACATGACCAGCGTGATCTGCACGTCGCGGACCGAGGCGCGGATCGTTTCGGTTCGGTCGGTGACGATAGTGAGCTTGATGGCTGAGGGGATGGCGCTTTGCAGACGCGGCAGCGCATCCTTCACCAGCTGCACGGTCTGCACGATGTTGGCGCCCGGCTGGCGCTGGATGTCGAGGACTGCCGCGGGCTGGTCTTTGTACCAGGCAGCGACGCGGTCGTTCTCCACCCCGGCGACCACGCTGCCGACGTCGGACAGCCGCACCGGCGCACTGTTGCGCCAGGCGATGACCAGGTCGCGATAGGCTGCCGCATCGACAAGCTGGTCGTTGGCGCCCAGCGCGAACGCGAGCCGCGGCCCGTCGAAGCCGCCTTTGGCGCCGTTGACGTTGGCGTTGGCGACCGCGGTGCGCACGTCCTCCATCGCCAGCCCATACGCGGCGAGCCGCGCGGGATCGACGCGCACGCGCACGGCGGGCCGCAATCGCCCCTGTACAGTGACACGGCCGACGCCATCGATCTCCGAAAGTTTCGGCTGCAACAACGTGTCGGCGGCATCGCTGATCATGTCGATCGGCATCGATTCCGACGTGAGCGCCAAGGTGAGGATCGGCGCATCGGCCGGGTTCACCTTGGCGTAAACCGGGGGATAGGGAAGGTTCGCCGGCAGTGTGCCGGCCGCGGCGTTGATGGCAGCCTGCACGTCCTGCGCGGCGGAATCCATGCTGCGGTTGAGCGCGAACTGCAGCGTGATCTGGCTGGTGCCTTCCGAACTCTGCGAGGTCATCGTGACCAGCCCGGGGATCTGACCGAACTGGCGTTCGAGGGAGGCGGTGATCAGCGTCTCCACGGTTTCCGGGCTCGCGCCAGGCAGCTGCGTGGTTACTTGAACAGTCGGGAAATCGACTTCCGGGAGGGCCGAGACGGGAAGGGCGCGGTAGCCGAGGATTCCCGTGAGCAGGATCGCGATCGCCAGCAGCCAGGTGGCGATGGGGCGGGCGATGAACGGGGCGGAGATGTTCATCGGGGGCTACCCCTCAGCCCGCCCCGCCCGACTGCCGCCGCCTGGTTCCCGGCGCGGAGGGCTGCGCAGTAGCGGGCGCGGCCCCTGCCGCGGCTGGCTGAACGATGGTCACCTTGGTGGCGTCCGACAGACGCGAGGCGCCGTCGATCACCACCTTGTCGCCCGGCTTCACGCCTTCGGTGATGATCGAGCCCTGCGCGTCTTCGTGTCCGACTGTGACGTTGCGGCGGCTTGCCGTGTTGTCCTGATTGATGACGTAGACATAGGCGCCGCGCGGACCGCGCTGCACGGCCGCCGATGGAACCACCACTGCGTCCTTCGCCGTATCCACTTGCAGCTGCACACCGACAAATGCGCCGGGCCAAAGCCGGTCGCCGGAATTTGGGAACGTCGCCTTCAGCTTGATCGTGCCCGTGGTGGAATCGACCTGATTGTCCAGCACCGCGAGCACGCCGGTATCCAGCACGCCAGCCGGACTGCCGGCGGCGCCCTGCACGTAGGCCAGCACCTTGGGGGCATCCCCGCGCATCGCATTCGCGACGGCAGGGAGCGATTGCTGCGGCAGCGTGAACATGACGGAAATCGGATGCAGCTGGGTGATCATCACCATGCCGGTGGTATCCGCGGCGTGCACGATGTTGCCGGCATCGACCTGGCGCATGCCGGTGCGCCCCTCCAGCGGAGCAATGATCGTGGTGTAGCCAAGCTGCGTGCGGGCCGTGTCGATCTGCGCCTGGTCCTGCGTCACCTGCGCTTCAAGCTGAGCAACCTGTGCCCGCGCCGTATCGGCCTGCTGGGCAGAGCTGTAATTGTTGGCCACAAGCTTCTGATAGCGCGCCAGATCAAGCCTCGCATTGGCAAGCTGCGCCTCGTCCTGCGCCTTCTTCCCCGCCGCCTGGTCGAGTGCGGCCTGATAGGTGCGCGGATCGATCTGGGCGAGCAGGTCGCCCTTCTTCACATCCTGGCCTTCCACGAAATTCACCTTGATCAGCGGGCCATCGACCATGGCCCTGACCGTGACCGTGTTGTAGGCCTGCACGGTGCCGAGCCCGTCGAGGTAGATCGGTACGTCCTTCTGCTCCGCTGCGGAGACCACCACCGGGATCGGCTGATTTGCGTTGCGATCGCGCGCCGTCTGGCTGTTTGAGCCGGCCGGCCAGAACCAGATCGCATAGCCGATGCCAGCGACCGCGAGCAGGCACAACCCCAGCATGAGCCACCGGCGGGACCGGGAGCGGGTCAGCAGTTCAACCGGTTCGCGGGTCAGCGAGTCCATCGTGTTCCTCGAGACAATCCTCGTCCCATTGGGGGGCGATATCGGGACATCCTTGGGCGATGGCAATGGATCATCGGACATTGCCTCCAACCGGCAGCGCAATGCCGCCGGGCAGCCGTCCCGGCTTCAGGCCCGGGAACTGATCCGGTATCGGCCCGGGCGGCTGAACCCAGCCACCGCCAAGCGCCTTGTACAGCGCCAACAGTGCCTGGAAGCGCGTCAGCCGCACCTGCGCCAGAAGATCCTGGTCATTGAACAGGGTGGTCTCTGCCTGTAGCACCGTCGTGATATCGACCGTGCCGGCCATCATCTGCGCGCGGGCAATGTCGGCTGCCCGCTGCGCCGTCGCCACCGCCTGACGCTGCAGCGCCTCCTGTTCGGTGGTGAAACGCCAGGCCGTCAGCGCATTCTCGACATCGGTGAAGGCCTGGATCACCGCCTTGCGGTAGTCGGCCAGCAGTTCGTCGTATTTGCCCTTGGTCAGTTCAAGCTGCCCACGCAGAGTGCCGGCATCGAACAGCGGCTGGGTGAACCCGGCGGCCAGCGCCACCAGCGTACCTCCAGGGCTGAACAGCGTGTTCAACGCGGCGTTGGCGAAGCCGTAGGACCCGGTGAGCGTGACCGCCGGGAAGAATGCCGCGCGCGCGACCTTGATGTCGAAATTCTGCGCGACGAGCTCCGCCTCGATCTCGGCCACGTCGGGACGGCGCTCCAGCAGGCTGGACGGCAGGCCCGGCGAAACCGGCGGCAACGACAACGTATCGAGCGAACCGGGCCTTGCATCGATGGCCTCGGGGGGGCGGCCCACCAGGATGCCGAGACCGATCAGCTCCTGTTCGAGCTGGTTGCGCAGGCTGGGGATCACCGCCCGCTCGCCGGCCACCAATGCCTCCTGCTGGGCGATATCGAGTGCGCTGGCGGTCCCGGCGTCGAGCCGGCCGCGGATCACGGCCAGCGTGTGTTCGGCGTCCGCCAGGTTGTTCTGTGCGACAACCAGGCGATCGGCCAGCCCCAGCGCGGTAAACCACGTATTGGCGACGTTGGTCACCACGGTCAGCGCGACCACCTCCTGGTCGAACCGGCTGAACACGGCGCTGGAGACGGCGGCCTGCTGCGCGGCACGGTTCAGGCCCCAGAAATCCACCTCGTAGGCGGCGTTCAGGGGCGTGAGGCTGTAACTGTGGATGTTGATCGTCGATGTCGTGCTGCCGCCGCGCGAGACCCCGGTGAAGCCTTTCGTGGCGCCGACCTGCTGCCAACTGGCGTTGCCGGTCGCGGTCACCGTGGGCAGCAGCGGCGCACCGGCGATCCGCACCTGGGCATCGGCCTGGCGGACCCGGGCGATGGCGGCTGCAATGTCAAAATTCTGCACGCGCGCCTGCTCGATCAGCGAATTCAGCTCGTGCGATTTGAAGCCGCGCCACCAGTCCTCGGAGGGCCAGGCGGCGGCCTCGGTCGCCGGAGTGGCACGGAACTCGACCGGCATCTCCACTTCCGGCCGCTGGTAATCGGGGCCGAGGTTGCAGCCGCCGAGCAGCAGGACGAGCGGCGCAATGCCGCGAGTCGCGAAGCGAATCATGGCGTGGCCGCTAATGTGTTCTCTGACTGGCCACCCGCCATCGCCTATGCACCACGCAATCTCCTGCCGTTATCTACCATGGCACGCGGAACACGGCGCAAAGATGTCGCTGGCAGGGTCGTGTAGCGGCCGCGGACCGAGCAGCCATAAGGGAGGGCAGGGGGGGCGGGCGGTCGCGCCATGCTGTACCGCTGGCGGTCATTCCCGTGGCAGCATCAGGCCGATTTCATTGACTGTCTTGTCTACCGGGAGGGTCCTGATCGCTCGCGGGCGTCACAGGGCATCATAAGGACCCGTGGCGGACGGAAGAGCGAGTCCCGGCGCCCGCTCTTCCTGTCAACCAGCTTGGGCTGCGCCTCAGACGGGTTCCGGAATCGCCCGCTTCACGGCCTGGACAATCGCATAGGGCGCCAGCAGCGCGGGACTCATGATCCAGCGATGCATCGGCACGTTGGCGATGCGCACGTTGCCCCGTTCCAGGTTCGCGTCCTCGACCGGATTGGAATCGACAAAACCCAGACGGTGGCGGAGAAGTTCGATGTCGTCCGGCTTGCCGGTGAGGAACAGCCAGCCGGGACCGACGCCATAGGTCTTCGCATAGGCGGCCAGCAGCTCCGGTGTGTCGTGCTCTGGCTGCAGGGAGATCGAATACATGAAGATGTCCTTGCCGACGCGAGGACCAAGCAGTTCCTGCACGTGGGCAAGGTTCTCCGTCATCAGCGGGCAGAGCCGATCGCAGTCGGTATAGAAGAAGTTGACAATGATGATCTTGCCCTTCAGCAGGTCATCGTAGAACCGATACGTCTTCCCGTCGTGCGCGGTCACCTCGACATCGGTGAACCACTCCACGCCGTCCTGATGAAGCCTCTGCGCCTTGCCTGTCGATGCAAAGGCGAACGGCGCAACAGAGGCCGCGGCGACTGCGACGACGAAGTCTCGTCTGTTCATGATGCTGATCCTTCGATGTCCAATTGATATGGTTATGTCGCTGGCTGCGCTCCATCAGGTGAAGGGTGTCGTGCCGATGTCGAAGCGGACCATCATCGCATGGTCCTCATGCACGACATTGTGGCAGTGCATCACGTAGCGTCCTTGCATGTCGCGGAAGCGGAAGAAGACCTTGACCTGGTCATTCGGGCCGAGCGGGACTATGTCCCGGCGGGCGTAGTCGATGGTGCCCTCGACCTGCGTATTGGGCTGGGGCGCCTTGCCGTTACGCGACAGCGGGCGGTGCTCCTCGAAGTGGATATGAACGGGGTGAGACCACTCGCCTCCGGCATTCTGGATCACCCAGACCTCGTCCGATTCTTGAGCGGGATCGGCGCTGATGACGTCCGGGTTGAAGAGACGGTCGTTGACCACCCAGGTCCCATCACTTCCTGAATCGAACGTCCAGTTGCGGACTTTTGCTTTCGCGGCGAGTGCCTGCAGGTTGGCGAATATGGGATCGGGCAGAGCGCGCAGTGCGATTCCAACGACACCGCTGCCACCGCCCGAGGGATCCACGCTGGGATCGGCCACCGCCGAACCGATGTTGATCTGCACGATCGGCGTTCCCGGGGTGAGGATTCTGCCGGTCGGCCCACGGCCATTCACCTGCTCAAGCCGGTTGACGATATAAATGCGTGACGCGCTGATCTTGGCGAAGTCGACGATGATGTCGACCCGTTCCGCCACGCCCATACGCACGCTGGTGATCTGCACCGCGTTCGGCAACAGGTTGCCGTCGGTCGAGATCTGCCAGAACGGCAGGAAATTCGTGCCGTCGTAAAGTGCAAACTGGTACCAGCGCGACGGTCCTGGATTGTAGAGCCGAAACCGGTAGCGGCGCTTGTCCACGTTCAGAAACGGCTGGATCGCTCCGTTCGCACAGAACCTGTCGCCAAGAATGCCATCAAGGTCAAAGAGGTCGAAGACCAGCTGGAAATCCTGGTCAAACAGGAAGTCATTGAAGAAGATCGGGACGTCGTACTTGCCGCTCGGCAGATGGAGCGCACCTGGGTTCGGATCGCTTTCGTTGCCGGAATCCAGAGCGTCAAACAGGTTGTAGCAACCAAACATGCCCTTGTAGACGTTCTGGGCGCTGAAATCGAGGTGGTGGTCGTGGTACCAGAGCGAGCCCAGGGCCTCATGCGGGTCGCCCGCGGGGGTGGCAATGCTGTTTGTTGAGGCGTTTTTCAGCGCTGTGTAACCCGCGTAGACATTGGGATAATGCTGATCCTTAAAGCCGAGCGGACTGAGCGGCCGCGGATCGGCGCTGGAGTTGAAATAGTCGACCGGGTTGCCATCACTTTCGAACGGCGTATGTCCGTTGTGCAAATGGGTCGTTATCTCGGCGATGCCGAACGACTGCGGCACATTCACCGAGGGCAGGTTGTTCTGGTAACGCACCAGCACCGGTTCGCCATATCTCGCCTGGATAAGCGGGCCCGGCACCTGCCCGTCAAAGCCCCATGCCGTGGTCGGCTCGTAGCTGGGATGGAAGGTCTGCTGGGCCTCCTTCATATCGAGTTGGTAGAACTTTTGCGGCGGGAACAGGCCGCCGAAGGTGAGGCTGCCACCATTGTTGGTGACGGTCCAAAGCTGCTGGTTGACGCGTTTCGTCGCGCCGTCGAGCAGACTGGTATCGTCGGGTGGAACGATCTGTGTGGGGACGCCGTTTGGACCGTCCGGACCGGCGATCATCTGGGTGGGTAAAACCGGTGTCTTGATCGGCAGGATCGGCATTGGCTGTAGCCACGGCGTTATCGGCGGGCTGGCCGGGCCGTCGATGCCCGAATTATTATCGGCCCAGGCCCAGCGGGCGCTCAGACCCTGCTTGATGACGAGCATGCCGCCGGCGGTCAGCAGCCCCAGGCGCATCATCTCGCGGCGGTTCAACTTGGCTTTGACGATCTCCTGCCGGTTTCTCTGGGCTGTCAGAGCCAGTTTTGCTTTCCAGTCAGCCATGTTTATTCTCCTTACTTACGTACTGTCGCTGCGTGACTTTTGCTGTTATCTATACGTTGCCTTATAGAAACGACATGGCACAATCTGGTCTGCCGACCGCGCGAGCCTGGTGCGCGACTGGCTATCACTATGTGAACGCTTACCGAGTAAAATTAGGGAACATCCAAATCTTTGGATGCCGAGTCTCACGGATGGTTTATCGAGGGCCGTGAGCGATTTATAAATAGCAAAAATCCGACAAGAAAAGCATTATTTTATTCACTATTTAGTGAATTATCCAAAGATAGACCAGATACAAAATATTTAATCACGGGTTTGTCACGCAAATTACCTGCCCGCTGACAGTTGCCGGCAACACCCCGCTGCGTCCGGGCCGGTGGCCACCTGGTGGGGGAGGGTTGGCAAATATATCGGCTCGACCAACCCTATTTCTGCCGCGGCGCAATGGTGCTGCTATTTCACGAGTTGCGTCAGGCGCTTGGCGAGCCGCTCGGGCGGCATGAGATCCGAGACCAGCCCGACAAAACGCCCGGCGGGGTCCATGATGTGAATGACCGAGGTATGGTCGACGCTATACGCGCCGTTGCCGTCATCGTGCCGCTGCGTGTGGATCCGATAGGCCGCTTCGATCGCGGCCACCTGCTGCTGCGAGCCGCTCAGGCCGACGATGCCGGCACCCTCGAACGCTCCGGCATAGTCCTTCATCACCGCCGGCGTGTCGCGTTCGGGATCGACGGTTATAAATATCGGCTGCAGCTTCGCGCGCATTCGCGCATCGAGCCTGTCTAGCGCTTCGGCAATGTTGTTGAGCGCCATCGGGCACGTGTCGGGGCAATGCGTGTAACCAAAATAGACGAGGAGCCACTTGCCGCGATAGGTCTCGTCGGTCACAGTGCGTCCATCCTGGTCGACGAGCATGAAGGGTCCGCCGACCGCGGCGGTTTCTTCCTTTGGCGGCGCCGGGTTCACCGCAACTGCCGGCGGTGCCACGATGGCCAGTGCCACGATGGCCAGTGCCACCATGGGGAAGACCGGCGTTAGCGCATGCGCGAACCACCGTCGCGAGGCGCCGGCACGGTGGAAACGCGACGGCACCCGCATCCCCTATTTGGGCGCGGCGCTGTTCTGCGCGCTGACACTTAGGTGCGACGTTTGTTCGCGCAGGTAGGCATATGAGATCCGCGGCGTCGGTTTCGCCAAGCCCCATGAGAGGCATGTGCACGCCCGGAAATCTTGCGGCGAGCGCGAGCGCATCGGGGTCCTTGCGGGCCAGCACCTTTGCCGGGTTCATGATGAAGTCGATGAGCCAGGCGCGGTCGCGGCGATCGGCGACCCCGCGGAGGTCCGGCCCGACATGGTCGCCGCCGCCGATCGTGTGGCAGGGAGCGCACATCTTTTTGAACAGCGCCTGGCCCGGCTGATCGCTGAGCGCATAATAGCCCGAAGCGTCCGCCGGGCGGGTTCTGAGTGGCGCCGACCGGGCCAAGCCATTTCGGGTCCATCGTGCGGATCGTCATGACAAGTTGGTCGACGTCGCCGAACGCCGAATCGCGCTGCCAATCGCCGGTCGCGTCGTTGCCGATCAGAATCTCGTTGCGATGCTCGCTCAGGCCGCGCTCCGCGCTGCGATCGCCGAACTTCGCGTTGATCGCTTTGATGTCGTTCGGCTTTCCGGTCAGAAACTGCCATCCCGGGGCGCTTGCCTCGAACGCATCGGCGATAGGCCTTGAGCATGTCCGGCGTATCGTGCTCGGGATCGACGGTGATCGAAATGAAGAAGATATCACGCCCGACGGCATCACCCAGCCTGTCCTTCACCTCTGCCAGCCGCGCCGTCTCGATCGGGACAAAGTTCGGAGCAGCTCGTGTAGATAAAGTTGACCACCACGATCCTGCCCTTGATCAGGTCGTCGTAGAAGCGCAGCGTCTTGCCGTCCTGGGTGACCACCGGCACGTCGGGGAAGTAGCCGGCGCCCCAGCGGTTGATTTGGGCCTCAGGCACGCCCGGCACCGAGACGATCACCGCCACCAGACCGGCGATCCCGGCAAGTATGTTTCGCATCGTCCGTCGCTCCGAGACGTTCGGCCGAAAGGTGTCCGTCCGCGACACCCTTCGGCCCAGTGCGCCATGTCTGCTACGCTTTGCTTCCGCCAAATGCTTCCGGCAGAACCTCCGGCGTGGTGAAGACCACGCCAGCGGGCGTCGGGTTGGGCGTCGGCGTGATCGCGGCCTGCGGTGACCCGGCGACACCGGTCAGCAGCTGGATGCGCATCAACAACGCGAAGTCCTCGTGCACCGTGTTGTGGCAGTGGTTGACATAGGAGCCGCCGTATTCGCCGAACTGGATCTGGAACTGGACCTGCCCGCCAGGACGCAGCCGCCAAACGTCCTTGCGGACGAGCTTCTCGGTTGCCGGAATACGGTCGCTTCCCCGGTTCATCGTGATGCCTTCCTCGAAGTGGAGGTGGATCGGATGATCCCAGCCGCCGCCGCCGTTGACGTATGTCCAGTGCTCGATCTCGCCCGGCTTCGGAACCAGGAGTTGGATTCGATTGGCGTTCATCGAGTGCTGCTGCCCGCCATCGACACTGACGACCCAGGAGAACTCCGCGGTCTGCCGGGCAGTCGGGAGTGCATTGGCCGTTGGCGCCGCGCGAATCGCCGCCGCCGCGTCCCCATGTAACGACCCTTGTCCGGACGGGAGCGACAATGGGGATCTGCTGGGTCAGGACGGCCGGCACCTGGCTCGGATCGGGGTCGGTCGCCAGATGGGTGACGCCCGGGACGTCGACGCTGAAGACAGAATCGACGACGTTGAATTGCAGTATTGGACCGACCATCGGATCGCTCGGCACGCCTCGGAGTGCGCTCTTCAGCGACACTTGCCCAGTGGGCAGGCGCCCGTCGGTCTGCTAGCAGCGTGTTGACCAGTTGCACCGTGTCGCCGATGCGGAAAGTGGAGAAGTCCACGACGATGTCGTAGCGCTCCGCCGTGCCCTGCTGATCCAGGCTGGTCAGCGGGATCGGGTTCACCACAAGGTTGCCGTCGTTGCAGATGAACTGGAACGGCACCGCATCGCCGCTCTCGTCGGCCAGTTGCAGCTGGATGAAGCGCGACATGCAGGCATTGAGGATGCGGAAGCGGTACTTCCTCGGCAGGACCTCGAAGACCGGCGCGTAGGCAAAGTTCACCAGCGGCACGTCGCCGAGGAAGCCATCGGTGTCGAAGATGTCGAAGAATAACTGGCCGGTGGGATCGTATGCGGAATCCGACACGATGAGGTTGACGTCGAAGTCCAGATTGCCCGAATCCAGGAGGCTGCCGCTCGGCAGTCTGAGATTGATGCCGTCGTCGAGCTCCTCGTTGCCGCGGTCGGGGCCACTGTAATAGTTCACCATTTGAACAGCGCCTTTGTAGACGTTCTCGGCGGTGAAGAAGAAGCGGTGATCGTGTGCCCACAACGTGCCCTGGAGCTCGCGGAAGTCGCCCGCCACATTGACCAGGCCGCCATTGCCGTTGGGTCCCGAGGCGCGTGGGTCGGTCGCGCCGGTGTTGATGATGTCGCGGCGGGCCAGCGTCGTGCTCCAGCGGTAGTCGTAGAAGGTGCCGGGGAAGTGGTGGACGTTCGCAGCGCCGTCGCTCTCCGCGCCGTTGTGCGCGTTGTGGTGATGCAGCTGGTGTTCGTTGCGGCCGAAACCGTTGTTCTGCGTGCGGTCAGTCGGCGTGTGGTTGTAGATCCGCCGGAGGATGGGCTCGCCGTAGCGGCCCTTGATGAGGGGCGGCGGCAGCGTGGCCTGGTTGGTCACATTGCCTACCCCATAGGTCCAGACGCTGTTGGTCGCCTGGGCCGGGAAATTGGGATGGAACTTTTGGTTCGGCCCGACCCCTGTCCATGATGAGACGTAGCCGACCTTGGGGAAGAACTCGTTCCAGCGCTGGTGTGCAAACACCTCGCCCGGCGGGCGGCCTTCGATCGGGCCTACCCCGGTCACCGGGTTTACGAATTGCGCGGCGGGGGGCGTGGTGGCACTGAAGTTGGTATGGTACGAGAGGCGCTTGCTCGGACGTTCAGGCGACCCGGACGGGAACGCGGCGTCGAACTGACCGCCGCCGTCAAGCGAGGCCACCGGGGTCAGCGGTATCGGCGTCTGAAGCTGCAACCGCGACATCAGCTGCGTGAACTTTTTTGCACCGAAGAGCGGGCTGGGCGGCGTGCCGGTCGGCACATCGCCATCCGCGAAGGCGCTGCGCGCGAACGGGCTGAGGCCGTTCTTCAGGGCGAGCGCTCCCGTCGTGGTGAATATGCCCCACTTGTAGAGGTCGCGTCGCGTGATCTGACCGTGCGACAGCGCCTTGACGATCTCGGCGCGGTTATCACGCGCACGCTGCGCCTCGCGCAGGCGGATCCGCGAAGCCTTTTCCGTCAGAAAAAATCATGTCAGCCTCTCTCCGATGAGTGTCGAGCAGGTTTACGTATGGTATTCGTAACGACCAGCCTCGTGTCCAGGCCGCTGCGATGGCGGGCCGGGGAGGCAAGGAGGGGATTCCACCGACTGGTGGTAAGCGTGCCGGGTCGGAACGGGAAAGCAGGCTCACCGATTGAACCGGCAATTTGGTTTTTTGACAGGGGTACCTGGATCAGTATTTCCCGCTCTCGACTGAGGGTAGGGGCGACGACCGGCATCCAGTTGCTAGTCTGCCGGTTCCGGTGACTTGGGTTGCGCTTCTGCCGGCACTCAGCAGCGCTGTGTGCAGCATCTCGCGGCGGCCTGGCTTAGCCTTCATTCTGAGCCAGTCTTTCTTTCCAGCCACGCATGTTCATTCCCCCTTTTTCACACTAGGCACGTCGTGACTTCCCTCGATATTGTATTGGTTCGTTATGAGAATGATGTCGTACAATCTTCCTTGCCGACCGCGCGTGGTTATTGCGCGACCGGTATCACTCCGTGAACGGTTACCGAATTAAAGAGACGGAGCATCCCGTTTGTTGGGATACCCAATCGTGATGAACGCTTTATAAAAGCCATAATTCCGCCATGAACAGCGCTTTGTGATCACTATAACGTGATAATGTCTAAATATAGACCCAACACGAAATATCACAACACGCTTCTGTCACGGTGATTGATTGCATGCGCGAAGCATCGGGCAAACTCCCCGCGGCATTGTTCATAGGCGGGGTGGGGTTGC
This sequence comes from uncultured Alphaproteobacteria bacterium, assembly GCA_963780095.1. Classification (GTDB taxonomy): domain Bacteria; phylum Pseudomonadota; class Alphaproteobacteria; order Acetobacterales; family Acetobacteraceae; genus JAMXLO01. The sequence goes on from CAWABH010000036.1 coordinate 83,744, forward strand.
AGCACTCAGGAAGAATGCTGCGGCACCGGAGCCCGTTTTGTCGCGCTCCCGGTCATGCTGGTTCTCAGGTCCGTGCGAGCCACCTTCTTTTTCCAACCAGCCATGTGCATCCCCCTTATCTGCATTTTTCACCGCACGGCAGTCACACTTTGTTATGTTTCGTTAAAAGGATGATGTCGTGCAATCTCCCTCGGCGACCGCGCAGGGCTCATGCGCGACTGACACCATTCCATGAACAGTTACCGAATGCAGGAAGTGCGACGTCCCGGGCGTGGGACATCCACCGCGGCGAACGCTTGCCAAACGATAAAATTCCACGCGGAACGACGCGGCTTTGATCACGGTTGAGTGAAGATATAATGGGCGAACCTTGTACAAAACGACTTATCACAGAACTTTAACGGGATGCTCGATCGCAGATAATGCTTCAAGCGGGTCGCATTTGATAAGGAAGAAGCTTAATGCGCGACGAAGGCGCCGGACATCGTCAAAACCGCTCGCGGACGGACGAGCGGCACTCTATGGGACGGACTGCCTGGGACCCGTCTTAGGCGTGTTCCGGAATTACCCGCTTCACGGTGCGGACGAGCGCTGCCGGATCGACCAGCGCGGGGCTCATCGCCCAGCGGTGCAGCGGTTCGTTGGCGATGCGCACGGTGCCGATATGTTGCTCCGGGTCGGCGTCCTGGGCCGGATTGGAATCGACAAAACCGAGACGGTGTCGCAGGAGTTCGATGCCAGCCTTCCCACCAGTGAGGAACACCCAGCCTGGCCCGACGCCATAGGTGCGCGCGTAGGCGGCCAGCACCTCGGGCGTGTCGTGCCCGGGCTGCAGGGTTATCGAGACCATGAAGATGTCCCTGCCGACGCGAGGGGCCAGCAGGTCCTGCACCCGGACGAGGTTCTCGGTCATCAGCGGGCAGACCGCGTCGCATTCGGTGAAGAAGAAATTGATGAGAAGAATTTTCCCCCGCATCACGTCATCGTAGAATCGTAAGGTCCGTCCGTCTTGCGTGGTGACCTCGACATTTGTGAACCATTCCACCCCAGACTGCTGATTGGTCTGCGCCTTGCCTGATGACGCAAGAGCGAACGGCGCAAGAGCTGTAGCCGCAGCCCCAACAAGAAGCTTTCGCCTGTTCATATTGATCTGTTCCTCTGTAGTTGAGTGGAGTGGCGCTTGTCGGGCGCCACCCCATCTCCTTCAGACGGGCGGCGGTGTCGTCCCGATGTCGAAGCGGATCATCATCGCATGGTCCTCGTGCACTACATTGTGGCAGTGCATCACGTAGCGCCCCTGCAAATCGCGGAAGCGGAGGAATACTGTGGTTTCGCTACTGTCTTCCAGCGGAATCACGTCCCTGCGCGCGTAGAGGGTAGTGCCGTTGATCTGCCCTGTGTTACTTGTAATGGGCGAACCGTTGTGCGTTAGAGGACGCGCCTCTTCGAAGTGGGCATGGATAGGGTGGCTCCAGCCACCGCCGCCATTCTGCAAGACCCAGACCTCTTCGCCCTCCAGCGCTGGGTTTGCATTGATCACGTCTTCGTCGAAGAACTTTCCGTTGACCTGCCATGCGCCATTCCCTCGTTCAAACCGGAAGGTGCGGGTTTTTGCCTTGGCAACTGCCGCCGCAAGCTGCGCGTCGGTATCGGGCAGGTCACGAAGATGGATGCCAAGTTGTGGTGCGGCGGTTATTGCCAGCCCCGGATTGCTTGGATCACTTCCCACGAGCGGCTGCATGTTGATCTTGATAATGGGCGTCCCCGGATTGAGAACCTTGCCGGTCGGCCCACGACCGTTCACCTGTTCCAACTGGTTGACAAGAAACAGTTGAGTCAATGACCCAAACACGGGACTGCTGAAGTCCACCACGATATCGACCCGCTCCGCAACGGACATACGGACACTGGTGACCTTCACCGCGTTCGGCAACAGGTTGCCGTCCGACGAGATCTGCCAGAACGGGAAAAGAGTCTTACCGGTGGGATCGGTCAGGGCAAACTGATACCAGCGCGATGGGCCCGGGTTGTAGAGCCTGAGGCGATAGCGACGTTTCTGGACGGTGAGTTTTGGCTGGATTGCCCCATTCGCAGCGAATCTGTCGCCAAGAATTCCATCAAGATCAAACAGGTCGAATACCAGTTTGTGGTCCTGGTTGAGCAGCAAGTCATTGAAGAATATCGGGATGTCGAAATCGCCGCTCGGCAGCTTTAGTGCGCCCGGAGTTGTATCGGTTTCGTCGTTGTTATCGACATTGTCGAACAGCGTGTAGCAACCGAACATGCCCTTATAGACGTTCTGGGCAGTGAAATCGAGGTGATGGTCATGGTACCAGAGCGAACCCAACGCTTCATTCGGGTTGCCGGGGGCCGAGGCACCGGCAATTTTGCCAAGGGTCGCATACCCTGCGTAGACATTGGGGTAGTGATTGTCTTTGAAACCGAGCGGATCGAGCAGCGTCGGATCATTGATCGAGTTGATGAAATCAACCGGATTGCCGTCGCTCTCAAACGGGGTATGGGCATTGTGCAGGTGGGTCGAGATCTCGGCAATGCCAAAGCCGTCAGGCGCCGGCTTCGTGACCGACGGCAGCTCATTGTAATACCGCACCAGTGTTGACTCGCCATAGTTGGCTCGAATGAGCGGGCCGGGAACCTGACCGTTGAAGCCCCATACGGTGGTGGAGGCTGGTGGATAGTCGGGATGGAGTTGCACATTGGCTTCCCGCATATGCAGCTCATAGAACTTCGTCGGCGGAAACGTCGTGAACAGCTGTTGTGGATGTATCTTCGTCGCACCATCGATCACGGTCGTCGCGATGGGCGGCCCGCCTCGGACGAACTGATTGGGATCAGTGAACCCCGTCAGCACCGGAAGGCGCGGCATCTCCTGAACAAACGGATTCTGGATGGGTGGGCTGCCTAGGCTGCCGCCATCAGCGAAGGCCCTGGAACTGAGGCCCTGCTTGACGACGAGCGCGCCGCCCGATGTCAGGAGACCCATGCGAACCATGTCGCGGCGACTGAGGTTGGCCTTGACGATCTCCTGCCGATTTCTTTGTGCCGTCAGAGCCAGTCTTTCTTTCCAACTTGCCATGCTTATTTCCCCAATGTTGTTTTCTGGCACTGCACGACTTCGTCACGTCCGAATCATTCCGTTATAACAAGGAAGCCGTGTGATGCGTCCAGGCAACCGCGCAAGCGAAGCCGCGCAGTTGGTGGTCACTGCGTGAGCTGGTAATAGTCAAAAGATGCGGAATTTCTTGATTTTGGGACATCCGAATTTGGCAGACGCCCTATAAATGATTAAATTCCACAGCGACGATAAGAGTCGGGTTCACGAATGCGCGAGATGTATCCAAACAATTGGAATTGTCGTGAAAGTAGTCCGCGCCGACGCCTGCCAACCCTGGATTGCAGTTCAACCGCACAGCGAGCAGAAGTGAACCGCACACGGGCTAGTCGAAGGCTGCAACCATGCGTGATGGCGCTATGGCTGCGGCACACAGGCTGACCTATAGTCCCGACCTCGCGGCACCGGCATCCGCGACGAAACCAACGGCGGAGAAATGCTCTCGATTCGCGCCGAACCGGTGACGTGACATGGCGCACTCGCTGCCGACAGGGCGCGCGGGGCAAGCGCTGGCACTTGGGCTGACATCTCTGGTGCTGGCGGTGCTTTGGCTGGGCGTTATAATGCCCCTCGTCGAGTGGTACGGCGAACGGGCCGACGAATTGGCACAGCAGGAGGCACTCGCGCAGCGTATGGAAGCCCTGGCGGCGGCGCTGCCGACCCTTCAGGAGCAGGCCAAGGCCGTTGCGGCCAGTGGAGCCGGCGAATCAGCCTTGCTGGACGGCGACAGCGACAATATGGCGAGCGCGTCGCTGCAGGAACGTCTTCAGACCATGTTCACGCAGACGGGCGTCCAGCTGCACAGTGTGGAGACACTCGCGGGGGAAGACGCGGGTCCCTATCGGCGCATCGGCCTGCGTGTCTCGTTCGTCGCATCGTGGCCAGTCCTGGCGGCTTTGCTAAAGGACATTCAACTCGCCACGCCGTCCCTTCTGGTGGACGACATGCAGGTCAAGCCGGCACTTCATCGCATCAACACGCCCCCGGGTTCGTTCGATGTGACGTGCTCTATTTTCGCGTTCCGGTCCGCTGCAATCCGGTCGGCGACCCAATGAGCCGGATCATGGTCGGTGCGCTGATCGCGGCCGTCGCGCTGGCGGGCACGATCTATTGGGAGCTGCGGAGTTCCAGGGAGCCAGGAATTGCGACCG
>CAWABH010000037.1:0-183910 GCA_963780095.1 uncultured Alphaproteobacteria bacterium
GCACCTCGCCGCGCACGACGCGCGCGTAGCGGGTCCAGTATACCAGGCCGAGGATGATGACGATGTTCCACATGCTCGGGCCGACGATGGCGGCTAGGAAGATCGCGAAGGTCAGCGCCGGCAACGCGAGCCATGCGTCGGTGATGCGCATGATGACCTGGTCCACCCAGCCGCCCAGATAGCCAGCGAGGATGCCGAGCACGGTGCCGACGACGCCGGCGAAGATCACCGCGGTGAAGCCCACCACCATCGAGACCCTGGCGCCGAAGATCAGCCGCGACAGCACGTCGCGTCCCAACTGGTCGGTGCCGAGCAGGTGTTCGGCGGTGCCGCCCTGCTGCCAGACCGGCGGGTGGAAACGCGCGGTCAGAGCGCCGACCTCGGGATTGTGCGGCGCCAGGACGTTGGCGAAGATCGCCATGAAGGCGATGCTGGCCAGGATGACGACGGGGATCATCGGAAAGTCGCTGCGCCGGATCGAAGCGGAGTCTGGCGGCAAAGGCGACGTCAGGATGACACTTTCTGTCGATATGCTCATGTCCGTCACTTCTCCAATCGGATGCGGGGATCGATGACCGCGTAGACGACATCGACCAGCAGGTTCACCACCACGATCATCGTGCCGCCCATGATCACGATGCCCTGAACAACCGGAAAGTCGCGGAAGCTTATGCCCTCGTAAAGCAGCCTGCCGATGCCGGGCCAGGCGAACACGGTCTCCACCACGACCGCGACGTTGATCATCAGCACGAGATTGATCCCGGCCAGCGTCAGCACCGGGATCAGCGCGTTCTTGAATGCGTGCTTGCCGATGACCAGTGCCTCCGGCAGGCCCTTGAGCCGCGCCAGCTTCACATATTCCGAGCCCAGCACTTCAAGCATCGACGATCGCGTCAGGCGCATATGCGCGGCGGCGAAATACCAGCCGAGCGCGAAGGCCGGCATGATCAGGTGCAGCGGTCCGCCCGAGCCGGACGATGGCAGCCAGCCCAGATACACCGTGAACACCAGGATCAACACCAGTCCGACGAAGAACGACGGCAGCGACAGGCCAAGCAGGGTGAACAGCTTTCCGGCGTTGTCCCAGAACCGGCCGACGCGCACCGCGGCGAGAATGCCGGTCGGGATGCCGACCAGTAGCGAAAACGCCATGGCCACCGAAGCCAGCAGCAGCGAGTTCGGCAGGCGGTCCATGTAAAGTTCCAGCACCGGCGTCTGGTAGTAGAACGACTGGCCGAAATCGCCGCGGGCGAGGTTCGCCATGAACAGCCCGTATTGCACCCAGAGCGGCCGATCCAGGCCGAACTGCTGATGAATGGCCGCGATGTCCTCCTCGCTGGCGCCTGGTTCCACGAGCAGCGCCGCCGGATCGCCGGTCACGCGGACGAAGAAGAAAATGGTCAGTGACAACACGAGCAGCGACAGCAGCGAATAGCCGAGCCGCCGTGCGACGAATTGTCTCATGGCGACATCCGCCGCCATGACGCGCTCGGCCGCGCCAAGCTCTGCCATGATGCACGTCGGCGAACGCTGGCTCCCCCGTCATGGCCGGGCTTGACCCGGCCATCCACGTCTTCGCGGCGTTCGTGCAGGGAGACGTGGATGGCCGCGTCCAGCCCGGCCATGACGATGGGAGCGAAAGTCGGGAACATTTCCTCATGGCATTGTTCCTAAGCGCTCTTCAGCGTGATTTCTTCGTAGGGCGCGGTATAGACGAAGCCCTTGATCAGCCCGAACCCCGACTGGTCCACGCGCGGCCCGACACCGCTGATGAACGCGAGCTGCCAGATCGGCACGTACATCGTCCGCTCATGCAGGAGCTGCTGCATCTTCGCCAGGATCGCCGCGCGCTTCGAGCCGTCCAGCTCGACCGCCTGCTGCGGGAACAGCTCGTCGATCTCGGGGTAGCTGCCATAGGCGTAGGCGCCGCCCTTGACGACGAATTCCTGAAGCCGCGTCGCGGCATTGCCGAACGCGCCGCTCGCCGCCTGGATGATGTTCTTGAACTTCTTGTCGCCGTAGCCCTTGAAGAACGCGGCACGCTCCAACGGCCGCAGCCTCGCGCGAATGCCGACCGCCGCGAGATAGTTCAGCGCCGCCTCGCCCAGGTTCGCGTAGGCAACGTCGCAGGTGTAGAAACCCGCATCGAAACCGTCGGCGTGGCCCGCCTCCGCCAGAAGCTCCTTCGCCCTTTCCGGATCGTACACCGCCGGCGGCTGCTTCACGTAGAACTCGAAGTTCTCGGGGATGACGCTGCCGGTGATGTGCGAATGCCCAAGTGTCAGCGCCTGGTTGATCGTGTTGCGGTCGAGCGCGAGGTTGGCTGCCTGCCGCACCCGCACATCGCTCCACGGCGACTTCGGATCCCACTGCTCGGGGAAATACAGAAAATACGGCGCCGATCCGACGGTCGGCTTCAATGTCAGCCCCGGCGTGCGCTGCAGCTCCTCGGCAAGCTCGGCGCGCACCGAGTAGGCGATGTCGATCTCGCCTCGCTTGAGCGCGGCCAGTCGCGTCGACTCGTCGGGTATCACGCGCATCACGATCCGCTTCACGCTCGGCGGCTTGCGCCAGTACCTGCTCGAAGGCCTCCAGCACCAGCTCCACGCCGGGCGTGAACGAGACGAACTTGTATGGCCCGGCGCCGATCGGGGCCTTTTTGAATCCGTCTTCCCCGACCTTCTCCACATACTTGCGCGGCACGACCCAGCCGGCGCCGGAGGCAACGGCATAGAAGGTGATGAAGTCCGGCCAGGGGGTTTTCAGCTTGAAGACGACGCGCTGCGGATCGGGCGTCTCCACCGACGCAACCCGCTCCTTCAGCAGACGCATGCGCCGCACCGCGATAGCGCTCGAAGGAGAATTTCACATCGTCGGCGGTGACCGGGTCGCCGTTGTGGAACTTCGCGTCCTTGCGCAGAACGAACTCGTAACTGAGGCCATCCTCGCCGCCGGACCAGGATTCCGCCAGCGACGGAGCCGGATTTCCTTGCGGCATCGGCTTCGCCACGGCGTCGTGCAACGCATACAACACCATGAACGGCGTGATGATCCCCGCGGTCTCCGCCGGATCGAGCCATGTCGGCGCCAGCGTGATATGCACGCCGACGGTCAGTCTGCCCCGACGGAGCGGCAGCCTTCGCCGGCTGCGCGGCAGTACCGGCCATGCCAAGCGCCGCGAGTGCCAGGACGTCCCGGCGCGTTGCCAAGAGCGGATTGCCGCCGGACCCGGATGTCCCGTCACGTCGCATCGTCCGTCCTCCGCTTGCTGCTAACTGCTTTTCAGTGTGAGCTCATCGTACGGCGCCGTGTATGGGAAGCCGGGAATCCGGCCAAAGCTCAATTCGCCCACGCGCGGGCCTACACCATTGATGAACGCAAGCTGCCAGAGATGCGTGCCGACCACGCGCTCATATACAGGATCTGCTGCATCTTGATCGAGGATCTCGGCGCGCTTGCCATGATCCAGTTCGACCGCCTGCTGCTCGAACATCGCATCGAGATCGGGATAGCTGCCATACGCGTAGGCGCCGCCCTTCACCACGAAGGTCTCGAAGCGGGTCGCTGCGTTGCCGAACGAGCCACTGCCGGCCTGGATGATGTTCTTCAGCTTCTTTTCCATGAATTGCTGGTTGAACGAGACACGCTCCAGCGGCCGCAGCTTCGCCCGGATGCCGACCGCGCCGAGGTAGTTGTTCGTCGCCTCGGCCAAATTCGCATACGAGCTGTCGCAATTGTAGTAGCCGGCATCGAAGCCGTTGGGATAGCCAGCCTCGGCGAGCAACGCCTTTGCAGCTGGCCGGATCGGTACACCGGCTCGGGCGGCTTCCAGAAGAATTCGAAATTGTCCGGGATCATGCTGCCGTGGATATGCGAGTAGCCCAGCGTCAGTGCCTGGTTGATCGTCTTGTTGTCGATCGACAGCCGCGCCGCCTGGCGCACGCGCACATCATGCCATGGTGACTTCGCGTCCCATTGCTCCGGGAAATACAGCCAGAACGGCGACTGAATGACCGTCGGCTTCAGCGTAAGTCCAGGCGTCTGCTGCAATTCCTGCGCAAGCTCGGCGCGGATCGAGTAGGCGACATCGATCTCGCCGCGCTTCAAGGCGGCGAGGCGCGTCGCCTCCTCCGGTATCACCTTCAGCACCAGTCGTTTGACGCTGGGGACCTTGCGCCAGTAGTTCTCGTTGGCCTCCAGAACCAGTTCCACGCCCGGCGTGAACGAGACAAACTTGTATGGCCCGGTGCCGATCGGCGCCTTCTTGAATCCATCGTCGCCGACCTTCTCGACGTACTTCTTCGGCACGACCCAGCCCGCACCGGTCGTTGCGGCATAGAACGTGAGGAAATCCGGCCAAGGGTTCTTTAGTTTGAACGCGATGTGCCGGGTGTCGGCGATGTCCACCGAGGCGACCCGATCGTGCAGCGTGGCCTTCGCTGCACCGCGATAGCGTTCGAAGGAGAATTTCACGTCCTCCGCGGTCACCTTTTCCCCGTTGTGGAATGTGACGCCGTCCCGCAGCACGAAGCTGTAGTTCATGCCGTCTTCGGTCGCCGACCAGGATTCCGCCAGGCTGTGCGCCATCGGCTCGCCGGGCATCGGCTTCAGCATCGCATCGTGCAGCGCGTAGTAGATCATGTATGGCGTGACGAGGGATGGCGTCTCGGCCGGGTCGAACCAGGTCGGCGCCAGCGAAATGTGCACGCCATAGACGAGCTGTCCCGCCGGACCGGCCGCGGTGGCCGTGCCCGGGACGCCGACGATTGCGCCAAGTGCGGCGAGAGCAAGCACGTCCCGGCGCGTGAACTGTGGGTCGTTACCGCCGGGAGTGGGTCCCCCGCGGCTGCGGCTAGAAGAGCCCATCATCGCCTCCCTTATGGCCCCTTGTTTGTGGAGCTTTGCATTTAGTGTAGGCGAGCCATGCGCTGGCGTCACCTCTTTTTCGGCATCGGTCCTCCCCCTCCCCTTGCGGGAGAGGGGGTTGGGGGAGGAGTTTTGGGCAGGGGACTGCCGCCACTTTGCCTTGTGCTGCTGCTACCCCTCCCCCAACCCCCCTCCCGCAAGGGGAGGGGGAGAATCGCGCTCCGGCCCACGCTTATCTCTGACGACGCCGCGTTCAGCGACCGGCCATCGCGACCCGAGCAATGGTCAGGGTGATGCGCCAGGCAGCACGGGCGCTGCCGCGCAGCGAACCCGCGACCTTCGAACTGCCTCCGGCGCGGCGCCTGGTACGGCACCGGCAGTTCCAGGATGCGCAGCCCGGCGCGCGCGGCCTTCATCTGCATCTCGATGTTCCAGCCGTAGGTCGCCTCGCGCAGGCCGAGACGATCCAACGCGTCGCGCCGAATGGCGCGGAAGGCGCACATGTCCGTGTACCGGACGCCGTACAGCATGGACATCAGCCGTCCCGCGAGCCGGCCTGCCAGCACCTGGTGCCAGTTCATCGACCCCGGCTCACGCTCGCCGCGCACGCGCGAGCCGATGACGAAGTCGTGCGTCCCGGCGCGGATCGGCGCAACCAGCATACCGGCCAGATCGGCGCGGTCGGCACCGTCGCCGTCGAGGAACAGGATGATGCCGCATCGCCGCACCGGCTGCCGCCGCGCCGGCGGCACAGGCACGGCCGTAGCCGCGCTCGGTCAGCGTTACCACGCGAGCACCGGCGGCCTGCGCGAGCGTCGCGGTGCCGTCGCTGCTGGAACTGTCGGCGACGATGATCTCGTCCACCACATCGCGCGGAATGGACGCGATCGCACCAGCGATCGTCTCCGCCTCGTTCAGTGTCGGGATCACCGCCGCCACACCGTGCGGCAGCGCAGGCCGGCCGGTCACAGGCTCCAGCGCAACCCGCAATTGGCGCAGGGTCGCGGCGGCGCTTCGCTCAGCAGAGCGCCGCGGAATTCCTGATACGCCGCGCCGTTCCAGATTTCGCGCAGCGTCTGCTGTGTCGCATCGCCCAGCGTGTAGCTGTCGTAGCCGCGCGCGGAGAACGGCGCGATGCAGCACGGCAGCGCGCGACCGTGCGCGGTAAAATACATCAGCGACCACGGCCGCCGGCACGCCGACCAGGGCTGCGTGTCGTCCTGCCGCTTCAGGCTAAGGCCAGGTTCGGTCGCGCCGGACGCATCGAGCGCGATGCCGAGGTCGCGCGCCAACGACGCTGCATCCTCGATCGTGCGCAATTCATCCGCGCGCAGCCGCTCGAACAGCGACGATTCGGCGCGCGCCAGGCCATAGCCGGCGTCGTCATAGGTCAGTCGCTGCAGATAGACCGCGCGCACGCCCATCGACGCCGCCAGACGCACGAACGCCGGCAGCTGGTCGATGGTCTCCTTGAGGCCGGTGAGCCACAGCGACACGCGCGGCGACGCAGCACCGGTCGCGCGCTGCAATTCGGTGAACTCGCGCACGTTGCGCACGATGCGGTCGAAGAAGTTCTTGCCACGCACGGCAAGGAACGATTTGGCATCGGCCGCGTCGAGCGACACGCGCAGCTCATCGAGCCCGGTATCGATCAACGCCTGGTGCTTGCGGGCGGACAGCAGAGTGCCGTTGGTATTGAACAGCACATAGATGCCACGATCCTTCAGGTAGCGGATCATGCGCGGCAGCGCCTTCACCAGCATCGGTTCGCCGACGCCGTGCAGCACGGCGCGTGCGACGCCGGGTGACTGGTCGACGATCGAGGTGAACAGCTCCCAGCTCATGTCCGCCGGCGGCTCGAGCGTCTCGAACGTCCGCGGACACGTCTCGCAAAGCAGGTTGCAGCGATTGGTGACTTCCAGATACAGGCACACCGGCGGTGCGGTTGCCCGCGTCTCGCGTGCCTCGACGGCCTCGAAGTAGCGGCGCGGATCCTTGAGCGCTGTCGCGGCCATCATACGCTCCGTACGGCTTGGGGTGGGATCGGCACGGCGCGCGTCCGGCCTCGACGCAAATCGAATATGGCCAGGACCGCGGCGGGTCCATAAACCGCGCCGGGAACCGCCAGATACTCGAACGAGCCGTGCGCCAGCAGCGGCGCGGCGGCGAGCATCCATAGCACGCTCGGCAGTGGTGCCAGGCAGGCCAGCGGGGCCAGCCAGCCGAAATACCAGGGGTAGTGCGGCGACAATGCGACAAGCACGGTGGCGCCAAGGATCACCGCCTGACGCGCCTGGAGCGTCAGCCGCGCACCCGGTGCGGCCGGCAATTTCCCGCCAAAGGCGAAGCACGCCCCGAGCAGTCCGAGCACGCCCAGCGCCAGCGCGATGTAGGCGGTGGACGCCCATGTCGGCAGCGTCGTGGCGCTGTTGACCAGTTGCAACAGAAAGATCCCACGCCCGTTCTCGAAGCCTTCCTCGGAGGCATAGCCGGGTAGGAATCCCAGCACCTGCCAGCCAATCGTCACATAGGGCAGATAGAGCAGCGCCAGGGTCGCCGCGAAGGCGACCGGCAGTCGCCAGTCGGGTGGTCGCCAGAAGGCCGGCAGCACCACGGCAGGAAGAAATTTCGTCAATGTCGCTGCGGCCAGGACGATGCCGGTCCACACCACACGACCGCGCATGGACACCAGCAACGCCAGTGCCAGCAGGCCCGCGGCGGCGGCATCCACGTGCGCATTGCCGGCAAACTCCCAGACTGGCAGCGGCATCCAGGCATAGATCAGCAGTTCGGATCGATCGCGTCCCGCCATCTGAAGCAGCCAGGCCAGCGCGCAGATCGCCAGCGCGTCGAACATCGCCATCAACAGCTTCATGCCGAACACGCCCGGCATGGCCTCCGCCGCCAGCGCGAAGATCATCTGGGCGGCCGGCGGATAGATGGTGTGCGCGTAGTCGGCACGGTTGATACCCGGATACACCGCATCGTCGCGCAGGAATTCGAGCTCCGGTGCGACGGGCAGGTAGCGGTACGGGTTGATGCCCGCCAGCTGGACCCTGCCGTCCCAGATGTAGCGATACAGGTCGGTCGACAGCAGCGGCGGCGCTGCCAGCGTCATCACGCGCATTGCCACCGCGGCGATGAGCACGATCCAGATGGTTCGGGGCGGCAACCGGCCTCGCCGCACGACGGCGACGGCGAACAGCCAGAGCAGGCCTGCCGCACAGATGCTCACCATGAACGCGGCAACCCTGGTATCATGATCCAGGCCCAATCGGTCCCAGGCAAGGACCGCCAGACCAGCGGCGACCAGAACGACGAGCGTGGCGCCGACCGTCGCCAGCAGAGCCATACGACGCAGGGGATCCGTCATTGCGCGGCGATACTGACGCTTCCGCGCAGTCCGATGCGTCCGATGCATTCCATGGTGGCCGGCGCGGCGTAAGGCTGCAGATCCGCGGGCTGCGGCGCGTCGCCGCCTGCCTCCGCCAGAAGCCGTGTCAGGCTGGCGGCGTCATCCACGTCGTACCAGGTCGGCAGCGTGATCACGTCGAGGCCGAGCTTCACAGCCCGCGCGCGGGTCGCTGCGGCGACCTCGCTTGTGCTCCACGCGATATCGGCAAACAGATGTGCCAACGGCTGCTTCATACCCAACAGGTAGTAACCGCCGTCGTCCGCCGGGCCAAGTACAACCCGATCGCCCGGCGCCAGCAGGTCGTGCGCCGCCCGGGCCAGCACCGCCGTCGGCAGCGTTGGGCTGTCGGAGTTCACCAGACAGGCCGCGCCGAAACCCGATCCGAGCATCGCCTGCGCCGCGTGCAGCAGGCAGCGGCCGAAGCCCTGCACATCGGGCGGCATCGGCGGCGACCCATCGGCCAGCACGAGCTCGGTGCCGTCGACGAGATGGCCGGCGAACCAGGCTTCGGCCCCGGCCGGAGCATAGGCGATGCAGCCACGGATCGGTGCGGCGCGCGCGGCGAGTGCTATGTTCTCGATGATGTCGCGCAGGAATGCGGCGCTGAGTTCCGCGGCCTGCGCGGGGTGCAGCGGCGGGCACAGGCGGGTCTTCACCAGGCCGGGCCGCGGCGCCTTCGCCATGACGCCGATTGCGCAGCTCCCTTGCCGGTCCACGCTCAGATGCCGCTGAACCAGTTGTAGCCGCGATCGGTCCAGTAGCCGCGCGGCTGCTGATCGGTGACGTAGATGGCCGTGACGAATTTCGGATTCTTGAAGCCGAGCTTGGTCGGGATGCGAACCTTGAACGGATAGCCGTATTTCGCCGGCAGGATCTCGTCGGACAGGCGGAATGCCATCAGCGTCTGCGGATGCAGCGCCGTCGGCATGTCGATCCCTTCGTAGTAGCCGTCGGCGCACTCGAAGCCGACATAGCGCGCGGTGGTGTCGGCGCCGATTCGTTCCAGGAACGTGCGCAGCGGCGTGCCGCTCCACTTGCCGATCATGCTCCAGCCCTCGACGCAGACATGGCGCGTGACCTGGCTGACCTGCGGCAGCGCGTACAGTTGCTTCGACGGTCCAGGGCTTCTTGTCGGCGATCCGACCGGCCAGCATCAGCCGGTAGTCGGCGGGATCGAGGCGCGGCGCCTTCTCCGGGCCGTACCACGCATTGTAGCGGAAATCCTTCACCGCCATTGCCTCGGGAAAGGTCGGCGCCAGGCGCTGCTGGCTGAACAGGGCCGCCTGAACCTTGTCGTTCCACGCGGAGAACTTCGCCAGCACGCGCTGCACCGCGTCGTGATCGCTGAGGTCGCATCCCGTCAGCAGGGTCAGTGCGCCGAGCGACAGGCTGCCTCGCACCATGTCCCGTCTGGCGAGCGTCATCGTGCGTCCTCCGGTAAGACGGCGTGGCGTGGCGCGGTGGCGCGCCCGACCACCATCGCAAGGAGCGTGCGCGGCACGAGCAGGGTAAGTGCGACGTGCACGATCAGGAAGAACACGATGCCCGCCATCCCGATGAAGTGTACCACGCGCGCGCCCTGAAAGCCGCCGAACAACACCTCCAGCGGATAGGTCTGCACCGGCTTCCAGATCGCAATGCCGGAAACGATCATGACGGCGACCGCGGCCAGCGCGCCCAGATACGCGGCCTTCTGCACGGCGTTGTATTCGCCCAGCCGGTGCTCGAGACGAAAGGTCAGCGCCGCCACCATGTCGCGCACGACAGAGCGCGGTCCGACCGGCAGGAAGTCGCGCCAGAAATGGCCGGACAGCGCACCCCACAGCACGAACAGAAGATAGCTGGCGATCAGCAGCCACATCGCGGCGAAGTGCCAGGCAATGGCGGTCGCGACACCGGGATCGCCGTGCCGGGCAAGCGCCATCTCGACATCGCCGCCCAGGGTCGCCCATTCCGGGAACCTGAAGTCGAAGATCGGGCTGGCGTTGTAGATGCGCCAGCCGCTGCCGATCATGATCAGTATCGACAGCGCCATCACCCAGTGCGTGATCCGTCGCGCCAGCGGATGACGCTGTTCGTCGAGCATCTGTGTCATGCGCGCGTCTCCAGGCCGCTTTCGGTCAGCAATGCGGTCGCCTCGGAGGTGGCCAGGAACGCGACCAGGCCTTGCGGATTCGGCCGCCGGGCAAGTCGCGTGACCGACGCCCCATAGACGATCGGCGGATAGATATCGGCCGGCACCAGGCGGATGACCTCCAGGCGCTGATCGGCGCGGACGTCAGTCAAATGCAGCAACCCCGCCTGTGCCGCACCGGAAGTCAGCAGGAATGCCACCTCGTCGGTATCGACGGCGCCGAGCACGCGCGCCGGCTGCAATCCCAGCCGCGCCAGAAGGGCCGGACCGTCGATTTCCGAGGCAGCCGATGGGTCGCTGGCGGCGAACGTTCGGTCTATTGCGGACGCGCCGTGCGGGCCGGCGATGACAAGCGAATTGCGCCACGTCCCGGGGGGAGCCGAGGCGATGACACTGGCCTGCGCGGCCTGCTCGAGGATCGCCACCTGCGTGACCACGATATCGTTCTGAATGTCCCGCAAAAGCTGCGGGAGGATCAAACCAGGGCCGGTCGGGAAGACGTGGACCCGCACGCCGGAACGGGACAGGTAGGCCGCGCCGACCTTGCGCAAAGCCGGTGCCAGCGTGGGGTCGCAGGATACCACGAGATCCCCCGGCTCGGCGCGGGCCGGCGTCGTCGCGGCCGCCACCGCAAGCAGTGGCAAGCCCCCGAGCAGTCGCCGGCGTCCCGTTGTCACTCAGCTCACCCAGGTCAGATGGCCGGTGGGACGCGAGACGGCGAATGGCCCGACGGCGCAGCAGTGCGTCGGCGCCGAGCACGCGGCCCGGCGGCTCGATCGCGAACCAGGCCTGGATCATGACCAGGAACATGTAGGTCCAGGGCCACTCGTTGGGCGCGGAGTACAGTCCGAGCCAAAGGTTCAGCCCCATCAGCAGGCCCAGCAGTGCGCCGGCGCGGGAGAACAGCCCGAGCAGCAGCGACACCGCGATCGACAGCTCCACCAGATAGACCAGCGGGCCAAACACGGCGAGGTAGGGCAGGACGACGTCCCGCACCAGCGCGCCCTGCAGCGCGATCGCGGCGTGTTCCGCCTCCTGCTCCATCCAGTAGCGCAAGCCATCGAAATGCGGCGGGATCTTCCACAGGGTCTGCTGCCACCACATCACGCCCATCAGCACGCGCAACCCCCATATCCCGAGGTTGCGCGGCGAGCGCTGTGCGGGATCGACACGCCATGCCACTACGGCGATGGCCACGCTTGCGAGCAGAAGCAGCCAGAACATCGGTGTGAACCAGCCGGGCTGCATCAGGAATTGCAGCGCGTCGTGCAGCGGATTTGGCCGCATCGCATAACTCTCCCCACAGTGGCAGTTCACGCCGCCACCTGAACGATGGTCTCGTGAAGCGGCATGGCGTTACAAGCTCATGGTCCCGCCCGACTTGCCGGGCGGATCAAGCGGAGGCTGTATGGCCAGGCGACGAGACGAGCCACCGACCATCCTCGCGGCAAAGCAGTACGCCGCACTGTCCGTATTCCGGCCTGAGAATCTCCTGCGTGAGGCACGTCGCCAGCGCGGCTCGCCGGAGGAGGCGGTGCCGGAGGTCTGCGCTCTCGACCCCGACGGCGATATCGTCCGTGCGCTGCGCGCCGCGGGACGCACGCGGCCAGCCACCGGCTGGGCCTGCTACCACACCGAAATGGATGTGACGCAGCATGACGGGGTGACCATCGGAATCGTGGGCCTCGCCGTTGGCGCGCCGTTCGCGGTGCTGGTGGCGGAGCAGCTATTCGCCTCGGGGTGCCGACTGCTGCTCAGCGTGACATCGGCTGGACAGATCGCGCCGGTGGGGCCCACGCCGTATTTCGTGCTGATCGACCGCGCCTTGCGCGACGAGGGCACGAGCCACCACTACCTGCCGCCTGCGGTGTTCGCCGAAGCCGATGCCGCGCTGGCCGACCGTGCATTTGCCGCGCTCGCCGCTCTGCCGATTCCGGTGCATCGCGGCACGGTCTGGACCACGGACGCACCCTATCGCGAGACCGAGGCGGCCATCGAGGCCGCGGCAGCGCATGGCGCACTGGCTGTCGAGATGGAGGCAGCCGCGCTCTACGCGTTCGCACAGGCACGCCGACGCGACGTGCTGTGCTTTGCGCACGTGACCAACCGGATGGCGCGCACCGAGGGCGATTTCGAGAAGGGTGAAGCGGACGGCGCGCATCATGCGCTCGAGGTGATTGCCGCGGCGGCACGCGCCTGCGGGTTCGGCTGACGGCTTGGGTTGAGTCTTCAGAATGCGCCGCAGACCGGATGCACGGCGATGCCGACCGACTGCTGGTGGAACTTCGTCCGGTAAGCGTCCCTGATCGCCGCAACGTCGGTGGCGGCAGCTTCCGTGCCGGGAAGCACCACCAGCAGGATCTTGGTCTTCTCCGCGATGATCCGGCGGGTGGTCGGGTTCATCCATTGCCCGTCGGCGTCGAATGCGGTGAACCCGTCCGGCAGGTGTGGCGTGATGACGTCCGCCGTGAATTCCGACCACTCCTGCTCGGTCAGCGCGGGACGCGCCGGGATGCCGCGACCAAAGAACAGCTGATATTCCAGCATCGGCGTAAGGCCCGAATGCGTGCACGCCGGCGGCGAGGACGAACGGGCGCAACCGGTGGCAAATGCGATGCCAATGAGCGCGATCGCCCGGATCAGTCCGTGCAGCCAAACAAACGTGCAATCTCAGCGCGACCCATTATGTCGAAACTCATCCGGAACCAAGATCTGTCCTTCCATGAACCCAATCCGCTTGACTTGACCAGCAGAAGGGGCGTTCAGCGCGACGACCTTCACCAACGGCTTGCCGGCCTTGGCGATCACGAACGGCTCACCCTTGGCCGCCTGTTCGACGAGCCTGGAAAGATGCGTCTTGGCCTCATGCATATTTACCGTGCGCACAGGTTGCTCCGGATGAACTAAGCTATGTTAGTCTGGTCCGTTGGAGATCAAACCGCAACAGCGTTCCCAACGCGTGAGATGTCCACGCCGGGCAGTAAGGCTACGCTGAACCCGTATTCGCTGGGGAAAAGGGGCGACCATGTCATTGAGCCGGGAGTTCGCCGCATTCGTCGCCAACGTGCAATATGCCGACCTGCCTCCGGCGGTCGTGGACCGCGCGAAGGGCGTCACGTTGCAGGCGTTGATCTCATCGCTGGTCGCCCATGATATGCCGCCAAGCAGGCAGGCCCTCGCCGTGATGCAGGAGGAAGAGGCCGGCGGCGGCGGGATCGCAACCGTGCTCTGCGACGGCGGGAAACTCACCAAGAGCGGTGCCGCGTTCGTCAATGCGGAAATGATCTTTGCCGGCGGGAAGTGGGACACGTTCCGCATGCTCACGCATCCCGGCATTGCGATCCTGCCGGCAGCCCTCGTCGCGGCGGAAATAACGCAATGCTCCGGCGCCGTGTTTCTCACCGCCGTAGCCGCCGCCTATGAGGTCATGGAGCGCATGGCCGCTGAATTCATCCCGACGGTAATGTCGCGCGGCTTCCACGCCGGCCCCGTGTTCGGCATCTTCGGCGCGGCAGTCGCGGCAGCGAAAATCCAGGGCCTCAACGCGGACCAGATCAACGGCGCCATCGCCCAGTGCGTCAACCTGGCGGCCGGCAATCTGGAAGGCGCGCGCAGCGGCGGTCGTTCCCTGCGCGAGGGCGGCGCCGTCCGCAACGCACTGCTCGCCGTGGCGCTGGCGAAGCATGGCACACAAGGCGGCGAAACGACACTCGAAGGAGACGCGGGCTTCTACCACGCCTACGCCGGCAACAACCTCGGCCAGTTGCGCTACAGCTTCACCGGCCACAACCGAACCGACATGAGCAGGATCACAGAAGCTCTTGGCCGGAACTGGATTTTTCTTGAAACGCTTTACCGCATCTATTCGACCGCCGGCTATAACATCGCCCATGTCGATGTGACGGCAAGGCTGTGCGAGGAACATAACCTCAGCTACCAGGACATCGACCGCATCGAGGCCGTGGTCAACTGGCTCGAGACCGAGTATCCGAGCCCAGCCTTCCCCACCCCCGGAAGCGACGGCCAACCGAGGGTCGGCAGCACCCAGTATTTCTCGGCCTACGGTGCGGTCATGCGCGGCTATCCGCTGCTGCGCGGGGGACAGCCGGGTCCGGGCGAGACCGACCCGCCGGAGGTGCTGGACCTCATGCATCGCGTAACGCTCATTCCGACGGTACGCCGAACCCTGTTCGGGCCGCGCGTTACAATCTTCACCAAGGACGGCAGGTGTTTCACCAGGGAAGGCACCGGCCGCGAGTTCATCTGGGATTTCGAGGAGCATGCCAGGCGCATCCATCCCGTGGCGTCCGGCCTCGCCATCCCGGAGGCGCAATTCGCCGAGCTGATCGATTCCTGCCGGAACCTCGACCGCATCGATGGCGCGGCCGACAGGCTGATCTCGCTGACCATCCCCGCCTGACGGACTATTCTGTCGCCTCGCTACTGCCGCTCGAATTTCACCACCCGGCGCACGCGTCCCCATTCGCCCGGCTGCACGACGTAGATGTCGCCACGCGAGTCGCACCAGATCCCATGGCAGGAGCGATGGATCGGGTCGCCCCAACGCGCCAGCCGCTCGCCGTCGAGCGTCAGGATACTGATCATGCCGCCGTTGTGCTCGGCAATATAAACGATGTCGTCCGCATCGACATAGAAGAACGCCGGGCCGATCAACTCGGTCGGCCAGACCTCCAGCAGTTTTCCGTCCTGGTCGAACACCTGCACGCGATCGTTCTCGCGATCGGCGACCAGCAGTCGCCCGCGTCGATCGACCCACACACCATGCGGCAAATTGAACTGTCCCGGCGCGTTGCCCGGCTCGCCCCACGAAAACAGATGCTTCGCGTCGGCCGAGAACTTGTGCACACGGGCATTGCCGTAGCCATCGCTCATGAACATCGAGCCGTCCGGCGCAAAAGCGATGTCCGTCGGCAGGTTGAACGGCCCGCCGCCGTGCGTGACCTTCTTCCACGCAACCGAGCTGAAGTCCTCGTCCGGCACGCCGGTGTCCGAGCGCTGTCCCTTGACGCCGATGGTCTGCAGCAACTGCCCGTCGGCGGTGAACTTCATGAACTGCTGGTGATGCTCGTCGGTAAGCCACGCGAAACCCTGGTCGTCAAAACGGATCGCGTGCGGAAACTTGAACATTCCCGCACCCCAGGATTTGACAAAATTGCCGTCACGGTCGAACACGACAACCGGATGCTCGGCGACCCGATTGAAGCAGTACACCTGGTCATGCGGCCCAACCGCCACCGCTGCCGGCTTCATGTCCACATCGGCCGGAGCGTGCGCCCAGTCCTCGTGCACCTTGTAGGTATATTTCCCGCTGCCAACGATCGATTCCATCGACGTTCCCTCCCGATTCCAGCCCTACGCCAGCCCAACAATCTCTGCCAGCGCCTCCACCTGCTCCACATGCCGCGAGACCGGGTTCAGCAGCAGATGGTTGGCGCCCATGGCGATGACCTCCTCCAGCCTCTCGCGCACCTGTCCGGGCGTTCCGTGGATGCCCGACGCATCGGTCCCCGCAGGATTATGGTACACCTCGGTGAACCAGCGGTGCAGTTCGGCACGGGCAACGTCCGGGCGATCATCAACCGCCATGAAGATCCGCTTTGAAATCGGGAAATCGGCTGGATCGCGCCCTGCCTGTGCCAGCGCCTCCCGCAGCAACGGCACCGAGCGCGCGAATTCGGCGATGCTCGAGCCGCCCGATCCCATCCACCCATCGCCGATCGATGCCGCGCGGCGGATTGCGTTGGGATGCCCGACGCCCATCCAGATCGGCAGATGCGGCTTCTGCACCGGCTTGGGCGACATCGTGCCGTTCTCCAAATGGTAGAAACGGCCGCGGTAATTCACCGTCTGCTGCGTCCACAGCGCCCTGATCAGCTCGACTTCCTCACGGAACCGGCGCACGCGACCTTCCTCAGGCACGGCGAACTGCCGGTAGTGATGCTCCCGCCCCAGCCCGACCCCAAGGATCGCCCGCCCATTGCTGACATAGTCGAGCGTCGCCCATTGGTGCGCCACCGTCAGCGGGCTGTGGATCGCCAGCACCACCACCGAAGCACCGACGCGAATCCGGCTGGTGACCGCTGCTGCATATGTCAGCACCACGACGGGATCAAAGCAGGTGACGTGATCGAGCGTGTTCTCGGTGACCCACAGATCGCGGAACCCCAACGCCTCGGCGCGCTGGGCGACAGCGTGCACGTCCTTCATGTCGATCGTATCGGGCGAGCGATGCGGCAGCGACATGCCGAATGCAATCCGGTCCTTCAATGCCATGGTGCGCCCCCTCCCCGGCCGATGCACAGGCCCAGCATGCCGAACGGCCGGAATATGTCGAGAGTGCCTGGATGAGCCAAGGCGTTGTCGCACCTCGCCTGGCCGATCGGGTGTTCAGTCCAGCTTTTCCGTAACCTTCGTGAAGTTGTCGCCACGCAACAGGGTCACGATCGCAACCGGCTGTCCATTTTGAAGTTCGGGGAAGACGCTGACCACCCGAGCCCCGGGGCTTGCACTCACGGCATGCTGGGCGGATGTCAGCAAGGTCGTCTTCGCATTTGCCATTGCAGCGCTCTGCTCCCGCGCATCCTTCAGGTCGTCGCCTTCGGTGATCATCGTCGCGCCCACCGCACTGCCCGAGTGCGGGTTGATGGTGATTTCCCTGAAACCGTCGCTGCGCTCCACGTAAACTGACAATTGCGCCTCGTCACCGTCCATCTCGAACTTCGCCGAGATCGGCCGGCCGCTCTTTGCAGCAGACATGAGGCCCTGTTCCACGGTCGCCGGTACCTCCTTCATGGCCGCAGCCAGGGCCGGCGTATTCTTCTCCTCTGCACGAGACTGGATGCATGAAAGGGCCAAGAGGGCAACAGTGGCCGCCCCCAATCCAAACCCCCGAGTGGCGTGTGATCCCATGTCATCCTCCGCTTCCCGCTCGATGGCGTCGGTTTATTACGGGATCAGCAGACGCGCAACTGGCACGTGCGAGTCGGTTTCACTTCGGGGCAGTGGGCGAAGCGGCAGGTCGGAAAATTACGTGACGCTGTCCGCCTTGGTCATGCTCCGCTCCACTTCGACCAGATTGCGCCGTCTTATACCAGCGGCCCGAACCAATGCCCTTCCGTCGCCACTCGTTCGTACTGTCATGGCCAGCGTTCTGTCATGGCCGGGCTCGTCCCGGCCATCCGTCTAGGCAGGGTGCCGCTTCTGATGGCCGGGACGAGCCCGGCCATGACTGTGTAAGAACAGCGCAGAGAGTCAACAGAAACGGCGCTTGGTATTACGGGTCGGCTCAAGTCCGGCGTTCAATCCAGCTCTTCCGTGACCTTGTTGCAGTTGATTTTCGGTCGGCGCGCGAACCGTTCCACACGCTCCCACAGACCTGCCTTGGCAATCAGGCCCAGCACCGCCCCGCCGAACATCAATGGCAACGGCCCGACATTCCGCAACAGCAGCACGCCAATCGTCAGGACCAGCAGGCACGCCGTGAATGGGTCGGGCGCGGCTTGCGGCAGCAACTGCGCCAACGACGCGCCGACCGCGCCAGCCGCCACGGCCGCGCCGACAACGCCGGCGAGTTTGTATCCCACGAAGGCAGCCAACATCAGCACCGGTCCTGGTGTGAGCTGCCCAAATGCCAGGCCGTCAACAAACTCCTGCGGGAAACTCCCGCGGGTCAACCAGTGAAACCGGCTGACCACCTGGTCCTGAATGAACGCCAGCATCGAAAGGTCGCCGCGGAACGTCAGCGCCCCGACCTTGAAAAAGAACACGCTGAGACCCCATAAGTTGGGCGAGCCTCATTGTTGCATCGGCGTGTCAAACCATACCGGCATCACTAACTCGCGGGCGGCCGGGCGTCAGCTGCGAAGAGCGCGGCGAGGACCCTCAAGGCGATCAGCCTGATAGTGGCTCGGCCGAGCCGATAGACCGCAACTGCGAAGATGCCGACGACGACCGGGCCGATGCCATGGAAGGCGTGCCGCGCCACCGCGAAGGCACCAAGTGCATCATAGGCAGCCGACAAAGCGAGCATGATGAGGACGACTGTCAAGATATGTCCCCCTGCAACGCTTATGGCAACGCCCGGATTGTCAGCCCGTCGAACTGCGTGACGCTGTCGGCCTTGGTCCAAAGCGCGACCTTGCCGGCACCGGCAAACGTCCGATCGGTTGTAGTGAACAACGTCGCGCCATCGAACCCTACCGTGAACCGGTCGCCCTCGGCGCGCAGGCTCAAGGTGTGCCACTGATCCGACGTGACCTTGACGCTCACACCATGGATCTCTCGGCGCGAGCCCTGCACGACGCGATAGAAGTTGACATTGTCCTCCAGGGCATTCGCCCGCAGGACATAGTAGTTGTCCGGATCGGCAAGTCGCACGGCGATGCCGCCTGCCCGATCGATCCGGCCACCGACAGCTTTGAAGCGCACCGTGACTTCGACGTTGGTCGCCGTCACGCCGCCGTAGATTGCCAGCGGGAACCGATAATCCGTCTGGTCCGTGCTCGTCTGCATCAGAACCTGTCCGCCCTGCGCCTTTGAATCCGCGACGACACTCCAGGCGGCGGGCGCACCCTTCCCGGTGCGCGCCACCTGGAAGTCTGGTGGCATTGCGCCGGGTTGGGTCGGTGCCAACGGGACGATGCCTGAACCGTTCTGCGCGACCGATACGGACGCAACACTCGCCAGCGCCGCAGCCATTGCGAGAATTTGACGCGGTTCCATCATCCCCTCCCCTGCGGCTAGCTCTTCGCGACGTTCACCTTGTCCAATGCCGCACGCAGACCCTGTGCAAGCCTCACCGCATCGTCGTTGGCCCAGAAATGCATGAAGAACATGCGCGGCTGATCGTCGAGCATGTGATTGTGCAGCGCCGTCACCTCGATTCCGTTGGCGCGCAATGCAGTGAGTACCGGAGTGACCTCGCTGGCCAGCAGAACGAAATCACCGGTGATCGCCGCCTTGCCGTCGCCCGTAGGCTGGAAATTGATCGGGATCGCCATGCCCATGGCGGGCGGCACGGCCATTCCTGCGTCGCTGGTCGTGTCGCCGCGAGGCACATTAAACTGATAGACGCCGCCATTCAGCGTCGCCTTGTAGCCGAGGACCTGCTCGATCTTTGCGCTGTCCAGTTCAGGAGCCGCGGGCGTGCTCGAAGCGACAGCAGGCGGTGCGCCAAAAGGCGTCTTGCTCGCGGTAAGTGCATCGTGCAGCGTCGTGGCAAGCTTGACCGGGTCGCCCTCGCCGTTCACGTGCATGTAGAAGGTTGGAGGCTGCGCGCGCAGCAGGTGGTTGTGCACGGCCGTAACCCCCACGCCTCCCGCCAGCAGCTTTGACATCACTGGATTGATCTCATCGCCGGTGAGAACGAGATCGCCCATCACCATCGCGCCGGCGCCCATCGGCTTGAAGGCCAGCCAACTGCCAAGTGCGAACGCCGGCTTGATGGCCACACCGTCGACCGTGACCTGAAGGTCGGTGCGCGGCAATGCGTACTTGTGTAGATCGCCGGGTTGGTTCGCCCCGGTCTTGCCGAGCGCCTGATCGACCTTGGTCCAATCGATGTCGGCCGCCGACGCCGGCAACGCCGCTATCAGCACCGAACCCGCAATCATGATGGCGTAAGTTGAGCGCATAGAAGTTTCCTTTCGTGGCAATGGTCGGCGGCGTGTCACTGGACAAACACCCAGGCGGGCTGAACGATCGGGAACGCGATGAGCCCGACAACGGCTGTGGCCCCGATCATCAGGGGATTGCTGACCTTGAAGCGGAACAGCACGGCAAGGCAGACGATCACGATCAGCGCGGTCAACCAGTCGCCGATGGCGATCTTCCCAAGCAGAACGCAGGCGCCAAGGATCGTGCCGATCGCCGCGGCGAATGCGCCCTTCACGAATCCCTGAACATTGGCGTTGTTGCGGTGCCTGAGCAGGATGGGTGCGACGATCAGCACCATCAGGAAGGACGGCAGGAAGATGCCGATAGTGGCGACGAGCGAGCCCCAAAAGCCGGCGACCAGATAACCGACGAACGTGGCGGTGATCACCACCGGGCCCGGGCTCAGCATGCCGATCGCCACCGCGACCAGGAACTCCCGCGGGTTCAACCAGTTGGTGTCCTTCACAAGTCCTTGCTCAAGGAACGGCACGATCACCAGGCCGCTGCCGAAGGTCAGGCTGCCGGCCTTGAGGAAGAATGCGCCGAGCTTGGCGAGCAGGGACAGCGATGCGGTCTGTGATGTGCCGATCGCCGCAGTGCCGGCAGCGCCCAACGGGGCCGCGAAGGCGGCCATCGCCGCCGGTGGCGAACGGCCAAACAGAGAGCCGTAGTACAGAATGCCGAACACGCCGGCGGCGATGAACAGGATCGCCACCTCGGCCTGCAGCACGACGGTGACCAGGAAGGACACGCCGGCGACCGCCCACTGGAACCAGTCCTCCATGCCGAGCTTACCGAGCCGCCAGCAGGAATGGACGTATCAGCGCGATGACCGCCGGGCTGACCCCATAGAAGATCGCAGTCATCCACGAGAGGCCGCCGAAGTGGACGTAGATCGCACCCAGCGCCGCAACGATCAGGAAGTTGGGCAGGATGAAAGCCCAGCCGCCAGCCCAGGCGCCCCAGAAACCGCAGCGCATGTAAGAGATGAAAATGCCCACCTGGATGGCAAGCGGTCCCGGCATCGACTGGCTGACGGCGATGGCGTCTCGCATCTCCCCTTTGGTCAGCCAGCCGCGCTCCTGGACGAGGTCCTTCTCCATCAGTCCGCACAGCGCGACCGGGCCACCGAAGCCGAGCGTGCCAAGCCGCAGAAAGTAGACAATCAACTCCACGATGGAACCACTGTGCCTGGCGGTGCCGGTGTCAGGTTCCGGCGAGGTGACCGGGGCCGTGCTCATCGTGCGGCCGACGCCGGAGTCCAGTTGTGCGTCTCGTGCTGGTGGTCTCTGCACCAGGTGTAGAGAGCATCATAGACCACGACGCCCTGTTCCAGCATCGCATGGTCGTCCTGGTAGTTCGCGGACAGTCCAAGCGAGATTGCGAGCAGGCCCGCGGCCTGTGGCGCCAGATCGAGACGCGCGGTGTCTGCGCCCCGCACGATGGTCGCAAGTTGCTGCAATGCCGGGTCGTTCAGGCCATAGTGCTTCAGGAATGCATCGAAGCTGCACAGTTCGCCGTCGTGCGAGAACGGTTCGGCGCCAGGAACGTCGTAGGGCACCGCGCCGGTTGCGCCCGCGACCTCGAAGACCCGTTCGGTCGGGACGTAGAGGAACTCGGCGTCGGCTTCGACAAACCGGCGGATCAGCCACGGGCAGGCAATCCGGTCGATCTTCGGCCTTTCACGCGTGACCCATTTCATGCGTGTTCCTCCCGGTTCGTGGCGGCACACATGGAGTGTTGCACTGCGTGATACAAGTATATCATTCGTGATCGACCTGTGATACGGATTCGTCATGGCTAAGCCAGAGACCACGGATGACCGGGTGCGGTGGCTGCTGCTGATCCACCAACTCCCCGCAAAGCCGGCCTATCAGCGGGTGAAGACCTGGCGGACGGCTGCAGAGCCTCGGCGCCGTGGCGATCAAGAACGCCGTCCACGCACTGCCGGCTGGCGAGCAGGCGCAGGAGGATTTCGAGTGGCTCCTGCGCGAGATCAGGGATGGCGGCGGCGAGGCGTTGATCTGCGAGGCGCGGCTGGTGGACGGCCTGTCGGACGAGGAGGTGCAGGCAATGTTCAATGCGGCCCGTGGTGCGGACTACGACGCGCTGGCCAAGGAAGCACGCGATCTGGCCGAAGCACTCGATCGGGCGGACATCCGGACGCGGTTGGCGCGGCTGAAGGCGAGTGTGGGCCAGACGGTCGCCATCGACTTCTTCGGCGCCAACGGCCGCGAGACGGTGGACGGACTGATTGCCGGTCTCGAGGCGCAATTGGGCGAGGAGGATGCCATGAGGCGGGTAGAGGCTGACGGCGTGCCGGTGGTTGCCGGCCTCGGCGCGCTGACCAACAGGGTGTGGGTGACGCGGCAGGGTGTCTACGTCGACCGCATTGCGTCGGCCTGGCTCATCCGCCGCTTCATCGATCCGGATGCGCGGTTCCGATTTGTCCGGGCAAAGGGCTACGTGCCGCAGGACGGCGAACTGCGTTTCGACATGTTCGAGGCCGAGTTCACGCACGAAGGCGATCGCTGCACCTTCGAGGTGCTGCTGACCAGGCTGGACCTGAACGACAAGGCGCTGACTGCAATTGCCGAGATCGTGCACGACATCGACCTGAAGGATACCAAATTCGGGCGCGAGGAAACCGGCGGCATCGCGCATCTCATCACCGGCCTGTGTCAGTCCAGCAAGGACGACGCGCAGCGGCTGGCGCGAGGCGCCGCCGTGTTCGATGACCTCTACGAGTATTTCCGCAAGCGGCGCGGCTGACGCTGACGGGCGGCGAGTGGTGGCGACTGTTGCCGATTGGCGCGTCGGGCGATGCGCTGCGCATTCTGGCCGCGCGCGGCGTCAGGGCGTTCGCCGACGGGTTCGTCGCGCTGCTGCCGCCGATCTATCTGGTCGAGATCGGGTTCAGTTCATTGGCGGTTGGCGCGATCGTCGCATGCACGCTGATCGGGACCGCATTGCTGACGCTGTGGGTGGGGCTTTACGACATCTTGCTGCTGCTCAGATTCCAAAGGCTGCGGCAGCCGGAGGAGATCCAGGTCTCGGCAGACTGACCGTCGCGAATGGCACGGGAACAGACGCGTGATGAAAAGAACCGGTATCCTGCTCGCCTTGATGTCCGCCATCCTTTTCGGCGCCAGCACACCCTTCGCCAAGCTGCTTTTGGGTTCGGTAAATCCGTGGACGATGGCCGGACTGCTCTATCTGGGAGCGGGCGTTGGCCTTGCGGCCGTCCACCTATCGCGGGGGGTGCTGAGGCTGCCGGCAATCGAAGCGCCGCTGCGGCGTTCGGATCTGCTCTGGCTCGCCCTTGTGATCGCGTCGGGCGGGATTGCAGGACCGCTGCTGCTGATGTTCGGCCTGACACGCACCGATGCGGCCGGGGCCTCGCTGCTGCTCAACCTCGAAGGATTGGCGACCATGGGAATTGCCTGGGTCGTGTTCCACGAGAACGTGGATCGACGCCTTCTTCTGGGTGCTTTCTGCATCCTCGGCGGGGCGGCCCTGCTCTCCTGGCACGGCCGATCGTCCTTCCAGTGGGGCGCCATGTTGATCGTCGGCGCCTGTCTTTGCTGGGGCATCGACAACAACCTGACGCGCAAGCTCTCCTCGGCCGACCCGGTGCAGATCGCCATGCTCAAGGGACTGGTCGCGGGGACGGTCAACCTGCTGCTCGCACTCGCGAACGGTGCAGTGTTGCCGCAGATGGGCGTTCTGCTAGCCGTCTGCGCGGTCGGCTTCCTGGGGTATGGCGTGAGCCTTGCCATGTTCGTGCTGGGACTGCGTCATCTCGGCGCGGCGCGCACCAGCGCCTATTTCTCGCTCGCCCCCTTTGTCGGGGCCCTGCTTGCCGTCGTCATGCTGGACGAGCCGTTATCCGTTGAACTGTTGTTCGCGGGTGGATTGATGGCGCTTGGTCTTTGGCTGCATCTGGCGGAGCGACACGAGCATCAACATGTTCACGAAGCGATGGAGCACGAGCACCGGCACCGTCACGACGAACACCACCATCATACGCACGGTCCGGACGATCCCCCAGGCGAGCCGCACACCCATTGGCATCGACACCCACCGCTGGTGCATCGGCATCCGCATTACCCCGACCTGCATCACCGCCATGGCCACAGGCACGCGCACTGACAAAACCGGCTACAGACAGTCCAGTCCCGCGGTTGCCCTTCCGAGGCGCCCTTCACCCTCGCAACAGCAAAACGATCAGCACGATCAGAAGGATGGTGCCGAGCCCGCCACCGACATACGGGCCGCCATAGTAGAAGCCGCCACCACCAAACACGATCAGCAGGATAACGACGAGGAGTATCAGGTTCATGGCGATTTCTTCCCTTCAGATACGTTTGCAGCAGGCCTAGCGTCGCAAAGGCTAGGTCGACAGAGACGACCATTCAACGGCCCGTCCGGGGTGGCCTCGACGGATTGAAGCGCCCCCGGTAGCAGCAGTGGGCCGAAAGCGAGGACATGTGACGCTGCGGCACCTCTCTTGCCCGACGGAATCGTATATGGTCAATGCAGTGGGCTTCATGCTATAGCTGGATTCCACTCGCTGTTGTTTGCCATTGACAGAAATATGAAGCGCGTGAACGTTACCGTATAGGAGGGGCAAAGACTCCATGGTCCGTGCCTTCATATCGGTGATGGTCACCTTGGCCTCCTTGTCCGTTTCACATGCAGCGGACTTGGACGGCATAGTCATGCCGGACGCGCGAGTGACGGACGGCACGCAGATGCGGCTGAACGGCATCGGGCTCCGCACCTTTTCCGTCCTTGGCATTCGCATTTATGTCGCGGGTCTCTATCTGGAACGCCGGAGCGACAACGCGGACACAATCCTGCATTCTCCGGAGATGAAGCTGCTCGACATCCGGTTTCTCCGCGATGTGGACGCGGAGGATGCCCGAACGGCATGGCAAAATGGCTTTGATCAGAACTGCAAACCGCCTTGCTACCTCGATCCTGGCGACGTGAAGCGATTTCTCTCGGCGGTTCCGTCCATGCACAGGGGTGATGAAACCACTCTGCTGTTCACCCGGAAGGGTGTCCACGTGACGATCAACGGACGGCCGATGGGAGATATCGCGGATCCGCACTTCGCCGAGACGATACTCGCCACCTTCATAGGCCCCGCACCACCGACGCCCCGGCTGAAACGCGAGCTGCTCGGTTTGCGGGAGTGACGCTGCCCGTTTCGAGGGCTGATCCCGCATCGCACAATTGTCCCACATGATGAGCATGATGAGTGAGCCCTATGCAGTCATGCTGAAACCAAATCACCTGCTGGCTGTGTTCGTTGCAACGCCAATGATCGCGTTACCTGGCCCGGGGAAGTGCGCATCGGAAACGGATTGGTGGCGAACAAATGGTGCGGCGGTTGTCCAGCACCCTTACCGGGATGGCGGACCCGCATGCTCGCTCTTCCTTTACAACAAGGACGACGCGGCGGTTATCACGTGGGGGAAGGGCACCGCAAAGGAAATCAGCTTTTACGATGGCAATTGGCGGTTTCAAGCCAATCAGTCCGTTGACGTTGCAATTCGTCTCGGCAAATCCTGGTTGGGCACCCCGGCTGTCCAAACTCCTCCGCATCTCATGGCTTTCGCGGACCAAGGGCGATTGTCGGTTCCGATCACTGAGCCCGTGGAAAACCTGCTGCGGAATGCGGCACGGATCACGGTGCAGCTGACCGATCAGGAGACATCGATCGACGTTGATCGCCCCAAGATGCCAACATTGTTGGCTGCCGTGGAGCGTTGTCGCGCGACTTTGAGGTAGCTCGATTTGATTACGCCCGCTTCAGCAACGGGTGACAAGGACTACAGACGGCTCCGGCCGAGATAGGTCTCCAGCACGCGCGGATTGCGTGCCAGCTCCGCGCTCGGCCCTTCAGCCGCCACCTCGCCCATCTCGAGCACATACCCGTAATCGGCCACCTGCAGTGCGACACGTACATTCTGCTCCACGAGCAGGATCGACAGACCGCGCCGTCGCAGATCAACAAGCACCCTGAAGATCTCGCGCACGATCAGCGGCGCGAGCCCGAGGCTCGGTTCGTCCAGCAGCAGCAGGCGCGGCCGGCCCATCAGCGCACGGCCGAGCGCGAGCATCTGCCGCTCTCCACCCGAGAGCGTGGCGGCAAGCTGGCGCCGCCTCTCCTCCAGATGCGGGAAGATCGCGAACACCTCGCGCATTGCGGGACGCGCATCGCGCTCGCCCGCACGCCTGCGCGGGTAGAAGCCCAGAAGCAGATTGTCCTCCACGCTCATGTCGGTGAACAGCGCACGCTGCTCCGGCACCAGCAGCGCGCCCGACGCAACCAGCGCCTCGGTTGCGCCGGCGAGCAGCGCCCATATAGCGCACGGTGCCGCCACGCCTCGGCAGCAGGCCCATCACCGCGCCCATCAGCGTGGTCTTGCCCGCGCCATTCGGTCCGACGATGGCGACCATCCGGCCTTCGGGCACCGACAGGCTGACCCCGTGCAGCACCTCCACATGACCGTATCCCGCGCGGAGCCCTTCCAGTTGCAGCAGCGCCGCGGTCACGCCAGGCCGCCCAGATAGGCCTCCAACACCGCTGGATCGGACTGTACACGTTCGGGTGGGCCTTCGGCGATCTTCTGACCAAAATCCATCACCACAACGCGATCGGCGAGCTGCATGACGAACTCCATGTCGTGCTCAACCAGCAGCACCCCCATGCCTTCGGCGCGCAACTGGCGAAGCAATGCCGCGAGAAGCTGCTTTTCCGATAGCCGCAACCCCGCGGCGGGTTCATCCAGCAACATCAGGCGCGGGCGCAGGCACAGCGCGCGGGCGATCTCGACCACACGCTGCTGACCCAGCGGCAGATCACCCGCGGGCATGTCCAGTACCCTCCCCAGGCCCACGCGGGCGGCCTGTTCACGCGCCTCGGCGAGAAGCCGTGCTTCCTCGAGGCGATCGAGCCGCAGCAGCGTACGCACCAGACCGGCACGACCCGACAGGTGCGCCCCAAGAGCTATGTTCTCCAGCACGCTTCGGTTCGACAGCAGTCTCACATGCTGGAAGGTGCGTGCGATGCCAAGTGCGGCGACGCGTCGAGGCGGCAGATGCTTGGCCAGTACGCCGAACAGGCGAACCTCGCCGGCGCTAGGCGGAATCACGCCACTGACCACGTTGAACAGCGTCGTCTTGCCCGCACCGTTTGGGCCGATCAACGCCACGATCTCGGACGCATGGACGGCGAAGCTTACGTCCCGGTTCGCCGCGAGCCCGCCAAAATACCGTGACATCGACTCTAACGAGAGCAACTGCACACCTGACACGACCGCGCCGGGCGACATAGCCAAGGGAGGTGCTTCGATGGGCGAATCGGTTTCCACTTCGCTCTTCGGCATGCGTCGCCACGGCAGGCGGACAAGCATCGGCAGGAACCCCTGCGGCGCACGCTGCAGCAGCAGGATCACGACGACGCTGAATACCAGCGACTCGAAGTCGCCCGTGCGGCCGGTGATGCGTGGGATCCAGTCATTGAACTGATCGCGCAGCACCACCACCAGAACAGCGCCGGCCAGTGCACCCCACAGCCATTCGACGCCGCCGATGATGACCATGAACAGATAGTCGATGCTGGCCGCCAGGCTGAACGGCGTCGGGCTGATGAACCGCTGGAAATGAGCAAACAGAAATCCGGCGACACCGGCGTACAGCGCAGCGATGACAAACACCGCGCGGCTTAGGCGTACGGTGTCGATCCCCACGCTTTCGCCCATCAGGCGCGCGCCGTTCAATGTGCGGATCGCGCGGCCAGTTCGGCTGTCGAGCAGACTGGCGGACATCGCCATCACGATCGCAACGACGGCGCAGATCACGCCGAGGTTGACACGCCGATTTTCGGCTGACAGCGGGCCGATGCGGAGCGGCGGAATGTCGCCAATGCCGTTGAAGCCGTGCAGCAATCGGCAGCGTGCCGAACAGTGCGAAGAAGCTGATGCCCCAGGCTACCGAAACAAGGGCCAGGAAGTGCCCGGACAGCCGGGCGGTGACCAGCCCGAGAAGCCACGCGGTCGCGCCGGCAAGGACAAGGCCGACGATCAAGCCCACGATGGGCTGCGCGCCTGCGAACTTGGTGAGCAACGTGGTCGCATAGGCCGCGAGACCGACAAAGCTCGCCTGCCCGAACGAAGTCTGCCCGCTGACGCCGGTGAGCAGCACCAGGCCGAGCGCGACCAGCGTGGCCAGTCCGACATAGCCGAGCAGCGTGACGTAAAATTCGGGCAGCACCGCGGGAACGAGCACAACGGCGGCAATCGTCGCCGACACGGCGAGCCAACGTCGTCCGGAGTCAGGCGTCACGCGCGGTCCTCGGTCGATCCGCTGCGCAATGAGAGCCAGACCAGAACCGGGATCAGCAGGGTGAACACGATCACCTCGCGATAGGCGCTTGCCCAAAAGCTGCCGAGCGATTCCAGCACGCCCACCAGCACCGCGCCGGCGGCAGCCATCGGATAGGAGACCAACCCGCCCATGATCGCCGCGACGAAGCCCTTGAGCCCGATGTCGAAGCCGGCGTCGTACGAAAGCGGCGTCACCGCGCCGATCAGCACGCCGGCGAGCGCCGCGATGAACGATGCGAGCCCGAATGCCAGCGCGCCGCTGGACGCCGCATCGATGCCAACCAGTCGTGCGCCCAGACGGTCGGAGGCTGCGGCGCGCAGCACCTTGCCGTGGATGGTGGCGCCGAAGAACCAGCGCAGGCCCAGAACGAAGGTGACGCAGCAGAACAGCACGACGACCGATTGGCCGGAGACACTCAGAGCGCCGAGGTCGAAGCTGGCGTCGGTCAACGCCGGCGCGCTGACTTCCTCTGGTCCAAAGAACACCAGGCCAAGCCCGATCAGCACGAAATGCAGCGCCATCGCCAGAATCAACAACGCAAGCACCGAGGCGTCAGCAATCGGACGGAAGGCGAAACGCCAGATCAGCGGGCCCATGGGCGTGACAATGCCGAGGGCCAGCAGGATCGAGATCGCAGGCAGCTGGAGCGGTGCAAGGAAAAGCACGGCGGCAGTCACCATGAGCGGATAGACGCCCCAGGTCAGCACGCCCCGCAGCGCCGCACGCCAGCCCCCGAACAGCGATACCACGAGCGCGACCGCCGAGACGCCGTCGAGCAGCCAAAGTGTGCCGGGTGGATGGCCCGATTGCAGTGTACCGGCCGTCAGCGTGCCAAACGCCAGAAGGTCACCCTGCGGAACGAAGATCACCCGCGTCACCGAGAAGACGATCAAGAGCCCGATCGCGAGCAGCAGATAGATGGCGCCTGTGGTGATCCCGTCCTGCAGCAGCGCCAGAAAGATGTACAGATCCATGCAGTGCCGCCGGCAGCGAGGGCGTCTATTCGATGGCCCTCCAGGCGCCGTCCTTCACTTCCACCAGCACGGCGGCGCGCTCGTCCTGTCCGTTATGGTTGGTCGGCGACATGTTGTACACGCCGCTCACCCCCACCAGCTCATGGACCTTTTCCAGTGCATCTCGCAGCGCCATGCGGAACTGCTCGGTGCCCGGCTTGCCGGCCTGCAGCGCAGCCGGAATGGCATCCTCCAAAAGCAGCAACGCGTCGTAGCTGTAACCGCTGAAGGGGTTCACGCTCTGCGGCCCGAACTGCCTGGTGTATTTTTCCATGAACGCAGTCGCCACCGGCTTGATCACGTTGCCGTCCGGCAACTGGTCATAGACCACCAGCGGCGATGTATCAGCAATTACGCCATCGGCCGCCGCGCCGCCGACCTTGATGAACGCCGGGCTCACGATGCCGTGGTTCCCGTAGATCCCGCCCTTGAACCCGCGATGACGCAGCGCGACAACGGGCAGCGCGGCCGGCGTCGCCGAGTTGCCCATCATCACCGCCTGTGGATGCAAACTCATCAACTTCAGCGCCTGCGCCTCCACCGAGGTATCGGTGCGGGCATAGCGCTCGTCGGCGAGGATCCTGACCCCCTCGGTTTGCGCCGACTGCCTCGTGGCGGCCAGCACCTGATCGCCCCAGCCGTCCGAGAAGCCGATGAAGCCGATGTCCTTCACGCCGTGCTGCTGCATGTACTTGAACACGACCGACACCATCAGCGAGAGCGGTTGCGCATCGTTGAACGTGTAGGGCTGCTTCGCCGGATCGTATTCGTAGGGCGCCATCGCGATCATCGGCACGTGTGCCTGGTTGGCGAGCGGCGCCACCGCAGCATCCGACGCGGTAAGTGAGGGGCCGATGAAGGCGTCCACATGGTCTTCCGAAATCATCTTCTGCGCGATGGTGAACGCGGTGTTCGCGTCGGTCGCATCGTCACGGATGATGTATTCCACCTTCTGCCCGGCGATCTCGCTGGGGAAGAAGTCGAACGCGCCCTTGTAGCCAACGCCCATCGCGGCAGCCGGGCCACTGACCGACAGGATCGCGCCGATCTTGATCTGCGCCTCGGCCGCTGCCGATGCGCCAATGATGCCCATGGCCGTAGCGGCTGCGAACAGACGCGCTTTCATCCGAACTCTCCCTGCTGGCTGATTGGCCCGGAGGCACCGCGCCCGGGCGTGGCAGCTTCGGGCGGTGATCGTTCGGGTGTCAAGTTATGCCGCAGGCTGCGGCGTCCGTCAGGCAGCCGCGGAAATCCTCGCAATGGCCTCTTCAACGTCGCGCAGCCGGTCCTTTCCGAAGTAGATCTCGTCGCCAACGAAGAAGGTCGGCGATCCGAATGTCCCCCGCTCGACCGAACGCTGCGTGTTGGCCAGCAACCCGTTCTTCACCTCGGCCGTTTGCGCCAGCGCGAGGATCTGTTCCGCGTCAAGCTTCGACTCGGCGAGCGCGGCGCGCAGCACGTCTGGATCGTCCAGCTTCTTCGGCTCCGCCCACATATGTCGGAAGATCTCGTCCACGTACCGCTCGAACACGCCGAGCTTCCTTGCGGCGATCGCGCCGCGCATCAGGACCAGGGTGTTCACCGGAAAGAACGGGTTCGGCGTGAACCGCGTGATGCCGTATCGCGCGATGAAGCGCGCGGTTTCCAGCCGCTGGTATTCCGGCTTGTTCCTGATCCCGACCAGGCTCTCCGCCGGCGAGCGGTTGTTCGTGAGCTTGAACACGCCGCCGAGCAGGACCGGCACGTATTCGAAGCGCGCGCCGGTCCTGCGCTCGATATCGGGAATGACGAGATGACTCAGATAGGCATTGGGACTGCCGAAGTCGAAGTGGAATTCCACCGTGCTCATCGCATTCACCACCTTTCGCCAAACGGACGGATCTCCAGCTCGAACGTCCACGCATCCCTCGGCTGCTGGTAAAGCTGCCAGTACGCGTCAGCGACCGCTGCCGGCCGCATCAGCCGGCCGGGGTCGAGGTTCGTCAGTGCCTCCGCACCTTCTCTCTCCTTGATCCGCGAGCGCACCCATTCGGTGTCCACGCCGGCGTCGATCACCAGATGCGCGACATGGATGTTCCGGGGTCCAAGCTCGCGCGCCGCACTCTGCGCGACCGCGCGCAGGCCGAATTTGGCGGCCGCGAATGCCGCGTATCCCACGCCGCCACGCAAGCTGGCCGTGGCGCCGGTGAAGAAGATCGCGCCGCGGCCGCGCGGCAGCATCAGTCGTGCGGCCTCGCGTCCGGCGAGGAACCCGGAATAGCAGGCCATTTCCCACACCTTGCGGAACACGCGCTCCGTGGTGTCGAGCAACGGGAAATTGACATTTGCGCCGACGTTGAAGATGCACACTTCGAGGGGCGCCTCCCGATCCGCCTCCTGCAGGAAGGCTGTGATGTCGTCTTCCTTTCGCGCGTCCAGCGAGCGGGCAAATATGTGACCACCCTGGGCCTCGATGTCCTTCACGAGCGGCGCCAGTTTGTCGCCATTGCGGCGTCCGGCGAAAATCGAAAAACCCTCGCCGGCGAATTTCCTGGCAATCGCGCTGCCGATGAAATCACCGGCGCCGATGACCGCTGCTGTGGCATTTCTGCGTTCCAACTGTTTCTCCTCCATATGCGTCAGTGGGCGTCGGCGGACGGTGCGGCGGGTGCTGCGACTTTGCGCATCAGCGGCACCATCGCGGTCGCAATAACAAAGCAGATCGCAATCACGAGGAACGCATCGGCGTAGGTCTGGGTCTGCGCCTCCCGCAAGGTGAGCGACCATAGCATCTTGAGCGCCGCGGCATGGCCCTGGACGGCATCGCCACCGCGCGCCGCGGTCTCGGACGTGGCAACCTTCTGGACCAGTTGCTGCATCGCCGGATTGCTGCTGTTCAAGTGCTCGGCCAGCCGCTGGAAGTGCAGGTTTGTGCGATCGTTCAAAATCGTCCCGCACGCGGCGATGCCGATCGCGCCGCCGAGATTGCGCATAAGATTGAACAGGCCTGATGCCAGCTTAAGCCGATCCGGTGCCAGACTGCCGAGCGTCAGCGTCACCGTCGGCGCCACAGCGAATTGCTGCGAGAATCCACGGAACGCCTGCGGCAGCAGCAGCTCGCGCCAGCCCCAGTCATGCGTGATGGGAGTAAAATTCCACATGCTGACGGCGAAGCAGGCGAGGCCGAACATCATCAGCCAGCGCAGGTCCACGCGCCGCGCCAGCGCCGTGTAGAACGGGATCGCGCACACCTGGAACAATCCTGTCGAGAACACCGCCAGCCCGATCTGCAACGCGCTGAAGCCGCGCACGCGGCCGAGGAACAGCGGCGTCAGGTAGATCGTCGCAAAGATGCCGATCCCGGTGACGAACGAGAAAAAGCATCCCAGCGCGAAGTTGCGGCTGTTCAGCGCGCGCAAATCGACCACGGGCCGGCTGAAGGTCAGGCTGCGCCACAGGAACGCAGCGCCGGTCAGGCCGGAAATCCACGCCGTCGTCCGGATGGTATTGTCGCCGAACCAGTCCCAGCGCGGGCCTTCCTCCAGCGTATACTCGAGACAGCCGAGGAACACGGCCATCAGGGCCATGCCGAAGTAATCGGCGCCGCGCAGCAGCGACAGATTGGGTTTGTCGATGCGCACCAGGATCGGCACCACCACGGCGACGAAAATGCCAGGTGCCAGGTTGATGAAGAACAGCCAGTGCCAGGAGTAGTTGTCGGTGATCCATCCGCCGATGGTCGGCCCAAGCGTCGGCGCCAGCGAGGAAATGCAGCCGATCGTCGCCGCCGCGATCACACGCTGCTGGCCGTTGAAATAGATGAATGCGGTGGTGAACACCGTCGGAATCATCGACCCGCCCAGAAAGCCCTGCAGCGCGCGGAACACGATCATGCTCTGGATGTCCCAGGCCCAGCCGCAGAGCAGGCTGGTCAGGGTGAACCCGGCGGCGGAAGCGCAGAACAGCCAGCGCGTCGACATGACGCGCGACAGCCAGCCGGACAGCGGGATCACGACGATTTCGGCGATCAGGTAGCTGGTCTGCACCCACGCCGTTTCATCGGCACCGGCGGAGAGTCCGCCGCCGATATCGGTCAGCGACGCCGATACGATTTGAATGTCCAGCAGCGCGATGAAGAAGCCGACGCTCATGGTGGCGAAGGCAAACACCTTCGCCGGCATGGACAATTCGCCGGGCTGGACGACCGGACGAAAGATATCGGCCGTCGTCGCGCTCATGGCCTGACGCTCCCGCGCTCATCGACCTCCGCGGTGACTGACAGGCCCGGCCGAAGGCGGCCC
The DNA here is from genome assembly GCA_963780095.1 of uncultured Alphaproteobacteria bacterium. GTDB lineage: Bacteria > Pseudomonadota > Alphaproteobacteria > Acetobacterales > Acetobacteraceae > JAMXLO01. The sequence goes on from CAWABH010000037.1 coordinate 33,784, forward strand.
AGCGCCGATGCATCGCCGTCCAGCTGCACGCGCACCGGGACGCGCTGCACGATCTTGGTGAAGTTGCCGGTGGCGTTCTCCGGCGGCAGCACGCTGAACACCGCGCCCGTTGCAGGCGCCAGGCTTGCGACATGTCCATGCAGGGACTCGCCGGGCAGAACATCGGCCACGATCGTCACCGGCAACCCGGCGTGCATGCGCGCGAGCTGATTTTCCTTGAAGTTCGCGTCGACCCAGAGGCCGTTTGCGGGCACCAGCGAGATGAGCTGTGCACCGACCGTGGCATACGCGCCGGTCCGCGCACTGCGGTTCCCAACCACGCCGTCGATCGGCGCGCGCAGTTCCGTGTAGCCGAGGTTGAGCTGTGCGGTATCGCGATCTGCAAGGGCGCCGGCAAGAGCGGCTGCGGTCTGTTGCTTTTGGGTGTCGATGACGTCGAGCTGGCGTTGCGCGGCGTCCAGCGTCGCATGGGACCTTTGATCGGCGGCGAGCGCCTTCTGGTAGTCGGCGTCCGCCTGCTGGAAACGCTGCAGCGAGCCGAACTGATCGTGCGCCAGGCTGCGATAGCGATCGACATCGTATTTGGTACGGGTGATTTCGGCTGCGGTCGCCGCCAGCTCAGCCTGGGCCTCGGCGATCACTGCCTCTTGCAGGCGCCGGGCCGCGTCGAGATTGGCGAGCGTGGCCTGCTGCCCGGCGACGCCGGCAACCGACTTCGCCAGCGCGGCGCGATAGTCGCGGTCGTCGAGCCTGACCAGAAGGTCGCCGGCATGGACCTGCTGGTTGTCGGTGACCGCGACATCGGCGATGAATCCCGCCACCTTCGGCGCGATCACCGTGACGTCGCCGCCGACATAGGCGTCGTCGGTGCTCTCGATGAAACGACCGATGGTCCACCAGTCATGGCCGTACCAGGCAGCGCCAAGCCCTGCCAGCAACGCGGCGCCCGCGATGCCAAGCTGCCTGCGTGACAGCCGCATTCCGCGGGGCCGCGGACGCATCGCGATATCGCGCTGCATGACGGACGGCGCCGCCCGTTCGATCGCCTGCACGTTCATTGCACGCTCCCGTTGTCCGGAGACGCAACCGCATACCGCCGCAGCGTACGCTCATCGGCCGCCGGCCCGGGCGCTGACCGAAACGCCGGTTCCACGAGCAACCGACCGCTGCGCCGGTCGATCAGGACCGGCTCCGCCTGCTCGCCGGTCTCGCTGTCGATGACCACGACGGCGGGTCCTTCGGGCGCGAAATGCCTGTTGCCCCACGCAAGAATGGCCCAGAGCACCGGCCGAAAGTCGCGGCCGAGTGCAGTCAGCACGTATTCATCGCGCGGCGGCCGAGTGCAGTAGCTTTGGCGCTCGAGCAGGCCGGTCTCGACCAGTGCATTGAGCCGGCGCGCCAGAATGTTTGGTGCGATGCCGAGGCTCTTCTGCAACTGGTCGAATCGTGTCAGCCCGAGGAAGGCGTCGCGAAGGATCAGAATGCTCCACCACTCACCCACCCGCTCGAGGCTGCGGGCGATGGGGCATTGCATATTCCCGAAGCTCTTGTGCTGCATGGGTTGTGTCCAATGTCCATTGCATGACGCAAGTGACACGTAGCGCAGACACTATCATGATGCAATCCTATGAGTCGCCCAGACTGATGGCTCACGCGAACGTGATACCATACGCCCTGTGGCGCCAGTGGACGAAACCGTCGTCCGTCACCGCTCTTCCCCTCCGTCATGGCCGGGCGTGTCCCGGCCATCCGTCGCGGCTCCAAGTGCGGGAGGAGATCGCCGGGACAAGCCCGGCCATGACGGCGCGTGAAAGGGCTTCACAGCTTCGCCAGATAGCCCTCCAGGCGGGTCAGGCTTTCGAGGTTGTGCGCCGGCGCGAACAGATCGATGTGCGGCAGCGCCTCCGCCATGCCGCGCGCGACCGGCTCGTATCCAGCCCAACCGAGCATCGGGTTCAGCCAGATGATCCGCCGGCATCGCCGGTGCAGCGCCGCCATCGCGGCTCCCAGTGTCCCAGGCTCACCGGTGTCGTATCCGTCCGAGACGATCATCAGTACGGTGCGCGAAGTCAGCACGCGGCTCGCGTGCCAGCGATTGAACTGCGCCAGACACGCACCGATGCGCGTGCCGCCACCGACGCCCTCGGCCAGCAGCGACAGGCGATCGATGGCGCGCTGCGGATGCCGCTCCCGCATCGCATCCGAGATCTGCACCAGCCGCGTATGAAACAGAAATGCCTCGGACTCGCGGAAGCAGTGGATCACACCGTGGATGAAGCGCGTGAAGACAGCGGTGTAAAGGCTCATCGAGCCCGAGGCGTCCAGCAGCACGACCAGCTTCAGCGGCCGAGTGCGTCGCCGGCGCCAGACCAGATCGAGCGGGGTGCCGCCGCGCGCGATGCTGGCACGAATGGTGCGGCGCATGTCGAGGCGCCGGCCGGCCGTGGCAACGCGGACGCGCCGCGTCAGCCGAGTCCGCAGCACCTCGGCCAGCCGCGCCGCCGCGTCGTGCGCGGCTGCGAGCGCGTCCGGGTCGGCGATGTGACGGAAGTCGGTACGGGCCAGCGCCTCCGCGTGGCTTGCCCCTTCGCGCCGGCCGCGGCGGTCGGCGGGATTGTCGGTGCCGTCCTCCCCCCGATCCCGCGGCGCATCTGCGGCCTGTGGCTCGCCCGTTGGCGCACCGGCCTCCGCGATCTGGCGCAGTGTGCGCGGTCCCTCTCGTGGCGCGGTGCCGGACAGCTTCGTCACGCGCCTGATTCCCCGTTCGAGCCAGTAAGCTGCGAAGACCTCGTCGAACCTGCGCCATTCGTCGGCGTCGGAGCAGAACAGCGCGCGAAACGCCTGGCCGAGCCACATCGGCCGCACGGCAAGCGGGGAGGCCAAAATGCGAGCGGCGTCGCCGGCTTCCGCCAGCCCGACAGTGAAACCGTTGTCGCGCAATGTCGCGGTGAAGCCAGCGAGGCGCGCGAGCACACGCGCCCCACCGTCCATCACGCCACCTGAGCGATCAGCCGTTCGGTAACCTCGCGGCTGATCCGCGCGCGGTCCTCGTGCGTCTTCAACACACATGTCAGCGTGTCGAATACCGTCGCGGGGTCATCGCCCAGATCGGCCACGCCAAACCCGAGCAGCGCCCGCGCCCAATCCAGCGTCTCGGCCACGCCGGGCACTTTCGCCAGTTCCTCGCGCCGCAACGCCGCCACCATCCCGGCAACCTGCCGCGCCAGCGAAACAGCGATGCCGGGGACGCGGGTGAGGATGATGCGCACCTCGCGATCGGGCGTCGGGTAATCCAGGTGGTGGTAAAGGCAGCGCCGGCGCAGAGCGTCCGACAACTCGCGCGTACCGTTGGAGGTCAGCACAACGCGGGGCACCGCGCGCGCGACGATCGTTCCAAGTTCGGGAATCGAGACCTGAAAGTCCGAGAGAAGCTCGAGCAGGAACGCCTCGAACTCCTGGTCCGCGCGGTCGATCTCGTCGATCAGCAGAACGGGTGCCGTCTCCTGTCGGATGGCCGCGAGCAGCGGGCGGGCGAGCAGGTACCGCTCCGAGAAGATTGCCGCCTCGATCTCGTCTGCGTCGCCGCCTTCGCGCGCCTTGATTGCGAGCAGCTGGCGCTGGTAGTTCCACTCGTACAGCGCGGCGGACTGGTCCAGCCCTTCGTAGCATTGCAGCCGGATCAGGTTGGTGGCGTGCACGTCGGCCAGCGCCTTGGCCACTTCGGTCTTGCCGACGCCGGCGTTGCCTTCGATCAGCAGCGGCCGGCTGAGCATGCCCATCAGCAACAGCGCTGTCGCGAGGTCCGGATCGGCGATGTAGCCGACCTCTGCCAACCGGTCGGCGATCTGGTCGCGGGTCAAGGTCGGTGGCATGGACGGTCCAAATGTTCTCCCCCTCCCCTTGCGGGAGGGGGCTGGGGGAGGGGGCCGTCCGGGACCGGTGGCACCCCCTCCCCCCAGCCCCCTCCCGCAAGGGGAGGGGGAGAATTCCTGCTCGCACTCTTGCTTGCACTCTTGCTTCCTTACTTGCTCCCACTCTCGCTGCCACTCTTGCCACGCCCCTACGCCCCCAGCCGCCGCGCCGCCTGCCAAACCCGCCAGGCGTCGTGCGGCATTTGGATGTGCGTGTTGCCGAGGAAGGCGAATGCGTCGTTCACCGCGTTGCTGAACGCGGGAACGCCGCCGACGTTCGGGCTCTCGCCGACGCCCTTCGCGCCGATCGGGTGGTGTGGCGACGGCGTGACCGTGAAGTCCGTCTCCCACCGCGGCGTCTCAACGGCGGTCGGCAGGAAGTAGTCCATGAACGAGGCGCCCTTCACGTTGCCGATCTCGTCGTAGGCGATCTCCTGCCCCATCGCGATCGCGAACGCCTCGGTCAGCCCGCCATGCACCTGGCCCTCGATGATCAGCGGGTTGATGCGCGTGCCGCAGTCATCCAGCGCATAGAAGCGGCGGGTCTTGGCAACCCCGGTGTCCACGTCGATGTCCATGACGCATATATAGGCGCCGAACGGATAGGTCATGTTGGGCGGATCGTAATAGCTGACGGCCTCAAGCCCCGGCTCCAGACCGGGCGGCACCGAATTATAGGCAGCCCAGGCGATCTCCTTCATGGTCTTGAACTTCTCGGGCAGCCCTTTGACGCGGAAACGGTCGATGTCGAACTCCACGTCGTCGTGGTGCACCTCCATCATGTAGGCTGCGATCATCTGCGCCTTCGCCTTGATCTTGCGCGCGGCGGTCGCGATCGCCGCGCCGGCCACCGGCGTCGAGCGCGAGCCATAGGTGCCCAACCCGTACGGCGCCGTGTCGGTATTGCCTTCCTCGACCATGATGTCGTCGGCGGGAATGCCGATCTCGGTCGCGATGATCTGGGCGTAGGTGGTTTCGTGCCCCTGGCCCTGGCTTTTGGTCCCCATGCGCGTGATCGCGGCCCCGGTCGGGTGGATGCGGATTTCGCAACTGTCGAACATCGCGATGCCGAGGATGTCGCAGTTCTTTGAAGGCCCCGCGCCGACGATCTCGGTGAAGAAGGACACGCCGATGCCCATCAGCTCGCGCGTTTCGCCGCGCCGGAACGCCTCCTGCTTCGCCTTCTGCTCGGCGCGCAATGCGGCGTAACCGGTCTTCTCCATCGCCTGGTGCATCGCCGTGTGATAGTCGCCGGAGTCGTATTCCCAGCCGAGCGCCGACTGATACGGGAACTGCTCCCGGCGGACGAAATTCTTCAGCCGCAACTCGGCCGGGTCCATGCCCAGCTTTGCGGCCAGGATATCCATGCCGCGCTCGATGCAATACGCGGCCTCGGTGACGCGGAACGAGCAGCGATAGGCGACACCGCCCGGCGCCTTGTTGGTATAGACGCCATCGACCACGCAGTGCGCCGTAGGAAAATCGTAAGAGCCGGTGACGATGTTGAAGAACCCTGCCGGCCATTTGGACGGATCGGCGCAGGCATCGAACGCGCCGTGATCGGCCAGCGCATGCACGCGCAGCGCCGTCACCTTGCCCGCCTTGGTCGCGGCGATCTCGGTGGTCATGTGGTAGTCACGCGCGAAGGATGTGGCGGAGAGGTTCTCGATGCGGTCCTCCACCCACTTCACCGGCTTGCCGGTGACGATGGAGGCGACCACCGAACACACATAACCCGGGTACACGCCGACCTTGTTGCCGAACCCGCCGCCAATGTCGGGCGAGATCACGTGGATCTTGTGTTCCGGAATGCCCGACAGGATCGCGGCCACGGTGCGCACCACGTGCGGCGCCTGGAACGTGCCCCACAGCGTCAGCTCGCCCTTCACCTTGTCGAACGCCGCGACGCACTGGCAGGTCTCCAGCGGCGAGGGATGGACGCGCTGGTAGGAGATCAGCTCCTTGATCGATACCTCGGCGTCGCGGAAAGCGAGATCGGTTGCCTCGCGGTCGCCAACCTCCCATTCGAAGATGTGGTTGTGGTGCTTGCGCGCGCCGTGTGCGCCGGTGGTCTTGCCCGCGAGGTCCTCGCGCAGCACCGGCGCATCCGCGTCCATCGCCTTGAACGGATCGACCAGCGGCGGGAGTTCTTCGTATTCGACTTCGACAAGTTCCGCGGCATCGGCTGCGACGGCGCGGTCGTTGGCGACGACGAAGGCGATCTCCTGGTTCTGGAACAGCACCTTGCCGTCCGCCAGCACCATCTGAACATCGCCCGCCAGCGTCGGCATCCAATGCAGCTTCAGCGGCGCCAGATCGGCCGCGGTCAGCACGGCAATCACGCCGGGCAGCGCCTTCGCCTTCGCCGCATCGATGCTCTTGATGCGCGCATGGGCATACGACGAGCGCACGAAGTCGCCGTACAGCATGCCCGGCAGCTTCATGTCGTCCACGTAGTTGCCGCGGCCCTGGGTGAAGCGCACGTCCTCCACGCGCTTGCGGCGGCAGCCCATGCCTTGCAGCTTTTCGGTCCGCTGTTCGGGCGTCGGGGTCATGTCATTCATGCCGCCTGCTCCTGCTGTGCGGGGGCGTTCAGCCTGGCGGCCGCGAACTGGATGGCCGCGACGATATTCTGGTAGCCGGTGCAGCGGCACAGATTGCCGGAGATGCCCATGCGGATTTCATCGTCTGTCGGGTTGGGGTTCTCCTGTAGCAGCCGGTAAGCGCGGACGATCATGCCCGGGGTGCAGAAGCCGCACTGTAGGCCGTGCATTTCGCGAAAGCCTTCCTGCAGCGCATGCAGCGTGCCGTCCGGGTTGGCCATGCCCTCGATGGTGAGCACCTGCGCGCCCTCGGCCTGCACCGCGAACATCGTGCAGGATTTTACCGATTCGCCGTTGAAATCGATGGTGCAGGCGCCGCAGTGACTGGTCTCGCAGCCGATATGCGTGCCGGTGAGGCCCAGGGTCTCGCGCAGGAAATGCACCAGCAGGGTGCGCGGCTCGACGAGCCCTTCCGCCGGCTGCCCGTTGACTGTCATGGTCACGTGTGTCTTGGCCATTTGTGTCCTCCCCCGTCTCAGCGTGTGGCGGCGCGCGAAGCGGCGCGGGCGAGGGCCCGGCGCAGCATCACGCCGGCCATCTTGGTACGGTATTCGGCTGGGCCGCGACCGTCCGAGGCGGGCGCGGTGATCGCCTCCGCCGCGGCAACCGCGCGGTCCACGGTGGCGGCGTCCAACGTCGAGCCGGTCAGGATCGTCCCCGCAGCCTCGGCGAAGAGCGGCGTGTCGCCGACGTTGGTCAGCCCGATCGCCACCTGCGCCACCCGCCCGCCCTGCATCGCCAGCACAACGGCAGCGGCGGCGGTGGCGTAGTCGCCGACCTTGCGCTTCAGCTTCTCGTATGCCCAACCGTGACCGGCGGGCGGTAGCGGGATGCGGATGCCGGTGACGACCTCGTTGGGGCGCAGCAACGTGAGATAGGCGCCTTGGTAGAACACGCGGGCCGCAATCTCGCGCGAACCCGCATTGCCGGCGATGAGGTAGCTGGCACCCAAACATTGCATCAGCGCCGGCATGTCGTTGCCCGGGTCGCCGTTGGCCACGTTGCCGCCGATGGTGCCGCGAACCCGCACCTGCGGGTCGGCGATCACCAGCGCGGTCTCGCGGATGATCGGAATGGCGGTGGCGAGGTCATCAGATGCGATCAGGTCGGCCATTGTCGTGGTCGCGCCGATCACGATGGCGTCGCCCTCGCGCCGGATGCCGCGCAGTTCGGAGATGCCGGCCAGATCAATCAACGCCTGTGGCACGGCGAGGCGCAGCTTCATCATCGGGATCAAACTGTGACCACCGGCCAACGGCCGCGCCTCTTCGCCCAGATCGGCCAGCAGGGCGATGGCGTCGCTGATGGAGCTAGGCCGGTGATAGGCGAATGCGGCCGGTATCACGGTCGGTTCCTCCTGGTTTCTGGTTGCCACGTGCGATTCGGCGAGGCTAGCCGGCGCGATCCAGCGCGGCCATCACTGCGCTGTGCCTCCCGTGCTTGCCTTGGTTCTCGGATAAATGCGCTGGTCGGATCGCGCTGACAACCACGACACGGTGTGTACGTGACCGACGTTGCCACGGGCGGGGCGCGGGTGCGCGTCGGGTCACGCCAGGTTCCGCTGGTTCAATGCGTCTCGCAAAGTGACCGCGGAGGTTCGTGTGTGGCCCCTTAACGAATCGCCGCCACGAGCAGGAACGGCGGACGCTGACGCTCGTCGGCGAACTGAGGGCGCAAGGCTATCTGCTCCTCGGTGGGACCCCACTCCTCGACGTGCAGCAGTGCGAAGCCTGACCGCAGCAGCAGGTTGAGATATGTCGCGACCGTCCGGTGCTGCTTGATTACGCCCTTGGCAAGCCAATCGGTGGAGCGAGGACCCTCGTCCAGGTAGTGGTCGACAGGCCAGACCTTGCGACCAGTGACATCGACCAACCAGTTCGGATCGGCCGGCGCGGTGTAGATCGGATGCTCGACTGAGAAGATCAGGCTGCCACCTTGGACAAGGGACCGGCGCACCTGCGACAAAAGCCCGTCCAGCTTCGCAATGTAATGCAAGGCCAGTGAACTGTAGACAAGGCCGAATGAGGCCGCGGGCAGCTCGAGGCGTTCCATGTCGGCCCGGGAGTAGGTGATCTCCGTATCAGGTGTCGTGGCGCTGGCGTGCGCCAGCATCTTCTCGGAGACGTCGATGCCCAGCACGTGAGCCGCGCCATTTTCCCGGGCCCAACGGCAGAACCAGCCAAAGCCACAGCCGAGGTCCAGCACCTTCCGGCCGTGCAGGTCCGGCATCAACGCCCGCAGCGCCGGCCATTCCGGAGCGTCGTCAAGCCCCCCGACCGAGCGTGGCAGCCGGCTGTACCCGGCGAAGAACTCATCATTGTCATAGATGTTCTGGGTCATTGCAGATACTCTCCGTTCGTCTTGCGGCCGGACGGGGCGGGAGCAGGTCATGAAAAAGCCCCGTCCGTCGCCGGCGGGGCCTGCTGGTTGCGGGCTACGCTCCTGGATCAGCGCTTACGGCGTCCCGGCATTCCGCCCATTGGGATGCTGGTGATTCTCGTCACGATCCGGATCACGGCAATCATGGCTCGCCCGATCGCACGGCGCCCATTCCGGGTCAAGGGGATGCGGTGCAGCGGATGGCGGCGATACTGGCGGGACGGTCGACGATTTTTTTCGTGCTACCGCCCCAGGAACCACAGGACCAGGAAGCCGACCACGCACCACAGGGGCACGGCGAGCAAGACCCCGTTCACGAAGCCGCGGAAGGGCTTCAGGTCGTCATTGGTATCGGCGAACGCATCTGTTGCAATGCGCAGTGATTCGCTCGCCAATCGCTCTCTGTTCAGGGCGGCAGTCAGTACACTGGTCCCGCCGAGCGGCGGGCTCTCTGCATCGGCAGGACTATTTCGCGGCACTGCGCGAAGTCGAGTGATCGTCAGAGACATGATTTCCCCGCCGCACTTTATTTTGCATACGTCATTGTGCCGGTTTACGGACAGTGAGGTCAAGCGGTAATTGCCAGCCTTCTTGTCTCGAATGAGGAGACGGATTGTGGATCTTGTCGTCTGTAGTGCGTGTATATTACGTCATAGTAACTTAAAAATAAAACAAGGGCGGTGTCAGGGTCGGCACTGCCGGCTCACACTACTGGGGTCGCACGCTTCCGGTGCGATCGACCGCGCCGCAGGGGCCTGCCTCCGGCCGGGCCTCGGGCCGACCCGCGGCGCTTATGCCGGCGCAGGCGATGTTCGCCGCGCCTGCTCGCTGGAGGCAATCGTCAACGCAGCAATGCAACCACGACGGTGACAAGCCCCAGCACCAGGTTTACGCCGATCAGCTTGCGGATGCGGTCGATGCAGGCAATGGCGGTTGCGCGATCGGTGGTGCGGCGGAAGCGCGCATACGGTCCGAACACGATCAGCACGAACACCGCGCTCATGATCAGGCCCAGCAGCATCATGACGTGCACATTCCAGCCGACAAAGGCCATTCCGCCGTAGAAGAGGAACAGCACCGCGAAACCACTGATCAAAATGAGCGGCATGACGTGCCAGACGATCAGAAAGAAGCGTCGGAACACTTGCGTGTGGAGCGCGATGCGCTGGATCGGCTCGAGCACGGCGAGGCTCGGTCGCAGCACGACGTACGCGAAGAACATGCCGCCCACCCAGATCACCGCGCACAGCACGTGTACCGCGAGCACCCATCCCCAGATCGTCATTCCGTCAGCTCCTGCAATTCGGCGAGCAACGCACGCAGCTCGGCCGCCGCGGTGGATCTTGGCGCGGCCTCGGTGACGCCGAGCCCGGCTGCAAAGGCATGCGCGAAGCCGGCGCGGTTGCCAAGAGCCGAGCGCAGCAGGGGCAGGCGGCGCGCTGAAAGGTCGGCCTCGATCGCCTCGCGCAGCCGCGAGGTCGGTGGCACGCGGTTGAACACCAGATGCGCGCCGCGTCGTTCCTCGCCGGCGAGGGCAAGCGTCCCTTCGGCTGCCCATATGTCGGGCACGCTTGGCTGGATCGGAACCAGAACAAGGTCGGCTGCGCGCACCGCGACCCTGGCGTCGGTGTCGAGCTGTGGCGGGCTGTCAATCAGCACCACGTCGTGATCGCGCCGCAGCCGATCGAGTTCGGCCGGCAGACGCCAGCCCGATATGTCCGAGAATGCCAGCGAAGCCGCCTGCTCCCGGCGTGCGCACCGCAGGCCGTGCCAGCGTCCGAGGCTCTTCTGTGGGTCTATGTCGAGCAGTGCGACCCGCCGGGATTGCGCGAATGCAGCCGCGAGATTGGCCGCCAGCGTCGTCTTGCCGGTTCCGCCCTTCTGCTGCGCGACCGTGATCACCACCGCCATGAACCGCGACTCCGCTGCCAGAAGGGAAGGTTCCACACAGAGAACACCGAGGTCGCACAGAGAGCCACAGAGAAATCAGGCAAGCGCTTCGCGCCAAGCGCGCAAGATGCATCTCGGTGGCCCCTCGGTGTTCTCTGTGCGGACCCTTCTTCTGGAATCACGGCAACAGCACGACCCGATCCCGCGCAATCGCCTGTACCGCCCGATACGCGTCGATCGCCCGTTCCAACGTGTAGCAGGCGCTTTCCGCCACCGGGAACGGCCTGAGCCGGCCGCTGGCGAAGCCGGGCAGCAGCTCGCGCAGAAGGGCAGCCGATGCGCACGCATCGAGCGCCAGCGAGTCGATACCAACGAACGTGTGCCGGCCGCGGTAGAACGCGAAGATGTCGAACGGCACCGTCCGCTCGACCGTCGAGATCAGGATCTGTCGGCCGCCATGCGCCATCGCCTGATGCGCTGCGGCGAAATACGGGCTGCCGACCGTGTTGTAGACGATGTCCGCACCGTGGCCGTCGGTCTCTGCACGCACCAGCGCGGCGATGTCGGCGCTCGATGCATCGATCATTCGAACCGCATATTCCTCGTGGGCGAATGCCTCGGCACGCCTTGTCACACCGAACACGCGCGCGCCCAGCATTTCCGCGATCTGCACCGCAGCCTGACCGACCATGCCGTTGGCCGCCAGCACCAGAACCACATCGCCCGGCCTGGGCGCACCGGAACGGTGGAAGCCCGCGAGCGCCGTGACGAAGGGGACGCCGAGCGCGCCGGCCTCCGCCAGTGTCATGGCGGCTGGCTTCGCCACCACCGCGTCGCGATGGACCACCAGGTGGCTGGCATGCGTGCCGTCGCGGCTGATGCCGAGGTCCCCGCCGGCGCCGAACACCTCCTGGCCGACGAGCGCGTCCGGTCCCTCGATCACCACGCCCGCCCAGTCGCGGCCTGGCGTCCGCGGCCAGGCCGCCTGCGGCATGCGCCCAAGTGCGGCGGCCACGTCGCTGCGGTTCACCCCCGCGGCGCGCACCGCGACCAGCACCTCGTCGGGGCCGCGCGGCAATGCATCGAACGTCTCGATCCGCAGATCGAGCTCATCGGGCGTGTCGGCCTTCCGCAGAACGCGCAGGCGTCGCATGACAAGGTCCCCCGGTCGCCATTCGTGCGGGGATTATCCTATCCTGGCGGCCTCTCCTTTGGAGGCTCAGGATGAACACACCGCTGGCAGGCATCACTGTGCTCGACTTCGGCCAGATCTTCCAAGGCCCGTATGCCACGCTGCTGATGGCCAAGGCCGGCGCCAATGTCATCAAGATCGAGCCGCCGCACGGCGAGCCGGCGCGCCGCCGGGCCGCGCCAGGGCACAGCGCCACGCTGCCGGTTGCGATGCTGAATTCCAACAAGCGGGCCATCACGCTCAACCTGAAATCCGAACGTGGCCGCGCGCTGCTGCGCCAGATGGTGGACAAGGCCGATGTGCTGCTGGAGAATTTCTCGCCCGGCACGATGGACGACCTTGGCGTCGGCTACGACGTATTGAAGACGGTCAATCCACGGCTGATCTATGCCACCGGATCCGGCTTCGGCATCACCGGGCCTGACCGCGACAATCTGGCCATGGATTTTACCATCCAGGCGCAGTCCGGGATCATGAGCGTCACCGGCTTTCCCGATGGCCCGCCGGTGAAGGCCGGCCCCACGCTGGTCGATTTCATGGGCGGCATCCACCTCTACGCCGCCGTCCTGACCGCCCTGTTCCAGCGCGAGCGCACCGGCGTGGGGCAGTTGGTGGAGGTCGCGATGCAGGAGACGGTGTATTCGTCGCTCGCCTCCAGCATGGAATACCATGTCAGGACCGGCGAAATCCCGCCGCGCACCGGCAACCGGCAATCCGCCCTTGCCAGCGCGCCATACAATGCGTTCCCCACGTCGGACGGCTGGGTCGCCGTCCATGTCGTCACCGAAGGCCACTGGCAGAACCTGCTGAAGGCGATGGGCCGTGAAGACCTGGCCGACGACCCGCGATTTGCCACCAATGCCGCGCGCGTGGCGAACCTCGAGGCGACCGATGACGTCGTTGCCGCGTGGACGCGGACCAAAGGCAAGATGGAGGTATTCGCGACTGCCAGCCGCTACCGCATCCCGTGCGCGCCGGTGCGCAACGTGAAGGAGGTAATGAACGATCCGCACATGCATGGCCGCGGCATGCTGGAGCGCATCGACCATCCGGACCTCGGCAGCATCGTGGTGCCGACGACGCCGCTGCGTCTGCACGGCGCGGACAAGGTGCCGACCGTGCCGAGCCCTTCGGTGGGCCAGCACAATGCGGAGGTCTATGGCGGTTGGCTTGGTCTGCCGGCGGATGAGATAGTGGCCTTGAAGCAGCAAGGCGTCATTTGACCATTGACCGTCATGGCCGGGCTTGTCCCGGCCATCCATACCAGCATAGTGCCGCGACGGATGGCCGGGACTGATCCCCGGATCAGGTCCGGGGACAGCAATGACGGTCCATGCAGGGGAGCACAAAATGACCAAGGTAGCGGTGCTGGACGACTGGCAGGGCGTGGCGCGAACCAGCGCGGACTGGTCGCCATTACAGGCCCGCGCCGAGGTCGTGTTCTTCCCCAAGGCATTCGACAACGAGGACGATGCGGCGCGCCAACTCGCCGACTTCGACATCGTCCTGTCGATGCGCGAGCGCACCCCGCTGCCCGCGTCGCTGATCAACCGCCTGCCGAAGCTGCGCATGCTGGGAATGACCGGCGCGCGCAACGCCTCGCTGGACTCAGCGGCCTGCACCGCGCGCGGCGTTGTCGTGTGCAATACGGTCGGTGGCGGCAACAGCGAGGCGGCCACCGCCGAACTGGCGCTCGGGCTGCTGATCGCCGCTGCGCGCGCCATCCCCGCCGGGGATGCCAACATCCGCGGCGGAAAATTCCAGGAGGGCGTGCCGGTCGGCCATACGCTCGCCGGCAAGACACTGGGCGTGATCGGCCTCGGCCGCCTGGGCTCGCACATGGCGCGCTACGGCAAGGCGCTCAACATGAACCTGCTCGCCTGGAGCCAGAACATGACGCCTGACAAGGCGCAGGCGGCGGGCGCCGCGATGGTTTCCAAGGAGGAACTGTTGTCCCGTTCCGATGCCGTCAGCATTCATCTCGTGCTGTCGGAGCGCACGCGCGGCCTGATCGGCGCCGCGGACATTGCGCGCATGAAACCCGGCGCGATCCTGATCAATACGTCGCGCGGCCCTATCGTTGACGAGAAGGCGCTGATCGAGGCTGTGCAGGCGCGCCGCATCGTCGCCGCGCTGGATGTGTTCGACCGTGAACCGCTGCCGGCGAACCATCCGCTGCGCACCGCGCCAAACGTGGTGATGACCCCGCATCTGGGCTACGGCGTGCAGGAAACCTGGCAGGGCTTCTATCCGCAGAGCCTGGAAAACGCGCTGGCGTTCCTCGACGGCAAGCCGGTGCGGGTGACCAACCCGGAGGCGCTGGCGAAGGCGCGCTAGGTCGTCGCGCCGAACAGTCGTCGGTCCCACCAGACCGGCTGGTGCAGGCTGTGCGTGATGCGCGGGAACTCGGCGTGATCAGGGTTGATCAGCACGTTGCGCTCCATCCGCGCGACGATGCTCGGCACCAACAGCAGGAGCGACCGACGCGCGGTTTGCCAAGCCTCGCCGTAGGCTTGGCTTGTCGTACGGGGAGCATCGTCCCATCCAGGCAAATGCGCCGGGTTCAACATTTCATAGCTGATGCCATTGGGAATCGTGATCTCGATGAAGTGCTGGTTCGGCGGCAACTCTCCGTTGGCGCGGACCAGCTTCTCCAGCATTGCAGTCGAATAATGCTCCGACGCATAGATCATGGGGCTTGCAGAGGTGTTCCAACGGCCCGGTGCGAGCCGAGAACCGGTCGGGTCGAAGATCGGATGGGAGCCTTGCGGATCGCCGATGCGGAATGCCGTCAGAACGCGGTCCAGTCGCTGTGCCGTCACACAGCGGTCCCATACTTGAGCCCGCCGAGGATGTTTTCCACCAATGGCCGCCCAAACTCGCTGGCCAGCACGACATCGACCGGGCGGCGATCCTCCAGCATCATATGCGGCCGAAACAACCAGCGACGGGCGGCGTCTTCGCTGCCCCAGACGTCGTTGGCGAAGGCCCAGACAGACGCGAGCCTGGCGACGCGGGCGCTTTCGTCGGGGGTCAGACGGGGCGAGGGCTGAGTGCGGCGGCGTGCGAGTGTGGCGCGTGGTACAAGACGGTACGCAAAGCTGGCATCATCCGGCGCCACAGCATGCACTGTGCGATCCAGTGCGGACAGAGGGAGGCCTCTCTCGACCTCTCCCATCAGACCCAGTGACGAGCCTGGGCGCGAAGGATGCTTGCGGAGGCCCAGAAGCTCGGGCACGGCAGCGGCGCTGGCAGACATCGGACCCTCTTGGATCAACTGAGACCATATCTAGTCTCAGTTGGGAGGCGCTTCAAGCAACACCCTTGACCCCAACCCGCCACTGGTTATCCCATCTCCCACAGCCAAGACAGGAGACCCACCTATGCGCGCCTGGGCCGTGGTCGAGAACGGAGCACCGCTGAAGGAACTCGAACTGCCGACCCCGGAGCCGAAAGGCACCGAAGTCCTGATCGAGGTGACCCATTGCGGCGTCTGCCACTCCGATCTGCATATCTGGGAGGGCTATTACGACATCGGCGGCGGCAAGAAGATGTCGCTGAAGGACCGCGGCGTCGTGCTGCCGCTGGCGATGGGGCACGAGATCGTCGGCCGCGTCGCGAAGCTTGGCCCTGACGCCCCAGGGGACAAGCATGGCGTGAAGGTCGGCGACCTGCGCATCGTGTTTCCCTGGCTCGGCTGCGGCACCTGCGACAAATGCCTCGCCGAGGAGGACAACATGTGCCTCACACCGCGCAGCCTCGGCGTGTATGCCAACGGCGGCTACGGCACGCATGTGATCGCCCCACACCCACGGCACCTGGTCGATCCCGGCACGCTCGATCCAGCGGTTGCGGCGACCTATGCCTGCTCGGGCATCACGGTCTATTCGGCGATCCGCAAGGCCATGCCGATCCCGCCCAACGAGGCGATCGTCGTGGTCGGCGCCGGCGGCCTGGGGCTGAACGCGATCGCCGTGCTGACGGCGCTGAAACACCAGAACATCGTGGTGGTCGACATCAGCGCGGAGAAGCGCGAGGCGGCAATGAAGGCCGGCGCGCACAAGGTGGTGGACGGCAGCGGCGACGGCGTGACCAAGCGCATCATCGAAACGGCCGGCGGGCCGGTCCTGGCCGTGATCGACCTGGTGAACGGCACGCAGACCGCACGCTTCGCCTTCGATGCGTTGCGCAAAGGAGGAAAACTGATCCAGGTCGGGCTGTTCGGTGGCGAGCTCACCGTGCCGCTGCCACTGATGGCGATCCGCGCACTCACTGTGCAGGGCACCTATGTCGGCAATCCGAAGGAGCTGCGCGAACTGGTGAAGCTCGCACAGGACGGCTCGCTGCCTGCACTCCCCGTGGCCATGGTGCCGCAGAGCCAGGCCAACGACGCGCTGATGCGTCTGCGCGACGGCCGCGTGACGGGCCGGCTGGTGCTGCGGTCCGAGGCGGCCTGAGCCATGAGCAACACAGAAACCATCCGCCGATCGGTCGTTCTGAAACACCGTCCGGACGGCAGCCCGCGCCGCGAGGACTTCGAGATCCGCGAGGACGCCATTCCCACGCCCGGCGCCGGCGAAGTCGTGACGCGCACCATCTGGCTGTCGATCGACCCCTATATGCGCGGGCGGCTGCGCGAGCAGCAGACCTATGCGCAGCCGGTGAACCCCGGTGAGGTGATGACGGGCGAGACAGTGGGCGAGGTGGTCGCTTCCGCCGATCCGCGTTTCGTTCCCGGTGACGTGGTCGTCGGCGCGCGCGGCTGGCAGACGCACTCGGTGACGCCGGGCGATCGGCTGACCAAGCTCGATCGTCATGGCGCGCCGCTGTCCGCCTATCTCGGCGTGCTCGGCATGCCGGGCGCGACCGCATTCCGCGGCGTCACCGAGATCTGCCAGCCGAAGAAGGGCGAGACCGTCGTGATTTCCGCCGCATCCGGTGCGGTCGGATCGGTGGCCGGACAGCTTGCCAAGCGCGCCGGTGCCCGCGTCGTCGGCGTGGCCGGCGGGGCGGAGAAGTGCCTGTGGGTGCAGGACAGCCTGGGGTTCGACGACTGCGTCGATCACCGCGCGCTCGACCTGCGCGCCGAACTGGCGGCGGCCTGTCCGAACGGTATCGATGCGTATTTCGAGAATGTCGGCGGCGCGGTGCAGGCGGCGGCGTTCGACCTGCTCAATCCGTTCGCCCGCGTGGCGATGTGCGGCATGGTCTCGCAATACAATGAGGCCGAGTTCCCGCCTGGCCCCAATCTCGGATTTGTCGTCGGCAAGCGCGTGACGATCCAGGGCTTCATCGTGTCCGACAAGCCGGAGAAGCTGGCGGAATGGCGCACTCTGGCAGCCCCCTGGGTAGCCGATGGCAGCCTGATCTATCGCGAGGACGTGGTGGACCGGCTGGAGAACGCCCCCGACGCGTTGGCCGGCATGTTGGGCGGCCGCAACTTCGGCAAGCTGTTGGTGCGGGTTGGGCACGATCCCAGCTGAGCCGCGGTTTCGCGAACTTTCTCGCCTTGCCGGAGTGGGACGGACCAGCTATATGTAGCAACGTTGATACATTTGATGCGAGGTTCCCCCGTGACGATCACGACCCTGTCTGGCCGTGTATTCAATCAGGACACCAGCCGCGCGAAGACGGCGGCGAAGCACGGTCCGGTCTTCATCACCGATCGTGGTCGGCCCGCGCATGTGCTGTTGACCATCGAGGATTACCAGAAGCTGGCAGGCACTCAGGCCACCATCGTCGACATGCTGGCGGCGCCAGGCGTCGCGGACATCGAATTTGAGCCGCCGCGCCTGCGCAGCCCTATCGCACGGTCAGCCGATCTGGCCTGATGTATCTCGCCTGATGTACGTGCTTGATACCAATGTTGTTTCCGAACTGCGGAAAGCGAAGGATGGCAGGGCCGACAAGCATGTGACGGCGTGGGCGATTGGTGTCCTGCCGTCCAGCCTCTTCGTATCCGTCATCACGATCCTGGAGCTTGAACTGGGCGTGCTGCTCGTCGAGCGGCGCGATCCCGCACAGGGCGGGGTTCTGCGCGCATGGTTGGAGCACCGTGTCCTGCCGGCCTTTGCCGACCGTGTGCTGCCCATTGATACCGAGGTCGCGCGGCGATGCGCGAGGCTGCAAGTGCCTGACCCGCGGGGCGAGCGGGATGCTCTGATCGCGGCCACGGCGTTGGTGCATGGCATGACAGTCGTTACACGAGACGCGACCGACTTTGGGCGAACCGGGGTTGAAGTCATCAATCCCTGGGCGGGATGAAGGATCGGACGACCCGCAATCTGGTTGAACCACCAGATTCGATTGCCGCCCCAGTGAACTGGTTCTTCGGGCGTCGTTGCCGGGAACGCCTGATCGGCGCATCCTGCAACTCGATAGCCTGCGGGCAGAACAGCCCTCGATTTGAGGTCCCGGTTATGGATGCCTTGGACCAGTATAGAGGTTCGGTGTCATGGATGATGTCACGCTGCCAGTGAATCGAGAAACTCCTCTCGAATTGCGGGCGTCGCCGATGCCTGCGTCTCGCCGATGGCCGGACGGCGGATGTTCGCGCGTCCCGAACTGGGTCTACACCGACCCGGAGATTTTCGCGCGCGAGATCGATCGGATCTTTGGCGCGAATGATTGGCTCTATGTCTGCCTGGAGGCGGAAATCCCCAACCCCGGCGACTACAAGCGCAGCCAGCTCGGCACGCGCGAGGTCGTCGCCGTGCGCGGCGGCGACGGCGCTATCAACGTCCTCGTCAATCGCTGCGCGCACCGCAGCATGCAGGTCTGCACCGCCAATCGCGGGTCCGCGAAGGAGTTCGTCTGTCCGTATCACCAATGGACCTATGACCTCGCCGGCAATCTGCTCGGCGTGCCGTTCCGCCGAGGCTATCGCGGCCAGGGCGGCATGCCCGAGGATTTCCGCCCCGAGGACCATGGGTTGCAGCGCCTCGCGGTCGCGCGTCGCAACGGCGTGGTCTTCGCCAGCTTCGGCGCCCCCAGTGAAACGCTGGAGACCTATCTCGGCGATCGGATGCTCGGGCTATTTCGACCGCGTATTCAACGGTCGCGAGCTTGTGGTGCTCGGCTACATGCGGCAGCGCATTCCGAGCAACTGGAAGCTGATGTTCGAGAACATCAAGGACCCGTATCACGCCAGCCTGCTGCACGTGTTCCTGGTGACCTTCGGGCTGTTCCGCCTCGATCAGCAATCCTCGGTCGAAATGGACGACACCGGCCGGCACGCCGTGCTGGTCAGTCGCAGGGGCGCGCAGGAATCGAACGATGCGACGGCACAGATGCGCGCGTTCAAGCCGGACTTCGTCGCTGCGCGATCCGCGTCTCCTGGACCCGGTGCGCGAGTTCCCCGGCGATGCCACGGTCGTTCTGCAGACACTGTGGCCCAACCTGATCGTGCAGCAGCAATCCAACACGCTGGCGATGCGTCAGATCGTGCCGCTCGATGCGCGCAGCTTCGACCTGGCGTGGACCTTCTTCGGCTACGCCGACGATACGCCCGAGATGCGGCAGCGTCGTTTGCGCCAGGCCAATCTGATGGGCCCGGCCGGTTTGGTATCGCTCGACGACAGCGAGGCGATGATGCTGTCGCAGGCCGGGATCGACGGGAACGACGACGAGACGTGCCTGGTCGAGATGGGCGGCCGCGCGGTCACCAACGAGCAGCACATGGTGACGGAGACTGCGATCCGCGGGTTCTATCAGCACTACCGTTCCGTCATGGAGCTGTGACCCACCGTGATCGCTGCCGCAGCTGGATTGTCCATCACATTGGAGCTACGGGCGCGTCTTGCCGACCTCTACTGTGCCTACGACAACGCGCTCAATGATGGCGAATTGGAGCGCTGGCCAGAGCTTTTCGTCGATGCGTGCGTCTACAAGGTCATCCCGCGCGAGAACCACGAGCAGGGATTGCCGGTCGCGCTGATCTATTGCGAGAGCCGGAACATGCTGGTCGATCGGGTGGTCGCGCTGCGCGAGACGGCGCTCTACGCGCCGCGGATCGTGCGCCGGATGACAAGTGCCATATGTCTGCGCGCGATTGAGGACGACGGACTGCGCCTGACCGCTAACTTCGCGTTGTTCCAGACCATGCCCGACCGACCGAGCGAGCTGTTCCTGTGCGGCCGCTATCAGGACCGAGTCGTCGATGATGGCGGTGTCATGCGCTTTGCCGAGCGCTTGTGTATCTACGACTCGACCATCGTGCCGACATCGCTGGTATATCCGGTTTGACGGCGCGACGCCGTAGCGCTTGCGCGGATACGGATCGCTCAGCTCCTGCAATCTGCCTGGCAACTTGCGGCGACTCCAAGGCGTACGAGGTTATAACCGGCAACTGGCTACTGCCCCTTGAAGGCAAACGGAGCAGTACGTGGCTGATGGCCCGCACCGAAATACATCGGCTTGCGATTGGGCTGAGCATCGTGAAGGTCGCCGGTACGTGCCGGGTATGGCGGCCGATGCCGTCTACCGTGGCAGCCCGGAGCAAATCTATAGAAGCAGGTGCAGCAAGAACATGGATGCCGGGGCCAGGCGGAGCGATTCATCTGGCACTCAGCCGAACCCCCCATCCGCGACGTCATACCGCTTCAGTCGATAGACGATCGTCGAGACTGCCCAGCAGCCGACGAAGATGCCGATGACGGCAAACCCGAGGCTTCCGAGCCTGTCGTTCAGATCCCCGATCGCGTCCCAGAGCGGTCCGCTCAGCGCGAATTGGCTGCCGATCAGCCCGAGTGCCTCAATGCCGCCGATCAGAACGGCGATCAGAACCGAGGCGGCCGTCATGGTCAGGTTGTACCAAAGCTTGCGCAGCGGATTGACGAAGGCCCAGCCATACGCGCCGACCATCAACACGCTGTCCGTCGTGTCCACCAACACCATGCCCGCCGTGAACAGCGCGGGGAAAGCCATAGCCTGCCAGGGCGACATGCCCTGCGCCGCCTGTGTTGCGGAGATGCCCAGCAGACCCACTTCGGTCGCCGTATCGAAGCCCAGGCCAAAGAGAAAGCCGAGCGGGTACATGTGCCAGGTCTGTGAGATCGCCCGAAACAACGGGCGGAACAGCCGAGCCAGCAGCCCTCGGCCCGCCAACAGCAGGTTGAGCGCGTCCTGATCCATATCTCCGCCGCTGCGCACCTTGCGAAAGCTGCGCCAGACGCCGCGCAGGATGATGAGGTTTGCCACGGCAATGGCCAGCAGGAACGCCGCGGACACCAAAGTGCCAATCGGACCACCGACCTCCTTGACGGCATCCAGCCGGTCCTGCACGGCGGCAGCCGCGACGACAATGGCGAGCGATGCCAGTATGACGATGGTCGAGTGGCCGAGCGAGAACCACAGCCCCACCGTCAGCGGACGCTTTCCCTCCTGCATCAGCTTGCGGACCACGTTGTCGATGGCTGCTATGTGATCGGCATCGACCGCGTGGCGCAGCCCGAACATCCACGCCAGAAGCGCGGTGCCGAGCAGCGTCGGGCGGTCGTGGAATGCCGCCCAGGCCCAGGTCCAGGCTGCAATATTGGCCGCGATCAGGCCGCCATAGAGCCGCGACGAACGCGGAAGAACACGGACGATGTGCATACGCTTGGCTGCGTGGTCAGGCCTCATGCAGTCTCCCCGTCGTCCCCTCACTCTCGTCATCCCCCGCGAAAGCGGGGGATCCATGCGGCAACTGGGTCCCCGCATTCGCGGCGATGACCACTAGCATCGTGGGTCAGATGGTTCGCTTGTTCCGACTTGAGCATGTTCACCATGACTGAAAACGTTGCGCCTCAGTACACCTCGCCCAGGAAGAGTGGGAGAGCCTGCCCGGGGCTTGAACCGGGGTCGGCGTGAAGCGCCGGGAGAGGGTGCCTGCGCAGCCAAATACGACCGGATGAACCCTCTCCCGCATCGCTGCCGCGACGCGACCTCTCCCACTTCGTGGGCGAGGTGTACGCTTTCCGGTCAGCCTGAAAATGCTCCAGAATCCTTACTCCGGCAGCACCTCGATCGAATCCCCCACCGCGAACCGACCGCCCTCAATCACCTCGGCATGCACTCCCAGTTCGATGTGGTCGTAGAGCCGGCGCAGCTCCGCCACAGGGTCCGCGTCGCGTTGGGCCGTTTCCGGGTTCACCTCCGTTGCGGCGCAGCGGGTGATCGGTTTGGCCACGTGCAGCACGGCGCCGCCGATGTGGATGTCGCGGCCCACCCAGTCCCGCTCGCTCCAGGCCGGCGCTCCGCTGAACCACACATTGGCGCGGAACCGCCGGCGATGGCGGCGCGCGCCCACCTTGGCCTCGAAGTCGCGCAGGCTGGCGAGGTTGATCAGGCTGACCACCTTGCCCCGCTGGTCGCTGAAGCTGTGGCCGGGGATGTGGTGAAAGCGCGGCGTGCCACGTGCCTCCTCGCCCAGATAGCGGGTCAGAAAGCTCGCGATGCGCTCACGCCCGGCCTCCGTCAGCGCGTTCTCGACCGCCGACGAACCGTCGGGCGCGCGGATCGCCAACATGCCACTGCGGGGCTCGAAGAAGGAGAACAGGGACGCGATGCGGGCATTCTTCATCTGGCACATGAAGTTCGCCTTCTGCAGCCATTTTGGCTGCTCCGGATCGAAGCCAGCGTCGCCTTGCGCCAGAGCAAAGGCGCGGTCCCACGGAATGCAGCCGCCCGGCTCCACCTCCGCCGCCTCCAGCGCCTCCGCCGTCAGGCCCTTTACCGGGTAGCGATACAGGTATTCGATGCGCATCTTGCACCCCCTCTTGAGTCCCAGTGTGCCTGGACCCAACTGGATTGCCAAAGGTTCATGCCTCCGTTGCCTGATCAGGGGCGGGTGCTGACCAGTCGCCTACCTACTGGGACATCAACATGGAAATTGAGAAATTCACCGAACGGGCCCGGGGTTTCCTCCAGGCTGCCCAGACCATCGCGATCCGCGAATTCCATCAGCGGATAACCCCCGAGCACCTGCTCAAGGCGCTGCTCGACGATGAGGAAGGCGCGGCCGCCGGCCTGATCAGGGCTGCGGGCGGCGATCCCAAGTCGGCGCTGACCGCGGTCGAGACCGAACTCGCGCGCCAACCCAAGGTGCAAGGCGGCGGCGCTGGCCAACCGCAGTTCACCACCGAGATCATCCGCCTCCTGGATGCGGCACAGCAGGCCGCCACCAAGGCCGGCGATGAGTATGTGGCGCAGGATCGGCTGCTGCTGGCGATCGCCACGTCCGACACCCCGGCCGCCCGTGCGCTGCGCAATGCCGGCGTCACGCCGCAGGCGCTGGAGAAGGCGATCAACGACATCCGCAAGGGCCGCACCGTCACCAGCCCGAATGCCGAATCCAACTTCGACGCGCTGAAGAAGTACGCCCGCGACATAACCGCCCTCGCACGTGAGGGAAAACTCGATCCGGTGATCGGGCGCGACGAGGAAATCCGCCGCACCATCCAGGTGCTGGCGCGCCGCACCAAGAACAATCCCGTGCTGATCGGCGAGCCCGGTGTCGGCAAGACCGCCATCGTCGATGGCCTGGCGCTGCGCATCGTCAATGGCGACGTGCCCGAGGCACTGAAGGGCAAGCAGCTCCTGGCGCTCGATCTCGGCGCATTGGTCGCCGGCTCGAAGTATCGCGGCGAGTTCGAGGAGCGGCTGAAGGCCGTGCTGAAGGAGATGGAGACCGCCGAAGGACAGGTCATCCTGTTCATCGACGAGCTGCACAATCTGATGGGTGCGGGCCGGGCCGAAGGCTCGATGGATGCGGCGAACCTGATCAAGCCGGAGCTGGCGCGCGGCACGCTGCACTGCATCGGCGCCACCACGCTCGACGAGTATCGCAAGCACATCGAGAAGGACGCGGCGCTCGCGCGGCGCTTCCAGCCGGTGTTCGTGGGCGAGCCGTCAGTCGAGGACACCGTCTCGATCCTGCGCGGCATCAAGGAGAAGTACGAGCTGCATCACGGCGTGCGCATCACCGACGGTGCGCTGGTCGCTGCCGCGACGCTGTCCAACCGCTACATCACCGACCGCTTCCTGCCGGACAAGGCGATCGACCTGATCGACGAGGCGGCCAGTCGGCTGCGCATGCAGGTCGATTCCAAGCCGGAGGCGCTGGACGAACTCGACCGGCGCGTGATCCAGCTCAAGATCGAGCGTGAGGCGCTGCGCAAGGAAACCGATCCTGCGTCGCGCGAGCGGCTGGAGCGGCTCGAGAAGGAGCTGGCCGAACTCGAGGAGGAGTCGAATGCGCTGACCGCCGCCTGGCAGGCGGAGAAGGAACAGGTGCAGGAGACCCAGAAGCTTAAGGAACAGCTGGACCAGGCACGGAGCGAGGTCGAGATCGCGCAGCGTCGCGGCGATCTGGCCCGCGCGTCGGAGCTGCTGTACGGCGTGATCCCGGAGATCGAGAAGAAGCTGGCGACATCGTCAGACGGCAAGCTGGTGAACGAGGCGGTGACCGAGGAACAGATCGCCGGGGTCGTCTCGCGCTGGACCGGCATTCCGGTGGACAAGATGCTGGAAGGCGAACGCGACAAGCTGCTGCACATGGAAGAGCAGCTGCGCAAGCGCGTCGTCGGCCAGGAGGAGGCGCTGAAGGCCGTCGCCAATGCGGTGCGCCGCGCGCGTGCCGGCCTGCAGGACCCCAACCGGCCGATCGGCAGCTTCCTGTTCCTCGGTCCGACCGGCGTCGGCAAGACCGAGACCTGCAAGGCGCTGGCCGAATTCCTGTTCGACGACGAGCGCGCGATGGTGCGCATCGACATGAGCGAGTTCATGGAGCGCCACGCGGTCGCTCGGCTGATCGGCGCGCCGCCCGGATATGTCGGCTACGATGAGGGCGGCGTGCTGACCGAGGCGGTGCGCCGGCGGCCGTATCAGGTGATCCTGTTCGACGAGGTTGAAAAGGCGCACGAGGACGTCTTCAACGTGCTGCTGCAGGTGCTCGACGATGGCCGCCTGACCGATGGCCAGGGCCGCACGGTGGACTTCAAGAACACCATCATCGTGCTGACCTCGAACCTGGGCAGCGACATCCTGGCGGCACAGCCGGATGGCGAGTCGACGGCGATGGTGCAGGGCCAGGTGATGAACGTGGTTCGTCATCATTTCCGCCCAGAGTTCCTCAACCGGCTGGACGAGATCATCCTGTTCCGCCGGCTGCAGCGCAGCGACATGGCATCGATCGTGTCTATCCAACTTGAACACCTGCGCAAGCTGCTGGCGGATCGCAAGATCACCATCGAGCTCGACCGCAGCGCACTCGATTGGCTGGCGAACGAGGGCTACGACAGCACCTATGGCGCGCGGCCCTTGAAGCGGGTGATCCAGCGCAGTCTGCAGAACCCGCTCGCTTCGCTGATCCTGGAGGGATCGGTGAAGGACGGCGATACGGTGCACGTCACCGCCAGCAGGGACGGCCTGCTGATCAACGGGCAGTTGGCCGAGGCGGCATAGGGCCGGCGGCGGGCGAGCGGGCGGCGGTTCACCCGCGCTCCCGCGCCTATTGCGGTGGTGGCGGTGGTGACGGCGGCGGAGGCTCCACAAGCCGTCTGAACTTGCGCCGCACCTCGGCACCGGGGTCGTTGGAGCCGGTTGGCCTCAGGCCCTGCAGAAGTCTGCGGAACCAGGGCGGCATTGGCCAGACCCTCGCGCAGTTCTTCGGTCGCTTGCGCGCGCGTCCCTCTGGTCACGGATCACCCTTGGCGTGAGCAGCACCAGAAGCTCGGTCCGCGTCCGGGCGTTGTTCTGGGTGCCGGCAAAAAAGCCCAAAATCGGAATGTCCTTCAGCCATGGAAGGCCCTGATTCCCGGCGGAGGCGCTGTCCTGGATCAGTCCGGCCAGACCCACGGTCTGACCGTCATGCACCACCACCCGCGACTGGATTGAGCGCTGGAAGAAGGTCGGCGAGGCGATGCCGGTCGGGGGGGGCGTGGTATCGACGTTGCTGACTTGCTGCGAGATGTCCAAGGTGACCTGACCACCACTGTTCACGCGCGGCGTGACATCGGTGATGACGCCGGTCTGGAAATAGTCGACCGAATTGACGATCGGGGCGTTCGGTACGAGCGTGCCCTGTGCGGACTGCGTCAGGTAGGGCACCAGCGATCCGACCTGCAGCCGTGCCGGATGGTTGTCGGTGACGAGAAGCTGGGGCGAGGACAGCACGTTGACCTTCGTCACCGCCTGTAAGGCCGAGATCACGAACGGCGCGCCTCCTGCACCGTTGCCGCCGGCGACGAGGCCTGGGAACACGGCCTGCAGGGCGGTGCCGCCCAGGGAGGTAACGGTCTGCGAGGCATTGTCGAGGATGATGTTGACGCCACGCGACTTGAAGAACCACTGCGTGCCGTATTGCAGCGTGTCATTGAGCGTTACCTCGGCGATGGTGGCGTCGATCTCCACCTGAAGCGGCAGGATGTCGATCTTGTGCAGCATCGCCTCGACTGCCGTGCTCTCCTGCGGCGAGCCGTAGATCAGGATGGCGTTGTTCTGGTTGTTCGGGATGATGCGCATCGTATTAGTCTGGCCCGCGTCGGACTGGTCGGCTTGCCCACCCAATCCTCCCAGCAGTGGATTGCCTGCCCCCTGATCCTGTCGCCTTCCGCGCTCCCGCCGGGCTGGCCCGGACTTGCGGGGCCGCCCGCTGCACCTGTAGCGCCACCCGCGAGGCCTCCGCCACCCAACCCGCCTCGGCCGCCGCCACCCAGTCCGCCGCCGCCCAGTCCGCCGCCGCCCAGTCCACCGCCGCCCAGTCCGCCGCCGCCCAGACCACCGCCGCCCAGTCCACCGCCGCCCAGACCGCCGCCGCCCAAAGTGCTGGTCTGGGCCCCGGGAACGGTGCTGCCGACACCGGTCTGGGACGGCTGGGCCGTGACATGGCCCGGCGTAAAGGCCTGCTGCAGCACGAAGGCCACGTCGCTGCTGCGGCTGTTCTGAAGGTAGAAGACACGCCAGGTTCGCACCGTCGTCTTGCGTGCGCGTTCCACCAAGGCGAACACCCGCCTTGCGTCGTCGATGTAGGAAGGCTGGTTGGCAATCAGCAGCACCGAATTGATCGACTGCATCGGCACCACGCGCACCACTCCGGCCAGCGCCCCGTTGCTTTGGCTGCGGAACGCGACCTGCAAAGCCGCCGCCGTGTCCTGCGCATCGCCCCCGGACACCGGCAGCAGCGCATAGGACTGGCCAGCCAGGGAATCGACGTCGAACGCGCGGATCAGGCCGATCAGCGCCTCCCGCGTGGCGGGGTCACCGACGACGATCAGCGCGTTGCTATTGGTATCGGCTGCGATCTTGCCGCCGGTCTGGACAAACGGCTGCAGGATTTTGGCGAGTTCGGTCGCCGATGCGTAGCGCAGCGGCACCGCGGCATCGTTGCCTCCACCCAGCGATCCGGCCTGCGCGGGAGCCGGCACCACCCGGTAGACCCCGGCGGTCTCGACGACGGTGGCGCTGTTGGCGGCAAGCAGCGACTGCAACAACCCCACGAGTTGTCCTCGGGTCATGGTTGTAGCGGTGTGCAATGTGGCAGTTCCGTGCACCGCCGGATCGATCGTGTAGTTGACGTGCAGTATGTCGCCGAGGATCTGCGACGACACCTCCCGTATGTCGGAGTCCGCGAAGTCCAGGGTAATCTGGCCGAGGCTTGTCGTGTCGCCGGCGAGACGGAGGGGCAAGGTCGCTGGCGCCGCGGTGCTGGTCAGCACCGGCGGGATCGCGTTCGCGGTTCCCACAGCGCCGCTCACCCGTGGCGGGGCGATGGCGCCTTCGCCCGTCACCGGCGGAAGAGGTTCCAGGACTGGTTCGGGGGGCGGCTTGATGCACGCTGTCACGGCCAGTACGGGCACCAGCGTCAGCGCGACACAACGCTTCACGACGGGTCTCCCTGGTTGCGGGGAGGTTGGCTTGAGTTGCCAGTGGCCGCGAGGAAGGCCAGCAGCGCTTCCTGCACGAGGCTCGAGGCGCTGACATTGCGGTCGATGGCCAGGATCTTGATCCGGCGGATCAGATTGGCGTCTAGATGGACGAGAAATTGGCGTTTTACGCGGGTCGCCTTTGTTGCGGCATTTTTCGCGTTCACCGGGCTCCCCTATCGCCAATGTGACCCTATGACGATAGCAACTTGCCAATCAAGGCGAATGTTAAAAATACGTTATTGGTCCGGGGTTTCCACAACTTGGCAGCAGCAGTTGCCGTTGAGCCACACCCGGATCGAACAATGCGCGGCGCGCCATTTGTCGCAGACTCTGGGCTGTGGCGAGGCCCGCCTGACCGGCATTGCATCGTGCAGATGGCGTGTGGTTATGCGTGCCTCAGCCCTGACCGGAGGTCGGGGGATCGCTGGCCGTCATTGGCGGCCCCGCTAGATCCGCGGGCCGCGGTGGGTGATCGGCATGGTAGGACATGGCGGCAGGTCACAGCTATACTAAGCGCCGCATCCGTTGACTCCCCCCGCTGCTCGTACACCGTCATGGCCGGCCCTGTCCCCCGGATCAAGTCCAGGATCACGTCCGGGGACGGCCGTGCCGAAAGGAACGAGTGGCGATGGGAGGTCATTGGTTCGGGCCGCTGGTATTCCTGGCTGCATCCGCATCGATAATCACCGGCAGCGAAGGCCATGCGGGCCGCATCGCGCCGTTCCCCATCCCTCCGCGATCTAACAATACAGATTAATAACAAAAAAGTTGAAGTTCCAAGCCTGCGAGCTTATACCCAGAAGACGTTACGGATACGCACAAGCCGTTGCCTACCGGGCGCTGGTCGGACTCATCGGCGCAACCAGTGGAGTCCGAAGTGGTTATGGAAATGGTCGCATTCACGCGGCGGCTCAATCGGTCCTGCCAGGGTCAAATGGTGGCGGCGCGGACAGAGCCCATATCACCTACATCACGCCTGCCCCAGGAGGCACGGCTGATGGGGGGCTTGAGAACTGTCCGAGGGCGCCCATGCTCCGGCGGGCGATAGGATGAGCACGATGCTGACCGACGTCTTCAACTGGTGGAAGGAGCAGATGCGGGATCTCGTTCCCGCATCGCTTCGGCCAGCCTCCGGCCGGACCTGGCGGCGAACGCTCGTGATCGTGCCCGAAGCCCCCGACCTGTCGGCGGTCGAACTGCTCCTGCAGGGCCGGGGCGGCGAGACCTCGCTTGGCCGCCACGAGCTGAACTCCGCGGGCTTACGGGCAGCCCTCGCGCGTCTGCCGCGTGCGCTGCGCACGACATCCGTGCTGCGGGTCTCCGCCGATCTGCTGCTGGAGCGGGAGATCACACTGCCCCTGGCCGCCGAACACGACCTGAAGAGGGTGGTGGGCTACGAGATGGACCGCCTGACGCCATTCCGAACCGACGAAGTCTTCTGGAGCTGCCTTGCCGGGAAGCGCGATCCGGCGCGCAACCGTCTTCATGTGCGCGTCACCGTCGTTCCGTATCTCCGGGTGGAGGCGATCCTGACGGCACTGCTGCAGACGGGGCTTGCGCCGGCACGAATCGCAGCGGGAGGTACCGCGGAACCGCACCGTATCATCCCTCTGACCGATGATCGTCCGGCGCACCGCTGGCTCGGTCCACGCGCCGATGCCTATGCGCTTGGCGGCTGCGGTGTGCTGGCAGTGGTGGCGGTCGCACTGCCTTTCATCCTCCAGTCCGTCGCCTCGGCGAGGCTCGATACACGCATCGAGGCAATAAAGCCTCAGGTCATGGAGGCCGAGAAGTTGCGCAAGAAGATCACAAACGGCGCGACAACCGCCGATGCCATCGCGGCGGCGCGAAACCAGCTGGGCACGCCGCTGCAGTCCATCGCACTGCTGACCGACCTGCTGCCGGACGACACCTACCTGACAGCCCTGAACGTGCGCCAGCGGAAGCTGACCATTAGCGGACGATCTGCCGCGGCTGCGAAGCTGATCGGTTCGATGGCGGCGCATCCGCTGATTCACAATCCGGCTTTCACCGCACCGGTCATCCGCGACGAGACCAACGGTGGAGAGATGTTCTCGATCCGCGCAGAGTTGGGGTCGTGACATGAAGCATTCATTGCCGACAGGACGTACGGGCCGGCTGCTGGCACTTGGGCTGACCTCACTGGCGTTGGCGGTGCTCTGGCTGGGTATAGTCATGCCGCTGATCGACTGGCACAGCGACCGGGCCGAGGCATTGGCGCACCAGGAGGTACTGACGCAGCGGATGGAGGCCCTGGCGGCCGCACTGCCCAGCCTTCAGGAACAGGCCAAGGCGGTGGAGGCGGGCGGAGCTGGCGAAGCGGCCCTGCTCGATGGCGACAACGACTCCATGGCGAGCGCTTCGCTGCAGGAACGTCTGCAGGGGATGTTCATGCAGGCCGGAGTCCAGTTGAACAGTGTGGAGACATTGCCAGGGGACGACGCGGGTGCCTATCGGCGGATCGGCCTGCGGATCTCGTTCAACGCATCGTGGCCGGTCCTGATGACCGTGCTCAAGGAAATGCACGTCGCCACGCCCTCGCTCCTGGTGGACGAGCTCCAATTGACCCCCGCGCTTCATCGGATCAGCACGGCCCCGGGTTCGTTCGATGTGGCATGCGCGATATTCGCGTTCCGCGCTGCCTCGACAGCCAAGGTGGCTACCCGATGAGCCGGGTCATGGCCGGCGTTCTGGTCGCGGCAGTCGCCTTGGCCGGCACGATCTATTGGGAAGCGCAGGATCCCGCGACGCCGGACCTTGGGGCGGCGCCCGGACGCACGGCCCTGACGAAAACGGTGCGCGCCGCACCGGGACCCGATACGAACAACATCATGCAAGGCTGGGTATCCACCGCGCTCGCGCGGCCGCTGTTCCGCGAGGACCGGCGTCCAGCCAAGACAGCGGATGGCGTCGTGCTGAAAGGAGACGCGCCAACGCGCCTGACCGGTGTGATCACCGGGCCGTTCGGCAATCGCGCGATCTTCATGGCAGCGGAGAACGCCAAACCGCTCGTGGCAAAGGAGGGTACGCGGGTGAGCGACTTCGTGGTGCGCTCGATCGAGCCGGGTCGGGTCGTTGTGGAAGCGGATGGCATGGTCCGAACTCTGAAGCTGTCGTTCTCCGAAGCCGCGAAATCGCCGGGTCCCTGAGGTTCCATGACCCAACGAGCGGCCAACGTTCTCATCGTAGGGGAATTGACGCGGGGTCGCCCGCGCCGTTACCGTTTCTTCATGGCTCGCCCGCATCACCTATGTCCCTATCCCAATCGGCGCATCCCATGCGGCGGGAACGCACATACCCCGGGCCATTGCGCAACCGACTGATCAGCGCAGCGACCCCTCAGGCAGCGCAACGCCCCGCCACACAGTCCGTGCGGCGGGGCGTTGCATTTGCGCCGTGCGGCGTCCAGCAAAAGGCCGCCATTCCATGCACCTCTCGCTCTATCTTGGCTTCGTCCTCGCCTCCACAATCCTGATCCTCATCCCCGGCCCCAACGTCTCGCTGATCGTGGCGAACTCGATCGCCTACGGTACGCGCTATGGTCTGCTCACCGTTGCCGGCACATCGTCGGCCATAGTGGTGCAGCTTGCGCTCGCCACGCTCGGCCTGACCGCCACGCTCGACATGCTCGCCGGCTGGTTCGAATGGGTCCGCTGGGTCGGCGTCGCCTATCTGCTCTATCTCGGCGTCCGGCAATGGGCCGCCGCACCGGTCGACCTGACGCACACCAGGCCGCAGCCGCGCTCCTTTCGCGCCATCGCGCTGCGCGGATTTCTGATCTCGCTCACCAATCCGAAGACGCTGCTGTTCTACGGCGCCTTCTTCCCGCAATTCGTGTCAGCCGACGCACCGATCGTGCCGCAGGTGGTGCTGCTGTCCCTCACCTTCCTCGGCATAGCGGGCGCGCTCGACACGGGTTGGGCGCTGCTTGCCGGCCGCGTCCGCGGCGTGCTTGCGATACGCGGCCGGCTGCGCAACCGTCTCTCCGGGGGCTTCCTGATCGGCGCCGGCATCGGCCTGGCGCTTGCGCACAGGGAATAACCCGGCCCACGCAGCGTCGAACGAACAACATCAGCCCAGGGAGACAACGTCATGCCGACAATCCGCCCGACCGCGATCCGGCTCGCCTGTGTAGGCAGTATTCTGCTGGGGGCGCTCGCCACGGCCCAGGCGCAGGCGCCCGCACCGGCGACACCCGCACCGGTGCCCGAGGCGATGCCGTTCGACATCCCGTACGGCACGCCAATCGACCTCGATACGGCGCATAAGGCCATTACCGCCGCGGCGGCGGAAGCCAAGAAGCACAATTGGAAGATGGCAATCGCCGTGGTCGGCCCCGCCGGACAGCTGATCGCCCACGCCACGATGGACGGCACTCAGTATGCATCCATCGACATCGCTCAGGCCAAGGCGCGCTCGGCCGCCCTGTTCCGCCGCCCGAGCAAGGCCTTCGCCGACGTGATCAACGGCGGGGCACCGGCTGCCCTCAGCCTGCTGGCGTTCGAGCACGTGGTAGCCTCCGAGGGCGGCTTCCCGATCGTGGTCGACGGCAAGCTGATCGGGGCCGTCGGCTGCAGTGGCGGCATTGCAACTCAGGACGGCGCCACCTGCAAGGCCGGCCTCGACGCGGTGACGCCACACTGACGCGCGGAGGAGGACTATGGGTGCGGTGGCATGTAGCGCATCGCCGCGAGCAGCACGCCGACGGCGACGAAGATCATCCCGCCGAGCTTGATCGTCATGTCCCGCCGCAGCAATTCGATGGCCGCCAGGAGTTCGTTCCTGGTGGCCTTCAATTCGGTTCTCACACCGGCTATCTCTGCGAAGTCACGCAGAAGATCGCTCTTGGTCGCCAGATTGGAACCGGTGATTGCCTCGGCGAGCGCCTCCGAGGCGCCGGCGGCCTGAGGGGCGGCAAATCCCGCCGCCTCCAGACGTTGCGCCATCTTCAGCGTGTCGAACGGGACTGCGTTCATGTCGGAACCCTACCGCACCGGTTTCCGGTCAGTCCAGCAGAAGGCTCCCAACATTCGGTTGCCACGCCAGCCTCAGCCGCCAGCCTTCCGCATCGCCGCCTCGGCACGACGCTTCAACTCGTCCGGCTGCACATCCTCGATGTGCGTCGCGATCCACCACAGATTGCCGCACGGATCCTTCACACCGCCGCTGCGATCGCCATAGAACTGGTCCACCGGCGCCTGCACGGACGTCGCTCCGGCCGCGACCGCGCGCTGATAGGTCGCATCCGCATCATCCACGTAGACATGGAGCATCGCCTGCATCGGCTTGTGCTCGCCATGCGCGTCCCCCAGCATCACCACCGAATCGCCTATGCGCATCTCGGCGTGGCCGATGCGACCGCCGGGTGCGGCGAGCCGCATCACCTCCTGCGCGTTAAACACTTCTTTGAGGAAGTCGATCACCCTCGCTGCTCCATCGACGACGAGATAGGGGGTGACTGAGTGATAGCCATCCGGCCTGGGTTTGATCGCCATTGTTTCACTCCACCTTCGCGCGCCAGGGGAACGCCGCTGTGGGTCAGGGGTTCAATGCAAAAGAAATCATCGTAACCGCACCGCACACACCGCACTTGTTCATCACGGGGTCGGGCGCTACGCAGTGTCCGGCCGGCGGAAGGAGCTGATGTCATGGCGCAGTCGATTCGGCCGGTGATGCTGGTGATCCTTGACGGATTCGGCTGGCGCGAGGAGAGCGCCGACAACGCCGTTCGCCTGGCGCGGAAGCCGACCTTCGACAGGCTGTGGCAGTCCTGTCCGCACGCCTTCCTGCGCACCTCCGGCCTGAATGTCGGGCTGCCGGACGGCCAGATGGGCAACTCCGAGGTCGGGCACCTCAATATCGGCGCGGGACGCGTCGTGATGCAGGAGCTGCCGCGGATCAGCCAGGCCGCCAAGGATGGCAGCCTCGCCGGAGTGCCGGCGCTGACCGAGCTGATCGCGAAGCTGAAGGCTTCAGGCGGCAGCTGCCATCTAATGGGGCTGGCCTCGCCAGGTGGTGTGCATTCGCACCAGGAACACGCGGTGGCACTGGCCAGGATTCTGCATGAGGCCGGCGTGAAGACCGCCTTCCACGCCTTCACCGACGGACGCGACACGCCGCCTCGCTCCGGCGCGGATGACATTCGATGGCTGGTCGAGGCGCTGCCGCCGGATGTGCCGATCGCCACGGTGTCAGGCCGCTACTACGCGATGGATCGCGACAAGCGCTGGGACCGTGTCGCCAAGGCGTATTCCGCCATGGCAGATGCGGAAGCACCGCGCTTCCCGGACGCCGCAGCGGTGATGGACGATGCCTACGCCCACGACATAACCGACGAATTCGTCGCCCCCGCCTGCATCGGTGACTACAAAGGCATGCAGGATGGCGACGGCATCCTGTGCTTCAACTTCCGCGCCGATCGCGTCCGGGAAATTCTCGCCGCGCTGCTGGAGCCGGAATTCGACGGCTTCCCGCGCAGGAGGGCGATCCGGTTCGCCGCCGCGGCCGGCATGACGCACTATTCGGACGAATTGGCCCCTTATCTGGATCCGCTGTTCCCGCCGGAGACGCTGGTCCACATCCTTGGCGAGGTGGTGGCAGACGCGGGCCGGACGCAGCTACGCACCGCCGAGACCGAGAAATACCCGCACGTCACCTATTTCCTCAACGGCGGCCAGGAGACGCCCTTCCCCGGCGAGGATCGCATCATGGTCCAATCGCCGAAGGTCGCGACCTACGACCTGCAGCCCGAGATGTCCGCCCCTGAACTTACCGACAAGGCGGTGGCGGCGATCGAGTTCCGCAAAATACGACCTCATCGTGCTGAACTTCGCCAACCCTGACATGGTCGGCCACACGGGCAGCCTGCCGGCCGCGATCAAGGCCGTGGAAACGGTGGATGCCGGTCTCGGCCGCATCGCCGCCGCGGTGGAGAAGCAGGGCGGCGCCCTGCTGGTCACCGCCGACCACGGCAACTGCGAACTGATGCGCGATCCCGCGACGGGCGGCCCACATACCGCGCACACCACCAATCCGGTCCCGGTGCTGCTGATGGGCGGCGGCGCGACTTCGTTGCGGGATGGGCGGCTGGCCGATGTGGCGCCGACGCTGCTCGAGCTGATGGGTCTGAACCAGCCGCGCGAAATGACCGGCACCTCGCTGACCCATGCGCATGCGGCGCGCGCGGCCGAGTAGCCTGCTGGCCCTGATGGCCATCGCTGTGGCCGTCGCCGCCCAGGCGGCGCGCCCACCGAAGGTAGACGCTACCCGCCAGCAGATGGAACAGGCCGAACGCGCCCGGGCTGCTGAACACGCGGCACAGCAGGAGGCCGCTTCCCGCGCCGCTGCGGCAGCCGCCGAGGCGCAGCGCCTTGCGGCGGACCGCATTGTCGCGGCCGCACAGCTCCGTCATGCGGAAACAGCGACGGCCGAAATCGCCGCGCGCATGGATGCGCTCGCGGCACAGCGTCGCCAGGCGCAGGCGAGCCTCGATGCCCATGCGGAAACAATGCAGCCGCTGCTGCCGCTGATCGAACGGTTGTCGCTGTTCCCTGCCGAGACGCTGCTGGCAATCCCGGCCCAGCCGGAAGAGACGCTGCGCGGTGTGCTGGTGCTGCGCGGCCTTGCCGCCCAGCTTGGCCAGGAAGCGGTGGCGCTGCGCCGGGAACAGGCCCGGCTCGACGCGGCGACACACGCGATG
The DNA here is from genome assembly GCA_963780095.1 of uncultured Alphaproteobacteria bacterium. GTDB lineage: Bacteria > Pseudomonadota > Alphaproteobacteria > Acetobacterales > Acetobacteraceae > JAMXLO01. The sequence goes on from CAWABH010000037.1 coordinate 69,384, forward strand.
CAGGCCGAGGCCCCGAAGCTGGCCGCGGCGGAGATGGAACAGCAGAGCCAGTCGGCAGCCCTCGATCGGCAGATCGCCTTAGCCAGGGCGCAGCAGAAACAGGCCGAAGGCGAGGCCACAGAAGCTTCGCAGCGCGCGGCAACCGCAGCGTCGAGAGCCGAAACCTTGCGCGCCATGCTGGGCGAACTGGACGCGCAGCGGCGCGCCGAAGCATCCCGCGCCAGCGACGATGCCGTTGCCGCGGCGCACCAGAAGCATGCTGGCGAAGCGGCCGCGGCGCGCCAGCGGCAGGCCGCCCTGGAGCGGCAGGCCGGCGCCGGGACGATGGCCGCAATCGCGCAGCCGCGTGGCCAGCTGACTGCCCCGGTTGCCGGAAAAATCATCCGGTCCTGGGGCGAACCCACCGAAGGCGGCCCCGCCACCGGCATCTCCTATCATGCGCCGCCGTCGGCGCGGGTGGTTGCGCCCTGCGGCGGTCGCGTAGTGTTCGCCGCGACCTTTCGCAGCTATGGGCTGCTGTTGATCGTCGATTGCGGTGGCGGCTACCATGCCGTGCTGGCGGGCTTCGACAGGCTCGACGCCAAGGTGGGACAGCAGGTCGCAGCGGGCGAGCCGGTCGGTGTCATGCCGGCCTGGGAACCGGGCGCATCCGGCAACCGCCCGGCGCTATATGTCGAACTGCGACACGACGGGCAGCCGATCAACCCGGCGCCGTGGCTGCGAGCAAGCAGCTGATCTATCGCAGACTTAAGAATTGAACACTGGACGGCAGAAGTCAGTGCGCGCGAAAAGGTGATCCTTCCAAGACCGTGCTAGAAGTCGTGCCTGCCCCAATGGTATGGCCGCTCAGAGGATGAAACGAATGGACTTTCGCTCCCGGCGCTTTCGCACAGGACTTTCTGCTCGGCACCGCCTTCGTGGCCGGCGTCGCCATCGGTCCGGCTGCCGGCCTGATCGGCCGCCATCTCGGCTTCGACCTCGGCATCACTGCTGCCCTCGCGCAGGACAGCAGTCGGGCTGACACGTACCGCCTGCTGACGCTGTTCGGCGACGTGTTCGAGCGCGTGCGCGCCGAATACGTCGATCCCGTCACCGACAAGGATCTGGTCGAGAACGCCATCAACGGCATGCTCACCGGCCTCGACCCGCATTCGAGCTACATGAATGCGAAGGCATTCCGCGACATGCAGGTGCAGACCAAGGGCGAGTTCGGCGGCCTCGGCATCGAAGTCACCCAGGACAACGGCTTCATCAAGGTGATCAGCCCGATCGACGACACGCCGGCCTCGAAGGCGGGCGTCAAGGCGGGCGACATCATCACGTCGCTCGACGGCAAGACCGTGCAGGGTCTGTCGCTCAACGACGCGGTCGACAAGATGCGGGGCTCGCCCAACTCGAAGATCACGCTGACCATCAAGCGCGAAGGCGTCGACAAGCCGCTGGAGATCTCCATGCTGCGGGAGGTCATCCACATCCAGGTGGTCAAGCAGCGCATGGAGCCCGGCGACATCGGCTACGTGCGCCTGTCGCAGTTCACCGAGCAGGCGGATGCCGGGCTGAAGCAGGCGGTGAAGACGCTGAAGCAGCAGTCGGGCGGCAAGATGCGGGCGCTGATCCTCGATCTGCGCAACAACCCGGGCGGGCTGCTCGATCAGGCGGTGGCGATCTCCGGCGACTTCGTCAACCAGGGCGAGATTGTCTCGACGCGCGCGCGCCATACGGAGGACGCGCAACGCTGGGACGCCAAGGGCAGCGACATCACCGGCGGGCTGCCGCTGGTGGTGCTGATCAATGGCGGCTCGGCGTCTTCCAGCGAGATCGTCGCCGGCGCGCTCCAGGACCACCACCGCGCGGTACTGCTCGGCACCGCCAGCTTCGGCAAGGGCTCGGTGCAGACGGTGATCCCGCTTCCGGGCAATGGCGCGATGCGCCTCACCACGGCGCGCTACTACACGCCGTCCGGCCGATCCATCCAGGGTCTTGGCATCACACCCGACGTGCCGGTGGCGGAGACGCGCGAGGAAACCGCGCGGTTCGGGCCGGAGCGCGAGGCCGATCTGAACCGAGTGCTGAAAAACCAGGGCGGGACGCCTGACGCTGCGCCGGTGCCGCGCACCGACCTGCCGGCGATCGCCAAGGATATACCGAACAAGCCACCGGAGGGCTTCCCGAAATTCGACCTGGCGAAGCCGGACGACACCGACTTCCAGCTACAGCAGGCGCTGGTGGTGGCCAAGGCGATGGCCGCGCAGAGTTGCGTCACCGCCAATTGATTCTCCCGAGACCGCGGCGCGCTGGACCGGGACATTGCCGCGTCAAGGGCTTGCTTCGCTGGCCACGGGATGGCGCGGCCTCGGGGTGTTCTGGGCGGTTGTGCTGCTCCTGCTGGCAGCCGGCGGCGCTGCGTTGCAGGTGCTCGGTCCGTTGCCGCCGCCGCCGCGTCCCGCGGTCGCCACCGTACAGGCTCCGCGCCCGCCGGCCGTCGCGCCTGTGGTGCCGGCGCAGCAACCGGCCGCCCCGGCCACGTCAGGACCCCGCCCCGGCCGCGAGACCCCGGGGCCGATCGCCGATCCCGACCCAGCCTTGCTCGAGCCGCTGATCGGCCAACCGGACAATCCGCTGCCGCGCATCGCGGCGGACGGCCGGATGCCAATGCAGGTCTATGCCGCCGGCTTCGACCAGCGCACGCGGCGCCCACGGATCGGATTGGTGCTGGCGGGCGTCGGCCTGAACCAGGCGGACAGCGACGCGGCCGTCCGCACGCTTCCTGGCTGGGTGACACTCGCCTTCTCGCCCTATGCCGCCAATCCGGCGAAGCTGTTGTCCGTGGCGCGCATCGCGGAGCACGAGTTCCTCGTGTCACTGCCGATGGAACCGCAGGGATTTCCCATCAACGACCCAGGTTCGCAGGCGATGATGGCCAACCTGCCGCCTGAACAGAACCATCAGCGACTGGAATGGGCAATGTCCCGAATAGCCGGCTATGCCGGGGCAACGGGCGCACTCGGTACCACGCGTGGTGAGCGATTTGCCGCGTTGCCGGACCAGATGAACCCAGTCCTGACCGAACTGGCGAAGCGGGGGCTGTTCTACGTCGATGCCCGGCCAGGCGCCGCGGCGCTGCCGATTGCGTGGGGACGCAGCATCGACATCGTGATCGATGAACCTGCGACAGCCGTCGACATCGACGACAAGCTGGCGCGGCTTGCCAAGCTGGCGCGCGAGAAGGGCAGTGCCCTGGGGCTCGCCACGGCTGTACGGCCTGTTACCGTCAATCGCATCGCGGCGTGGGCGAACGGGTTGGCAGCCGATGGTCTCACGCTCGCGCCGCTCAGCGCACTGGTGAAGCCGCCGGCGGTGGCGCAATGAGTGGTGACGCCCTGCCGTATCGGCCGAACGTCGGCGCCGTGCTGTTCAATCGGGACGGCCGTGTCTTCATCGCCCGCCGTGCCGATCTGGCGAACGCGGAAGGGCCCGCGGGCGGCTGGCAGCTGCCGCAGGGCGGCATCGATCCGGGGGAGGATCCGCGAGCCGCCGTCATGCGCGAGTTGGCCGAGGAGATCGGCACGGATCGTGCCGAGATCATCGGCGAGCATCCCGACTGGCTGATCTACGACCTGCCGCCGCATCTGGTCGGCGTGGCGCTCCGCGGGCGCTACCGCGGCCAGAGGCAACGCTGGTTCGCGCTGCGCTTCACCGGCGAGGACAGCGACATCAGGCTGGATGCCGATCCCGATCCGGAATTCGATGCCTGGCGCTGGGCCGATCTGGCGGAGCTGCCGGCGCTGGCGGTCGATTTCAAGCGGCCGATCTATCGGACGCTGGTCGCATCATTCGCCCGTTTCGCTGCGCCGTAAGGCATCGAGCAGCGCCCGCCGCAGCTGCTCCGCGCGCTCGTCGTTCGCGCGCTCGGCCTTGGTGCGGCCATGGCGGATCCGGTTCTGTTTTGCCGATGCCGCGGCTTCGTCCCGGGCGCGGCGTTTCTTCACGTGATGGAGGTTGACGATCTCGCCCATGACGGCATCCTGCGTTGTCTGATCCGCACGCACAACCGGGAGGAAACAAATGGGCAGCACGATCGATCTCAAGGCGGCCGACGGCTTCACGCTATCCGCCTACACCGCCGGACCGACCGGCGGGACCAAGGGGATCGTGGTGATCCAGGAGATTTTCGGCGTCAACCATCACATGCGCGACATGGCCGATCGGTTCGCGGCCGAGGGCTATGCGGTCTGCGCACCGGCGCTGTTCGACCGCGTCGAGAAGGGCATCGAGCTCGGCTACACCCAGGCCGACATCGACAAGGGTCGGGACTATCGCATGAAGCTGAATGACGCACAGGTGATGGCCGACGTCGAGGCCGCGGCAAAGCACCTGGCCGGCAAGAAGCTCGGCATCGTCGGGTATTGCTTCGGCGGCACCGTTGCGTGGTGGGGCGCGACGCGCAGCCACAGCTTCGCGGCATCCTCCTGCTGGTACGGCGGCGGCATTGCCGGGACCAAGGACGAGCGGCCGAACTGTCCGGTGCAGATGCATTTCGGCGAGAAGGATGCATCGATCCCGATGACCGACGTGGAGGCCGTCCGCGCCGCCCAGCCAAAGGCCGAGACCTACGTCTATATGGGCGCGGGCCACGGCTTCGGCTGCGACGAGCGCGGCAGCTTCAGCAAGCCCGACTACGAGCTGGCGCAGCAGCGTACCCTGGCTTTCTTCGCCAAGCTTCTGGGCTGATCGCAGCGAGCACGCGCCGTTCACATATCGGCGCGTGCTTGACGCGAGCGGAGAAAGCGCCGAACCGAAGGGCTGGCGCCGGGTTTCTGCTCGGCTAGGAGCAGGAGCAAGAAATGCTGTCACGGAAAAGTGCGGCCGCGATAGGGCTGGTGTTGCTGTGCGCCCCGCCGGCGCTGGCGGAGACACCGCCTCCTGACAGCCCGGCGGCGAAGCAGGAAGCGGAGAAGCTCGCGAGCCTGCCGCCGGTGGTGCAGAAGGGCGCCCACCTCGACCCTTCCGGGCGCAAGCAGTCCGGACGCGTTTCGTACTACGCGCAACACTTCAAAAATCGGAAAATGGCTGACGGCAACCGCTTCAACCCGAATGGCGACACCGCCGCCAGCAAGACCCTGCCGCTCGGCACCACGGCGAAGGTGACCAATGTGCAGAACGGCAAGTCCGCCACGGTGAAGATCGAGGATCGTGGACCGTTCGTCGACGGCCGCGTGGTGGACGTGACGCCGAAGGTCGCCGACCAGCTCGACATCCGCAAGCAAGGCGTCAGCCAAGTGATCGTCGCGCCGATCGCCGTGCCACAATCGGATGGCGCGGTGAAGCTGGGTGCCGGAGCCGCAGCTGCGGAGACCAGCCCGGACGAGGTCGCGAAGGCGGCCAAGGAGACGGCGGCCGCCACGCGGTAAGCCACACTGTGCTCCCCCTCCCCTTGCGGGAGGGGGTTGGGGGGAGGGGGTCGCACGAAATCAATGTTGGTACGTCAAACCACCCCCTATTGTGCTGGTCGCACCCCTCCCCCTCAACCCCCTCCCGCAAGGGGAGGGGGAGGAATCTCTGTATCGCTCTGCCCAGTGCCGTTCCTACAGGACCCGCCCGGCGACGGCGTCGAGCTTCGCGACCAGCGCCGGGTCACGCATGTGGGTGGCGGTGATGATGGCATTGTCGAGCGCGCGGTCACAGCCCGCCGGACACAGTTCGCGCGGCTTGCCGATCTCCGGGACCACCCGTTGCACCAATGCCCTCGCCTTGTCGGCGTTGTCGAGCAGCAGGCGCACCACGGCCTCGACCGTGACGTGGTCGTGGTCCGGATGCCAGCAGTCGAAGTCGGTCACCATCGCGACCGTGGCGTAGTTCAGTTCGGCCTCGCGGGCGAGCTTGGCCTCCGGCATGTTGGTCATGCCGATGACGCTGCAGCCCCAGGACCGGTACAGCTCGCTCTCTGCCTTGGTGGAGAATTGCGGGCCTTCCATCACGAGGTAGGTCCCGCCCCGCGTCACCGGCAACCCGACGGCAAGCGCGGCGGCTTCCAGCGCGTCGCCCAGCCGGGAACACACGGGATGCGCCATCGACACGTGCGCCACGACGCCTTCGCCGAAGAAGCTCTTTTCGCGGGCGAAGCTGCGGTCGATGAACTGATCCACAATGACGAAATGCCCTGGCGGCAGGTCCGGCTGCAGGCTGCCGACGGCGGAGAGTGACAGCACATCGGTAACGCCGGAGCGTTTCAGCGCGTCGATATTTGCCCGGTAGTTGAGATGCGTCGGCGACAACGGGTGGCCACGCCCGTGGCGCGGCAGGAACACGCAGCGCACGCCGTCGAGCGTGCCGAACAACAGCGCATCGGACGGCATCCCCCATGGCGTGACGACCTGGCGCCACACCTTGTCCTCAAGTCCCTCGATGTCATACAGGCCCGACCCGCCGACGATGCCGATGACCGGATCGATCATTTTCAGTGATCGGTGATCAGTCTAGTGCACATCGGACCAGACCTTGCGCTTCACGGCATAGGTCAGCCCCGTCAGCAGCATCAGGTAGAGCACGACGCGCCATCCGATCTGCTTGCGCTGGACCATCTCCGGGTTTGCGGTCCAGGCCAGAAAGGTCACCACGTCATGCGCCATCTGCTCGACCGTGGTCGGGGTACCATCGGCGTAGGTGACTCGGCCATCCTGCAACGGTTGCGGCATGGCGATCTGATCGCCGGGAAAGTACTTGTTGTAGTACAAGCCATTCTGCATCTGAAAGCCAGACGGTGGATCCGCATAGCCGGTCAGGATGGCATAGACGTAGTCGGCGTGGCCCTCGCGGGCATTGACGATCAGTGACAGGTCCGGCGGCAACGCGCCGTTGAGTGCTGCGCGTGCCGCCTTCTCGTTCGGGTAGGGCGAGCGGAACTGATCCGCTGGTGTCGCCGGCCCTTCCTTCGGATTGCCCTGGTCGTCCAACCCCTGCGGTACGGTGACCGCTGCGGCGATCCCCTTGATCTGCTCCGTGGTCAGGCCGATGCCGGCGAGGTCGCGGTAGTGCAGATACTGCATCGAATGACAGGCGGCGCAGACCTCCGAATAGACCTGAAAGCCGCGCTGGGCGGCAGCGAGGTCGAGGCCGCCGAACGGGCCGGTGAAGCTCCAGCGCTGCGCCGGCGGCGTCGGGGCTTCCGCCTGCGGCCAGGCGGGCGACGCTCCAACACCGATAAGCATGGCGACCGCCAGCAGATGACGCAGCACGCGCATCATGCGTTCTCCATTGGTTTGGCGGTGGCGCCTGAGGGCATCGGCCCTCCGCCGCCGATGACCGGACGGCTGATGCTCTCGGGCAGCGGCAGCGGGCGCTCGAGCTTGCCGAGGATCGGCAGGATCACCAGGAAATGGAGGAAGTAGTAGAGCGTGCATACCCGGCTGATGACCACCCAGATGCCCTCGGGCTTGTGCGCCCCGCAGACGCCCAGTGCGATCACTGCAACGACCCACACCCAGATGAGCTGGCGGTAGATCGGCCGGAAGCGCGCGCTCCGCACCGGCGAGGTGTCCAGCCACGGCAGCACGAACAGCACAAGGATCGAGCCGAACATCATGCACACGCCGCCGAGCTTGTTCGGCACCGAGCGCAGGATGGCGTAGTAGGGCAGGAAGTACCACTCCGGCACGATGTCGGGCGGCGTCTGCAATGGGTTGGCCGGGATGAAGTTGTTCGCATCGCCCAGGAAGTTCGGCGCGAAGAACACCAGAGCCGCGAGCACGATCAGGCACACGCAGATGCCGATGCTGTCCTTCACCGTGTAGTAAGGGTGGAAGGGCAGCGTGTCCTGCGGTGACTTCACGTCGATGCCGAGCGGATTGTTCGAGCCCACCACGTGCAGCGCGGCGACGTGCAGGAACACCACGCCGACCAGCACGAAGGGCAGCAGATAGTGCAACGAGAAGAACCGGTTCAGCGTGGGATTGTCGACACTGAAGCCGCCCCACAGCCAGGTCACGATCGGCTGGCCGACGATCGGGAAGGCGGAGAACAGGTTGGTGATGACGGTGGCGCCCCAGTAGGACATCTGCCCCCACGGCAGCACGTAGCCCATGAACGCCGTCGCCATCATGATCAGCAGGATGACCACCCCGATCATCCACAGCAGTTCGCGCGGGGTCTTGTAGGAACCGTAGTAAAGGCCGCGGAAGATGTGGATGTAGGTGACGATGAAGAACATCGATGCACCGTTCTGGTGCACGTAGCGGAGCAGCCAGCCGAAGTTCACGTCGCGCATGATGTGCTGCACGGACCCGAAGGCGAGTTCCGTGTTCGGCTGGTAGTTCATCGCGAGCATGATGCCGGTGGCCATCATGATCGCCAGGATCACCGTCGCGAGCGCGCCGAAATTCCAGAAGTAGTTGAAGTTCCGCGGCGTCGGGAAGCTGCCGTACTCCTTGTCCATCATCGTGAAGATGGGAAGACGGGTATCGATCCAGTTGATTATCGGATTGGCGAAGTCGCTCTCATGCTGGCCGGCCATGGCGGAATCCCTGTCGATTGCGGCAGCCGCCGCGTCAGCCGATCTTGACCTTGGTGTCGGATGCGAAGGCGTATGGCGGCAGCCCCAGGTTGGCCGGCGCCGGTCCGTGGCGCACCCGCCCGGACGTGTCGTACTGGCTGCCATGGCAGGGGCAGAACCAGCCGCCCCAATCGCCCCGTGGATCGGTCGGCTTGTTGCCGAGCGGCACGCAGCCGAGATGGGTGCAGATCCCGATCAGCACGATCCACTGGTCATGCCCGGGCTTCACCCGCGCCGAATCAGGCTGCGGCTGGATGAGCTGGCTCAGCGGAACGTCCTCGGCTTCCTTGATCTCCTTGTCCGTGCGGTGGCGGACGAAGATCGGCTTGCCCTGCCAGAGCACAGTGATCCCCTGGCCGGCGACGATCGGCGTCAGGTCGACCTCGACTGACGACAGGGCCAACACGTCCTGCGAGGGGTTCATGTAGTCGATGAAGGTCCAGGCGATGGCCGCGGTGCCGATGGCCGTGGCCGAACCGGTAACCAGCTTCAGGAAATCTCGCTTGGTGACGTCAGGGTGGACATGATGCGCGACGGCGGCAGCGGACGAGTCAGCCATCTTCCCCTCGATAAGGTCGCAACGACAGCCTGGCGCGGGACGCACCAAACCGCGGGCGAACCTGCAAGCCCGCCCGGAATTCAGCCCCACGCGACCGGAGGCGGGCGCGGGCAGGCGCATACTAGGGTCGTGTCCGGACCCCTGCAACACGTCGCCTGGAGGGGCTAACGTGCCGCCAAGCCCAGGAACAAGCCTTGATGACACAATCCGCCGAGCAACCGGTTGCATTCCCGCCACACCACGCACTTAAAAAGGAAGCGCAGGCGTGGTTCGAGTCACTGCGCGATCGCCTCTGCGCCGAGTTCGAGGCGATCGAGGACGCGCAAGCCGGCCCGCTGTCCCGGCTCCCTCCAGGCCGCTTCACCCGTACCGCATGGGAGCGCCCTGGGGGTGGAGGTGGCGTAACAGGCGTGATGCGCGGACGCGTGTTCGAGAAGGTGGGGGTGAACGTGTCCACCGTCTGGGGCGAGTTCAGCCCGGAGTTCCGCTCACAGATTCCCGGGGCCGAGCAGGACCCGGGATTCTGGGCCAGCGGCATCAGCCTGGTCGCGCACATGCAAAGCCCGCGCGTGCCGGCGGCGCACTTCAACACACGGATGCTGATCACCACGAAGGGCTGGTTCGGTGGCGGCGGCGACCTGACGCCGATGCGGTTCGAGGCCCCGGAAGCGGTGGAGGACGCGGCCGATTTCCATGCCGCGTTCAAGGCGGCCTGCGACCGGCATGACCCCGCCTACTATCCGGAGTTCAAGGCCTGGTGCGACCGCTACTTCTTCCTGCCGCACCGCGGCGAACCGCGCGGCCTCGGCGGGATCTTTTTCGATCACCATTTCAGCGGCGATGCCGCTGCCGATTTCGCCTTCACCCGCGATGTCGGGCTGGCGTTTCTCGATGCGTTCCCCCGCATTGTCCGTCGCCGCATGGCCGAGCCCTGGACCGAAGCTGAGCGCGAGCATCAATTGGTGCGGCGAGGGCGCTACGTGGAATTCAACCTGATCCACGACCGCGGCACGCTGTTCGGGCTGAAGACCGGCGGCAACGTCGAGGCGATCCTGATGAGCCTGCCGCCCGAAGTGAAGTGGCCGTAGGACGGTTCACCCTGGCCGCCCAGCGATGCCCGAGCGGAACAGCAGGGTCAACGGCACGACACAGAACGCGGCAATGGCCATGTAAGTGTAGAGATCTGCATAGGACAGGATAGCCGCCTGCACATCGAGCGTCCGGTTGATCAGCCCCATCGCCGCATCATGCGCGCCGCTTTGCGTCCGCCCCACCGCCTGCAGCGCCTGAGAGTGCCGCGCCAGCAGTTCCTGGTACGGCTGGTCGAACGGTGTCAGATGCCCGGCAAGATAGGCCCGGTGCGTCTGAAGACGCTCCGCGCCCATCGCGGTGACCACGGCGATCCCGATCGAGCCCGAAATGTTGCGGAACATCGAATAGAGTGCCGTCGCATCGGCATTCAGCGACCGTGGCAGCGACGAATAGGACAGGGTGCTGTTCGGCACGAACAGGAAGGCCAGCCCGAATGTCTGGAACGCGCGGAACAGCGCCAGCGTCCAGAAGTCCATCTGTGGCGTCAGGTGGGCGGCGAACAGCGACGAACCGCCGAGTGCCAGGAAACCGAAGGCGATCACGTAGCGTGTCTGGACGTTCGGCAGCACCAGCCTCGCGACGATCGGAATGAAGATGATCATCACCGCGGCCCCCGGCGACATCAGCAGCCCGGCCAGCAACGCCGTGTAGCCGAACCATTGCTGTGCCAGCACCGGGATCAGCACGCTGCTGGAGTAGAGGATCGCGCCGATGCACGACACCATCACCACGCCGACGCCGAAGTTCCGGTCCTTCAGGCAGCGCAGGTTGACCACCGGCTTCTCGACCATCAGCAGCCATGCCGCGCCGCCCACGATGCCCACAGCCGCCAGTAGCGCGAAGATCCGGACGGTGGGCGAATTGAACCAGTCGAGGTCCTCGCCGCGGTCCAGCATGATCTGCAGCGAGCCCAGCCCGAGCGCGATCAGCGCCAGCCCGCCATAGTCGATGTCCCGCAGATGCGCCCGATCGCGCTGCACCCAGGGCGGATCCTCAACCAGCTGCGCCACCGACATGAACGCGACGATGCCGACCGGCACGTTGATCAGAAATACCCATCGCCAGGAATGATTGTCGGTGATCCAGCCGCCCAGGGTCGGGCCGATGATCGGCGCGAAGATCACGGCGATCGCAACCAGCGAGAACGCGCGCCCGCGCTGCGACGGCTCGAACGTGTCGAGGATCACCGATTGCTGCGCCGGTTGCAGTCCGCCGCCGAACAATCCCTGCAACAGCCGGAACGCCACAAGCTGCGGCAGGCTCGTCGCGATGCCGCACAGGAACGAGCAGACGGTGAACATCGCGATGCAGATCAGGAAATACCGCTTGCGCCCAATCAGCCGCCCCAGCCATCCCGCGATCGGCACGACCATGCCGTTCGCCACCAGATACGACGTGAGCGTCCAGGTCGCATCGTCATTGCTGGCCGACAGCGACCCCGCGATGTTCGGCAGGCTGACGTTGACGATCGTGGTGTCGAGGATCTCCATGAACGGCGCCAATGTCGCGGCACCGGCCACCAGCCACACGCTTCCCCGGGGGCGCCACGCCGCATCGCGATGGTCGCTCATGACGACGCCGGTTCGTCAAGCCCCGCAGGCACCAGGAAGAGCGCAGCCCGGAGCGTCATGATGCTCCCCTCCCCCAACCCCCTCCCGCAAGGGGATGGGGACGACTTTTCTCCGGCATCGCGCCTGTCCAGATGCGCATGGGACTGCCTCCGGCGACGGCAAGGATGGGGCGACGCATCATGCCGGGCGCCGGTCCGTGTTATCTGGCGACCCCGTCGGCCCGGGCCGATGGGGCGAGACGGACGGTTGGGACTGCGGACAGCCCGAGCGGGAGCGGCAGGTCCGGATCCAGGCCAGCATCGATGACGATCTTGACCGGGATGCGCTGCACGATCTTCACGTAGTTGCCGGTGGCGTTCTCCGGCGGGAAGGCGGTGAAGCGCGATCCCGAGCCCAACTGGATGCTGTCGACGTGGCCGGTCAGCTTCAGATGCGGATAGGCGTCCACGCTGATGTCCACCGGCTCGCCGGGACGCATGCGGTCGAGTTGCGATTCCTTGAAGTTGGCGGTGATCCAAACCTCAGGTGTGACGATCGAGAAGATCGACTGCCCGGCCTGCACGTAGTTGCCCTGCTCGACGTTGCGCTTGGTGATCCACCCGTCCTGCGGGGCGGTGACCCTGGTCCATGACAGGTTCAGCTGCGCCTGATCGAGCTGGGCCTGGGCGAGTGCTACCTGCGCCTCCAGCTGTCGCACCTGGGCCTCGGCCTCGGCGATGAACTGCGGCACCTGGTCGGCCTGCCGCACCGCGGCCTGCACCTGGTCCACCTGTGCGTCCGCGGAACGGAGCGCGGCGCTGGAATTGTCGATGTCCTGCTGCGTGGTCGCCTGTTTGGGCAGGCTGCGCTGGCGCCGCGCGTCGGCGTCGGTCTTGAACTGGCTGGCCCGGGCGGCCGCCAGCTGGGCCTGGGCCGAGGCGAGCCTCGCGGGATAGTCCACGCGCGCCCGTTCCAGGCTGGTGCGGGCAGTGGCCAGTTGCGCTTCGGCTGACTGAAGGCTGCCCTGCGCCTGATCCCGAGCCGCGTTGTACGCCCGAGGGTCTATCTCAATCAGGACGTCGCCCGCCTTGACCCGCTGGTTGTCGGTGACGTGCAGCGCGACCACGGTGCCGGAAACCTGCGGGGACACCGTCACGGCATGGCCGTCGGTGTAGGCGTCATCGGTGGAGGCTTCGTCCTTGGTGACGTACCAGTAGAATGTGGCGCCGGCGACCGCGGCAAGGACGATAAGCAGCAGGACCCACTTGGCTTGGGCAGCACGCGAGCCAGCCCGCTGACCGCGCCGGGGTGCGGACAGGCGATCCTGCTGGTCGGTTCGTGCCTGCCCCCGGGCGATCGAGCCGGATGGCGGCAGTCCGGTCGGCGTGGTGTGGTCGTTCATCCCGAGACTCGTTATCGCGGTCACCATGGGCCGATGCGCGTTCCAAGGCAAAGCCAGGACGACTGCACGCAGCGCCGGCGCGGCACCCAAATGCGCGAGGCGGGTAGTGTCTCGGTCCGAATATCGCCTTGCGCGCTGGACGCTCGAGCTTTTTCTATGCCGTCGCGGCGACGAGACCCTCGCCGAAATTGGCCGCGGCTGCAACTGTTGGTTGGTAGCGCCGTGCCGAGAACAGGGATCGCCCTTCTCGGGAGCCTTATCGCATCCTATCTTCCAGCGCATGAGCGAGACCGAGGCTCTCTTCGCGGCGTTGCGGGAAGCCGCTGACCCTGATGTCGTGGATGCGGTCGAGCAACTGGTCCGGCATGCGCCTGATCACGCGCTCTGCCGGATCAACGCGCTTGATTTCGCCGGCGGTTCAAACCTCGGCGAAGAACGCGTCATTGCGGGCTTTCTGCACGCGACACGGCTCGGGCTGTTCGATCTTCATTGGAACATTCTCTGCCCCAGCTGCGGCGGTGTGCTCGACACGAATGCCACCCTCAAGACCGTGACCCGGCCCGAATATCGCTGTGCCTTCTGTGCGGCCGGCTACGAGCCGATCCTCGACGAAGTCGTCGAAGTGACATTCACGGTGAACCCGCGGCTGCGCGGGATTGCCGCCCACCATCCGGAGACGCTTCCCCTCCTGGACTACTACCGCCAGATCTTCTGGAGTTCGGGCATCGATCTGCCTTCGCCTGAAACTCTCGCCCAGGTGATGGACGAGGTCACGCTCGAGACCGTCGAGCTGCCGGCCGGCGACAAGGCGATTCTGTCCCTCGCGCTACCGTTGGGGCTGGCGATCGTGTTCGATCCGGTGACGCACTGCGCGCAGTTCATCGACGTCAAGGGCGAGCCCACACGCGAGCGGCAAACCCTTACGATGCGGCTCGACAGGAGCGCCACAACGACGGCGATGGCAACGCTCCGCCCGGGGCCGCTCCGGCTGAACATTGAGAACCGCGAGAATACGCGCACGCTGCCCGGCGTGTGGATCGCGGGACCGGCACTTGAGCAGCTGCTTTCGCGGCGAAAACCGTTCCTTTCGGCGAAGCGGCTGCTTACCAATCAGACTTTCCGCGACATTTATCACGCCGACACGCTCGACGTCGAACAGCGGCTCAAGATCACCAGCCTGACGTTCCTGTTCACGGATTTGAAGGGCTCGACCGAACTGTACGAACGCGTGGGCGATCTGGTTGCCTATGATCTCGTGCGCGCGCACTTTCGGGTGCTGACCGAGATCGTCGGTGCCGAGGCGGGCGCGGTGGTGAAGACGATCGGAGACGCGGTGATGGCGACCTTTCCGACGCCGGACCGCGCTGTCGCTGCGTCGCTGCGCATGCGCAAGGCTATGCTTAGCCTGAATAAGGAGCGAGAGCGCGACGACGACCTTCTGCTCAAGATCGGCATCCACGAGGGACCCTGCCTGGCCGTCATGCCGAACGAGCGTCAGGACTACTTTGGTCAGACCGTCAACATCGCCTCGCGTGTCCAGCACCTCGCCTCCTCGCAGGCAATCTATGCGACGGGAGCCGTGGTCGGCCATCGAGCGACGGCCGAGCTGCTCGCGAAGGCAGGTGTCTCGCCGGTTGCGCAGCGCCAAACCCTTCGGGGCGTCGGCGATAGCGTAGCGGTTTACGAAATCCCCTGACGGCCGCGCTTATATCGGACAGCTATTCTGTTGGCTCTCGCGTGCTCATGCATCCTCATGGCCGGGACAAGCCCCATGCGCATCAGGCTAAGGGCCACGACGGAGAAAAGTCCTCCCCCTCCCCTTGCGGGAGGGGGTTGGGGGGAGGGGGACGCGCCCGAAGTCGAGGCCGCTACGTATGGCGTGACCACGACTTGTGCTGGTGCCACCCCTCCCCCCAGCCCCCTCCCGCAAGGGGGGGGAGTATATTGCCCCTGCCAGCGATTGACCTGATGCAAATGAGGACAAGCCCGGCCATGACGGAAGAAACCAGTGGCGATGGACGGTCATTGGTGCTCCGGCGAAGACGTGCGGACGGCGACACGGACCAGGAGTAGCACCGCTTCACCCACCGCGGATTCGACCCGAGACGCTACCGTGCCAGGGCCTGGCTCCGCACCAGCCTGGCATACAGGCCGTCCTGGCCCAGCAGGACAGCATGCGTGCCCCGCTCCACCGCCCGGCCTTCGCTCATGACGACCACAAGGTCCGCGTCGCGCACCGTGGAAAGCCGATGGGCGATGACGATCGTGGTCCGGCCCTGCCGTAGATGGGCGAGCGCGACCTGAACGGCGGCCTCGCTTTCGGTGTCCAGCGCGCTGGTGGCCTCGTCGAGCAGCAGGATGCGCGGATTGCGCAGCAGCGCGCGGGCGAGCGCCACGCGCTGGCGCTGGCCGCCGGACAGCCGCTGACCGCCGGGCCCGACCCGTGGTGGCATAGCCGTGGGGCAGCGCCGCGATGAACGCCGCCGCCGCCGCGGCGTCGGCTGCGGCCTCGATCTCGGCGTCCGTGGCGCCCGGGCGGCCCATGCGGATATTCGCGGCGATCGTGTCGTCGAACAGCAGCGCGTCCTGCGCGACATAGGCGATGGCATCGCGCAGGCTGGCCAGCGTGACGCGGCGCAGATCGGCGCCGTCGATGCGCACTGCGCCTCCTGTCGCGTCGTGCAGCCGAGGGATCAGTGCGAGCGCGGTGGACTTGCCCGCCCCGGACGTGCCGACCAGTGCAACGGTGGTGCCCGGGGTCGCCTCGAAGCTGAGGCCTGCCAGGCCGGTGCGACCGTCCGGATAGACGAAACGCACATCGTCGAACACGACATGGCCGCGCCCCGGCGGCAGCGCCACCGCATCCGGCGCATCGGCGATGCTTGGTCGTTCGTCCACAACGGCGAACACGCGCACGAGGCCGGCGAGCCCCTCCTGCAACGCGGCGTTCAGTGAGCCCAGTGCACGCAACGGACGGGACGCGATCAGCAGCGCGGCGACAAATCCCGTGAAATTGCCGATGGTCTGCGAACTGATCGCGGCGCGCCAGCCGGCGAAGCCGATCACCGCGGCGACCGCGGCGCCGCCCAGCACCTCCAGCACAGGATCGACGCGGGCACGGCCCTTGGTCATGCGCATCAGCGCGCGATACAACTGAGTGAACGCGTCCTCGGCGCGCACTGTCTCCGCTGCTTCCAGCCGATAGGCGCGCACCGTCCGCGCCTGGGCGAAGCTCTCATTCAGCATCGCGGCCGTCTCGCCCAGGCGTTCCTGCATGCCCCCCGAGGCGCGGCGGATGCGCTTGCCGATGCGCTGGATCGGCAGCGCGGCCAGCGGATACAGCGCCGCCGCGATCACGCTCAGCAGCCAGTCGAGATACAGCATCGACGCGACCAGCCCGATCACCGTGACGGCGTCGGCGATGCCGTTGACCGTTCGGGTCAGCGCGTCGCGGATGATCGTCGCATCGGTGGTGAAGCGGGCGGCAAGCTGCGCCGGCGCCTCGCGCTCCAGCTGCGCCAGGTCGGCGCGCGCAAGGTGGGCGAACATGCGCCCCTGCAGCTCGCGGATCACCAGCAGCACGACCTGCTGCACCTGGACGTTCTGGAAATACTGTGCCGCGGCTTTGATCGTGGTGATGGCCACGACCAGCGCGGGGACCTGATAGAGGATGCGCCGGTCGCGGTCGGTGAACATCTGGAACGCGTGATCGATCACCACCGGATAGAGCGCCGTGGTGCCCGCCATGATCGCGGTCAACACCAGCACCAGCACCAGGCGGGGCTTGTGGTGGCTGATATGCTCGCGCCACAGCCTGCCGAGCAGAACGCGTGAGGTTTCGCGCTTCGCCAACAGATCGAGCCGGGGCGTGGTGGCGTCCATGTCCCGCCTTTATCAGCCGTGCGGTGGCCGGTCCAACATGCGGGTCTGAGACGCTGGACCCGCAGCGAACAGCTCGTCATTCCCGCGAATAGATCGTCATCTCCAGCGAATGGATCGTCATCCCCGCGAAAGCGGGGACCCAGGGTTACCTGCCCACCCGCCGCGCGAGCTCGGCCTGACACGCATCGGGCGTGGCAGTGCAGCCGCCCTCAAGCCACCACCGCCGCACCTCACGCAGCAGGGTCCCGACGCGCGGGCCCTCGGCCACGCCCAGCGCCAGCACGTCACGCCCTTCCAGCGGAAATACCGGGCGGGGCAACGCCGCCAGCCGGGCACGCAAAACCGCCCATTCCGGCGCGGCACCTCCGGCGAGCCAGCACCGATCGATCAGCACCGCCTTCTCCTCGTCCGCCAGCAGGCGGCGGAGCGCGGCATCATCGTCGCCAGGCTGCGGCACCGGCCCGGCGCGCAACGCCGCCAGCCGATCCCGCTCCGCTGTCGAAAACCGCAGGCGGTCGGCCAACGCCTCGGCTTCTCCAGTGAGCAGCGCGGCAAGGCGCAGCAGCGGGTCTACTGGCGCACTGGCCGCGACCAGACGCACCAGTCGCGCCGGGTCGGTCCCTTCCGGCAACACAGCTCGCAGAACGCCCAGCTCGTCCATCAGCGAAATCGCAGCGCGCGGATCGGGCGCGGACAGAATGCGCTCCAGCTCGCTCCACACCCGCTCGGCCGAGAGCGCCGCAAGCCCCGGCACGCCGGCACCGATCGCCGCGAGGGCAGCCGGATCCGCCGGGCCGACGGCATACCGGGAAAAGAACCGGAAGAAGCGCAGAATGCGCAGGTAGTCCTCGGCGATACGCGTCGCCGGGTCGCCAACGAAGCGCAGGCGGCCGGCGCGCAGATCGGCGACACCATCGAAATAGTCGAACACCGCGCCGTCGCGTGTCATCGACAGCGCATTGATGGTGAAGTCGCGCCGTGCCGCGTCTGCCCGCCAGTCTTCGGTGAATGCGACGCGGGCGTGGCGGCCATCGGTCTCGACATCGCGCCGCAGAGTGGTGATCTCAAAGCCGCGTCCGCCGGCCACTGCCGTCACCGTTCCATGATCCAAGCCGGTGGGCACGGCGCGGACTCCTGCGGCTTGCAGCGCCAGCGTCACCTGCTCGGGCGACCGGGGCGTCGCCAGGTCTATGTCGGTGATCTCGTGCCCCGCCAGCGCATCGCGCACAGCGCCGCCGACCACCCTCGCCTCGGGCACGGCCGCCATCACCGAGGCCAGGGACGGCTCCGCCAGAAAGGCCGGCGGTTCGATCCGCAACGCCGGCGTTTCGGTCACCGCTGCGCTCCGTGGCCGGCGACGATGCGTCCGTCCTCCAGGCGGGCCGGCGCATAGGCAGTGCCCGGCGGCAACGCCTGGTCCAGGCTCAGCCAGACGAGCGTGCCCGCCAGGAGCGCCAGGACACAGGCTGCCGCCACCACCAACCGCATCGACGGGCCGCCGTCGGTGCCCACAGCACGCCAGATCGCAAAGAACACGAACGGGGAGAGAAAGAGCGCGAGCTCAACAAACCGAAGCATGCGGCCCCGCAGCCCGCAGCTTCTGCGCGAGATGCACGAGAATGGCGGCCGTTGCACCCCAGATGTAGTGGTCGGGGTGCGGCCACACCCAATATTCGCGCCAGTGGCCTCGCACGTTATGCCGTTGGCGATGCGGCGCGCAGGGATCAAGCAGAACGCCGATCGGCAGCTCGAAGACCGCCTCCACCTCGCGCGGCGAGGCCCGGAACGGAAGACCCGGCGGCAGCAGACCGAGCACGGGCGTGATCCGGAAGCCTGTGCCGGTCACATAATCAGCCAGTCGCCCGATCACCTCGACGCGCGACGGATCGAGCGCGATCTCCTCCTCGGCCTCGCGCAACGCGGCGGCCGCCGCATCGGCATCGGCTGCGTCGATCCGACCGCCGGGGAAGCTCACCTGTCCACCATGACTGTTCAGGTGCGCATTTCGCTTGGTCAGCAGAATGGACGGCTCGAGGTCCCAGGATGATCGGCACCAGGACCGCCGCCGGCACGGGCGGCACGCCCAATATCTCCAGCACATCGTCCCCGTCGGCGACATCGCCGGTTCTCGGCTCCGCGGCAATCGCGTTCAGCCGCGCCCGCAGCTCAGTCGCCGTCATGGCAGGCTCATCCGGTGCCTGGGGGTCACTCTTCCCCTGGAGGCAGCTCGCCGAGCGGGAAGAATTTGCCGCAGCTCCAGACGCCGAGCATGCGCCGGCAGCCGACCCATTCCCGCACGGCGAGGGCCACCAGCTCGTAATAGACGGCGCGGTTGATGCGCGCCTCGATGCCAAGGTCGCCCCCACCGGCGCGCACCAGGATGTAGGGCGTGGGTTCGCAGGTCAGCACGTCGTGCGCGACCCGGATCGGATGATCGGGCCCCGCCGTCACCACCTGATCGACATTGGTTCGAAACGACAGCACCTGCTGGCGGCCGTCACCCACCCAGTCGAGTTCCACCGCGACGAACGGCGCGTCCTCCACCTCGATGCGGCCGCGCTCGGCGGGAGTTTGCAGTGCGAAGGAGCCGTCGGCCTCGCGCCTCAGCACGCTGGCGAACAGACAGACCAGCTCCTTGCGGGGGATCGGGCTGCCACGATAAAGCCAAGTGCCGTCACGTCGGATAAGGAAAGGCAGATCGCCACAGTCCACCGGCGCCGGGCGGACGCGGACACGCGGCCGATCGCATGGGCTCCTGACACGGTCGATCGACTCGCCGAAGGCCGCAGGTGTCGCGCCTGCCGCCGAGTTGCGGGCGAGGGCACCGGCAAGCTGGGCAGGAGTGCTGGCCTCGTTCACGTCTCCGTCTCCATCCCTGGCGATCTTCCATCCGCGTTCGCGATATAGGTAGCATCCCCCTGCCCGCGAAAGTGCCTATATGACGGGCTGGTTAGAATTGTCGGAGGTTGAGCCCGTATGTCGTCAGGTATGGCTGCCGCGCAACAAGGCGCGGTGAATGCGGGCTCGGTGGACGCCAGCACGATCCTGGCCGACGTGGAGGCGCTTGGTGCGCGCATCGGCAAGGTGCGCGCCGCGATCGAACGCGTGATCTTCGGTCAGGACGAGGTGGTGGATCAGACGCTGATCACTCTGCTTTCGGGCGGACACACGCTGCTGGTCGGGGTGCCTGGTCTCGGCAAGAGCCGTCTGGTGGAGACGCTGGGCATTGTGCTGGGGCTCGCGACCAAGCGGGTGCAGTTCACCCCCGATCTGATGCCGGCCGATATCATCGGCAGCGAGGTACTGGACGAAGCCGAGGGCCGTCGCAGCTTTCGCTTCGTGCCCGGTCCGGTATTCTGCCAGCTTCTGATGGCCGACGAGATCAACCGCGCCAGCCCGCGCACCCAGTCGGCCCTGCTGCAGGCGATGCAGGAGCAGCGCGTCGCCGTGGCCGGTGTGGAACATCTGCTGCCGCGGCCCTTCCACGTGCTTGCGACGCAGAACCCGATCGAGCAGGAGGGCACGTATCCGCTGCCGGAAGCCCAGCTCGACCGTTTCCTGCTGGAGATCGATGTGGGCTACCCTGCGCTGGATGCCGAACGGACCATGCTGCTGGCCACCACCATGGCGGCAGAGGCGCCGCCGGAGCAGGCGATGACCGCGGACGAGTTGCGGGCGGCACAGGCGCTGATCCGCCGCGTGCCGGTCGGCGAGAAGGTGGTGGAGGCGATCCTTGCCCTGGTGCGCGGCGGCCGCCCCGAATCCGCGGACGACGACGTTGTGCGTCGCCACGTTGCATGGGGTCCTGGCCCCCGTGCCGCGCAGGCACTGATGCTGGCGTCGCGTGCCCGCGCGCTGCTCGGCGGACGGCTGGCGCCGAGCATCGACGACGTTGTAGCGCTTGCCCGTCCGGTGCTGCGCCACCGCATGGCGCTCAATTTCTCTGCGCGCGCCGATGGAGTGGCGCTGTCCGATGTGATCGATCGTCTGGTGGAGCGCTTTGCCTAGCGCCTCAATCCAGACCGCGGCTGACGCAAGGCGCGCCGAGGCGCTTGGCGCGAGGCTGCCGCCGCTCCTGGTCGCCGCCGAGCGCGTGGCGGCCACCGTGGCGCAGGGCGTGCATGGCAGGCGTCGGGTCGGGCAGGGCGACAGCTTCTGGCAGTTCCGCCGCTTCGTGCCGGGTGATCCGATCGCGCGCATCGACTGGCGGCAGTCGGCGAAATCCGGCCGTCCGGTGCCCGATGGCTGGTTCATCCGCGAGACCGAGTGGGAAGCGGCGCAGACCGTGTGCCTGTGGCGCGATACGTCTTCGTCCATGCGCTGGCGTTCGCGCGGCGCGCCGGTGGAAAAGCGCGAGCGGGCGGGATTGCTGCTGCTGGCGTTGGCTTCGCTGCTGCTGCGCGGCGGCGAGCGGGCGGCGATGATCGAGCCTGGCGCGCGTCCGATTTCCGGCCGTGCCGGACTAGACCGGCTGGCGGTCGCGCTGGCAGGTTCGCCGGACGATGATGCCGGAATGCCACCGCGCGTGTCCTTGCCGCGGCATGCGCGCGTGGTGCTGTTCGGTGACTTCCTATCGCCGCTGGCGGAAATCCAGGCGACGATCGGCCGATTGGCAGCCATCCCGGTCAGCGGCCATCTGCTCCAGGTGCTGGACCCGGCCGAGGCGGACCTTCCCTACAGTGGGCGCATTCGCTTCAGAGGGCTGGAGCGCGAGGCCGACACGCTGATCCCGCGGGTGGAGGGCGTGCGCGGCGAATATGCGCGCCGGCTGAAGGCGCAGCAGGAGGGGCTCGCGGCGATCTGCGCGGCAGCCGACTTCGGCTTCGCCATCCATCGCACCGACCATCCGCCCGAGGCTGCCCTGCTTGGCCTCTATCTTGCTTTGACCGCCCGATGATGGCCGGAATAAATCCGGCCATGACCACCGGGACAAGCCCGGTGGCAGGCTTTGAAGGCCGGGCTGTCGCCCGGGCGCATGCATGATCTTCGCCGCCCCCTGGGTGCTGCTTGCGTTGCCTGCCTTGCCATTGCTGTGGTGGCTGCTTCGCGTAACGCCACCTGCACCGCGCAGCGAAACCTTCCCGGCGATCCGCCTGCTGATGGGACTGCATGCGCGCGAGGAGACGCCGGCACGCACGCCATGGTGGCTGCTGGCCCTTCGCATGATCGCCGCGACGCTGGTGATCCTTGCCCTGGCGCGGCCGGTGCTGGATGCCGGCTCGGCGCTGCCCGGCTCCGGTCCGGTGCTGCTGGTGATGGACAATGGCTGGGCGTCGGCGAGCGATTGGCCGCGACGCATGCAGGCCGCGAATACCGTGTTGGACCGCGTGGAACGCACCGGGCGGCAGGCGGCGTTGCTCCCCACGGCTCGGGACGAGTCGGGATCGGCGCCCCAGGCGACTGCGCCGATGCCGGTCGCCGATCTTCGCGCCAGGCTGGCGGCGCTGCATCCGGAGCCCTGGCCGCCCGACCGCGCCACTGCCACCGCCGCGCTGCAGGGCTGGAACAGGTCCGGCGGCAGCGTGACTTACATCGGCGACGGGCTGACGCACGGCGGCGATTTTCCGCTGTTTGCCGAGGCGCTCGGCAATGTTGGGCCGGTGACGGAGCTGCGCTGGCCGATCGCTCCCGCCCGGCTGCTGCTGCCGCCGCAGAACGAGGCTGACGGCCTGGTTGCCCGGATGGAACAGCTACCGCAGCCGCTGGCCAGCCACGCCGCGGTGCTGGCCCAAAGCGGTGACGGGCGGACGCTGGCACGCGCCAGTATCGATCTTCCGGCGGGTGCCGCAACGGGCACGGCGACGATCGCGCTGCCGCCAGAATTGCGCAATCGGCTCAACCGGCTGGTGCTTGAGGGCCCTCCTTCGGCTGCGTCGATCACGCTGCTCGACGAACGCTGGCGGCGGCGCCCGGTGGGTCTGGTGGCGGGCGAGGTCGCCACCGCCGATACGCCTTTCTCCGGGCCGCTCTATTACCTGCGCCGCGCCCTCACGCCGTTCACCGAGGTTCGTGAGGCCGATCTGGCGACGTTGCTGCAGCGCGAAGTCTCCGTGCTGATCCTGGCGGACAAGCCGCTGCCAGCGGGGCCCGAGCGCGACGCGCTGACTCGCTGGGTGGAACAGGGCGGCCTGCTGATCCGCTTTGCCGGCCCGCGCACCGCCGAACAACCGCTCGGTGAAACCGACCACCTCATGCCGGTGAAGCTGCTCGGCGGCGACCGTCAGCTTGGTGGCGCGTTGTCCTGGTCGGAGCCCGCCGGCGTGGCGCAATTTCCCGCCAGTTCGCCGTTCAACGGCCTGCCGGTTCCGGACGAAGTGAAGGTGAGCCGTCAGGTGCTGGCCGAGCCATCGGCTGATCTGCCCGGCCCACACCTGGGCCGCGCTCGCCGATGGCACGCCACTGGTGACGCAGACGACACGCGGCGCGGGACGGATCGTTCTGTTCCACGTCACCGCGAACGCCGACTGGTCCAACCTGTCGCTGTCCGGCCTGTTCGTCGACATGCTGCGGCGACTGGTCGCCTTGTCGGCCGGTGTGGCGACGACTGCCGACAACGCGGTCCTGGCGCCGGCCGAAACGCTGGACGGTTACGGACTGCTGTCAACGCCGCCCCAGGCCGCCACGGGTCTGCCGGCAAATGAGATCGCCCGCACCGTCGTCTCGCCGCGCCACCCGCCTGGACTGTACGGCCCGGAGAACGGCCGACGGGCGCTCAACCTCGGCGCGAACCTGCCGGCCCCGGAAGCCGCTCCGGCGATCCCGGGTGCGCGGGTGGAGGACCTTGGCGCAACGGTCCCCGAACGGGCGCTGGGCCCCTGGCTCCTCGCCGGTGCGATCTTGCTGCTGGCGATCGATCTGCTCATCGCGCTGGGCCTGCGCGGACTGTTGCGGCCGAGCCGGGTCGCGGCCGGGGTGGTCCTGGCATTGCTGGCGGCGCCGGCAGCGCACGCATTGGACAGCAACCCCAACCCGGCGCTTGCGACGCGGCTGGGCTATATCGCGACCGGCGACGCGCAATTGGACGGCGTTGCGCGGGCGGGACTGGAGGGTCTGTCGGAATACGTCAATCGGCGCACCGCCGCGGCGCTCGTGGAACCCGACGCGGTCGAGCCGGGCACAACGGACCTCAGTTTCTATCCGTTGCTGTACTGGCCGGTCAGCGCCGAGGCGCAGCCGCTCACACCGGTCCAGACCGCGGCCTTGAACGACTACATGAGCCGCGGCGGCATCATCGTGTTGGACACCCGCGATTCCGGCTCGGGGGCCGGTTTCGCGCCGGGCACCGGTTCGGCGCTGCAGCGGATCGCGCAGGGGCTGGTCATACCGCCGCTGGCGCCGCTGACCACGGACCACGTGCTGGCTCGCGCGTTCTATCTGCTGCAGGACTTCCCCGGCCGCTACACCGGCGAGCAAGTGTGGGTGCAGCGCGACCAGGACCGCGCGAACGACAGCGTGAGCCCGGTGATCATCGGCGGCAATGACTGGGCCTCGGCCTGGGCGGTGGATGACAGCGGCCGCAATCCTTATGCGGTGATCCCGGGCGGGTCGCGGCAGCGGACGCTGGCGTACCGGTTTGGCGTGAACTTGGTGATGTACGCGCTGACCGGGAATTACAAAGGCGACCAGGTGCACGTGCCGGCGATCTTGCAGAGGTTGGGGCAGTGAGACAGTCATGTGACTCGATGACTGTGGTCCTATCCGGAACGCACGAGAGCTTGGCTCACGAGCCCGCTCTTACCCGTCATGGCGGGCGAAGGCTCGCCATCTACGTCTTTGCTGATCGCAGCGAAGGAAAGACGTGGATGCCGACCCCAGCTCCGTCGGCATGACGGCGGTGCGGCAACCGATGCATTATTCGCAGCGGCCCGCCATATTGCTCCCTGGCTCGGCATCGGCAGGAGATGCAGGCGTGCAAACCAGCAGTTCTTCCGTGTCCGACAACCCGAGGTCGGCGAAAACATTGCCGCCACCGTCGAAGATCCGTTCTTCATTCTCAGCCATTAGCGGGGTCGTGAGCGTGACTACTTAGATGCGCCCGGAAGAAGTCATCGCCGCGCTGCGCTTCGAACCGCTTCTGCCGCTCTGGCTGATCGTCGGGCTGGGTGCGCTCGCCCTGCTGATCGTGGCAGTCGCCGCCGTGCGGCGGGCACGCGGCACGGTCTGGCGCCTTGCCGCATTCGCGGTGCTGCTGCTGTGGCTGGCTGGCCCGCGACTGGTGCAGGAGACGCGCGACAACCTGCCCGATATCGGCCTTCTCGTGGTCGATCAGACGGCATCGATGCAGGTCGGCGAACGGACACGATTGGCCGAGGCGGCGCGCGCAACCATCAGCCAGCAGGCGGCGAAGCTGCCGGACCTAGAGCTTCGCACCGTCACGGTGCCGGAAAGCGGCGATTCCGGCACCCGGCTGTTCGCGGCGATCGAGCGGGCGCTCGCCGACATCCCGCGGTCGCGCTACGCCGGAACGATCGCCATCACCGACGGCCAGGTGCACGACATTCCGGAGACCCAGCCCGGCGGCGCGCCCCTCAACGTGCTGATCCCGGCCAAGGGCGAGGAATTCGATCGCCGCCTGCGGGTGATCGAGGCGCCGAGCTACGGTATCGTCGGCAAGACCGTCACGCTGCGCGTGGCAATCGAGGACCTCGGGGCGCCGCGTGCGGCCGGAACCGCCAATCTGACGATACGCCGCGACGGCGAGCCGCCGCGGGTGGAGAACGTCCCGATCGGCGCCGAGCAGAGGATCGAGCTGCCGATCACGCGGGCAGGTCCCACCGTGGTGGAGCTGTCGGCCAACACGCTGCCGGGCGAAGTCTCGACGATCAACAACCGGGCGGTGGTCGAGATCAACGGTGTCCGCGATCGGCTACGGGTGCTGCTGATCTCCGGCGAACCACACTCCGGCGAGCGCACCTGGCGGCGGCTGCTGAAGGCGGATCCGTCGGTGGACCTGGTGCACTTCACCATCCTGCGTCCGCCGGAGAAGGACGACCTGACGCCGCTGAACGAGCTGGCGCTGATCGCATTTCCGGTGCGCGAGCTGTTCCTGGACAAGATCCACGAGTTCGACCTGATCATCCTGGACCGCTTCCAGAACCGCGGCCTGCTGCCGATGCCTTATATCGCCAACATCGCCGAGCATGTGCGGGACGGCGGCGCGTTGCTGCTGAGCGTCGGGCCGGAGTTTACCGGCAGCTCCAGCCTGGCGGCGACGCCGATCGGCCAGGTGCTGCCCGGCATTCCCGCTTCGACCGGCGCCACGGTGGAAGGCCAGTTCCGTCCGCGCGTGACCGACCTCGGCCAGCGCCATCCGGTCACCGAGGGGCTCGCAGGGGCCAATCCGCCCGACAACCCGGCGAAGCAGCCCGACTGGGGATCCTGGTACCGGCGCATTCAGCCCTCGACTATACACGGCGAGGTGTTGCTCGGCACAAGCGACGATCAGCCGCTACTGCTGCTGGACCACGTCGGCAAGGGTCGTGTCGCCCTGCTGCTGTCGGACCAGATCTGGCTGTGGTCGCGCGGCCACCAGGGTGGCGGCCCGCAGGCCGAACTGCTCCGCCGTGTCGCTCACTGGCTGATGCAGGAGCCGGAGCTCGAGGAAAACGCGCTGACGGCGCGCGTTGCCGCGGGCCGCCTGACCATCGAGCGCCGTTCCACCGACCCGGCGCCACCCGGGCAGGTTACGGTCACCGATCCCGACGGCAAGACGCAGACGCTGAGCCTGACTGAAACCAAGCCGGGCCGCGCGGTTGCCAACCTGCCCGCCACCACGCCCGGCGTGTGGCAGACGAACGACGGCGCCCGGTCCGCCTATGCCGCGGCGGGTGCCGCCAATCCGCCGGAGCTGGCGGACCTGCGCGCTACCGGCACCCTGCTGCGCAAGCTGGTCCGCGCCTCGGGAGGCGGGATACACTTCATCGGCACCGGCACGGATGGCGCGCCGCCCGACGTGCCGGACCTGCGGCGCACCGAGCCTGACCGGCCGGCCGCCGGCAGTTCCTGGATCGGCCTGGAACGGCGGCACGATCATCTGGTCACCGGCATCGCCGCGCTGACTCTGCTGCCGGCATGGATCGCGCTGCCGCTGATGCTCGGGCTGCTGATCCTCGCCTGGCGGCGCGAAGGGACCTGACCGCCGAACGCCCCCGCCGGTCGTTTACCTTCTGTGCATTCCGGTGATAATCGGCCAATTGCGAATTGGGGGAAGCAATGTCCTTGCGGCCAAACGAACATGCGCCGGCGCGTCCAAGGGCGTGGGCGCGGCTGCTGTTGATCATTCCCTTCGTCACAATGCTCTGGGTGCCGTCCTACAACAGCGCCGAGCCCATGCTGTACGGCGTTCCGTTCTTCTACTGGTACCAGCTCCTGTGGATCATCCTGGGCGCGGTGATCATCGGCGTCGTCTATCGGCTCGAGCATTGATCCGGCGCAGGGGATTCGCATGATCAACTGGACCGCCCTCACCGTCTTCGTCATTCTGTTCGTGTTCGTCACCTGGATCGGCTTCATTGCCGGACGCTGGCGGCGCGGCGATTTGACGATGCTGCACGAATGGGGTCTGGGCGGTCGCCGCTTCGGCACCATCGTGACCTGGTTCCTGATCGGCGGCGACCTCTACACGGCGTACACGTTCATCGCCGTGCCCGCGCTGATGTTCGGCGCCGGCGCAATCGGCTTCTTCGCGGTGCCGTACACCGTGATGATCTACCCGATCCTGTATCTGGTGTTCCCGCGCCTGTGGTCGGTGGCGCACAAGCACGGCTACATCACATCGGCCGATTTCGTGCGCGGGCGCTTCGGCAACCGCTGGCTTGCGCTGGCGATCGCGTTCACCGGCATCCTGGCGACCATGCCGTACATCGCGCTGCAGCTTGTCGGCATCCAGGTGGTGATCGGCGCGATGGGCGTGGAGACCAGCGGCTTCGCCGGCGATCTGCCGCTGATCATCGCGTTCGTCATCCTGGCCGCGTTCACCTACACCTCGGGACTGCGTGCGCCGGCGATGATCGCCATCGTGAAGGACCTGCTGATCTACATCACGGTGATCGCCGCCGTCATCGCCGTGCCGATCCATCTGGGCGGCTACGACAAGGTGTTTTCGGCAATTCCTGCTGCCAAGCTGCTGCTCGCGCCGCCGCCGGCCGGTTCGCTGGGCAGCTTCAGCGCCTATGCCACGCTTGCGCTCGGCTCGGCCTGTGCGCTGTTTCTGTATCCGCACTCGATCACCGGCATCCTCAGCGCATCGAGCGCGCGCGTGGTGCGGCGCAATGCGGCGATACTGCCGGCCTACTCGCTGATGCTGGGGCTGCTCGCGCTGGTCGGCTTCATGGCGATCGCGATCGGCGTGCAGTCGATGCCGGAGTTCGCCGACGGGTTCAAGCGCTACAGCAACAACTTCTCGGTGCCCGCGCTGTTCCTGGCGATGTTCCCGTCGTGGTTCGTCGGCGTGGCGTTCGCCGCCATTGCGATCGGCGCGCTGGTGCCGGCGGCCATCATGTCGATCGCGACGGCGAATACCTTCACACGCAACGTCTATCGCGAATTCATCAATCCGGCCTGCACCGACGCCGAGGAGAGCCAGATGGCGAAGGTGGTGTCGCTGGTGATCAAGGCCGGCGCGCTGGTGTTCATTTTCGCCATCCCGTTCCAGTTCGCGCTCTATCTGCAATTGCTCGGCGGCGTGTGGATCATTCAGACCATGCCGGCGGTCATCCTTGGTCTCTACACCAGGCTGTTCAACGGCTGGGCGCTGCTGATCGGCTGGGCTGTCGGGTTGGTGATGGGCACGGGGATGGCGGCGTCGGTCAATTTTGCGCCGGTCTATCCGCTGCACATCCTGGGCACGACGGTCCCCTGCTACATCGCGCTGGCCGCGCTGGTAGTGAACGTCGTGCTGTCGGGGGTGCTGTCGCTGTTCTTGAATGCGGTGTGGTCCGATCGGCACAAGGACGTGACCGTGACCGGCGATTACGCCTGAGGCTTTCCTGGGAGACATCGTAAACGCGCCCTTAAGCCGCCCGGGCGCAGGCTTGCCCGGCTGATTGGCCAGGAGGGCGGGCGGTGGATGTCGCGGAACGGCTGGACGGTCTGCGCGTCGCGCTGACGTTGCTGGAGGATCGGGCAGCACGCACAGGCGGAGATCGTCTGCCGCCAACTCGTTGCCCATGGTCGCGATGACATCGAGGCGCAGTTGTTGCTCGGGCTCGCGATCGGCATGCGCGGCGATGCCGATGCGGCCGCGCCGCTGCTGAACCACGTCGCGCATGAGCGGCGAACCCATGCGCATCCATGCAGCGATCTGGCGCGCATGCTGGCCAGCCAGGGCAATGCGTCGCTCATTGCCCCGCAATATCTTGCGTGTCTCAGGGCGACGCCCGATGACCTGCGGCTGCGCTATGCCTACGCGGAATTCCTGCGCGATGGCGGCGACGCGGCAAATGCGATTGCGGTGCTGGACCCCGTTCTGCAGGCGCACCCAGCCAGCGCGGAGGCGCACTACCAGATGGGCATGGCGCTGGCCGAGGCCGCACGGTTCGGCGACGCGGCGGAGCAGTTCCGCCAGGCCATCGGCCTCGACCCCGGACCAGCCCCATTCTGGTCGAACCTCGGCACGATGCTGAAGATCCAGGAGCGCTTCGACGAGGCGCTGGATGCCTACGCTCAGGCGTTGGCGCGTGCGCCTGCCGACCGGCAGATCAGGGTGAACCGTGCGGTGGCGCGACTGCATGCCGGCCGATTTGCCGAAGCCTGGCAGGACGAGGACTGGGTTCTTGCCGAACCAGGCCGGATCGCCCTGCCGTCGGAGAAGCTGTTGCCGCCGCTGTCGGTCATGCCCGACCTGACGGGGCGGACGGTGCTGGTGGTCCAGGAGGAAGGACTTGGCGACACGCTGCAGTTCCTCCGCTATCTGCCGTTGCTCGCCGAACGCGGCGCGCATGTTGCTGTCGCCGTGCCGCCTGAACTGACGCGGCTGATGCGGACGGTTCCCGGCGTGACCGATGTCCCCGACGGCGATGCACCGGTTCCACGGTATGACTTCCACTGCTCGTTCAATGGTCTTCCGCGCGCGTTCGAGACGACGCTGGAGACCATTCCGTGCGCGGTGCCGTATCTCGTCGCCGATCCGGCACTCGTGGCCCATTGGGCGCGGCGACTGCCGGCGACGCAGGCGTTGCGCGTGGGCCTGGTATGGGCGGGCCAGGCGCGGCCCTGGCTGCCGGGCTTCGTCGGGCTCGATCAGCGCCGCAGCACAGGTCTGGCCACGTTGGCGCCGCTGGCCGCTGTGTCCGGCGTACAGTTCGTAAGCTTGCAAAAGGGCGGCGCGGCGCCCGAGGCACGGACGCGGGCCGGAGCGTTCGATCTGCACGACGTCATGGCCGAGGTGCGGGATTTCGCCGACACCGCCGCCATCGTCGCCAATCTGGACCTTGTGATCAGCGTGGACACATCGGTCGTGCATCTGGCCGGCGCGATGGGAAAGCCGGTTTTCCTGCTCGACCGCTACGACAATTGCTGGCGCTGGCTGAGCGGACGCGACGACAGCCCGTGGTATCCAAGCCTGCGCATCTTCCGCCAGACCCGACCCGGCGAGTGGGCGCCTGTCATCGCCCGCGTCGCAGCGGCACTGGACAGGCAGGTCGGGCTCTGTTCGCATTTGGGGTGAACGGGGCGGATACGCACGGCAACTCTTGCTCGCTGGCGCATCGCCGCCCGTCTCCCTATGTTCGGCGCTGACCCGCAAGCGGAGACACCTCATGCGCTTTCCTGCCGTAGTGGCAGCCGCCCTGGCCCTTTGCAGCTCCACTGCCGTCTCGGTCGCTCCCGCGCATGCGGGCGGGCTGAACGCGGCACTGGCTGCCCACAGGGCGATCTACACGCTGACTCTGAGCACCAGCCGTGGCGGCGATGTTGTCGCCGCCAGCGGCACGATGGGCTACGAAGTGATCGACGCCTGCGACGGCTGGGCGGTGCGCCAGCGCCTGTCCATGACGCTGACGAATACCGACGGCCAGGACGTCAAGATGGTGTCCGACTATGCCACGTGGGAAGCGAAGGACGGGCTCAAGTTCCGCTTCCACATGAAGCAGACGACCGACACCGCGGTCACCAGCCAGACAGACGGGGACGCCAAGCTGGAGCGCGCCGGCGGTCCAGGCGAGGCGCACTACACCGTTCCCGAGGATACCACCAAGCCGCTGCCGCCCGGCACGCTGTTCCCGATGGCGCACACGTCGGCGATCCTGGCCGGCGCACAGTCCGGCAAGAAGTTCCTCGCGCTGCCGCTGTTCGACGGCACCGACGATTCGGGGGCGGAGGACAGCTCTGTCGTCGTGCTCGACTGGAAAAAGCCCGAGGCCAGCAAGTTCCCGCTGCTGTCGGAGCTCCCCAGCACACGTGTCCGCCTGGCCTTCTTCGATCGGAACACCAAGAGCGAGGTGCCAAGCTACCAGGTGGGCATGCGCTATTGGGAGAATGGCGTGGCCGACAACCTGCAGATGGACTTCGGCGACTTCGTGATGGACGCGAAGATGACGGACCTGGCGCCGCAACCCCACAAGTGCTGAGCCTAGGCCGTTCCCCCGCGGAGCCCGGCGCGCAATTCCTCAGCCTCGCGCCCGACGATCAGGCCCTCGCGCAAGAACAGGTCGATCAGCACCAGGTTGACGTTGAACTTGAACCTGTCCGTGTCGCGGACCGTCTGGACGACCCGCGCAATCGGCCACAGCTCGAACGCCTCCACCTCGCCGTCCGCCGCGCTGGGCTTGAAGTCGTCCGGCAGATCGAGATCGTAACAGTGCAGGCGGTCACGCCGGAGACCCTCGGGGCGTTCCATGGCGTAGGCGATGAGCGCAACCGGAACAGCCTGACGCGCCAATGAGGCGGGGATAGCGGCTTCCTCCTCGGCCTCCTTCACCAGTGTCTCCGCCGGGGTCAGGCCGGCCGGCACGCCGCCGGCCACAATGTGGTCGAGCTTGCCGGGATCGAGCTGCTTGTCGGCGGCGCGGCGGGCGACCCACACATGGACTCCATCGGAGCGGCGGACCAGGCCGTTGACGTGCACGCCCTCCGCCACGACGCCAAAGCTGGGCAACGCGCCGCGATCGAGCCGAGCCAGCACCTCCCCATCGGGTGAGGCGCGGATATCGAAATCCTCGCGTCGCCAGCGAAAATAGCCGTCCTCGACCAGCTGGCGGGCAATCTCGCGCAGTCGCGCGCCATCCGTCAGGGTGATGCCGGCGGCGTCGGCGCTGATCCCGGGGAATTTCGCCAGCGCCGCGGCGAGCGCCGGCTTCACCCAGCCGACCTGGGCCGAGCCGATCGCGGAACGGCAGGCGGTCGCCGGGCAGGCGCGCATTGTTGCAGGTGCGAAGGTGGTGAAGGAAGCCGGTCTCTGTCGCCCCGCTGGCCATGGCCTCGCCTTTCAAACTTTGCCCCTGCATGCCACATGACCGGGAATGAGACGAACCCGACAGGAGGAAGCAGCCACAATCACGCTGCCACGAATGCAGCGCTCCAGTCTGGCGACGGTCCGCTCGATGCTGCCGTTCCTGTGGCCGAAGGACGATACCGGCGCCAAGGTCAGGGTCGTCGTGGCGATGGGCCTGCTGCTGCTCGCCAAGGTGGCGACGGTCTACGTCCCCATCGTCTATGGCCGCATCGTCGATGCGCTGGCGCCGAAGGATGCCACCGCGATGCTGGCAATCCCGATGGCGCTGGTGATCGCCTACGGGCTGCTGCGCGTGGGCTCGGCCGCATCCGGCGAACTGCGCGACGCGCTGTTCGCCAAGGTGCAGCAGCGCGCCGTGCGCGTGGCCGCGTTGCGCACCTTCCGCCATCTGCATGCGCTGAGCCTGCGCTTTCATCTCGATCGGCAGACGGGCGGGTTGGCCCGCGCACTCGATCGCGGCATGGCGGGCATCCAGTCGGTGCTGCGGCTCGCGGTGTTCAACGTGGTGCCGACGGTGATCGAGCTGCTGCTGGTCACCGGCATCATCTGGCATCTGTTCGACTGGCGGTTCGCCGCGATCACCTTCGCCGCGGTGGCGAGCTATGCGCTTTTCACCATGACCTTTGCCGGTTGGCGCGCCCGCATCCGCCGCACCATGAACGACACCGACAACGACGCCAGCACGAAGGCGCTGGACAGCCTGCTCAACTTCGAGACGGTGAAGTACTTCGGCAACGAGCCACACGAGGCGGAGCGCTACGACGCCGCGTTGGCGCGGTATGAGCGGGCGGCCGTGCGCGTGCAGGTCTCGTTGAATTATCTGAACATCGGCCAGGCCTTCATCATCGCCGCGGGGCTGACGCTGATCATGCTGATGGCGGCACGCGAAGTTGGCGCGGGCGCGATGACGGTCGGCCAGTTCGTGCTGGTGAACACCTACCTGATGCAGCTTTATCAGCCGCTGGGGTTCCTCGGCATGGTCTACATGACGATCCGGCAGGGCATCGTCGATATGGAGCAGATGTTCCGTCTGCTCGACGAGGCAGCAGGAGATCGCCGATCGGCCGGGCGCCACGGCGCTGGCGGCGCACCTGACCGACGGGCCGGCGGGCGAGGTGCGGTTCGAGGACGTGCGGTTCGGCTATCGGCCGGATCGCGAGATCCTCAAGGGCGTCGATTTCACCGTGCCCGCGGGTGGGCGGCTTGCCATCGTCGGTGCGACGGGGGCGGGAAAGTCCACCATCAGCCGGCTGCTGTTCCGCTTCTACGACGTGACCGGCGGCCGCATCCTGATCGACGGCCAGGACATCCGCGACGTGCGCCAGGAGAGCCTGCGCGCGGCGATCGGCGTGGTGCCGCAGGACACCGTGCTGTTCAACGACACGATCCGCTACAACATCGCCTACGGCCGGCCCGGTGCGACGCAGGACGAGATCGAGCATGCCGCGCGCCTGGCGCAGGTGCACGACTTCGTCGCGAGCCTGCCGGAGGGGTATGACACGCGGGTGGGCGAGCGCGGGCTGAAGCTGTCGGGCGGCGAGAAGCAGCGCGTGGCGATCGCGCGCACCATCCTGAAGGACCCCCGCATCCTGATTCTGGATGAGGCGACGAGCGCGCTGGATACGGGGACGGAGCAGGACATCCAGGCGGCGCTGCGTGCGGTGGCGCGGGATCGCACCACGCTGGTGATTGCGCATCGGTTGTCCACCGTGGTGGATGCGGACGAGATCATCGTGCTGCGCGACGGCCGCGTGGCGGAGCGCGGCCGCCATGCGGCGCTGCTGGCGCGCGACGGGCTGTATGCACGGATGTGGGCGCTGCAGGCCGAGCAGGAGACCGAAGCGGAATCCGAGATTGCGGATTGATACATGCTCAATTCGTCATTCCCGCGAAGGCGGGAACCCAGGGGCGGGTGCCCCGCGCATAGGGAGAAGCAGGCGATGACCGATGAACAGCCGCCGGAAGATCTGGGCCACGCGGGCGCGGTGGTGGACAAGGCGATCGAGTACATGGTCGGGCAGAACATCGACGCACTGTCGATCGCCTCGGCGCTGCTGGGTGGCTCGCTGGCGCTGCTGGCGCGCAGCGTCGCCGATGAGGCGATCGTGCAGATCCTGAACAACGCGATTGCCAGCGTGCGGAGCGGGGAGCTGCGGGGAACGGGTGGGACGGGCGGCTGAGACACTGACCGGCGCGGCCAAGACCGACGCATAATGAGCCGTGAAACACTTGTATCATCCATAGGTTCATATATATCCAAACCTGGTCGCCAGCTGAGGAGGGTGACCCAGGGAGGCAATATGGCCAGTATGGAAAAGCACAGGATCGCGATTCTCTGGCGCGGCGACCGTGAGGCAAGGCGCGCCGCGACACCGCAGAACAACCGCTTTCATCGCGTCTTCGAGGAATTGGCCGCGCTTGGCATCCAGGCGGAACCCGCGGTCTACGCCGATGATTTTGCCGGCGAGGTGCGCGACCAGCTCTTGGCGACCGATGGCGTGCTGGTGTGGGTCGATCCGATCCACGACGGGCAGACACGGACGGTGCTCGACGCGATGCTGCGTGATGTGGCCTCGCGAGGCCCCTGGGTCAGCGCGCATCCCGACGTGATCCTCAAGATGGGCGTGAAAGAGGTCCTGCATCGCACGAAGCATCTTGGCTGGGGAACCGACACCCATCTGTACCGCACGCCGGCCGCGTTCCGCGACGCGTTTCCGTCGCGGCTTCAAGCGGCGGGCCCGCGGGTCATCAAGCAGAACCGTGGCAATGGCGGCCAAGGGGTTTGGAAGGTCGAACTGGCGTCCGAGCCAGTCGGCGAGGCGAGCATCGTACACGTGCTGCATGCGCGCCGAGGAAGCGTGGTCGAAGCGATGCCGCTTGGGTCATTCATGACGCGCTGCGAGGCGTACCTCACAGCCGATGGCTGCATCGTGGATCAGCCGTTTCAGCCGCGTCTGCCCGACGGCATGATCCGCTGCTACATGGGTGCCGACAAGGTTGTCGGCTTTGGCCACCAATTCATCAAGGCGCTGATACCGCCGCCGCCCGAAGGCCCGGATTCCCCCGCCGCACAGCCGGGTCCGCGCATCATGCACGGAGCGGATGCGGAGCCGTTTCAGGCGCTCAGGATAAAGATGGAAGCCGAGTGGACGCCGCAGATGATGGAGGTCCTACGCATCGATGCCGCGTCGCTTCCGATCATCTGGGACGCCGACTTTCTTTATGGACCACGCACCGGATCGGGCGAGGACAGCTACGTCCTGTGCGAGATCAACGTCAGCTCGGTCTTCGCGATCCCCGACCAGGCGCCGACAGCGATCGCACGCCTCGCGATGGGTAAGTTGCGGGGGATCCGCGAAACATGATGGCCTTGCCTGAAGGTTCGACTAATGCCCGGCGCGCGGCGTGACGGGTGAGGCGATCGTACAGGTGCTGAAAAACGCGATCGCCAGCGTGCGGAGCGGGGCGCGGCCCGAACCAATGACCTTCTGTCACAGCTCGTCCCTTTCGTCATGGCCGGGCTTGTCCCGGCCATCTACGTCTTCGATTGCCCCAGCAAAGTCGTGGATGGCCGGGACAAGCCCGGCCATGACGACGTAAGAGCGGCGGCGAGAGTCAGCAGTAGCGGCGCCTGGTATTAGGCCCGGCGGCCGTCGCGGCTTTCATATCGGACCTTGTCGCCAGGTTGGGCATTTGGATTTCTGGGCGAACAACACGGGTAATTCACGCCGAGAAGCTAGCCTTCGATCGAGGATGATACACGGATGTTGGACTCGCATTTCCGGACGTTGCTCAGATGGCCGTGCTCGGCCCCGCGGCTGCCGTAACCGCCTGCCGACGGCCAGTGCGTTGTAGGATGCTGCCGCCTGCAACGGGTGGGACTTGCCATTGACCGCCGGCGGCAGGTTTGATGTCGGATATGGGTCATCCGCGGGTCCTTTGTCGTTATGGAGCACGTTCATGGGGAAGCTTGAGGGTAAGGTCGCCTTGGTAACCGGCTCCGGCCGCAATATCGGCCGCGCGACGGTGCTGAAGCTGGCCGCGGAAGGCGCGCATGTCGTCGTCAACGCCCGCACGAACCAGGCCGAGGCCGATGCCGTCGTGCGCGAAGCCCAGGGGATAGGGGTCAAGGCGCTCGCCGTTGTCGCCGACGTCGCCAGGAAGGATCAGGTCGAGGCGATGGCGGCGCGGGCACTCGTCCGAGTTCGGCCGCGTCGACATCCTGATCAACAATGCCGCCATCCGGCCGCACAAGCCCTTCACGGAACTGACGGCGCAGGATTGGGAAGCGGTCAGGGGGGTCGTCCTCGACGGCGCGGTGTACCTCACGCGCGCGGTCATCGAGTTGATGGTCAAGAACCGTTACGGCCGCATCCTGTTCTTCACCGGCGAAGGCGCCTTCGTCGGCGGGAGCGGACGGGCACATGTCTCCGCGGCCAAGATGGGCCTTGTCGGGTTCGCGCGTGGACTGGCCTCGGAGTTCGCCCCGCACAACATCCGGGTCAACGTTGTTTCGCCGGGCAGCATCGATACCATGCGCGCGAATCCCGAATGGTATCAGGGGCGGACGCCGAACGCGGCCGGCATTCCACTGGGGCGTCAGGGGACGGTGGACGAGATCGCCGCCACGTGCCTGTTCCTGGTCAGTGACGACGGCGGCTTCATCACCGGCCAGACGATCCACGTCAACGGCGGGAGCGGCTATTACTGATCCCGATGTCGTCAGCCTGCCCCCAATCGACGCGATCGAGCGCGATTCTGCTAGGCTTCCGCGAATGCCCGGCCGTCAAGGAGAAAACGGATGAGCGACACGATGACCCTTTCCCAGCGCGCCGACGCGCTCGAAGAGAAAATGAGCCGCGAGCTCGACTACATCGTCATCAAGTCGCGCCTCTACAGCATGGCCGAAGGCGACATGGGCCCGCCACCGAACGCCGCCAAGCTGATGGCCGGCAATCCCAACGCGCGCGTGCTGATGGGCGACGATCCGCGCCTGCCGCCGATGCCGGAGAAACCGACCCTGATGGACTTCTTCAAATACCGCTTCGGCCCCGCCGCGCATCTGCTGCAGAGCGCAAAGCACGCGGTCAATGCCGGATTGCCGGAGAACATGGTGCTCGCCTGCCTGCTGCACGACATCTCGACGATCGGCTTCATCCGCGGCGACCACGGCTACTGGGGCGCGCAACTGGTCGAGCCCTATGTGGACGAGGAGGTCACCTGGGCGATCCGCGCGCACCAGGTGCTGCGCTTCTATCCCGATCCGTCGGTCGGCTACGAATATCCGCAATCCTACGTCAAGACCTTCGGCGCCGATTACCGCCCCGACCCCTATGTCGAGCAAGACTACCAGCGGATGCGCAACCACAAATGGTACATGTCGGGTCGGATGATCACGGTCCACGACATCTACTCGTTCGACCCGGATGCGAAGGTCGAACTGGAAGAGTTCACCGATGTGATCGGCCGCAATTTCCGTCAGCCGGAACAGGGGCTCGGCTTCGACAACAGTCCGGTTGCGCATATG
The DNA here is from genome assembly GCA_963780095.1 of uncultured Alphaproteobacteria bacterium. Classification (GTDB taxonomy): domain Bacteria; phylum Pseudomonadota; class Alphaproteobacteria; order Acetobacterales; family Acetobacteraceae; genus JAMXLO01. The sequence goes on from CAWABH010000037.1 coordinate 107,395, forward strand.
TGGCGCGCGATGATCCGGCCGGCGAAATATCTGTAGGATAGGTATCCCCCGGACTTGATCCCATAGGCGCTAACATCGGCGCCATCACGGCCGGCTTTCCTCTGGGTGTCGTGGCCGGGCTTGTCCCGGCCACCCACGTCTTGCGGTTTTTCCTCGCACCAAAGTCGTGGATGGCTGGCCGGAGCCTGTCCTCGGGCGAGCCTTTCGCCCGACCCGTGGGCCCGGCCATGACGCCGGCGGTAGGACTGCCGACATCACGCTACTTTAGCGCCCATGGGACTTGATCCGGGGAACCACCCATCACGCGCGCCGCAGCAGGAACAGCCCCTGTTCGCCGAACAGGTTCGCCAGGCGTGGGAAGCGCCGCCAAGGCGTCCGCCCACCTTCATCGTCTGGTGCCAGCCAGCTTTCCACCAGGTAGCCCTCATGCGCGCATAGATCGAAGAAGTCGTGGATCGTGCAGGGATGGATGTTGGGCGTCTCGTACCACGGCCGATCCCACGTCTTGGTCATCGGCATGCGCCCGGTGCTGAACAACTGCCAGCGCAACTGCCAGTGGCCGAAATTCGGGAAGCTGACAATCGCGCGCGTGCCGATGCGCAGCATCTGGCCCAGCACCGCGCGCGGCCGCTCCACCGCCTGCAGCGTGCGCGACAGCACCACGTAGTCGAACGCACTGTCCGGATAGTGCGCCAGGTCGGTGTCGGCATCGCCATGCATCACCGGCAGCCCATGCGCCACCGCACGCGTCACCTCGGCCATGTCGATCTCGATGCCGCGGGCGTCGCAACCCTTGGTACGGAACAGGTGGTCGATCAGCATGCCGTCGCCGCAGCCGATGTCGAGCACGCGCGCACCGGGTGCGATCATCTCGGCGATCAGCCGTAGATCGACCCGCATGTTCTTGGCGACGAAGCGGACCGGGTCGTGCGTGCTCATGGTCAGTCCTTCGAGCGTATCCAGTGTCGGCAGACGGAAACGATCCTGCGGGTCGTCCCATCCCTTGAACCGGGGCGCGCGCTTCTCGGCGAACGCCGCGCGCGATTCCATCAGGTCGCTCTTGGCGCCGTGCTCGTGCAGCGCAATCGCCAGACGCTGCAACTCGGCCGCCGGCGCCGGACGCATCTGGCGCATCATGTGCACCGTGTTGACCCGCGAGGCCGGCGGCAGTGTCAGCAGATGCTCGGCCATGGCAAGCGCGCTCGGCATCAGTTCGTCGGGTTCGACGAGGCGGTTCAGGAAGCCAACGTCGAAAAAGCGCTCGGCGGTGAAGCGGAATCCAAGCGCCATCTCCATGGCGATCGGATAGGGCACGTTGGCGATGTGCCCGTGGTTGTAGCCGCCGAGCAGCCAGCGCTTGGCCTCCGACACCTCGAAGATCGCGCCGCGCGCGGCCACGCGCAGGTCGGTGCGTTCGACCAGCATGAAGCCGCCGCCCATGGCAAAGCCGTTGACCGCGGCGATGACGGGCTTTTCCAGTGCGCCGCGACATGAACGGGTCTTCGATGGCCGGGCGGCGTCCGCCTGGCGCGCCGTCCCGCAGCGACTCCTTCATGTCCTCGCCGGCGCAGAACGCGCGGCCGGCACCGGTGAAGATGGCGACCTCGAGCTCGTCGCTGTGGCGGAACTCGGTCCAGGTCTCGGCAAGCTGCGTGCGCATCTCGTGGTTGAGTGCGTTGAGCCGCTCGGGCCGGTTCATGCGCACCACGAGTATCTGCCCGTGGCGCTCGGTTTCGACGACGGCCATGTTGTGGTCTCCTATCAGCCCAGCTTGACGACACCATCCGCCGCCAGCGCGGCGATGCGTTCGGAAGAATAGCCGATCGCGCCAAGCAACTCACGCGAGTGCTGGCCGAGCGTCGGCGCGGGATGGCGCAGCTTGCCGGGTGTGTCCGACAGGCGCGGGATCACGTTGTGCATCAGCACGGAGCCCGCTTCCTCATCAGGCGCCTCGACGATGATGCCGCGCGCCTGGACATGCTCATCGGCAATCAGTTGGTCGATCTCATAGACCGGCGTGGCGGTAACTTCGGCCGCCTGGAAGATCGCCATGTTCTCGTCCAGTGTCCGTGCCGCGATGAACTCCGCCACCGCGCCGTCGCATTCATCGATGTGCCGCACGCGATCGGTGTTGGTGCGGAAGCGTGGATCGTCGATCATCTCCGGCTTGCCGATGGCGCGGAACACGCGTTCGGCCATCGCCTGGATCGACGCCGAGATGGCGATGTACCGACCATCGCTCGTGGCATACACATTGCGCGGCGACGTGGTGAGCGAACGGCTGCCGGTGCGCTGCGGCTTCTCGCCCGACACGCGAAACGTCGCCGCCTCGGGGCCAAGGATGGAAATGATCGGATCGAGCAGCGGAAGGTCGATGATCTGTCCCTTGCCGCCGCGCTCGACCACGCGCAATGCGATCATGACCGCGTAGGCGCCATACAGCCCGGCGACCATGTCGGCCAGCGCCAGCGGCGGCAGCACGGGCGGGCGGTCGCCGTAGCCGTTCTTCGATGCAAAGCCGGACATCGCCTCCACCAGCGTGCCGAAGCCCGGCCGGTCGCGATACGGCCCGTCCTGGCCGAAGCCGGTGATGCGCACGATGATCAGCTTTGGATTGCGCGCGTGCAGCACGTCGGGGCCGAGGCCCATCTCCTCCAGCGTGCCCGGCCGGAAATTCTCGATCAGCACATGGCTCTGCGCGAGCAGGTCCAGCAGCGCGTCACGGCCGGCCTGCGGGCGCAGATTCAACGCGAGGCTCTTCTTGTTCCGTGCATAGACCTTCCAGTGCAGACTCAGCCCCTTCACACGCCAGGCCCGCAACGGATCGCCGGTCCGCGGGTCCTCGATCTTGATCACCTCTGCGCCCTGATCCGCCAGTTGCAGGCTCACCATGTTGCCGGCGACCAGGCGCGACAGATCGACGACGCGGATGCCATCCAGCGGCGCGGTGGCGTTTGGTTCGAAATCGATGCGCGGGATCATTGCGTGCTCTTCAGGACGCGTTAGTCTGGGTCCAGACGCCGGTGGCCCGCAAGGGCTGAAACGGGAAAGCTAGACCCTCGGGTCAAGCCCGAGGGCAAGGCTGCTGCCCCCGCAACTGTGCGCGGCGACCCCCGGATCAAGCCCGGGGGCAATGGTCGGTTCCCGGAATGCCATTGCCGCAAGGCGAGAAGGCGGGAATTGGCGAAGACCCGCGAGCCAGGAGACCGGCCGGCGTCGAGACTGCACGCGCGCGGCGGGCGGGGTGTACCGGTGCAGCGGGGGTGAACCCGCAGGCGGGCTGTCGTCAATCAATGACGGAGGACCCGCATGAACCGGATCCACTCTCACTCGTCATCCCCGCGAAAGCGGGGACCCAGGCCCACGCACGCAGCTCGTGGAGGCGCTCACTGGGTTCCCGCTTTCGCGGGAATGACGACTGTCATAATGGTGGCCTTCACCCCCGCACACGCCGCCGACCCCGACACACCTACACCGGAGCTCGTCGTCACCGCCACGCGTGTCCCGACGCCGATTTTGGACATACCGGCCGGCGTGTCGGTGATCGATCGCCAGACCATCGAGGAACGCGGCTACAACACATTGGCCGAAGCGCTGTCGGCGGTCCCCGGCATCCGTGTCAGCCAGTCGGGCGGCGCGGGCGGCGTGGCGAGCGTGTTCGTGCGGGGCACCAACTCCGATCAGGTGCTGGTGCTGATCGACGGCATGCCGATGAACGATCCGTCGGATCCCGGCGCACAGTTCAACTTCGGCGTCGATACGCTGGGCGATGTCGAGCGGATCGAGATCATCCGCGGACCGATGGCCGCACTGTATGGCTCGGGGGCCATCGGCGGGGTCATCAATCTGATCATGCGCACGGGCCACGAGCAGGGTTTCCACTTCACCGGCGATCTCGCCGGCGGCTACCCGGCGCAGGTGCGCGGCATCCTGAACGGTTCGGGCATCGAGGGACCGGTGGACTACTCGCTGACCTTCGAATCCCAATCGCAGCGCGGCTTCGATTCGACGCCGCAGCGCATGTCGATCTTCACCGGCGTGCCGCAGGGTTTTCGCGATCGCCTCCTGACGATCAACCTTGGGTACACACCGGTGGACGGCACGCGTGTGTCGCTGCTGCTGCGCGGACGGTCCGCGAAATTCGGCTTCAACAACCTCGGCGATCCGACCTTCGACGATGCCAACGCCACCGGCACGGACGACACGTTGCTGGGACGCGTCGGCATCACCTCGAAGCTGTTCGACGGAACTTTTGAAACCGGTGTCTTTGTCGGCCGCCTACAGGACGACAGGCAGTTCCGACAATTGCTGAACCCGCTTGATCCGAACCAGGCAGCCGAGGACAACCGCTTTCACGGCTATCGGACCGATATCCAGTGGAACAACACGGTCCATCTCAACGACCTGTTCACGTCGAGCGTGCTGACGGCGACCGATCTGACGTTCGGCTACGAATACATCGGCGACACGGCGAATGTGAAGGCGAATTCCGTATCCGGCGGGTTCCCGTTCGCGCAGAACGCGAACGCATCGATGACGACGAATTCCGGCTATGCGGGCATTCAGACGACGCTGTGGCAGCGCGTGACGCTGACCGGGCAGGTGCGCCAGGATGTCGTGCTGAACGACTCGCCGTTCACATGGCGGCTCGGCGCGGTGCTGGACGTGCCGGAGGTTCTCACGCACTTCAAGGCCGCCTACGGCACCGCATTCCGCGCGCCCACCCTGTTTGACCGGTTCGGCTTCGATTCAACCGGCTTCAGGGGCAATCCCAACCTGCAGCCGGAGACCGCTCAGGGCTGGGAGGCCGGCTTCATCACCGATCTGCCGGTCTTCGGGCGCGCCGACGGCATCAGCTTCGGCGCGACCTACTTCAACGAGCAGATCCAAAACCTGATCGTCGAGCAATTCGTGCCGATAGAGACGCAGGTGAACATCGGGTCCGCGCATATCCAGGGCGTCGAGACGTCGCTGACCGTGCGTCTGTTCCAATGGATGACGCTCGACGCCACATATACGTTCACCGACGCACAGGATGCCGACAACGGCAGCCGGCTGCTGCGCCGGCCGCAGAACACGGCGTCGCTCAATGCAACGATCACGCCGCTGCCGGGCCTGACCATCGCACCCGAACTGCTGCTGACCGGGGCGTTCCAGGACTTCCTGATCGACAACAACGGCTTCAGCACCAATGTGGGCACATCGCAGCACGGGCTGATCGCCAACCTGACCGTCACCTACGACGTGGCGCCGCACGTGCAGCTCTATGCCACCGGCTACAACATATTCAATTCGCGCTTCGAGCCGGTGAACGGCTTCCAGACGCCGGGCGCGTCATTCCTCGCCGGCGTGCGCGTGCGTCTGTAGGCACCGATGTGTGATCTGCTTGCCATCGAACCGCCATTTATCGCCGCCCAACTGCGTTCGGTTGCTTTCAACGATCGAGGTTTATCATGCGCGGCATATTGCTTTGGGTTCTCGGAATTCCGATCCCCGTCATCATCCTGCTGTATCTCTTCCACGTGATCTGACTGCGCCTCGGTCTCGACGGCGGGTCACCCGGCGTAACGTCCTGGTGACCCGCCGCGGTGCCCGCATCCGCACAGACGCATCGGAGTAGACTCGACAGAACCCACGATAGCAGCCTGAACTTGATCGACCGTCCGGCCGCATTCCAAGATGCGGCGCAGAATAATCGGGGGAAGGTTCGTCATGTTCGCATGGCTCTACGATCTGACCGCGCGCGAACGCCGCACCATGCTTGCCTGCTTCGGCGGCTGGTCGCTCGATGCGCTCGACGTGCAGATCTTCTCTTTCGTGATCCCCAGCCTGCTCGGGCTATGGCACATCTCCACCGGACAGGCCGGCATACTCGGCACCATCACGCTGCTGGTGTCCGCGTTCGGCGGCTGGCTCGCCGGCGCCCTGTCGGACCGCTGGGGCCGCGTGAAGGTGCTGCAGATCACCATCGTGTGGTACGCCTTCTTCACCTTCCTGTGCGGCTTCGCCCAGGATTTTACCCAGCTTTTCATCTTCCGCGCGCTGCAGGGCCTCGGCTTCGGCGGCGAATGGGCGGCCGGCGCGGTGCTGATCGGCGAAGTGGTCCAGGACCGCTACCGCGGGCGCGCGGTCGGGCTGGTGCAAACCGGCTGGGCAGTCGGCTGGGGCGCCGCGGCGCTACTCTACACGCTGCTGATCGCCATACTGCCGGAAGAGTACGCTTGGCGCAGCCTGTTCTGGATCGGGCTTGCGCCGGCGGCGCTGGTGATCTGGATCCGCCGCTTCATCGAGGAACCCGAAATCCGCCGCAACCGTCAGGCGCCGGCGGGATTCATGCACATCTTCTCGACGCTTAGGCCGCCATATCTCACTGTCACTTGGCGGGTCGTCATGATGGTCGCGGGTGCGCAGGGCGGCGGCTACGCACTGGGCGTCTGGCTGCCCACCTACCTGAAAACCGTGCGCGGCATCTCGGCGGTCGGCACCGGCGGCTACACACTTGTTCTGATCCTCGGCGCATTCTTCGGTTTCGTTACCGGCGCATATCTGGCGGACGGGATCGGGCGGAAGAACACCTTCATGCTGTCCGCCGTCGCCTCGGTCGTGCTGACGCTGGTCTATCTGTTCGCACCGATCAGCAACGCGTGGTTCATGCCGGTCGGCTTCGTGCTTGGCTACGTCTCGCTGATCATGTTCTCGCCGATGGGCTCGTTCATGACCGAACTCTACCCCACGGCGGTGCGCGGCACAGGCCAGGGCTTCTGCTACAACGCCGGCCGCGGCATCGGCGCACTGTTTCCCGCACTGGTGGGCTTCCTTGCCACTCGGCTCGGCCTCGGACCGGCGATCGCGCTGTTCAGCATGGCGGCCTACGGCATCATGATCGTAGCCCTGTTCATGTTGCCGGAGACGCGCGGGCGCTCGTTGCTCAGTCTGGAACAGCCGGCCGCGGAGTAGCGCGAGGGCCAGCGACGGGACGCTTCTCACGTCATGGCCGGGCGTGTCCCGGCCATCCCAACCAGGACGAGTGGGTCGGCGACGGGCCGCGTTAACCTCGGTTTCAGGGCTTCAGGCTAAGTACCTGCTCCTGGATGGAAAGCAGGTCATGCTGTCTCGCATCGGAAGGCTCGCCGCCTTCATCGGTCATGCGCGCGCCCGATACATACTGGTAGCCTGCGGCCTGTTGATTGGCCTTGTGGTCGCCGGCAGCGCGCTTCTGCTTGCCCAGGAGCTGCGTCGCGAAAGCATCTTGAATGCCGGGCAGGCGATGAAGAACCTTGCGCTCGTGCTGTCCGAGGAGACCGATCGTGTGTTTCAAACCGTGGAGCTGGTTCAGCTCGGCTTGATCGATCGAATGCGCGAAGCCGGCATCGACACGCCCGACAGGTTCGCCGAGCAGATCGATGCGTTCGTCGCACATCGGAACCTGAATGATCTGCTGGTTGGTCTGCCGCAGACCGACGCGCTCGCGTTGATCGACCTGCGCGGCCGGATCGTGAATGTCACCCGCACATGGCCACTGCCGGTGCTTCCACTGGGCGACGAGCGATCCTTCGCGGCCTTTGTCGCAGACCCGGCCGCCGCCTCATTCATCAGTTCCCCCGTGCAGACCTGGGCCAATGGCGAATGGGTCGTCCTGTTCTCGCGGAAATTCACCGCATCGGATGGCCGATTTGTCGGCATCGTGAACTACGGTCTGCGGCTGGCGTATTTCGAGCAGTTGTTCGGGCGAATTTCGCTGCACGGCGAACGCTCATTCACCCTGTGGCGACGCGATGGGGGGCTTCTGGTGCGCTATCCCCGCATCAAACCCGCCGGCAGCCAGAACGGTGACGAAGCCGAGGCGAATCGGCGAACCGTCGCTATGGTCGATGGCGGCGTCATCCATGAACAAAGCCTGTTCGACGGCAGCGAGCGGCTGATCGCGCCTCAGTCTAGCGCCCATTACCCTCTCATCATCACTGCCGCTACCACTGTGGATGCCGCGCTCGCGGGCTGGCGCGGTGAAGCAAGGCTGCTGTCTGGCGCCGTCCTGCTGCTGGAACTGTTCATCGCCGGGCATCATCTACTCGGCGTTCGTCATTTGGGCACCTATGAAAAACTCGAGGCGGCCAACGCCGCGCAAATGCGAGCCGAAGCTGCGCAGGCCGCTGCAATGTCCGAGCTTCATCTGTCACAGCAGCGGGAGCGCGCTGGGCGAGAACTGCATTCGCATTGTCTCCGGTTCGACACGGCCCTGAACAACATGGTGCAGGGCTTGCTCATGTTCGATCATGCCGGCCAGCTGCTGGTCGTCAATCGCCGGTTCTGCGAACTGTTTGACGTCCCGAACGGCGAGCTTCTGCCAGGCATGCCTTACAATGACTTGACGGAGCGCATCGTCACGACCGGCAGCGTCACCGCGGATGAGATGCGCGAAGTCCGCGAGCGCAGGGTCACGATGATCAGCCGCAATGCGTCGTCGACGGTTACGTGGGAGCTGGCCAATGGCCGTGCCTTCACGGTGACCCATCGGCCGATGGAGGAAGGCTGGCTCACCACCTTCGAGGAAATCACCGAACGCCGCTGCGCGGAGGACAGGATCGCGCATCTGGCGCGTCATGATGCGCTGACCGACCTGCCGAACCGCGTACTGTTCCATGAGACCCTCGAGCGGGCGGTCGCCCATGCGCGACGCGGGCAACGCCTGGCGCTGCTGTGCCTTGATCTCGATCAGTTCAAGCATGTCAACGACACGCTCGGCCATCCGATCGGCGATGCGTTGCTGCAAGCAGTCGCGACGCGTCTGCTCGGCCAAACGCGGGAGACCGATACGGTCGCGCGGCTCGGCGGCGATGAGTTCGCGTTCATCCAGGAACCGATCGACAAGCCTACCGATGCGACCGCGCTCGCCGAGCGGCTGATCGGGCTGTTCGACGCACCGTTCATGGTCGAGGGACACCAGATCGTGATCGGCACCAGCATCGGCATCGTCTTCGCACCCCAGGACGGCTTGGACCCTGACCAGTTGCTGAAGAACGCCGATCTCGCCCTCTATCGCGCGAAAGTCGACGGCCGCGGCTTATATCGGCTGTTCCATGCCGAGATGGACGCGCAGATGCAGGCGCGCCGCCGACTTGAACTCGATCTCCGAGAGGCGCTGACAGTCGGGCAACTTGAACAGTTCTATCAGCCGATCGTCGATCTGCGGGCACGCGCGGTGGCCGGCTTCGAGGCGTTGCTGCGCTGGCGCCATCCGCAAAGAGGCCCCGTGCCGCCCGATCAATTCATCCCTCTCGCCGAAGAGATCGGACTGATCGTGCCGATCGGCGAATGGGCGCTGCGCGAGGCATGCCTCGCCGCGGCGTCCTGGCCGGGTGAGATGCGGGTCGCGGTCAACCTTTCGCCGGCGCAGTTCAAGAGCCGGGATCTGGTCACCTCGGTCGCCCTGGCACTGTGCGAAGCCGGTCTGCCGCCGGATCGGCTGGAGCTGGAGATCACCGAAACAGTGATGCTGCAGGATACCGATGCGACGCTGGCGACATTGCGCCAGTTGCGGGCGCTCGGCGTCGGCATTGCCATGGACGATTTCGGAACGGGCTATTCCTCGCTGAGCTATCTGCGGCGTTTCCCGTTCGACCGCATCAAGATCGATCAGTCTTTCGTGCGCGATGCGTGCAGGAAGCGCGATTGCGGTGCGATCGTCCGCGCGGTGACCGGCTTGGGCCACGAGCTCGGCATGGCAACCACGGCCGAGGGCGTAGAGACGGCGGAACAGCTCGCCGCCATCACCCTGGCCGGCTGCACGGAGGTCCAGGGCTATCTGTTCAGCCCGGCCGTGCCCGGGTCTGCAGTCCCGGATGTGCTTCAAGCCATCGCCGCTATGCTTGTGCCACACGGTGCAGCCGCGGTGCCCGAACCCGTCGCCTAGAACCCAGAATCGTTGCAGCGCGGCACGCGAAGTACATCATGGCCAGGCTTGACCCGGCCATCTCGTCCAGCACGGTGCCGTGAGGGATAGCCGGGTCACGCCGGTCACGCCCGGCCATGACGGCTCGGAGACTGTGACTCGCGTCTCAGCAATGGTGGGTACTAGGCGCCCGCTCGCGCAAGCGTGCAGCGAAGCGCGTCATCGCGGCCAATATTCCGCCATCAGTCCGGCTAGGCTGCACCATCTGGAATGGAGGACTGATCGACCATGGCAACATTCACCGAGGCAGCAATGAACAAGGCAGAAGACGCGACATCGCAGATCGCCCGTCTGCGGGAACAGGTCGAGGCGCTGATGAAGGACCGGGTGACGCCGGCGGTGGCTGAGGCGGCTGGTCGCGCCGAATCCGCGGTGTACGGCGCGGCAGGCAAGGTGCGCGACCAGGCCGAGGTGGTATCCGGCCGGGTCCGTGAGCAGCCGCTGCTGTCGATCCTGATCGCTGCGGCTGTCGGATACGTGCTTGGCAGGGTGACGCGCTGATCCATGCGGGCCCTCCGACTAGCTCGCGTCGCGGCGGAGGCGGAGGGCCTGCGCTTCCGCGAGCGGGCCCGGCGGACGGCGACCCGGGCGGCATTCGCCATCGTCGCCATGGGGTTCCTCGCCGGGGCTGTGTTATTCGCCCACGTAGCCGCGTGGTTCTGGCTGCGGCTCGCCTGGGAAGCCCGACACGCAGCGCTGATCGTTGCGGGCGCCGATCTTGTGCTGGCGATCTTCCTCGCGTTGCTCGCGGCGCGGTCGTCGCCAGGGCGCGTTGAGCTGGAGGCGCTCGCCGTGCGACGGCGGGCAATCGAAAGCGCGGCGAGCACGCTCGCCTTCTCCGCGCTGGCGATGCAGTTGCTCCGTCTGTTCACCGGCCTGCTGTCGCGCAGGCGGTCCCGCGAGTAGCGCCTGTCCGGCGCGAGTAGCGCCTGTCCGGAATGATGGAGCAACGCTGATATCCGTCACACGGTGCGTGGCTACCGCATCCGTTCCCAGATGCCGGTCTCCTCGTCGAGCCGATCCTGCTCGAGCCCGCGAAAATCGCCGCGGGAGACGATGCCGATCACCATGCCTTCCTCCACCACGGGAACGTGGCGGAAGCCGCCGTCACGCATCAGCCGTAGCGCATGAATCGCCGTGTGGCGTGGCGGCAGGCAGTGCGGATCCTTGGTCATCACCTGCCGGAGCGGTGTGGCGCCATCCTTCCCCTCGGCCACGAGGCGCACCGCATCGCGCCCGGTGAAGATGCCCAGCAGTTCGCCCCCGCCCTTGGTGACCAGAACGGCTCCGACCTTCTGGTCATGCATGTGCTTGCAGGCTTCCTGCACTGTCGCGGTCGCCGGCAGCGTCAGCGGCTTCCGATTGCGAATGATCTCTGCCATTTCCCGATTCATGTCCGTCCTCCAGCCTTCCGCCAGATAACGACTAATGTGGCACGGAGATGCCTGGCTGGCATTGATCGAGATCAACCATTCGCCCTTAGGGGAAGCCAATCGCAGCGGTCACAACACGTCGGCCACCGCGTCGTGGAAGCGCCGCATCACGGCCAGATGCTCGGCGACCGAGCGGCCGGGGATGCGCCTGTGGTGGCGGCGCGCGAAGGTGTTGGTAAGCGTCAAATGCGTCACCCCTGCCCGCTTCCAGAACTGCGCCTCCTGCCGCCAGTCGGCTTCGGTGCCGGCGCCGCCGGATGTCCACGCCTCGATGCCGATCCGTGCCGGATCGCGTCCAGCCTGCTCCGCAAGCCGGCGAAGCTTGGCGAATTCGCCGACCGCCGCATCGCCTGGCGGGTAGGCGTTCATGATCCAGCCATCGCCGAGCCTGGCGATGCGTTCGAGCGTCTGATCCACGTGGCCGCCGAACCACACCGGAACCGTACGCTTCACGGGCAGCGGGTTGATCCCGGCATCCTCGATTGTGTGCCACTTTCCCTTGAACGTGACGTGTGGCTCTGCCCAGAGCGCCTGCATCACCTGCACCTGCTCAGCAGACCGCCGACCGCGGTTGGAAAAGTTCTCGTTGAGGCCGGTGAACTCTGTCGGGTTCCAGCCCACGCCAACGCCGAGGCGAAAGCGCCCGCCGCACAGCACGTCGAGGCTTGCCGCCTGCTTGGCCACCAGCACGGCCTGGCGCTGCGCCAGGATGAGCACCTGGGTGGAAAATTCCGTCGTCGCCCGGCACAGGCCGGCGAGAAACGCAAAGGCCACGAAGGGGTCGTGAAACAGGTCGGCAGAGGTGTTGCGGTCCCCCCAGTCGGGCCGGCTCGCGACGTTCACGCCGAGCACGTGATCAGGCAGGCCGAGATTGGTGTAGCCGATCTCCTCCGCGGCCTGCGCGAAGTCCCGCACCACGCCCGGTTCGCCGCCGATATCGGTCAGCGGCAGCATGACCCCCAGTCGCATCGACGCCTCCATCACCTGTCTGGGCCGCGGTTATAGCAGCAGTCCGCAGCACTGGCCCAAACGGGCCACAGGCGGACCCGCCCCCCGTTCAGGCGAAGTGCGCTTGCGGGCGCCGCGGTCTTTGACTGGGAGGGGTTCATCTCGTCCGCTCGCGGGAGAGAGCAAGAGTCTGCGCTGTCGGCAGTGTGTGGCGCCTCAGCCGCGGCGCTGACGCGATTGCACCTGCGATGAACATGCCTCGTCGCCCGCCAGGCCCATCGTCATGGCCGGGCTTGTCCCCAGAGGCATCAGAAGCGGCACCGTGCCACGACGGATGGCCGGGCCAAGCCTGGCCATGACGAGTAGGCCTGGGTCGCTCGCATTACGAAAATCCAATCCGGGGCGACAAATTGACGGCGCGTATTACGTTGCTACCAGCGTCGGCGATACCCGTAGTAGCCCCCGCCTCCGAAGAGCATGAAAAGCACAACGATAATCAGAATGGTTGTCATGTTTACCTCCAAAATCCGCATCGCAGAGCCTTGGTCTCAGCCGAAGCGTGCGTCCGTCAGTTGCCCCCGCCCCTGTTCTCGTAGGTGTTGAACGAACTGTTATAGTCTGATGAATATAATGGGCGCTGATTGTAGGTGCTTGGATAAGCAGCGTAGTTGCTGGGATAGCCGTAGACGCTCCGACCTGCGCCATAATACCCGTTGGAATAGTTGTAGCCGTAATAGCCGGACGGGTAACCCGTGTAGGCGACGCAGCCACCTAGCGACGTTGCCGCGAGCAGTGCTGCAAGAGGGAGCAGGCGGCTTCGAGCCGATGTGAACTTTGGATTTCGCATGACGTGATCCTCGCTTCAAATAGCTACAAATATTGAGCGTAATGAAAGCGTTTGTGCCGATCACGCGTTCACCTTATCGCGGAAAGTTGCCACTTCCATCCCGCCGTCCGTCCGCCTTGGTAATTCGCGGAAGCGCTGGCATCTGGCTCGGGATTCGCGTGCCGTCGTGTTTTTGACGTGGGACGACGACCGGCTCGATGCAAGCATCGTTGAACTGCACATTATTGTGCTCGTTCAATAATCACTCGAGAAGATATCGTCTCGGCAGTCGGGCGGCTGCCTCCAGCTGGACGGGTGATCTGCTGGCATTACTGATCATCTACCGTTCGACGTGACCTTTGTTGCTGTGCTTCGGCAAGCGCACGCACGTCCGCCGGAGATTTTCCCTCGGCGCGCAGCTCACGCAGGCTCGCCGCACGGTCGCGTTTCGCCAGCCGACGACCCAGGGCGTCGGCCACCAGAAGATGATGCGCGTATATGGGCGCCGGCCAGCCCATCAGCACCTGCAGCAGCCGATGCAGATGCGTCGCCGGCTTCAGGTCCGCACCCCTGGTGACCAGGGTAACACCCTGCGCCGCGTCGTCATTCGTGACGCAAAGGTGATAGCTCGCGGGCGCATCCTTGCGCGCCAGCACCACGTCGCCGAACGTCTCGGGCCGGCACGCCACGGTTCCCTCGCCGTCCTCCTCGAAGCACAGCGCCTGATCAATGCTCGCCAATGCGCGCTGCATGTCGAGCCGGAGCGCATGACGTTCGCCGGCTCCCATCCGCGCATTCCGCTCATCGTGTGACAGGTTGCGGCATGTCCCGGGATACAGCGGAGTCCCGTCTGGCGTGTGCGGCGCCGCGACGGACCGTTCCACTTCGCGCTGGATGTCGGCGCGGGTGCAGAAGCATGGATACAGCAGGGCGCGGGCGGCGAGATCATCCAGCACCGCGCGATACTCCGCCAGATGCTGAGACTGCACCCGGACCTCGCCATCCCAGTCGATGCCCAGCCATGCCAGGTCCTCCAGGATAGCGTCGGCGAATTCCGGGCGGCAGCGGCCCGGATCGATATCCTCCAGGCGCAGCAGGAACCGCCCGTCCGCCTCGCGCGCCCGGCGCCAGGCGAACAGCGCACTGAATGCGTGGCCGAGGTGCAGATGGCCCGTGGGACTTGGCGCGAAGCGTGTGACGATGGACATGCTGATGCGGTGCAGAGTAGTCCCGGCGGCAACAAAGGGAGAGGGGCATGGCAGAATTGGATGGTCCGCGCTGGGGACCGGCCTCGAAGGCGACGCCGAAGCAGCTTGTCGTGTTGTGCCACGGCGTGGGCGCGGATGGACATGACCTGATCGATCTCGCCCCGACGTGGTCGCACGCCGTGCCGGACGCATTGTTCGTGTCGGTGGACGCGCCGTTTGCGCACGATTCGGGTTTCGGCCGGCAGTGGTGGAGCGTCGCCGATCGCTCGCCCGCGGTGATGGAGGAAGGCGTGCGCCGCGCGGCAGGGTTCCTGAATACGTTCATCGACACCGAGCTAGCGCGCCTCGGATTACCGGCCGACGCATATGCTCTGATGGGGTTCAGCCAGGGCGCGATGACCGTCCTGTTCACCGGCCTGCGCCGCGCCGTCGCACCGCGCGCCATCCTGGCATTCTCCGGCGCACTGATCGCGCCCGACAGCCTGGCGGCTGAACTGGCCAACCACGCGCCGGTGCTGCTGGTTCACGGCGAGGCAGACGATGTGGTGCCGGCGCACCGCTCACGCGACGCCGAGCAGGCGTTGCGCGCCGCCGGTGTGCCGGTTGAGGCGGTCTATGTGCCGCGGCTTGGCCACGGGATCGACGATACCGGGCTCGCGATGGGCGCGCTCGCATTGCAGCGGGGGTTCGCCGACGCTGGCGTATGATGGTGCCGTGAAACCGGACCGCCTCGGCTTGCGGCATTCTTCCGGCTCTGCGATAAACGAATAGGTTCTCGGCGGCGCACAATATCTGGTGGGTCGGTGACAGCTCCGCCCCCAGAGCTTGCGCTCATGACGCAAGGGAGCGACGCTTGCCTGACGGTGGCCAATTCTATCCTGCTCTGGTGCTGAACGCGGATTTTCGGCCGCTGTCGTATTTCCCGCTGTCGCTATGGTCCTGGCAGGATGCGGTGAAGGCGGTGTTCCTCGACCGGGTCTCGGTGCTGTCCGAGTACGAGACCAAGGTGCGCTCGCCCTCGCTCACCATGCGCCTGCCGAGCGTGATCGCGCTGAAGGACTACATCCCCTCGGCACGCCGGCCGGCCTTCACACGGTTCAACGTGTTCCTGCGCGACGCCTTCGTCTGCCAGTACTGCGGCGACCGCTGTCCGGCACAGGAACTGACGTTCGACCACCTCGTGCCGCGCAGCCGCGGCGGACGCACGACCTGGGAGAACGTCGTGACCGCGTGCGGCGAGTGCAATCTGCGCAAGGGCTCGCGCCTGCCGCGCGAGTGCCGGATGTTCCCGCGCAGCAGTCCGCGCCAGCCGACGACCTGGGAACTGCAGGACAACGGCCGCGGCTTCCCGCCCAACTATCTGCACGAGAGCTGGCGGGACTACCTCTACTGGGACAGCGAACTGGAGAGCTGAGCAGGCGCGCTGGCGTCCTGCGGGCCCGCGCCGGGGCGCTGTTCCGCGTCGATCATGGCCGCCTCCTCGGCGAGCGCGATGGCCTGGAGTTCGACATCGTCGGGATCGCCGTAGGCTGCCCGACGCTGCGCCATCGTCATGTCCTCGGAACGCCAGCGCGGGATCGGGTTGCCGGATTTGTCGCGCGGCTGGAACTGCGGCCTGTGCGGGATTGGCGCGACCGCGTCGGGCACAACGGGCGGTGGCGGCGCGGCCTGTCTGCGTGGTTTCGCCGGCGTCTCGGCCGGAGGCTGATGGCGCTTTTCCAGCGTGCGCAGCGCCGCATCGAACGAGCGCGCGGCGGCAATGGCGTTGTTGCGCAGGCGGACGGCTTCGGCATCGCCGACGCCGGGCTGCATGGCGCGCTGGTAGCCATCCATGGCGGCATGGTGCGCGGCGATCATGCGGGCGGCGAGCATGGCCTCGACGAGGTCGCGCGGCTGAAGGGCTTCGATGGCCGCGCGGGCCGCGTGGCGGCGGTCTTCGGCCGATCCGCCCGGCCATGCGCCAGCGAGCGTTTCGATCATGCTGTCGAGAAAGGCTGCGTCGATCGGAAAGGTCATCGGGGTGGTTTCCTCGGGCGCCATGGTGAACACCGGAGTATGCACCGAGATTATGAACAGATCATGAACCAAAACTGCGGCCGATGCGAGTCGCAGTGTCGGGGTGTGCTCTGCTCCTACATGGTCATGGCCGGGCTTGTCCCGGCCATCAGAAGTGGCACCCTGCCACGACGGATGGCCGGGACATGCCCGGCCATGACGGAACGAACAAGTGGCGATCGAAGGTCATTGGTTCGGGCCGCTGGCGTTATCGTCTTGCCGCGGTAACGCCAGCCGCGCCACGCGAGCAGACGAACACAAACGGGAGAGAGAAAATGGCCCTTAAGATCGAGCGGTTTCAGCCGGAGGGAATGAATGTCAGGATGTCCGGCGGGCAGCCTTCGTATTCGCACGTCGTGACGGTGAGCGGCACCGGCAAGCTTGTTTACACCGCCGGCCAGTTGGCCCGCGATATCGATGGCAATTGCGTCGGCAAGGGCGATATGCGCGCCCAGATGGAACAGACATTCCAAAACCTGGATCGGTGCCTCAAGGCGGCCGGTGCGACATGGGCCGACGTCGTCAAGACCAACACGTTTGTCACCGACTTCGACGAATTCCAGAAGTGCGGCGATGTGCGCATGCGTTACCTCGGAGTGGCGACCCCGACCAGCACGACTGTCGGCGTCACCCGCCTCGCCGGCCCCGATTTCATGGTCGAAATTGAGGCTGTCGCTGTCGTCAATTCGTGAGGCGGAGTCGCTCCCGCCGATCTGAGGGACGACACACCACACCGGAGGGTCACATGAGCGATTACGACACCGACCTGCTGACCTGGAGCGAGCGTCAGGCCGCGTTGCTGCGCCGCCGCGCCGCCGGTGAGCTGGTGAACGACGCGGCGATCGACGGGTCGAACAATTCGCCCGGCTGCTGCACCACCTGCTGAATGGCGATACCCAGCCTGAGCACCGCAGCCGCAGTTGGCGCACAACGATCGCGACGCAGCGTCGCGAGATCGAGGCGCTGCTTGCCGACAGTCCAAGCCTTCGTGCAACTCTGGCCGATGTGCTGGCTGTGGCGTATCGCGCGGCCCGTGACGATGCCATCACCGAAACCGCATTGCCCAATCTGCCAGAGGCGTCACCGTTCACCATCGAGCAGGCGCTCGGCGATTCACTGGCGGATGATATCAGCGGCCCAGTCCTTTCATCCCGGTGACAGCCGTTCCTGGTCATGCCACGACAACCGAGCGTGACAGTCGTCAACCGGACGGCATGTCTCGGTATGCCAGTCCTCTGGACATAACCCTGCTGTAATCGCCAAGCTCACGTGACACAGAGGAGCGCCCCCGATGACAATCATCGATTCGCAGGTCCATGCCTATGAGGCGAACACGGCGAAGCGCCCGTGGCACAGCGTGCCAAACTGGCCCGATCACGTCACGGGTGACGAGATGGTGGCGGCGATGGACAGGCTCGGCGTCGACGGCGCGATCTTCATCTCCGCGTTTGGCCTGTACCAATACGACGCCAGCTATGCGGTGGCAGTGCAACGGGCACATCCCGACCGGTTCGCCATCGTCAAGCCGGTCAATCCGGACGATCCGGCGGTGGCCGATGTCATCGCTGAGTGGAAGCAGACGCCGGGCGCGGTCGGCATCCGCATCATGCTGCCGAAAGAGGCGGGGCGCGCGCCGGACGACCCGGGCCTCGACCGGATCCTGCGTGCGGCCGTTCGTTACGATCTCCCGGTCAACGTCCTGTTCTGGGGCAACCTGGACGTGGGCACCGCGCTGATTGATCGCCATCCCGACACGCGGTTCATCATCGACCATCTGGGCATCCTGCAGCCGCGCGTGCCGCCGGCGCCGCCGGAGCCCTGGGCCGACCTCCCGAAGGTGCTGGAACTCGCCAGGCGCCCGAACGCGGTGATCAAGGTCAGCGGCGCCTGCACGCTGTCCCGGGAGCCGTATCCCTTTGCGGACATTTGGGACCCGCTTGCCCGCGTGTTCGATGCCTGGGGTTTCGAGCGCTGCCTGTGGGGCACCGACTGGACGCGCGCGTTCGCTGTCGTCAACTTCGAGCAGGCGGTCGAGCCGTTTCTTCGCACCGATCGGTTGAGTGACACGGAGCGGGCGATGCTCATGGGCGGCGCGTGCGCCAAGGCCTATGGCTGGTCGCCGGGGAAAGCTTAGGATTCGCGACAAAATAAGTGCTCCAAGTGGCACAACAGCCGCACTTCCATCGTCATGGCCGGGCTCGTCCCGGCCATCCACGTCTTCGCTGGCTACAAAAGCGGGGCACCGACGATAATACCTGAAATCCCGCCCGCGGCGTTGGTTCACTGCACTAGTTCGGACCGCGGGCGCCTGCCATGACAGTGACCAGGGAGGACACCGATTATGGATCCGATCAGACGCACTATCCTGACGACGGGGGCCGCAGCAGCGATGACCGCCGCGGCACCGCAAGTGTTTGCTCAGCAGAGTGACCCAGGAGGCGCTTTCAAGTTCTATGAAAACGGCAACGTCCGTATCCGTTACCAGGACGTGGGCTCCGGCTTTCCGTTCCTGGTCATCCCGGGCGGTGGGTTGAATTCGCGCATCAGCAATTGGGCCACCGCGGTCATCAACGCGAGGGACGAGTTCAAAACCGACTTCCGCTGCATCACCATGGATCAACGCAACGCGACAGGCGGCGAATCCACGGGGCCGATCCCGGTCGATGACCCGTGGGACGCTTTCGCCGACGACCAATTGGGACTGATGGATCATCTCGGCATCCGCCAGTTCTTCTTCTTCGGCAACTGCATCGGCGGCTCGTTTGCCCTCAAGCTGATGGAGCGCGCCCCGGACCGCGTCGTCGCGGCGGTGCTGAGCCAGCCGATCGGCCACCGGCCTGAGAGCCCGAACGTGATGTACGATTTGAGCCTCGATGTCTGGGCGAAGGAATTCCGCGCGAGGCAGCCTGAGGTGTCGATGGAAACCATCGAGAAATACCTGCACAACCTTTACCGTGTCCGGCCCGACTTCGTGTACAGCGTGTCACGCGAGTTCGTGCGTAATTGCCAGACGCCGATGCTTGTCCTGCCGGACGACACCCCGGCGCACGCGTACCAAACGGCCGTCGACATTGCATCGCTGGCGCCGAATGCCGATGTGACGGTCTATCCCTGGAACGATCCTCCAGAACTGAAGGCCCGGACCATCAACCGGGTGCGTGCCTTCCTGAAGGCACATCTACCGATGACAGCGGCCCGTTAGTAAGGTCGCGGCGTGATTTCACGTTTGCTGCCTTGTGATCAATCGGTCCCGAAACGGAACCCCGCCGGATGAGCGGCGGGGTCGCCAAACTCGAGGCCAGGCGGGTCGACTAAGCGGACGCGGGTCTCCGGTCGACGGCAGTGAATTCGCCAGGTGGATGGTGATGCTGTGTGTCATCCATTTCCACCCTGAACGGCTGTAGGACGACCTCGGCGACTACAGCGGCAGTCAACCCATGACCGCCGGCGGGGCGCAGATGTCTTATGTCCGCCATCGTCGGCTGCGAGGACCAGCTCACGGCTCGAACCGGGCACACACGATGGCTCATGAGGTGTCCGGCGCAGTCCCGGTGTTGCCGATCTTGCCGAACGCGCCGAGGGGTGGTTATCGTCCGGCCAAGAAGCCCAGACAGACCAGACATATGGGAAATGTCGGTCAGAATGGCGCGTGCGATCGGGAATTGAGCGGCGCGCGCCGGCGGAGCTTCAAGATACTTTCCGTGCCGAGACTAACGTCTGAAATTCAAAACAAAAAAATACGGGAGGCACCATGCGCCGTCGCGAGCTGTTGAAGGCCATACCCCTGCTGATGACCCCCTCGCTGGCACGCGCTGACACGCTGCCGCTGCGGTTCATCCCGAACGCGAATCTCACGTCGCTCGACCCAATATGGACCACCGCGCTGGTGGCCCAGGCGCATGGTTATCTGGTTTACGATACGCTGTACGGGATCGACGCCAGCAACAAGTTGCAGCCGCAGATGTGCGCGGGGCACGACGTCTCGGCCGACGAGTTGACCTGGACGTTCACGTTGCGCGACGGGCTCGCCTTCCACGACGGCGAAAAGGTCCTGGCGAAGGACTGCGTGATGTCGCTGAAGCGTTGGGCCTCGCGCGATTCGTTCGGCCAGCAATTGACGAGGGTGGCGAATGAAATCGTTGCCCTCGACGACCGGCGTTTCCAGATCCGGCTGAAAAAGCCGTTTCGTCAGATGCTCTACGGACTTGGCGCGCGAAGCTGCTTCATGATGCCCGAGCGCATGGCGAAGACGCCGGCCTCCGAGCAGGTCAAGGAAACGATTGGATCGGGGCCGTTTCGCTTCCTGCCCGGCGAGTGGGTTTCCGGCGCCCGCGCGGGTTATTCCCGGTTTGATGGCTACGTGCCGCGTCAGGAACCGCCGAGTTTCTACGCGGGCGGCAAGGTGGCGCATTTCGAGCGGGTCGAATGGATCGTGCAACCGGACTCGGCGACCGCCGCCGCCGCCTTGCAGAAGGGCGAGGTCGACTGGGTCGAACAGCCGCTGATCGACCTCTGCCCGATGCTGCGGACCGCGCCCGACGTGCTGGTCGCGGTGAACGATCCCTTCGGATGGCAGCCGATCATCGCGCTCAATCACCTGACCACGCCGTTCGACAATCCGAAGCTGCGGCGCGCGCTGCTGCCGGCGCTCGACCAGAAAGCCTTTGTCACGGCGGTGATCGGTGAGCAGGCCGAACTCGGCCACGTGCCTGGCGGCTATTTCGCCGACGGCCAACCGATGGCGACTCACGCCGGCCTGGAGGTGCTGACCCGGCCGCGCGATATCCGGCTGGCGAAGCAACTTGTGTCCGAGTCAGGTTATCGCGGTGAACCGGTCGTGTTGCTGTCCGCCAGCGATCGGCCCGTCTACAGCGCGGTGTCGCAGGTGACCCGCGCGCTGTTTCAGACGCTTGGTCTGACCGTGGACTTCCAAGCGATGGACTGGGGTTCGGTGGTCACGCGGCGGACCAGTCAGAACCCGACGGACAAGGGCGGCTGGAGCGCTTTCATCACCGCCTTGGATGGCGTCACCGTGTCCAATCCCGGCGGCAACTTCGCGTTGCGGGGCAACGGCAAGAAGGCCTGGTTTGGCTGGCCAACGGATGAAAAGTTGGAAGCACTGCGCGATGCCTGGTTCGACGCCCCAGACCTGGCGTCACAAAAAGCGCTCGCCGAGCAAATCCAGCTTCGGGGCCTGGAAACCCTGCCCTACATCCCGCTTGGCCAAATTTTTCAGCCGACCGCGTTCCGCTCGGACATCAAAGACATCGTGAAATCGATGTTCCCGCTGTTCTGGGGCGTACGCCGGGGGTAGGAGCTTTGCCAGCGCGCCCATGCACTCTGTTGACTCTATCCGAACGGTCTTCCACCCTCCGCGAGGCACTTTTCAGCTTCGGACCACATACACCATGAGCCCGTCGGACGCTGCGTGGCAACAATTGATCTCCGCAATACACGCGTCCGGCCGCAAAGCCGCACTCGCGATCACCGGGGGCGGCAGTGGAGCGGTCGGCGAGCTGCTTCGTGTTCCCGGCGGCTCTCGCCTGCTGATCGAGGCGCAGGTTCCCTACGACGCGCTGGCGCTTGCGACGTTTCTCGGCTTCGCACCGGCACAGGCGTGCAGTTCTGATACCGCAATCGCGATGGCACAAAGCATACGGGCACGCGCGGCCACGCTGGTGCCGGCGGGCACCGATCTGGTCGGTCTCGGCGCAACGGCAGCACTGGTGAGCGATCGCCCGCGCAAGGGCGAGCATCGATTTCACATCGCGTTCGCCAACTCTGCCCGCATCGCGCACTGCACCGGCGTGATGGCCAAGGGCCGGCGTGATCGCGCCGCCGAAGAAGACCTCGTTTCGCGCGCGATCGTCCTGTGGCTGGCCTACGCATGCGGGATTGCCGCACCGTCGCCACGCAGCCTGCTCGATGCGGATGAACATTTTGCGGAGACGGTCGTCGGGACCGTGGATACGATCGATCAGCTCCTGGCGGGCGAGCTCGATCGCGTCACCGTCCAGCCCGACGGCCAAATGATCCTGTCAGCGCCGACGCCCCCTGTGCTGTTGCCAGGTTCGTTCAACCCGGCGCACGAGGGACATGTGTTGCTGGCGCGGGTCGCGGAAGAGCTCAGGCAGCAGCCCTCGGCGTTCGAAATCTCCGTCACGAATGTCGACAAACCGCCGCTGGTGGGCACGACGGTGCGAGACCGGCTCGCGCAATTCGCCTGGAAGTCGCCGGTCGAACTCACGCGAGCGCCCACCTTCGTCGACAAGTCGCGCTTGTTTCCGAGGACCACGTTCGTGATCGGCGCGGATACAGCGGAGCGCCTGGTTGCGCCGAAATATTATGGCGATGACGAGGTTCGAATGCACATGGCGCTCGAGGAAATCGCTAATTCCGGGGGCAGCTTTCTGGTCGCCGTGCGCATCGACGCAGCAGGGCGCGTGCGCGCGCTGAATGACATCCCCGTGCCGTGGCGCTATGCCGATCTCTTCACCGAAATCCCTGAGCACCGTTTCCGCTTTGACACCTCCTCATCCGAGATCCGCGCACGGGGACGTGCGGCTGATAATTCATAGCGAGCGCCAAAGATAGTCTGCGTCTTTGCTACGGCAGGCGCACCCCGGATAGCTGTTTATGTGGTTGCGCTGCCGAAGTCTTCCGCCCTGGGCCAGACGGCTAAACGTTGCCACCGAGGAAACGGCGTCCTCGGCGCCTAGCCAATTATATGATTGTTGAAAAGGTGCGTGAGCCGGGTTGCGCTGCGCCGACGACCCAGCAGGCCGTGCCTTGATTGATACGATGCGGCTTGGTGCGGTCATCGCGCTCTCCGTTCAACGGGCTCGACATGCCACAGATTGAAACACCACCCTCCGAAATACTCGACGCCCTGCGCCGCATGGGTCTGCTGGCGGCCGGCGCCGACCCAGGCGGCGAACGCCTGACCGGGGGCGTTTCATCGGACATCTGGCGCATCGACCTGCCCACGGGGCCGATCTGCGTGAAGCGGGCGCTGGCGAAGCTGCGCGTGGCGGCGGACTGGCACGCGCCGGTCGAACGCAATCGCTACGAGGCCCGCTGGATGCAGCGCGCCAACGCCGCGGTTCCGGGTGCGGCGCCGGCGCTGCTCGGCCTCGACGAAGCCAGTGGGACGCTGGCGATGCAGTTCCTGCCGCCCGACGACCATCCGCTGTGGAAGACCCAGCTCCGCGACGGCGACGCCGATCCGGCATTCGCCGCCCAGGTGGCCGCAAGCCTCGCGCAAATCCACGCCGCCACCGCCGCGGACCCCACCGCTGCGACCGATTTCCCGACCGACCGCATCTTCTACGACATCCGCCTGGAACCCTACCTGGTGGCAACCGCGCGCGCGCATCCCGACCTCGCGGCGCGGATCGACGAACTTGTCGCAGCCACGCAGGCCAACAAGCGCGCGCTGGTGCACGGCGATGTCAGCCCGAAGAACATCCTGCGCGGACCCGGCGGCCCGGTGTTCCTCGATGCCGAATGCGCCTGGTGGGGCGACCCGGCCTTCGATCTCGCGTTCTGCCTCAACCACCTGCTGCTGAAATGCCTCTGGACGCCATCCGCCGCCGCCGGCTTCCTCGCCTGCTTCGACGCGCTTGCCGACACCTACCGCGCCCACGTCGCCTGGGAACCGCCGCACGCGCTGGAAGCCCGCGCCGCCCGCCTGCTGCCGGGGCTGTTCCTCGCCAGGGTGGATGGCAAGTCGCCGGTCGAGTACATCACCACCGAGGCAGACAGGAACCGGGTGCGACGCACCGCGCGGGCGTTGCTGACCCACCCGGTCGACCGGCTCGGCGATGTGCGCCTGGCCTGGACGAAGGAGTTGGCCGCATGACAGACACCAGGATCGCGTTCGTGCACGGCCGCCGCGTGTGGGACAGCCGCGGCCGCCCCACGGTGGAGGCCGAGGTCCTGCTGGAGGGCGGCGGCGTCGGCCGCGCCATCGCGCCCGCCGGCGCATCCACCGGCACCGGCGAGGCGCTCGACCTGCGCGACGGCGGCGAGGCGTTCGGCGGCTACGACGTGACGCGCGCCATCGGCCACGTGAACAACGAGATCGCCCGCGCGGTCACCGGGCTCGACGGCGCCGACCAGCCGGCGCTGGACCGCAGGCTGATCGAACTCGACGGCACGCCCAGCAAGTCCCGCCTCGGCGCGAATGCGGTGGTCGCGGTCTCGATGGCCGCCGCGCACGCCGCCGCCGCCGCCGCGGGCGAGCCGCTGTACCGCTACCTCGGCGGGCCCGACTGCCACATGCTGCCGCTGCCGCAGATCCAGATCTTCGGCGGCGGCGCGCATGCCGGACGGCGCGTCGATATCCAGGATTTCCTCGTCGTCTGTCCCGCCGCGACGTCGTTCGCCGAGGCGCTGGACTGGACGGCGGAAGTGTATCGGGCCGCCGGCGAACTGATGAAGGCGGCGGGCACGCTGCAGGGCGTGGCCGATGAGGGCGGCTGGTGGCCGGCGTTCTCCACCAACGAGCAGGCGCTGGAGACGCTGGTGCGGGCGATCGAACGCGCCGGCTTGATACCCGGCAGGCAGGTCGGCATCGCGCTCGATGTTGCAGCCTCGGAGTTCGGCCGCGGCGGAAAATACAAGCTGGCGCTCGAGGACAAGGAGCTGGACAGCGACGGCATGGTCAAGCTGCTGACCGGCTGGATCAGACGCTTTCCCATCGTCTCGATCGAGGACCCGCTGGCCGAGGACGACGATGTCGGGTTCGCCGCGTTCACCCACGAGGTGGGCGGGCGCGTGCAGGTGGTCGGCGACGATTTCCTGGTCACCCAGGCGTCGCGCGTGCGCGAGGCGGCGGTGCGCGGTTCGGCCAACGCGGTGCTGCTGAAGCCCAACCAGCGCGGCACGCTGACCGAGACGTTCGAGGCATGGCAGGCCGCGCAGGAGGCAGGCTTTGCCGGCATCGTCTCGGCCCGCTCCGGCGAGACCGAGGACGTGACGATCGTGCATCTGGCGGTCGGCTGGGGCGTGGGACAGATCAAGGTCGGCAGCTTTTCCCGGGGCGAGCGCATGGCGAAATGGAACGAGGCGCTGCGCATCGAGGAAGCGCTCGGCGCGCGGGCGCGCTTTGCCGGCGGCGGCGTGCTGGGACGCTCGATCGCGACAAGATGAACGTGCTGTTCCACTACGCCGCTGGCCCAGACCTCGCGGCGCGGCTGGCCGCGGTGCCCGCCTTGCAGCATCACCGCCTGCCCGGAACACGACGAGGCGCTGCTCGCGCGCCTGCTGCCGGAGACCGACGTGATCTGGCATGTGCTGAAGCCGTGCACCGCGGCGATGATCGCGGCGGCGCCGAAGCTGAAGCTGATCCAGAAGATCGGCGTCGGCGTGAACACGATCGACCTGGAAGCGGCGAAGGCGCGCGGCATTCCGGTGTGCAATCTCCCCGGCACCAATTCGCGCGCCGTGGCGGAGCTGACGCTGGCACTGATGCTGGGAACGCTGCGCCGCCTGTCGCGCTTCGACGCGGCGCTACGGCGAGGCAATTGGTCCGATCCGGTGCTGCAGGACGGCATTGGCGAACTCGGGGGACGCACCATCGGACTGGTCGGTTATGGCGCGATCCCGCGTCTGCTTGCGCCGGTGCTGACCGCGCTGGGCTGCCGGCTGCTCTACACCTCGCGTCATCCCGTGGCCGATGCACGCGGCGAGTGGCGCACGCTCGATGCATTGCTGGGCGAGTCGGATATCGTCAGTCTGCACCTGCCGCTGACCGAGGCGACAACGGCGCTGGTCAATGCGAAGGCGCTGGCGCGCATGAAGCGGGGTGCGATCCTGATCAACACCGCACGCGGCGGCCTGGTCGATCAGACTGCGCTGGTGGACGCACTGCGCAGCGGGCGTCTCGCCGCCGCGGGGCTGGATGTGTTCGTGGATGAACCGCCCGATCCCGCGGATGCGTTGTTCGCGTTGCCCAACGTCGTGGTGACGCCGCACATCGCCTGGCTGACCACCGGCACGTTCGACCGCAGCTTCGCGCTGGCGGCCGAGAATTGCCGCCGGCTCGCCGCGGGCGAGGCGCTGCTGCATAGGGTTGTGTAATGCGGATCCATTTCATCGTTCCGATCATCGCAGCAGCTTCGGTCCTGGCGCTCGCTGCCTGCGGCAGCGGTCCTGCGCCCTACGGCCTGTACGGCGGTCGACCGGCGCAGCAATGGGGTGGCGCTTCGACGTGCCCATCCTGCTGAGATTCAGGCATCGACCGAAGTGATGAGCGCGGACGATCAGCCCGCCGCCGCAGTTTCGGCGCAGTATGTCCGGTTCGCCGACGGTGAGGCCCGTGGCCGCTCGCCACTCTACGAGCAGCTTGCACGCGGCGTCGCAGGGGACCGGGAAACGATCGACTTCCTTCTGGCACTTCCTGCAGTGAAGCGACAGCCGAATCTCCTGCTCGCCGCCGTGCGGCATCTGTTCAGCACGCCGGCGGACTGGGTCGGTTTCCGGCGGATGCTGCTGGATAATCCCGATGCCGTCCGTGCGGTCATGCTGACGCACGCGACGCAGACCAATGAGCCGGCGAGGTGTGCCACGCTGCTGCCTGTCCTGGCGCGGTTGCCGCAGCCGCTGGCCCTGATCGAGGTCGGCGCGTCCGCGGGTCTGTGCCTGTTGCCCGACCTGTACGGCTACGACTACGGACGCCGGCGTATCTGTCCCGACGCAGCCGGGGCGGATTTTCCCGTGTTCGCGTGCGCGGCCAGCGCGACGACGCCGTTGCCGGCGGCCATGCCAACTGTCGTCTGGCGGGCAGGCCTGGACCTCAACCCGCTCGACGCCTCGGATCCATCGCAGGCCGCATGGCTGGAGGCGCTGGTCTGGCCCGAGCACACGAAGCGCCTCGCCAATCTTCGCGCTGCCATGAAGATCGCCGCCGCAGTCAAGCCTCGTGTGGTGCAGGGCGATCTGCTGGGGGACGTGTTCGAGCAACTCTGCAAGGAGGCACCCAGTGACGCCACGCTGGTCGTCTTTCACACCGCCGTACTGGCCTATGTCGGCGACCGCGCGGACAGGATGGCTTTCGCGGAGCGGGCGATGCGGCTCGGCCAGTGTTGGATATCCAACGAGACCCCGCGCGTCTTCGGCGATGCCGCACAGCGCAGCGCTGTGGGCGAAGGGTCGGGCCGGTTTCTGCTGTCGGTGAACGGCTCGCCGGTGGCCTGGACCGACCCGCACGGCGCGTCGCTCGAATGGATCGCGGACGAGGCTCGGACCTGAGGTCGGCCGGTCGCCCGCTGCATCGCGCAGCCGCGTGGTTCGGCATATCTCTGAACCCGTCACGTCCGGTATTGATATAATATGGTAGGCGACGCGAAAACGAAAAGGCCTTTCTTCGCCATGGAATTGGGTGAACGACCAGTGTCGTCCGAATGACGCAAGAATTCTAACACGGAGGACGAGCGAGGACCACGGAGACCACGGATGTCGATTTGGCCGGTGTACAGCGCATTCATTCCGGCCTCCGTGCCCTCCGTGGGCCTCGCTCGTCCTCCGTGTTAAGATCCTTTCTTGCGGACTCTCCGACCGCTCGGACCTGTGGACGTTCACCCGATCGCCCTGCTGTCCCCGCATGACCCATCGCGCGGTCATTGGTCAGGCGTGCGATCGGGTAGTAGCCTGATCGGAACCGCGATATCGGCATGAGGGCGACATGGGCAGGACGCCTGCAATCACGGAAGCCACGTCAATCTCGCGTAGCGCGCGCCTGGGTTCCCGCTTTCGCGGGAATGACGACGTTCGCTGCGCTGACGATCCTGGCTGCGCTGCTGACGCTCGCCCTGCCGGCACGCGCGGACGAACGCGTGCTGAACGTCTACAACTGGACCGAGTACATCGACCCCGCCGTGCTGGAGCGCTTCCAGAAGGAGACCGGCATCACCGTCCACTACGACGTGTTCGACAGCCTGGAAACGCTGGAGGCCAAACTGCTCGCCGGACACTCCGGCTACGACATCGTGGTGCCGTCCAACGAGCCGACCTTTTCGCGCCTGATCAAGGTCGGCGCGCTGGCCGAGATCGATCGCGCGCGCGTGCCGAACTGGAAGAACCTCGATCCGGCCCTGATGCGCCAGGTCGAAAGCTCGGATCCGGGCAACCGGCACGGCGCGATCTATCTCTGGGGCACCACCGGCATCGGCGTGAACCCCGACCGCGTGAAGCAGCTCGCGCCCGACGCGCCGATGGACAGCTGGGATCTGCTGTTCAAGCCGGAGAATGCCAAACGCATCGCGCCCTGCGGCATCACCATGATGGACTCCGCGATCGACGTGATCCCCGGCGTGCTGAAATATCTCGGCCGAAGTCCCGACAGCACCGATCCCGCCGACCTCGCCGCGGTCGAGCACACGCTGATGGGCATCCGCCGCTACATCCGCAGCTTTGCCTCGGGTGGCGCGCTGGAGGCACTGGCGACCGGCCAGAGCTGCCTCGCGCTCGATTATTCGGGCGACGTGATCCAGGCGGGCGCACGCGCGGACGAGGCGAAGCGCGGCGTGAGCGGTGCGCTATGTCGCGCCGAAGGAGGGCGCGCAGCTCGGCTTCGACATGCTGGCGATCCCGGCGGACGCCGAGCACAAGGACGCCGCCCTGGCGTTCATCGATTTCGTGCTGCAGCCGGACGTGATGGCCGCGATCACCAACAAGGTGCGCTACGCGAATGCGGTGCCCGCGAGCCGTGCGATGATCCGCCCCGAACTGCTGGCCGACACCAACATCTTCCCCACGCCGGCGCAGATGGCGACGTTCTTCACCATCGGGCCGGTGCCGCAGGCGGCGGAGCGCCAGCGCACCCGCATGTGGGCCCGCTTCAAGGCCGGGCACTGACCCCACTGCTCGCCATCACCGGCCTGACCGTGCGGTTCGGCGCGACGGTGGCGCTGGATCGGCTGGATCTTTCGGTCGAGCGCGGCGAGTTGTTTGTGCTGCTGGGCGGCTCGGGCTCGGGCAAGACGACGCTGCTGCGCGCCATCGGCGGGTTCGTGCGGCCCGAGACGGGGCGCATCGTGCTGGACGGCGTCGACCTCGGCGCGTTGCCGCCGCACCGGCGGCCGGTGAACACGATGTTCCAGTCCTACGCGCTGTTTCCCCACATGAGCGTGGCCGCGAACATCGGCTTCGGCCTGCGCATGCAGGGCCTGAAGCGCGCCGACGTGCAGACACGCGTGGCGGAGATGCTGGATCTGGTGGGCCTTGCGCGGGTTTGGCGCGCGGCGGCCGGCGCAGCTCTCCGGCGGCCAGCAGCAGCGCGTCGCACTGGCGCGTGCGCTGGCGCCGCGGCCGGCGCTGCTGCTGCTCGATGAGCCGCTGTCCGCGCTGGACCGCAACCTCCGCCGCGAGACGCGCGACGAACTGGTGCGGCTGCAGCGCCGGCTGGGCATCGCGTTCATCCTGGTGACGCACGACCAGGAGGAGGCGCTGACCATGGCGACGCGGATCGGCGTGATGCGCGACGGGCGGCTGGCGCAGGTGGGGACGCCGGCCGATGTGTACGAACGGCCGAACAGCCGCTTCGTCGCCGAGTTCCTCGGCGCGGCGAACATCCTGCCGGCGGTCGCGCGCGCAGACGGACTGCGGCTGGAGCTGCCCGGGCTGGGCGCCACCGTGTGCACCGCGACCCGGGCGACGGCGGGGCCGGCGCTGCTGGCGATCCGGCCGGAGCGGGTGCGGCTCGGTGCTGCGGACGGGACGAATGCGCTGCGCGGCGTGGTCGTGGATCGCGCCTATGCCGGCGAGTTCGCTGACGCATACCGTGCGCCTCGCCGATGGCAGCCTGATGCGCGCGACGCGGTCGCTGCGTGACGGGCTCGGCGAGGCGGAGGCAGCCATCGGCGACAGCGTGACGCTGTCCTGGCAGCCCGACGCCTGCATCCTGCTGCCGCCATGAGAGCCGGCCGCGCCCTGGTGCTGGCCGTGCCCTGGGCGTGGCTGGCGCTGTTCCTGCTCGCACCCTGCGCGATCGTGCTGCTGATCGCGCTGTCCGAGCCGGTGGACGCCGTGCCGCCGTTCAGCCTGGCGCATCCCGGGCTGGACAGCCTGGCTACTGGTCGCGACCGACCCGCTGTATCGCGCGGCACTGCTGCTGAGCCTGAAGGTGGCGGGGTTGTCGACGTTGGTCTGCCTGTTGGCGGGCTATCCGATGGCGCTCGCCATCGCGCAAAGCGGCGAACGCCGTCGCGCGCTGTTGCTGCTGTTGGTGATGCTGCCGTTCTGGACCGGCTTCCTGATGCGCATCAACGCCTGGATCGGCCTGCTGCAGGACGACGGCTGGATCAACACGGTCCTGGGCGTGTTCGGAGTGGCGCCGCTGCACCTGCTCTATACCGACGCGGCGATGTATGTCGGCATCGTCTACACGTATCTGCCGTTCATGGTGCTGCCGCTCTACGCGCGGCTGTCGCAGATCGATCCGGCGCTGCTGGAGGCGGCGGCCGACCTCGGCGCCCCGCCCTGGCGCGCCTTCCTGCGGATCACGCTGCCGCTGTCGCTGCCGGGCGTGTGGGCCGGCGCGCTGCTGGTGTTCATTCCCGCGGTGGGCGAGTACGTGATCCCGGAGCTGCTCGGCGGCCCGCAGGCGCAACTGATCGGCCGCGTGCTGTGGGGCGAGTTCTTCCAGAACCGCGACTGGCCGACCGCGGCGGCGGTGGCAGTGGTGCTGTTGGCGCTGTTGCTGTGGTGCCGGCAGGTGTGCTGGCCGCATCCGGCGCCGTCAGACGCAGAGGCTGACACGGGAGACATCTCGACGGCCGCGTTGTGCTGCGCCATCGCCTGCGCAGTGGCCGCCACGGGTCGGCCAAGTAGCGGGCTGAACCCGGCGGAAACCATGGCGCGACTAGTGCCTCTGCACAGTGGTTTTGACCGGTTGAGCATGCTCCCACCGCGGCTCGAACGGGCGGCGATCGTCACCGGTCTCGGCCCACGTAGCCAGCTTAGTGGACACCGCAGGTCAAGCAAGAATATTAGCGCAGATGCAGGAAGGCGATGCACGCGGAACACGCAGATAATAGTGAGCTGAATGAACTATCAGGGCGCGTGATCGGCGGCGCATTTTCTGTGCTCAATACGCTTGGGGCGGGGTTCCTGGAAAAGGCCAATGAGAATGGGTTGGCATATGAAGTCCGTGTCGCCGGCCTATCCGCTTTACAACAATGCGGTGCCAAGGTACACTACAGAGACATCTTGGTAGGCTACAGTAGACATCTTGGTAGGCAAGTATCTCGTGAACCTGCTGATCAACGAGGTACTTTTGGCCGAGTTGAAGACCCCATACCTGCTGCTTAATATTGGCAAGCCACGCCTGGAGATCAAACGCATGACCAATGGCCTATGAACCGCGCCGAGTCATCCGCGTGTTCTGCGTGCATCGCCTTTCTGCATCTGCGCTAAGATTCTTTCTTAACCTGCAGCGCCGCAAAGCTGGCGATGCGAACCAAGACTGTACGCGATCGCAGCGCGTCCGAGCCTCGACCGTGGGACGCTCAATCGGTCAAAATCACTGTGACGAGGCACTAGGACACTGCCAGTTGATCCAAGTCAAGGACCAGCGTCGCGCCTTCGGTGTAAAGCTCGGCACATTATGGGCACTCCCACACAAGCTGATACGCGGACCAAGAAGAAGCGGCAGTCCGGCATCCCAGCGGGAAATGCTGGCGAATACTTTGTTATGGGCGAGTTGTTGAGGCGTGGCTTCGATGCGCAACTCACGGGTCGGAATACCAAAGGATATGACTTGCTTGTTGGTCGCCCGGGGGAACGGCGCCGTTGAGGCAGGTACAGGTGAAAACCGTTCGGGAAGGGTCGGGAAATTGGTTTGTAAACGTTGCTGATTTTGAGGGCGAGCTTCTCAATCGAGCGACCGTGTACGTGCTTCTTGGCAAGCTCGATGCCATAAACCCTGTCCGTTTTTTCATTGCCAAGAACCGCGACGTGAAAAAACACATCCAGAGCGCGATCTTTAAGGAGCGAGGGGTAAAACAGGGGTTCATGCCCAAGACAGCAGTCATGGTCGAGCAATATGAAAATAAATGGTGCAATCTGCTGAGCCCCTGAGCCGGACCAAAAGCGGCAGGAGCGACGCTCCGTCCGGGGCCCGATCCCTTAATCCCCGCGCCGCGCCGCCAAGCCCCTTCCCCGCCGCTCGGCATCCGCCTGCTCCATAGCGTCCGCGAGCGCCAGAGCGGCCTTATGGCCGTCCTCTGCATCGCCGCCGCCAGTAGAGTCCACACCCAAGAGGGCGCGCGTACGGTCCGCCGGCGTGCACGATCATGGGATGGCGCTTTCCCGTCTGGGGTACCGGCCGGACGCCACCGCCACTGCGTCCTCTCGCCATCGTGATGTCCGCCGACCGCCTGCTCCGTCGCGGCATTGCGCTAGATCAATGCGACCGGAGGTTGGCGCCCCTATGAACCGCGCGTTCACCCAAGGAGCCACGTGATGCCGAAAATGAAAGCAGCGGTGTTCGTCGAGCGGGGGCGGATCGTGCTGGACGAGAAACCGATCCCGGACATCGGGCCGCTTGACGCGCTGATGCGGGTCACCACCACGACAATCTGCGGCACCGACGTTCACATCCTGAAGGGCGAGTATCCGGTTCGCCCCGGCCTCATCATCGGCCACGAGCCGGTGGGCGTCATTCAAAAGCTTGGCTCCGCGGTCACCGGCTTCAAGGAAGGCCAGCGGGTGATCGCCGGCGCCATCACGCCGTCCGGCTACTCCGCGGCCTGCCTGTGCGGCTGCCTGAGCCAGGACGGCGCGGGGACCAAGCACGGGTTCAAGGCGATCGGCGGCTGGAAATTCGGCAACACGATCGACGGCTGTCAGGCGGAATACGTGCTGGTGCCGGATGCGATGGCCAACCTCGCCGTGGTGCCGGACGGGCTGACGGACGAGCAGGTGCTGATGTGCCCGGACATCATGTCGACCGGCTTCTCCGGTGCCGAGAGCGGCCATGTCCGCATCGGCGACACGGTGGCGGTGTTCGCGCAGGGACCGATCGGCCTCTGCGCCACCGCCGGCGCGCGGCTGGCCGGCGCCACCACGATCATCGCGGTGGACGGTGTGCCGGCGCGCATGGAGGTGTCCCGCCGCATGGGCGCCGACCACGTGGTGGACTTCAAGACCTCGGATCCGGTGGCGGAGATCATGCGGCTCACCGACGGGCGCGGCGTCGACGTGGCGATCGAGGCGCTGGGCACGCAAACCACGTTCGCGAGCGCTTTGCGCGTTCTGCGGCCGGGCGGCACGCTTTCGAGCCTGGGGGTTTACTCGTCCGACCTGACGATCCCGCTCGATGCGTTCGCCGCGGGCCTCGCGGATTTGAAGATTGTCACCACGCTCTGCCCCGGCGGCAAGGAGCGGATGCGCCGGCTGATGGCGGTGGTTGCCAGCGGACGTGTCGACCTGAAGCCGCTGGTGACGCACCGCTTCAAGCTGGACCAGATCGAGGCCGCCTACGACCTGTTCAGCCACCAGCGCGACGGTGTGCTGAAGGTGGCGATCACGCCGTAGCGGTGTCGGTCTTCAGGACGGGTCTGCTGGATTGTGTTGCGGCAGGGGCGCGTAGTCCTGCGCGCCCCTGCACGGAGCCGTACGCACGCTCTCTGACCAGCGCACCGAGAGCCTGCAGGTGGACCCGAGTATCACGGTGGCAGAACTGCTCGTGCCAACGGCGGCAACGAGTAGCAGGCACGCTTTCGGATGACTGTGCCCGCTACTCATTCACCGTCATGGCCGAGGCGTATGACGCGGCCATCAGTAGCGGCACCCTGCCACGACGGATGGCCGGGTCAAGCCCGGCCATGACGGAAGGACCAAGTGGCGATGGAAGGTCATTGGTTCCCTTACAGGTATGACCCGGTTGACGCATGACGATGTTGACGCGGTCGCCCGTGCGGTTCGGGTCCAGCTTGGCCTGTGATTGGTCCGCGTGAACCGATCCCGACCACTGCTGGCGTGGCTTATCGCCTGCTACGCCTTCCTCTACACGCCGATCGTGTTCCTGGTGGTGCTCAGCTTCAATGATTCCCGGCTGGTCACCGCCTGGGCCGGATTCTCGCTTCGCTGGTATGCGACGCTCTGGCACGACCAATCGCTGATCACCGCGACCCTCCTGTCACTCCGCGTTGCCGTCACCTCCGCCACGCTTGCGCTCATCGTCGGCACGCTGGCCGGCTACGCTCTGGCACGGTTCGGACGGTTCCCCGCCCGCGGGGCATTCACCGCCGCGCTCGCAGCACCGCTCGTGCTGCCGGAGGTGATCACCGGCCTGTCGCTGCTGCTGCTGTTCGTCGCCCTGCAACAGACGATCGGCTGGCCCGCCGGCCGCGGCGCCGGCACCGTCACCCTGGCGCACGCGTCGGTGTCGGTCGCCTATGTCGCGGTCGTGGTGCGCGCCCGGCTGGCCGACACGCCGGCCGACCTGGAGGACGCGGCGATGGACCTCTACGCGCCGCCCTGGCAGGCGTTCGTCCGGATCACTCTACCGTTGATGGCCCCCGCCCTGATCGCGGGCTGGCTGCTGGCTTTCACGCTGTCGCTGGACGATGTGGTGGTGGCGAGCTTCACCTCGGGCCCGGGCGCCTCGACGCTGCCGATGGTGGTGTTCTCCTCGATCAAGCTCGGCCCCACGCCGGAGCTTTACGCCCTCGCCACGATCATCGTGGCGGCGGTGGCGGTGGTCCTGCTCGCCGTGTGGCGGGCGCAGCGCGGCTTTGCGGCAGCAACGATTGCCCCTCCGCCGCCGCTCCGATAGGGTCCGCGCCCGCTCTCCTGGAATACCGCCATGCACCTCACCGCCGAACGCCTCGACCGCATCCAGCCCAGCCTGACCATCGCCATCGCGACCAAGGCGCGGCACATGATCGCCGAGGGCAAGAACGTCATTTCGCTCTCGCAGGGCGAGCCGGATTTCGACACGCCGCGCAACGTCAAGGATGCGGCGATCCGCGCGATCGAGGCCAACGAGACGCACTACACGGACGTCGCCGGCACCCCGGTGCTGCGCAAGGCGGTGGCGCAGAAATTCAAACGGGACTCCGGCATCGACTACAAGCCGGAGGAGATCATCATCTCGACCGGCGGCAAGCAGGTGATCTTCAATGCCATGCTGGCGACGCTGAAC
This sequence comes from uncultured Alphaproteobacteria bacterium, assembly GCA_963780095.1. Classification (GTDB taxonomy): domain Bacteria; phylum Pseudomonadota; class Alphaproteobacteria; order Acetobacterales; family Acetobacteraceae; genus JAMXLO01. The sequence goes on from CAWABH010000037.1 coordinate 142,964, forward strand.
AAGGACGACGAGGTCATCATCCCGAGCCCCTGCTGGGTGAGCTACCCCGACATCGTTTCGCTGGCCGATGGCAAGCCGGTGCTGGTGCCGTGCGAGCAGAACCACGGCTTCAAGCTGCGTGCCGAGGCGCTGGAGCAGGCGATCACGCCTCGCACCAAATGGTTCATGCTGAACAACCCGTGCAATCCGACGGGCGCCGCCTATTCGGCCGATGAACTGCGGCCGATTTGCGATGTGCTGTTGCGGCATCCGGACGTGTGGATCTTCACCGACGATATCTACGAGAAGCTCGCCTATGACGGGTTCAAACCGGCGACCATCGTGCAGGTGGAACCGAAGCTGCGCGACCGTACCGTGACAATGAACGGCTGCTCGAAGGCCTATGCCATGACCGGTTGGCGGCTTGGTTTCGCCGGCGCGCCGGTGGCGCTGATCAAGGCGATGGACAAGCTGCAGAGCCAGTCCACATCCAACACCAACACGATCGCCATGGCGGCCGCGGTGGAGGCGTTGACCGGGCCGCAGGAATTGATCGAGGCGATGCGGAAGATCTTCGAGGAACGCCGCAACCTTGTGGTCGAAATGCTGAACAAGGCGCCCGGCATTTACTGCCACAAGCCGGAAGGTGCGTTCTACGTCTATCCGTCGATCCATGGCTGCATCGGCAAGACCACGCGCGGCGGCAAGAAGATCGATGACGACGAAAGCTTCGTGCTGGCGTTGCTGGAGGAGACCGGCGTGGCCGCGGTGCATGGGTCGGCGTTCTGCTACCCGGGACATTTCCGTATCGCCTACGCGAACGCGACCGAGGAGCTGCACGACGCCTGCACGCGCATCCAGCAATTCTGCCAGGGGCTGCACTGATGCCGGCGTTCTCCGAACGACTTGGTCGCGTCCAGGTCGCCGCCAGCGTTCAGATGACGATCCGCGCGCGCGAGCTGCGTGCGCAGGGCGTGGACATCGTATCCCTTACACTCGGCGAGCCGAATTTCGCCTCGCCGCGGCATGCGATCGAGGCGGCGCACGAGGCGGCACTGAAGGGCGATACGAAGTATCCGCCGCAGGACGGCACGCCGGCGCTGAAGCAGGCGATCCAGCGAAAGTTCAAACGCGACAACGGGCTGGATTTCGCGCTGGACGAAATCTGCGTCACCAACGGCGGCAAGCAGGCGATCTTCAATGCGCTGATGGCTACGGTGAACCCGGGCGACGAGGCGGTGATCCCGGTACCGTCATGGAGCGCCTACGAGCTGATGACGAAGCTGTGCGATGGCGAGCCGGTGTTCGTCACCTGCCCGCAGAACAACGGCTTCAAGCCGCGCGCCGAGGATATCGACGCGGCGATCACGCCGAAGACCAAATGGCTGATCCTGAACAACCCGAACAATCCGACCGGTGCGTGCTGCTCGGCGGCCGAGCTTCGCGCGGTTGCCGATGTGATGTTGAAGCACCCGCATGTCTGGATCATGTCGGACGACATGTACGAGCATCTGGTGTTCGACGGATTCAAACATTCCACGATGGCCGAGGTGGCGCCGGAATTGCGCGACCGCACGGTGACGATCAGCGGCGCGTCGAAGGCCTATGCGATGACCGGCTGGCGCATCGGCTATGCGGGCGGGCCGAAGAATTTGATCCGCGCGATGGTGAACATGCAGGGCCAGGCGACGGCCGGCGTGTCCACGGTCGGGCAGGCGGCGGCGGCGGCGGCGCTGGACGGGCCGCAGGACGGCGTGGCCGAGCAGATCGTCGCGTATCGGAACCGGCGCGACATGGCGGTGGAGATGCTGAACGCCTGCCGCGGCATCAACTGCCACAAGCCGGAAGGCGCGTTCTACGTGTTTCCCAATGTGGCCGGCTGCATCGGGAAGACCACCGCGGGCGGGCGCAAGCTGGCGAACGACCGGGATGTCTGCATGGCGTTGCTCGAGGAGGCGCATGTCGCAACGGTGCATGGCGCGGCGTATGGGATGAGTCCCTATCTGCGCGTGAGCACCGCGACGGACGACGAGTCGCTCGCCGAGGGCTGCCGGCGCATCGCTGCGTTCTGCGAAGGATTGCACTGAGATAACCGAAATAACGGACTCCCTCCCCCCTTTGGGGGGAGGGTTGGGGTGAGGGGTGATACCGCAATGGCGTCTGTGCGTAACCCCGCCCCCCAACCCCCTCCCCGAAGGGGAGGGGGAGCTCTTGGTGGGGCGGCCATCCGTCCTGGCCGCGACGACGATGCCGACGGATTTATCGCGCTGATCAGCGCCTGCTGGGGCGAATATCCCGGCATCCGGATCGACATCGACGCCGAGGCGCCCGAATTGCGCGCGCTCGCATCGTACTACGCCGGCAAGGGCGGCGCGCTGTGGGCGGCGGAAGCCGATGGGCGGATCGTCGGGATGATCGGCGCTGCGCCACGTTCCGATGGTGCGTGGGAAATCGTTCGACTCTACATGCTGGGGCAGTGTCGCGGGACGGACCTTGCGCCACGCCTGCTCGGCCTCGCCGAAGCGCATGCGCGAGCGGCGGGCGCGACGCGGCTCGTATTGTGGAGCGACACGCGGTTCGATCGCGCACACCGGTTCTACGAAAAGCACAGCTATGTGCGACGCGGGCCGATCCGCGTTCTGCACGACATCTCGAACTCGCTGGAGTTCGGCTATGCCAAGCCGGTGGCAGGGATTGAGGTTCTCGACGCCGCGTCCACCGCATCGGCCGAACGGCGGCTCGTGGATATCCTGTGCGCATGCGTCGATGCCGGCGCTTCGGTGTCGTATCTGCCGCCGCTAGCTCCCGAGGTCGCGCGCGCATTCTGGAAGCGCATGGCGGCCGATGTCGCCGCCGGCACGCGCATCCTGCTCGCGGCATGGGACGACGCGGCGCTGGTCGGCACGGTGATGCTCGAATTCGCGTCTTCGCCGAACCAGCCGCACCGCGCCGAGGTGCAAAAGCTGCTGGTGCACCCGGCCGCACGACGCCGGGGTCTGGCGCGGGCACTGATGCTGCGTGCCGAGCAGGAGGCGCGGCGCGCCGGCCGCACGCTGCTGACGCTCGACACCAGGGCGGGCGATGCGGCGGAGAACCTGTATCGCGCGATGGGTTGGCACGAGGCCGGCCGCATTCCGGGCTACGCGCTGAACGCCGACCTGACGCCGTGCGACACGATCTTCTTCTGGAAGCACGTTGATTCACCTGATCAACGTTGACGCGAGCGGGCGCCCGTTGAATCTAATCTGCCGTTAGTGGAGCCAGGAACGGAGCGAACCTGCATGATCACACCTGCCTATGTGCGCCTGATGGCGGCATACAACGCCGAGATGAACCGCCGCCTGTATGAAGCGGCCGGGCGACTCTCCGATGCCGAACGCAAGGCGGATCGCGGCGCATTCTGGCACTCGATCCACGGCACGCTCACGCACCTTGTGTGGGGCGACACCCAGTGGATGTCGCGCTTCGACAACTGGCCGAAGCCCGAGGTCGGCGCAAAAGCAAAGCGCGACGATGATCGACGACTTCGAGACGCTGCGTGCGCGTCGGGTGAAGGCGGATGCCGACATCATCGCCTGGGCCGGGCGGGTCGATGACGCCTGGCTGGCCGAGGACCTCGTGTGGTTCAGCGGCTCCGCGCAGAAGGAGTTGCGGCGGAAGAAGGGACCGCTGGTGCTGCACTTCTTCAACCACCAGACGCATCACCGTGGCCAGGCGCATGCGCTGCTCACCGCGTGCGGTCAGGACACCGGGGATACCGATCTGTTTCTGGTGGTGCCGGAAGCGGCCTGACGCAAGCCGTCGCTTGGCGGCTGTTCCGGAGCTGCGCTAGCCTCTCCCCGATCAAGGGGAGAAACGTCAATGAACGGAGCACGACTTGTCAGCCAATCTCTGCTCGCGGCGACGCTGAGCCTGATCGCCGCGGGCGCGATGGCGGACACACAGCGCGGTGTCACCGATACCGAAATCCTTGTCGGCACCATCACCGATCTGTCCGGCGTCACCGCGGTGCAGGGCGTGAACAATGCCAATGCGGTTCGTCTCGCGTTTGACGAGGTGAACGAGAAGGGCGGCATCAACGGCCGCAAGATCCACTACATCGTGGAGGACAGCCAGTACCAAGTGCCGCGTGCGGTGCAGGCGATCAACAAGCTGATCAACAACGACGGCGTGTTCTTCACCATCGAGGACGGCGGCACGCCGATGAACAACGCCACCTTCCCGATGGCGATCGAGAAGAACGTGCCGAAGCTGCTGCCGCTGTCGGCCGCGCGTTCCATGTACGAGCCGTTCAACCGGCTGAAGTTCAGCCAGTATTCCTCCTACGTCGATCAGATGCGGGCCGGGGTAAAATACTTCGTCGAGCAGCGCGGCAAGAAGGCGGTCTGCGCGATGTATCAGGACACCGATTTCGGCAAGGACGTGCTGGCCGGTGCGCAGCTGCAGACCGAGGCGATGGGCATGAAGATCGTCGCCACCACCGCGCACAAGCCGACCGACACCGACTTCTCGGCGGCGATCGCCAAGCTGCGGGAGGCGAACTGCGACCTGATCACCATGGGCACGATCGTGCGCGATTCCACGCTGATCATCGCCACCGTGAAGAAGGTCGGCTGGAATGTCGATCTGCTGGGCCAGGTCGCTTCGTATGATACGGCGATCGCCGATGCGCCGGGCAATGTCGCGGAAGGCTTCTATTCGATGTCGCCGTCGCTGTACGCCTATCCCGATGACCCGCGGCCGGAGATCAAGGCGTTCACGCAGAAATACAAGGCGAAATACGGCGTCGATGTGAACTACCTCGGCGAGATGGGCTACACCTCGGCGCAGATCGCCATCGAGGCGCTGCAGCACGCCGGGCGCGACCTTACTGTCGATAGTTTGGTGAAGGCGATGGAAGGCATCCAGGACTTCCACGATCTGTTCGGCGGGACTTACTCCTTCAGCCCGACCAATCATCACGGTGCCACGGCCGCCTTCCTCTCGGTGGTGCACAACGGCCGCTGGGAGCCGGTGGTGGATCACGCACTGGTCTATTAGCCGCGACATGACGAAGTCGCCGATCCGTATCGCCGTGCTGCATTTCCAGCACGAGACGGTGACGTTCCTCCGAAACGACACGACGATCGACGACTTCGTCTATCCCGGCTCGCCGGCGCGCGGCGACGCGCTGCTGGAGTCGGGGCCGAAGTCCTACATGGGCGGGTTCGTTCAGGTTGCCCGCGAGTTCGACGGCGTCGATCTCGTCGGCATTGAATTGCCGCTGTGGCCAAGGACGGGATCCGGCTCCGGCTGGGTTACGCAGGATGCCTACGAAACATTTGTCGGCCGGATGATCGCGCAGATCAAGACCGAGGGTCCGTTCGACGGCGTCTATCTCTGTGTGCATGGAGCGATGGCGGCGCGTGGCATTCCTCGGCCGGAAGCCGAACTGGCGCGGCGCGTGCGCGAGGCGGTTGGGCCGGGTGCCTTCATCGCGGCGACCTTCGATCCGCACGGCAATGAGGACGAAGAGTTCCTGCGTTACGCCGACCTCGCGTTCTGCGGGAAGTATTTTCCGCACTATGACAGCCATCTGCAGGGCGAACGCGCGGCGCGCATGCTGGTGCGCGCGATCCGCGGTTCGTACCGGCCGGCGCATGCGACGGTGAAGGTGCCGATCATCTCGCCGACTGTGATGCAATGGACCGGCGCATCGCCATGGATGGACCTGGTGCAGCGCGCGCTGACCTGGGAGGCGCGCGAGCCGGACGCCTATGTCAACGTGTATTTTGGCTTTCCGTGGTCGGACGTGCCGGATGTCGGCATGACGTTCCAGGTGATCACCAACGCCGATGCGGCATTGGCGCAACGCATTGCCGATGACATGGCGCGCTTCGCATGGCGGCGGCGTGAGGCGTTGCTCACCGCGACCAAGGTGCACACGATCGCGGAGGGCGTTGCACTGGCGAAGCAGGCGGTGGCGGCGGGTGAAACGCCGGTCGTGCTGGCCGATCACAGCGATCGTTCGGGCTATGCCACCTGGGTGTTGCGCGAGATCATTGCGCAAGGACTGACCCGACACGCTGATCGCCACGATCGCGGATGCCGAAGCGATAGCGCGGCTCAAAGGCGTGAAGCCGGGTGCTGCATTCGATATGGCGGTCGGCGGATTGGCCGATGAGTTGGCCGGCGAACCGGTACACATCACCGGCACCGTGCTGAACACGGTCGAGCGGTTCGGGCAGCAGTGGGTGAGCGTCGGGTTCGGCCAGGACAATGTGCTGGTGATCAGCCCTTACCTGGTGCAGATCATGGAGCCATCGACGCTGACGGATATCGGTTTGGATCCAGCCGCCTTCCAGATCATCGCGATCAAGTCGCGCGTGCACTTCCGCCGCGGCTTCGACGACAGCGGCTTTGCGAAGACCATCCTGCTGGTGGAACCGACGGAGCCGTTCCTCGGCACGGTGCGGCTGGATGCGCTCAAGTACGACAATGTCGATTTGCAGCGATTCTACCCGTACGGCAATCCGGTATTCCCGGCCTGATCGTCATCGCGATGTCACGCGCACGAACCCGTCGCCGCTCCACGCCTCGCTGCCCACGCCGTGGTGCACGAAGAACAGCCCGTCGGGATCGTAGCGCGCCTTCACCGCCTGCAGCCGCGGATAGTTCTCGCCCCAATAGGCACGCTGCCAGTCGCTTTGGAAGTAGCTGCTCTCCGACACATAGGCACCGGCATTTGGAACAAGCTTCAGCAACTCCGCCATCGCGGCGCTGATCGCGGCTGCATCCCTGCGTGCCGCGGCAAGATCGGGTGGTGCCATGTAGGCGGATGGCCCAGAGCCGGCAATGATTGCCAGCGCGAAGGCGTCCAGCATCGCGGGATTGGTCGCGGTATCGCGCGCCGCCGTCACCGCCTCAACCGGAGCGCCGGCCAAACCTTTGTTGAAGTGCAGTCCCACACTCCAATGCCGGCTCGCCGCGAACAGCGCATCGGCCAGGTTCTCCTGCTCCTGCAACAGCGACGCGGGCAGCCAGGCAGACTCATAGTTGTGCAGGAACCAGCCCACCTGTCCGCTGTCGCCGGTCCACCAGACATCGCCGGTGGACGCGCCCGGCCGATTGTCCGACTTCACCGTTGCCGGAAGATTGCGACGACGCCAGTCTGCGTCCCACCAATGGCGCGCCGGTATGCTGCCGATCCGCGGATCGCCGACGATCGCCAGCTCACGTGGCGATGCCGCAACCCAGTCGAGGAATGGCCGCCAGATGTCCTCCGCCTGTCGCTTGTCCAACCCCTGCGAGACCATGGAGATCGCCAGCGTGTTGTCACCGCGGATCGCGACGCTCTCGCCCCAGTACGGGTTGAACAGCCGGTTGTGATACAGATCGAGAAACCCTCCAAGCAGTCGACGATAGGCCGCGTCGGATGCGGCCGCGATGGTCACGAATGCGCCGCCGAACCAGTCAGGCAGTTCGTGTGTCTTGAGAGTGAGGCGCGTGATGACACCAAGGCTGCCGCCACCGCCGCCCTTGATGCCCCAGAACAGTTCGGGATCGCTGCACGCGTTGGCGATGCGCACCGCGCCATCGGCCGTGACGATCTCGGCCTCAAGCAGACTGCCGGCCGCGGTGCCGTAGTTCTTCGAGAAACTGCCGAATCCGCCGCTCTGGATCAGGCCTGCGACGCCGACGGTGGCGCAGCCGCCGCCTTGCACGTAGCGACCGGCCTTCGTCGTTACCGCGTCATAGACATGCATCCAGATCGCCCCCGCGCCCACGGACACGGCCGGCAGCGGCGCGACGCCGTTACAGCCCTGGGGCACGAACGCATCATGCAACGCGATCTGGTTCATCGCGCGCGTCCAGATCAGCAGTGAATTGGGCGAGTTCGAGGTGCCGAGGTAGCTGTGCCCGCCGCCCTTGATGACGAGGCGCAGATTGTGGTCGCGCGCGAAGTTCACCGCGGCGACGACATGTGCCGTGGTCTCCGCCGCGACCGCATAGACACTGGGCGTGGACATCCAGGCATCGACCCAGCCGGAGGTCTGCGTGGCACCCGGCTGATCGCCGAGGAAGTACGGATTGTGAAAGTCTTCCCTGGACGCAGATGGCCGCTGTACCTTGATCAGGTGGCCATCGACGGCGCGGTCCAGTTGTTCCCAGTCACCTTCGTTCGGCCACGCCGGATCGGTTGGGCGCACCCGGCCGGCAGATGCCGTGCCGGGTCGCGACAGTGCGAGCCCCGCCGCTCCTGCGAGCAAACCGCGCCGGTTCATGTCGTCACTCCTCCCGGCAGATCCTATCGAAGGCGAGGACGTTGAACCCTTCGCCCGCCGCACGCCAGCACGGATCGGCGAAGGCCTCGCGCATGACCGGCAGCGTTGCGCGGCTGTCAGAATCCTGACCGAGCAGCGCCAGTACCACGCGTGGGAAGCGGCCGGCCAGCGCGCGGATCTCCGCCGGCGATGCATTCTTGCCGACAACCAACAGGGGCAGTGTCGGCGGCGCCTCGATGGCGAAGGCACCGACGATCCCGACGCCGTCATTGCCGTGCGGCACCAGCACCACGCCATCGCCGACCGAAGCCGCCGCCGCCTCGGCCGTGGCGCGCGCCGGCTGCATCGTTTCCGGCCTGGTCACCATTCCGACAAGGGAAAAAGTTTGAATCGCCAGGACAAAAGTGCACAGCGTGCGGCCCGCACGCCGCGGCAGTGTCGCCATGGCTCCCGACAGCAGCAGACCGATGAACGGCGTAGCAAAGGCAAGGTAGCGCAACTCGATCGGCATTGAGTTGAAGACGATGCCGAGCAGCAATAGGCCGAGCGGCGTCGCCGCAGCGGCCATGGCCAGCAGCAGACGTGGACCAGGCGTGGCGATGCCTCGCCATTGCCATAACGTCAGTGCGGTCAGCGCGACCAGCAGCAAAGCCAGCGCCGCTGCCACGAGCTGGCTTCCAAGGCCGCTGACATACAATGGCAATCCACCCAGCACGTTGGCGGTGAAGTATCGTGCGAGCTGCACGGCGACTGATGCCGCATCGAACGGGGCAAACTGTCCGACGCGGCTTTGCCGCTGCGCCAGGAAGAACCAGAGTTCCCCCGGCAGCCAGACGCCGAAGCCGAGCCCGGCGGCCATGGCGAGGCGCGGGCAAGGCCACGCGGGCGTCGAAGCAAGGTCTTCCCCCTCCCCTTGCGGGAGGGGGTAGGGGGAGGGGTGCACCCCGCCCCTGCCCCCTCCCGCAAGGGGAGGGGGACGATGTTGTTATTTCTGGGCCTCGCGCTCCACAGCAGCCCGGCGCATCCCACGAACGCGGCGAGGTAATTCGAGAACGTCGCCGCTCCGAGCAATGCCCCCGCGGCCAGCGCGATCCATCCGCTGGCGCGCCGTTCGGCGCACAGCAATGTTGCCACGCCCGAGAGCGTAAGCAACTGCGCCAGCGCGAAGCCGCGGGCGATCACTCCGGTATAGACAAACCCATAGCAGCCAGCCGTCAGCAATACCGCCATTACGGCAGGAACACCGGCAAGCCGCGCGATCACCGCGACCATGCCCAACGCCGCGACGCTGAACAGCACGGACGCCATCCGCGCGGCGAAAAGCGAATTGCCGAACAGCGTCCGCCATTGAGCCACGGCCCAGAAATACAGCGGCGGATGCACATCCGTCGCCCGCAGATCACGCGCGATGGCTGCGAAACTCGTGTGACCGGCCTGTAGCCGACGCACCTCACCGGCTGCGAACACACCCGCGGGCCAGTCGGGACGCGCAACACCGGCGGTAAGGAACAGGGTATATTGTTCGTCGTATTCGGCGCCGCGCATCCAGGCGGCGGATATCAGCACCAGCGCCGCGGCGATCAGAGCAGACAGAAGCGGATTGCGGCACAGTTTCACGTGGCCTCGTTCACCGGAAGTTAGCGGTCTTCGGTGTAGGGTTATCACCGCGAGAACAACGACTGGTTACCGACACGGATTCCGCAGACATGCTCGACGTCCTGGCCGTGCGCGGCTCACCGACCTTCTCCGTGGTGATCCCGGTGTTCGACGAAGCCGAGGTCCTGCCGGAGTTCCATCGGCGGCTGTCGGCGGTGATGGATCTGCTGGGTACGTGGGAAGCAATCTACGTCAACGACGGCAGCCGCGATGCTACGCTCGCTACTGGTGGAAACGTTGCACGGCACGGAGCCGCACGTGGCGGTGGTCAATCTGTCGCGCAACTTCGGCAAGGAGATCGCCACCACCGCCGGGCTGGAGCACGCTGGCGGTGATGCGGTGATCGTGATCGATGCCGACCTGCAGGACCCCCCGGAGGTGATCCCTGCGCTGGTGGCCGGCTGGCACGACGGCTTCGACATGGTCTACGCCCAACGGCGCGCGCGGGAAGGCGAAACGTGGCCGAAGCGGGTCACCGCGAGCCTGTTCTATCGGCTGATGCAGCACCTGGGCCAGGTGCAGCTTCCGCGCAATGCGGGCGACTTCCGGCTGATGAGCCGCCGCGTGGTCGATGCCGTGCTGCAACTGCGCGAGCAGCATCGATTCATGAAGGGGCTATTCGCGTGGGTGGGTTTCCCGACCACCGCGGTTCTCTACGACCGCATGCCGCGCCAGCGTGGCACCGGCAAGTGGAGCTACTGGAAACTGTGGAACCTCGCGCTCGATGGCATCACCAGCTTCACTGTGATGCCGCTGAAGGTCGCGACGTATCTGGGGCTCGCGGTAGCCTCTTTCGCCGTGATTTTCGGCGCGCAGCTGGTGATCAGGACGCTGCTGTTCGGCAATCCGGTCGCCGGCTACCCGAGCATGATGGCGGTCATCCTGTTTCTCGGCGGCGTGCAACTCATCACCCTGGGGGTCATCGGCGAATATCTGGGACGCGTGTTCAACGAGACCAAGCTGCGACCGCTTTATCTGGTCGAGCGTTTCGTGCCGAGCGAGGTCCATAGGGAGATGATTGTCCGGCAAGCTGTCGAACCGGTGCCGTGAGCCTCCGCGCCGCGCTGCTGGTGGCCCTGTTGTCCTGCTGCGCCGTGACCGCGCATGCCGAACCCACGGCGCAACGGCTTGCGGTGCTGCGGCACGGCGTCAACATCACCAATTGGTTCCGCTTCCCGCCGAGCCATGATCCGCAGGCGATGCGCGCATATCTCGGCAATTCGGCGATTCGGGATCTGCGGCGCGCGGGCTTCACCTTCGTGCGACTGCCGGTGCAGCCCGAGGTCCTGGCTGTCCCCGGCGTGCTGGCCTCGCTGACGGCATCGCTCGCCCGGCTGCAGCGCGAGGGCCTGGGCGTCGTCGTATCGGTGCACCCAGTCGACTGGCACCTTGAAACCTACGTCCGGGGATCGAACGCGGCTGCTCGCGGTGTGGCGCGCGCTTGCGCCGGCGCTGGGCCCGTTCGACCCGCGCCTCACCTTTCCAGAGGTTCTGAACGAGCCGGTCTTCCCGAAAGACCCGCGGGGGTGGGCGCGGCTGCAGCGCCAGGCGCTTGCGGAAATCCGGGTCAGCCTTCCTGCGAACACGATTGTACTCACTGGCAACGATTGGGGCGGCATCGACGGTCTGCTCGGCACGGTCCCGGAGCCTGACCCGGATGTGGTCTACAGCTTTCACCTGTATGAGCCCGCGGAGTTGACGTCGCTGGCCGCGTATAAGCCGGGGCTCGATACCGAAGCATTGGCGCTGCTGCCTTTCCCCTCAGGCGATGAGGCCGTGTGCAAGGCTGTTGCCGGTCGGACCGTCGATCCGCCGACCGCCGGACTGATGCACTTCTACTGCGCGCAGCATTGGGACGCTGCGAAACTTGTTGCACGGATCGACGCCGCGGCCGACTGGGCGCTGCGCAATCATGTGGCCTTGCTGGCTGGCGAGTTCGGCGCCAGCCAACGGCTGAACGCCCCGGCACGCCTCGCATGGCTCTCAGCGGCACGCGCGGCGTTTGAGCGGCGATCGATCGGGTGGGCGCTCTGGGGGTATGACGATTCGATGGGCTTCGCGCTGCGTCCGCCGGCCGACGCGGGTCGTCTCGATCGCGGAGTGCTGCAGGCGCTGGGGTTGTCGGCTTCAATGCCGCAGCAGTAGTGCCAAGCATATTCAGGCGCGGCACAAGTCACGACACCAGCGTCAACGCTGCGTTAAAAAACAATAAAAAGAATGCCCCCGGCCAATGACCGGGGGCAAGTAAACAGGGAGGCTTCACGTCTGGGAGACGCAGGGGTCACTGACCCCCTTCCGACTCCGAGGAGCCGGAAAACTGGCGGCAACGCCGCCGTATTCGGTGGAATGACTTGTAGCGGCGTGGGCCAATGGTTTCCATCGCCAAAAGCCGGATGCCGCCATGCCGTCGGCGCATGCCGCCGACCTGATCCCCCCGGTGACGCATTGGTCGGTCGTGTTTCATTCCGTACCCGGCTTTATCGATCATCATAAGTCACGAAAATGCGAGCGATTGATGATTCCGGCCGACTGAGGTTTCCTTGCGGCCACGCTGATTGGTGCATCAATCCTTCGGCCGCCGAAGACAGCCAGCGCAACGGAGAAGACGATGGCATTCCTGTTCACACTCACGGACATCATTCCCGCGGAGCCACGCCAGATCTACGACGCGTGGCTCGACAGCCGCGGCCACACCGCGATGACCGGCAGCGCCGCGGAGGCGGCGGCAACCGAGGGCGCATCCTTCACGGCATGGGGCGGCTACATCTCGGGGCGCAACCTGGCGCTGGAGCCCGGCCGTCGCATCGTGCAGGCGTGGCGCACGACGCGGTTCACGGCGGACGATCCGGACTCGCAGATCGAAGTGCTGCTGGAGCCTGCGGGCGAGGATACCAGGCTCACGCTGCACCACACCAACGTTCCGGACGGTCACAGCGGCTACCAGGATGGCGGATGGCAGGAACACTACTTCGAGCCGCATGAAGCGGTATTTCAGCGCGAAACGCTGAGCCGAAGGCTGCTCGGGGATTTCGTCCTTCGATGTCGCCGCCGCAGTCTCGCACGATAACTGACGAACCGCATATCCGGGCATGACGGTAGGAGGAGCACCATGCTCAGAGTGACGACGGAGCAACACGCGACCGCTTCGTGGCGGTCGTTGTTCCGCACCACCCGGGCGCCGGTCAGCATCCTGGCCATCGCGGCGCTGTGCCTGGCCGTGCCGCCGCAGACCGGCGATGAACTGGCGGCACTTCAGGAAATGCATGTTGGTCCGCTGTCTGGCCTGGTCGTCCTCCAGCTCAGCCTCGGTTTTCTGTCGCTCAGCGCCTGGTACTGGGCGCGCGCGGCGCTGTCTGCCCGGTTCGGCGTCAACGATTCGCTGGAGGCCAGGTCCGCCCTCCGCCGCTGCAGCCGTGCCACCTTCAACGCCGTCCCTCGTTGGATCTTTCTTTGCGGTGTGGTTCTGAGTGTGTCGCTTGTCTGGCGCGGCTTCTCCTGGATTCATGGCGTGGCCGTATTGCTGTGGGCGGTGCCAGCCTATCTGCTGATCCATTGGCGCCTTGAAATGATCAGGTCCCGCCGGCGGCAGGCGCGCATCCATCTGGAGAGGCTCTGCAGCCGCCGCGGCGTACGCGCCTGGCTCGCCACCGTCGGGCCGCGGCTGCGTGCGCTGGTAATGGTGGCGCCGTTCAGCCCCGTGTTGGCCTCCAGCCTGCTGATCGTGGCGGTCTGCCTGTTTCTCTGGGGCGCATTCGAGGGCTTTCTCTCACTCGGAGACGAGTATCCGGGGCTGGCGCCGCTGTCGGCGGAGATCCTCCCGGGCCCATCGGCTGCCATCGTCGGCCTGGCCCTGGCAATGGGTCCCCTGACGGCGCTGGTCTTCGTCATGGACGGGCTCCGGCTGGAGAGGAACCTGCTCGGAAGGAGCGTCGGCTTCACCCGCCCGCCGATCATCACCGCCATGCTGGCCTGGATGATCATCGCGCCGCTGCTGTACAGCTACCATACGATCCGCGTGCTATTGCCCTCGCATCGGGTGATGGCGGTGAACGACAGGCATTCGCTCGACGAGTTCTTCGACGCATGGGTGAAGGCCTGCGCGCCCGTTCCGGATCAGCCGGTGCGCCCGATCGTGGTTGCGGTTTCCGGCGGCGCGTCCCGCGCCGGGATCTGGGGCGCGCAGATATTGGGGGCGTTGGAAGCGGCGGATGGGCACAGCAATGCCGCCGTCTTTGCGGTGAGCAGCGTATCGGGCGGGTCGCTTGGCGCGGCGGCCTATCTGGCGATAAAGCGGGCCAACGCCTTGCCGTGCGGCGCCGCGGAGGCTGACCGGTCTGCTATCGCAGAACAACTCGCACGCGTAACCAACCACGATCTGGGTGGCGACGCGCTGGGGCCTCTGCTGGCCGGGTCGCTGCTCAACGACACGCCGCGATCGCTGTTCAGCCCTCTCGAAGCGCTGATCCGTGCCGCCATCCGCGCCCAACCAAGGGGCGGGGACCGCGCAGAGGCATTGGAACGCGCATTTGAGAGCCTTTGGCGCAAGGACATTGCTGAGGCGGGGCTTGGTGACCTGCCGGTGCCCCGCTTCACCGACGCATTTCTGTCGCTGTTCTACGATCATGGGGCGGTTCGGCCTGGCATGCCGGTGTGGGTGCTGAATGGCACCGACGTCACCAGCGGCGGACGGATGCTGACGGTCCCCTTCGGGTCGCAGATCGGGATGCCGTGGCCGTTCTATGCCTCGATCGATCTGCTTGGCCTCCTCGGCGCGGACGTCGAAATTTCCACCGCGATCAACAACAGCGCACGCTTCCCGTACCTGGAGCCGAGCGGGGAAGTCGTCTCGGTCAACGACCCACCGCATCAGATGCACCATGGGGCGCCCGAGGTGCTCGACGGCGGCGTCTTCGACAACGAGGGGCTGGAAGCGGCGCTGGAAATCGCGCGGTGGCTCAAGCGCAAGACCGTCAATGGCCAACCGGTACAGCCGATCATCGTGCAGGCCACGGCGAGTGCCGATATCGGGGTCGCTGTCGCGAACCGTGTGGTCCGCTGTCCCGACGCGCCGATCGATGTCCCGACAGATCCGCCCCCCTCGCCGGAAAGATTGCAGCTTCTGGCGCCCGTGATGGGCCTCTACAACGTGCGCGCCGCGCACACCGCACTGCTGCTGCGCCACACGCGTGACGAGTTCTGTGGAGGCGGTCGACGTGCGTTCTTCCACTTCTACCTGTTCAGTGCGCCCGACCGCGACATACCGCTGAACTGGATGCTGTCGGCGCCTGCTGTCGCTGCCATCCAGCAGCAACTCGACAGCCCGGGCAATTCGTCGGAGCTTGCATGCCTCAGGAAGGTGCTTGCGGGCGCCAGTACGTGCGGCGACACCCCGGCGACGGCGTTCGATTTCCGGGTTCGCTCCCGTCCCGCGAGCGAGGACTGAACGTGCCGTTGCGCGGCCATATTTTGTTGGAAGCCCCGGAAAATGCCCGACGCGTCCACTGACATGCCTCCTGAAGTGTCGCCGGAGTCGCGTGCCGAGCCGCGTCGTTGGCCCGCGTGGGTGTTTCCGCTGCTGCGGGTGATTTTCGTGGTCGCTGCCGGGTACCTTGCCTGGTACGTCGCGGGGCACTGGAACCAGTGGACCGGCACCGCGCGCTACGAGGCGACAGACGATGCCTTCATGGTCGGCGATCTCACGCCGCTTTCCGCCAAGGTCTCCGGATATATCGCGAGCGTGCCGGTCAACGATTACCAGACTGTGCACAAGGGCGATCTGATCGTTGAGATCGACCCGGTCGACTATCGCGCCCAACTCGCCCAGGCCGATGCCAATCTTGCTGCGGCAAATGCGACGCTCGCCAATCTGGCGAACCAGAAGGACGTGCAGCGCGCGCTGATCCGCCAGGCGGAGGCGACCATTCAGGCGACCACCGCGGACCTGCAACGCTACGCGCTGGAGGCGGCGCGGCAAAGCGATCTGCTCAAGACGCGGATCGCCGGGACACCGCAGTTGGTCGAGCAGGCGGAGGACAACGAGAAGCGCACGGCAGCGCAGCTGTTGCTCAACCAGGCGCAGCTGGATCAACAGAAGGCGCTGCTCGCCAGCCTCGACGTGCAGGAACAACAGCTCGCTGCGCAGGTGCACGCAGCCGAGGCGCAGGTGCAGCTGGCACGGAACAATCTTGGCTACACGCGCATCGTCTCGCCGGCGGACGGAATGGTCGGGCAGCGACAGGTGCGGCCCGGGCAATTCGTCAATGTCGGCACACAGGTGATCGCTGTGATCCCGTTGCCCAATATCTGGGTGATCGCGAACTACAAGGAAACTCAGATGACGAATGTGCGGATCGGCGATCCCGCGCGCGTCACCGTTGATGCGTTTCCCGACCTCGTGCTGACGGGTCGGGTGGACAGCTGGTCGCCGGGCACCGGCAGCACCTTCGCGTTGCTGCCGCCCGATAACGCCACGGGCAACTTCACCAAGGTGGTGCAGCGGGTGCCGGTGAAGATCGTGCTCGATCCGAATCCATCGCTCGGTACGTTGGTTCGGCCGGGGATGTCAGTCGAGGCACGGATCGACACCGGCAGCGGCACGGTTGTGTCGAACAAATGAAACCAACCTCTCCGACAGCGATCCGCAGGCTGACGAACCACCGTCATGCCGACCCCCGGGTCGGGCCAAAGGCCCGCCCGAGGGCAGGCTCCGGTCGGCATCCACGTCTTTTCATGCTGCGATCAGCGAAGACGTGGGTGGCGGGCCCCCGGCCTCCGCCGGGGCATGCTTCGCCGGCATGACGGGGGAGCCACGGTTACTATGAAATTGCATCTGGCGCCGGTCACGTCGGCGGGCGTTGCACTGCATGCGTTCGCCGAGGCGCATCCGCGACTGACCGTTGATTCGCTGCGTTGCTATGTCGGGATGACCGGGGTGCTGCTGGGCTCGGTGATGGGGTTTCTGGGCACACGGGTCACGTCGTTCGGGCTGGCGGACCTGCGCGGCGGCCTGTCGGCCGGCTTCGACGAAGGCGCCTGGATCACCACGAGCTTCGGCATCGGCCAGATGCTGGCCGGCGTCGCGGCGCCCTATCTCGGCGCAATATTCGGCGTCCGCCGCGTCCTGCTGTGGGGCATTCTGCTGTTCTTCGTGACCAGCCTGCTCGGGCCGCTGTCGCCCAACCTCGCTGCGTTCCTGACAATGCAGTTCCTGGGCGGCGTCGCCTCCGGCACGTTCATTCCGCTGACCATCAGCTTCATCGTCCGCAGCCTGCCGGCGCGGCTCGTGATCTACGCTATCGCGCTCTATGCGATGAATTCCGAGCTGTCGCAGAACGTCGCGGCCTCGCTCGAGGGCTGGTATTCCGACCATTGGTCGTGGCGGTGGATCAGTTGGCAATACTGTGCCGGGCTGCCACTGATGTTCGTGTGCGTCTGGTTCGGCGTTCCGCGCGAACGCATCAACACCGCATTGCTGGGCGTGCTCGACTGGCCCGGCCTCCTGTATGCCATGATCGGGTTCAGCCTGCTGTATGCCGGACTGGACCAGGGCAACCGGCTGGACTGGAGCGGCAGCGGGCTGGTCAACGGACTGCTGCTGGCGGGCGGAATCATGACGGTGGCGTTCGTGGTGCGCGAGCTGGTGGTGACGTCGCGGCCGTTTCTCAACCTGCGCCTGCTGGTGCGCGGGCAGTTGCCGTTCCTGGTTCTGCTGCTGGCCGGGTATCGCTTCATCATCCTGTCCACCGCCTATATCATTCCGAACTACCTGCAGACGGTGCAGAATTATCGCGAGCTTCAGGTGGGCTCGGTGCTGCTGTGGATCGCGCTGCCGCAGTTCATCATCGTCTATCCGCTGGCGGCGCTGTTGCGCCGGGTCGACGGACGATGGGTACTGGCATTCGGTGCGGCGATGGTCGGTGCGGCCTGCCTGATGGCGACCGATCTGACCAGCGCGTGGGCGACCGAGGATTTCCTGCCATCGCAGATCGTGCAGGCGATCGGCCAGTCCTTCGCGCTGACCGCGGTGATCGTGCTGGTGGTGCGCTCGATCAACCCGGCCGATGCGCTGACGGTCGGCAGCCTGCTGCAGATCAGCCGCCTGTTCGGCGGCGAACTCGGCACCGCGTTCATGCAGACCTTTGTGCGTGTGCGCGAGCAGGTGCATTCGAACCTGGTGGGACTGCATGTCGACAGCATCGCCGGCGCGACCACCGACCGGCTTGCCGAGTACAGCGGTGCCATCGGCGCGCATACCGCGGACCTTGGCGTAGCCTCCGCGCAGGCGGCGAAGCTTCTGGGAGGCGCCGTGCTGCAGCAGGCCTCGGTGCTGTCCTACATCGACGGTTTTCTCGCCGCCGCTGTCGGTTCGTTCGTGTGCCTGCTGTTGGTCGCCGCCATGCGCCGCGGACCGCCTTCGCCGTTCTGAGGCCGGGCGCCATGTTCTGCGGCTTTCCACCGTCGGACCGACGCCACAGCAGCTTGCCCGCGGTGCGTTCGCAATTGCTCCACCGTCAGCTCGTCCATTTCGTCATGGCCGGGCTTGTCTCGGCCATCAATGTTTTTCGGGCGCCCCAGCAAAGTCGTGGATGGCCGGGACAAGCCCGGCCATGACGGTGTAGGAGGGCATCTGGCATAAGGCTGAGTTGCCCTCAACGAGTGACTAGCCTCGCCGGTGGGGCAGAAGCGGGGGCGGTCCCATGTTCTGCAACCAGTTGCATGAGGACGCTGACGATCGCCGCCTGATGGTAGGGTTTTGAAATGACCGGCACGCCTGCCATTGTTTCGGGCATGGCAATCGCCTCGCCGTAGCCGGTGCTGAACGCAATCGGCACCTGCATGGCTTGCAGCGTCCGCGCGACCGGCAGGCTGGTCTCCGAACCCAGGTTCACGTCCAGCAAGGCGAAGCTGATGTTTCGTTCGCCCAGTATGGCCAACGCGTCCACCACCGATCTGGCGACAAGGACAGTGCCCGCTCCAAGTTTGCGCAGCAGATCCTCGGCGTCGATGGCGATGAACAGGTTGTCCTCGACGACGAGGGACGTGCTCAGCAGGCTGGTGAGCCCGGCTTTGTCCAATCCCTCGAGCGGATCACCGCTTTGAGCCGTGGCATCGGCATACGCTTGAACAGGCCGTGCGTCCGCGGGTGCGATGCCAGCCACCGCCGCCGGCAAGACCACATCGATGCAGAAGCCGGCCGGATCATACCTTGGCGTACTCAGTCCGTTGACCTCGAACGGAATCGCCTGCTCCAGAATCGTGGAGCCGAAGCCTCGGCGTGTTGGCGGCAATACGGGAGGACCACCCGTCTCGCGCCACGCCATGGTCACGTCGCCCGACTTGTCAACGCCAGTCTCGACAGTGACCTGGCCGCCCGCAGTCTTGAGGGCGCCATATTTGCGCGCATTGGTCGTAAGCTCGTGAACCACCAGGGCCATCGCCGAGAACGCTTTCGGCTGCAGCACCACGTCCGGGCCGACCAGCACGAGTCGGCCGCCCAGTTCGCCATAGGCGGCGGCTTCCGCGTGCAGCAATCCGTGCAACGAACCGGATGTCCATTGGTTCAAGGTCAGCAGGTCATATGCCCTGGCCATGGATAAAATACGGCCGTCCAGGCCTTCGACCATCGCCGGCACGTCGCTGGCCGTGGCCGCGACCTGGATGATCAGCCCCCGCACCAGACCGAGGAGATTGCGCACCCTGTGGTTCAGCTCGGCGATAAGGAGTTCCTGGCGATGCCGGCCGTCCAGACGGTCAGCCTTCGCCGTCTCCGACATGCGCAGCACCACTTCGATCAAGCGTCAGCCGCAACGACTCGGCGGCGCGAATCTCCTGTTTTGTCCATGGTTCGCATTTGCCCTGGACGATCTCTCGCCAGGCTTCGAAGCTCTTGCGCGGCGTCAGGCGGACATTGTCGGCACTGCGCGTTTCCTGTTTTGACGGTTCGCCGGCCCAGGTTACCGTCTGCACACTCTCGCGCCGGAAGAAGACCAGATAATCGCGCGGCGTGCGAGAGATCGGGATGGCCAGAATGCCGGCCGTCCGCATGATGTAATCCGCCGCCGGCGGAAAGACGGCGCTCAGTTCGTTGGTGGCAAAAACGCGGCCCGAAGACGTCTGGTTCAGAAATCGCACAAGCCGCAGAAACTCGTCGTGCGTCGGGGCCAGTCCGACCAGTTCGACCTCGCCCGCGTGATAGGTGCCGATGCCGTCGGATTGGATATAATCGGTGATGTCAGCAAGAAACTCGGGAATGTGCTTCAGGCTCGGACCCGGATCGGCGAAGGCAGACGCGATCCGATTGTGGATTTCCTGGCTGCGCGTGTCGTAGATCGCTTCGCTGACGCGCTGGCGCACTTCCAGCAGATACGAAAACATCTGGCCGAACAACTCGGCCGTCAGGCGCATCTGAAGATCGACATGCTTCGGTGCGCTGTGGTGGCAGGCGATCAAGCCCCAAAGGCGTTCGCCTTGCAGAATCGAGATGGACATCGACGACCGCACATCCATGTTGCGCAGATACTCGATGTGAATCGGGGAAACGCTGCGCAGGATGCTCATCGAAAGGTCCAGCGGTCTGCCCTCCGGCGAGAGCGCGGGCGTTATCGCGACCGGATCGCTGTCCACATCGGCGATGATGCGCGTGAGGTTGCGCACATAGAGCGCACGCGCCTGCGCGGGAATATCCGATGCGGGATATCGCAGGCCCATGAACGACGCCACGCCGTGCCTGACCGATTCACCGACGACCTCGCCGTGGCCGTCTTCATTGAAGCGATACAGCATCACGCGATCGAAGCCGGTCAGGGCGCGAACCTGGCGGGCGGCTTCCCTGAAAACCGCCGCCGGCGAGCGGTGACGCTCGACCCGCGCGATGATCGAGCGTACCGCGGTGGGCGCCGGACATTCCTCGCCGGAGGCCTCCTCGAATTCCAGCACGATCTCGTCCCCGGAGCGATGCACCGCGACCGCGAACAACGGGCCGTCCGGCTTGAGCTGCCGGCCGAACAGGGGTTCAACGACGGCCGCTGCTCCCGACTGCTGCAGGCGACCGCGGATGTCGTGCAGGACGTCCGCGGGCAGGCAGTCAGCGACCGGCCGCCCGATGATCTGTTCGTGAGGGACGCCCAGATAGGCGCCGACGTTCTCCGATGCACGCGCTGCGATCCAGTCGGCGTTTACCGACAGCAGGAAGCCGATCGGCTGGATTGCGCCGAGCAGATGGATGGGCTCGCTATCGCACGTCGCGAGAACCGGGGGGTTTGTCGGCACCGAACGACTCCATGGGCTGGTCACAGGTGGCTGATTGGACACTCCTCCCTTCGTATTACCGCAATAATTGCGCCCATTTGTTGGAACTTGCCACCCCTGGAGGGCGCTCGATGTGGGGCTAATACCCGCCATCGTTGAGACGCGAGTCACAGATGCTAAGCCGTCATGGCCGGGCTTGACCGGGCCATCCCTCGCGGCACTGTGCAGGAGGGATGGCCGGGTCAAGCCCGGCCATGACGTCTTTACGTGCCGCGCTTCAAGGGTTCTGCGTACCTAGTGCTTCACCGCCTCCGCCATGCCGATGCCGGTCTGCGAGCGGACGTACTGCGCGTCGAACAGCATGGCCACGTCGCGTGCCGCCCTGCTGCGGTCGAGGACCGAGACCAGCCATGACGCGGCGAAGGCAAGCGGCATCGAGAACAACGCCGGCGCGTCGTAGGGGAAGATCGGCGCGGGGTAGCCGAGCACCTTCACCCAGATCGCCGGGCTGAGCACCGTCAGCGCCACCGCCGTGACCAGGCCGAGCGTGCTGCCCACCACCGCGCCGCGCGTGGTAAGTCCGCGCCAGAACATCGACAGGAACAGCGGCGGAAAATTGGCGCTCGCCGCGACCGCGAAGGCAAGGCCCACCATGAAGGCGATGTTCTGCTTCTCGAACAGGATGCCGAGCACGATGGCGATGATGCCGAGCGTCAATGTCGCCATCTTCGATACCCGCAGCTCCTTCCTCTCGTCGGCGCGCCCCTTGCAGAACACGCTGGCATAGAGGTCGTGCGACACCGCGGTGGCCCCGGCCAGCGTAAGCCCGGCCACCACCGCAAGGATGGTGGCGAATGCCACCGCCGAGATGAAGCCGAGCAACAGGCTGCCGCCGACCGCGTTGGCGAGGTGAACGGCCGCCATGTTGCTGCCGCCGATCAGCGCGCCCGCGGCGTCCACATAGGCCGGATTGGTGGACACCAGCACGATGGCGCCGAAGCCGATGATGAACGTCAGCAGATAGAAGTAGCCGATGAAGCTGGTCGCCCACAGCACCGACTTCCGCGCCTCCTTCGCATCGGCCACGGTGAAGAACCGCATCAGGATGTGCGGCAGACCCGCGGTGCCGAACATCAGCGCCAGCCCGAGCGAGATCGCCGAGACCGGATCGCTCACCAGCGCGCCCGGCCGCATGATCGCGCCGTGCTTCGGCGACACCTCCACCGCCTTGGCGAACAGCGCCTCGACGTTGAAGCCGAAGGCGATCAGCACCATCAGCGCGATGAAGCTCGCGCCGCCGAGCAGCAGCCCGGCCTTGATGATCTGCACCCAGGTGGTGGCGAGCATGCCGCCGAACATGACGTAGACCATCATCAGGATGCCGACGATGACGACGGCGTACATGTAGTCGAGGCCGAACAGCAGCTTGATGAGCTGGCCGGCGCCGACCATCTGCGCGATCAGGTAGAACGCGACGACGGTGAGCGTGCCCGCCGCGGACAGAACGCGGATCGGCGTCTGCGACAGCCGGTAGGACACCACGTCGGCGAAGGTGAACCGCCCCAGGTTGCGCAGGCGCTCGGCCATCAGGAACATGATCAGCGGCCAGCCGACCAGGAAGCCGATCGAGTAGATCAGCCCGTCATAGCCCGAACTGTAGACCAGCGCCGAAATGCCGAGGAACGAGGCCGCCGACATGTAGTCGCCGGCGATCGCAAGGCCGTTCTGGAAGCCGGTGATGCCGCCGCCGGCGGTGTAGAACTGCGCCCGCGACGTGGTGCGCCTTGCCGCCCAGTAGGTGATCCCCAGGGTGCCGACAACGAACACGAAGAACATCGCGATGGCGACCCAGTTGGTCGCCTGCTTCGCCAGCTGGCCCTCGACCGCGGCGGCGAACGCGGGAGAGGCGAGCAGCAGCGTGCCGAGCGGCAGGCTGCGGCCGAGGATCGCCAGGTTGCGGCTCATGGGGTGCTCTCCACGATTTCGCGGGTCAGTCGGTCGAACTCGCCGTTGGCGCGCCAGACATAGATGCCGGTGAGCAGGACGGCGGCGAGGATGACGCCGACGCCGATCGGCATGCCGACGGTGGTCGCGCTGCCCGGGCTCAACGGGTGGCCCAGCACACCGGGTGCGAAGGCGACGACGAGGATGTAGCCGTAGTAGATCGCCAGCATCAGCGCGGTCAGCCCCCAGCTGAAGCGGCTGCGCTTGCGCTCGAGCTCCAGGAATTTCGGGTGGTGCCTGATCCTTTGGGTTGCGTCGTCGTTCATGCGTGTTCACTCCCTCGCCGGCTCGTGGGTGCGAAAGGAGTCGCGGACATGCGACACCGTTCCGACCACACGGAGGCCCTCGGATGCCGCATATACGGGCGAGGTGCGATACTCCGCCTTGATCTAGGTCAAGGCGCTTGCGCCCTACGATAGTATGCTGGTCGCCGTATCGCCGCGTCCGCTGGCCGGAGCATGGACGGCGCATCGATATTGGAATCAGGAGGATGCGGGTCCCATGGCCGCCTCGGTCATCATCGCCGACGACGATCCGAACATCGTTTTGTCACTGGAATTCCTGATGCGGCGCGCCGGCTACCAGGTGCGGGTGGCGCGTGACGGGGAGGCAGTATTGGCCGCGGTGGCCGAGGTGGTGCCGGATCTCGTGCTGCTCGACGTCATGATGCCCAAGCGCAATGGCTACGACGTGTGCGACGCGCTGCGGGCCGATCCAGCGTGCCGCGATCTGCGCATCATCATGCTCACGGCGCGCGGCCAGGCGGTGGAGCGGACCAAGGGGCTCGCGCTCGGCGCCGATGCCTACGTCACGAAGCCGTTCTCGACCCGCGAGGTGGTGGACCTGGTGCGCCAGACCCTCGCGGGGTGTGCTGGCTGAGCGGATGGACAGCTCCGGCCGCCCCCCACGATCCGCAACTGTGCTGCTGCGCCGGCTGTTTCTGGCGCTGCTGGCGATCGAGACGCTGGCTGGTGCCAGCGCGTTTGGCCTCGCCCCGCCGGACGGCCAGGCCGCTATAGAGCTCGTGTTGGTGGGCGGGCTCATGGCGCTTGGTGGAGCGTTCCTGGTGGTGGATCGCGGCTTGGCCGCGCCGCTGGATCGGCTTGCACGCGACCTGGCGATCATCGCTCGCGACCATCCGGCGCTGGAGCTCGCTATGCCCCGATGGCCCTGGCTGCGGCGGCTGACGGCGGCTTCACGCGCGGTCCAGGCAAGGCTTCGCACCGCCGAAGGATCGATCGCCGACCAGCTTGCCTCAGCCACCGCCCGCACGGAGGACCAGAAGCGCCGACTGGAGACCCTGCTGCTCGACCTGTCCGAGGGCGTCGTGGTCTGCGGCCTCGACCATCAGGTGCTGCTCTTCAATCAGGCCGCCGCCGACCTGCTCGACGAGCCGCACGCCGTCGGGCTCGGCCGGTCGCTGCTGGCCGCGCTGTCGCGTGAGGCAATCCTGCACCACCTCGATCGGCTGCTGCACCGCGACCGCGCCGATCCGCCGGCAACCGGGCGATTTGTCTGCGCCACCGCCGTCGCCGGGCGCCTGCGCCGGGCGCGCATGGCGCTGTTGACCGATCACGCCGGCGCGCCGAGCGGCTACGTTCTCACGCTGGCCGATGCGGGTGCCGAGTTCGACGAGGGCGCGCGGGGAGACCGGACGCTGCGCACCGCCGTCGAACGCCAGCGTGGCATGCTGGGTAGCCTTCGCGCCGCCGCTGAGACGTTGGCGGGTGGGCACGACCTGTCAGCGCAGGAACGCGAGCGTTTCGAGACGGTCGTGCTGGACGAGACCCTCGGGCTCGCCGAGCAGAATGCCGTGCTGGTGCGCGCGCTCGATGAGTCCGGGCGGCTCCGATGGGTGATGTCGGAGGTCCACACCGGCGACCTGATCGCCAGCCTGCATCGGCGGCTCGGCGCCACGCTACCGATCGAGATCGTGCAGGCTGGGCTGCCCGACTGGTTGCTGGTGGACAGCCTCTCGCTGATCGACTTGTTGGAACATCTCATCGCCATGCTTGCGCAAGAGCAAGGCGTGCGCTCGCTCACCGTCGCGGTGGGACGACAGGGACGGCTGGTCGATCTCGACCTGATCTGGCAGGGCGCCACGATCCGAACCGCCGATCTCGACCGCTGGCTGGAGCTGCCGTTCGCCGGTGCGAATGGCGTGGCCGATGGGCGCGGTGTGCTGCAGCGCCACGGCACCGATTGCTGGTGCCTGTCGGAGCGCGCTGGCGAGGCGCTGATCCGCATTCCGCTGCCGGCTGCCGAGCCGCCGGAAGCCGCAGTAACATCGCGCGCACGGGCGCCGCGCCCGGAGTTCTACGATTTCGACCTTGGCGCGACGCCCCACTCGGAGGCGCTGAAGGAGCGGCCGCTGCGCAGCCTGGCCTATGTCGTGTTCGACGTGGAGACCACCGGCCTCGACCTGTCGGGCGGCGACATGCCGGTGGCGCTCGGCGCTGTCCGCGTGGTCAACGGCCGGGTTCTGCCGATGGAAAGCTTCGAGCGGCTGATCAATCCGGGTCGGCCGATCCCGCCCGGTTCCACCACGTTCCATGGCATCACCGACGCGATGGTGGCAGGCCGGCCGCCACTGTCGCTGGTGCTGCCGCAGTTTTCACGCTTCGTCGGCGAGGGCGCCGTGCTGGTGGCGCACAACGCCGCCTTTGACATGACCGCACTGCATCGGGGCGCCGCAGCAAGCGGGCTCCGCTTCGACCATCCGGTGCTTGACACGCTGCTGATCTCGGCGAGCCTCGACCCGGAGGAGAAGGACCATTCGCTCAACGCCATCGCCGCGCGGCTCGGACTTGCCGTGACCGGCCGGCACGATGCGCTCGGCGACGCGCTGCTGACGGCGGCGGTTCTGGTTCGGCAGTTCGATACGCTGGAGGCGCACGGCATCGAGCGCCTCGGCCAGCTATTGGCGGCGACCGATATGCGCGGCCGGCTGCGCGCCAACCAGATGCAGTTCTGAGCAGGCGCGCGGTGTCGCCACGCACACTGGCACGTCTCGCCGCCCTGTTCGTGCTCGGACTGGCATTGTTCCTGCCACCGCTGGTGAACCTGCCGCACGACGGCACGGTGCTTGGCGTGCCCGCCCTTTTCGCCTGGCTGTTCCTGGCCTGGGGAGGATTGATCGCAGCGCTCGCTGCCGTGGTTGAGTGTAGGCAGGATCCTCCCCCTCCCCTTGCGGGAGGGGGTTGGGGGGAGGGGTCGGCCTCCCCTCCCCCTAACCCCCTCCCGCAAAGGAAGGGGGAGAACGCGTCATCGGCCCCGCCATGACAGCCGTGCTTGCGGTCATCGGCGCCTATGTCTGTCTGCTGTTCGGCATAGCGCTCCGGGCGGAACGGCGCGGGGTGCGACGGTCCGGCCTCATCTACACGCTGTCGCTCGGCGTCTACTGCACGTCCTGGACATTCTATGGCTCGGTCGGCCGCGCAGCCCACAGCGGGGTTGATTTCCTGCCGGTCTATCTCGGCCCGACCCTGGTATTCTGCCTGGGCGGCTGGCTGTTGGCCCGGATGATTCGGGTGAGCAAGGCCAGCGGCATCACCTCGATCGCGGATTTCGTCTCGACCCGCTACGGCAGGTCGGCCGGGCTCGCCGGCCTGGTCACGCTGGTGATGCTGGCGGGCTCGGTGCCGTACATCGCGCTGCAGCTCCAAGCCGTGGCGGAGAGCTTCTTGCTGGTGCTGCCGACAGGATCTGGTCTTGGCACGGGAGAGGTCCGACTGGTGACCGCGGTATTGCTCGCGGTGTTCGCCATCCTGTTCGGCGCGCGCCATACCGACCTCAGTGCGCACCGACCGGGCGTGGTGGCGGCGATCGCCTTCGATTCCGTGGTCAAGCTCGCATGCCTCACCGCAGTCGGGCTGTTCGTCGGGCTGGTGCTGTTCGATGGCTTCGGCGACCTGTTCGCCCGTGCAGCGGCACGGCCCGATGTCGCCGGCCTCGCCCGGTTCCAGGCGCCGCCGGCGGACTGGACGGCGCTGTTGCTGTTGTCGATGGCCGCCGCGTTCTGCCTGCCGCGCCAGTTCCACATGATCGTGGTGGAGAACCGGCGGGAGGCGGATCTCGCGCACGCGATCTGGGGATTTCCGCTGTATTTGCTGCTGATCAACCTGTTCGTGCTGCCGATCGCGCTTGCCGGCGTGCTCGTGCTGCCGTCCGGGCACAACGCCGACATGATCGTGCTGGACCTGCCGCTCAGCGCCGGGGCGTCCTGGCTGGCGGTGCTGGCCTTTGTCGGCGGCGTGTCGGCCGCTACCGGAATGGTTGCGGTGGAAACGCTCGCACTCGGCACGATGGTGTCCAACGATCTCGTTATGCCGGCGCTGCTGCGCCTCGTGCCCGGGCGCATGGCGGGAATCGCCGACCTGACGGGCCTGCTGCTCGGCATCCGGCGCGCCAGCATCGTGCTGCTGCTCCTGCTCGGGCTGCTCTATACGTGGGTGGTCGGCGACAGCTACGCGCTGGTCTCGATCGGCCTGGTGTCGTTCGCCGCCGCCGCACAGCTTGCGCCCGCCATCCTGCTCGGCCTGTTCTGGCCCGGCGCGCGTGGTGCCGGCGCCGGTGCGGGCATTGTCGCGGGCACCCTGGTATGGGCCTACACGCTGTTTCTGCCCTCGCTCGCCCGCTCCGGCCTGCTGCCGGGCGGGTTCCTCGATGCCGGCCTGTTCGGGCTGGCATGGTCGCGGCCGTACGCGCTGTTCGGCCTCGGCGGGTTCGATCCGATCACCCACACGCTGTTCTGGTCGATGCTCGCCAATGTCGGCCTGCTGGTCGGGATCTCCGTGCTTCGCCAGCCGTCCGCGGCGCAGTTGGCCAATGCGGTGGCATTCGTCGAGACCTCCCGCGGCCGCGACGGACGCATCCCGGCCACACGTGTCGCCGCCTCGCGGGGCGAATTGGAGGCCCTGGTCGGGCGGTTCATCGGCCCGGCGCGAGCGGCGCAGTCGTTCGAACTCGCTGGCGCGTGAGCACGGACTCGATCCCGCCGCCGGCGCTGTCGATCATACTACCGTGCATCACGCCGAACGGCTGCTTGCCGGCGTGATCGGCGGCGCCTCGGCCCGGGTGCTCATCGCCTCCGCCGTGCACGAGGCACCGCTAGGCGTCGAGGAACTAATGCTGATCCTCGACGAATTGTCGCAGTTGCTGCGCTACAGCCACCGGCTGGAGGAGCAGTCCCACGCCTTGCAGGCCACAACACGGGAGCTGCGACGCGCCAATGAGAGCCTACAGGAACTGGACCATCTGAAAGACGAGTTCGTCGCCACAGTAAGCCACGAACTGCGCACGCCGCTGACATCGATCCGCTCCTTCGCCGAAATCCTCCACGACAATCCTGATCTGGATGCGGCACAGCGAGGCGAGTTCCTTGGCATCATCATCGCCGAGAGCGAGCGGCTGACCCGGCTCATCAACGACGTGCTCGATCTGGCGAAGATCGGATCGGGCACCATGGTCTGGAACATGGAGGAGGTGGATCTGGCCGCCCTGGTCCGCGACGCGCTGGCGGCAACCCGCAGGCTGTTCGCCGATCGTGGCATCGAGCTCCGGGTCGATCTCGCGGCGCACCTGCCGCCGGTGTCGGGCGACTGCGATCGCCTGGCCCAGATCGTCATCAACCTATTGTCCAACGCCGCGAAATTCGCCCCGGCCGAGACCGGCATCGTGCGTGTAGGCCTCACCGGGAACGGTGCGGCTGAGTGTGTCAGCGTCGGCGACAACGGGCCAGGGATCGCGGCGGCTGACCAGGAGGCCATCTTCGATCGCTTCCGCCAGGTGGGGGACACTTTGACACGCAAACCAGGTGGCACCGGCCTCGGGCTGGCGATCTGTCGAATGATCGCCGACCACCACGGCGGCACCATCGCGGTGGCGAGCGCACCGGGCGAAGGCGCCACCTTCACCCTGACGCTGCCGGCTGCGCACCATGTCGCGGAGCCAGCTTTCGCGGTTCAGCCGCGCTGACCGCCGTACGATTGCGCCGCGACCTTGCGCAACAGCTCGATGCTGCGGAACACCTGGACCAGGCGCGCGCGGTCCCGCTCCGCCAGCCCGACCAGCTCCAGCCGGTTGCCGAGCGGCACGCCCGCCGCGTGGTCGGCAAGCTGCTGGCGCAGCCGCAGATCGGTCAGCACAGCGAAGTCCTCGACCAGTGCCGCGTGCAGACCTGGGCTGATCGCTCCTCCGGCCTGCAGCGCCGCCAGCCGGTCAAGCGTGCCGGTAGCGCCGATGGCGTGGCGCAGCGCCATGAAGCGGACCAGGCCAACCAGCGGCAGCGTGCCGCGCAGCTTCAGGTCAATGCGCCTCTCGTCGTCGTCTGGGATGATCTGGCCGAACAGCCCGAGCGGCGCGGTCTCCCGTGCCTCCTGCCAGCAGATCTGACGGATGAAGGCAGGGTTGGCGGCGGCGATGCCGAGCACGGTCTCGCTCAGTCGCGCGGCGAGGCTCGCGTCGCCGTAGATTGGGCGGAAATCGAGGAAGATGTCGGCTGAGAGCACTGCCTGGCCGCTGCGCTGGCGCGCCCAGCGGGTGATCTGTGCGGTCCATTGATCGAGCGTCTTGCGCCAGACCGGATTGGTCGCCATCACGCAGCCGAGACAGAGCGGGAAGCCGGCGCGGTCCAGCGCGGTCGTGAGCCGCACCGAGAACTCGACGAAATACGGATCGATCGCGGCGTGCGCATCGTCGGGATAGGCGTCCAGAACCAGGCCGTTATCCTGATCGGGATGGAGAAAGCTCTCGCGGCGTCCCGATGAGCCCATGACGATCAGCGCGAAGCCGACCGGGGGCTGGCCCCAGCCGTCGTCGCGCATGGCCGCGACGGTTTGCGCGGCGATTGCTTGCGTGGTGGCATCGTTCAGCACAGCAAGGGCACGCTGGACCGCGAGGCTGTTCTGTCCGTCGCGGATCAGCGCGGCAGCGAGCTCGGCCTGTTGCGCAGCGTCCGGCGGGACGGGGCTGTCCACTTGGGCCGCAAGCGGTGCGAGCAGCGGCGACAGCGCTGCGTCCAATGTCAGCAGCCCGGCGGGCCGGCCGTTCGGAGCTACCAGCGCGAGCACCAGGCGGCCCTCCTGCCGCATCCGCGCCACCGCTGCGTGCAGAGGGTCGGTCTCGCCGCAGAGTGCGGTCGCGCCCTGCATCACCGTGGCGGCATTGGCACCCGGCCGGGCCGCCGATTGCTGGCCGGCGATCAGGTCCGTGGCCTCCACCAAGCCGACCGCGCGTCCCGCATCGTCCGCCACGATCGCGGCTCGTGCGCCGGTGCTGTGAAGCAAGGCGGCGACTGAGGCCACCGACGCGGCCGCATCGACCACCGGTGCACGATGTTGCGCGGCGGCGCTTGCAGGCAGGCCCAGCCAATCGAGAAGCGCGCTCATCGCGTGGCAGTCTAGAGCGTTTTCGGGGTGACCGGAGCGCGAAGTGCGAAATGAGCCCTCCCCCCTCCCCTTGCGGGAGGGGGTTGGGGGGAGGGGAGAAATCTGCTCCCGTTCCCATTCCCGTCAATCTGCGGCGTTGGCGGCCACGGGCGGGGTTGGCAGCGCAGCAAGAGCGGGCAATTGCTGGACCGCGACCCCCGCCTGCTCAGCGGCAAGCGCGGCAATATGGTCGTGGTGTGTGAACAGGATCACCTGCGTGGTTCGCCCAAGCCGGGCGAGCAGCGCAATCCCCGCAGCGGCGCGTGCGTCGTCGAAGTTGACCAGCAGGTCGTCGGCGATGAACGGCAGCGGCTCGGACCTCGTGGCGTGATCCTCGATCGCGGCGACGCGCAGCGCCAGGTAAAGCTGGTCGCGCGCGCCCTCGCTCAGCGCCTCGACGGGACACTCGGTTACGCCGTCGTCGCGGATCGCGAGCAGCACCGCGCGGCCCGAGTTGTCCTCCCCCACACCGAGGCGCACGTAGCGGCCACCGGTCAGCAGTGCGAAATGCGCCCCGGCAGCGCGCAGCATCGGCCCCTGCTGTTCGCTGCGGAATCTGTCGATACCGAATCGCAGCAATGCCCGGGCGACGTGCAGCCGCGCGTAGCGTTCGGCGGCGGCGATCGCGTCGGCCAACGCATCTTCGGCCTCCTGCGCCTTCGCCGCAGCGTCCCAGCCGGTCCGCATCTCGGCCAGCTTCGCTTCCGCCCGGGTGCGTTCGGCGCTGAGTGACTCGCGACGATCGCCAAGCGTGGTCAGCTCGCGCGCGATCTCGTCTATCCGCGCGACCACGACATCGGCATCAACGCCGGCGACTTCGGCGCGCAGTGCATCCTCCGTCCGCCCGTCGCCCTGCGCCGAAATCGCTTGCCGGATGCGCGTTATCTCGCCGGCCGCCGCCTCCCGCTGCCTGGCGCGCTCGATGGCCTGTTCCAATTCGACGTCGTCCGCCGCGCCCGCAAGGGTCCGCAGGGTAGCCAAGACCTCCTCGGCGGCGCGCAGACGGCGACCCGCACCGGCCGCCGACGTCTCGTGCTTGCCAATCCGGCTTGTCAGCTCTGCAGCATCGTCCGCCGCCTTGCGCGCGTCGGCCAGGCGGCGGGCCAGACGCCGTCACCGGCGCCGTCGTCCGACGCGCGCAGGCCTCCAGCGCGCAGCTGGCGATCACGCCGCAATCCGCGACCGCTGATCAGCCGGTGGGAAGCTTCCAGTCGCCGTCGTAAAGGTCTCCGGCGATCACCACAAGCCCACCTGCCGATGGATGTCGGCAGCGTGCAGGAACTTCATCGCCGGGATCATGCCCGGTTCAGGAGATTCGGCCTACAACGAACGCCTGCATGGACCAGCGGGAGATGCCCAACCATCCACGCCCGCCTGCCCGTGTCCAGATCGCCGGGTCATGAGCCGAGGACAATGATCAGACGGGCGTGCGGCGCTTCCAGCGGCAATGACCTTGCTGACGTCGGTGCATCACCCGGCAAGGGCAGCCGGCGACGCAGGTTGGCCGAGCGATTCGACGGGCGTGGCCAGCGCCTCGATGGTCGGCACGGCTTGATCCGCGCTGAATGGATGAGACTGCTGAAGCGCCCAGATTGCAACTTGCGTCCGATTGCTCACCTTGATCTTCCGCAGCAAGCCCTTCACGTAAACCTTGACCGTTGCCTCGGTGATGTTCAGTTCACGCGCGATGCTCTTGTTCGGCAATCCGCAGACGAGACAGTCGATGATCTGCTGCTCACGTTTGGATAGTGTGACCTTCAATTGCGGATCTGATGTTGCGGCCTTCGGGAGCACTGGCTGATCTGCATGGATGCGGGCCGGAGTGGGACCGGTGTCATCGAACAATGCGCGCCCGACCGGGGCCGGATGGAGAGGCAGCCTGGTAAGAGCACTGTCCGTGATCAAGGACATGATCTCGGCCGGGAACAGGCGATGGTCGACCAGGACCAACTCCAGGGACCGCTGCAGCATTTCACTGGAAATGCTTGTGAGAAGAATGGCATTCACGTCCGCACAGACGAAGCTCGACAGAAGCGACTTTGTGCACGCGTCCGCGAGCACGACGAGCTTCGCTCGGGGGAAGCGCTGACGCAGGCCGCAGACCAGATCCAGGCCGGCCTCGGGGCTCTGGTCAGAAGTTATATGACAAATGACAAGTTCGGGATCCGCCTGCATCTCCACTGCTGCGAGAACATCGGGGACGTCGCGCGCTTCGCCGATCACCGAAATTCGGCTTTTTTGCAGCATCTCCTTGAGGCCATCCCGAAGAAGGCGCCTCTCGCTCACGAGTACAGCCCGACAATCCACCATAAAATCCCCATCAAGCGAGTGTGAACAGGCTATTGGATGATATCCTATCGAGCCGACCGCGCAATTCGGATATACCTCTTGACAACCAATCGTGATCGCTCGTGGCAAGTCGTTGCCGGCCTATCTACCCCTTCGTGATAGCAAGATACTACTTTGTAGTCGACCTAGGCATGGATAAGGCGTACGTGGAACGTTCTCTCAGCTCATCGTGCCACCCGAATCCATGAGCTGCGCCAACGTGTCGTCGTCGGCCCGGGCGAAGTAGAAACGGGTGCAAAGCCGGTATTGCGGGCGAGCTTGCAGCGCGCCAGTTCCTCGCACCAGCGCTGGGCGCAGCCGTAACACTGGCGAGAAATTTATCCCGTGCGCGTCAGCGTGTCCGAATCCGCCAGTTGCGCGTAGCATCCTGGGGAACGCTTGCGATGGCAATCGCGGAGGGTTTCAGAGCTCTCGTTTGCAAAACAGTTTAAAGCAAGTTCAGGTGGATTGGAAAATGTGCGCCTCGCCCGCTTGCGCGAGAGACTTCCCGCATCGGCCGCGATGCGCCGGCGGCGATGAATACGATGCATGCGGCCCAGGCTTAACGCGCCGTGGTCGGGAAAAGCCCGACCACAGCGATTAGTACGGCGATCGACGCGGAATCTTCATAGCAAGCCGACGCGTGCAGCACGCGGAAAGGGTACGATTTGCGGCTCCAAGGCATTGGCCTTGGTCGTCCTTGCTACAGCGAACCCATGTAGTCCCGCTTGCCGAGCTCGACGCCGTTGTGGCGCAGAATGTTGTAAGCGGTGGTGCAGTGGAAGAAGAAATGCGGCAGGCAGAAATGCAGCAGATATGCCTGCCCCTTGAACGACATCGTTCGTTCGCCGGCCTTCCAGCTGATGTCCTTTTCTTCCGTGCCGTCTATCTGCGCCGGTGTGAATCCCTTGACGAAATCGAGCGACTTCGCAATCCGTGCCTTCGCCTCGGCGAAAGACGCGTCGGCGTCGGGGAATGCCGGCAGGTCCACGCCGGCCAGACGCCCGGGTGCGTTGCGGCCGAAATCGGTGGCCTGACGGATCTGACGACCAAGCGTGAACATGTCGGGGAACAGCCGGGCCTGCAGGAACGCCGACTCCTCGAGCTTCTTTTCCGCGATATGCGCGGCGGCCTTGTCGACCACACCCGACAACCCGTTCAGCAACTGTGTGATGACAGGTACGCTGGCCTGGAACATCGAAAGCGCCATGAAGCGATCCTCCTTGGTTGGTGCAACGTCAGTGTCGGGCCAGCAACGGTCCGAGCACGTCCTCGACCCCGGTGATCAGGATCTGCACGCCGATGCAGAGCAGCAGGAAGGCTGACAGTCGTGTGACGGTGCGGCTTTCCGCCGGACCCATCAGGCGCGCGATGCGATCGGTGGAACGATAGGCGATCCAGATCAGCAGCGCCAGTGCGACGGCGGCGGCACTCATCCCCACGACGAACCATGCAAACACTTCGGGTGTGCCCGGGCGGCTGGCACTCAGCGCTACCGCGACTGCCATGGTGCCGGGGCCGGTGGTGATGGGAATGGTCATCGGGAACAGTGCGATGTCATCCGCATCTGCGGCCGGCGCCGCCTGCTCCTGCTTGCGTTCCTCCCGATGCTCGGGCCGGTTCAGCAGTTCCCAGGCGGTCAGTGCGACCACCACGCCGCCGGCGACGCGCAGTGCCGCCAGCGTGATGCCGAAGATCGCGAGAACGAACGAGCCCGCCCACAGCGCCACCAACATCACCAACAGCGAGTAGATCGCCACCTGCCGCGCCAGCCGGCTTCGCTCGATCGGTCTGCCTTCGGTGACGCCACCAAAGATGAATGCGCCGCTGAGCGGATTGACGATCGAGAACAGTGCCGGAAAGCCCAGCAGGAAGGCATTGATCGCTTCCTGCATTCCTGCGCGCTACAATCAGCCGATGTCGGGTCGCCTGTGCGCCCAGGGCGCGATCTGCTCGAACGCCGCCGATGCCTGCAACACGCCGAGATCGTCGAAACGACGCCCGACGATTTGCAGCCCAACAGGCAGACCGGCCGCCGTGAAGCCGCATGGCACGCTGGCCGCGGGGTTCCAGGACATGTTAAACGGATAGGAGAACTCGGCCCAGGACAGCCAGTCCCAATCGTGCTGCGGCCAATGCTTCGGCATCAGCAATTCGGCTGGGAACGCGGCGACCGAAACCGCGGGGCTGAGCAGGAAATCCCAGTCCTCGAACCAGCGATGGATCGCGGCGATGTATGCCATCTTGCGATCGCGCATGACCTGATATTCCGAGACCGAATACTCGCGCCCCGCCTTGATGCATGCAACGAGGCCCTGATCCATGTTCGCTTCCCACTTCGCCAGATGGGGCTGTAACCGTGTCATGTGCGCTGCCCAGAAGAAGCGGATCATCTCGGGACCTCGGTGCGGCCCACGGCGTCTTCACTTCCTCGATTATCGCGCCAAGCTCGCTGAAGCGCTCCGCCGCGGACTTCACCAACGCAGCCAAGTCGGGATCGACGCGCGCGACACCTAGGTCCGGGCTGTACGCGATCCGCCTGCCACGAATGCCTTCGTGCAGCCGGCCGAGATAATCCGCAGGCCCCGCCTCGCAAGTCGTGTGATCGAGCGGATGCGGCCCCGCCATTACCTGCAGCATCAGCGCGCTGTCCGCCACCGTGCGGGTCATCGGGCCCATGTGCGAAGTATAGTCGCCACTGCCGACCGGATAGTAGGGCACGCGGCCGAACGTGGGCTTCAGCCCGAACACGCCGCAGAAGTGCGACGGCATACGGATCGAGCCCGCGCCGTCGCTGCCCTGATGCAGCGGACCGAAGCCGGCCGCCGCGGCCGCACCGGCACCAGCCGATGAGGCGCCGGCGTTGTAGCCGTGCTTCCACGGGTTGTGGGTGATGCCGGTCAGCGGGCTGTGGCTGACACCGGTCCAGCCGAATTCCGATGTCGTCGTCTTGCCCAGGATGATCGCGCCTTCCGCCTTCAGCCGCGGCACAACGGGTGTGTCCTCGGCGGGCTGGTTGCCGGCGAAGATGTGGCTGCCCATCTGCGTCGGCATGTCCTTGGTGATCGCAAGGTCCTTGATCGTGGCTGGAATGCCGTGCAGCCGGCCAATCCGCTCGTCGCGCATCAGTGCCGTTTCCGCGCGCCTCGCGGCTTCGATCGCGGCGTCGGCGGCCAGATAGGCGAATGCGTTGACCCTCGGGTTCAGCGTTTCGATCCGTTGCAGGAGCGCGCTCATGAGTTCGACCGGCGACAGCTTCTTCTGGCGGATCAGACCGGCAAGTTCGACGGCTGGGGTGAAGGCGAGTGTCTCGCTGTCCATGGCGGTTTCCCTGCTCAATATGTAGCGCGGCCGCCCGACACGTCGAACACCGCTCCGGTGGAAAAACTGCATTCCTCGCTCGCCAGCCAGCAGACCAACGAGGTGATCTCGTCGATGCCGCCGAACCGGCCGATCGGGATCTTCGACAGCATCCAGTCAACCTGATCCTGCGTCATCTGCTCGAAGATCGGCGTGCGGACCGCGGCGGGCGTCACGCAATTCACGCGGATTTCCGTCCGCGCGAGTTCCTTGCCGAGCGATTTGGTCAACCCGATCACGCCGGCCTTCGAGGCGGAGTAGGCAGCGGCGTTGGGGTTGCCTTCCTTCCCGGCGATCGAGGCGATGTTGACGATCCGGCCGTAGTCGTTGCGCAGCATGTGCGGCACGATGGCGCGATTGCAGTAGAACACGCCGTTCAGGTTGACATCGATCACGCGGTCCCATTCCGCCACCGGATAGTCCCACACCGTCGCGTTGGGTCCGGTGATGCCGGCGCAGGCGATCAGGATGTCGATCTTGCCAAGCGTGGCGGCGGTTTCGTCGGCGGCGCGCTGCACGGCCGAGGCGTCAGTGACGTCGAGCGTAACCTTGTGTGGTGCTTCCGCGTTGGCGAGCGCGGCTGCAGTCGTGATCCCACAGGCTGACACGGGCGCCCTCGGCGAGCAGCCGCGCGGCGATGCCGGCACCGATGCCCGACACGCCGCCTGTGACGATCGCGCTGCGACCAGAGAAACGTGCCGCCATGCGGGTCTCCTCCCAACGGTGAATTGCCAACCAAGGTCCCGGCAGGCCCATCCCGCAAGCCGGGTATTGGTCTGCAGTCAGGGCGCTTGTCCTTAAAGTCGTCGTTTCCGCGCAAGCGGGAACCCAGGGGCCGCGATCACTGTTTTGCTCGCCCAGGGTGCTCGCTTCCAGGCATACGGGGCGCTAACGGTTTGCCGGAATACGAACGAATCATTCCGAAAGCGCCTCGTGCTTCGTCGTCATGGGGTCCTCAGTATTGATCCGAGAGCCTGCACCGGACCTGATCCATGGACCAGCCACGCCATCCACGCCTTCGTCGCAAAGACAAAGAGAAGACGTGGATGGCCGGCCTGCGCCGGCCATGACGATGTTGGTGAGATCGTTGCGCCACTTGGGGCACTCATCTCGAGCGCGTACTAAAGCCGCGCCGTAACCGACGTTATTGCAGTGCGGTGATTTGGCTCGCGGATAGCGATTGGATTGCGGACAGACGCTTGAACAGCACATCGGCCGGGATGTCGGAGGCGCCGGCATCGAGGCAATCGGCGAATTTTTCGTAGATCTGCTCCTCGGTCAGCGGCCGTGATGCGTGGCCCGTGGCGCGCTTCACGGGTTCGCCGGCGATGGTGCTGCCGTTGGTAAGCTCCACCCTCACGAAATCCTGCGGCGCCGCACCGGGCGAACTCGGGATCGTATTCGGTGGTGGTGACGATTTCGACCTTGCGCATCAGCGCCTGTATGTCGGGGCGCTGCACGAATTCGTCGGTCAGTTCACGCAGACCTACGCGCTTCGCTATGATGCCGCTCGCCATGACGAATTCCATGCTGAACTTGGCGGCGAGACCGGTGTCCGGGCGGTGATTGCGCAGGATGGTGGCAAAGTTGTCGCTGATGTTGACGGTGATCTTTTTCACATCGTCTGGCTTGATCGGCGTGTCGTTCAGCAAATCCAGCATGCAGTCGATCGCGCGATGGGTGCAGTAGCAGGTTGGGTATTTCTTGATGCCTAGCCCCTGGGTCAGGATCGCCCAGGTCTCACCCGGCTTGGCTTCGCTGGTCCGGTCCTCGGTGCCGGTGGGCGAGATCGCATGCAGGAAGCCCTGCGGATGCTCCAGCGCGTCGGTGCTGGCGGTGAAGCCGGCTTCGGCAAGACGGGCCGCCATGATGCCTGCATGCGCTGCCTTGCCGGCGTGGAATGGCTTGGTCATCGTCCCGAAATTCGCCATCAGTCCGGAGCTTTGCGACGCGCCGAGGGCGATTGCCTGCGCTGCCTTGTCGGCGTCGAGCCGTCGCAGGCTGGCACAGGCGGCGGCGGCGGCGACTGCGCCATAGAGGCCGGTGGGATGCCAGCCCTTTTCGTGCAGCAGGCCGGTGTCGCGGCGGAACAGTTCGGCCCAGGTTTCGTAGCCGGCCACATAGGCGACGATCATTTCCGCGCCGGTGGAACCGAGCGCCTCGCCCTCGGCGAGGATCGCCGGGACCAGCACGGTGCTGGGATGGCCGCGCAATCCCACGTCGTCGTAGTCGAGAGCATGCGCAGCGGTGCCGTTGATCCAGGCGGCTTCGGGCGCTGTGCTCTTTTCCCGTCCGAAGGTGAGCGTGGCAGGGCCGTCGGCGGGTGCCAGCACCTGCTTCATGATGCGCACGCAATCCTCGCGGCGGCCGGCGATCATGGTGCCGA
The DNA here is from genome assembly GCA_963780095.1 of uncultured Alphaproteobacteria bacterium. Taxonomy (GTDB): domain Bacteria; phylum Pseudomonadota; class Alphaproteobacteria; order Acetobacterales; family Acetobacteraceae; genus JAMXLO01. The sequence goes on from CAWABH010000037.1 coordinate 181,615, forward strand.
TGCAGTCGATGAAGCCGAGACGCGCGATGCGCACCGCTTCATCGGGAAGCCGGTTCGGCGAAAGATCGGCGATGAACCGGCCGAGTGTTTTTGTCAGTGACATGGCGTGACTCCTATCAGTGCATCTTTTCCCGCAGCGCCTTCAGGCTGCCGCCCATCTTCACCGACCCTGGCAATGGATGGCCGACGATGTCTTCGGCGAGCTGAGCGACCTCGATCAGCCTGTCGAGATCGATGCCGGTGTCGATGCCCATCTCGTCAAGCATGAACACGAGGTCCTCGGTGCAGCATTCCCGCCGCACCTTTGTGCGCAGCGAACGGACAACCGCCCAGGCCCGCAACGGTCGTGTCGAAGATGGAGATGCCCATCTCCAACCCGGCATAGGCGTTGGCGATCCCCATCCCGCGGGTGTCGTGCAAATGCAGCGCCAGCGTCGAGATCGGGGAAGCGCTTGCGCGCCTTGCCGACCAGCTCGCAGATCGACTTCGGTGTCGCCCAGGCCATCGTGTCGGCGAGCGAGAACACCTCTGGCTTCATTTCGTATTCGGCCGCGATGTCGAGCAGCTGCTGCATCATGTCGAGCACACGTGGTGCGGGATCTCGCCTTCGAAGTTGCAGCCGAACGCGGCCATGATGCCGGCGCGCTTCAGCTGGATGTTGTGCTGCTTTACAGGCGGATGGTCTCGTGCGCCTGCGGACGTTGTCCTCCATCGAGCGCTGCTGGTTGCGCGCCAGGAATTTCTCCGATGCGGTCAGCGAGAACGAGCCTTGGATGTCCAGCGGATTGGTGGCCAGCGCGCACTGCAGACCCTTCGGGTTCAGCCGCAGCGCGGTGTAATGGAAACAATCGGATATCGGGCCTGCGATGGTGACGCTGCGCCGCCTGGTCGGTTCCGCCCATCCCGGCAGCGGTTCGGATTGACGGACGAGCCCACGCTGGATGGGTTATAGTCCTACGGTGTCCGACAGGGCGTAGCGAATCAGCTCGATCTATGCACTCCGTGGAGATCCGGCCTTTTTCGAACTGGAAACCTTGCGCGCGGACCTTCTCCATTGATCTACACGAACTCGGGAAGTCGGACATCATCGCGCTCCTGTGCCATTCTCGTGATGCCGCATACCCCGCGCGGCGCAGCCAAGGGGCGACACGCGGCGGCGCAGTTCCGTGACGGCGTACATCGCCTAGCATCGCGTCACGCGACGGATGGGAGAATCGCCATGACGGGTACCACAGGATTACGTGCGTTTGCTGCGGGGTGATGCGGATCGTCGTCGCACCCGGCACCATGATGCGGCTGACCGCAAAGCTCGTGGCGCGGCGGGATTTCCTGCGGTGTACATGAGAGCGCGGGCGCCTCCCGTTTCGCACGGCTATCCGGACTTCGGCCTGCTCACGATGAGCGAGATGGTGGAGACACCGCACGCGTCGTCGCGTGGTGGACGTGCCGGTGATCGCCATGCCGACACCGGCTACGGCAATGAGCTGAACGTGTTCCGCACCGTGCAGGAGTACGGCGGCGCGGCGTCGCCGGAAATCCGTCGTGGACCAGATCTGGCGAAGAAATGCGGCCCGTATCTAGACGGTAGGAGATCATCTCACGGGAAGACTACATCGCCAGATACGCGCCGCCGTGGCAGCGAAGCGCGATCGCGACTTCCTGATCATCGCGCGGAGCCGATTCACGCGCGGTGGCGGGGGTTGGACAAGGCGGTGACGCGGCCAACGCGGCACTGCCACCGGCGCCGACATGGCGTTCGTCGAGGCGCCGGCCGGGACGACGATGGATGAGCTTGCCGCGGTGCCGAAGCGGGTCGCGGGGCCCTGCCTGCTGAACGTGGTGCGCGGCGGCAAGACGCCGGAGATCGATCTGCATCGCGCACAGGAAATGGGATACAGGCTGGCGATCGTGCCAGGGGCTTCTGCTCAAGGCGGTGATCGGCGCGTGCGACGACATGGCGGAATTGAAGGCGCACCACGTCGATCCGACGCCACGCAGCGACATGACGGTGCGCGAGGCATTCAACCGTGTCGGCGCCGTCGAGTGGGATGCGCTGCGCACGCGCTTCCGGGACGCAGAGGAACGCCGTGCCGCGGAGTGAACGGCGCCATCGGTTTCGGGCTACGGATGGATGACGGTCTCTGTGCGGTTGATGACGAACGCCCTAGTGGGCGATCGAGGAAATCGTCCGTCACTGGGCAAATGCCTCGGGCCGCTCAGTGCTGATCGCATGTCCGCGTCATACACGAAGACCAGATGGCAATTCGGAATCAGCTCCTTGTAAATGCGGCCCATG
>CAWABH010000038.1:0-27712 GCA_963780095.1 uncultured Alphaproteobacteria bacterium
GACGACGGCGATGCTAGCGACAAGGCGCTATCCGCTGCCGCGCGAAACGTAGCGCTGCTGCAGATTTCGGAGTATGCCGGGGTTGCGTTCTGCACCGGATTCCTGATCTCGCCGACGATTCTGGCGACCGCCTCGCACTGCCTCGAGGACGTCGTCGATCGGCAGTCCGCCGGCTGGGACATCTCGGCTTGCGAGAGGATCAGCATTCTGTTCGATTATCGCCAGGAAGCGCCGGACGGGCAGCATCAAGGTCCGACGATGCCGCCGGCAATTCATTGTGCCAGTGTCCTCATGTCGGGGCCCGCTCATTATGATGCTTCGCTGGGCAAGGCGCTGTCCAAACTAAATGATAACGACGTCGCGCTGATGCGTGTTCAGCCCCCCGGTAGGACCCGGAACTGCCATGTCACGTGCCGGCCTGCCATTCGGCGCTGACATGTCTGCCGCGCCCCGCGTCGCGTCAGTCGTGACGACATCCCCTTTGGCTTGCCGCAGTATGTCGCATCGAAATGCGATATCGACGGCATTGCGGGAAGCACGACACTCATCGCCCACAAATGCCCCACGGCGCCGGGCAGCTCCGGGTCACCAATTCTCAAGTGGGTCCAAGATCATTGGGCTGTCGTTGGCATTCACACGTGCTGCCAGGATCGCCCGCTACTCTTCGATCAGTCTCAGGCTGACGTGACCGCGGCGTTGAAGGAGAGCAATTTCGGTATTTCGGCGGTAGGGGTTTCGGCCTGTCTCGAGAAATTCAGATAGAGTGCTCTCGTCACTTCATTGCGTTGCGCACTGCAGTTCTCGAATTGCCCAGGCGTTGGTCTTCCATAATGTTGCGCAGAATCTCGATTGAGCTTCTGAGGGTCTCGGCGACTGGGCAGGGAGGAGAGCCGGCATTCTCTTGCCCCCCGTGCATCTGGCATCGCATGCCTTTGGTGAGTGTGGCGGAAACTATGTCCGCCAGGCCCCACCACCAACTGTCTGAAATAGCAAGTATTTATGAACTACATTGAGCGGCAGCATACCCACCAGCATACACTCCAAGCCTAGATAAGGTGGTGGAGCGGCTGTCGCACCGTGATGCCACCGCCTCGCGCGGCAATGCACACCCAATGGGCGGGTTTGCCATTGGCGCGCGGCCAAGCCGCGATCGTATCGTCGTATCATTCCTTCCAGTGGCGATTGATCCAGGCCTTAAGCGTGTCGGCGGTTGGCGCATATGCCGGGCCGTCATCCGGCCGCTCAGCGAGGCAATCGAGCCAACTGGCCCGGGTATTCTCCCGAAACGCGGCCAGGGCTGGGGCGCAGGGCTCGGGGGCGCCGGCCTCCAGAATCCCTAATGCGTTGCGCGTCATGGTCTGGTCGCGCTTCACGTCCCGCAGATCACGCGCCGTGCCGGTCGCGGTAGCCGCCAGTGCTTGCGCCGACGCGCGGCCTAAACAATTGTCAGCACAGGGAAGCACGCCCAGACTCCGCCGCTAAATCTACCTGAGCGGATCAACCCGAATAGCGGAGTGAAGCGATGTTCGGCCAACGCGTCCAGGATCATTACGCCCGCTCAGGCTCGGGCAGCGCCATGGCTGCGCGCATCATCGCGGCGCTGCGCGCGCATGCCGGCGTCGATGTCGCGATCACGCCCGAGACATTGGCACCTGTCGATCATCTCCACGGCCGCGGCGAACTGGCGACCCAGGAACTGACCGCATTGCTGGAGCCGCGGCGGGGGAGGCGATCCTCGACATCGGCAGCGGCCTTGGCGGCCCGCGGGATGGATCGCGACGAAGTTCGGTTGCGCGGTGACCGGGGTCGACCTGACGGCGGAACACTGCGATGCGGCCGGTGAACTCAGCGTCGCATGTGGCGTATCGGATCGCGTGCGGATCCTGGAAGGCAGCGCGCTCGCATTGCCGGTCCCGGATGCAAGCTTCGATCGTGCTTACTCGCACAACGTGGTGATGAACATCGCCGACAAGGCGGGCGTGTATCGCGAGGCATTCCGCGTGTTGAAGCCTGGCGGGCGGCTCGTGCTAATGCACGTCAATGCCGGCCGCCGCGGAAGCCGCGTCTGCGGCGCGGAGGAAACTGGAGACAGATGGGCTGCCGTCGCTGGGTCCGCATGTCGTTCGGGCGGGCGATGGTCTGCAGATGCAGATCAACGGCATGCGCGCCCGTGAGGATGGGAGGGTATGCGAGGTGCAGATCGTGGCCAGAAAGCCGGGTTGATATGGTTGGCTGATCATCGGGCTAGGCTTTTCTGTGTCAGGCGTTCAGGGAGCCAAGGTTGTTGCCGCATTGTCCTTAGTGTGAGGCATGCGGTGTTCGGGGGCGATTACACCACCATCCACAAGAATGAGCTCAATATCGGCAGCATCGGCTCGATGCTGCCTTACCGCCTGGTAGGCAGCCGGGTGATACCAGCAATTGGCCGTTTATGTCGGGGAACACTGCTGTCCGGTCAAAACGTGAATAGTCCCAACTGGTTGCTGTCTTCGGCATCGTCGAATCGTCGGGTGTCGGCAAAATCGCAGACTGGCTCGGCATTTTCTCGAATACTGTGACCGATAGAATCTGTAGCAACGTGTAGAGCGACACCTCCAGCTTCAGTCGCTTCCTGACGACGGCGACCAGCAGTAGATTGACACCGCGATCCAGATCCGGGTCTTCACCGCGTTCTCCGAGATGTCGTAGAATTGCTTGATGCGCAGTCGCTGCTAGATCCCCTAAGAGGTCGTTCCTAAAACCGGACGTTTACCGTCACCTGGCGGCGGCACCTCAAACCCATGCCGGACAGAGATGGGCGCAGATCGCCGCAGCTTAGCGGACTCTCACGGCCGCCAATCTGCGGGGAGATAGCGCCGTGTAGTGGGCTGTGTGCCGGATATCGACATGGCCGAGGAAGTCCTGAATGAGCCTTGTATCCACGCCCTCGTTCGCCAGCGTGTAGCCTGCGGCGTGGCGCAGCATGTGCGGGTGCACCTCGACGTCCAACCGTGCCTCCCGGCCAGCCTCGCACCAACCGCGCCGCAATGACTCGACGGCGTTGCGTCAGGCACGCATGCGCGAAATCTCAAGCAGGACACGTCGCAAGAGCAGCATCGACGCGATCGGACGCACGGCAACTTACGATGGGCGACGGCGAGGACAGGCTCCGAGATCAGCAATATGAGAAGTTGAAGTCCCCCGGGCAAGGGACTGATGGTTGCGCTTCATAGATGTTGAGTTCGGCAAGGGGTCTTGTCAGCGACGGCGCCTGTCAGTTAGCGTCCCGGATCGGCGCAGTTACCGCGATCTGCTGATGGAGGCTGAGGCGTCATGCGGTGCCCGACGTGCCAATCGACTCTTGTCCGGGACCGGCCGGAGCGAACCGAGCAGGGTTTGCGACAGGACCAAAGGCCGTTTTCCCCGTCACGGGAGCGGCCGTTCAGGTAAGTACCGGCTTGGCCAGCTGGCGTCACAAAGCTCGTACGGTGGGTCTCGACAAGATGGGCATGCATCATTCGCATGCGGCCAAGGTCCCCTATCTCGGTGGAACAGCTCTTCCCTGCTCGCTAACTAAGCTAACGTGTGCACGATTACTGGCCCGGCCACTGCTGTGGCTGGTCCGATGAGCAAAGGAGCGAGGCTCTCCTCAATCCACGCGAGCCCACGTCTGTTGGAACTCCTCGGCCCCCGCATAATCGTCGAAAATGCTGATCGCGGTCACCGTGTCGTCCGGTGCGTGTGGGCCTCGGAAGCACGCGCGAACGTGTCGGCATCGTCGGCGCTGATGGACACCCGGGCCTCCGATGGCCGGGCGAATGACCAGCCGAGTGCTTCGAGGTAGCAGTCCTGCAAATGATCCCGAAGGAAGAATGGCAGCTTGTCGATGATCAGTGTGGCTGTGCCGCCGGCCGGCGAACGCGGAACGCCGTGGTCCAGGATGCGCCCCCAGGCATCCCAGACGCTGCGTAGCGTTTCAGTGTCGACAATGCCGAGCCGCTCCTCCAGCTGTTCCAGTTCGATCCGATCGTCGGGATCGTCCCGCGGCGGCAACACGTCCTTGAATTGACCACCGTGCGGGCAGTGAAGAGCGGGGCCCACATGGCGAAAGGCAAGCTGTCCGGATACGGCGGGGGGAAGCGAGGGGATGATGTCGCTGCCATATTCAAGCCGGGCCGTCTTCTGCCACAGGCCGCGCAATCTGTAGGCCGCCTCGAACGCCTCGTCGCCGGCGCGCGGCATGCCGAAGGTGAGCACGCCCGCGATGCGTCCGATATCGATTGCCTCGCCGTGCGATCTACGATCCGCCGGTTCCGGTGTGTCGCCGGTAAGTCGCCAGGCTGCCACGACTGCCAGCGCACCGCCGAGGCTGTGGCCCGCCAGGAAAATGCGTTTGTCGGTTCCCTCCAGCGCTGCGAGCAAGGCGGGCCAGACGCCTTCGACGCCGTCGGCGAAGCCACGGTGGATGCCGCCGGACCGGGTGCGGATATTGAAATCCGTGACCCAATTGGCCGCCACCACCGGGTCGGTGCCTGCGAAGGCGACAACCAGGGTCGTCGCGCTTTCGGCGACGAATCCCTCGGTGCCCGCCTGACTGAGCCGCGCACGGCACGCGAAGCCCCACCGGTCGAGAATGCGTTCCAGTTTGCGATCACCGGACGCCTCGGACCTGTCTGCCGTGGTTTCGTAGGCTGCCTGTGACATCCACATGAGAGCCTGCGCCAGATCGATGTCGAAAGCGTCCGTCTGGATCGTTTGGTCCAGTCGATGGGTCGGATAAACGTCCTCGGGAAACGTGGTCAGGAAGCTCATGCACCATCACTCGTGATACAGCGAACGCGGACAGCGGCGAGTCAGGAGATCGTCTTCTCCGCCTCCTTCATCCCTTACCATTTGACTCGCGGCACTGTCTGCATCGAAGTCCGCCGACACAGGACCTGCGAATCGGGCGGCCAGGATTGGGACGCGTAGCCAAGTCCAGGGATTCTGAGCCCATCGCCGGCACTATGCGGATTGCTAAGGTTATCGTCATGGTGCACAATTCGCCTGAGGTGCTGCAGCATCGCTGGACAGCGCTCCCTGCGCGTCGAGCGAGGCAGGGTGACCGACGAATGACATCGGGAGGACTCGATGCCTGCGCACGTTGAAGCCGATGCGGCAGCGGAGCCCTGTTACGTATCCACCGGTCACCTGCCCGAACCCGATCTGGTGATGACGACCGTGAAACGCGCATACGAGCGCTTCAAGGGGAATACCGAAGGCACGAACTCGGATGTCTATCCGGCGCTCGCACGCGTGCCAGGCGACCTGTTCGGCGTGTGCGTGGTCGGCGCCAGCGGAAACGTGTATCCGGCCGGTGACGCAGACCATGAGTTCTCGATCATGAGCGTGTCGAAGCCCTTCGTCTTTGCTCTGGTCTGCCAATGCCTCGGCGCCGAAGAAGCGCGGGACAAACTCGGTGTGAACAGTACCGGCCTGCCGTTCAATGCGTTGTCGGCGATCGAGCGGGGCCGCGACGGACGCACGAACCCGATGGTCAATCCCGGCGCCATTGCGACCACAAGCCTCGTGCCCGGCACGACGATCGATGCGCGTTGGCGGTTTATCCACGATGGGCTGTCAGGTTTCGCCGGACGGACTCTGCCGCTCAATGCCGAGGTGTATGCATCGGCATCCGAGACCAACTTCCGGAACCAGAGCATCGCGCGCCTGCTGCAGAGTTATGGCCGGATCTATCTCGATCCTGCGGAAGCGACCGATCTGTACACCAGGCAATGTTCGCTGAATGTGTCGGCGAGAGATCTTGCGGTCATGGGTGCGACGCTGGCCGACGGCGGCATGAATCCGCTGACCCGGCAGCAGGTTGTCGATGCCGAACTCTTGTCGCTATGCATTGGCGGCGATGGCGACCGCGGACTCTACGAGACCTCGGGCGATTGGCTCTACGACATCGGGCTGCCGGGCAAGAGCGGCATCGGTGGCGGGATCGTCACCGTGTCTCCGGGCAAGGGTGGGCTGGGAACATTCGCTCCGCCGCTCGACCAGGCCGGCAACAGCGTCAAAGGCCAGCTCGTCGCCAGGTTCCTGGCGGCACAGCTGGGAATGAACCTGTTTGTGTCGCAGCCGGAGGTTTGACCAAAAAGCTCCATGCACCAAGTGCCTTCACACTTGGTACATCCGATGGTATCTCGCACCACATCGGCGGACACCTATGCTTCACGAAGGTAACTACACGCGCAGAGGCAGGGCATGAAACGCGGCTCGCTACGATGATCCACCGTTGGATTTGGATTGTGCTGCTGTCGGCGGTAGCGGTCGGGATGGCAGCATGCGGGCCGGAGAAGAAGGCCGAGGCGCCCGATCCGCGCCCGGTGCGAACGGTGACGGCCAAGCGGCAGGATGCCGGCGAGACGGTCGTGCTGACCGGACACATCCAGGCGGAAGACGAGGCGTCCATGGCGTTCCGGATCGGCGGCCGGATGACCGACCGATTCGTCAACGTCGGGGATCAGGTCAAGCCCGGACAGGAACTCGCCAGACTGGATCCGCAGAACGAGGTGAATGCGCTTCGCTCGGCGCAGGCCAGCCTGACGGCCGCGCAGGCGCAACTGACGCAGGCACACGCGGCGTTCGAACGGCAGAGGACGCTGCTGGCGCAAGGACACACGCCGCGGGCCCAGTTCGATCTGGCGGAGAAGGCGTTGCGAACGGCGCAGGCGCAGGTCGATGACGGCGAAGTCCAGGTGAGGATCGCCGCCGACCGGGTCAGCTACACCGTGCTTCAGGCCGATGCCGGCGGAACGATAACGGCGCGCGGCGCGGAACCCGGCGAGGTGGTGCAGGCGGGGCAGATGATCGTGCAGCTTGCGCGGCAGGGCGGCCGCGACGCGGTGTTCGATGTGCCCGCCCAGGTGCTGCGGTCGGCACCCAGCGACCCGCAGGTCACGATACATCTGACCGACGATCCAGGCGTGACGACAATCGGCCGTGTTCGCGAGGTTGCCCCGCAGGCCGATCCGGTGACCAGGACTTTCCAGGTCAAGGTCGGGCTGACCGATCCGCCGGCGGCCATGCGGCTCGGCTCCACGGTGAACGGCACCGTGCAGCTGGATTCCGACAAGGTGATCGCAATCCCCGCCTCCGCCTTGACCGAATTGAATCGCCAGCCCGCGGTCTGGATCGTCGATCCGTCGAAGCTGACCGTCTCGCTGCGCAACATCGAGCTGCTGCGCTTCGATCCGGGGACGGTCGTCGTCGCCCACGGTCTCGATAAGGGCGATATCGTCGTCACCGCCGGCGTCCAGGCCCTCCATCCGGGCCAGACGGTCCGGCTGCTCGGGCCGTCCGCCTAGTGGGTTTCAATCTATCGGAGTGGTCGCTCCGCCATCGCTCGTTCGTCGTCTATATGATGATCGCGTCGATCCTGGCCGGGGTCGCCGCTTACACGCGGCTTGGCCGCAACGAGGACCCGGCCTTCGTCATCAAGACGATGATCGTGCAGGCCGCGTGGCCGGGTGCCACGATCAACGACACGCTCCTGCAGGTCACCGAGCGTATCGAGCGCACGCTGCAGGAAACGCCGAACCTCGACTTCCTGCGCAGCTACACGAGTCCTGGCCTGGCCACCATCTTCGTCAACCTGAAGGGCAAGACGCCGGCCAGCGAGGTTCCGGACATTTGGTACCATGTCCGCAAGAGCGTCGGCGACATGCGGCATACATTGCCGACCGGCGTTGTCGGTCCAGGCTTCAACGACGAGTTCGGCGATACCTTCGGGATCATCTACGGCTTCACCGCGGATGGGTTCACCCAGCGCGAACTGCGCGACCACGTCGACGAAATTCGTTCCCGGCTGCTGCTGGTCCCCGACGTGTCCAAGATCGAGATGCTCGGCGCGCAGGACGAGCGGGTCTTTGTCGAGTTCTCGATGCAGCAGCTTGCCGGCCTGGGGATCGACCGCTCCGCGCTGATCGCCGCCCTGCAGGCGCAGAACGTGGTCAGCCCCGCCGGCACCATCCAGACCGGCGATGAGAAGCTGCTGCTGCGCGTCACCGGCGCATTTGAATCCGAACAGGACCTCCGGAATATCAACTTCGTCGCCAACGGGCGCATGATCCGCCTGCGCGACATCGCCGAAATCCGCCGCGGCTTCGCCGACCCGCCGCAGCCTCTGTTCCGCGTGAACGGCAAGCCGGCGATCGGTCTCGGCATCGCGATGCGCGAGGGCGGCGACATCCTGGCGCTGGGCCGCAACATCGAACAGGCGATGCACCGGATCACCGACGATCTGCCGATCGGCATCACGCCGAATCTGGTCGCCGATCAGCCGCACGTGGTGGACCACGCGATCAGCGATTTCACCACATCGCTCTGGCAGGCCATCGCCATCATCATGGCCGTGAGCTTCGTCAGCCTCGGCATGCGCGCCGGCATGGTCGTGGCACTTTCGATCCCGCTGACGCTCGCCGTCGTCTTCCCGATCATGCAGTTCTTCGCGATCGACCTGCAGCGCATCTCGCTTGGCGCGCTGATCATCGCTCTGGGCCTGCTGGTCGATGACGCGATGACCACGATTGACGTCATGACCTCGCGACTTGCCGCCGGTGACAGCAAGGAGCAGTCGGCGACCTATGCCTACAAGACGCTCGCGGTGCCGATGCTGACCGGATCGTTCGTCACCGCCGCCGGCTTCGTGCCGATCGGCTTCGCGAAGAGTTCGGCCGGCGAGTACACGTTCTCGATCTTCGCCGTGGTGGGCATCGCGCTGATCATGTCCTGGTTCGTGGCCGTGCTGTTCGCGCCGCTGCTCGGTGTGGTCATGCTCGCCAAACCGGACATGTCGAAACCGACAAAGCCCAGCCGGATCCTCGGCGTGTTCCGAGGTCTTCTTGTCGGTGCGATGCGGGCGCGGTGGCTCACCATCGGTGTCACGGTCGCCTGCCTCGCGGTGGCGGTCGTCGCATCGCCGCTCATCCCGCGGCAATTCTTCCCGCCATCGGATCGTCCGGAGCTGCTGGTCGATTTGAGGCTCCCGCAGAACGCTTCGATCTTCGCGACCGACGACCTGGCCGCACGACTGGACAGCGTGCTGAAAACCGATCCCGACGTCGCAAGCTGGAGCACCTATGTCGGCCGCGGCGCGATCCGCTTCTATCTGCCGCTCGCGGTGGAACTGCCAAACGACTTCTTCGCCCAGTCGGTTGTCATCGCCAAGGACGTGGCGGCGCGCGAACGGCTTCACACGCGGCTCGAGGCCGTGCTCGCCGACCAATTCCCCAGCGCGGTGACGCGCGTGTCGCCGCTCGGGCTTGGACCGCCCGTCGGTTGGCCGATCCAGTATCGCGTCAGCGGTCCGGACGTGTCGCAGACCCGCGACATCGCATTGCGGCTTGCCGGCATCGTGTCCGGCGATCCGAACGCACGGCACGTCAATTTCGACTGGATGGAACCGGCCCGCATGGTCCGGATCAACATCGACCAGGATCAGGCCCGGTTGCTGGGCCTGAGTTCGCAGGTGCTCGCGTCCGTGCTGAACTCCGTCGTCACCGGCACGACAGTGACGCAGCTTCGCGACGGTATCTACCTCGTCGATGTCGTGGCCCGGGCGACGGATGAGCAGCGCGTGTCGCTCGCGACATTGCGCAACGTGCAGGTTCCGCTTCCGAACGGGCGAACCGTTCCGCTCAGCCAGCTTGCCAGTTTCGATTTCGACCAGGAGTTCCCGTTGATCTGGCGCCGCGACCGGGTTCCCACATTGACCGTGTTGGCCGATGTTGCGCCCGGCGCCTTGCCCGAAAGCGTTGTCGCGAAGCTCGCGTCGGCAGTCGCGGAACTGAATGCCAGCCTGCCGGAGTCCTATCACATCGCTGTCGGCGGAACCGTCGAGGAGAGCGCACAGTCCCAGGCCTCGGTCGTCGCCGTCGTCCCATTGATGCTGTTCCTGATGATCACCTTCCTGATGATCCAGCTGCAGAGTTTCAGTCGCTTGGCCCTCGTGCTCATTGTGGTTCCAATGGCGATGAGCGGCGTCGTTGCGGGACTCCTGATCTTTCAACGGCCGTTGGGCTTCGTGGCCATCCTCGGCATCCTCGCGCTGATCGGCATGATCGCACGCAATGCGGTGATCCTGATCGAGCAGATCGAGGCGGAACTGAGCGACGGCAAGCCGGCCTGGGAAGCGGTGATCGAGGCGAGCGTGTCGCGCTTCCGCCCCATCATGCTGACGGCGGTTTCCACGGTGCTGGGCCTGATCCCGATCGCGGCGACGATCTTCTGGGGACCGATGGCGTTCGCCATCATGGGCGGCTTCCTGGTGGGCACCGTAGTCACGCTGGTCTTTCTTCCGGCGCTCTACGTGGCGTGGTTCCGGATCAAGGAGTCACCTGCGCGGGGCGACGTCATGGCACCAGCGCATGGCCGTTGATCTTGTGTCGCTGCTCGCTTTTCACGTCATGGCCGGGCTTGACCCGGCCATCTGTCGCGGCACCCGTGCGGCTGGAATGGCCGGGACAAGCCCGGCCATGACGGTGAAGGGGCGCTGTGGAGAGGCGACAACCCAGGCGGCTGGTATCGCACCATGAGCGGCCTGGCAGCAGCATTCGCGCGCGGCACCGGATTCCTCGTCCTCTGGCTGGTTCTTGCCGGCTTCAAACCCGGGGACCTTCCGGCCGCGGTGGTCGCCGTTGCCGGTGCAACCTGGACAAGCCTGCGCCTCCTGCCGCCCGCCGCATCGCGTCCATCGCCGCCAGGCATCGCCCGACTTGCGCTACGCTTCCCGCGCCAGTCGCTGATGGCGGGGATCGACGTCGCTCGGCGTGCGTTCGATCCGCGGCTGCCGTTGCGTCCCGGTTTCGTGACCGTTTCGCCGCGCCTCTCACCAGGCATACGTCGCGATGCGTTCTGCGCGTTTGCAAGCATGCAGCCCGGCACGCTCCCTGTCGGCACGAACGACGACGAGACGCTGCTCGTGCATTGCCTCGATATCGGCCAGCCGGTGGCAGAGCAAATGGCGGCGGACGAGAGACACTTCGCGCAGGCGCTCGGCTGGTCGACCCAGAATGGCTGAGTTCCTGATCGCCGCTGCCGGTTTCATTCTGGCAATGGTGGCATTGGGCCTTGTCCGCATCCTGCACGGGCCGGCCGATGCCGATCGCATGATGTCGGCTCAGTTGCTTGGCACGGGCGGCATCGCGGCGCTGCTGCTGCTGGCTGCCGGCACAGCGGCGCCGGCAGCGGTGGATGCCGCGCTGACCCTGGCCGTGCTTGCCGCCTTCGCCGCGGTCGCATTCGTCAACAGCGCAGGCGGCGGATGAGGACACTCCTGGACATTTTCACGGTGCTTGCGGTCTCGGGCGGCGCGATCTTCTTCCTGGCCGGAACGGTCGGGCTGCTGCGTTTTCCGGACTCGCTCACACGGCTGCACGCACTGACCAAGGCCGACAACCTGGGCCTGGGCCTTGTGGTGCTCGGCTTGCTGCCGCAGGCGGACGGGTATCTCGCCGCGCTGAAGCTTGTCGCGGTCTGGCTGCTTGCCCAATTGGCCGGCGCGACCGTCAGCCAGATGATCGCCCGCACCATGCGCCGCGGCGGCCACCGGGCATGACGGTCGCATCGGCGCTCGATGCGGGACTGGCCATGCTGGTGCTGGGCGTGGCCGGCTGGACCGTTGGCGCGCGGCAAACCTTCGCCGCCGTCATCGGCTTTGTCGCATTTGGCCTGCTGCTGGCCCTCGTGTGGGTCCGCCTGGCGGCGGTAGATGTGGCACTGACCGAGGCCGCGATCGGCAGCGGCGTGACCGGAGCCGTGCTGATCGCCGCGGCTGCGCGCCTGCGTCCGACCGAGGCGCGATCGGCAGCCGAGCGGGCTGGCGCAATGCCGCGCCTCGTGGTCGCTGTACTGTGCATGCTGGTCTTCGCCGGGCTCGCCGCGCTGGTGCTCTTTCCTGCCGATCCGGCCCCCACCCTTGCGCCAGTGGCGGCCGTCCACCTGCCGGAGCTTGACGTCGGAAACGCGGTCACCGCTGTCCTTCTGGCCTACCGCTCAGTCGATACGCTGCTCGAGAAGATCGTTCTGCTGCTCGCCCTGGTCGGTGTGTGGTCGCTCGCGCCGGATCGCTTCTGGGGCGGCGCCCCAGGTGTCCTGCGACCCGCCCGCACGGACGGCGCACTGGTGCTTCTCGGACGGTTGCTGCCGCCGGTGGGGATCGTCGTGGGCGTCTACATTCTGTGGGTCGGGGCGATTGCTCCGGGCGGAGCGTTCCAGGCCGGCGCGATCCTCGCCGCGATGTGGCTCCTGGTCATGATCGCGGGACTTCGCGATCGCACCCGAGATCGGCCGACGCTGGCTGCGGCTGCTGCTGGTCGCCGGACCGGGGTCTTTCTTGGCTGTCGGGCTTGCTGGGTTCGCGCTGCCGGGCGGCTTCCTGTCATACCCCGCGAACTACGCGAAGCCGCTGATCATCGCCATCGAAGCGGTGCTGACGCTGTCGATTGCCGTGATCCTCGGCTTGCTGGTGACTGGTCCGCCCGAACGCGAACGGCAGCGATGAACGCCGCGACCTTGTATGGGCTATGCGGTGCGGCCCTTGTCGGCCTTGGCCTGTACGGGACGGTCGTGCATCCCCAACCGCTGCGCAAAATCCTGTCGTTCAATTGCTTGGCGGCGGCGTGTTCGTGCTGTTCGGCGTCATCGCCCGCAGGGGCGCGGCGGCCGGCATGGGTGGCGATCCGGTGCCGCAGGCAATGGTCATCACCGGCATTGTCGTCGCCTTTTCGGCCACCGCGCTGGCCGTCGCGCTGGTGCTGCGGCTGTTCCAGGAGACCGGCGGGGCCACGTTGAGCACCGAGGCGCCGGCGCGGCCGGATGCCGAGGGAGCCGGACGCTGAACGGGCAGGGTGGCTTCCTGCTCGTGCTGGCGATCGTTCTGCCGGCGCCGGCGTGGTGCTGTCGCTCGCGCTCGGCGGGCGTCAGGCCGAGCGCACGGCCCAGGTCGCACTGCCGATCGGGTTCGCCATCGCCGTCGCGATCGTTGCCTGCGTCTGGCGCTCGCGAACGCCGCTGCAGTATCTCGTGGGCGGTTGGGCGCCGCCGCTCGGGATCGCCCTGCGCGCCGACGGACTTTCCGCGATCATGCTGCTGACCACGGCGCTGGTGATCGGCGCGATCGGGCTGTTCGCACGCGACGGCTTCAGTACGCCGGCGGGCACGCATGAGACCCGGGCGTCGCTGGCATTCTGGACGCTGCTGATGGGCGTCTGGGCGGGGCTGAACGCCGTCTGGCTCGGCGGCGACCTGTTCACGCTTTACGTCGCACTGGAACTGCTGACCTTCGGCGCGGTGCCGGTGGTGTGCCTGGATGGCCGCGCCGAGACGCTCACCGCCGCGCTGCGCTACCTGCTGTTCGCGCTGCTCGGTTCGGCGCTGTACCTGCTGGGCACGGCGCTGCTCTACGGCGGCTACGGCACGCTCGATATCGTGCTGCTGTCCGGCCTGGTTCGCGCCGAGCCGGTCGTCTGGGTGGCGGCCGCGCTCATGACAACCGGGCTGATCGCCAAGACCGCGCTGTTCCCGCTGCATCTGTGGCTGCCGCCGGCACACGCGGGCGCACCGGCCGCGGGGAGCGCGCTGCTGTCGGCGCTGGTGGTCAAGGGCTCGTTCATCCTGATCGTCCGGCTCTGGTTCGATGCGATGCCCGGGCTGCTCGGTCAGGCCGCGGCACAGACGCTCGCCACGCTCGGCGCGGCTGCGATCGTGTTCGGCAGCGTGCTCGCTCTGCGGCAGGCGCGTCTTAAGCTGTTGATCGCCTACTCGACGATCGCGCAGATCGGCTACCTGTTCTTCCTGTTCCCGCTTGCCGCAACGCCGCTGTCCGTTGCATCGGCCACGGCCCAGGTCTGGAACGGCGTCGCCTGGACCGGCGGCGTGTTGCAGCTTGTCGCCCACGCCGTTGCCAAGGCCGCGATGTTCATGGCAGCCGGATTGATCGGCGAGGCGCTCGGGCACGACCGGATCGCCGGGTTCGGCGGCATCGGCCGGGCGCTGCCGATGACCGTCTTTGCGTTCGGACTTGGCGGGATGTCGCTGATGGGGCTGCCGCCGAGCGGAGGCTTCGTCGCGAAGGCGATGCTGCTGACGGCCGCGGTCGGCGAGGGCCAATGGTGGTGGGCCGTGGTGATCCTGGTCGGCGGGTTGCTCGCGGCGGGCTACGTGTTCCGGGTGCTCGCCCCGGCGCTCTCCGCCGCGGATGCGCCCCTGATCCTGCTCGCCCCGGTGTCGCAGCGCCGACAGGCGGTGGTGCTGGCGCTCGCGATCTGCGCGCTGTTGCTGGGCCTCGTGCCGCTGCGGCCCTCGCAGTTGCTGGAGGTCGGCCGCCCCGTCCCGCAGGCGGCGCTCGCCCGATGACCGTCGCGGGGGCGCTGCTCGGCGCCGCACTCGGACTGCCGCTTGTCATGCTGCTTGCCTGCCTGTCGCCCCGGCTCAAGGCGCGGATGCCGGCGCTGCTGGCGCTCGCGCCGGTGCCCGCGCTCGCGGCTGCGCTGCTGGCATCCGGCGGCGTGCTGGAACTGCCGCCCATTCTGCTGGGTCTCAGGCTCGCGCTCGATGTGCCCGGCGCGATGCTGCTTGGGGTCGCGGCGCTGCTCTGGATCGCAGCCGGGCTGTACGCCTCGGCCTGGCTGCGCGGCAGGCCCGACGGCGGCCGCTTCGCGTTGTGGTGGCTGGCGACGCTGACCGGCAGCATCGGCGTGTTCATGGCCGCCGACCTGGTGAGCTTCTATCTGGTGTTCTCGCTGGTCAGCCTCGCGGCATACGGCCTGATCGTGGACGACGGCACGCCGCGCGCACGGCGGTACGGCCTGATCTACGTGGCGCTCGCGGTGCTCGGCGAGGCCTTCCTGCTGATGGCCTTCGTGCTGCTGGCGCAGGCCACGCCGGGCGACAGCCTGCTGATCCGCGACGCGGTGGCGGCACTGCCGGCATCGCCGTGGCGCGATGCGACCCTGGCGCTGCTGATCCTTGGCTTCGGGGTGAAGATCGGCCTCGTGCCGTTCCATGTGTGGATGCCGCTCGCCTATCGCGCGGCGCCGATCCCGGCCGCTGCCGTGCTCAGCGGAGCCGCGGTCAAGGCCGGCGTGATCGGGCTGATCCGCTTCCTGCCGCTGGACGCCGCGCTGTCGGGATGGGGCGAGGCGCTGGCCGCCGCGGGACTGTTTTCCGCCTTCTATGGCGTCGCGATCGGCATCACGCAGTCCAACCCCAAGACGGTGCTGGCGTTTTCCAGCGTGAGCCAGATGGGCGTGATTGCCGCCGTGCTCGGCATGGGACTGGCCGCGGGCGATGGCGGGGTCGCGTTGTCGGTGGGCTTCTACGCGGCACACCACACGCTGGTGAAAGGCGCGCTGTTCCTTGCCGTGGGCGTTGCCCAGACAACCAGCGCGCGCCGGCTGTGGCCGGTGCTGCTGCCGGCGGCGGTGCTGGCGCTCGGCCTCGGCGGGCTGCCGCTGACCGGCGGCGCGCTTGCGAAGCTGGTTGTGAAGCCGCCCCTGGGCGAGGGCATCGTCGGCCTGCTCGCCACCCTGTCATCGGCTGGGACCACGCTGCTGATGCTGCACTTCCTGCGCCGC
The DNA here is from genome assembly GCA_963780095.1 of uncultured Alphaproteobacteria bacterium. Lineage (GTDB taxonomy): Bacteria > Pseudomonadota > Alphaproteobacteria > Acetobacterales > Acetobacteraceae > JAMXLO01. The sequence continues at coordinate 15,600 of CAWABH010000038.1, forward strand.
CTTGTGGCGACGTCGGCGCACGATGCACCGCGGGCGGCGGCGTCCCGGCTGTCGTTGCCGTGGCTTGCCATGGCGTTCGCCTCCGTCGCGGTTCCCTGGGCGCTCTATCTGACCGTCATGGGCGGGACGCTTTCCGACGCCATCGCCCCCGCTGCCCTTTGGTCGGCGGTCTGGCCGGTTCTGCTGGGCGGCGTACTGGCGGTCGGCCTCTGGCGATGGGGCGGCAGCCTGCCGGAGGTTCCCGAGGGGGATGTCGTGGTGCTGGTGGCCGAGGACGCCAAGGGCCTCGCCCGTGCCATGGGCTCGATGCTGGAGCGGCTGGACGGCATGCTGCGGCAGTGGCCGGTCGCCGGCGTGTCCCTGCTGGCGGTCGCGGTCGTTCTGGCCGCACTGATGCTGACCGGGCGTTGACGCTGATGCGTGGAGGCGGCACCAATTCGCATCGGGCCACTGGCGCGGGATAACGTTCTTGATCGCAGTCTGATGATGACCGCACATGCGTCGGCGATCACGCTGCTGCTGACCCTGACGCTGGGTGGCTGCGCGTCGCTCACCGTCGCCGACACCAAACCCCTGCCGGCGAGCAGGCTCGAGCCGCCAGGCAGCGAGCGCATCTCCAGGGGCGGCTATCGACTCGATGCGATTGCCGAATCACCCGCTACGCCGGATCTGCTGGTCATTGTTGCCATGTCCGGCGGGGGAAAACGTTCCGCGGCGTTTTCCTATGGCGCACTCAAGGGTCTGCGCGACCTTCCATTGCAGACCTCCGTCGGACCGCGGCCGCTGCTTGGCGAGGTCGATGCGATCGCGGGCGTGTCGGGCGGCAGCTTCACGGCCGCATATTATGGACTCCATCGGGATGCCACGTTCGGACAGTACGAAACGGACTTTCTCTACAAGGATACGGAAGCCAGCATCTGGGGCATCTATCTGTTGCCATGGAACTGGACATGGCTGGTCGATCCGCTGGTCGGCACCAACGATTTCATGGAGCGCGTCTACGACCGCGAAATGTTCCATGGCGCACGGTTCGCCGATCTGGAGCAGAACGGGCGACCCGTCATCGCCGTCGGCGGCACGGATATCGCCTATGGCTCACCGTTCCTGTTCACCCAGGAGCACGTTCGACCTGATCTGTTCCGAACTGGATGATCTTCCGATCGCGCGCGCTGTCGCGGCTTCGAACGGCTTCCCGGGATTGCTCTCGCCGATCACCCTGACCAACCATGCCGCCGCGTGCGATGGACGCAAGCCTGGCTGGTTGCGGCGCGTCACGGAGGCCCAGCGTCTCGATCCGATGTCGCGCGTCGGCGTCGAGGCCAGGGGCGCCGACCGTTACCTCGACGACGACCGCACCCGCTATGTTCATCTGGTCGACGGCGGCGTCTCGGACAATCTCGCGCTGCGGGCTGCCGGTGCATCGATGCAGACCATCTCCCAGTCGCCCGAGAACTTCACGGCGAGACGTTTGAACCGCGTCCGCCGCGTCCTGGTGCTCAGCATCGACGGACAGGGAGCCCAGGATACCAGTGTCGCGCAGCGGCGGATTGTCGGGGGCATTTTCGCCATCTTCAGCCTTGTCTCCGGCACCCAGATCGACCGCTTCAACTTCGAGACGTTGACGGTGGTCAACCAGCAGGTTCAGGAATTTGTTGCGGCGATCAAGCAATCCCGTTGCGCTGAGGCGAAGACGATCGACGGCGCGCGTTGCGACGACGTCGCCGGGGCCCTGGTTCATGTGTCGCTTACCGGGCTTCCGGACAGCCCGGCCAAAGAACAGCTGCTGGCGATCCGGACCGGGCTGACCTTGCGGAAAGACGATGTGGATCTGCTGATCGACGCCGGCCGATCGGCCATTCTCGATTCGGCGGCACTGCGCGACTTCCTGAACGGTTACGCGGTCAGGCCGTCGCCAAATGCCCGATCGGCCGGCGTGCAGGGATGGCAGCCCGGAACGCCGGCACGGATGCCGTTGATACGGGCATCGGTTCAGCTTGATCGTTCAGCCCACATGGTTGAGCACGAGGTCGTAGGTACAGGACGGCTGCGGTCGCCAGTAACTGCCAACAAAGCGGCCTCCGTCGAAGTTGCCGGATATGAAGCTGGGACCGGCCTGCATCCGCAGCGACCCGTCAGGCTCGATGATTCCCCGGAACCCCTGGAACCGGGCCCGGTCGCCGGTCACGGTGAAACTTCGGATTTGAACCTCGCGTGTGCATCCGACGCTTGAGCTGACATTGCTGCTCAGTTGAGCGACGCCGGCAAAGGTTCCGTTGAGCGGCGGTGCCGGGGGGCTTGGCGCAGCGGGCGTTGGCGGAGCCGCCGGCAGCGATCCCGGCTGGCGGACCGTCACCGTGCCGGGACCCGTTCCACTCGACGTCATGGTGCAGCCGGAGCCGGCAAGAGCGATCAGGACAATCGTCAGGCCCGAGAGGCGCGAACCGATGTGGCACAAACCCTGTTCCGCCATGTGTTGATCTCCTCCCTATCCACTGCTTGCGAACGCCGCGCATCTTCAACGAAATCGTTTGGAATTGCCATCGCCGTTTTCGCATGGCACCCGATGAACCCGCGCGGCAAACCTTGTCGATGCAGCGCTGGTCGGAGCGCTCCAACGCGTTGTCGGTGATCGAGCGAAGGCATTGGGACGCCGGGGATCGCAATGGGATTCCATGCACATCTCGGACGTCGAAAACCCGTGCTAAGCAGGCCCGGCAGTGGATGGACGGCTTCGCTGTCTTTGGGTCGCCTGTTGTTGCTTGTGCCGTGGCTCAGATGGAGATCGAGAGGATGAGAATGAACCACAGAGGCGCTGCACTGGCGGCATTCGCGGTTGTTGTCATGGTAGCGCCGACAGCGCGTGCGCAGGTGGCTACCACGTTGGAGCAGGCTGAGCTTGCCGGCTTGTCGCCCGAGAAAAGGGCCGAGGTGCAGGCCACGGCTGTGAACGGGAATACGGTGTCGGAAGTGTTGCAGACGATGCTATTGAACAGCATCAAGCTCAAGCATCCTGCCAGCAAGATCGTGGCCCTGGGCTTTGGCAGAGGGGCCGCGGTCATCCAACTGACTGACGGCAAGATGGCAGTCGTGCCATTCGACACGACCACGCTGGCCGTCAAGGGCTGATTGGCAACGATCCGCACCACCGGACATCCAAGTCCGATTGTCGGCGTCGGCAGGCAAAACAGGAACAGCATTGATGTACGATCCGCATGTCATCGAGTTGCAGGAGGCCTCGTCCCATGCGCCTGCGAACACCTGACCATCGCAAACCGTGCAAGCGCGCCGGAAAAGTCTCTGGAGATAAGCGATCATGACATTCAAGGGATGGACTGCCGCGGCCGCGCTGCTCCTTGTGACCGCCCCCGGCGTCGGACACGCTGTCATGGAGGCCGACTTCGCTGCCAGGACAACGGGCGATCTCGTGGCGCTGTGCGATCCGTAATCGGACAGCGCGATTGCCAATGCGGCGGTCAATTTTCTGCAACGGCTTCGCGCAAGGCGTGGTTTAGTTGGAAATGGAGCACGACGCCGGATCGCGCAGCATGAAACTCTTCTGCCTCCCGGACCCTCCACCGACGCGCAACGAGGCGCTCGGCGAATTTGTCAAATGGGCGCGTGCTTCACCCGAACGCATGAACGCTTCCGCCACCGACGGTCTGATCCGCTTTCTTGGGGAGCGCTATCCGTGTCCGAAACGTCGTTGACCAAGCCACAGGGGCGCCCGATGTGGAAGTTGTTGTTGATCGCCGCGGTGGCCCTTCCGGCGGCTTCGTGCGCGGACCTTAATCCGACCGAGCAACGCGCACTCACCGGGACGGCCGCCGGCGCGGGCATCGGGGCGGTCGCGGGAGCCATCGGCGGCAACGCAGCACTTGGAGCCGGCGTCGGCGCCGGCGCGGGGCTGCTCACCGGGCTGGTCGTTGACCGGCAAAGAAGGGCGGAGGACAGGGCCTTCCAACAGGGAGTCGCCGCCGGACGGCAGGGCGCGCCAACGTCCTCGACCCAGTAGCAACGCGTGCGCCGTGCGGAGTGAATGCTGACGACGAGGTACGGCGTGCCGGCACGCAAACTCGCGCCTGAGCTTCATGCGCAACGCGTTGATGAGCCCAGGCGAAATTGCGCGGCACTTGCTATCCTGGCAAGGTCCCGGTCGCATCAACCGGCGTAATCGATGACACGATCGGGTTCTCGAGTTGTGCCCGATCGCGACTTGTCAAAACCGCCGGACGCCGACAAAGGACTTGGCCCATGAGCATAACCTTTGCATCCGAGCGCCGCCTGGTCGCGCAGGACGAGTTCGAACCAATCGTCAGAAGCCATTATCCGGTGGTCGAGGAACTGTCGCGCGAGGAACTTGTGGATTTGGCGCGGTGGCTGCGTGACCGCCGGGCGCGTGCGCGCGACATTGTCCGGGGCCGCCGGCGGGTCGCGCGTGGCAAGGCGGATGCACGTGGTGGCGCGGCGGAAACAGCGAGCGAACGCGGCCTCCTGGCAAAGAAGCAGGTGTACGCCAATGCGCTCAAGCGGGTGAACGCCAGGCTGGCCACGATCGAGGCAGCGGAACGCCGAGCCCTGGCGTTGGCGCGACTGCAGGCTGCGCTCGGTCGCAAGCAGGCCGCCGTTCCGCACCATCCGCAACCTGGGCAAACCGCTGGCACCGGATTCCGCCTGAAGCGGGGCGCCGAACGCCGGCGCATCGTCCAGGCGGCGCGGATCGGCAGCGTCTCGCAATCGGTGCGCAATACCCAGGCCGCGCGCGACGGCAGGACAGTATGACAGCCACCAAAAGACCGACCGAATCAAAGCCGGCTGATCGTCGGCCGCTTGACGTCGACTTGGCATTGCAAGGCGGCGGTGCGCACGGTGCCTTCACGTGGGGCGTGCTGGACCGGCTGCTGGAAGAGAAGTGGCTGCGGATCGACGGCATCTCGGGCACGTCGGCAGGCGCGATGAATGCGGCCGTCCTGGCATCGGCTTATGCGCTCGGCGGCGCCGAACGCGCCCGCTCCGCACTGGAGGGTTTCTGGCGCAGCGTCTCCCGCGCCGCAGTGCTGAGCCCTTTCCAGCGCGGCCCGGTGGACATTCTGCTCGATCGCTGGACGCTCGATAATTCTCCAATGTTCATTGCCATGGACCTCATGGCCCGGCTCGTTTCGCCCTACGATTTGACTCCATTCGGCGGCAATCCGTTGGCGGCGCTGCTCCAGGAAAGCGTTGATTTTTCCGCGCTCGCGGGCGGACCGATCAAGGTGTTTGTGACGGCAACCAGCGTTCGCACCGGGCGCGGCAAGGTTTTCCGAAACCAGGAGATCACGCCGGACGTGCTGCTGGCGTCTGCCTGTCTGCCGTCGATGTTCCAGGCGGTCGAGATCGACGGCGAGGCGTACTGGGACGGCGGCTACGCCGGCAATCCCACGATCACGCCGCTGGTGCGGGAATGCACGTCGCGCGATACGATCCTGATCCCGCTGAACCCGGTCGAACGGCCCGGCATACCGCGAACGGCGCGCGATATCCTGAACCGTTTGAACGAGGTGTCGTTCAACGCCGTGCTGCTGAAGGAGCTCAAGATGATTGCGCTGCTGCGCCAGCTTGCCGATCCGGGCCATGGCGAGGGCGCGCAGTGGGCGGGGATGCGCATCCATTTGGTTCGGAATCCGATCATGGCGGACCTCGGTTATTCCTCGAAGCTCAATGCCGAGTGGGCGTTCCTGACCATGCTGCGCGACGAGGGCCGGCGCGCCGGGGACGTGTTCCTGGCGAGCCACAGCAAGGATCTCGGGCATCGTTCGTCGCTCGACATCGACCAGCTGCTGGATGGCACCTGATATGATGGGTATGCGCCTGGTCGTGTTTGGTTCGTCATTCCCACCGTGCACCTCGTCATTGCCGCCATGCACCTCGTCATCCCCGCACTTGTCGTCATCCCCGCACTTGTCGTCATCCCCGCGAAAGCGGGGACCCAGTTGCAGTTGCGGCCTGGGTTCCCGCTTTCGCGGGAATGACGAGGATGGCGGGAATGACGAGCCATTGATGGCCTATTTCGGCATGATCGTCATATTCGCGCAGAAATATCAGAAGGAAGCGGGCGTGGGTACGGTCGTGGCAATGATGCTGCCCTATACCGAGGTGCTGTATGTTGTCTGGACTGTATTCCTCGTTCTTTGGTATCTGCTTGGAATTCCCCTTGGGGTGTAGCGACCGACGCGAGGGTATTCCATCGCCTTTTGCTGCAACCGGGTTGGCCGGCATCTGGCGCGGCAGGGACGGATTGCGATGACGCGCGTTGGGCGGGCAGCATGAGTCACATCACGATCACCTTCGCGATCGTCGCTGCGATCGTGGTTCTGTTTGTGTGGAATTGCATTCCGGTCGTGCTCGTGGCGCTCGGCACGGCGCTCGCGCTGTATTTCACCGGTGTGCTCAATCTCACGGAGGCGCTCGGCGGACTGGGCGATCCGGCCGTCATCTTCATCGCGTCGCTGTTCGTTGTCAGTGCGGGTCTCGACGCGACCGGCGTGACCGCTTGGGCGGGACAGGGATTGATTGCCCGCGCGGGACAGAGCCGCGCCCGGCTGATCGTGCTCATGATGACCCTGGTGGGGGTGCTCACCGCACTGATCAGCGTCAACGGAGCGGTTGCGGCACTGCTGCCGGTGGTTGTCGTCATGGCGATCCGCCTCGGACGGTCTCCTTCACAACTGCTCATGCCGCTGGTGTTCGCCGCGCATTCCGGATCACTGCTGGCACTCACCGGTACTCCCGTGAACGTGCTGGTGTCGGAAGCAGCGACGGAGGCCGGACTGCCGCCGTTTCGGTTTCTTCTCGTTTGCCCTTGCCGGCATCCCGCTGATGGCCGGAACGATCCTGATCGTGGTGCTGTTCGGGCAGCGCCTGTTGCCGGAGCGCAGCGGGCGGACGCTGCCGCTTGATCTCAGCAAGCACGCTCGGACGCTTGTCGAGCAGGTACCGGCTGGATGACGGGCTGTTCCAACTCGGCTTGAGGGCGCGTTCTCCGTATGTCGGTGCATCGCCAAGTGCTGTCGATCTGACGGACTACGCGGGGCTGACTTTGGTCGCCATCCAGTCCGGCGACGGCAGCGGGCGGGTACGGCGTCCAATGCTTGCCGAGGGCGACATTCTCATCGTGCGGGGCGACGCGGAAACCGTCGGCGGTCTGGCATCCGACAAGCTGCTGGCGTTCCGGACGGAGGACGCCCCCACGGATGTCGCGGAGACGCTGTTCAACCGTAGTTCCGGACTGGCGGAGGTCGTGATCCCGCCGCGCTCCGGCATGATCGGACAGTCCGTGTTTCCCGGGATGGTCACGCCGAGCGGTGATCTGGTCATTCTCGCTGTGCAGCGCAGGGACGAGGACCAGGGGCCAGACGAAACCGTGCTGGCTGCCGGTGATACGTTGCTGCTCCAGGGGACCTGGGAGGCGCTGGACGAGCACCTCGACGATCCCGATGTGCTTGTCGTCGACTCGCCGGAAGTTGTGCGTCGGCAGGCGGTTCCCATGGGCATAGGGGCGAAGTCAGCGATTGCCGTGCTGCTCGGCATGGTGCTGCTGCTGGCGACTGGCGCGGTGCCGTCGGCGATCGCAGGACTTGTCGCCGCCTGCGCGATGGTTCTGGTGCGCGTGGTCACGGTCGAGCAGGCCTATCGTTCCATCAACTGGACCACGGTGATTTTAGTCGGCGCGATGATCCCGCTGTCAACCGCCATGTCCAAAAGTGGTGCGGCGAATCTGTTGGCGGAGACGCTGGTGCATTTGGTCGGCGACGCGGGTCCCTATGCGCTGCTCGCCGGGCTGTTCGTGCTGACGGCGATCCTTGGTCAGCTCATCAGCAACACCGCGACCGCGCTCATCATCATCCCGATCGCTGTGGCGGCCGCGCACGAGATCGGCGTGTCCCCGCGTCCCGTTCTGATGAGCGTCACGGTTGCGTCGGCGGCCGCGTTCCTTACCCCGGTCGCGACACCGGTCAACCTGATGGTGATGGGCCCGGGCGGCTATCAATTCGGGGACTACTGGAAGCTCGGGCTGCCATTACTGTTACTGTTCTTCGTAGTCGCCGAGTTCGTCGTGCCGATATTCTGGAGTTTCTGAAAGTCAGGAGGTTGAGATGAGCATGTTCCAGACTGTTCCCTGTTCCTGCCATGCCGTCGGACCGCGTCGGCATGAATTGCAACGGCGGGGTTTCCTGCGTCTGGCGACGGCTGCCGGCGCTGGTCTCGCGCTGGCTCCCGTCGTCGGGTGGGCACAGGGCAAGGCATACCGCGCAATGCTGCTGTCCTGCGTTGACCCGCGCACCCAGACACCGATCGCCTCCTGGATGAACGCACCCGCTGCGGGCAGCCATGCAATCGGCCTGGATGGCAAGTACAGCCAGTTCACCGTCGCCGGTGCGGCGGTTGGTGTCGTGGCGCCCGCCTTCGCGGGGTGGGAGACGACGTTCTGGGACAATATCGGTGCTTCGATCCAATTGCACGCTATCACCGCGCTGATCGCAGTGGACCACGGCAATTGCGGCGCGCTTGGAATCGCCTATGGCCAGCGTGTGCTCGATGACCCGAAGCTGGAATTGGCGGCGCATCTGGCCGATGCCAAAAGGCTGAAGGAGGAACTCGCAATTCGGCACCCGGACCTCGACTACCAGGCGTGGTTTGTCGATCGCGACGCGACCGGCCAATTCAACCAATGGAAGAACTTGGTGGCAGGCCCGGAGATCAATTGAGGCAGCTTGTGTGGTCAGGCCAACGTGGTGTCCCCCGCACGACGTCCCGGCAAAGCTGGCCTCGCCGTCGCGCCGTTGCGCATATTTGCGGCCCTGACGGCATTCCCCATGATGGCATTCGCCGCCTCGGCGCGGACTACCTCAACGCACCGATCGACACCTGGCTGACCATCAGACAGGTTTGGTAAGCGGCAGACCTGATCATTTCGCTCAGGTTGACCTGGTAAACCCGATGTTGTCATCGATGACGGCATTCGGTCCGATCGGAACCTGTCCCGGATTGGGGATGTCTAGCTTGACGAATTCGATCTTGTCCTTCCACACCTTGCGCAGAAAATCCTCGAACACCTGGATCGTGAGTTGCTCCCCGGGGCAGCGCCGATAGCCGAAACCGAACGGAGCGAACCCTGCATAGTCGACGACCGGCAATGGCTTGCCATCAACGACGCCGAAGACGGTGCCGAACCCACTGTTGACCAGATCAGCCTTCCGACCGTCGGCGACATGGAAGGCCGAACTGTCGAACGGACACCGAGCAAAACCGATCTGCTGACATTTGGCTTCGTCGATCTGGCTGCTCGTCGGCACGGTCCGATAGCGATCGGGGTCGAACTGCTGCGGATTGCGCCAGTGTATGGGATCGAGGCTGGTCGAGGTGTGCGGGGTGGCGATGTAGCCGTGCCGCTGGAAACGGGCGTCCAGTGCCGCGTACGGCGATGCACCGTATGCCGACTGCCTCGCGTCCTCGACCGCCGAGATGCTGCCGCCATTTGGCGATATCGTGCGGAACAACTCCATCACGAACAGTTCGAGCGGTGTGAATGGCGCCCCGTTGGCGTTATCGGGGGTACCGCTCATGGTCTTGATGAACGATGCACGGACGTCCGCGTCGCCGCCGTACCTGTTCAGGCGCGACATGATGCCGTGGATCGTGTTGCCCCACTGGCTCAACGCCACGAAATTGTGGAAGCATTCGAACACGATGTCCTTGCGGCTGAAATGTTCGCCATTCCCCGCATTCCTCAGCCAGTAATAGGCCATGGTCTTTTCGGGATAGGGCGTGCGTCCGCTCGCGATATCCGCGACCTTCTCGTCGATCCAACCCTTCAGCAGATCGAGCAAGGCCCGTACCTTCATGTAGTTCTCGTAGACGATCTGCTGCATCGGGTTCCGAAAGGCGAGAACAGTGTTGAAGCTCTCGCCGATCTGCCGGACCTCGGCCGGGATAGCATCGCCTTTCACGCCAAGATGGAGATCCCAGTAGAGATCGAAATAGTAATCGAGATAGTGCCGCATGAACGGCTTTCCGGCGAACCGCGGATCGACCAGTTCATCAAAGAACGCGACCACCTTCTCCTGATACATCGGGCGGTCCAGGTCCGGCGTGACAGCAGAGAAATAGATCTTCTTGCGAAGATTGTTGTCGCCGCGTTTTTCGAGCCCCTGGAGGAAGACCGTAACGCCTTCCTCGGGTGTTGGCTTCCAGCCCTTGTAGATCAACCCCCATAGGTCGAACGGAAGAGCATTCTCCTTGCTCAACGTAGTATCGATCATGGGAAGCACCGGCCGCTCCCCTTCGTAGATGCTCGTCAGGAAAAACGGGACGATGGCATTTTCGACATAGGCGCGGTCAAGATTGTCCGGGATGGAACGGCGGAACCGCGAAAGGGCGGCGCCGACGTCTTCCGGCAGGCCCTCATAGGCATTCGTCCCGATCGGCAATAACGCGACCGAAGCAGCGGCCGCGGCAACCAGTACAGTTCCGTCTTTCCATGGTGGCTCACTCCCAGGATCGGCGTTGTCGAATGTACGGACCTGTGCAGTATCACCGCCTGTCGATGACGACAACCGGCAGCGGGCGGCAAAGGCCTCGTCGTCGAAGTCGCACGCTTCAGCGACCTCCTTCGCGGCCTGTAGTTTTGCGTCGCTTCGCGCGTTCTCTAAACAGGACCAACCATCAGATTGACGATGTCATGGAAGACTTGCTACCGTTCTTCTGGCTCTCGCGACACCGAAGCATAAGGCACCGCAGCGCGGCACCGGACGTTCGTCCGTGTCTGGCAAGCGCGCCGCAGGCCATCAATAATGAGGCTTTGCTATGCGGCTGTGGCAGAAATACCTCGACGTCATATCGGTGATCGTTCCGGCTGGGGCTGTTGGCGCATCCTTGCTGCTTGGGGCAACGGTACCGAGTGCCGCCAGTGAGCGTCCCACGGGCGTAAATCCGGCGAACTCGGATGCGCAACCGGTGTCGGAACGGCTCGCCGCGATTCGCGAGGCGACATTTGCCGTGGTCGAACCCCGGAGCGGAGCCAGGCAGCCCGATGGAAATTTCCACCTCGCCTGGGGAAATCGATGGGGTAACGGCGGCTGGGGCAGCCCGGGTCCCGGCTGGGGTTGGGGCCGACCAAGCTGGAACAATTGGCGCAACTTCCGGCCGCGCTGGAACAACTGGTGGCGCAACTGGTGAGTTGATGGTTGATGCACGGCAGTCACCGGGTTCCATCGTGCCCAGGGTAGCGCTGCTGGTCATTCAGCCGACGCCGTTCTGCAATATCGATTGCAGCTATTGTTATCTTCCCGATCGACGGTCGAAATCGACTGTCACGATCGAGACGCTGGTCAATCTGTTCTCGCAGATCTTCGCGTCGGGTTGGGTCGGCGATCACCTTTCGGTGGTATGGCGCGCGGGCGAACCATCTGGTCGTGCCCGTGGATTCTTATCGGGATGCGTTCAGGATGATCGACGGGATCAAGCCGAACGGGATGATCGTGGAGCATTCCTTCCAGACCAACGGGACGCTGATCGACGATGCGTGGTGCACATTCTTCATCGAGCAACGCGTCGATGTCGGCGTCAGCATCGATCGGACCGCAGCGTTTGCACGATCGCCACCGCCGCAGCGGTCAGGGCGCGGCACATACGACAGGGCAATTGCCGGCGTGCGGCTGTTGCAGCGGCGCCAAGCTCCCTTCCACGTGATTTCGGTACTGACGACAGAGAGCCTTGCAGCGCCTCAGGAAATGTTGAACTACTATGTCGCCGAGGGGATTGAGGCGGTGTGCTTGCCAATGTCAGGAATCCGAGGGCGGCCATCTTGCCGGGTGCTTTGCGGATAACGACGTTGAAGCGGACCCTGTACTACCGGTTCCTGAGCGATTCTGGCGGCTGTCCGCCGCGTTCCCCGGAAAGCTCGCCTTCATTCGCGAAATCGAGGACACGATCCAACAGGTGGTCAGGCCAAAGGATGTTGCATTCGGCAACCAGTTGGTGGAACCGTTTACCATCACCAGCATGGACTGGGCCGGCAACATAGCCACGTTCTCGCCTGAGCTGCTCGGATTGAAAAACGCGGAATACGACGACTT
>CAWABH010000039.1:0-164158 GCA_963780095.1 uncultured Alphaproteobacteria bacterium
TGACAGATAAGCGGACAAAGCCAGAACGTCATGCGGCTTGGCGGGTAAGCTCCGGCGTTGCGCGGAGTGGTCTCAATCCGACAGTGTTTTCCGACGCACCCTGCTGGTTACCCCAGACATAGTCGCCGGTCAGGTTGACGTGCTCCCAGCCCAGTGGGGACAGGTGAGCCAGCAGCTGATCTGGGACATCCTCGACCTTGCGCAGGGTTGCGACGGCGCGCTCGAGATATCGCGTGTTCCACAAGATGATTGCGGTGACGAGCAGGTTGAGGCCGGAGGCGCGGTGTTGCTGGTTCTCGTAGGTCCGGTCTCGGATTTCACCGAGCCGGTGGATGAACACCGCGCGCGCCAGGCTGTTGCGGGATTCGCCCTTGTTGAGTTCCTGACCGGTCGTGCGGCGTAACTCAGGATCGGTAATCCAGTCGAGCGTGAACAACGTACGCTCCAGCCGTCCGAGCTCGCGCAGAGCCGCGGCAACGCCGTTCTGCCGCGGGTACGACGCTAGCTGCCGCATGATCAGAGATGCTGTTACCGTGCCGGTGAGGATGGAAGCGACGACGCGCAGGATCTCCGACCAATGCGCGCGGATGAGATCCACGTTGATGCGGCCGGCGATCATCGGTTCGAGTGCAGGGTAGGCGGACGGCTTGTCGAAGCTGTAGAGCCGCCGGTGCTTCAGATCCGGAATGCGCGGCGCGAACTGGAAGCCAACCAGGGTGCACAAGGCAAAGACATGGTCGGAATCGCCGCCTCCGTCTGTGTGGTGCCGCCGGGATGAAACCTCGCTCTGATGGTAGAGCAGCGCGTCCAGCACGTGCAGCGCCTCGCTTGCCGTGGCTGCGATCAGCTTGGTGTAGAAGGGCCCATACCGATCCGACAGGTGGGTGTAGACCTTGAACCCCGGCCTCTGGCTGTAATGGGCGTTCAGGCGGCCTGCGTCGCGGCCGAAGCCCGCGGCCTGGAAGAACTGGCCGTCCGACGACGAGGCCGTGCCGTGGCCGAAGTTTGCGGCGAACGGCTCGCGCTGCTGCTGGTTGACCAGGCACCGCAGTGCCATGAGGTAGGTTTCTTCGCGGATATGCCAGTCAGCCGTCCAGGCAAGCTGGCTGAGGCTGGCGATGCTGCAGGCCTCGGCCATACGGGTCAGACCGAGATTGAGCCCATCGGCGAGCAGTCCCGCCATCAGGACGCGGCTATCGGCTGCGGTCTCGCCGGTGCGAAGATGGGTGAAGCAGTCGGGGAACAGCGTCCAGCTCGCCACTTCGGACAGCAGGTCGGTGATGCGGATGCGCGGCAACATGGCGTAGAGGCGCGCGGCCAGGGTCTCGGCCTCCGGCGGTGTTGATTTCTCAATGGGCGCAATCTTCAGCACGCCGTTGGTGATCGTGACGTCTGGCAGCTTGCCATCCGCGGCGCGAGCATCGATCGCGGTCAGCTGCTCGTCCAGCAGAGCTCGGCGGGAGACGATGAACTGCTCGAAGTCCGCCTCCACAGCGACCGGCAGGGTGCCGGCCTGCTGCAGCTCCCGCAGGGTTTCGGCGGAGATCAGGCGTTCCTCGAAGGATCGATATTGGCGGCTGCCGGCCACCCAGACGTCGCCGGCGCGCAATCGGTCGCGCAGCTCCGACAAGACGCAGAGCTCGTAATAGCGCCGGTCGATGGTGCCGCCAGGCAGGACATGGGGCGCCCAGCGTTGCCGGACGAATCCGGTCGGTGCGGATTGCGGCAGGGCAGGCTTTTCCAGGCGGTTCGCCTCGACGCAACATCTCGATTGCGCGCATGAGCGAGGCGGATGCTGGCACGCTCTCGAACTCGAACGCCGCAAGAAAGACCGGCGACCAACGCCGGATGCCGACGTAATGCTGGACGAGGTCCTGGCAAGTGTCGAATTCCTCAGGCCGCGCCAGGACCGCCGCTTCGGCGACAGTCGCGCGGAACTTCTCCCACGGCATCAATGCAGTGATCGCGTTGTAGGCATCCTGCTTGTCGTCACGGGCGGCGATCAGCGCCGCGCCGACGCGCGCGTAGAGGCGGACTTTCTCATTGATGGCCCGTGCATCCGCTTGGAAGGCGCGGGCATGCCGCCCCTCGGCCTTGCGGAACATGGCGCCGACCAGCCTGTCGAACAGGTCGACGGCCTGATCGGTCAGGCTGGCGGAGAGGTCCAGACTGATTGCCACCAGCGTCGCGTGCCGTCGCTGCCGTTCATAGTCGGTGATATGCTGGACCGTGGTGCGGCCCGCCTCGCGGGCGAGTTGTGCCAGGCGCGCCTGATGGACAAGATGTCCTCGGCTTGGCGCGATGCCGATACCTCGTACATGTTCCAGCCGCTCGATGACACCGAGCATGGCCGTAGGCGTGGCGGCTTCTGGCATCTGCCGCAACCAGGTCAGCCAGTTCTGGCCGGTCTCCTCCCGGCGATGGGTCAGCGCATCAAGGCACTTGCGCTGTTCCGCCGTCAGCCCATTGGTCAAGCGCCGTTGCACTTCCCGTCGGGCTTGATGACGGACCTCGATGCAGAGCCGTTCGAGTGCCGCCGGCCACGGGAGAACGATCCGACGTTGCCGGCATTCTTCCACAACCAGCCGAGCCAGATGGCCAAGCCGTTCGTCCTCAATGGCTTGCGGCAGCAGCCATGCCGTCAGCTCGGCGGCGGGACGGGTCCCGAACGGACGAAGCTGCAGTCTGTCCTGCAACTCGGCGGCATGACATCTGCGGTTCCGCTCGGCGATCAGATATTCGTCGACCGACTCCGGAAGAACACCGATCTGATCGGCGATAAACGCGAGGAGCGGTCCCGGCGGTCTCTCACCGGCGCGCAGCGGACGGCCGGGATAACGCAGGTAGCAAAGCATCAGAGCATGACCGAGGCGGTTGTGATCGCCACGGCAGCGCCGGATCGCCGCGAGGTCAGTGTCTGAAAGCGTGTAGTGACGCACCAGTTCACGTTGGTCGCTTGGCGGATCGAATAGCTCAGAGATCTGGACTTCGGTCAATTGCTGTCGTCGCGCCACTCACGCCTCCTGCACCTTGCAGTGCGGGAGCCCATCCGATCCGTGCCAGGGAGTTGAGCAGCGTGCTGCGTTTGATGCCAAACGTGCGACAGACCGTAGCCTTCGTGGCACCGCCGTCCAGTGCCGCGATCACAGCGGCGAGTTTCTCGGCATCAATCGCTGGGGGACGCCCGCCGCGACGACCCCGCCGACGCGCTGCCGCAAGCCCGGCCTGCACCCGTTCCTGGATCAACGACCGCTCGAACTGCGCCAGCGCGCCGAAGATATGGAAAAGAAACTCACCCTGGGGCGTCGTGGTGTCCATTTGCTCAGTCAGCGAACGGAAGGCGACGCCGCGCTTCTTGAGGTCGGTTACCGTGGTGAGGAGGTGCGGCAGCGATCGGCCAAGCCGGTCCAGCTTCCAGACAACCAGACAGTCGCCGGGGCGTATGAAAGCAAGCGCCTTGGCCAGGCCGGCACGGTCGCCGCGACTGCCACTGGCTCGATCCTCAAACAGGTGACGCTCGTCGACACCGGCGGCGAGGAGCGCGTCACGCTGCAGGTCCAGCACCTGACGGTCGCCCTCGGTGGAGACGCGCATGTAGCCGACCAGCATGTGCGGAAAACCCCATCTGGGAGGTTCCCGCACAGTGCCCCATTCCGACAGGGTTTGTCGTGCATTTTTCTGGCGATAAATGGCCGTCTTCAGGCGCCGTGGGCCGCCTGACGGGAATCAGATGATTCCCGTCACCGAGACCAGCCGGCTCGGCCATCATCAGAATGGCGCAACCCCCTGTCCCGCCTGCAAAATCGCGCCGGCCCGTTCCAGATTTGTCCGCTTATCTGTCAAATCCGGGCGTTTCGTCTGTTCTGGCCAGATCACCGGCACAGTCCCCGTGATCACTATCCGGTCGTAGCAGGACAGCACCCCAGCAATCCGATCCCCGTAACGCTCCGTCAGAGACTGGCTCATGCCACACACCATCAGATGACACTCTCAGCGGCGAAGCGTACGACAGACTTATTGGTTCCGGCTCGTCCGGCTTAGGACTGGATCGCCTCTACAGAACGCCCTATCGAAGCCGGCCGCGCCCCTGAAGAGCCGGCTTTAAGTAGTGCGGTTCAGCCCCCGGTGGCCGCCTCGTTGTACTTGAGCATCGCTGACATGCGCGCCCCAGGAAGCTCCCTGGCCCTGCTCACCGGCTTCCGACAGCGCCAGATGCGCGAACAGCCTATCGGGCGCGGCGCCGTGCCAGTGCATCGTATCCGGCGGGATATTGACCGTATCGCCCGGGTTCAGCACTTCCGGCTTCTCGCCCTTGAAGCAGATGCGGCCGACGCCGGACAAACAAAAGAGCGTCTGCCCAACCGGGTGGGCGTGCCACGCGGTGCGCGCGTCCGGCGTGAACGTAACGACCGAACCTCCAAGGCGCGACGGCGCTTCGGCGGTGATGACCGGGTCCTGGAATACGAAGCCGGTGAAGGGCATTGTCACGGTAATCGCGTCTGGCAGGCTGATCCGAGGCGGGCGAGACTGGCGACATGAAGCCGCCGCCCGACCCGCACTACCGCCACCGCTTTTCCGCCGAGATCATCAGCCATGCCGTCTGGCTGTATCACGTGTTCAGCCTCAGCCTGCGGGACGTTGAGCTCCTTTTGGCTGAGCGGGGCATCGTCGTCTCCTATGAGACGGTGCGGCGCTGGTGCCAGAAGTTCGGCCAAAGCTTCGCCAACCGTCTGCGCCGCCGCCGGCCACGACCGGGGGATAAGTGGTACATGGACGAGGTGTTTATTCGCATCCAGGGGATGCAGCACTACCTCTGGCGCGCCGTGGATCAGGATGGTGTTGTACTCGACATTCTCGTGCAGGCGCGGCGGGATGCCAAAGCCGCCAAGCGCTTCTTTCGCCGATTGCTGAAGGGCCTGCAGTATGTGCCGCGGGTGATCGTGACCGATAAGCTGCGAAGCTACGGCGTGGCGCAGCGCCAGATCCTTCCTGAGGTCGAACATCGACAAAGCCGGTATTTGAACAACCGCGCTGAAAACTCGCATCGTCCGACCCGACGCCGCGAACGCCAGATGCAACGGTTCAAGTCACCGAAACAAGCCCAAGGTTTCCTCTCCGCTCACTCGTTCATCTATGGCCACTTTCGTCCGCGTCGGCACCGACTGACAGCCAGCGTCTACCGCACGGCCCGGACTGAGGCATTCATTATCTGGCAGCAGGAGAACTGCGCCCGGCACGCCTCATGATCGGCGCGACATCGTCGCTTTGGTTCCACGCCGCCCGTCCAATGTTAACGTGACAATGCCCTTGGCAGAGCTTTTCGATCTCGGTCGGATCGCCGAAGCCATTGATCACGATCATCGCGCCAGACCTCGCCAGGACAGTGGCGATGCCGAGGCCGATGCCACTGGTTGAGCCCGTCACAATCGCAACCTTGCCGTCGAGCGAACGCGGTGCGTCGGCCCGGGCGAGGCATGGTCATCGTCAGGTCTCCTTTGTCGGGGCGCCGAACTGCGCGGATGGCCTGAAACCTGCCGTTCCGCTCGCTCGCCCGCCAATGCCGAGTGGCGATCAAGCCGATGCATCGATATTATGAGCGTATCGGTTGCATCACCTTCTAGAATGCAGCCGTGATGCAAACACGGGAACGAGGAACGCCGTCATGGAGCTGCACGAGATCCGCTACTTCTTGACGCTCAGCAAGACGCTGAACTTCACCCGGGCCGCCGAGATGTGCAACGTCAGCCAGCCTGCGCTGACGCGGGCCATTCAAAAGATGGAGGACGAACTCGGCGGGTTGTTGTTCTCGCGCGAGCGCGGCAACACGCACCTGACCGAGCTCGGACGAATGCTGGAACCGCATCTTAGGGAAGTGTTGGACCGGACCAACGCGGCGAAGGAGACGGCATCGCGTTTCCTGCGCCTGGACAGTGCGCAGCTTCGGCTCGGTGTGATGTGCACCATCGGGCCGGTGCGCTTCGTCAGCTTCCTCAGCCAGTTTCGTACCGACAATCCGGGAGTGGAGATTACGCTGCAGGAGGCGGTTCCCGATCGACTCTGTGACTTGCTGGTTAAGGGAGAACTGGACGTTGCGCTGGTCGCACGGCCCGATGGTTTTCCGCCGCCGCTGCAACCGCAACCGCTCTACAAGGAACGGTTTGTCATCGCCTGCGACGCCGGACACCCGTTCGCGCGGAAGAATGCCGTGCGCGTCGAGGAACTTGACGGTCAGCCCTATCTGGCGCGCATCAACTGCGAGTACCGCGACCACCTGCGCGACACATGTCACGCCAACGGATCGCGCCTGGTGGGAGCGTTCCAGAGCGAACGCGAGGACTGGATTCTTACGTTGGTTGCCGCAGGCATGGGGGTCTGCTTCCTGCCCGAATTCTCCAACACGATCCCCGGCGTGATCAGCCGCCCGGTGATCGAGCCGAGTATCGAGCGCGAAGTCTGTCTCGTTACTATCGCGGGACGACGCTGGTCATCGCCGGTCGCCGCCTTCGTACGTGCCGTTCGGCAGTACAAGTGGCCGGAGACGGAATGGCACGGCCGGCGCGGGCTGTCCGAATCGGAACAGGTCGCAGCAGAGTAGCGATGTCGACTGCGGGTCTCGCCATCGGGGTGCCAAGTGACGGGTGAGCACTTGTTCGCGATCATAGTGCTCGCAGTCGCTCGTGCGACGTCGAATACCGACCCCTCTCGAAATTGGGCGATATCGTTGTTCCGATACCAAACGTGCATCGTACCATTAGCTATCGGTATTGGGCCTGCTGCTTGCGGCCTGCTAGATCAACCCACCTGCTGAACCTTCTCGGGGGTATCATGGATCGTATTTCGTGCGCGCTGACCTGGCCCGTCGCTGTCTTTGGTTTCCGCTCCAATCCGGGTCGGCTTCAGTCTCGTCGGGAAACGCCACACGCGCTGCTGCAGAGGAGGATGCAGAAATGAGCATCGCCGCAGTGGCCCGTGACGGGCGAAGTGGTCGTCGCCTGCACCCCTTGGCTGTCAGGATCATGCACTGGACCAACGCCGTGGCCATGCTGATTATGATCACGTCAGGCTGGGGTATCTACAATGATGATGTCATTATCCGAGGCCTGCATTTCAGCCAGTACCTGCGTCTTGGCGATTGGGCGGCCTGGAGTTTGAACTGGCATTTCGCGGGCATGTGGCTGCTCACGATCAACGGTCTGGTCTATTTGGCCTACGGCGTTATCACCGGCCGCCTGCGCGAACGGCTGCTGCCGATCCGGCTATCCGACCTCATCCATACCGTGCGCGATACGCTGCATTTCAAAATCGCGCATGAAGACCTCACGACGTACAATGCCGTTCAGAAGCTGCTCTACATCATCGTGATCCTGGCCGGCATCGCGCAGGTAGTGACCGGGCTGGCGATCTGGAAGCCGGTGCAATTCTCCGGCTTGGTATCGCTGCTGGGCGGCTTCCAGTCCGCCCGTATCCTCCACTTCCTCGGCATGGCAGTGATCTTCGGCTTTCTGGTCGTCCATGTGGTTCTGGCATTGCTCGTCCCGCGAACGCTCTGGGCAATGTTGGCTGGCGGACCGAGGGTCGTTCCATTGGGCCACGGCGAAAAGGGATCCCGGCCATGAAGTCTCCGTTCCGCCCTGATGAAATCCCTGATCCCGCAATCCTCGACGACCATCGTCCCCTCATCAGATCCCTCGAACGTCGGGGCCTGCTTCGCGGTGGCCTGTCGCTTGGCGCGCTCGCCATTCTGACAGGATGCGACGTAGACCGACCGGCGTCGGTCGAGGCTGCGCTACTCGCCATCTCGCGGCTGAACGACGGCGTACAGGCGCTGCTGTTCGATCCGAACAAGCTTGCTCCGACGTATCCGGCCTCGATGATACTGAAGCCGCCCAAATTCAACGCTTACTATGACGTGATGGACATCAAGCCGGTCGATGGCGCCAAGTGGCGTCTGGAAGTATCCGGCCTGGTTGCAGACAAGCGCTCGTGGACCGCGCAGGATCTTCAGGCGTTGCCCCAGCGGACGATGGTCATCAAGCACATCTGCGTCGAAGGTTGGAGCTATATCGGGGGATGGACAGGGGTGCCGCTCCGCGACTTTCTCGAGCGCGTAGGCGCAGACCAGCGGGCGAAATACGTGGCCTTCAAGACCGCCGACGATTACCCAAGCAGCATCGACATGGCGACGGCACTGCACCCGCAGACACTGCTCGCGACAAAATACGCGGACGAGACCCTCGCCGATCCTTTCGGGTATCCGCTGCGCCTGCGCATGGCGACCAAGCTTGGATACAAGAACCCGAAATGGGTCACCGCAATCGAGGTGACGAACACCTATCCGGGCGGATTCTGGGAATCGAAAGGCTTCCCATGGTTCGCCGGGATTTGACGGCCGGGTTGGACTGCGGACTGTGGAAAGGAACACCTGTCATGATGCGGGCGTTATGCATCGGCGGAGCACTGATCACCCTTTCCATCACGGCGTATGCCCAGAGCGCGACACCCGGTGGGATGCCGCCGCCGCCGGGGATGAGTCTGGCCGCCTCCGCGGCGATGCGTTTCCCGCAGGCCGTGCGTGTGGGTGATCTGCTGCACAGGGATGTGCTGCAGCCGGTGGAAAGCCAGGATGTACTCGGAAGGGTTCGTCAGGTCGTACGCGACAGCGAGGGGACCATAAGGGTCGTCATCGACTTTGGGGGCTTCCTCGGGTTTTGGACGCGGCCGATCGCTGTGCCGGTGGATGCCATGGTGCTGCTTGGCCAGGATATGGAGGTTGTCGCCTTCACGCCACAACAGTTGCAGGAGTTCCCGACCTTTACTCCGTCCGGCAGTTCTTCGCTGCCGGACGATACGGTCATCAGAGTGGGGCTCGCCAAGCCGTCACACTAGACTGGGCAAGGTGGATCGAGCGGACGCATTTGCCGCTGGCAGCGATGCCGGCGACAGAACTGCTAAGCAACGGCAGGATAGTTCGAGGGGAATAGCGCCCGCAGCGCTTCTTCATCCCGTTCCTGCTTGAATGGGTGATCTGTTCCAACAGCCCGAGCACGAGCGACGGCCGGCCGGGCCTCGATCACCTCGAACCATCTCTTGATGTTCGGATATGGGGCGAGCGGGTCTCCCTCGCCCTTCAGAACGCGGGATGCACGGTCGATCCACCCCCAGGTGGAGATGTCGGCGATCGTGTACGTATTGCCGACGAAGTAATCACGTCCGGCGAGATGATCCTCCAGCACCTGATAGTGCCGCTCTGCCTCACGTCGATAGCGGTTGCGGGCATAATCCAGTCCCTCGGGCGCGGCAAACTGGAAGTGCACCGCCTGGCCGGAGAAGGGGCCGAGGCCCGAGGCGATAAAGAACAACCAGGACAGCAGCTCCGGCCTGTCCTCCGGCGAGCCAAGGAACTTTCCGGTTTTCTCTGCCAGATAGAGCAGGATCGCGCTGGAATCGAAAACACGCGCTTCCCTGACCGCCGGGCCCTTCCGTGTCAACAATCGCAGGCACCTTGCCGTTCGGATTGATCTTCCGGAAGGCCGGCAGGTGCTGCTCGCCCTTACTGGTGTCAACCGGCACCGTTTCATAGGGCAGGTTGGCCTCCTCCAGGAAGAGCGCAATTTTGATGGGATTCGGCGTTGGGTGGAAATAGAAACGGATCATCTGGCGGACCTTTCCGTTAAGTGCGAGCGGACAGCTTGCGGTTTCGACGGGGCTTTCCGAGCACGCTGAGCGCCGCACGCGCGGCCCCTTCGAGCACCGATCGCTTTGGATGACCGCGTGCGAGAACACGCAATCCCATTACGGTGGTGAGGAGCAGGCGCGCCACGTCGGCTGCATCGGCGTCGGACGATATGCTGCCGTCGCGCTGGCCCGCCCGAACGCAACGGCGGAAGAACGCTTCCAGCTCACCCATGCGCTCGGCCACGACATCAGCGATGTCCGGATCGTGCGGAGCCACCTCCAGCGCCGCATTGGCAAGCAGACAGCCGAGGCGGCTTTCGAGCGAGCGTTCAACGATCTCGGCCAAGAAGGCCTCGATGGCCTGACGTGGCGGCAATGTCTTTTCCACGCGAGCAATACGGGCTCGCATGTTGGCGTCCAGATAACGGTCGAGGCACCGCGTAAAGAGCGTCCGCTTGTCGCCAAAGGCGTTGTAGACGCTCGCGGGGCCGAGGCTCATCGCATCTCCGAGATCGCGCACGGAGGTGGCAGTGTAGCCAGCGGCCCAGAAGCGCCGCATCGCAGCTTCCAGGGCGACGTCTTCATCGAACTCGCGAGGTCGGGGCAATCTCGTTCCGTCATCTTGCGTTATTCTGGAGCGGACGCTATAGAACGCCCGGCCGGTTGGCAAGTGGGTGGTGATCGGTTGCCACCGTGGCGTCATGCCGGATCGATGCGATGCGTGCTCTTGAACACTCCTTCTGGCAAACCGACCCGCTCGCTGTGCCGAGCCTGGACGCGGAGAGTTGAATGACCTCGAAGCGCTTCGACACCGTCGTTTTCGACGCTTACGGCACGCTATTCGACGTACATGGAGCCATGGCTCGGTACGCACCACAACTCGGCCAGAACTGGATGTCGCTCGCGGCCGAATGGCGCAGCAAGCAACTCGAATATTCATGGATCGGTAGCCTGACCGGACATGGAACGCGTCGAGACTTTGCGAGCTGCACTGCGGATGCGCTGGACTACGTCCTGGCGCACCATGGGATAGGGAACCACGGTCTTCGTGATGAGTTGCTGCGTGCCTATGAGCGACTGGACGCTTATCCAGAAGTGCCAGTGATGTTGGCGGCACTGCGCGAGCGTGGCCTCCGGCTTGCCATCCTCTCGAACGGCACACCGGCGATGCTTGCGGCAGCCTGCGCTGCTGCCGGCATTGGATCTCTTATCGATGCAGTTATCAGTGTCGAACAGGCCGCGATCTTTAAGCCGGCGTCGGCCGTCTATGCGCTGGTTCAGGCCGAACTTGGTATCCAGCCCACCCGTTGCCTTTTCGTCTCCGGGAATCCTTGGGACAGTCAGGCGGCGAGGGCGAACGGTTTTTCTGTTCTGCGGGTCAATCGCCAAGGGGACCCCGATGAATACGGGTTGCGTCAACACCTCGTGGCGGGGCTAACTGACCTTGCGAGCCTTCCGGAGTTGCTTGGTTGATTCCACGAGGCAACAGACGCGTCGGGGTCGCGATGGTTGGGGTGACGCGGCGCAGCACGAGCGTGATGAGTGATCAGTGCCGACGACATTGCAGACGATACGATCATCAAAGTGGACGTCGCGAAGCCCTCGGACTGACGGTTCGTTGTCAGTTGTCCAGTCTCGCTGTCATCAAACTATCGCTCCTGAAGGTGCTGGCCCGTAAACCTTATTGGACATCCGCAGAAAGGAGACTTTGCAACTTGGCTTCATGACCGGCTGATGCCGACGCCAAGATGCAATCATTCTTATCCGTGAACGGAAGGACACGGTGTGAGATCTTCGACGAACGGCCGAACGTGCGCGCCTGAAGGTATGGCACTTGGGTCGAGGTGGGGAGTTGCGCCATCGGCGTCATGGCGAAATCTCCTCGCCCCGGACACTCCAAGACGCGTCTTTGCCCGCCACTCCGTCCGGAACAGGCCGCGCAGCTAAGCGCGGCATTTCTGAGGGACACTACAGAGAGCATTGCTGCGGGCAGCGCTGTCCGCTCCAATCGTCGACTATGCCGCCTATGCTCCGTCCGGCACGGAGGAGGCCCTCGCTCCGCATCTGGCGCTGGGAACCCCCTGCGTTCTGGCAGACGGCTCCGCACCAGCCCCCCGGGGCGTGGAAGGGTTTGGTCGCTGCCTCCTTCAGGCGATCGAGTAATTGTTCGCGGCGGGCCACGCCGCTGCCTGCGTGCTAAGCTCCGACACCCCGACACTCCCTACGGACATCCTGATCGCTGCCGCCAAGGTCCTCCTCGCCGGCGACGAGCAGCGCGTGGTGCTGGGAGCTTGCGACGATGGGGGCTACTACCTCCTCGGGATGCGCCTCCCCCATGCCCGGCTGTTCGCCGATATCGCATGGAGCAGCAGCTCCGTCGCCGCAACCACCCGCACCCGAGCAGTTGAGCTTGGTCTCGATCTCGTGGAATTGCCACTTTGGTACGCTACCTGCCGTCGACAACTTCCACCCTGAACGTCTGCTTCTCGCCGTCGCACACTCGAAAGTGGCCGTTCCGAATTCGGTCAGTGTTGACCATCAGCAGAGGACGAAGCGGTCCCTCGCGAATTGCAGCAGCGGGCGCCGCGTGGCCGGCGACGCCCCGACCCTATCGAGCCCTCTGTTCGCGCCGCATGCGGGGCGCCCGGCTCGCTCACGTCACCCGACATGCTCCAGTGCCATAGCGGAGGCGGTGGCGATGGTGGCGATGGCGGGCATGGTTATTGCTGTTTTGGTTGCGGCTGGTATAAGCGGTTTTACAGCGGCTTCGCACAATCGCGTCGCTGTTCCCGCGGACGGTTCTTTCCACCCGGGAGCCGCCCCACGAAGGGACGCGGGAGCCGCCGGCTTGGACCGGCTCACCCCCAGAAACGCCGCTGCCGTTTCGGTACTGAAAAGCGCTTGGGGATCCCACATTGTGCGCCTTAGAGCGTTAGTTTCATTGAATTTTATGATGATTTTGTACGCCTGTCATCATGAGTGTGGGGCGCCGGCGGCCAAGAGCGTCATGGCGCAAGCACGGGCGGCCGGAACGCATGAGGTTGCTCCATTTCCGTATTTCAACTATGTTGAACGCCCTGACGTGCTGGCGATCTCCCGCGAAAAATGCCTCATCGGCAAAGAGGAACACGCAGTCGCGCAGGTGCGCATTGAAGTTTCCGATCAGGTGCTTTGAGTTGGAGATGACGAGCGCATGCTGGCCGAGGATGCGGAACATGGCGCGCGCTAGTGTACCCTTGCCGGTGCCCTCGTCGCCGCACATCACGACGGCAATCTCGCCTTGTTCGGCAAGGTGTTGCACCAGGCGCGCAAGCCAGTCCATCAGGTAGTCAAAGTAATCCTGGCTGTGAGCTACAGATCACGTTTTTGATGTGACCCTGCATCAAATCCCATTGTCCGGGTCGAGGTTTCACTCCAAAGCCCCGCCATAGGTTGAGCACGTCAGGCCGGACATGCTGTCCGGACGGATCGAAGGTCACGCCACCAATGAATTGCCGGCGGTCTCCGTGATCGGAGCCAGACCTCGGCGACAGGCTCACGAACCGGGTCTTGGTGATCGTCATTACGGACAACGACTGTCCGGTTCAGGTAGAGCTGGCGGAGGTCGACGAAGCTCAGCCGATCGTAATATTCCCGTTTCAATATCCGATCATACGCCGACGCGTAGATCAATGCCTTGCCGGCTTCGTTGACTACCATGTACCGCGCGTTGAACTCGGTCACCAGCGCCGCGACTGAGTCGGCCTCGGCAGCGCGCTCCCAAATCCGCTGCAGCTCACGCTCATTGTTACGTTCACCCTTCTCTCTGCACCAGTCCGCGGTCTCGGGATCAGCACGGAGCGTCGCGCACATTTCCTCGTACGACTTGCCCGCACGTCGCACCGCGGCGCCCTTCCGCATCGCGATGCGGGAGCGGTCGGGTCCGAGGCGCTGTTGCGCGCCTTTCGCGGATTTTATGCGTGTTTCGGCGCCTGATGGGCGAGGATCGCACGAGGCCAGTCTTCGAGAGCTGTTGAGCGAGATGCTTACCTAGCCGTGCGGCTTCTTCGATCGAGTAGGACACGGATGCAGAGTGCAATACACGTGCGTGGGTGACGCCTCTGCCGCTCTTCAGCTTCTTCGTGTTCGGAAAGTTCAGGGTGCCCGGCAGCCGCAGCAGCCGGTCGATATTGTGCGTACCGGCGGCGCCCACGGCCACCTCAACTTCGCGGTTCTCGCATTCGACGCGTGCAATGATTTCGGGTGTCAGCGGTTCTCGCACGACTGCCCACAGGGGTTGAATGCCGTTCCCGGAATCAAGGATCACGGTCGGTGGCATGACCGGATCGGCGGACAGGAATTCGGCAAGCCGGTGCAGCCGGTCGCGCTCTTCAGCGTAGGGGTACCGATCGTCTACAGGATCCACGTCGGCGTGCCGGCACACGGACGCTATCATCATCTCCTTTCTTGGGCTTCGCCGCGCATCCGACCGGAGTTTCGTTCACTTCGAAATAAACGTTCTGCTTCGCGCTTTGGGCACGCTCAATCCAGTCGCGGCTTGGTCGGTTTCGGTTACCGTGAAGGTTGTGGTTGTCGCCGGACCGTCCGGCGTGATGGCGGCCACAGTGATATGTGGCATGCCAGTGACTTTGCACCAGAATGAGATGAACTGCGCGCAATGGGCCGGGTCGCGCGTCGGGATTTCCTCGTTCACCGCATCGCACTCCACACCATCGGCGTGGCGTCCCGGTCGTCATCATAGGTGCTGCTGGCCCAGTGGCCTCGGCTTACATTTTGTGGGTGCAATGACATTTCGTCCGACTCCGTCATGGAGCCGTGCGACCGTGACTAGGCTTGTCGGCAAGCGCGCATCGGATTACATACGGACAAGTCGTGGCTTGTCTTTCCTATCCGCCGCCCTTGGCCGTGCCCCGGCCGGGCGGCGCTTTAGTTGCGAGCGTCCAATTCAGCGGTCGAGCAAATGGTTGGCGATAGGCGTGCTTGTGCCCAATCGAGCACATCTCCCCAGCGGTAGAGAGGCACACGGCCAAAGCGCCGATAGGGCGGCCCACCGCCGCGGCTCGCTTTTGTCGAAAGCGTTGTGCGAGCGACGGGGAACCCGTGATTCCGTAATGCCGCTGCAACGGCATCGCGACGAAGCAAGGCATCAGCGTCGGGGTGTATGGTATCAGTCATCGTCGGCTCCAGTTGGGCGCCCATGCGCGCCGTGGAACGACAATGACCGGGTTTGTTCGGCCTATACCCCCTCAGCAGTGATTTTTCGTTTGAGGGGGTATCGCATCTGCCGCTGTAGCCAGTTCGTCGCTGGAGTTCGGCGCAGCGCGGATGCGACGGTCGCATGGGCAGGCGCGACCTGACCCATTCCCGTGAGTGCTTGCACGATGAAGTCCACGAGAGGCCCCTCCGGTTCGGTCGAGAGCCTCCTCCCTGCGCATTGGAAAGCGTCGGCAGCCACTGCGGCAACATGAAAAATTAAAGCGTGCTCACTCTTACGGCGGCGTCGGGTGACTGCGGCTGGGGGGAAGTCTGAGGTACGGCATGGCATTCTTCAGTGCCGACTCTAGCGAAACAAGTGCTTGCTCTGCGTCTGCCACCAGTCGCGACGCCCAATTGGTGACCTCATGGGCATGTGGTGCGGTCACATTGGCGCACGTCGAATGATGGTTCAGAGGCGAGAGTTGGTTGCATGCCCAGAAACGGCGGCGCTCGGGCAGCGCCGTCAACAGGTCGGTCGCGGCCCTGCGTGACTGGTTTGATTGGAGCGACAGCGATTTCGCTGGCTTGGCAGCCAGCGCCTTACGCTCCCATTCTAGTTCTTTGGCAACACGTTCACAGTTGCGCTGATCGGGCCATGGCCCGCGTTTGAATGAACTCTTGAACCACGTCCGGACCTGGCCCGCGGTGATGCGCCTATCGTCGTGCTCCGCCACCCGGTCAACCCACCGCCCGAAATGACACGACCTCCGCAGTTCGCGCTTCGCCCATCAATTCCGCGTGCGCCGCGCCACGGCGTCGGCCGCGGCAAGCAGCACGGCATCGGCCGAGTGCACGTAGCGGCTGGTGATTGTGTGCCCCTTGTGCCCAACGAGCGCGGCAATGGTCGGCTCGGAATAGCCTAGGTCGGCTGCGAGACTGGCGAAGGAGTGCCGCAGCACGTGCGGCGTCACGTCTGCCGGCAGCGCGCCCAGCTTGGCGATGCGATCCCATAGCTTGCGGAAGCCAGTCATGCTGCCGTCGCCCGCGGGTCGGCGGGAACACCAGAATCGCGCCGTTCGCGACAGACTCGCGCAGCACGTCGCAGGCGGCGTGCGACAGCGGACGCAGGCATCGGCCGGTCTTGGTGTCGGCCAGCGTCGCAGTGCGCCGCGACGAGGTCCACGTCGGCCCACCGCAGCGCCAGCGCCTCGCCGCTGCGCCAGCCGGTCAGGGCGAGGAACCGCGCCGCCGCCACTGCCGCCGGCCATACCTTCTGCGTCGCTGCCGTGCCGCAGCGCCGTGCCCAGCGCCGCATACTCGTCGTCGGTCAGACGCCGCTTCGCGCCGCCCGTCCGCTGGCCGCATCACGCCATGCACCGGGTTGTCGGCCCGCATCCGGTGCCGGACGGCATAGGTGAAGATCGCGCCGAGCAGCCCCACAGTGCGGCTCGCCGTGCCCACGCCGCCGCGAACGTTGGACAAGCCGCGCTTCTTGCCGGTCTTGCTCCGCGCAGCCGTCTTGCCATCGGCAACGGCGTGCATGAAGGCTTCCACATCGTCGCGCGTCACTGCGGCCACCTTCATCCGCCCCAGCAGCGGCTTGATGTGCTTCTCGATCCGGCCCTTGTCGGACAGCAGCGTGCTGGCCTTCTTCGGCGCGCGCCGCCGGGTCAGCAGCCGTCCGGCTTCGGCGTCGGCCCAGTAGGCAGGTCGCACAGTTCGGTCACCGTCTCGGCGCGGCGCTTGGCCTGCTTGTCGGCCGCTGGGTCGGCACCCTTCACGGCCTCGCCCAGCAGCCGGCGCGCTTCCTCGCGCGCCGTGTCGGGCGTCCACGGCGCGCCATGCCGGCCGATGGTGTAGCGCCGCGTGCGCCCCTCGGCGGTGCGGAACATCAGCACATAGGCGACCGCAGCGGACCGCTGACGCCGCGCACCGAAGCCAGGTACGGCCGCGTCCCACACCTCTTGATTTGGGCCGAGTGCGCGCACCTCCCGCAATCCGATCCGCTTCCGCTCGGCCATTCTTGCGCCTCCGGTTTGCTACCTAGCTGCTACCGAGGTAGCAGCATAGGTAACAGGTTCGCGCAGATCGTAGCAAACGAAGGCAAATGTCAGCAACAGGAAATCGGCTAGATATCATGGGGATTTTCCATTCTCAGCGCAAACCGGTGCAACCTAGCGCAAAGCCTAGGAATTGCCCTCCGAAGGCGAAGGTCGCACGTTCGAATCGTGTCGGGTCCGCCAAGCTTTTGAAAAGGATTCGCGGCGAAGCAAGTGCTCCAAGTGGCGCAACGGTCGTCAGACCCCAACAGTGCGCCACGTGCCATCGTGCGAACCCGTCAGAGGCCGAGAGAACCCAGCCCCGCCGCCAGTGTCCGTCGTTGGAATAACCGGCGCTGAACCGTTGCGCCCCATCCGCCCGTGAACAGGATGCCGGTTCCGGCTCCCAACATCGATCCCATCAAAGCGAAGTATCAGCTATCTGCTTTCCCGCCGCTTGCCCAATCGGGCTACCGCGGCGTTCAACTCTGCTTCGTCCCTGAGCGCCTGGTCCAGTCGGTCCGCCAACTCGGCCAGGACCACACGGATGTCATGAGCGAGTTCCAGGCACTCCCCGTCGGTCTTATCGTTGGATCCACCGCTCATTGCAGCATGTAAAAGCGCGAGAGGGTTGTGGCCGTTGATCAACAGGCTGACGGGTACCGCGTCGCTTACGGACTCAAGTGCTTTCTCAAACCGGGTTTCCTGCTGGGCGGCCTTGAGAGCGGCGATCATTCCGGGGGGCACGGACATTCGTTCGGCGGCCGTGATGATGTCACCGAGAATCCGGCCCTTCTGATTTTCAAGGACCCGCTTGTAATAGACGAAAGCACCCAGGCCGAGCCCATGGTTCTCGCATTGCCGTCCTTGCAGGAAGAGATCCCGATCCGAGCCGATCAACGTCATCAAACGAGATGGTGTGACAGGGGCAAAGGCCGGCGATTCGCCAAATTTGTAGCACTGGCCGGACATCTCGTCGCCAATATCGCCGCCGGTCAATCTGGCTGCGACGGAGAATGTCTTCGCTGTCTGATGACAGTTGGAGCACATGTAGGTCAGATAGCAGTTGTCGAAAGTTCCTCGTTTGGCGATGTCCGGACCGCCTATGGCCCGGAAGAACCTCATGCCGTTGCAACCGTCATGCCCACAGTAAAGACGGATCTCGGGCGTGAGCATGACCAGTGACGTCCCGTACCGATTCGGCTTTTTTGCGGCCAGGACGTCTATCTCCTTCACCTGCAATGGAGGAACGCTCTCCAGAAACTCCGCAAATGAGATCGACTGAGATCCTTGCTTGAGTTCTGTCTCAGGTGTGGATACTTGTTGAATCGCGTTCATTATTGTGCACTTTGTCTTCAGGGCAGCTATCAAGGTTCCAACATGGCGCGGCGCACGGCCATCACCGCGCGTGGATCATAAGGCAGACCATCATATTATTGCAACGAATTTATATGGGTGTGGAAATGATGTTGGCCACGCGTTCGACCTCCGACGGTTTCACGGCTTATCCAGCCGTGCGGTAAGCGCCTCGCCGGACAGCACGAAACCGGCCCGCAGCGCCGCAAGGCCGGATCCGCGAAGCCTGCAGCCTGCCGCCCGCTTGGAGACCTCGGCCACCTTCCCCTCGAATTGCATCGGGTGGGCTCTGTCCGCCGCTTCCATCGGTTCGCGGAGAAGGCCCTTTCCGGCTCACCCCCCGCGTCTTTGAACTCCTCTTGCATAAAATGAGGCATATCGGCTTACGCATCGCAGGCGCCAGACCGCGCGCTGATACCATCGGCCCGGACCAATGACCTTTCATCGCTACTCGTTCCTTCCGTCATGGCCGGGCTTGGCCCGGCCATCCACGACTGCCTTGCTTGCGTCAGGGTAAAGACATGGATGGCCGGGCCAAGCCCGGCCATGACGACGTAAGAGCAGCGGGCGAGTCAACAGATTCGGCTCTTCGTATGAGAAACGCCGCGGCCGCGCGCACCTCGGCCTGATCGCCGATGGACTGCCAACCGACGACATCAAGCCTGATGAGCGGCACGCCCCTCGCCGAGCGAAGCACGACGCGGTGTGAACCACTTCAGAGCGCGGCCCCCAGTCCGGACGCCATTCTCCGTTCGTCAGCAGGAAGCAGCGGGCGCGCCGCGGGTTGACGAACGAACCACACTCAGGAGAGAGACCATGAAGGCCATGCTTCTCGGTGCAGCCGCAGCACTCGGTCTTGGCATCGGTTCTGCCTACGCTGGCGACGGCGAAGGCCCGGCCGGCGGCTATGTCTATCCAGGCTCCATATACGCGGGTGCCGTCTACGCGGGTGCCCCGACCCCGGTGCGGCATACCCCGTCGGTGGCGACGGCACAGAACCGCCAGGCGGTCCACACCTACGCCACCCATTCGCAGACCCAGGGCATCTGGCTGTTCGCACCCACCCAGACGGGCGGCGGTAGCAACTGACGCCAATTCAGGATCGAGCGGAGGGTTCGGGCTCGTCCTGGCGGTAGCAAAGCCACATCGGGGCCGACGCGACCCGGGACGCCGTGCCGATCTGCCGATTGATCTCGCTCATTCCACCGCGATTGGCACAAATCATATGACAAAGCGGCCGATTATCCCGCAATCGTGCACCACCCATCTTGCGCGCCATCGCAAGAGACGCGATGCAACCGAACGGGGCTCCCAAAACGAGAGCCTCCAAACTCAGGAGAGAGACCATGAAGACCATGCTTCTTGCCGCTGCCGCAGCACTCAGTGTTGGCGTCGGCTCTGCCTATGCTGCCGGTGGTGGAGGCGTAGCGGGCGGCTACGTCTACCCGGAGTACGTCTTTCCGGGTTCCGTCTACGCGGGTACGCCGACAACGGCACAGAACACCGCACGGCAACCGACGGCGCAGAACGGCGCGGCTACCCACATTTATGGCACCCATTCGGAGAGCCAGGGCATCTGGCTGTTCCCACCGAACAACGCGGGCGGCGGTAGCAACTAACGCCACCGAAGGATGAAACGGAGGGGGCCGGCACCGCTGCCGGCCCTTTTCGTTTCAGCACCGGGAGCTCTCTCCTCCTCAAACTCAGCCCCGAGCCTTTGCCGGGGCTCTTTTTGTGGCCGCAAGTCGCGGCGACGCCCGAAGACACCGGGCCACGCGGGACAGCGTCGCGGAATGTTCCCCGTTCCCAGGCCGTTCGGATGGCGAGAACCTGGCCGCCGTGATTGAAATCAGGCGAGCTTTTCCTGATGTCGGCGCTCGCCACCCGATGGTAGGCTTGTCAGAAGATCGGAAATCGTAGCAAAAGCGACATTGATCGCACAGGA
Source organism: uncultured Alphaproteobacteria bacterium (assembly GCA_963780095.1). GTDB lineage: Bacteria > Pseudomonadota > Alphaproteobacteria > Acetobacterales > Acetobacteraceae > JAMXLO01. The sequence goes on from CAWABH010000039.1 coordinate 20,212, forward strand.
GGGGCCCTTGCACATGGTGCGCCGCGAATTCCTCAGGTTTTCGGCTGGCGCAGCAGGTGCGGCGGCGCTTGGTCTGTTGCCACCCACATCGGCGAGCGCGCAGACCGTCGTCAAGATCGGCGTCATCAACAGCCGCTCCGGCTTCCTTGCGGCGCCCGGGGACGAGATGCAGAAGGGCATCGATCTCTTCGCCAAGACCCACATGACCGAGTTGCCGGACGGCGTGAGCATCGAAGTCATCAATCGTGATGACGGGTCCAATCCGGAGGTCGGCAAGCGCTTGGCACAGGAGCTGATCACGCGCGAGAAGGTCAATATCCTGGTAGGCCTCGTGGGATCTCCGATCGCGGCGGCCATCGCCCCGCTGACAGCCGAAGCCAAGATCCCGCTCGTCCTCACCAATGCCGCGGGCGTCGCGATACCCCGCATCTCGCCCTACGTTGCACGTGTTTCCTTTACCCAATGGCAGACCGCCATGCCGCTGGGCAAATGGGCGGCCGGCCAGGGTTGGAAGAAGGCCTCTACCGCGGTGAGCGACTTCATCCCCGGTCATGACGCCGAGAACGCGTTCACCAAGGGCTACACCGACGCCGGCGGTCAGATCCTGAGCACGGTGCGCTTCCCGCCCAGCAACCCCGACTTCGCCCCGTTCATGCAGAAGGTCAAAGACGCCAGACCCGACGTGCTGTTCATCTTCGTCCCCGGCGGCACGCAGGCCACCGCGATGATGAAGGCGATCAGGGATCTTGGGATTCGGGAGGCCGGCATCCAGGTCGTTGCGACGCAGGATCTGGTCGCGGACGAGGAGCTGCCGAACATGGGCGACGCTCCCGTTGGTCTCGTGACCGCGGGCAACTATTCCGCGGCGGCAGTACGCCCGGCAAACGCCGAATTCATCGCCGCCTGGGTAAAGGAATACGGCGCCAGATCAACGCCTGACTTCCTGTCCGTTGGCGGGTGGGATGGCATGGCCGCCGTCTTCGACGTGATAAAGCAGACCAAGGGCAATTTTACCGGCGACGAGGCGATGGGGATTCTAAAGGGCTGGAACAACGCCAACAGTCCGCGCGGTCCTATCTCGATCGATCCCGATACGCGCGACATCGTCCAGAACATATACATGCGGCGCACGGAGATGCAGGACGGCAAGCTGGTCAACGTGGAGTTCGAGACGATTCCCGGCGTCAAGGATCCCTGGAAGGAGCTCAACCCGAAATAGGCAGGCGTCCACCGGCGGCAAACCATATAACGCAATGGAATATGGAATGGTCGCGCTGACGGTGACATAGGGGCAGGAACATGTTCACCATCATTAGAAAGTTCACGGTCAGACACGGCTCGGTGGAGGAGCTTGCTCGACGAGTGCGGGACAGCTTCGTGCCGTTGTTGCGAGAGTTGCCGGGCTACAGGAGCTACTATCTGCTTGATGGCGGACCGGACGTGCTGATCAGCATCAGAGTATTCGATAGCGCGGACGAAGCATTTGCCTCCAATGAGACCGCGGCAAACTGGATGAGGGACAACGTCCTGGAGTTCACGAAAGGGATGCCAGAAGTCATGGCAGGCAATGTTCTGGTCGCCGACGCCAGGTAGCAGCATTGATCCTTGCATCAACTCGCCAAGCGATTTGCAGCAGCGTTGCGAGCGAGGATGGTTTCATGACCAGGGGCGCCCGGACGATATGACAGACCAGTTTGAGCTGTTCCGCCCGGCCACCCGAGTGCCGACAGCTACATCCAGTACCTGCCATAGCCGTGCGCCAACTTCGCGCATTCGTTCCTCGAACGGACGCCGCTGCCATGACTGCAAGGTGATCGGCACCGAGTTCGCCATATCGCGCTCCAACAAGGACTGGACCTGTGAGGCGGTCGCCGTGCCCAGGATGATCGCGTCGATCTCGTTGTTGAACACGACGCTGCGCCGATCGAGGTTGGACGAACCGATCGATGTCCACACACCATCGACAACCGCAATCTTGGAATGCAGTACCGCGTTCCGCACCTCGTAGATACGCGCGCCCGCCTCCAGCAGGTCGCCATAGGCGGCGCGACCGGCATAGACCGCACCCTCGACGTCGGTGTGACTGGGCACCACGAGCCGAAGATCGACCCCGCGCCGCGCAGCCTTCGCAAGGTCCTCGCGCTCCTGGTGCGGCGGCACGAAATAGCCGCTCGACAGCCAGATGCGATGCTGGGCCGCGCGGACCGCCGTCTCGACCGAGAGGTAATAGAGCGGACGCTGTTCGTCAGGCACGCTGCCGATGATGCGAACCGTCTGGACACCTTGCCGCGGAAGCGCCGGAAAATACGCGGCGGGCCGAACCGGATCGCCCTTCTGCTTTGTCCATGTATCGAAGAACAGCCGCTGCAGTTCGGCAACGACAGGGCCACGGATTTCCGCCGCGGTGTCACGCCAATAGGCATGGGCATCATCGCCATCGGCGGGAAAGTCGTCGGCAGGCGCGTTCTCATAGACCCGCGCAAGATTGGTGCCGCCAACGAACCCAGTGCGGCCATCCACGACCATGATCTTGCGGTGATCCCGGTCGTTCGGCGAATGACCGTTCAGGGCAGCCAGCGGATTGATCGGATTGAACACAACGATGCGCGCACCGGCTCCTTGCAATTCGCTGAACAACGATGCGGGAGTGCTCCTGGAACCGTAGGCATCGTAGATGATGTTGACGGCAACGCCGCGGCCCAGCTTGTCGATCAACAGATCGGACAGATATGTTTCACCCACGCGGACATTTTCGAAGATGAAGTATTCCAGGTTGATATGATCGCGTGCCCGTTGCATGGCATCGAACATCGCAGCGAGCGCCGTCTGGCCATCGCGCAACAGGCGCACCTCGTTTCCTGCAACCAGCGGACTGTCGGACAGCGCCTGCTGCAGAGCGAACTGGCGTTGGAGAATATCATCACTGGCGGCGTCCGGAGCCAGGCCGATGTTGCTTGCTGGTGGCAGGTAGTCATTCGCATCGGGCACAGCGGCGCAGGCTGCGAGCGGCGCTCCGCAGGCTAGCGCAAGAAATCTGCGCCGGCCGAACCGCCGATCCAGCATCCGGGAGGCTCCTCCACTAGTTTCTGCACGAAACGCGAAAGCGCTGATGAATTGGGCCGCAGTCCGTCTATCGCCGGACAATTTCGCGTCAGGTTAGGGGTCAATCTCCGCCTCTGTCGAAACCTGCACGGCCGGGCTCAGCGGCGCCACTGAGAAAACCCCTGACACGATCGCAGGCTGTTGATGCACCGCCTCGTTCTCGCCCGAATCGTGCCACGCCAGCGGCCCTCGTGCATGCAGAATCGTCGCGTCTTCACACGAGAAGGAAAATACCCAATGACGTACCCCCGTCCCATCCTGGCGTTATCGATCGCCCTGGCGACGAGTGTCGCTCTGCCTGCCTTGGCTCAGACACCTTCGGCGGGAAATGCCACGACGGCGCCCGCGACCCACGACACCAGAACGCCATCTACCGGCGCCGACAATCCGTCTCAACGCAATACGGTGCTCACCGATCGCGGCGACGTTCGTGCCAGCAAGCTGATCGGCACGACCGTCTACAACGATCGCGATGAGAAGGTCGGCAGCGTTGACGACGTCGTCTTGGGCAAGGACAACAAGGCCGACAACGTGATCGTGTCGGTCGGCGGCTTCCTCGGGATGGGCAAGAAGCTGGTAGCCGTGCCCTACGCGCAGCTCACGCTGGGCGATACGAAGAACGCCAGCAGCGACAACAAGGTCGTGATGCCCGGCGCGACCAAGGACTCCCTGAAGGCGCTGCCCGATTTCAACTATACAAATCGCAGCTAGCTCCCCCTTCGGCCGCCGTCGGAATATGTGCCGACGGCGGCCCGCCTGAGCAAAGGAATGCGACCATGCCACGCGGCGACAAATCCGCTTACACCGATAAGCAGAAGCGGCAGGCTGAGCACATCGAGGAAGGCTACGAGCATCGCGGTGTGCCGGAGGACGAAGCTGAGCGGCGCGCCTGGGCCACGGTGAACAAGGAAACCGGCGGCGGCAAGAAAAGCGGCAGTGGACGAGGCAAGCCGGAAAATCATGCGCCATCCCGCAAGGGCGGGAAGCTGGGCGGCGCGGCAGCCGCGTCACGGCCGGCTGCTGCGCGATCCGCATCCGCGAAGAAGGCGGCGGCAACCCGCAAGCGCAAATCCTCCGGCGGCTGATCTGTCCGGTCGATGGCGCGGCCAGCCGGTTGCGCCCCCACGATTACTTGCCGCGGCGACTGGACGAAGAGGAGCGCGCCGACTTCGAGCGCGTTGAGCGGACGCGAACACCGCTCGGCGTGTGGTCCTCGTTCGCTATCAGCTCATGAGCGCGCGCCCAGAACTCCTGATCGCGGCCCTGCGGCCGGCCGCCGGCTTCCCAGAGGTGATAGGCGCGCTCACGAATGCGCTCCTCGAGCATCTCGGTGGCGGGCTTCATCATGCATCGGTCTCCTCGCTTGTGGGCTCGCTGCATCAGACGCAGCGGTCCATTCCGACAATCAGTCGGCGGACCGCCGATCGGCGACAGCGAAGTGGCACGGACTGTGCCGACGCACAGCGATTCGCAGCAAGGTTGGCTCATGCTCGGTTCGCGCCACCAGATGTGGCCAGCAGGATGCGTCCCGGCCCTCTCCCCCCACCACTGCCGCCGCGACGGATGGCCGGGACACGCCCGGCCATGACGGCAGGAGCGAGCGGTGACGAATGGTCCTTGGTTCGCACCGTTGATATAAGTGCTTCAAACGGCGCAACGCTCGCGCCCGTGGCCCTGCTGCCAGCCTTTGACGATACCCTGCCGGCTCAATAACTCACACGGTTAGCCGAATCATCTCCCCATTGCTTGTCTCTGTCCATTGAGCCGAACACAGCTGCCTGGGGGAAAGCATAAATGAAAATCCCCGCGTGCGGGTGAGGCTTTGGCAGCGTCTTTGTCGCAGTGTACTGCCTCAGCCACTGCAGGTCGGGTTCCTTGATGACCGGCGTGACCGAAAGGAATAGCGCCGCACCGCCTGCCGCAGCGAGACCACTGGTCAGCGCCAGCGCAAGGATGACGACGAATGTGCGCATGGGCTGACGCCTTTCTGAAATCAGTGCTGCCCAGCATTATGATACGATTTAGGAACGTGTTCAATGGCAATCTTGAGCCAACCGGGATCTCCCCTATGACCGAGTATGGACCTGCAGCCCTTACATCCCCTGCGGCTTCGCGGTAGCCTGATGCATCAGCTGGACTGGAGGTGGAATTGACATGAATGCAGACGGCGGCGGCCAGACGTGCCTCAAGGGCGTAAAGGTCCTGGACCTCACCCAATTCGAGGCGGGACCGTCCTGCACCGAAGCACTGGCCTGGCTTGGCGCCGAGGTGGTCAAACTGGAGAACCCCAGGAGCGGCGATCCCGGCCGTGCGCTCGGCGGCAAGCCTGGCGTGGATGACCCCTATTTCCTGCTGTTCAATGCCAACAAGAAATCCATCACGGTCAATCTGAAGGACCCCAAGGGTCTTGCACTGGTCAAGGAACTTGCCGGCAAGGCCGATGTGATGGTGGAGAATTTCGCGCCTGGCGCGATCGAGCGGCTTGGGCTCGGCTACGACGTGATCAACAAGGTCAACCCTTCGATCATCTACTGCCAGGTGAAGGGCTTCGGCGAGGGCAGCCCGTACGAGAAGAATCTTGCGTTCGACATGATTGCGCAGGCCTGCGGCGGAACGATGAGCATCACCGGGGAGCGTGACGGACGCCCGCTGAAGCCCGGCCCGTCGTTGGGCGACACCGGCACGGGGATGTTGCTGGCGGTCTCGATCCTCGGCGCGCTGTACCGGCGCAAGGAGACCGGCCAGGGCGATCACCTCCAGGTCGCGATGCAGGACGCGATGCTGCACTACATCCGCATTGCCTTCGCCGCCCAGAACCGCACCGGCAACACCGCCGCCGCCGGACGCGCGGCCGACAGCAGCGTCTCCGGCGCCAACCCGCCGATGGGGACGTTCCCTTGCCAGGGCGGCGGGCTGAACGACTACGTCTACGTCTTCACCAGCCGCGCCAATCCCGAGCACTGGCGGCGCCTGCTGGGGGTGATCGGCCGCGAGGACCTGGTCGACGACGCGCGCTTCGAAAGCCCGGCTGCGCGCGCCGAGCGTCCGGACGAAGTGAACACGATGATCGCCGAGTGGACGAAGCGGCACACCAAGTACGAGGCGATGGAGATCATCGGCGCGGCCGGCGTGCCCGCCGGTGCGGTGCTCGATACGATGGAGCTCTACAACGACCCGACGTTCGAGCGGCGCAACATCATGCAGACCGTCCAGCATCCGACGGTCGGGGCCTTCAAGATGGTCGGCTGGCCGGTGCGCTTTTCCGGCAATCCGCCGCCGGTGAAGCCGTCGCCGCTGCTCGGCGCGAACACCGAGGAGGTGCTGACGCATTGGCTCGGTCTGGACAAAAGCGCCGTCGGCGGCCTGAAGAGCAACGGCGTGATCGGTTAGAGGAGACGGACCAATGGCGGAACTGACGGGCTCGGAAATCCTGGCGAAGTGCCTGAAGAAGGAAGGCATCGAGGACATCTTCTACATCATGGGCGGCCCGATGCTGCTGGCCGAGGCCACATGCATCACCGAAGGCATCCGCATGATCGACGTCCGCCACGAGCAGGCGGCGGCGTTCGCATGCCAGGCCTACAGCCGCCTGCGGCAGACGCCGAGCGTGTGCATGGCCGCGTCGGGGCCGGGCGTGACCAACCTGATCACCGGCATGGCCAACGCGCTGATCGACTGCTGCCCGGTGGTGGCGTTCGGCGGCTCCAGCCCGATCAGCCAGTTCGGTCGCCAGGTGTTCCAGGAGATCGACCAGGTCAAGTTGATGGAAGGCTGCTGCAAGCATGTCGATCGCGTGCACAACCTGAAGCGCATCCCGCAGCAGGTGAACTTCGCGCTGCAGCGCGCGATGGCCGGCAAGCCGGGCCCGGTCTACGTCGATATGCCGGGCGATATCCTGTACCAGAAGATCGACGAGAACCTGGTCGACTGGAGCTTCGCGGGCCGCAAGATGGACAGCCGCCCGCTCGGCGATCCGCGCCAGGTGAACGCGCTGGTGAAGGCGCTGGCGGAGGCGAAGCAGCCGCTGATCGTGTCGGGCTCCGGCGTCATCTGGTCGCGCGCCTGGGCCGAGATGCAGCAGTTCGTCGAGGCCGCCGGCATCCCGTTCTACACGACCCCGCAAGGTCGCGGCGTCGTGCCGGACGATCATCCGTGCTCGTTCCTGACGATGCGCAACACGGCGTTCGCCGATGCCGACCTGATCATCGTGCTCGGCACGCGGATGAACTACATCATCGGCCACGCCGCGCCGCCGCGCTTCGGCGGCAAGGCGAAGATCGCCCGCATCGACATCGATCCCGAGGAGATCGGCGCCGCGGCGCGCGGGGTCGATATCCCGATCGTCGGCGACTGCAAGATGGTGCTGGGCCAGTTGCTCGACGGCATCAAGGGCAAGGTGACGCAGGACAGCTACAAGGCCTGGCGGCAGAAGCTGGCGGATGGCGAGGCACAGAAGCGTTCGGCGGCCGGCGCGAACAGGTACGCCGAGGATGGCGATATCCATCCGGTGCGCATGCTCGAGGAGATCAAGAACTTCGCCAAGCGTGACGCGATCCTGTGCGTCGATGGGCAGGAGACGCTGAACTTCGGACGCCAGACGATGCCGACGTTCTCGCCCGGGCATCGGCTGAATTCCGGCCCGTTCGGCACGATGGGCGTCGGCCTGCCGTTCGGCGTCGGCGCCAAGGTGGCGTGCCCGGACAAGCAGGTGATCGTGGTGCATGGCGACGGATCACTCGGCATGAACGCGATGGAGATGGACACCGCGATCCGCCACAAGATCCCGCTGCTGATCGTGGTCAGCCTGAACGGCGGCTGGACCGGCGATCCGAACGCGCGAGAAGCCGGGCCGCGATCTGGGCTACATGCGCTACGACAAGATGTGCGAGGCGTTTGGCGGGTACGGCGAGTACGTCACCAAGCCGGAGGACATCCGCCCGGCGCTGGAGCGTGCGCAGGCGAAGGTGGACGAGGGCATGGTGGCGCTGGTCAACGTGCGCACCGACTATCGCGCGCGGTATGGCGGCGTGCGGTTCTCGGATTATTCGACCTGACGGTCTCTTCCCCTCCCCCGCGCAAGCGCGGGGGAGGTAGGGAGGGGGTGTCGTCCCGCGGCAATGACATCATGCGCAAGTACGAGGCCGTATCCGCGCTGAAAGAGCAGAGCGACGCAGTAAGAGCCCTCGGCGCCACGGCGCTCTACCTTTTTGGATCTGTGGTGCGCGATGCCGCGACTTCCACCAGCGACCTCGACCTGTTCATCGACTATGATCGAAACAGCCGCTTCTCGCTCATCGAACTGGTCGGTATCAAACAGCTGTTGGAGCAGCGGCTCGGCATTCCGGTCGATGTAACGACCCGCGATAGCCTTGACCCACTTCTGTGTGCGCGGATCGAGGCTTCCGCCGAGCGCATCTTCTAATGCCGGAACTGATCCGTCCTGCCTTGCACGCTATACTGGAAGCGATCGAAGGACGCACCTCTTTATCGTCATGGCGGGCGAAGGCCCGCCATCCACGTCTTTGCTGCCGGTACAGACAGAAGACGTGGATGCCGACCTGCGTCGGCATGACGATGGTGGTGAGACCGTTGCAGCACTTGGAGCATTTATTCCGCGGCGGATCCTAAAGCGGCAACGCTCGGCTGCTCGCCGGAGATGTCGGGTGCAATGCGCGGAGGCTGATGAACCCGTCGCCGATCGGCTTCATGGCGATGCCCGCCTGCGGCCAGGCCGCGCCCAGCACGACGCCGAGGAGGATGGCGATCAGAACCTGTACGTGGAGCTTCCTGAACAAGTCGTTCAGTCACAGCGCATCTTCACGACCACCTTGATCGCGTCCTCGACGCGGTCGCGCGCGTATCGCAACGCGGTCGGCAGTTCGCCCAGCGGGAACGTGTGGGTGTGGATCAGCTTCGCATCGAACCGCCGCTGTCCCATCAAGGCCGCGGCACGGTGGGTCGCGCTCCTGCCCTCGCCGCGGATCCCGAAGACGTAGATGTTGTTGCGCACGATGTAGGCGAGATCGACCGAGACCGGCTCGTGCGGAAACGCCGCGAGGCAGATGCGGCCACCGCGGTTCACCATCCGCGCCGCCTCGTTCAGCGCGTTCGGGGCGCCGGAGCACTCCAGGACATACTGCACGCCCCTGCCCCCGGTGATGCGCTGAACCGCCGTCACGGCATCTTCATTGTTGACGTTCACGACGGCATCGGCGCCGAGGCGTTTCCCCATCTCGAGCCGACGGTCGCGCGTCCCGGTCAGGATGACCGGCTGTGCGCCCAGCGCCTTGGCAACGCCGACGCCCATCAGCCCGATCGGGCCAGGCCCGATCACGACGACGCCCTCTCCGGCAATGATGCCGCCCAGCACGTCGAGGCCATACATCGCCGTGCCGGCGGTGACGATCAGCGTCGCCTCTTCATCCGACATGTCGTGCGGCACATGGACCATCGTGTTGACGTGGTTCACCGCATATTCCGCGAAGCCGCCGTCGGTACTGAAGCCGTTGGCGCGATGTCCCTTGCTGTGAAACCCATAGTTCAGGCACGAGGTGTACATGCCTTCGCGACAACGCTGGCAACGGCCGCATCCCGCATGAATCTCGACGGCGATGCGGTCGCCAGGCTGGTATTCGTCCACGGTGGGACCGAGCTTCACCACGGTGCCCATATATTCGTGGCCCGGCGTGTAGCCCTTGTTGAAGGGCAGCTCGCCCTCGATAGATGCCGGCAGGCCGTGGCGGATGATCTCCAGGTCGGTCGCGCAAATGGCGACCGCGTCGATCCGCACCAGCACTTCGGCAGGTCCAGGTTCGGGCACCGGCTTCTCGACCAGGGCCAACTCCTCAGGACCGCCGAGAACCCAGGCCTTCATGGTCTTCGGGACATGGTATTGGTTGCCGAGACTTGTCGAGGGCATGTCCGCCACGGTCATTCACCCGATCTTTGCTGAATTGCCGCCGAGCGTACCGTTGGCAGGTGACGGTAGCAATGCCGCGACATAGCAATGGTACGACCCTGTGACCACGCCACCGATGCGGCTACATTGCCCCACGCAGAAGAACAGGACCGGCATGCACATCGCCACCTCCCCCGCCTTCAAGGAGAACGCCCACCGCGCCATCGCGGATGCCGGGCTCCAGCGGGCACTCGCGCGCAGCGGACCAAGCTTCATCGCACGCCGCGCCTCGGCCGTCGCCGCGCTGCCGGAATTCGAACAGCTCCGCGACATCGCGCGCGACATCAAGAACCACACGCTTGCCAATCTCGACTTCTACCTGGAGGAATGGGAGAGCAAGGTCATCGCCGCCGGCGGCCATGTGCACTGGTGCTCGACCGCCGATGAAGCACGCGCCGCGGTGCTGGACATCTGCCAGACGGCCGGCGCGCGCACCGTCACCAAGGGCAAGTCGATGATCAGCGAGGAGCTGGACATCAACGACCACCTCGAGCGCAACGGCATCACCCCGATCGAGACCGACCTCGGCGAATACATCATCCAGCTTCGCCACGAACTGCCGAGCCACATCATCGCGCCGGCATTCCACCTCAACAAGGAAGACTGGGAAGAGAGCTTCCGCAAATCGCATACCGATCTGCCGCCCGACCGGGTGTTCCACGAACGGCGCGACATCCTGACCGAGGCGCGCACCCGCCTGCGGCAGAAATTCCTCGCGGCCGATGTCGGCATCACCGGCGCCAACTTCCTGATCGCCGAGACCGGCAGCAGCGTCATCGTCACCAACGAGGGCAACGGCGACCTGACCCAGACCCTGCCGCGCGTGCACATCGCGCTGGCCAGCATCGAGAAGATCGTCCCGACGATCGAGGACTGCACAAGCCTGCTGCGCGTGCTCGCGCGTTCGGCGACGGGACAGGATTTTTCCGTGTACACCACGTTCTCCACCGGAGCACGGCGTGCCGGCGATCTGGACGGGCCGGACGAGTACCATGTCGTGCTGCTGGACAACGGCCGCTCGGCGATGCTGGGCACCGAGTTCCAGGACATGCTGCGCTGCATCCGCTGCGCCGCGTGCATGAACCACTGCCCGGTGTATGGCACCGTTGGGGGACACGCGTATGGCTGGGTGTATCCCGGGCCGATGGGCGCGGTACTGACACCGGCGCTGATCGGCGTGGACAAGGCGGGACATCTGCCGAATGCCTCGACGTTCTGCGGCAAGTGCGAGAGCGTCTGCCCGGTGAAGATCCCGCTGCCCAAGCTGATGCGCCACTGGCGCGAGCGCGAGTTCGAGCGCCATCTGACGCCGCCGGTGGTGCGGACAAATCTGGCGCTGTGGGCATTCTTCGCGCGCCGGCCCGCGCTGTATCGGCTGGCGACGCGCGCGGCCGCGATGACGCTGGGGCTGATGGGACGCAAGCGCGGACGGTTCAGCAAGCTGCCGTTCGCCGGCGGCTGGACCGGCGGGCGCGACCTGCCCGCGCCGGAAGGCGACACGTTCTTCGCCCGTTACGCACGCGAGCAGCGCGCGGGGCGGATACGGTGAGCAAGGACGCGATGCTAGCTGCGATCCGGCGCGGGCTGCGTCGCGGCGCACTGCCGGAGGATCAGACGGCGATGCTGCGCGGACGGCTCGCGTCGCATCCTCGGCATTTGATTCCCGCGCGCAGCCGCATATCGCACGCCGAACAGGTGGCACTGTTCGCCGCCAATCTGGTGAAGGAGTTCGGCTCCGTCGCGCACGTGCCCGATCTCGACGCCGTGCCGGAGGCCGTGGCGGACTATCTCGCCTCGCAGAACCTGCCGACCGACATCGTGATGGCCCCGCATCCGGAGTTGCGTTCGATCCCGTGGACGACGCGCCCGTTGCTGCACGTGCACGAGGGACGCGCGGAGGCGTCCGACACGGTCAGCCTGCAGCACGCGTTCGCCGCCATCGCCGAGACCGGCACGCTGATGCTTCCATCGGCGCCGGAGCGCCCCACGACGCTCAACCTGCTGGCGGACACCGAGATCGTGCTGCTGCGTGCATCGCGTGTGGTCGGCGCGTACGAGGAGGCATGGGACCTGTTGCGCGGCGACTTCGGCGGCATGCCGCGCAACGTCATGCTGGTGACCGGCCCCTCGCGTTCGGCGGATATCGAGCAGACGCTGGAACTCGGTGCCCACGGTCCGCGCCGGCTGCACGTGGTTCTGGTGGAAGACGCCACGGCATAACAGCAAGATGCCGTGCCGGCGTCCTGCGCAATGCTTGCCTTGGCGAGCGCGTTGCTGCTTTGTCTCGCATCATGGATAAGCCGCGCCGCTCCCGCCTGACCGAGGCCGATCATGCGGCGTGGGCGAGCTACGCCAGTCGGATAACCCCCCTGCCCGGCCGCAAACGTCCGATCCTGGCCGACCCCTCCCCCGCGACCGCGGACGCGCCACCCGCCGGGTCTCCGGCCCGCGCGCCGACGCAGCGACCGCGACCAGGCGCGCATGTGCGTGGCGCGCACCCCGCGCCGACAGCGGTGACGGTCGGCACCCAGCCGGGCGGGGTGGACAACGCGACCTGGCAACGCCTCCGCACCGGCAAGCTGCGCGGCGCGAGGGTACTGGACCTGCACGGCCAGACGGCGCAGCGGGCGTACCACGCGCTGGTCGCCTTCCTGCGGACGGCGCATGCGGACCGGCTCCGCTGCGTCGAGGTGGTGACCGGACGAGGCAGCCTGGAAGGTGGCGTGCTGCGGCGCGAGCTGCCGCTGTGGCTGAACCTGCCGGAGATCAGGCCGCTGGTGCTCGCCGCCTCGCACCCGCACGCGGCCAATCCGGGATCGGTGCGCCTTCTGCTGCGACGCCCGCGATGACCCCGTTCGGCGCCAGGCTGCGCGCGTTGCGGGCCGAGCGGGGGGTGACGCTGCAGCGCCTGGCCGGCGAGTTGCAGGTGTCCGCGGCGTATCTGTCCGCCCTGGAGCACGGCAGGCGCGGCGCGCCGAGTGCCGGGCTGGTGCACCAGGTCAACGAGTTCTTCGGCCTGATCTGGGACGATGCGGAGGAACTGGCGCGGCTCGCGCGGCTGTCGCATCCGCGGGTGACGGTGAACACGGCGGGGCTGACGCCGGAGCAGACGGCGCTGGCGAACCGCCTGGCACAGACCATTCATCGGCTGTCGCCCGAGACGGTGGCGACGCTGCACTCGGTGCTGGATACGACAACACCGCAGCCGAAGCCGCGATTGCGGCGGGCGGCGGGACAGGGGCAGCGGGGGTAGCTGATATTCGCTTTACGCGTCACCCTCGCGAAAGCGAGGGTCCAGGCGTCCACTCGATGATGACGTGAGTTTTATTGTGTGCCACCGTGGGGCAGAAATAACCGGAGGTGTGCCATGAGCCAGGCCGAAATCGCCGACAGCAACGTTGCGGCGCACACGGAGAGAGCTTCGTCGGCCTATGTGCCGACGCTCCAGCGCACGGCAGGGCAGCCGCCGCCCATCGCGGCGAACGGCGGCCTGTCCTACATGTCGTTCGACCGGGACGGCGATGCGGGAACCGGCACGGCGATCCAGGACGCGCTCGCCGAGATCGCCGAGGGCGAGGGCCAGCGCGTTACCGACATGATCAACAACGCCCCACCGGGGGCCGCGATCAAGACAAAGTGGGGCTACGGGTTCCGGAAATACGACGAGTGCCTGGACTACATACGCAGGAACAACGCCATCAGGGCCCCCGAAGGCGGCGTGGCGGTGCCACTGCCCTATACGGTTTATGAGCGGCCGACCTGGTCCATCGTCCCGTCCAACGCTGTCTGGCGGGACCCGGCGCGTGCCGACGTGGCGGCGATCCTGCGCAAGAACGAGCAGGACAGCCGGAAGCGGGACCTCTGGTTCCCGCAGGTGATGCGCGACGCGCGGCGCATCGGCGAGTACTACCCGGGCCTCGCGCCCGACAGCCCCGAATGCATGGACCGGCTCGGTGTCTCGCTGGCGCACCTCGAGTCCAAGTGCTCGAATTTTTACGACGCGGCGGAGGTGGAGCGCGTGTTCTACCCCGAGATCGAGAAGCTCCTGCTCGAGTTCTTCCCGGACGCGACCGATGCGCTGGTCTACAACCACGACGTCTTCGACAAGGACTACGCGGGCGACCGCACGGAAGACCAGGACAACAAGAACCCGGGTGTGAACGCCCGTTACGCCACCCTCGTGCACAACGACCTGAACGACAACAGCGGCCGCGTGCGCTGCCGCGAGCTGCTCACCAAAAACCTGCGGAACTTCGGTCGCGAGCAGCACTACACGGAGGAAGAGGCCGACAAGAAGATGTCGCGGCGGTTCGTGTCGATCAATCTCGCCAAGCCGATGGAGACGGTCGAGCAGTTTCCCTTCATCCTCTGCGCCTGGCCCTCCTTCGCCGACCAGCCGTACATCACCAACTACCGGATCTACGACGACCGCGTCGGCGAGACCACGCGCTTCACCTACCGTCCCGACCACGAGTGGTACTGGTTTCCCCAGCAGAAGCCCAACGAGGTCTCGATGCTGAAGTGCTATGACTCGGTGACCGACGGCTCCGTCTCGCGCTATTCTTTCCACACTGCCTGTATCGACCCGACCGCGCCGGCCGACGCCCGAAACCGTAAGAACGTCGTGGTCCGGGCGTTTGTCTTCTTCTAGGAAGACAGCAAGAGGCAGCGGGCAGAGGAAGCCGGCCTCTCCCCGACCGCTTTAGGACTCGCGGCGAAATAAGTGCTCCGAGTGGCGCAACGGCCGCACCTCCATCGTCAAGGCCGGCTGGAGCCTGTCCTCGGGCGGTCCGAGCCTGCCCTTGCGAAGGCGGGGCCCGACCCGTAGGCCGGCCATGACGATGAGGCATGAGGCGCGCGCCGGAAATGGTTCGGTTGTTTCCCGTCAGACCCTTAGGGCCAAGCTGGCGAAGCTGACTGGTGAGGCATGAGAGTCCCGTTGCAGATCACGATGATCTCGACCATTCAATGCCGGCGGCCCGAACCAACGACCTCCCATCGCCACGCGGTCCGTCCGTCATGGCCGGGCTTGTCCCGGCCATCCGTCGCAGCACGGTGCCGCTTCCGATGGCCGGGACATGACGGTGCAGGAGCAGTCAACAGAAACGTCGCCTAGCATAACATTCCAATGGCTTGGGGCAGCACCCTGCCATAGTCAAAGTGGTCATTTGTCGACGCATTCTGATCGATGCGGCGCCGTTAGTTTCATTGACACTATCCTAACACATGAGTTAGTTATATAAACAGACCCTGCCCGGAGCCGACGCAGTGCCCCTTCCCGACGACACCGCCACCAACCTACAGCCCGATACCACCAACCCACAGCCATCCGATCCGCCGGACCAGTCCGACACGGCTCGCTGCTTCCGTGCCCGTGACCCCAACAGGCCGCGCCGACGCAGCACCCAGGTCGATGAAGACCTGCTTCCCCCGCTGTTCACCGACGACCTGCTGGGCACGATGATGGCCTCGCTGCCCGCGCCCGAGCGCGAGACGGTCGAGGCGAAGACCGACCGTGTGACCGCGGCCATCATTGCCCTCCGCTCGTTCGACGCCCAGGAACCGATCGAGGCGATGCTCGCCGCCCACGTGGTCCTCACCCACCACGCCGCCCTGGCGTGCTATCGCCGCGCCGCTCAGGACAACCAGCCGCCCGCGTTGGCCTCCCGCCTGTTCGGCAGCGCGGCGAACCTGTCGCGGACCCTGACCGGCATGCTGCGCAGCCTGGACCAACGGCAGGACCGTGCCATGTCGCGCTCCAACCGGGATCCGTCCCAATGGCGGCCATAGGCCACTCGGTTCCAGCGCCCGAGGACAAGGCCCGGGGCCGGCTGAAAAATGGGGCGCCGGGCGGCGATCCGTCCACCGCGCCCCGCTGCGGCGCCCTCACCCGCGCCGGAACCCCATGCCGTGGTCCGGCCATGAGCAACGGGCGATGCCGCATGCATGGCGGGGCGAGCACCGGCCCACGGACGCCGGATGGCAGGCAACGCATCCGTGCGGCACGCACCACCCATGGCTTCTGGACCCGTGAGCAGCGCGCCTTTCGCAGCTTCTGCATCGAGCTGCTGGCCACGGCACGACTGCTGACGCGGCTGGCGGCAGCGCGGCGACAGGACCCCATGCAAAGCGGTGGAACCGCGCCCCCTCCCTGCCCTCCCCCGCTTCGCGGGAGAGGAAAAGTCAGGTGGGCCGCTTCCGCAGCAGGAAGCGCTGTCGCCCCTCCAGCACCAACTCCCGTCGCTGGTTGTGCACGGTGCTGGCGAGGCCCACCACGCCGGTGGTCCGGTTGGGCGACAACTCGTCCACCGCCAGCGTCGGATACAGCGTGTCACCCGCGAACACCGGCCTCAGGAAGCGGCTGGACTGCTCGAGGAAACCCACCAGCAAATCCTCCGTGACGAACGGGAACAGTCCGGCGCCAGGGGCCGTCTGGATCAGCGTCTGAAACCCGTGCGCCAGCATCCCAGGCAGCCCATGCGCGCGGCAGTATTCGATGTTGTAGTGCACCGGATGGTTGTCGCCGCTCGCCGCCTGGAAGGCCAGGAACAGCGCCTCGGTCATGGTGCGGCTGGGCAGGACGAAGCGCTCTCCCAGACGGAAATCTTCGAACCAGCGCTGCTCCGGGATCATGCGATGCGTGGCGGGATCGAATGCGCTCATACCGCTCCGGCCGTGTGCAGCGCCGCGACCTCCGCATCGGCGTATCCGAGTTCGCGCAGGACCGCATCGGTGTGCTCGCCGAGCGCCGGCACGTCGCCCATGGCCGCCTCGACATCGGTGAAGGTGATCGGCGGCAGCAGTCCGCGGACCGGTCCGCCCGGCGTGGCGACCTCGCGCCAGCGGTCGCGCGCGCTGAACTGCACATGGTCCCAGACATCCTGCGCCTCGTTCAGCCGGCCGTTGGCAATACCGGCCGCGTCCAGCGTCCGAACCACCGCGATCGACGTCATGTCGGCGAAGTGCGCCTCGATCAGTTCGGTCAGTTCGCGACGATGCTCGCGCCTGGCATTGTTGTCGCGGAAGCGCGGATCGGTGGCGATCTCCGGCCGGTCCAGCACCTTGGCGCAGAAGGTCGCCCACTCGCGCTCATTCTGCAGGCCGAAGATCACCTGGCCGTCCTTGGTATGATGCGCGCCATAGGGCGCCAGTGCCGGATGGCTGGTCGGCGAGCGCGGCAGCGGCGAGTTCGCATAGGCCAGTCGGTACATCGGATAGGTCATCCACTCGCCGAGCGCGTCCAGCATGGCGATCTTGACGTTGGCTCCCTCCCCCGTCCGCCCCCGGCGGACCAGGGCGGCGAGGATGCCGGACAGCGCATACATGCCGGTGGCGATGTCGGCGGCCGAGATGCCGACGCGCGATGGCGTGTCCTCGGTGCCGGTGACGCTGATCAGGCCGGATTCCGCCTGGATCAGCAGGTCGTAGGCCTTCTTCTGGGCGAACGGGCCGCTCTCGCCGTAGCCGGAGATGTCGCAGACGATCAGGCCGGGGTGGCGCGGCGCCAGGTCGGCGTGGCTGAGGCCGAGGCGGGCGGCGGCGCCTGGGGCGAGGTTCTGCAGCAGCACGTCGGCGTTGGCGAGCAGCTTCGCCAGCACCTTGGCCGCCTCGGGATGCTTGAGGTCCAGCGAGATGCTGCGCTTGCCGCGATTGAGCCAGATGAAGAAGCTGGACTGCCCATGCACGAAGCTGTCGTAGGACCGGGCAAAGTCGCCCTCCCCCGGCCGCTCCACCTTGATCACCTCGGCGCCCATATCGGCCATGTGGCGGCTGCAGATCGGTGCGGCCACCGCGTGTTCCAGGGCGACGACGCGAATGCCTTCGAGGGGTCGCACGATCGGGCCTGCCTTCCACGTTTCCGCCGCGAGCAAAGCGCCGCGCCGCACAGCTTGTCAAAGCGCGATCGTCGTCACCGCGGACAGGGCACTCGGCGATGCCGGGAGCGCAGGCGAGGATCGGGTTCCCGGCAACCGCCCCGTCGCCCGACAGGAACGGACTGACCCGGGCGCCCGCCTCCGCCAGGATGACCAGCGCCGCGGCCACGTCCCACAGGTTGATGTGCAGCTCGACATAGGCGTCGGTGCGCCCGGCGGCGACATCGGCCAGCCCCAGCGCACCCGAGCCGTTGAGCCGAGGCATCGCTCCGCCGGCAATGATGCGTTCGGTGAGGGACAGGAAATCGCCGAGCGGGCGACGGCGCGACCAGCCCAGTTCCACAGTGGCGCGCGCCAGATCCGTCGTGTCGGCGGCCCGGATGGCGGCGCCGTTCAGCGTCGCGCCGGCACCCGCGCGGGCGGCGAAGGTCTCGTCGAGCGCGGGCGCCACGATCACGCCGATCACCGGCACGTCGCCGTCCATGCAGCCCAGCGAGACGCAGAACCGCCTGCCACCGCGCATGAAGTTGGCCGTCCCGTCGATCGGATCGACCACCCAGCGCAAACTGCCGGCGCGGGTGCGTCCACCCTCCTCGCCCTGGAAGCCATCGGCGGGGTAGGCCGCGGCCAGGCGCTCCGACAGCAGGCGCTCGACCGCGCCGTCTGCCTCGGTGAGCCAGTCCTGGGCGCCCTTCAGCGCCGCGGTTGAAGCACCGGACGGAGGACGCATGCGCGAGGCCAGGGCGCCGGCCTCGGATGCCAGCCGCACGGCGGTCTCGAAGCGGTCGGCCAATGCGTTCATCGGATCCCCGCGCGCATGAAGCTCTGCACGAACTGGCGCTGGAACAGCAGGAAGGCAACCAGCAGCGGCGCGCTGGTCATCAGCGTCGCGGCCGTGACGATGGACCAGTCGATGCCCTGGTCGGTGGTGGCGAAGATCGCCAGGCCGACCGTCAGCGGCCGGGTGGTCACCGAGTTGGTGATCACCAGCGGCCAGAGGAAGTTGTTCCAGTGATAGCTCACCGACACGAGGCCATAGGCGATGTAGGTCGGTTTCGCGAGCGGCACATAGACGCGCCAGAGCCGTGCCAACAGCCCGCAGCCTTCCAGCCTGGCGGCATCGTCCAGCGGCTGGGGAATGGTCAGGAACGTCTGCCGCAGCAGGAAGATGCCGAAGGCGGACCCGAGATAGGGCAGCGCGATCGCCAGGATGGTATCGGCCAGGTGCAGCTGCACCAGCGTTCGGTAGTTCTCGACCAGCAGCACGTCGGGCATCACCATGAGCTGCAGCAGCACCACCGCGAACAGCAGATCGCGGCCGGGGAATGTCAGGCGGGCGAAGGCGAAGGCCGCGAGCGTGCAGAGCACGAACTGCGCGGCCAGAATCAGCGTGACCAGCATCACCGTGTTCAGCAGGTAGCGGGTGAACGGCGCCGCCTGCCACGCCGCCTCCAGGTTGGCCAGCGTCAGGGGCGCCAGCAGATTGAAATGCGTGGCGTAGATCGCCGGATGGAATTGCCGTCCAGACCGCGTAGAGCAGCGGCAGCATCCACAGCAGGCCGAGCAGCCAGGCACCGAGCGTCTCCAGGCTGCGGCCCAGCGAGGCATGGTCCGCGACCATCATCGGTAGTGCACCCGCCGGCCGAGCACGCCGAACTGGAACGCCGCTGCGAGACCCATGATGGTCAGCAGCACCACGGTCAGCGTGGCGGCGGTCGCGGTGTCCCAGAACCGGAAGCCGGCCTCGTAGATGTAGTAGAGCAGCAGCGTCGTGGCATTGTCCGGTCCGCCGCGCGTCATGACGATGATGTGGTCGATCACGCGGAATGCGTTGATCACCGCGTTGACCAGGACGAACAGCGTGGTCGGCATCAGCAGCGGCACGGTGACGCGGCGGAAGAAATTCCAGCGTGATGCGCCTTCGAGGGCGGCGGCCTCGCGCAGATCGGTCGGCATGGTCTGCAGCGCGGCCAGATAGAAGATCATGAAGAAGCCGGCTTCCTTCCACACGGCGACGACGATCATCGCCGGCAGCGCGGTGGAGGCATCGCCCAGCCAGTTGTGTCGGCCGCCACCGAACACGGCGATGATCCGGTCGAACAGCCCGTAATCCGGCGTGTAGAAGAACAGCCAGATGTTCGCGACCGCGATCATCGGCAGCATGGTCGGCAGGAAATACGCCATGCGGAGCAGCGCGCGTCCCGGCAGGGCCTCGTTGACCGCCAGTGCCATGACCAGCGCCAGCACGATCGACGCCGGGATGGTGGCCAAGGCGTACCAGGCGTTGTTGCGCAGTGCCTGCCAGAACACCGGGTCGTCGAGCAGCCCAGCATAGTTGTCCAGGCCGACGAACGGCGCGGGCCGGCTGCCGCGCGGCGTGGCGTAGAAGCTGTCGATCAGCGTGGCGATTGCCGGCCAATGGGTGAACGCCACCAGCAGCACTAGGGCGGGCAACAGCAGCAGCCACGCGTGGATCGTTTCGCGGCGCATCGCCCCCCTCACCCGCGCCGCAGACGCGGCACGACCTCTCCCACACGTGGGAGAGCTGAAGCAGGATCGCGCCGCCCCACAAGTACACCTCGCCCGCTCCGCGGGAGAGGTCGGCGAGCGTCAGCTCGCCGGGAGAGGGTGCCGCGGCGCATCAGCCCTGCTTGTAAGGCCGCAGGATACGATCGGCCTCGGTCTGCGCATCCGCCATCGCCTGTGCCGGCGCCTTGCTGCCGTTCAGACAGGCCTGGATGTTGTCGGTCAGCGCCTTGTAGACACGCTGGTTCTCGTGCACCGACAACTCGCCCGTCGCCACCGGCAGAAAGGTGCGCGCCACGTTGGCCGCCGGCACCTTGGCAATGAAGTCCTTCATCGTCTGCGTCTCGTAGGCGGCGGGGCTGGTCGCGATGTAGCCGGTGCGCATCGACCAATCGGCGGCGCGTTCCGGCTGGCTGACCCAGCGGGCAAATCGCAGGCTCGCCTCGCGCTCCGCCGGACTCGCGTTCTTGAAGAAATACAGGTTCCCCCCACCGACCACGGTGTGCGGCGCGTTCTTGCCGGCCAGACCCGCAACGCCAAACGGGAACTGTGCCTTCTCGCGCACGTTGGTCAGATTGCCGGTCGTGTGCTGGATGATTGCCGCGTTGCCCTCGAGGAAGTCCGGCGACAGCTGCGACCAGTTGGACACGCCATCGGGCGAAGCATGGTGTTCCGCGGACAGGCTGCGCCAGAACGCCATCGCCTCGATCGTCTTCGGCTGGTTGAAATAGACCTCGGTGCCGGCCTGGTTCATCAGGATCTGCTCCGCCTGATTGGCCAATGCACCAAACGTCCATTGGGCATTTCCAAGATCGCCGGCCATCTTGATGCCCCAACGGGTGACACGCCCCGACGCATCGCGTTTGGTCAGCTTGCCCGCGGCTGTCGCCAACTCGGCCCAGGTGGTCGGGAACTTCTCGGGATCCAATCCGGCATCCTGGAACGCGGCCTTGCTGTAGTAGAAGATCGCGGTCGAGCGCTGATACGGCACCGACCATGTCTTCCCATCGGCGTGGCTGTTGGCCATGAACGCCGGATAGAAGCCGTCGAGCCACGTCTTCGCATCGGCATCCAGGCCGATCTCGTCCAGCGATACAAGGATGTCCTGGTCCTGCAGACTGTGCATCTCGGCGGCCAGCAGCACGGCGAATTGCGGCCCTGTTCCGGCACGGATCGCCGTGGTCGCCTTGATCAGCGTCTGGCTGTAGTCGCCGGCATACACCGGTTCGACCGCGATCCCGGTCTCCTGCTGAAACGCCTTGCAGTATCCGTCCATGATCGCGGCGATCGGACCGCCGACCGCGACCGGATAGTAAAAGGTCAGCTTCTGCACGCCCTGTGCGCGCAAAATGGCTGGCGCGGCAAGCATACTCGCCCCGGCGGCCAGAATGGTACGGCGACGAATCATGGCAAAACCTTCCCCATTTTCCTTGATTATCGATGAAATGGACGCAGCAGTCGCGACGCAGTGGCCTGGGCTTCGGCCAACGACGCCTCCGGCGCCTTCCGGCCGAGCAATGCAGCCTGCACGCCATCATTGAGCGCCTGCGTCACGCGCTGATTGTCATGCGTCGACAACTCGGCGACGGCGTACTGCAACTGGTCGCGCGCCACGGCGGCAGCCGGAAAATCGGCGACGTAGCTCCGCATCCGGCTTGTCTCCCAGGCATCCGGCCGGGTCGCGACGTAGCCGGTGTCGATGCCCCACTGCGCGGCGCGCTCCGGGCTGCTGATCCAGCGGAGGAACTGCAAGGCCGCCTCGCGTTGCGGCGCGCTCGCGGTCTTGAACAGATAGAAATTGCCGCCGCCGGTCGGCGTGCCGCGCTGCCTGCCCGCCGGCAGCATCGCGACCCCAAAGGGAAACTTCGCGTTGCTTCGGATGTTCGACAGGTTGCCGGTCGTGGTCCAGATCATCGCGACCTTCTGCTCGAGAAAGTCGCGCGGCGTGACGCCCCAATCGACGATGCCGGGCGGATGCGCCTGGTACTTCCCAGCAAGGTCGATCCAGTAGTGCAGCGCCTCGATACAGCCAGCCGCGGCGAAATCCGTCCCGGTCCCATCGGCGTTGGCAAGCGTGGCGCCGGCCTGGGTTGCGAGCGCCTGGAACAGCCAATAGGCAAAGCCGCTGGCAGGGATCTGCACGCCCCAGCGATCCACGCTGTCGCCGCTTCGCCGCGTCAGCTTTTGTGCGAACGCCGCGTGCTCGACCCAGTTGTCCGGCGGCCGTTCCGGATCCAGCCCGGTCTCCTGAAAAGCCGCCTTGTTCCAGTACAGCACGATCGTCGATCGCTGAAACGGCACACCCCAGGTGTGGCCGTCGATCTCGCCGTTCTTCAGGAAGGCCGGATAGAAGCTGCCCAGCCAGGCCTTGTCCAACGTGCTCTGCGCAATCTCGTCGAATGGAACGATCAGATCATCGTCGATCAGCGAGAAGACGTCGGTCGACAGCAGCACGGCCATCTGCGGCCCGGCATTTGCCTTCAACGCCGTCTGGGTCTTGGTGAGCGTATCCTGATACGTGCCGGCATAGATCGGCGTCACCTTGATCGCCGGATTCTCGCGCTGAAAGTCCGCGGCGTAACCGTCGATGATGCGGGTTATCGGTCCGCCGACGGCGACCGGGAAATAGAAGCTGATTTCGGTCGCAGTCTCGGCGGCACGAGCGACCCCTGACAATGCCATCCCGGCGGCCGCGTTGCGCAACAGGCTGCGGCGGGTGCTCTTGATCATGCGCCCACTGGCTCCCTTTCCGCCGCAACGCCTTCCATGCGCCGACCTGTCGTGGCGTCGAACAGGTGGATGGGCTCCTCGGTGGCCAACCGGACCTGCGTGCCATCGGCCAGCACTACCCTTCCAGGAAGCCGCGCCAGGAGGCTGACCTCGCCGATGGAACAGGAGAGCACGGTATCGGCCCCGAGATATTCCGCGTGCCGCACGCGCGCCGCGATGCCTTGCTCGGCCAGCCGCAAACTCTCGGGACGAATGCCGCCAAGCAACGCCCCGGTGGCAGGCCCTGCGAGAACCGGTCCGTCGGTGCCCTGCAACACCATGCCGGCAGGCCGCCTTTCCAGCGGAAACAGGTTCATCGGCGGCGTGCCGATGAAGCCGGCGGCGAAACTGGTCGCGGGCCGTGCGTAGATTTCCGCCGGCGGAGAGTCCTGCTCGATCCGCCCGTTGCGCAGCAGCACGATCTGGTCGGCCATCCCCATGGCCTCGGTCTGGTCGTGCGTCACGTACAGCATGGTGATCCCCAGCCGGCGCTGCAGGGCCAGAATCTCCCGCCGCATGTCGGCACGAAGCTGCGCATCCAGGTTGGATAGCGGCTCATCCATCAGGCAGACCGGAGCCTCGGCGACGATGGCCCGGCCGAGCGCCACACGCTGTTGCTGGCCGCCGGAAAGCTGGCCGGGCTTGCGCTCCAGCAGGTGCCCGATGCCGAGGATCTCCACCGCGCGCGCCAGCCGGTCTGCCCGCTCGGGTGGCCGAACACGGCGGGCCTTCAGGCCGAAGACGATGTTTTCCGCGACGCTCAGATGCGGGAAAAGGGCATAGGACTGGAACACCATCGCCACGCCGCGGGCAGCCGGCGGCAGGTTTGTGACATCGCGCCCGGCGATTTCGATCCGTCCCTCGCTGGCCGTCTCCAGGCCGGCCACAATGCGCAGGCATGTCGTCTTGCCGCAGCCCGACGGGCCCAGCAGAACGGTGAAGCTGCCGGGCGCAACGTCGATCGACACTCGGTCAAGCGCGTTTGCAGCGCCCCAGCGCCGGCTCACACCGATCAGCCGCACGGATGCCGCCGAGGACGATCGCGGTGCTGGCGGAGATGGACCGTTTCGGGACATACGCAATCTGGTTCTGGGACTGGTGGGCAATCTGCACAGCGATCCGCCGCTACGGCAAGCGCGACAGGGGCTGTCCGGGGGAATTGCATCTCGGGCACGAAACTGTCGGTCAAGCCGCCGCGGAGTTCCCCGGCGCGGCACCGGAATGCTAGAATTTGCCGGGTGAAGCCTGCGGATCGCATGCAAGTTGTTGCGCGTGGGCCGACGGAGACCCACAATATATAGAATGCGGCGGTCCGACTCGATGGGCCGCGCGCGACCAGGCGTGGAGCAGGCAGCATGGACGGCATCACCCGGACAACCGATGAACATCCGGTGAAATTCGACCTGCTGACCGAGAACCCGGTCTACAAGCCGTTCCGGTATCCGTGGGCATACGAGGCCTGGCTCATCCAGCAGCGCGTCCACTGGCTGCCGGAGGAGGTGCCGCTCGCCGACGACGTGAAGGATTGGCACCGAAATCTCAGCCCCGCGGAGCGCAATCTGCTGACGCAGATCTTCCGCTTCTTCACCCAGGCCGATGTCGAGGTGAACAATTGTTACATGAAGCACTACTCGCAGGTGTTCAAGCCGACCGAAGTGCTGATGATGCTGTCGGCATTTTCCAACATTGAGACCGTGCACATCGCCGCCTACAGCCATCTGCTGGACACGATCGGCATGCCGGAACTCGAGTATCAGGCCTTCATGAAATACAAGGAGATGAAGGACAAATTCGATTACATGCAGACTTTCACAGTCGATTCGAAGTTCGAGATCGCCAAGACGCTCGCCGCGTTCGGCGCCTTCACCGAAGGGCTGCAGCTGTTTGCCTCGTTTGCAATCCTGCTGAACTTCCCGCGTTTCGGGAAAATGAAGGGGATGGGCCAGATCATTTCGTGGTCGGTGCGTGATGAGACGCTGCACTGCATGTCCATCATCCGGCTGTTCCGCACCTTCGTGCAGGAAAATCCGGAAATCTGGACCGAAGAACTGAAACGCGACATCTACATCACCTGCGCCACCATCGTGGACCACGAGGACGCCTTCATCGATCTGGCGTTCGAACAAGGCGCGGTGGAAGGGCTGATCGCGCGCGACGTGAAGGAATACATCCGCTTCATCGCCGATCGTCGCCTGACGCAGCTCGGCCTGAACCCGCTCTATCATGTGTCGAAGAATCCCCTGCCCTGGCTTGACGACATGCTGAACGCGGTGGAGCACACCAACTTCTTCGAGAACCGCGCCACCGAATACAGCAAGGCGTCCACCACGGGCACGTGGGAGGAAGCGTTCGGCGACCCGGCAGCCGAATTACTGCCAGCGACGCCGGCCGCCTGACCGCCCGTTGATTTGGGAGGTTGCATAGCCGGCTGCGTGTCCAGATTTTGCGACCAACCTTCCAATCCAAGACAGCACTTGGCCAGCGGTCTGATTTCGGGTATGATTTGCCCTGCATGGGACGGAAATGTCAGCCAAATCGAAGAATTTTCGCCAAATAACGTATGTTTGGCGCTGTGATCACGCTGCAACCGCATCGAATGGTGCACATGGTCGTTAGACGTACCAATCGTCGGCAGTCTCGTATGGCTGGCCGTTGACGTGGCCCGGCAGCGCCGCGCTACCGGTAAACGGGCTGGATACGATGGCGGCTGGGAGGCAGGACGGCAGATCATGGGGACCACGGCAGAGGACAGGATAGGACACGCTGGCGAAGGCGCCGGTCGGGAGGGCGGATCGAATGGCCCACCGCGTTACACGCGCCGGCTGTCCGACAAGATACTGATCGCCTTCCACCACGCCTGCGACCAGGCGGATTTTGAGGTGGCCGAGCAGTTGCTGCACGTCCTCGAAATGATGCTGACGCGGCGGCCGCTGACGCCGGACGGCACACGGCGGCGCAACATGGAGAGCCTCGTGGCCGCGCATGAGCGGCTTTGGTATCTGCGGCATCCGCACACCGAGGAAGCGGCGCCCTAAAGAGCCAGTGCGCAGCCGTGGCGCAGAATCGCCTCGGCTTCCCGGGTGAACCCGCCCGAAGCGTCATGCAGCACCAGGCCAGGCAGGACGCGGAACGGTGTCCTGCCGGCCTTCACGCCGCGCACCAGCACGAGCTTCGCCGGGCACCCGGCCGTCTTCCATAACGGCAGCATCGCGGTCGCGGGACAGCCGGCGGCGGCGAACGCCTCGGCGCAGGCGGGCAACAGCGTGGCCGGCAGGATGAAGGTGAGCGTCCCGTGCCGCCGGAGACGCGTCGCGAGCGTGGCGGCCCAGACCTGCAACACGCCGGTTCCACCGCGTTTGGCCGTATCGCGCGCCGGGTCAGGCGAAGGCGTGCCGGCGGCGAGGTGATAGGGCGGATTGGCGCACGCGTGATCGAACGTGCCGGTCTCCGGCAGCGCCGCCATGTCGGCCTCGATGAAGCTGAGGCCGGACCGGAGATTCGCCACCGCATTACGCCATGCCAGTGACACGAGGCCGGCGTCCCGCTCGATGCCTGTCGCCCGGAGGCCGGGGATCCGGGCGGCGAGACAGAGCAGCGTCGCGCCGGCGCCGGCGCCTCCCTCCAGGACGCTCTCGTCCGTCCGAACCGGGATCGAAGCCGCCAGCAGCACCGGTTCGATGCCGCTGCGGAAGCCCTTCCTCGGCTGGGCATAGTGCACCCGTCCGTCCAGCAGATGGCCGCTGGTGTGGTCGGGGTCTTTGGCATTGTTTGCTGTGGATTCAGGCATGTCGCGGGGCAATCTGAAGGAATTGTAGATTAGCACGACGGCCGGAATCCTCCAGCATGGCGTATCGCGGCAACGCGTCAGCGGTCTTGCTCGCCCGCCGCATCGAGCGCCAGCAGCGCCGGGGTGCGGCCGCTGACCAGCGCACGGTCCTGGGCCAGCCGCAGGCAGTCCATCGCCTGGGCCGTTGGCGGCGACACACTGCGCGGCGAGTGCAGCCTCCGCGGCTTTGGCAGGCAGCAGCGCGGCAATAGGCAATGGCGGCGTTGTCGCGGCGGGCGAGGTCGTCCGGCGTGTCGATGACCTGCGGCGGGAGGGAGGTTCAGAGCGTGTGGATGAGGTGCCAGTATGCGTCTCTGGGGAGCAGGAGGGTGGGATCGGGCATTTCGGGAGGGGATGGGATGTCCACGGTGCGAACTATGTTTTTGGCGTGATCCAGGTCTACTGGCCGAGTCTGCGCAGTCGGTCGTGAGGCAGCACCCCATGCGGACGTACCGCGACCACGCCGCCCTGTGTAGAAGCGCAGTTAGGACGACAACGATGTGGTCACGGCGCCCGTAACGGTTCCAGCGCAATTGCCGCGGCTTCTGCATCGCAATCCCGCGTCGCCTTCAGGCCCTTGGCGCGAACAGCCGCGAGTTCGGCCTTGCCGGCGTCCAAATCCGCAAGGAACGTGGGATCAGCGTGCAAACGCGCAACTGTCGCCGCTCCCATCACCTGACCCGCGAGCACGTCGCTTTCCCAGTGGACGTTGCAGACCACTCTGCTTTGCCCGAACGTCCGGCCGCGAGCGAGAATGGCGTCGGTTCGATCGGGCACAACCTCCGTGAGGATGAGCGCCCAGGCCCAGCCGATGGCCGTATGCCCGGACGGATACGACCCGTCGCTCCGCAGACGTGTTTCCTTGCTCGGTGTGCAGATCGGCTCGTTGTTCACGGTGAACGGCCGAGCGCGACTGTAATGATCCTTGGCGCGATAGGTGGATAAACCGGCGTCAGCCAGACTGCGCCTGATCAGCATGTAGAGGTGCGGCGTGTCCTGCTCCGTGATCGGCGCGCCCAAGGCACAGGAGAACGTTTCGGCCGCCTGCGGAAACTTCAGATCGGCGTCCTCAGCCGCCAGCGCCCAGCGGGCCGTCCCGCGCAAGGCGAGGCTGCCTCGACTGAACGCCTCGTCGCGCGCAAGAGCAGCCGAACCGGCGGCGGGCGGAGAAGGAAGCAGCGCGAGGCTGTCCGGAAGTGCCTCGCGTGGCAGATAGCCCGCCTGACCGCCCGGACCAATCTCGGGCACCGGCGCCGGCTGCATTTGAGCAGCAGGTGGCTGGGCGCAGGCGGCGGCCACGGAAAGAGCCGCCGTTATTATGAAAACGGCGAACCGGACCCCATAACGGCGTTTTGTCGCTTTGGCAGTGGTGACCGGATCGATGGCTGGAGACATTGCTCGGCACCTCATGCGAATCGTCAAGACCAACTCAACGCTTCAAGTCCAGGGTCTTGAGTTCCTTTCGAGCGGTCCCGTAAGTGCCAAGTTGATAAACCGAGGCTCCGACCGGGAAGAAGGTGAACGCGCTGAACGGTTCCGCAATCATCGTATTCAGGTCGGATTCGGTGGCCACACCAATCGTCACGTGGGGGTTGAATTTCTTTCCGGATCCGATCAGCGTGAAGTTTGCCACGTAGTCGATCAACCCCTGTTGGATATCGTGGCCGTCTTCGGTACTGACGAACGCTCCGGCGCCGCCCGTTTTCACCGTGAAAGGCGCAACTGCGTCCAACAGGTCCCGTTGCAACCGGATCAGATCATCGGTCGGTTCGACGACGATGCCAGCGATGCCGATCGGCGGATCGGGGATGTAGTAATACTTGAACGCCCTCAACTTCCATCGGGCTGCCTGCTCTTTTGCTGTCACCTTGTTGGCCGCGTCGTAGACCTTGTCGAGATCGGCGGTGCGGACGAACTGCTGCAGCATCGTGATGTGCGGATGGTGGGTCGCGTCGAGGGCGAATCCCTTGGGGAATACCTTCAGCAGGCGAGCGTTGTCGGCCTTCGCATGCTCGATCATCGTCGAGTCCGGCTCCAGCGCGATGTCGATGGCCGTGACGGGGCTTTC
Source organism: uncultured Alphaproteobacteria bacterium (assembly GCA_963780095.1). Taxonomy (GTDB): domain Bacteria; phylum Pseudomonadota; class Alphaproteobacteria; order Acetobacterales; family Acetobacteraceae; genus JAMXLO01. The sequence continues at coordinate 49,335 of CAWABH010000039.1, forward strand.
CTCCGCGCCGGAAATCCGGGCGTGGCCAAGCAGCGACGCCAAACCGAAACTGCACGCCGTCAGAACCTTGAGATATCGGTCCATGCGAATTCCCTCTGTGCTGCGACACTTCGTAGCCGCGGCGGAGGCATTGTCATTGATCTGGATCGGTCCGTTCCGCAAAATCGCTGCCAGCTAGAAGTTTTGGCCCGTCATCACCGGACTGTCGTTGCGCGGGCGGCCAAGTCTCTTCTGCAGGCCTCGCCGAACTCGGACAGGAATTCCATTCCGTCCTTATGGGCATAGTCCATCATTTCATGAAGGGTGCGGTTTGGTCCCAGGTAGGTTTCGATGATGGTGTCCAGGACCCGCACGGCCGCATCAATGACTGTCCGATCGGAAACCAGGCGCATACGCTCGACCATGGCATAGAGCCGCACCAAGTTGGTGATCTCTTCGGTCTGGTGGGTCAGGGCGTCTCCAAAGAGGCGCGCGGCCTCGGCAATGAACTCGCTGTACAGCGCCTCCAGCTTGCCCTTTTCGGCCTCGCGATGCGCGTGGCGAAGCTGCGTGCGCTGCGTCAACCACGATGTTGCGAACGACGTCAGCCCGCCGATGGTCGCGCCCGCCAGGGCGGAGAGTGCCGAAAGGTATGCCGGGTCCAAATCTCCCTCCAACAGAAATCTGCCCGCACTCCCCCATCACAGGAAACCGATCGACAACCACGGCACCGCCACAACAATCGCCAACGCCACCGCCAGCGCCGCCAGATACGGCCACATCCGCCACAGCGCATCATCCGGCGACACCCGCCCGATCGCGCACGCACCGTAGAACCCAACGCCGAACGGCGGCGCGAACAGCCCGATGCCCATCGCCAGGATGATCACCATCGCATAGTGCACCTCGTGCACGCCCATCGCCTTGGCCACCGGAAACAGCAGCGGGCCAAACAGCACGATTGCCGGAATCCCCTCCAGGACGCTGCCAAGAATGACAAACGCGAACGCCGTGATCGCCAGGAATCCCCCCTTCCCGCCCGGCACCGACGCCATCGTGGCAACGAGCCATTGGGAAAAACCCGACTGCGTCAGCGCCCAGGCCATCGCCGTAGCGGTGCCGATGATCAGCATCACCGCGCCGGTGAGCGAGACGGTATCCACCAAAATAGGATAGATGCGGCGCCAGTCGAATTGCCGGTACACCAGTATCCCAAGCAATGCGGTGTAAACCACGCCGACGGTGGAGACCTCGGTTGCCGTGGCGATGCCATCGATCACCGCGGCGCGGATCACGAACGGCAACGTCAGGCCAGGCACCGCGATGACGAACGTGCGCAGAATTTGCGACGGTGGCGCGCGCTCGCCGCCGCTGATATCCATGTGGCGCGAGCGATACCAGCTGACCACCACAAGCGCGAGCGCCGCCACCGCCGCCGGCAGCAGCCCGCCGGTGAACAGCGCGGTGATCGACACGTTGGTGACCGAGCCGATGGTGATCAGCACCAGGCTGGGCGGGATGGTCTCCGACATCGCGCTGGAACTCGCCAACAGCGCGGCCAGTTCGCCGGGGTGCGAGCCGCGGCGCTGCATCTCGGGAAACAGCACGGGTGCGACCGCTGCCATGTCGGCCGCCTTCGATCCGGAAATGCCGGACACCAGATACATCGCACCCAGCAGCACGTACGACAGCCCGCCGCGCACATGACCGACGAGCGCCGCGAGGAACGCCACCATGACGCGCGCGATGCCGGTCATCTCCATCAGCAGGCCGAGGAACACGAACATCGGCACCGAGAGCAGCAACAAATTCGACATGCCCTCGTCCATCCGGTTGACCACGACGGACAGCGGCATGCTGCTGGTCAAGCCGAGATAGGACAGCGTGGCGATACCAAACGCGAAGGCGATCGGCACGCCGATGCCGACGCAGGCGGCGACGATGACAACGAAGAACACGATCAGGCTGCCGAAACCCATGGCGAGCAGCAGCGGCTGGCCGATCCACAGCAGCGCCGCGATGCCGCCGACGGTGAGCAGCGCCAGTCCGAAGCTGCGCCATGTCGTTGTCTCGAGCAGGCGGAGCAGAGCGATGGTTGCGGCGAGCCCCGCGCCGACCAGGATGGCGACGACGCGGTAGCCGTCGGAGATCTGCAGCGAGATCAACTCGACATAACGTTGCTGATCGAGGTACTGCGCGGCCGGCAGCAGGATCTCCAGCACGAAGGCGATCACCACCAGCGAGGCAACGGCGGCGAACCAGCGCGCGATGTGCACTGGCACCCAGTTCGCCAGCGTGGTGAGCCGCATGTGCCCGTCGCGACGCAGCGCGACCACCATCCCCAGCATCGACAGCCAAAGAAACAGGAAGTTGGCGAGCTCATCGGTCCAGAACAGCGGGCTGTCCAGCAGATAGCGCGACACCACGCCGGCAAACAGAATGCTGACCTCGGCCAGCACGAGCATCGCGCCAATCGCCTCACAAGCCACGCCGATCGCCTGGTCCAGCAGGAAGGCGCTACGCCGCAGCCCCGCCCAGACCGGCGGGTTCGACTGGGCGATAGAAGCTGCGAATTCCGGCGCGTCGAGGCTCATGACGTGAGCGGGCCGACGTATTTCTCCAGCAGTGCCCAGGCCTTGTCGCCCGCGACCTTCTTCATGTCGGGATAGAAGCCGTTCTTCGCCAGCACGTCGCGGAACGGCTTGGTGTCCGGTGAGTTGAACGTCAGACCCTTGGTGGTCAGGTTCTGCTGCTCGATCGTCGTCATGGCGATGAAGTCCTCACGCTGAACGACCGAGGCGGCAGCGAAGTTGCGCTGGCAGATCTCCTGAAGATCAGGTGGCAGCTTCTTCCACGCCGCCACGTTGAACGAGGTATGGAAGCCGGACCAGACGTGGTTGGTCTGCGAGCAGAATTTCTGCACCTCGTACAGCTTGGCGGTGTCGATCAACACGAGCGGGTTCTCCTGCCCGTCCACGATGCCGGTCTGCAGCGCGCTGTAAACCTCGTTGAAGTTGATCGCGGTCGGCGAGGCGCCCAGATGGCGGAACAGCGAGATCAAATAGGGCGCGACCGGGAGCCGGATCTTGAAGCCGCGCAGATCGTCGGGGCTGGTGATCGGCTTGGTGCGCGTGGTGATCTGGCGGAAGCCGTGATCGTAGCCCTTCGGCATACACAGCAGGCCGATCTGTTCGGCGGCGGAGCGCAGCATGTCGCCGAACTCGCCGTCCATCGCGGCCCAGACATGGGGGTAGTCGGGGAATGCAAAGCCGACGCCGGCCAGGCCGCAGACCGGGTTGCGCGACGCCAGCAGATCGACCGGCAGGTTGTACATCTCCATCGCGCCGGAGATCGCCTGAGCGATCATCGCCGTGTCGCCGCCGAGGACGCTGTTGGGATAGATGGTGATTTCCAGGCGGCCGTTGCTGTCCTGCTTGATCTTGTTGGCGGCCTCCTGCTGGCGCGCCATCGCCGGGTGCTCCATCGGCGCCGACGCGCCCAGCTTGTAGCTGAATTCCGCGGCGTTGGCTGGCCAGTGCAGGATGGTGGCGGCACCGATGCCGGCCACTCCCCGCATCACGTGCCGGCGTGACAGCCTGTTGCCCTGCATCGACATCTCCACCCGTTGCGTTGCGGCCATCGCGGCCGATCCGTTTTGCGGAAGCGTGCCGGGACGGAAGTGGGCAAGTCAAGCTGGGCCGGCCGACGTCGGTTGTCGTCATGGCCGGGCCTGTCCCGAATCTCCACCAGCAGCGGTCGCGCGACAAATGGCCGGGACTGATCCCCCGATCAGGTCCGGGGACGGCCATGACGGCAAAGCGTGTGGAATCCTAAGGCGACGCCAGCGCCCGTTCAATCTCGCTGATCAGAACGGCATCGTCGATCGGCTTCCTCAGGATCGGGCCCGAGGCTTCCGTCTCGACGCCGGGGACATTATAGCCGGTCAGGTAGATCACTTTCAAATCGCGCCGACGCAGGCGGGCCATGCGCGATAGCGCGATACCGTTGACGCTGCCTGGCATCACGATGTCAGTGAGCAGCAGATCAACCGGGCGTTCGGCTTCAAGAACCTCGAGAGCTGTTCGGAAATCGGTCGCCACCGAGACATCGAAGCCGGCGCGCAGGAGAACCTGGCCGATGGCCTCGCCAAATGCCTTGTCGTCTTCAACCAGAAGGACGTGCCCCCTGCCAGAGACCGGACCTGGCTGGGCCGGAAGTCCGTCAATCACGAGCGTTGCCCCAAGTCTGCCTCTGAAGTGAGATTATGGCCGGGTGAGGGGATGCGCAAGATCGCGTGATGGCTCCAGGGGCAGTGTCGGTTGGCAGTTGCCGCACACATCTTTAACGTGCACGGCTCTAATGTGCGGTATCGCCACAATTCTGACGGAACCGTTTTGCACCCGGCGTTCCCTGCCGCAACAAAGTGAGAATTGAATGGCTGACACCGTGATCGCCGCGCTGGTCGAGAAGAACCAGCAGGCCCTGCTGAGGGATTGGCTTGCCGCGCAGAAGCGCGATCCCGCGTCCCGGGACACCGGCGCCGACGCGGCTGATCTCGCAAGAGAGTTCCTCGATCAACTCCACAAGGGCGCTGCCGCCGGCCGGTTCGACGACATCGCCGGACCGGAATGGGCCCCCATGCGGGAGGCGCTCGAGGATTTTTCCCGCGCCCGCGCCACCCAGGGCTTCAACCCCAGCGAGACGGCCGTCTTCGTTTTCTCGCTCAAGGAGCCGCTGTTCGACATGCTGCGGCGCGAACTCGGCGCGGATGCGGAGCAGCTCGCCCGCCAGACCTGGGCCGTCACGCGCCTGCTCGACGCGTTGGGCCTCTACACCATCGAATGCTACGCACGGACGCGCGAGGAGGTGATCGGGCGCCAGCAGCAGGAACTGCTCGAACTCTCGACGCCGGTGGTGGAACTCTGGGAGGGTATCCTGGCGCTGCCGCTGATCGGCACACTCGACAGCGCGCGGACGCAGATCGTCATGGAGAATTTGCTGGAACGCATTGTCGAATCAGGCGCGGAAATCGCCATCATCGACATCACCGGCGTGCCCACCGTCGACACTCTGGTCGCACAGCATCTGATCAAGACGATCTCGGCTGCCCGGCTGATGGGCGCCGACTGCATCCTCAGCGGCATCCGCCCGCAGATCGCCCAGACCATCGTCCATCTCGGCCTGGAGCTCAACGTGATTTCCAAGGCGACCATGGCGGATGCGCTGGGGCTGGCACTACGCCGCACCGAGAAGGTCATCGTCGATCGCGCCAAACTGCACGGGACGGAGAACCAGCGCGGATGAGCGAAATACCGATCCTGAAGATCGGCGATTGCCTGCTGGTCTCGATCCAGGTGGACATGCACGACCGGCTTGCCATGGCGCTGCAGGACGACCTGACGCAGCGCATCGTCGCCGATCGCGCGCGCGGCGTCATGATCGACATATCCGCGCTGGAAATCGTCGACTCCTTCATCGGCCGCATGCTGAACAACATCGCGGCCATGTCGCGCGTGCTGGATGCGGTCACCGTCGTCGTCGGCATGCGTCCTGCGGTCGCGATCACGCTGGTCGAACTTGGCCTGGCCCTCACGGGCGTGCGGACCGCCCTGAATGTCGACAAGGGTCTCGCGATGATCCGCAACATCATAGACAATGCCGAGCACGCGGATGCACATCGAGACAGGTGACACGATGCCGCTGCGCACCTCGGACGATGTCGTCAGGGCGCGCCAGGCGGTCAGGGCGCGCGCCGTTGCGGCCGGCTTCAGTCTGGTGGATCAGACCAAGATCGTCACCGCAGCCAGCGAGATCGCCCGCAACACGGTCGATTACGGCGGTGGCGGCGTGCTGCGGATCGAACTGCTGCGCGACGGACGGCGACAGGGCGTGCGTCTTACGTTCACCGACCAGGGTCCCGGCATTCCCGACATCGCCCTGGCGTTGAAGGATGGTTACACGTCCGGCGGCGGCCTCGGGCTGGGCCTGAGCGGCGCCAAGCGTCTGTCGAACGAATTTGCGATCACATCCACGCCTGGCCATGGCACCACGGTGACGCTGGCGCGCTGGAAGTGACGTGATAACCGCCGTCAACGATCCGAGCCAGGTTGCCGAAGCGCGTCGGCTGGTGAGCGCATATGCCCGTCGCGCGGGTGTGACGGAGGCGCGCATCGGCGACGTGGCGATCGTTGTCACCGAACTGGCGACCAACCTGCTCAAGCATGCCGGCAGCGGGCAGATCCTCGCGACGCATCGTGATGACGTGGACAGCGCAGGACTGGAGCTGCTGGCCCTGGATCGCGGCCGCGGCATGGCCGACGTCGGGCGCTGCATCGAGGACGGCTACTCCACCGCCGGCAGCCCGGGCAACGGCCTGGGCGCGATCGCGCGGCTGGCGGATGATGTGCGGATCTATTCGCGTCCTGGACTCGGCAGCGCGATCATGGTGCGCTTCCTGCGCAATGCCGGTCCTGACGCGCACGGCACCCAGCTTGGCGCCGCCGTCGCGCCCTATCCGGGGGAGCAGGTCTGCGGCGATCACTGGGCGTTCCGCGAGACCGCGCGGGGCCGCACGGTGGTGGTGGCCGATGGTGCCGGCCACGGCGTCGAGGCGGCGCGCGCCGCGGACCTCGCCGTGCGGGCGTTTCTGGACAATGCGGATGCGCCCTGCGAGGACGTTGTCGATCGGATGCATCATGTGCTGAGGCCGACCCGCGGCGCCGCGGTGGCCGTGGCGCGCATCGACGAGGCGGCGCGCACGGTGCGATATGTCGGCGTCGGCAACATCTGCGGTGTGCTCGTCACGGCTGCGGGTGCCCGCCACATGGTCTCGCATAACGGCACCGCCGGGCATATCGCCCCGCGCATTCGCGAGTTCACCTACGATTTCACCGGCACCCCTCTGGTGATCCTGCATTCCGACGGGCTCACCGGTCGCTGGAACCTTGCCGCCTATCCCGGTCTGGCCAGCCAGCACCCCAGCCTGATCGCCGGCGTGCTGTTGCGCGACCACCGCCGGGCGCGCGACGATGCCTCCGTGGTCGCGATGCGGCCGGTGCTGAGGGTGGGTACATGAACCCGCGCCTTCTGCTGATCTCGATCGGCGCGGAAACGGACATCGTCCTGGTCCGCAAGCGGACGCGTCGCCTGGCGGAACTGATCGGCTTCGAGGCGCAGGACCAGACCCGGATCACCACCGCGGTTTCGGAGATCGCACGCAACGCGTTTGAGTATGCCGGCGGCGGGCAGGTCGAGTTCGGGCTGATCTCCAGCAAGGCGCCGCAGACGTTCGTCATCAGCGTGATCGACAAGGGGCCGGGGATCGCAAATCTGCCGGTTATCCTCGCGGGGTCGCACAAATCGGCAACCGGCATGGGGCTCGGCCTGCTGGGCGCGCAACGCCTGATGGATGAGTTCCGCGTCGATTCCACACCCGGCAAGGGGACCACGGTCCGACTGGGCAAGGTGCTGCCGTCGCGTGCGCCGGTGATCACCGCATCGGCGCTCAAGACGATCATGGAAAAGCTGGCCTCCGATGGGCCGGCCGATGCCATGACCGAAATTCGCCAGCAGAACCAGCAGATCCTGATGCAGATGGATCAGTTGAAGTCGCGCCAGGAGGAACTGGAAAGGCTCAATCAGGAACTGCAGGATACCAATCGCGGGGTAGTCGCGCTGTATGCCGAGCTCGACGAGCGCGCCGACCATCTGCGTCGCGCGGACGAACTGAAGTCGAAGTTCCTGTCGCATATGAGCCACGAATTCCGCACGCCGCTGAACTCGATCCTGGCGCTGTCGCGGCTGCTGCTGGACCGCAGCGATGGCGAGCTGACCGGGGAGCAGGAGACGCAGGTCCGGTTCGTTCGCAAGGCGGCGCAGAACCTGACCGAACTGGTCGATGACCTGCTCGATCTGGCAAAGGTCGAGGCGGGCAAGACGGTCGTCGTGCCATCCGAGTTCACGGTGAATTCGATTTTCGGCGCACTGCGCGGCATGCTGCGGCCGCTGCTCGTCGGTGACGCCGTCGCGCTGGTGTTCGAGGATGCCGCCGACCTGCCACCGCTCGACACCGACGAGGGCAAGGTTTCCCAAATTCTGCGGAACTTCATTTCCAACGCGCTCAAGTTCACCGAACGCGGCGAGGTTCGGGTGTCGGCGACGGTGGACGCCGAGGCCGACACCATTACCTTCACCGTGAGCGATACCGGCATTGGCATCGAGCCGGACGACCTCGAGGTCATCTTCCAGGAATTCGGCCAGGTCGCGCACCGCCTGCAATCGCGCGTGAAGGGAACCGGCCTCGGTTTGCCGCTGTCGAAGAAGCTGGCGGAGCTGCTCGGTGGGCGCATCGCCGTCGAGAGCGCGCCCGGCGAGGGATCGACGTTCTCGGTCACCCTGCCGCGGTCCTATCCCAATGCTGTGGACCAGGCCGATGACGCGGACGAGAGCTGGACCCTGGAACCTGGTCGTGTCCCGGTGCTCGCGGTGGACGATGACCCCGCCGATACGTTCACGCTGCGGCGCATCCTGGCGGACACGCCCTATCAGCCGCTGTTCGCGCGCTCGGTGCGACAGGCGCAACAGATTTTGCAGCACGCGCAACCGGCCGCGATCCTGCTCGATGTCATCCTGATGGGCGACGAAAGCTGGCGGCTGCTGCTGCAACTCCGCCAGCAGGAGGCGTATGCGGATATTCCGCTCATCGTCATGTCGTCATCAGGCGAGGAGCGCAAGGCGATCCACCTCGGCGCCGACGAGTACATTGCCAAACCGGTGGATGGCATGACGCTGATCGGGTTGCTCGATCGGCTGACCGGTCGGACTTCGATCACCAGGATTCTGCTCGTCGATGACGAGGAGGTGATGCGCTACCTGGTGCGGCAACTGCTGCCGCGCAGTCGCTACAGCCTGTGTGCGGTCAGTACCGGCGAGGAAGGCCTGCAATGCCTGCAGGAGCAGCATCCGGATGTCGTCCTGCTCGATATCAACATGCCGGAGATGAACGGCCATCAATTTCTTGCGCGGCTGCGCGATGATGCGACTGTCGCCAACGTTCCTGTTATCATCCTCACTTCGGCCATTCTCGCGCCGGATGAACGCTTATTGCTGCATCGCGCCTCCGGTATCATGTCAAAGTCGGATATGTCGTCAAATACATTGATCGAGACGATCGACCGCGTTCTGCCTCGGGCTCCGTCGATATGGACGAGATGACCGGCGCCGCCACGCGCATCCTCATCGTCGACGACGATGACGGGGGTCGCTACCTGAAGGCGCATATCCTGCGCAAGAACGGCTATGGCGCCGTCGGGGTGGGAACCGGTCGCGCCGCGATCGAACATTGCGAGGCCGCCTCGCCGGATCTGGTGCTGCTCGATATGCGGCTGCCAGACATCCATGGGGCCGAGGTGTGCCGGCAGATCAAGACGTCGTTTCCCGGCATTGCGGTGCTGCAGACCTCGGCCGCGATCACCAGCCCGCATGATCGGGCCCAGGCGCTTGAAGGCGGCGCCGATGGGTTCCTGGTCGAGCCGATCGAACCGGAGGAACTGCTGGCGACGGTGAAGGCGCTGCTGCGGATGCGCGGCGCGGAGCAGGCGCTGCGTCGGCTGAATGACCGGCTGGAGACCGAGGTTGCCGAGCGCACCAGCCAGTTGCTCGCGCTCAATCAGCAATTGGAGATCGAAAGCGCCGAACGCCGCAAGGCCGAGGAAGTGCTGTGGCATACGCAGAAGCTGGAAGCGGTCGGCCAGCTGACCGGCGGCATCGCGCACGACTTCAACAATCTGCTTGCGGTGATCGTCGGCAGCCTGGAAGTGATCCGTGCGGCGCTGGAAGGCGATCGCGAATTGCCGCGCGCGCGGATCATGCGCCTGCTGAAGGCATCCGAGGCGGCGACCGACCGGGCAACCAAACTCACCCAGCAGCTTCTTGCGTTCGCCCGGCGCAGCACGCTGAAGCTCGATGTCGTGGCGCTGGATGAAGTCATCGTGGGCTGCGAACCATTTCTCCGCCGCGCACTCGGCGAGACGATTGCGTTGAAGCTGTCGTTTGATCCGGGTTTGTGGTCATGCCGGATCGATGCGGCGCAGTTCGAGGCGGCGGTGCTCAATCTCGTCGTAAATGCCCGTGATGCGATGCCCTCGAGCGGCAAGCTGGAGATCGCGACGAGCAACGTGGTGATCGATGCGGCCGAGGCACGCCGGGCAGCCGACCTGTCCGCGGGCCCCTATGTCATGGTCCGCGTCACGGATACCGGCAACGGCATGGACCCGGACGTCGCCGCGCGGGCCTTTGAACCGTTCTTCACCACCAAGGAGGTAGGCAAGGGAACCGGCCTCGGCCTCAGCCAGGTCTATGGGTTCATCCGGCAGTCGGACGGCCACATCGCAATCGATACAAAGCCGGGCGCCGGGACAACGTTCCGTTTGTATTTGCCGCGGTGCGATCAGATAAGGGCTGCAGGCGACGAGCCGGACGCGGCGGCGAACACAGTGCCGACCGGGAGCGAAACGGTCCTGGTGGTCGAGGACAATCCCGGGGTCCTGGAACTCGCGGTCACTGCAATCAGCGATCTGGGCTATCGTGTCCTGACGGCGGGGGATGGACCCTCGGCCATGGAGATCATTCGACGCGAAGGGCACATCGACCTGCTGTTCAGCGATGTCGTCATGCCGGGCGGAATGAACGGCTTCGAACTGATCAGCAAGGCACGCGGCGTGCGGGGGGAGCTGAAGGCTCTGGTCACATCGGGTTACGCCAATGTCCATCGGCCCGGAACCGATCGCCCCGAGGTCGCAGTGCTGCTTAAGCCGTATCGTCGCGGCGATCTGGCAAAGTCCATCCGGCGTGCGCTCGATCGAGTTTGATAACGACGCGGCGGCAGTCCGCTGAGTGCCAACTATGGCGGGCTCGCTGACCACAAGGCTGCGGGTAAGTGTCACAAGCGAAGCTGGGTTTCTGCCACGATGCCGCGCGCTCACAGAAGGGTGAGCGACATTAGCTGCTGAAGGGGACACGTCTTGTGGCGCGCCGTGGCGCGAGGGGACGGTCGCGGGACAGCCCCCTCGGGGCCAGCCGCCGGGACCTGTGAACCAGGTCACCGCGCGCGATCAGGTTCTGGATGAAAATCCATTGTGGTTTGTCAAGTCAGATGCAGTTAGCTTCGTGATCGTGGACAACAATGCCCGCGGGAGGCAGTGATGGCGCTCGACGAGAACTCCTCAGACGGGGCCGGTGGTGGCCCGGAAGATCAACCGACTCAGGCCGGACATCTGCTCCAGATCGAGACCGAGCTGGGCAAGGATGTTCTGTTGTTGACGGCGCTCGACGGCGTGGAGACGGTATCGCGCGGGTTCGTCTACACGATCGAGATGATGACGATTGCGTCCGATGACAAGGTCCGTGGGCTGCTCGGCCATCCGGTGACGCTTTGGCTGCGCAACAATTCCGCGACTGAGCGGCGGCCTTTGCATGGCCATATACGCCATCTCACGCGGGTTTCGGTCGATGCCCGCGGCAATCGCCGTTGGCAGGCCGAGGTCGTTCCGTTCATGTGGTTCCTGAAGCACAGCGTCGATTGCCGCATCTATCAGGACCTCACGATCCCCGAGATCATACGGAGTGTCTTCGACGAACACGAACTGACCCATTACGAACTTCGCCTGCACGAACAGTATCCCAAGCAGGCTTATCGCGTGCAGTATCGCGAGAGCGCGTTCGACTTCGTCTCGCGCCTGATGGAGCACGTCGGCATCTTCTACTGGTTCGAGCACGACAGGGACCGGCACCTGCTGGTGCTGGCGGACAGCAATCGGGTGGCGAAGTTCACCGAGCCGCAGCAGGTCGCGCAGTCGTTGCGCCCGGACCTCGGGCATATCCAGGAACTTGTGCACGACTTCGAGTTCCGCACCGGCAACTGGGCGTTGAACGACTTCGACTTCGAGGTGCCGACCAAGAACCTGCGCACACACGAACCCACCGTGCTCGACGTCCAGCCGATGAAGCGGTTCGAGATTTTCGACTATCCGGGCAGCTACATCCTGCCGGAAGACGGCAAGCGACTGACGCGGTTGCGCATCCAGGAGGAAGAGGCGCAGCATCACAAGGTATCCGGCACCGGTTCATTCGCCGGTTTCGATGCGGGCAGACGATTCACGCTGACGCCGGACCGTCAGAGGAATGGCGAGAAGCCCGCCAGCTACCTGCTGACCGAGGTCCGGCATACCGCTCGCGACACAAATTACTTTTCCACTGAAACCGCGCCGGCGACCTACAGCAACCGGTTCGTCTGCATTCCCGTGGAGACGCCGTTCCGTCCGGAACGACAGACCGATAGGCCGACCGTGCAGGGGCCGCAGACCGCGACCGTGGTTGGTCCGGCAGGCGAGAACATCCACACCGATCAGTATGGCCGCGTGCGGCTGCTGTTCCACTGGGACCGGCTAGGCAAGCGGGATGAGCATGCCTCGTGCTGGATTCGGGTTTCGCAGGTTTCCGCGGGGTCGCATTGGGGCTCGCTCGCCATCCCGCATGTCGGGCAGGAGGTGATCGTCGCGTTCCTGGAAGGCGACCCGGACCAGCCGATTGTCACCGGCCATGTGCACAATGGCGACAATCTGCCACCGCTGAACCTGCCGCGCGACAAGGACAAGACGATCCTACGCGACCACGGCGATAACAAACTGATCATGCATGGCAAGGCCGGCGCGCAGTGGATGTCACTGGTGTCGCCGCGCGCCGTCAACCTGGTCGCCATGCGCGCGCCGGCAAAGCCGCTGTCGGCCGACTTCAGCAACATAGATACATATAAAGACAATATCGGGTACGGAGAGCTGGAGTACATCTTCGATGAGTTGACGAACAAGGCGATCGCGCAGTCAGCCGTTCCACCCAAAGAAGCGGAACCATGGCAGGATGCGTAACAGACCAGCACAGCCTACCAATATGACATCAACAGCATGGCCGAGGGTAAGATAAACTCGCTCAGCCTCGGCAACACTAATGCCTGGGTCGGCGACGGGATGAACACCTGGGTCGGCGGCAATATGAATCAGGAGGTGGTCGGCAAGACCGATACTGTTGCACACGGCGATACCACCAACACCTATCACAGTCAGGTAACAGATAATTTCGACACATTGCATGAGGAAAACACCACCAGTGCACAACGAATTCTGCCTCGTTCATTCCGAGTTTACTGGCGCCCACATCGAGAACACTATCGGGCTACACACGGAGTTCCATGTTGGCATGCATATCGACATGAACGACGCCTTGAAAGTCAAATGTTTGGTTTTAGAAACGGAAGATGCTGTTGCTAAGATAAAAACCGTCGCTACCAAGATCGAAATACTGCCACTAAAATCAAGATTGGCATGACGAATGTAGATATGGCTGAATTGCATCTTCATCAGTAAGAGATGGCTGCGCATATCGCTGCGTCGGTTTGTAGCTGAACTCGAACAGCGGCTGCCCGCACCCAGGCATGAAGATTATAAAGCCTCTGACCATCAGTCTGCTCACCCGGCCATTCGAATTCCGACGCGAATTCTGGCTTGGCCTTGCCACTCTCGCGTTCGTGCCGATCGGCGAGACCGAGATCCTGCTGCCGGAAACCGCGATGTGGCCCTTTCTGGCCGAGGAACTGCCACCGGACCAGCCGCTGGATGCGGCGATCCCGAAGGCCGAGGCGGAGTTCCTCGCGATCGGCCATGCGTACGCGCCAGATGGGGCGCCGGCGCCGCTGGTCAGCGTCGGCATCCAGCTTGGCAATTTGGTCAAGAGGCTCTGCGTGTCGGGCGATCGGCAGATCAGCCGTTCGCAGGTGACCGAGCCGGTGCCGTTCACGACCATGCCGATCGACTGGGCGCACGCGTTCGGCGGCGCAGGTTTCGCCGCCAATCCCTTGGGCAAGGGCTCGGTGCCGATCGATGGCACGGATGGGCGCGTACACGCGGCGCCCAATGTCGTCGATCCGAAGCTGGGCGGGGAGGGATACCGCACCCCCAGCAGTTTCGCGCCGGTGGATCAGATGTGGCCGGCGCGAACCCAGCTTGCTGGCACCTATGACGATGCCTGGAAGCAACAGGACTTTCCCGGATTCGCGCGTGACATCGATTGGCGATTCTTCAACTGTGCACCGCCAGATCAATGGCTACCGGACGGCCTCGCCGGTGATGAAACCTATGCGTTCGAAAATCTGCACCCCACCCAGCCGCTACTGAAGGGACGTCTGCCTAGCATCGCGCCGCGGCTCTTCCTGGTCCGCAAGGGGCAGGAGGAAGACGGCTTCGAGGAAATCCCCCTGACGTTGACCACGGTCTGGTGCTTTCCGCATCGTGAGCGGCTGGTGCTGGTGCACCATGGCCGGACGCGGATCGCCGAGGAGGATGCCTCCGACATCGCGCGCGTGGTGATCGGGGCTGACCGGCTTAATGCGCTTCGGTCGGCCGACGAGTTTCGCGCAGTAATGGCAAAGCGCCTCGATCGGAAGAGCGGAGCGCTCCACGCGTTGCGTGATGCCGATCTCGTACCCGCCGAATGGTTGCGTCCCGACCCCGCTTTAGCCGCGACTGAATCCGAAGCGCAGCGGCAAATTCGCGCGCGCGTCCGCCGGCGCGCCGAGCGAGAACACGCAGCAAAGCGCGCGGAACTGAAGGCGCGCGGGCTCGATCCCGACAAGTTCGGTCCGCAAACCTTGCCGCCCGAGCGGCCCCCGCCGACGTTGGATGAGCTGCCGGGACTCATCGCCGAGACGGAGGCGGAGGCGGCGACGCAGAAGGCAAAGGCCGAGGCGGAAGCCGCGGCCAACAAGGCCCGGATGGCGGAGCGGCTCGCCGCCGCGGGAGTCCAGGAGGAGGATATCCAAAAGCAACTCAACGCGAAGCCGAAGGGGCCTCCGGCATTCAGCGCCGCTGGATTTCTGGCGGAACAGAGGAAGCGGACCACCACAATGCGCATGGCGGGGATCGACCCATCGGGGCTGGAGGCGCAGCTTGCCTCATCCGAATTTATCGCTCAACTGGAGCGCGCGGAGGCGATGGCGCGCAACGCCTACCGCCTCACCGCGCAGCATCAGGCTATGGCGGATCGGTTGCCCGCCGAGCGCAGCGACGAGATCCGCCGGCTCGTGTCCCACGACACCAAGGCAGCACGCGTCCTGTACGATCTGCACGGCGCTGATCTTTCAGGCCTCGACCTCACTGGGGCCGATCTGTCCGGCGTTTGCCTGGACGGCGCCGATCTCAAGGGGACATCGTTTGCCGGTGCGAACCTTGCTGGCGCGGTGCTGGCACATGCGGACATGACGGACTGCGTGCTCGACAAGGCCGATCTGACCGGAGCGAATCTGGGCCACGCCCGACTTTCGGGAGCGTCGTTGCGCGAGGCGGCGCTGAAAAAGTCCGTGCTGGCGGGGGCTGATTTGACTGGAGCGCTGTTGACGGGAGCTGATCTCGAGGCAGCAGATCTCGACAAGACGATCCTGGTCGACGCGGATTTCACCGGCGTCAGCGCGCCAAATCTGCTTGCAATGAAGTTGTCGTTGCGTGGGTTGCGCGCACCCGGGATCAAGCTGACGAAGGCCAAGTTCATCGAATGCGACATCGAGGCCGCCGATTGGAGGGGGGCCTCGCTTGAGCAGGCGGTCTTCATCGAGTGCAATTTGGCGGGTATTCAGCTTGGCAGGGCAAGCATGCGCAAGAGCGTCTTCGTGCGGCAATGCGACCTTGCAAGAGCCGATCTGTCGCGCGCCGACCTGACGGAGGCCAATCTGCGCGAAACCTCCCTCCCAGGCGCCAGTCTCGCTGATGCGATCGTTGAGCGGGCCGATTTCTCCGCCGCGGACCTCACCAGCGCTGTGCTGACCCATGTACGCGCGGCGGGGAGCCGCTGGGTCGCGGCCAACCTGTCCGGCGCCAACCTCGACGGCGCCGATTTCGCGCAGGCTGACATGTCTCGCGTCGACTTGCGCGGTGCGCATCTGGTCGGGGTTTCGGTGTATGAGGCCAATCTGGCTCGAGCAAGACTTGACCGCGAAACGGTCAGAAGTGGGATATTCATGACGCGTATGCGTTATCTCCCGCTACATCAGCCGCCCGAAAGTCAGCCGACGTGACCCGGGACGAGCTGGCGAAACAGATCGACGATTGCGAGCCGATACGCAAGCACTCGCTCGCCGGCAGCGATCTGTCGGGCGGCACATTCCTCGGCGGTGTGTTCGAAGAAGTCGATTTTACTGCAACGGACTTGCGCGGCGCCACGCTGGAACGCGCAACTCTCATGAAATGCAATCTGTCGAAGGCGATCTTGGAAGACGTCAACCTGGAGAGCGCCAGCATCGTCGAATGTGACCTGTCCGGCGCACGGTTGAGCGCCGCACGCGCCGGTTCTGCGAAGTTCCTCAAGAGCAAGCTGGCCGGGGCATCGTTCGCTCAGGTGGGGTTCGCCAGAGCGACCATCCTGCAGTGCGACCTGACCGGGGCCGTGTTCTCAGGGGTCCGGTTCGAGAGGGTGCCGGTCGTAGATTGCACGACCACCGGCATCGACATCTCCGGCACGGCGTGGCACCGTGGGGTGTTGCTGAATGCCGATCTGCGGGAGGCAAAGCTCGATGGCGCGACGTTCTTCCGATCCACGCTTGTGGGCGCCAATTTCGCCGGCCGCACGCTGCCGGGACTTCGGGCTTCGCGACCTGTCTGCTGAACGGCGCCGATTTCAGCGGCTGCGATCTGACCACGGCGGACTTCACGCAATGCATGCTGGTTGGTGCCAAGCTGGCCGGTGCTCGGCTAACGGGCGCCCGACTTAGCCGTGCGGTTCTCAGCGATGCGGTCCTGGTGGACGCGGACCTGTCCGAAGCGGACCTCACACAGGCAATACTCGTCGGCGCCGACGCGACCAGAGCGAACTTCGCGCGTGCCACGCTCTATCAGGCCATCGCAACCCGGTTGAACGCGCCTGAGGCGCGCTTCTCGGGTGCCGATCTTACCTACGCCGACTTCAGCCATGCCGTTCTTGATCGTGCCGATCTGGGGGGTGTGACGTTCAACCGTACGAATCTTCACGCGGTGTCCGACATCGATGCGCACATTCCTTCGCGATCGGGCGCGTTGGCGACGGACCCCGAGCGGCAGAAGGCCGAAACCTGGCACGAGCGTCCGATCGCAGGATGAAAACACAATGATGATGCAGCACCACTTGCACAGGAGGAATCCTTGATGACCGCAATCAGTTCGATTCGCCACGCCGCATGTCAAACGGTCACATTGCAGACTGCTGCGCTCGACGACGGCCACCTGGACATGGCCGGCACCACGGGTACGCTGATCGCGTGCGATGGGCGCGATGCGCGGGTCGAGTGCGGCGGATGCATCGTCGACGCGCGCATCGCCTTTAGCTGTATCATACGGCCTGAACCGGGCGACCGCGTTCTCATGAGCGTGGCCGACGGGACGACCTGGGTCACTGCTATTACGGAACGACTCACGGACACTCCGACCTGCCTGTGGACCGAGGGGGACGTGTCCATTGTCTCGCTACGCGGCGATGTTTCGCTGATGGCTGGGCGGTCCGTCAATCTCGATGCCGCGGATCGTGCCCGGATCGCGTCGCCCGAAATCGCCCTGCATGCGGGTGTTGCCCGCTTCGTGCTGGACGAGTTGCAACAGATTGGCCGCAAGGCAAGCCTCTATGTGAAGCAGATCCGTTCGGTCGGCGACCTGGTCGAGACCTTCGCGGAGCACGTACTCACCCGAACGAGTCGCAGCAGCCGGTTCGTGGAAGAAAGCGATCAGCTCCGCGCCGGCGATATCGATCATCGTGCGGACGACACGCTGCAGATGCGCGCGGGGACCATGCTGATGTCGGCGGACGGCGTGGTCAGGGTGGATGCCGAACAGATCCACATGGGTTGAATACGGATACGGAGGCAGAAGCGCATGTTCGCGAACACGCAGATGATGGGAATGGATATGGGATTCCCCGACGTTTGCCTGACGCCGGCCGGCCCGGCGGTGGTGCCGGTGCCTTATCCCAACATCGCCATGGGGCCGACAGCGATCCCCAACCAGATGACTGTGATGATCATGGCGATGCCGGCGCACAATCTCGGCACCACGATCCCACTGACGAACGGTGACAACGCCGGTGTGTCCATGGGTGTTGCATCCGGCACGGTCATGGGGCCGTCGCGGCACCTGACTGGTGCGTTCACCGTGCTGTTCTCCGGGATGCCTGCGACGCGGCTGACCTCGATGTCGCTGCAGAACTCCACGAATGCGCCCGGTGCGCGGCTGGTACCCAGCCAGCCGACCGTGCTTCTGCTAGCGCCTTGATCGCGTCGTGGTATGTGCGTGCACTGTCGGGGCGCTTTTGCAGAATCCTCCTGACGCGGCCACCCGCAAGCCACCGCGCCCTTCATCCGGCAGCCGCCCGGCCAGCGTGAACACCAGCCCCGCCCTCCGTCTCGATGTCGGCGTCGCGTCCGTCCTCCGACAGCACGGGACCCATCCGGCTCTCGAACCCCGCCTGCACCTCGTCGGCTCATCGGAAATGTCGCCAACGATCGTTTCGACGAGGTCCTCGATCGTTACCAGTCCTTCGACGCCGCCATATTCGTCGATCACCAACGCCAGGTGCATGCGCCGCTGGCGCATCTGCGGCCTTGGCCAGCAATTCTGCGTCAACGCCTGGGATGGCACGAAGCGGACTGACCCAGTCGCTGATCGCCGCATGCCGCGAAGCTCGGCAGTCGATAACCAAACATAGCAACAGGCCGCACACCGCGCCCCGCTTACGGTTCCCGCACCGTCGGCGCACCGAGCCTGCGCGCCGTCCTGACAAGTGCCGTGTCGAAACTGATAAACCCGCCGTGCGGGCGCGCAGCTGCCAGATGCAGGGCATCGGCAAAATCCAGGCCGCGTTCCGCCCAGTCCAGCGCCTGCGCTGCGGTATCGGCACTTTCCACGGTCACCCGCGGCAGACCGGCGAACCCGCGCAGGGCGCGGACGACATCCGCGTTCGGAAAGCCGAACACACCGCGCAGCACCCACTCGGCTTCCAACAGCACAGTCAGTGGCACGAACACATCATCCCGCGCGAGCAGGCGTTGCGCACGCGCCGCCTGCGCGGTGTCGTCGTTCGCCAGGTAGCGGACGACAACGTTAGTATCGACCGCGAGCATGACGCCGGCGCACCTCGGCTGCGATGCCTTCCTGCATGTCCTCCAGCGTCTTCGGCTCACCCCGGTAGCGCAGGCAGCCGAACACCTGCTCCGGCGTGGTCGCCGGGAACAACGGTGCGGACCTGAGCAGAACGCCGTCTGGCGTTTCCTCCACCGTCAGCCGCGTGCCGGCATTCCAGTTCCGGCGCCGGCGGACGGCGGCGGGCAGGATGACCTGACCCTTGGTCGAGAGGGTAGTGCTAAGCTTTACGGCATCGCGCATCGTTGTACCAAAAGGTAAGATGATTGTAAGGTACATGCTGAGCGCTATGCGGGCAAGCTTCCGGACTCACGAAACCCCCGCCCTCACTCCGCCGCGGCCGCCGTCTCCTCCGGCGCCCGCCGCACCCGCACCCGGCGGATCCGCCGCGGGTCGGCATCCAGCACGCGGAACTCGATCCCCGACGGGTGGCTGATCACCTCGCCCTTCGCCGGCACCCGTCCGGCCAGCGTGAACACCAGCCCGCCCACCGTCTCGATGTCGGCGTCGCGCTCGTCCTCCGACAGCACGGGACCCATCCGGTGCTCGAACTCCTCCACCGGCAGCCGCGCATTGACGTCGAGCGTGCCATCGGCCCGCTCCACCACCATCGCCGCCTGCACCTCGTCGTGCTCGTCCGAGATGTCGCCGACGATCGTCTCGACCAGGTCCTCGATCGTCACCAGCCCATCCACGCCGCCATATTCGTCGATCACCAGCGCCAGATGCATCCGCTGCTGGCGCATCTGCAGCAGCAGATCGAGCACCGGCATCTGCGGCGCCACCATCAGCGGGCGGCGCAGGATCGCCTCCAGCCTGAACGCCTCGGGCCGGCCGACATAGGCGTAGACGTCCTTGATGTGCACCATGCCCACGATGTCATCGAGCTGCTCGCGGTACACCGGCAGGCGCGAATGTCCCTCGGTGCGCAGCTGTTCCAGCGCCTGATCCAGCGTGACCTCGACCCGCATCGCCACGATGTCGGCCCGCGGCACCATCACATCGTCCGCGGTGGTCTCGCGCAGGCGCAGGATGTTGGCGATCAGCGCGCGTTCCTGGCGATCCAGTTCCGGCTGCTCGCCGGCCTCCTGCTGGGCATCCGCCGCCTCCTGCACCAGTTCGGCGATCGATTCGCGCAACGAGGGCTCGGGCTGGCGCCGGCCGACGAGGTGGAGCAGACGGGACACCAAGGACGCCCGCGCGCCGTTGCCGTTCGTGCTCATGCGCGCTTCCACGGGTTCGGCACGCGCAGCCGATGCAGAATGCGCGCCTCGGCGAGCTCCATGCGACGGGCGTCGCCGGCGTGATGGTGGTCGTGGCCGGCAAGATGCAGGACGCCGTGCACCACGAGATGCGCCAGGTGATGCGCGGGCCGGCGACCGGCCACTGCGGCTTCGCGGCGGATCACGCCGAGCGCCAGCACGATTTCGGGCGCCGGTTCGAGGTAGGTCAGCACGTTGGTGGGCCTGTCGCGGCCACGGTGGCGGGCATTGAGGCGGCGCACCATGCGGTCGGCGGCGAGCACGATGGCGGCCCCGCCTGTGCCAGCGGCGCGGGCGGCGCGGGCGGCAACCGCCTCTGCGCGAGGCACCAGCCGGCGCCATGCCGGCTCCGCCACGATCACGCTGACCTGTCCGTGGAACCCCGCTTGCGCGGGGCCGCTACTTGCCTCGGGGTCCATCTCTACTTGCCAGGTCCATCGCCCGGCTGGTTGATTTCTCGCACACGGCGAGCCTCGCGCCGTTTGTCGCCTTCGGCTTCAGCGCGCTGCTCATAGGCATCGACGATCCGGGCGACCAGGGGGTGGCGCACCACGTCTCGCTTGTCGAGCCGGGTGACCGCGATTCCCGGCACGCCTTCCAGCGTCTCGAGCGCGTCGCGCAGGCCGGAGCGGACGCCTTGCGGCAGGTCGACCTGGCTCAGGTCGCCGGTCACGACCATCCGCGTCCCCTCCCCCATCCGCGTCAGCCACATCTTCATCTGCACGGCGGTGGTGTTTTGCGCTTCGTCCAAGATCGCATAGGCATGTGCCAGCGTGCGACCACGCATGAAGGCAAGCGGCGCAACCTCGATCTCGCCGTTGGCGAGCCGGCGCATCACCTGTTCGGCCGGCAGCATGTCGTGCAGCGCGTCGTAGAGCGGGCGCAGATAGGGATCGACCTTCTCCTTCATGTCGCCCGGCAGAAAGCCCAGACGCTCGCCGGCCTCGACTGCCGGGCGGGACAGCACGATGCGGTCCACCCGGCCGGCCTGCAGCATCGCGACCGCCTGCGCCACCGCGAGATAGGTCTTTCCCGGTGCCGGCAGGTCCGATGCCAAATACCAGATCATGCGCGGCGAGCGCCTCCATGTAGGTCGCCTGCCCCGGGCTGCGCGGCCCGACCGCGCCACGGCGGGTGCGGATGGCCGGGACATCGGACAGCGGCAGGCGCGGGTCGGCATCGGCAATCGCCAGCCGGATCGCGCCTTCCACCTCCGGCCGCCCGACGCTCTCGCCGCGCTCCAGTCGCCGCCACAGCCCCTCCAGCATCGCCTGCGCCGCATCGACGCGCGACGCCTCGCCGGTGATGGCGACGCGGTTGCCGCGACACGCCAGACGCACCCCGAGCGCCTGCTCCATGCGGACCATGTGCCGGTCGTGGTCGCCGAGCAGCAACGGCAGCAGCGTATTGTCACTGAAGTGCAGGGTCACGGCCTTGCCGTGCGGGGAGGCGGCGGAGGTGGCTGGGATTGCGGCGGTTTGGCTCAAGCGCAGGCTCTCTCCTCGGTGAAGGATGCTGACAATGAGTTGGGGAGTGCGGCGGCGATCTGCACGGATATTTCGCGGCCGATTGCGTCCGGCCGGCCGGATGCATGCACCGGTTGAAGAAACGGTGATCGTCCGGCGACCTGGCCAGGATGGCGGCCAGGGCCGGTGAACAGCACGGGCATGGTCAGGCCGACGCAGCCGGTGTTGAACCGGACCTGCTGCGCCCGCAGCAGCGCCTGAAGTTCGGCCAGGCGGCGTTCCTTCTCGGCATCCGGAACCTGGCCGGGCGCGGTGGCGGCGGGCGTTCCGGGACGGGGGGAGTATTTGAAGCTGAAGGCCTGGGCGAAGCCGACGTCGCGGACCAGCGCCAGCGTGGCGTCGAAGTCGGCCTCGGTCTCGCCGGGATGGCCGACGATGAAGTCGGACGAGAGCGCGATATCCGGCCGCGCACCGCGCAACTTCTCCACAATGCGCAGGTAATCGGCGGCGGTATGCCTGCGGTTCATCGCCGCCAGCACGCGGTCGGCGCCCGACTGCACCGGCAGGTGCAGGAACGGCATCAGCATCGGCACGTCGCGATGCGCCGCGATCAGGGCGTCGTCCATGTCGCGCGGGTGGGACGTCGTGTAGCGCAGCCGCAGCAGGCCGGGCTGTTCAGCCAACGCGCGCAGCAGGCTCCCGAGACCCCAGGTTCCGCCGTCCGGCGCCGCGCCGTGCCACGCGTTCACGTTCTGCCCGAGCAGCGTGATCTCGCGCGAGCCCTGCGCCACCAGACGCCGCGCCTCCGCGAGCACCGCCGCCGCCGGCCGGCTCTGCTCGGCGCCGCGCGTGTAGGGCACCACGCAGAAGCTGCAGAACCTGTCGCAGCCCTCCTGGATCGTCAGGAATGCGGCGACCCCCTGCGGCGCCGAGGCCTCCGGCAGGTGGTCGAACTTGTCCTCGGGGGGAAAATCGGTCTCGATCACAACGCCGCCGTTGCGCGCCGCGCGCGCCACCATCTCGGGCAGGCGGTGGTAGGTCTGTGGCCCGAGCACAATGTCGACGTAGGGCGCGCGGGCGAGAATCTCTGCCCCTTCCGCCTGGGCGACGCAGCCCGCCACCGCGAGGATCATCCGCCCGCCATCGGCCGCACGCTTCTCCTGCAATCGGCGCAGGCGGCCAAGCTCGGAAAACACCTTCTCGGCCGCCTTGTCGCGGATATGGCATGTGTTGAGGATGACCATGTCGGCGCCATCCGGCACCGCCGCGGGGGCATAGCCGAGCGGAGCCAGCACGTCCGCCATCCGCGCGCTGTCATACACGTTCATCTGGCAGCCCCAGGTGATGACGTGCAGGCGTCTCAGGCCCGGCTCCACATGCTCCGTCAATGTCATCGATCACACTCCACCCGTCCCGGCCGGGTCAGCCCGGCACGGGGAGCCGGAGGAATCGACGTGACGGTCGATCGGGTCAAGCGCGACAGCGCGGATTCGCCTTTCTTCAATCGTCCGCACTCTGGCAGGAAGTGCCGCCATCATGTCAACCGAAACGTTCAGGCATAGGCAGGGTCCGAGGCCGAGGAGGAAGAGACAGGAGCCTCCACCGGCCGGTTCTGACGCAGCTTCGAGGCGCCGTCCGCCACCGTCTGCCAGACGGCATGCGACAAGGCCTTGCGATTTGCGAAGCCTGACGGATCGAGCGGAGCGTGCAGCAGGATGGTGACCCGCAATCCGGAATGCTGGGCGAAGCGCCAGAAATGCGTCCCCAGCTCCATGTCGCCATACCAGGCGAAGATTGGCCGGCTGGCCCGCCCCGTCGGCAGCCCGCCGAGCCGGTCGTAAACCACCGACACCGGCTGGATCAGCGGCGGATCGGCCCCCTCGGCGATCGCGAGGAACGATGAATGGAACGGCAGTACGCGCGATCCATCCGAGGAGGTCCCCTCCGGGAACAGCAGGAGGTTATCGCGGGAGGCCAGCCGTGCGCGCATCGCGTCCCGTTCGCGCCCGGTCGCACCGCGCTGGCGCGAGACGAAGACAGTCCGCCCCAACCGCGCGATGGTGGCGATAAACGGCCAGCGCGCCACGTCGTCCTTGGACACGAAGCATGCGTCCAACCGTCCGCCGAGCACCGGGATATCCAGCCAGGACGAATGGTTCGACACGAAAACCACCGGCCGTCCCCCGACGGTCGATGCGAGGCTCCCGACCACCCGCACCTGCAGCCCAAGCAGGCAGCTCACCATCGACCAGTAGAACCGCGCGAACGCAACCTTCGGACGGCCTGGCAGCATCAGGCAGACTGCCTGGATCGGCATGCAGACCAACGTCCACAGCAGCACGCTGACGCCGCGCCTGACCGCACGCAGGTGGCGCGGCACGCGTGAGGCTTCGGCAGCGCCGGTCGCTCCATCGGCGTAGACGCCCGTATGGCGTACCAGCGGCGTGCGTGCGACATCCTGACCACGCGGACGACGGGAAGACACCCTCATGGGAGTCGCATAGCTCGCCGACAGTTTCACAACAATGGCGCAAGCGTGACACTCGGCGGAACAGTGCAGTGATTACCGTTCTGGGATGAAGCGATTGTCGAACCCGTCGAAGATCCTCGCCCTGCTGATCGTCCTCGCACTGTGGCTGACAGGCGAACACGCATTCGCGGCCGACCCGCAACCCTACAACGTCACGCTGAAGCCGACCGACAACAGTGCGCTCGACCAGACGCTGCACGACGCCTCCCAGCTTATCGCGTTGCGAGAAAATGCACCGGTCGGGCCGTTTGCCCTCGTGGCGCGGGCACGTCAGGATGCGGGCCGCTTCCAGTCGGCGCTGAACAGCTTCGGCTACTACAAGGGACGCGTGACGATCACCGTCGACGGGCGGCCGCTGGACGATGCCGGCCTGCTCGACCTGCTGGACCAGGCGCCCGCCGATCCGCCGATCGAAGTGGTGGCGGCGTTCGACCTGGGCCCGCAGTTCCACCTGGGCCGCGTCACGATCGACGGCGACGCGCCCCCTGATGTGCGCGACAAGCTCGACCTGGCACCCGGCGCTCCCGCTGTCGCCGCCGATGTGCTGGCGGCACAGCAGCGCCTGCTCACCGCCATTCGCGAAGCGGGGCACCCGCTGGCCAAGGTCGACCTGCCGCCGGTGACCCTGCAGCCGGCCGACAATACGCTCGACGTCACGTTCCGCGTCGCCGCCGGGCCATACGCCAACATCGGGCCGATCACGATCACCGGCCTGAAGACGGTGAACGAGGACTATGTCCGCCGCCGCCTGCTGCTGGACCAGGGCCAGCGTTTCAGCCCGACGAAGATCGAGGCGGCGCGCGCGGATCTGAGTGCGACCGGCGTCTTCTCGGTGGTGCGGATCGAGCCGGCCGATCATCTCGATCCGGACGGCACGATACCGATCGCCATCGATGTGACGGAGCGGCCGCTGCATTCGGTGGACGTCGGCGCGGCCTACTCGACCGATCTCGGCATCAACCTCAATGCCGGATGGCATCACCGCAACCTGTTCGGCAACGCCGAGCAGCTCAACCTGACCGCCGGCGTGGAGCTTGGCGGCAGCGCGGTGCAACACCCCGGCTACAATGTGGGCGCCCAGTTCATCAAGCCGGACTTCCTGACGCGCGACCAGTCGCTCGAGATCAATCTGCGCGCGGTGAAGCAGAGCCTTGAGGCATATGACCAGGACGCGCTGATCGAGAAGGTCGGGATCAACCGCAAGTTCCTGCCCTACTGGACGATCGGCGTCGGCCTGAGCGCCGAGCAGGAGAAGATCGTCCAGGAGGGCGTGACGAGCCACTTCAACCTGCTCGGCGTGCCGCTGTCGGCGCAATTCGACAATACCAACAGCCTGCTCGATCCGACGACCGGGTTCCGCGCCGGCGTCCTGGTCACGCCGACACAGTCGTTCGGCAGCCCCAGCGCCACGTTCGTGCTGATGCAGCTCACCGGATCCACCTATCTCGACCTGACCGGCTCGGGACGCAGCGTCGTCGCGCTGCGCGGCCTGGTGGGCAAGGCCTCCGGCGCCGATGTGTTCAGCCTGCCGCCCGACCAGCGCTTCTACGCCGGCGGCTCGGGCACCGTGCGCGGCTTTCGCTACCAGTCGGTCGGACCGCAGTTCGCGGACGGCAAGCCGACCGGCGGCACGGCGGTCAGCGCCGGATCGGTCGAGTTTCGCCAGCGGATTCTCGGCAATTACGGCGTGGTGGCGTTCGTTGATGCCGGCCAGGTCACCGCGAACGGCGTCGCCGTTCACCGGCGGCTGGCGGGTCGGCGCGGGCATCGGCGCCCGGTATTACACCTCGATCGGCCCAATTCGTCTCGATGTCGCAATACCATTGAACCGGGAGCCGGGTGGCGACGCTTTCGAACTGTATATTGGGATCGGACAAGCCTTCTGATGCGGCGTGCGGCCAAGTGGATCGGCTGGGCATTGGCGATACTGGTCGGGGTGCCGATCCTGCTGATCCTTGTCGTCCTGGTCGGCGCCAATACCGAGCCCGGAAGGCACGCCATCGAACGCCTCACGCCGAAGCTGACCGGCGACACGGTCCGGCTCGCCGGCATCTCCGGCCGCTTTCCCGATGCGCTGCGCATCGCCAGGGTCGAATTGCGCGACCCGCAGGGCGACTACGCCACGATCGAGGACTTCGCGCTCGACTGGTCTCCCACCGAGCTGCTGCACAGGCAGATCGTGATCGATCGCCTGGCCGCCGCGCGTGTCGCCGTGATGCGGCTGCCGGCCAGCTCCTCCTCCGGCGGCAGTTACAGCCTGCCCGCGCCGGTCGCCCTGCGTGAACTGCGGGTCGACCGGGTGGACATCGCGGCAGCCATCGCCGGGACCGGCGTAGCGGTCGAACTGGATGGATCGGGCACGCTGCAAACGCTGACGCAGGGGCGGGTGGCTTTGAACATTCGCCAGCTCGACGGCGCGGGCAGCTACACGCTGGACGGCGCGATGGATACGGCCGGCCTGCACGCCACGCTGCGGGCGAGCGAGCCCGCGCATGGCATGGTGGCCGGCATCGCCGGGCTGCCCGATCTCGGCGCGATCGATCTCGCCGCGCGGCTGGACGGGCCACAGAGCGCGGTCGCGACGCATGTCGCCCTGACCGCCGGCCCGCTGCATGCCGCCGCCGACGGCACCATCGACCTGGAGCATTCGGCCGGCGATCTCACGCTGTCCGCCGGCGCACCGGCGATGCAGCCGCGCCCGGACATCGCGTGGCAGGCGGTGACGCTCGACGCTCACGTGAAAGGTCCGTTCGCTCAGCCGGATGCGACCGGGCATCTGCGTATCGACGCGCTTGCCGCAGCCGGCATCAGCATAGGCACGGTCACGGCCAGCGTGTCCGGCAACACCGGTCAGGTCCACCTCGATGGCGAATTGCTCGGGTTGCACGTGCCTGGTCCGAAGCCCGACCTGTTCGCCGGCGATCCGCTCACCATCCGCGCCGATGCCAGGCTGGACGCGCCTGATCGCCCGGTGCACCTGGTGGTGCACCACAAGCTGATCGAGGCGGACGCCAATGCACGGACCGCCGGGGCGCAGGGGCTCGACGCGACGGTGGCGCTGGCGGAACTGGCGCCGTTCGCGGCGATGGCCGGGCTCGACGTGCAAGGTGGCCTGAAGCTGGGGCTGCACGCGGCGGTGGACGGCGACACCACAACAATCGGCCTCGATGGCACCATTGGCGTGACCGGCGGGATGCAGCAGATCCGCGACCTGATCGGCGATGCAGGGCACCTGACGCTCGACGCGACCCTGCACGGCCGGGACGTGACGCTGTCGCGGTTGCAGTTCGACGGGCGGTCGCTGACCGCGTCGGCCAGCGGCTCTGTCGCACAGGATCAGGTCGACCTGACCTGGACCCTCGGCGTCAGCGATCTCGCCGCGGCCGAACCGACCCTCGCCGGCCAGCTTCAGGCGAATGGCCACGCCGGCGGGACCACGGACAATCTCGATCTCACCGCCGACCTGACCGGCGGCGTCGCGGTTCGCGGCATGTCGTCCGGCACGCTTGCCTCGCGGATCGAGGTGCACGGCCTGCCGCACAACACGAACGCGCGCATCACCGCGCAAGGCTCGCTGCTGGACGCGCCGCTCGACCTTGCCGTCGCGCTGCAGCAGCAACCTGACGGTTTGTCGATCGACATCGAGCGTGCCGACTGGAAAAGCGCCCATGCCGAGGGGGCCATGAGCCTGCCCACCTCGACAATGGTTCCGGCGGGGCATCTGCGGATCGCGATGGGGCGGCTCGACGAACTGGCACCCCTGCTCGGCCAGCGTATCGCCGGCAGCCTGAACGCCGACCTCGATGCCTCGCCCGCCAAGGCGCACCTGACGCTCGACGTGAAGGGCGCCGACCTGCCGGGCACGGCCGCCGCGGCACGCATCGCTCTTGTGGCCGATGTCGATCAACCCGAGTCGCATCCGACGGTGGATGCGCGGCTCGAAGCGGATGGCATCAGGGCCAGACAGGTCGCTGGCTCGATGCGCCTGCTGGTCAACGGTCCGGTCGATGCGCTGGCAATCAAGCTGACCGCGACGTCGCCCGATCTGGCGGCAGCCGCGGCGCGGCTCGAAGGCGCCGCTGTGCTGGACGCGCAGTCGCGCATTCTCAACGTGTCATCGCTGCAGGCCGACTGGCGGCAACAGAGCCTCCGCCTTCTGGCGCCGGTGCGCCTCAGTTTCGCCGATGGGGTCGCCATCGACCGCATGCGCATCGGCCTGCGCCAGGCGGTGCTGGAGGTGGCCGGCCGCATCGGCACGGCACTCGATCTTACCGTATCGCTGCGCAACCTGCCGGCCGACCTGGCGGCCGCGGTCTCGCCGGACTTCGCCCTGGACGGCACGCTCCAGGCGGATGCCCGTCTTACCGGCTCTACGTCCAGACCGACCGGCAACGCAAAGCTGTCTGCCACCGGGCTGCGCGCCCGCAACGGTCCGGGACGCGGGATACCGCCGGCCAGCGTGACAGCAGAGGCAACGCTGAACGGGACAGACGCGCAGATCGACGCGCAGGTCCACGTTGGTTCGTCGCAACTCAAGATCGCCGGACGCGCGCCGATATCGGCAACCGGCAGTCTGGACCTGCGCGTCAGCGGGACGGTCGATCTCGCCATGGCAAACCCGATCCTCGCTGCCGGCGGACGGCGCGTCCGGGGTCGGCTGACACCGGATATCACGATCGCCGGCACCATCGCGGCTCCGCGTGTGACCGGAACGGTGCAGCTTGCGGACGGAGAGGTGGAGGATGCCGTGGCCGGACTCCACGTAACCAACATCGCTGCGCGCGTGCAGGGCGACGGCAATGCCTTGCGCATCACACAGTTCAGCGCCAAGGCAGGAGCCGGCACGATCGGCGGAGGCGGCAGCATCGGCGTCCTCGCGCCAGGCCTGCCGCTCGACCTCACGCTGACCGCGCGGAATGCGAGGCCGCTGTCCAGCGACCTGATCACCGCGGACCTGGACGCCGATCTGACGATCCGTGGCGAAGCAATGGGCCGTGGTGAAGCAATGGGCCAGCTGACCATTGCCGGCAGCCTGCGCGTGCGCCGGGCGGACCTCCGCGTCCCGGAGCGGCTGCCGTCCAGTATCGCCGTGCTTCCGATCAACGTCCCGGGCGCCAAACCCCCGCCTCCATCGACCTCGGCCTCGGTGGCGCTCAACCTGACGCTCGATGCACCGGAGCAGATCTTCGTCCGCGGGCGCGGTCTGGACGTGGAGTTCGGCGGATCCATGAAGCTGACCGGCACCGTGACGCGGCTGCAGGCCGTTGGCTCGCTCAACCTGCGGCGCGGTGTGCTCAGCCTTGCCGGTCATGCGCTCGACTTCAGCGAAGGTGCGATCACGTTCAACGGTGGCAGCATCACCGATCCGGCCATCCGTCTGGTGGCGAACAGCACGAGCGGCAACGTCGTCGCGACCCTGACGGTCGGCGGCACGGCCCACAATCCGAAGATCACCCTGTCCAGCGTGCCGGACCTGCCGCAGGACGAGGTGCTGGCGCATCTGCTGTTCGGCAAGGGCGTCGGTGCGCTGGGACCGCTCGAGATAGCCGGCATTGCCACTGGCCTGGCGACCATGACCGGAGCCGGCGGGGGCATCGGCGATCCATTGGACAAGGTGCGCCAGGGGCTTGGACTGGACCGGCTGGCCGTCGGCAGCGGAGCCAATGGGGCCGCGACCCTGGAGGCTGGACGCTATCTCGCGCCCGGTGTCTACCTCGGCGCCAAGCAGAGTGCGTCCGGCGGCGGCGCACAGGCCAGCGTGCAGGTCGACATCGCCAAGGGGCTGAAGCTGGAGGGCACCGCCGGCACCGGCGGCAGTTCCGCGGTCGGTGCGGCGGGAGCGTCGAACGGTTCCAGCGTGGGGCTGACATACCAGTTCGAGTATTGAGCCCGCGCCCGGCTGGTCGCTACCATCGGATAATGCCCCCAGTCGCACGGCAATCCACGATCAGAAATGGCGAAGTGCCGTCAATTGAGGCGATGCTGCGCACGGTGCCCGGATTCGACCAACTGGCAAGCCCGGTCCTTGAGCGAATCGCCTCGATGGGCAAAATCGCCGAAGCGCGTCAGGGGGACGTCCTGTTCCGCGAAGGCGAAATGCCGGAGTGGCTTCATGTATTGCTCGAGGGTCGTGTGAGTCTGACCGGAATTGCGGCCGGATCGTCGAGCGCCGTGGTCGATATACTCGGGCCCAACAGCAGCTTCGTCCTGGCCAACGCGCTCGCCGATGAGCCGTATCTGATGAGCGCGGAGGTCGTCACGGATTCGTTTCTGATCAAGATAGCCGCGGCGCCGATGCGTACCGAGGTCACCGCGCAACCGGCGGCTGCCATGGCCATGATGCGCGCCATGTCGGCCGAACTCGCCCGCATGACGCGCCAGGTCGTTGACCTGAAGGTGCGCATCGCAGCCCAACGCCTGGGCACCTATCTGCTGAACATGGTCAGCGAACCGACGGCCGAGCAGGCCGGTTTCCGACTGCCGGTGAACAAGGGCCTGCTGGCCTCCCTGCTCGGCTGCCGCGCGGAGAACCTGTCACGCGCCTTCCTGACCTTGCGTGCCTATGGCGTCGAAACGTCTGGTTCGCGCATCGTGCTGCACGACATCCCGCGTCTGAGGGCCTACGCCGGTACAGCGCTGCCCGACGGCGACGCGATTTCGCGGGCGGGTGTTGCCGGTCAGACAGTTGAGAAGATCCTTGGCGATGCATTCAAACTGCGATCCAACCGACCGCCCGAAAGCTGACCGATCGTCATGCCCTTGCCAGTGACCGCTCGAGACCGTCCGCGAAACGTGCCCGCATCATTCCCGGCTCCGATAGGCGGCCCGTAAATGAACATCGCATTCAGCGGGTCGAACCTGGAAGTGATCATCTACCTGCTCTGCGTGATCACCAGCCTGTTGTGCGCCTATCTGCTGGCGCGCGCCTACCGGCGGGGAAAAACGAGGCTGCTGGTGTGGAGTGCGCTCTGTTTCGCGCTTCTTGCCGTCAACAACCTGGTGCTCGCGGCGGACGTCCTGCTGCTGCCTGACATCGATCTCAGCATATTGCAGCTTCTCACATCGCTGTCTGCCGTGTGCGTGCTGCTGTGCGGCTTCATTTGGGAAGTGTCGTGAACGACCCGTTTGTGAACACATTTCTGGCGGGAATGGTCACCGCCGGATTCCTGGCGGCTGGGCTGTACTTCGCGCGATTCTGGTCGCGCAGCCGTGACTTTTTGTTTTTGGCATTTACCATCGCGTTCTGGTTGTTGGCTTTGAATCAGGCATTCGTCGCACTCGCCCCGGAGCCGGCAAGCGGGCAGAGCTGGTTTTATCTATTGCGCGTGGCTGCCTTCCTGCTGATCGCTGCCGCCATCGTCCGCAAGAACGCCGGGGAACCCGACGAGGACTAGCCGCCTCGGCCGCCATCCCCACATCGTCATGGCCCGAACCATTGACCTTCGGTCACCGCTCGTCCCGGTCGTCATGGCCGGGCCTGTCCCGGCCATCCATGTCTTCGGGTGCCACCGCAAAGGTGTGGATGGCCGGAACAAGCCCGGCCATGACGGCGTAGGAGCAGCGACCCTGACCAATGACCTTCGGTCACCGCTCGTCCCTGTCGTCATGGCCGGGCCTGTCCCGGCCATCCACGTCTTCGGGTGCCACCGCAAAGGTGTGGATGGCCGGAACAGGCCCGCCATGACGGTGTAGGAGCAGCGGGGAGAGTCGACAGCAACGGCGCCTGGTATTCCGCCGGCCATCGCGGCGGGAACGAGCGGCGCCGGAAGGTCATTGGTTCGGGTCATCGGCAAGACATGGCTGCAACCACACCTTGCGCCTTTACAAACCGGCATTTACAGCCATGGATGCGCCTGCCGGCACCCATGAGGATCACCGCATGAACACGACCGCTACCAGGCCCCGCGGCCGCCACTTCTTCGCCAATCCGGGGCCGACCAATATCCCGGACTCGGTGCTTCGCGCCATCGACCGGCCGTCGATCGATTTCCACGATCCCGATTTCCGCGAGGTGTATGACGCCTGCTTCGAGGGCGTGAAGCGCGTGCTGCGAACACAGCATCGGCTGTTCATGTACACCGGGTCGGGCCACGCCGCGTGGGAGGCCTCGCTCACCAACCTGCTGTCGCCGGGCGATACGATCCTGCTCCTCGAGTCCGGCTATTTCTCCGATGAATGGGCCAAGATGGCGACGGCGCTGAAGGTCGAGGTGCGCCCGGTCGCCGCCGACTGGCGCCACGGCGTCGACATCGCCAGCGTGAAGGCGGCGCTCGCCGAGGATACCGGGCACGCGATCAAGGCGGTGTGCGTGGTGCACAACGAGACCGCCACCGGCATGTTCATCCCGATCCCCGAGGTGCGCGCCGCGATCGATGCCGCGGCGCATCCGGCGCTGCTGCTGGTGGACACGATCTCCTCGCTCGGCTCGCTCGAGTTCCGCATGGACGAGTGGAAGATCGACGGCGTGGTCGGCGGCAGCCAGAAGGGTCTGATGCTGCCCACGGGGATGAGCTTCACCGCCGTCTCGCCGAAGGGCATGGCTGCGCACGCGGACGCAAAACTCGGACGCTTCTACTTCGACTGGACGCTCATGCTCGCCCGCAATCCGCAGAGCTTCATCGGCACCATTCCGGTGAACATCTTCTACGGCCTGAAGGAATCCATCCGGTTGCTTGAGGAGGAGGGCCTGCCGAACGTCATTGCGCGCCACCATCGCCTGGGCGAGTTGGTTCGTCGCGCGGTGCAGGTCTGGGCCGGCAACAACGGACCGCAGCTGTTCTGCACCAATCCCGGCCGCTATTCGGACTCGGTGACCGCGGTGCAGATGCCCGAGGGCCACGACGCGGAAGCCTTGCGGCGGACGGCGCGCCAGCGGTTCAACGTCTCGCTCGGCGGCGGCCTGGGCAAGCTGAACGGACGCGTGTTCCGCATTGGGCACCTCGGCGATCTGAACGAGCCGATGGTGCTGGGCGCGCTATCGGCGGTGGAGATGAGCCTGCGCATCAACAACGTCCCGCACGGCAGGGGCGGTGTCGATGCGGCGATGGATTATCTCGCTGGCTGAACCAGGCAACAATCGGCTCGGGCGCGCGATATCGAGGACGACAATGCTTCGGTAATTCAGACCTCCCACTCCGTGAGGCTCATATCGCACCCGTCTTCGATCATCCTCTTTGCGGCACTTTCGTTGATCGCAAGCAGCTTACGCTTGCGTCCGCGAGCCTCTATCACGGCATGTTCTGTCGCAAGCGCTCTAACGAGGAACTGATTCTCCTCAGAACGCATTGCACTGGGGTATGAGGGGTCTATCCAGAATATTGCAGCCGGATTTTCGAGGTTGCCAGGGATGTCCACCACAACCTTTGTGTGATCGGGACGAAAGCGTTCAGGCAGCCTGCGGCTCGGATCTTCGAATGACTGTGTGTCATACCAGAGGCACGTATATGCTGTGCAGGACGGAGGCTTCTCCGGCGTATCATATATGCGACATCCCTGGCTCTTGTCGCAGTGACTGCACCAAGTATTCATAGGCTTCTTCAGTTCGCTGATACTTTTGACCTTGCAGCACAGGGAACAAGATCCGCACAGATTTGTGGACACAAAAGATACCCCATCCGCTTCAAGGACGGCGAAACCTACCACATTGCGGTGCAGAAAGGAAGCGTATTGATCCTAAACCGTCACGGCCGTCCCCGGATCAGGTCCGGGGACGGCCGTGACGGACGGACCGAGCCGTGGCGGAAGGCCACTGGTTCGGGCCGTCGGCCTGTGGTCCAGGAGTTTCCGGGATCTGCCGCGAAAGACCCCGGTTCTCCAAGTCCGGTTCAACCGTTAGCGATTGAAACACCATTCGTTTCTTCAATACGGCGAGCGAACGACAGTCGTGGTGGTGGGCGGCGCGGGTGCGACATAGGTCGCGGTCGGCGCCGGTGCCGGCGTCACCACGGTCGAGGTCGGCGTCGGGTGCTCATGGACGTCGATACAGCCGGCGAGACCCAGAAACGCCAAAGGAACCAGCAAGGAGATGCGCATCGAACCTATCCTTCAGTTGCGGACAATGAACACGGCCTAATCAGTCCCGTTTCATGGCGGGTCGGTGCCGCTTCTGTGGCAGGTTCTTGGCCGGCCATCACGACAGGGTGGGTTGGCGCGGTCGTTGACTACCGGCTCGACACAACGCTGGGCAACCGGCCGTCGGCGACGCCACTGGTTCAGCATCTGCCAAACGCGGAAAAGGCCGGCAAGAGCCGGCCCTCCCGCTTCAGCGCCGCGTCGGCAGGGTCAGTTGCTACCGCCGCCACCTGCCTGGCTGGGTGGGAACAGCCAGGTGCCCTGGCTCTGCGAATGGGTGCCATAGATGTGGGTGGCCTGCGCGTTCCGCGCCGTCGCTCCCCGCGGGGTGTTCTGAGTCGGGACACCCGCGTAGACGGAGCCCGGAACGATGTAGTCCGGGTAAACGTAGCCGCCGGCCGGGCCTTCACCATCGCCCGCAAAAGCCGAACCGATGCCAAGACTAATTGCTGCGGCAGCGGCAGCGGCAAGAAACATGGTCTTCATGGTCTCTCTCCTCAGCGGGCCCCTCTGTTGAGCAGGCCCTGTTCTGTTGCTCCGCATTCCGTGCGGTGGCGTGGACATAGACCTCCCACCCACTTGTTATAATCCAGCTGGCAGGCAGATCACTTATGCGCGGCTCGCGCCGGAATAAACCGCGAGGGCAGCTCCGCCCAAGACGGTGCCGGTCAAACACGGATGCAAGCCGCCCCGGGCATCGTCACGTTCATGGGACCTGCTTCGACACGCGATACGGTTTTTGGTGGCTGGCTTCGTGGCGGCCCAGCGGCTCGCGCAAACTGCGGCCGGACCGAACGATGAGTCCCATGTCATCATCGATCAGCCGCCCCAGGATGCGGCACGCAGCTGGGACGCGAGCGTTTAAGCGCTCTCTTGGTCACAGCTGGATTGCGGCGTCGTTGGCATCCGGCGGTATCTCGACAGACATCTGACCGTGCAAGGGACAATGGGCCGGGCCGGGTTTGTGCACCCGTTTCAGCGGCACGCGCAGGGTATAGCCGCATCCGTCACGCGCACCACGCCTTGGGCATCCCGGCCAAATTTGCTGATAAGTCAGACAAAAAACTTGGCCAGCGGTTCGCTGTATCGTCTCAAGACGGTATGCGGCCTGCGGCGAGGTGGTTATGCATGAGTTGCCGATAAAGGCGATCGACCTCCTCGGCCTCCTGCGACGTGAGATCAGAATAGCCGAGAGCTTTCAGGTTATCGCCGCGGGGCTGTACATTATGACCGTTGACAATAGCACGCATCGGCAACCCACGACGCGTGGGCGTGCTGGACGAGCTGGCGGAGTTGGTCGCCGGCATCCAACGGGGGAGCGGATCGGGATTGACGTAGCCATTGGTTGCGGCCATTGCGGCGCCGGTGGAAATTGCCAGCGTCGCCGTAGCAATTGCGATGAGTCTGATCATCGGGGTCTCACTCCTCGGTTTCACGTTCGCCGGTGGGGATCGGCGTTCGTATTACCTGTCTCGCGCGCCCGAAATTCCTGATTCATATCGTCTGCGATGGCCTTTGTGATCCGCACACGGTGAAGCCGTGGTTGTCGGCGAGGTTGGGACCTCTCACCGCCGGTGCGCGACCTGAAAGACGCAGGCTTTCCGCTGCACGGTGGTCGGCTGGGAAGGCGTCCGACGATGGCTTTGTATCGATGCATTATTGTTACGGCTCAGCGCGCCAATGGCGTCGCCATCTATCTCAGATCTTATGTGGGGCGAGGCGCGATCCGCATTCGCTCAGAGCAAACAATGGCGGTGACGCTCGGGAATAATCCGCTCCGGACTCCGGTCAATGCGGGAGGAAGCACCAAAGGAGATCGCGATGGATTCGATGACTGAGATTGACGATAGCGCCGGTACGCAACGCCGGGGGTTCCTGAAATGCATGCTCTGGGCCGGCACTGGCGTGCTCTGGACCGTCAGCGGGGGCGTGCCTCGCTCCGCGTTGTTCGGCGCCAGTGCTATGGCCGCGCCGCCCGCGAGTGGTGAGTTGACCTTCGTGCAGATCAGCGACAGCCATATCGGTTTCTCCAATCCGCCGAACACCGATACGGCCGGCACGCTGCGCGAGGCGATGGAACATGTGACGCAGCTCAAGGGTAACTCTTCGCTGCTGCTCCATACAGGCGATGTCAGCCACCTATCGCGTGCCGGCCAGTTCGACACCGCGGAGCAGATCATCAAGAGCGCCGGCCTCGATACGCATTATGTGCCGGGCGAGCACGATGTCCTCGACGAGGACGGCAAGGCCTTCTTCGAGCAATTCACCAAAGGAGCCAGCAAGGGCTACTACAGCTTTGACCAGCAGGGCGTGCATTTTGTCGGACTAAACAACGTGCAGGACCTCAAGGCCGGCGGTCTGGGCAATTTGGGACAGGAACAGCTCGAGTGGCTGGACAAGGATCTGCGTGGCCGCTCGAGCAGCCAGCCGATCGTCGTGTTCGCGCACATCCCGCTCTGGACCGTGTATCAGGAATGGGGCTGGGGTACCGATGACAGTGCCCAGGCGCTGTCCTATCTCAAGCGCTTCGGGTCAGTAACGGTGCTGAACGGGCACATTCATCAAATCATGCAGAAGGTCGAAGGCAACGTGGCATTTCACACCGCGCTGTCGACGGCATTCCCGCAGCCCGCTCCTGGCACCGCGCCGAGCCCCGGCCCGATCAAAGATGTTCCTCCCGGAAAGCTACGTTCGCTCCTCGGTGTGACGAACGTGCGGCAGGTTCACGGTTAGACACATCTCGCGATCGTCGACACGACCCTCGCCGCCTGATCCAACCCCACATATTGAGACGACATCATGCGACGACGTGCAATCGTGCTGACCGGCACAATGTTGAGCGCAATTCTGCTGGGGAGCAGCACGATTTCTCGCGGCACAGGCGGAAGATGCCACGGTGATAATCGACATCTTCTCGTTTTCGCCGGCGCGGATAACGGTTGCACCTTCCACCAGAGCTCTCTGCTTTGTCAACTCGCGCGCTTTCATGACACTCTCCATTTCTCGGTTGACCAATCAAGAAGATTTGTTGGATTCCAGTCCGATGCGCTCAGCACCAGTCGACGCCAGTTCTATGGAAAGGCCAGCACCATCGTCTCTCTCCTTGATTCGACCCGCCGAGTGTCCGGTCGTTGATTTAGCGCCTTTGATAGCCGCATGGTGTATGTTGTCGCCGGTCACCGGCGTCTAACGGTCATACCGATTGGTGACGCGCGATAATCCATGCGCTTCTCACAACCCTGCCCATTGATGTGTTCGGGAATAGGCGTCGTGCCTACCCTGGTCCGCTAGCCGGGTGCAGATGACACCCTCCTGGCCCGCGCTGCAGGTGCACTGCTCCCCTTCGCCCGAGAGGGTGACGATGTCGTGGCGGTGCACAGCATGGACCTGGCGCGCGACTTCGACGATCCGCGCAGCCTGGTTCAAGCCTTTACCAAGCGCGACATCGCATCGCAAGATCACCGTCGCAATCGACGCTGGGAATAGACCCACCCCCGATCCGGTCTTAGGTCCGTAAGCCCTGCAGGCACCAGGAGAGATATTCATGCTGCGCACCGACGGCGACGCCGAACAACGCGTGTTCGATCCAACCACCCGATTGCTGCACTGGCTGACCGTCGGCCTCATCACGCTCGTGTTCGTGCTCGCCTTCTCGATCGACCTCGCGACGTCAAGGGCCTCGCACACAGCGCTTCTGCAGCTGCATCGGTCGTTCGGCGTCACCGTCTGGGCGGTCACCCTCGTCCGGTTGGTCTGGCGCCAGTTCGCCAAATTCCCCAACTGGCCCACCGACATGCCGCAGCCGATGCGACTCGCGGCGCAGGGGAGCGAATACGCGCTCTACGCGCTCCTGCTGGCGCAGCCGATCCTAGGGCTTCTGCAGACCAACGCCCGCGGCGATCGAGTGGACCTGTTCTTTCTCGGCCAGCTGCCGGCCCTGATCGGACAGGATCGTCCGCTCGCCCGGCAACTCCTGGTGGTGCACGAGACCGTCGGCTTCCTGCTCCTCGGCCTCATCGCGTTGCATATTTCGGCCGCCCTTTTCCACCATTTCTGGCGGCGCGACGACACACTTGCGGCAATGCTTCCGTCGGCCGCAGCTTACCGGCAAACCGGCCCTCGGGCCCCGGCTACTTCAACCCTTGTCCCGTCGAGGGTTCCGGTGCAATTGCGCCGCACGAGTTAGCTGGCAGGCCCGCTCCGTGCCGCCATTGTGGCAGGTTCTTGGCCAGCCATCACGAGCGGGTGCAATCGCCAACGTCGTTGACTGCCGGCCGCCAATCGCCGATGCACGTCCCCGGGCCTGACCCGGGGAACTGACCACCGATGTGGACCCTGCTCGACCTCGCCGGCTCGGTCGCGCTGCTGTTGTGGGGCCTGCACATGGTGCAGACCGGCATCCAGCGTGGCTTCGGCCCCGATCTGCGCCGCTGGCTCGGCACCACGCTGGGCAACCGGCTGGCCGCGTTCGCCGCCGGGCTGGGCGTGACCGCCATCCTGCAGAGCAGCACCGCGACCGGCCTGATGGTGGCGGGTTTTGCCGCCGGCGGCGCGGTGGCGCTCGTCCCGGCGCTCGCGGTGATGCTGGGCGCCAATGTCGGCACCACGCTGATCGTCCAGGTGCTGTCGTTCGACGTCGCCCAGATCGCCCCGGCGCTGATTCTGCTCGGCGTCATCCTGTTCCGCCGCGGCACCGCGACGCGGACCCGTGATCTGGGCCGGGTCGCGATCGGGCTTGGGCTGATGCTGATGTCGCTGCACCAGCTTGTGTCGCTGATGACACCATACGAGGACATGCCCAGCCTGCGCCTGATTCTCGGCGCGATCACCACGGAGCCGGCACTCGACGTGCTGCTGGCGGCGGTCGTGACCTGGGCGGCGCATTCCTCGGTCGCGGTGGTGCTGCTTGTGATGTCGTTCGCGGCCAAGGGCGCGATTCCGCCGGATGCCGCCTTCGCGCTGGTCCTGGGCGCCAATCTGGGTACCGCGATCAACCCGGTGTTGGAGGGCGGCTCGGGCGACGACCCCGTCGGGCGCCGGCTGCCGCTCGGCAACCTGTTCAACCGCCTGCTCGGGTGCATCGTGGCGCTGGTCCTGCTGCGCCGGATCGGCGCGCTGATGGTGCAGATCGAGCCCGATCCGGCCCGCGCCGTGGCCGACTTCCATACCGGGTTCAACCTGGTCCTCGCGGCGCTGTTCCTGCCGGCGCTGGGTCCCTATGCCTGGGTCCTGCGCAAGCTGCTGCCGGCGCGGGTGACAGCCGATGACCCGTCGCGTCCGCGCTATCTGGACCAGACCGCACTGGAGACGCCCGCGATCGCGCTGGCCGGCGCCGCGCGGGAGGCGTTGCGCATGGCCGATGCGTTGGAGGCGATGCTGAACGGGGCGGCGGATGCGCTGGGCAGCACCGACCGGCGACGAATAGCCGAGGTGCGGCGGCTCGACGATGTGCTGGATCGGCTGAACAGTTCGATCAAGGCCTACCTCACCGAACTGGACCCGGAGGTGCTGTCCGATGCGGATCATCGTAGGCTGTCGCAGATTCTGGTGTTCGCAACCAACCTGGAGGCTGCCGGCGACGTGGTGGACCGTGACGTGATGGGGCACGCGGTGAAACGGCTGAAGCGCGGCGTTCCGCTGGCGGAGGACGAGCGGGTGGAGGCGCGCCGTCTTCTGGCCCGGCTCGCCGCGACGGTGCGTGCCGCCGCCGCGGTGTTCATGACCGAGGATGCTCGTGCGGCCCGCGAACTCGCCCTGGAAAAGGAGGCTTTCCGCGACTTGGAGACGGCCGCCACGCGGGCCCACTTCAGGGGCGGGCAGGTGGATGCGGCGTCGCTCGATCTCGACCTGCTGCGGGAGCTTAAGCGGGTGAACGGGCATCTGGTGGCCGCTGCCGCCTATCCCGTGCTGGAAGGTCAGGGAGAACTGCTGGCGAGTCGGTTGCGCCTGGATTCCTGACGCCCACCCCCAATCTGTGGAACATGGGAAGAACGCGATTGTGGTGCTTGGGCCGGCCGGCCCGAAGCGCTAGACTTCCGATTCTGCCCCAGGCGCTCGGTTGCGCCGGAGCCACGGTGTGGCGTGGCCACAACAGACATGTATGTTGTGGCCCGAACGGGAGTGATGTGCCACATGTTGATTGACGAGACTCTTCCATGGCGGCGGACACTCCGTCGGAACAAATCGGGAGGAGTCCGCCGTGCTCGATGCAGTCCAGATGCCGGGTCGCCATCAGGTCCATATCGACCGCTCGCGCGACGCGCTGCTGACCGATTTCGGTCGCGCCACGCTGTCGGACCGCTACCTGATGCCCGGCGAGGATTTTCAGGACCTGTTCGCGCGGGTGGCCTCCTACTACGGCGACGACGCCGGACATGCGCAGCGCATCTACGACTACATGTCGCGGCTGTGGTTCATGCCGGCGACGCCGGTGCTGTCGAACGGCGGCACGCAGCGCGGCCTGCCGATCTCGTGTTTCCTGAACGAGGCGTCCGACAGCCTGGAGGGCATCGTCGGGCTGTGGAACGAGAATGTCTGGCTGGCGTCCAAGGGCGGCGGCATCGGGTCGTATTGGGGCAATCTGCGCTCGATCGGTGAGAAGGTCGGCGCGGTCGGCAAGACGTCCGGGGTGATCCCGTTCATCCGGGTGATGGATTCGCTCACGCTGGCGATCTCGCAGGGTTCGCTGCGGCGCGGGTCGGCGGCGGTCTATCTGCCGGTCTGGCATCCGGAGATCGAGGAGTTCGTGGAAATCCGCCGCCCGACCGGGGGCGATCCGAATCGCAAGGCGCCGAACCTGCACCACGGCATCCTGGTGTCGGATGCGTTCATGCGCGCGGTGGAGGCGGACGAAGCCTGGCCGCTGCTGTCGCCGAAGGACGAGGCGGTGGTGCGGTCGATCTCGGCGCGGGCGCTGTGGGTGCGGATCCTGACCGCGCGGATCGAGACCGGCGAGCCGTACCTGATCTTCTCGGACCATGTGAATCGCGCGCGGCCGGAGCATCACAAGCTGGCGGGACTCGAGGTGCGGACGTCGAACCTGTGTTCCGAGATCACGCTGCCGACGGGGCGCGACCAG
The DNA here is from genome assembly GCA_963780095.1 of uncultured Alphaproteobacteria bacterium. Lineage (GTDB taxonomy): Bacteria > Pseudomonadota > Alphaproteobacteria > Acetobacterales > Acetobacteraceae > JAMXLO01. The sequence continues at coordinate 90,923 of CAWABH010000039.1, forward strand.
CACGGCATGGACCGCACCGCGGTGTGCTGCCTGTGTTCGCTGAACCTGGAAAGCTGGTTCGAGTGGAAGGATTCTCCCACGTTCATCGAGGACGTGATGCGGTTCCTCGACAACGTGCTGCAGGATTTCATCGATCGCGCGCCGGCCGGGATGGAGAAGGCGAAGTATGCCGCGATGCGCGAGCGGAGCGTGGGGCTGGGGGTGATGGGGTTCCACTCGTTCCTGCAGTCGCAGAACGTGCCGTGGGAGAGCGTGGTCGCGAAGGTTTGGAACAAGCGGATGTTCAAGCATATCCGCGAGCAGGCGGATCTGGCGTCGCTGGTGCTGGCCGACGAGCGCGGGCCGTGTCCCGACGCGGCGGAATACGGGGTGATGGAGCGGTTCTCGCATAAGATGTCGATCGCGCCGACCGCTTCGATTTCGATCATCGCGGGGAATTCGTCGCCGGGGATCGAGCCGATCGCGGCGAATGTGTTCTTGCAGAAGACGCTGTCGGGGAGCTTTACGGTGCGCAACCGGCATTTGCAGGTGCTGCTGGCGGCGAAGGGGATGGATACGGACGAGGTGTGGTCGTCGATCACGCTGAACAAGGGCAGCGTGCAGGATCTGGATTTTCTGAGCGAGCAGGAGAAGGCGGTTTACAAGACGGCGTTCGAGCTGGATCAGCGGTGGATCATCGAGCATGCGGCGGATCGCGCGCCGTTCATCTGCCAGAGCCAGTCGGTCAATGTGTTTCTGCCGGCGAATGTGCATAAGCGGGATCTGCATCAGATCCATTTCATGGCGTGGAAGCGGGGGGTGAAGTCGCTGTACTACTGCCGGAGTTTGTCGCTGCAGCGGGCGGACAATGTGAGCGAGAAGGCGGTGGCGCCGGCGGCGTTCACCGGGGTGCTGGCGCCGGCGAATGATGGGATGGGGCAGTTGCCGCTGGTGGCGGCTGGGGCGGGGGCGAATGCGACGGATTATGAGGAGTGTTTGGCCTGTCAGTGAAGAGCATCTGGGTTTCGCGGCACCATGAGGTAGCGTTCAATCACATATTTTGCCCCGCCACAGCGAGGCATGAATCCTGAAAGTAGTTGTAATCAGAATTGATACTAAACCTACAGCTTGCCAACTTTCGAAAGTACCCCTCCTTTCAATTGCGCGTAAGGAAAGGCAACATTCTTGTTGGTCCAAACAACGCTGGAAAATCATCGATATTGGATGCATTCAGACTGCTGGAGGCATGTTATCGAAATACCCGGACCAGAAACCCCTCGCTGATTCAGATCGACGGCGGGGGTGTGTTCTACGGATACGAAATCCCCGACAATGTGTTGCCGTTCTCGTTGGCGAATATCACTCACAACTACAGCGATGATGATGCTGTCCTCAACTTTGAGCATACCAACAAAATCCACGCAATAATCAGATTGCATCCAGAGCGGCAAACGCGCTTCTATATCGATGGCGGTAACCGCCTGACAACCAGCTCGAAATTCAGAAGAGCATTTCCGATTGATTTGGTGATCATCCCAACGCTTGCCCCCTTAGAAGCTGAAGAGCCCTGGGTTAGGGATGAGACGGTTCAGCGCAACGCTACAACGCGTCTTGCTAGCCGCGCTATGAGGAATATATGGCTGCGCAGGACTGATCAGGAGTTCGACAGCTTTCGTGAGGACATTGAAAATGCGTGGCCGACAATCCGATTGAAAAAGCCGGAACTGCGTCGCTCAAGCCCACCGATTGTCGAAATGTTCTACAGCGAGGAGCGGATTGATCGCGAAGTTCAATGGGCCGGCTTTGGATTTCAGGTGAGGATGCAAATCCAGACCCATCTGCGACGAGGAACTCCGCAATCGATTCTTATCATTGACGAGCCCGACATATATCAGCACCCTGATCTTCAACACCGTCTCCTACGCAATGTGCGCAGTCGATTTTCGCAATATATAATGGCAACACACTCTGTCGAGATAGTCAATGCTGCTGAAGCTGACGAAATTGTATCGATAAACCCGCAGTATAAAACAGGAAAACGGATCCGCTCAGAAGAAGAGTATACCAACCTCTATCACTATATCGGATCAGCCGACAATGCAGACTTCGCCAGGATCGCAAGGGCCCGCAGAGTGGTATTTGTGGAAGGTAAAGATGGAGGCTTGCTGCGCAGAATTGCATCACGCTTAAGGTTTGGACATTTAGCGAACCCGCAGGGAACTCCCATCGTCAGTCTCGGTGGATTTTCTCAGTGGCGCCGTGCGCATGATGCGGTCTGGGCATTCGAGCGAATCCTCGATTTGCAAATCGAAGCGTTTTGCTTGTTCGACCGAGATTATCGTTGTGAAGAGGAAGTGGCAGCATTCTTGGACGGTGCGAAGGCGGAGCGAATTCACTGTACCGTTCTTGGACGGAAGGAAATCGAGAATTATCTCCTTGTGCCGGACGCGATCCGACGCGCTATCGAACGGCGATTATATGCCAAGACAGAAGAGAAAGGTCCGTCGATAAGCCATGCAGACGTGATTGGTTGGATGCGGAGCATTACGGAGGAATTCAGAATTAGGGTGCTAACCCGGTGCGAGGGCAGCGTTCAGGAGTACTCTCGCGAACAAGGTAATAGAATGGACCGCAATACGATTGCCGAACGGTTCCAAATGCAGTTTGATAGAATGTGGACGAGCCTGGATTACCGCCTCGCCCGGGGTCCCGGCAAAGATATACTATCAAGGTTTAATGACTTCTTACAGCAAAATCTGAAGGTGTCGTTGACTGAACCAATGTTGGTAGAGCAGCTCACAGAGTCCACGGTTGACCCTTCCTTATTGGGCCTGCTTGAGCGACTCAATTTGTTCTGTGCCGATTGAATCATAAACTCCGAGCACCGTGAAATGGCACGGTGACCGTTCGGCGAGCGTCGCCGGGATGAACCACCACATGATGGCTGCCGACAATCCGGTCCACGACGAACCCGGCGCGCCGTAGCGCGGCAAGCCCCTGTCGTGCATTGACGGCAGGTAGCGATTGACTCATGCCGCAACGGTGATCTTACGCAGTTGTGGCTGAGTGTCGCCGGGAATAGGAATCCCATGGTCCCGCCGGTAGGCCAGCACGGCGCGGATGGCCTCTTCCGCCGTTGCCATGGCTTCCGCTTCGTTTTCTCCTTCTGTCACCACCTCCGGCAACGCAGGCACGCTTACCGTGAAGCCACCCTCGGCTTGCGGTTCAAGAATGACAGTGAAATCGAACTTATCGGACATGATCGGTCTCCGTACAGGCATGGCAGCCTAGCACATCGCGCCGCCAGGTCGCCCTCGACCGGTCCCGCAGTGCACCGGTAAGGCCGCTAATCCTGCATCCAAAGTCATAAGGCCTTGCAGATCACCCGAAGTCCGGGAATGGCTGCTGGGCTCGCTGAGCCAGCCGCCAGACTTCGTCAAGGCGAAGCTGCTGATCGTCGTTGCGGGCCGCTGATCACTATGGCCGCGACACAAGGTTCTCCATCGGAATCGCCAGCACCCGGGACAGCTTGCGCAATGCGTCCGCGCTCCCCGGCTTCTTCCCGGTCTCGATTTCCGCCAGGTAGCTCGGGCTGACGCCGGCCTGCTCCGCCAGCGCACGCTGCGACAGTCCGCGCTTCTCGCGCCAGACCTTCACCGGGCTCTCATCGTCCAGGATGCGCCGCAACTCGTCGCCGGTCATGTAGTCACGTCGCGCAACGTCCTTGCCGACCTTCTTCTCATGCGCGAGCCGCTCGTCTATGGCGGCGAGGTCTTCCAGATTCTCGAGCCGCGCGATCAGCGCCTTCCAATCACGCTTGCGCAGCGTGACAGTCGTGTTGGTCTCCGCGATAGGCCGCGGCCACGGTGCATTCATCGATATACCATCTTGCGGTGCCCTATCCGTTCAACAATCAAGTCGCCATCCTCGCTGGAGTACACGGCGCGCCAATCTCCCTGCCGCACGCGAAATACCCCCACTCGTCCAACCAAAGGCTTGACGCCGATATGCGGTGCCAGCGGGTCTTCCGCGATACGCTCCAGCCGGGCATGCAGGCGCTTTGCATCCGCGCGCGGCATGGCGGCAAACGCCCGGCGACGACGTGGCGGGATGATCAACGCCACGACGCATATTCGCTATCAGCGAGCAAACTGTCAAGCGTCGGCAACGCTGGCTCCTTTCGCCCCTGATCCGGACATCCGCCCGTCGGCGGCGATCGTCACGTCGATTGTCATTCCGCTTGCTTAATCCCGAGCGGCCCCACTCGGTGTCCACGGCGACAGTGCACAGTCTCGGCGCCCGTTTGGGGCTTACAGCAGCCATGAATGATAACTATTATCAAACATTGGATCAACAGGAACGCCACCTCATGCCCCGCAGCTTCGCCCTCGGCGAGCACTTCGAGGAATTCATCGACGCCCAGGTGACCGGCGGGCGCTACAACAACGCCAGCGAAGTTGTACGCGACGCGCTGCGCCTGCTGGAAGACCAGGATAGGCAGCGCCAACTCGAATTGCGCCGTCTGCTCGACCAAGGCCGTGCCAGCGGCCTCTCCGATGAGCCAGGTGAGGCAGTCCTCGACCGACTTGAAACAAAATATCGCAGCATGACGAAACGCCGACGTGCTTGATGCAATACCGCTTCAGCCGTCAGGGCGAGCGGGACATTGAGGAAATCGGCGACTTCATCGCTCGCGACAACCCAGGGCGCGCTGTCACATTCATCGCCGAGCTGCGCGATCGATGCAGGCGAATTGCAAACGCCGTTTCTTTTGACGCTTTCCACTGTCCTTGGTCCGTCATGGCCGGGCTTGTCCCGGCCATCTGTCGTGGCAGGGTGCCGCTTGAGATGGCCGGGCAAGCCCGGCCATGACGGAACGAACGCGAGTGGCGATGGAAGGTCATTGGTTCGGGCCACTGGTACAAATTGCCGAACTCCCTCGGGCGGCACCGTTGCGGCCAGGATTGGGCAAAGGCGTTCGGTGCATCGTATTCGGCCGCTACCTGATCTTCAATGTCGTGCCCGTCCGAGTGCTGGAGATCAGGCGCGTCCTGCACGGCGCCCGCAACATATCGGCGGACGACATCAACAGATGCACTGCTACTCGACGGTGATCTCCCCGGTCATGTCGGCCCAGTCGTGGTCGGCGCAGATCAGCGGATAGGTGCCTGCCTTGAGCGGCACGAGATCGACGTCGACGCTGGTGCCCGGCTGCACGACGATGTCCTGCCCGCCGTTCGCAAGAATGCTTGGGTCACGCACGATCGCATCGGCCAGAAACGCCGGCGCGGTGAACTCGTGCATATCCTTGCCGTGGTTCTCCAGGTGCAGCTGATAGGGCGTGCCGTGACGGAAGGTCAGCCGGTCCGGAATGAATTTGCTATCGACCATCAGGACGTTGATCGGCTGCGCATGCGACCAATCCACGCTGGCAGCAGACGGCTGCGCAAGCGCAGACCGCGCCAACAGCAGCAGGGTAAACGCCGCGACGAGGCGCAGCGGACTCACGCCCTTGGTCATTGCGCGGGGCCAAGTGGGGGGCGCACTGGGGCCGGCAAGTCGCGTTTCTCAACGGCATTCGAAAGAGCGTCGTGGATGGCCGGGCCTGATCCCCGGATCAAGTCCGGGGACGGCCATGACGAATTGGAGCATCGGTCATGGTTCAGCCGGACACGATCGGCAGCCCGACCTGGCGGCGGATGTCGTTGATGATCTGCAGCACGCGCTGGCGATACGGCAGGTACTGCACGCCGAACTCCTGCACCAGCCGGGTGTTGTCGATCAGGTAATTGCCGGAATTCGCCCTTCCCCCGGTCTCGTGCTCGAAGCTGATGCGCGCATCGGGCAGGAATTCGCGCACGAGGTCGGCGATCTCGCCCAGACTGACCGCCACCCCGCCGGAACTGTACACCGCGTGGCGCGGCTTGTCCGCCAGCAGTACCCGTGTGAACACCTCGGCGATGTCGTCGACATGGATCGGACAGCGCATCGCGTCCTGGTAGGGAAACGAGATCGGCTTGCCCTGCGCCGGCTGCGTGATGATGTTCACATGATCCACCGACCCGCGCACCTTGTCCGGCCCGGTGACGTTCGCCGGCCGCACGGCGGTGATCGTCATGCCGTATTTCTCGTTGTAGTCTTGCGCCTGCCACTCGTTGAAGATCTTGTGCATCGCGTACTGCACTTCGCCGTGGCGGTAGTCGTCCTCGGTGACCATGCGATCGCCGTAGTGCTTCTGCATGCCGTTCACCGCGAGCGAGCTTGCGAACACCACGCGCTGCACGCCGGCGAGCCGGGCAGCCTCGAAGCAGTTGTCCATGCCGAGGATGTTCAGCTTCATCGCCACATGCGGGGCGTGCTCGCTGCCGAGGAAATACGACAGGTTGATGATCCGGCTCGGCTTCGCGCTGACGGTGGCGGACATCACGTCGTCGAACTGCGTCACGTCGCCGCGCATCACGCGGACCTGCTTGCCCAGATCGTCGAACGACGCGGCACCGGGATTGATGTCCATGCACACGATCTCCTCGCCGCGTGCAGCCAGCAGGCGGATCACCCGCAGGCCGATGAAGCCGGTGCCGCCGATGACGAAGATCGCCATGTTCGTTCCTCCCGTGTGGTTCTCTCGCCGCGAAAGACCCAGCCTGAAGCAAGCAACCCGGAGAGGCAATCGTCCGCGCGGCGGGCTGCGCGCCGGCTGCCGAACCGGTATACGCTCTCGGAATCATCGCGCGAGGATTGCCATGAGCGTCACGTTGCCACCAATCGAGGACCTGCGGCGGCTGCTCTACACGCCGGTGCTCTCGGATGTGCTCGACAGTTTCGGCCTGATGCACCAGGCGCTCCAGCCGTTTGTCCGGCCGCTCGACGAAGCGCTCGTTCTGCTCGGCCGCGTGCGCACCGGCCGCTATGCGGCAACGAACGACGCGGCGTCCTCGGGGAACAATCCCTACCAGCTCGAAATGGACCTGATCGATGATCTGAAGCCGGGCGAGGTGCCCGTGCTCGCATGCGACGGCCCCACGGACTGGATCGCACCCTGGGGTGAGTTGCTGTCCACCGCTGCCCGCGCGCGCGGCGCGGCCGGCTGCGTGACCGACGGGCTGGTGCGCGACGTGGCGCGCATCCGGGCGATGCGGTTTCCGGTGTTCCATGGCGGGATCGGCCCGCTCGACACCAAGGGCCGTGCCGAAATGGTCCAGAAGGACACACCGATCGACATCGCGGGTGTGCGCGTATCGCCTGGCGACTGGGTGATGGGCGACATCGACGGCGTCGTGTTCGTCCCGGCCGAGAAAGCGGATGCCGTGTTCCGTGCCGCGCTCGACAAGATCGCCGCGGAGGATACGACTCGGGCAGAACTCGAAGCCGGCGAGAGTCTGCACGCGGTCTACGCCCGCCACGGCGTGCTGTAGTCGGACACGCTTTCTTGCCGCATGCCGGCTCGAAGCAACGCCATCGGCCCAGCCCTACGGAAACTTCCAGAGGGGCTGGCGGAATTTCCGAGGGCCGTCTAAAACCATTGCAATGACGCGGCGATTCGCGGTGTGGGATGGATGATCCCCTCACCGTCGGCCGCGTCACCAACTTGATCGAGCGGGGAGACAGCATGTCGAAAGCCTTCATTGCCCAGGTGCTTCAGGATTCGGCCGAATTGACCGGCGCGGCGGCCAACCGCGCGGCAGGCGAGCTGATGGACGCGGTCGTCAAGGAGCTGAAGAAATCCGGCAAGTTCACGCTGCCGAGCTTCGGGACCTTTACCGTGCGCAAGACCAAGGCGCGCAAGGGGCTCAACCCGCGCACCGGCGAGTCGATCAAGGTAAAGGCCGGCAAGACCGTGCGCTTCAAGGCTTCGCCGTCGCTGAAGAAGTCCGTCTGAGACGCGACGTCTCGCCGATCGGAGCCAGGTGCGCGTGATGCGCCCTGGCTCTTTGCTTGTCTCCCATCCGGGCTTCGGCGTGCTGGTGGTTGCACTCGGCACGCTTGTGGTGCCGTTTGACTCGTCCGTCAACTTCGCGTTCCCCTACATCACGCGGGCATTCGGACTGCCGGTTCCGGCGATCCAGTGGGTCGTCATTTCCTACACGCTCACCTATGCCGCGCTGATGCTGGTGTTCGGCCGCGTCGGCGACATGCTTGGCTATCGCCGCATCTTTCTGGCCGGCAGCGCCTGGAGCACGATGGCATTTGTGCTGTGTGCCCTGGCGCCGAGCTATGGCGCGTTGCTGGCCGCGCGGGTGCTGCAGGGCGTGGGGGCGGCGCTCGTGTTGAGCTGTGGGCCGGCACTCGCGACCAGCCTCTACACTGAATCGCACCGGATCCGGATCCTCGGCCACTACACGATGGTCATCGGCATCGGCGGAGCGCTGGGACCTTTGATCGCCGGGTGGCTGGTGCCGCTGATCGACTGGCCGGCCGTGTTCTGGTTCCGCGCGCCGCTTGCATTCGCGGCATTCGCACTGGGCTGGGTATTGCCGCCCGATACGCGCCCTGCGAAGCGCGAGAAATTCGATGCGGCGGGGGGATTTCTGCTGGTGCTGGCAATCAGCGCCATGTTGCTCGCGCTCAACCAGTTGCAGCGCGTGGCCGAAAGCAGCCTGCTGTTCGCGCTGTCCGCGCTCGTGTGCCTGGTCGCAACCGGCGGCTTCATCGCGCAGGAAAAGCGGTCCTTTCGGCCGATCATCGATCTGCGGTTGTTCCGCGACCTGGATTTTTCGCTGCTGAACGCGGGCCACGCGGCACTGAATCTGGCGGGATTCTCGGTGCTGCTGCTGGTGCCGTTCTATCTCAGCCGCTTCGGCGGATTGTCGGCGCACGAGACCGGCCTGCTGCTCGCCGCATCGCCTGCCGGAACGGCGCTGGCTGCTCCGCTTGCCGCGCGGCTTGCATCCCGGATACCGCCGCGGCTGCTCGCGGTGATCGGGGCCGGGGCGATGGCAACGGGACAGGTCCTGATCGGCACCGCAGAGCCCGAACCGGACATCCCGGTGCTGGCCGGGGCGATGCTGCTGCAGGGCTTCGGCGTCGGTCTGTTCCAGGTGGCGTACTTCGACATCGTCACCAACGCCATCCCGCGCGCCGATCGCGGCGTCGCCGGAAGCCTGGTGATGATGACACGGACGATCGGCACGGTGACCGGCGCGACGCTGCTGATGCTGATCTTCCAGACCCTCCAGGGCCATTCGCTGGCCGTTGGCGACGGGGCGGCCGGCGCGTTCCTGGACGGTTTCGCCGGGACGTTCCGTCTCGCCGCCCTTCTGCCGGCCGGGGTGGTCCTGGCTGGCGTGGCGCGCGGCTGGACGCGTCTGTCGCGAGCTGGCGGTTGACGGATAGTTTGCGAGGTCGTAGATTAGTCCTGAGTTAGCTAAGGGCAGCCAGTCATGAAGACCGTCAACGTGCACGAGGCGAAGAGCACCCTGTCTGCGCTGCTTGCAGAGGTGGAGCATGGCGAGGAGGTCACGATCGCCCGCAACGGCCAGCCGATCGCGAAGCTGGTCCGCATAACACAGCCGCAAGCTCGCAGTCCCGGCATCCTGCATACGGCGCCGGGTTGGCAGGACTTTGTCTACGATCCGGCTCTGTTCGCACCACTCGGTGATGGCGAATTGGCCGAAGAAGGTTGGGGATGACCACGGGTTATCTCGCCGATGCCTGTGCGCTGATTGTCTTCCTCGCCGCCGAGGATCCTGAGCGCCGCATGCCGAACGCGGCACCGATCATGCGCGGTGGCGACGTGCAGGTGTCGTCGATCACGGTGTGGGAGATCACCCGCAAGGTCGCGCTGGGCAAGCTGCCCGCCGTCTGGGGCGATTATCCCTCGCTGAGCCTGCTGTTGCGGGCACAGGGTTTCACAGCGCGACCGCTTGCCTGGGATGAGGCAGAGCAGGCCAACCGCTTGCCGCCGCTGCACAAGGACCCGATGGACCGCATGCTGATTGCCACCGCGATCCGCCATGACCTGACGATCATCACCGATGATGCGGTTTTCGCGCAGTATGGGGTTCGGACGATCTGGTGAAGCTGCGCCTCATGCGGACGCTGCCACCGCCGGCTGGATATCGGTCTCGGCGAAGTCGTTGCCTTTGAAAAGCAATGGCAGGTTCCGCGCCTTTGCCAAGGCGTACGAGAACACATCGCCGAAATTCAGCGCGGCCGGATGCCCGCTGCCCTTGCCGAAGGCGATGAACGCGGCATAGGCCGCATCCATGTCGGCCAGACCGGGAGGGACAATCTCGAACATGGGGAGATTGACGAAGTCGTCCACGAAGACCACAGCACGGGCCCCTCGCCGCCCATGGACGACCATCTTGATCTCGAGGACCGAAACGGTGCTGATCAGTGCCTTCGCCACGCGCTGAATGGCGTTCCTGAACATTGCACGCTCCGGTTCATTCAGCACGATGGCAACGATCGCAGAGGTATCCACCGCAATCATCGCGGCAGGCCATGCTCGTCCCAATCAAAGGGGTCCAATGGTGTCGGCAGGTCAGGAACCCGGTCGATCTGGTCCAAGATCGCGTCCATTCGGCGCCACGCATCTTGGCCGCCAGGGGATGGTGCGCGCGCGCGCCGATCCCCTGCGGGTTTGACCACGTTCTGGCTCGTCTGCATCCAGTTGGATGGCGCAGTGACAGCTTGGGCAGGTCGTTCACTCATACCACCGGCACCAGTGAGCGGCATGGGCCTGAATGGCGGGAGTGCGCCGAGGTCGATACCGAGTGCCTCGAGGGTTGTGTACCAGACCGGGTAGCGTAAATGTCCGGATTTTCTCCAGATGTTCGGTAGGTTACATTCGATGTATTCGCTGATCTTTACCAGCCAGCGATCATGCCGCTCCGGCGACTGGACCACATCGGAAATGCGGCCGATCAGGAACGCCGCACCGTGCGGTGCGGTCGGCGCCCCGAAGTCGGCGTTGTGGCGATTCTGCGTGCAAACGAGGTATTCGCACTGACGCGCGCGTTCCGCATTCAGACGCCAGTCACGAGAACCCCCATCGCCCAGAATCCACTCAAGCGGCCTTGCCGTAAGGGTCACGAGGGCGGCGTGAGGCATTCGAGCAATCCCTGAATTGCTTTGGCAGTCGTTATCAGAAATCCGGGGATGTTGTCAACTAAAATACCGGGAAATTATCAACCGGGGACAGCGTCCGCTGGCGTCACACATCCACCTCTTCCACCGTCCGCGCCCGCTCCTGGATGAACGCAAACCGCAGCTCCGGCCGCCGCCCCATCAGGCTCTCCACCAATGCGCTGGTCTTCGCCCGCTCCTCCGCCAGCGCCACCACCTTCAGCAGCGTCCGCTTCGCCGGATCCATCGTGGTCTCCTTCAGCTGCGAGGGAGGCATCTCGCCCAAGCCCTTGAATCGGCTCACCTCCACCTTCGCCCCCGCCTTGAATTCTCGTCGCGTCTTCGCCTCCCGGTCGGCGTCGTTCATCGCGTAGACCGACTTGGCGCCCTGGGTCAGGCGATACAGCGGCGGCTGCGCCAGGTAGATGTGCCCATGCCGCACCAGTTCCGGCAGCTCGCGGTAGAAGAAGGTGATCAGCAGCGAGGCGATATGCGCGCCGTCAACATCCGCGTCGGTCATGATGATGACGCGGCCGTAGCGCAGCTTCGCACGATCGAACCGGTCGCCGACGCCGCAGCCCAGCGCCTCGATCAGGTCCTTCAGCTCCTGGTTCTGCCGCAGCTTGTCGGCCGATGCGCTCGCCACGTTCAGGATCTTGCCCCGCAGCGGCAGCACCGCCTGGGTCTCCCGGTTGCGCGCCTGCTTGGCCGAGCCGCCGGCGGAATCGCCCTCCACCAGGAAAATCTCTGTTTCCGCGGCATTTTCCCGCGTGCAGTCGGTGAGCTTGCCGGGCAGCCGCAACCGCCGCGTCGCCGATTTTCGCGCGGTGTCCTTGCTTTCGCGCCGCCGCAGCCGTTCCTCCGCCCGCTCGATGACGAAGGCCAGCAGGTTGTCGGCCTGCGCCGGGTCGCCGGCCAGCCAGTGGTCGAAGCGGTCGCGCAGCGCGGTCTCGACCAGGCGCGCCGCCTCGTTGCTGGTGAGCTTCTCCTTGGTCTGGCCCTGGAACTGCGGATCGCGCAGGAACACCGACAGTTTCCCCGCCATCGGCCCCAGCAGGTCCTCGGCCACCACCTGCGCGGCTCGGCGGTTGCCCTTCTGCTCGCCCCAGGCGCGCAGGCCCTTCACCAGCGCGGCGCGGAATCCCGCCTCATGCGTGCCGCCCTGCGTGGTGGGGATGGTGTTGCAGTAGGAGTGCAGGAAACCCTCGCCCTCCTCCAGCCAGACGGCGGCCCATTCCAGCCGGCCGGCCGCCTCGCCGTCGGGGCTGGCCGGCAGGTCGGCCTCGCCCGCCCAAAGCTGCGGCAGCACGCGCGGCGTCGCGCCGATCTCCGCCTCCAGGCTGTCGCGCAGCCCGCCCGGGAAATGCAGCACCGCCTCGGCCGGCGTGTCGTCCTTTGCGCCCCGCAGCAGCGCCGGATCGCAGGCCCAGCGGATCTGCACGCCGCGGAACAGGTAGGCCTTGGAGCGGCACAGCCGGTACAGCCGCGCCGGGCTGAAGGCGATGGCGCCGAACACCTTCGGGTCCGGCTTGCAGCGGATCGAGGTGCCCCGCCGGTTGTGCACCGGCCCCGCATTGATCAGCTTGGTGGTCGGCTTGCCGCGGGCGTAGCTCTGCTTCCACAGCACGCGGTCGCGCGCGACCTCCACCTCCATGGCCTCGGACAGCGCGTTGACCACCGAACTGCCGACGCCATGCAGGCCGCCGGAGGTGGCGTAGGCCTTGCCCCCGAACTTGCCGCCCGAATGCAGCGTGGTCATGATCACTTCCAACGCACTGAGATGCTTGAATTTCGGATGCGGGTCCACCGGGATGCCGCGGCCGTTGTCGCGCACCGTCAGCCAGTTGCCCGGCTCCAGCGTCACCTCGATGAAGCCGGCGTGCCCGGCCACCGCCTCGTCCATCGCGTTGTCGAGCATTTCGGCGGCCAGATGGTGCAGCGCCGTCTCGTCGGTGCCGCCGATATACATGCCGGGGCGGCGACGGACCGGCTCCAGCCCCTCCAGGACCTCGATGTCCTTGGCGGAGTAGTCCTCCCCGCCGTTGCGGGCGCCTTTGCCCCCAGGTTGCCCTGGCCGGCGTTGAAGAGGTCGTTCATGCTGTGTTCTCACTGCTCCGGCGGCACCGTAGCGGGCGGCAGGGAGTCAGGGCAACCACATATGGCGACCGTGTGGGCGGTCTGATAGCGCTCCAACTCTTCCGTCAAGTGTGACGACCGCAGCGTAGCCCGGCACACATCAGCCCGGCCCCTTCAGCTCGGCTTCCACCGACGCAAGCAACCGCGGCACTTCCTCGCGCACGATCGGCCAGAGCAACTCCTGTCGCAGTCCGAAATAACCGTGCGCGACAACGTCACGCAAGCCGGCAAAGCCACGCCAATCGACATCGGGATGCCGCTCGGTCACCTCGCGAGGCAGTGCCTTCACCGCCTCGCCGAGTTCGCTCAATGCATTCTTGAGCGCCCGGTATGCGATGCGGTCGGCGTTCGGCAGCGCATGGAACGCACCGTCATCCATCGCACCTGCAATGTCGATCAGATCGCGTGCTCCTCCAGTATATCGGCCAGTCGCTCGGCGAGCGACCGCGTCAAAACACCCGCACTGCATCACGCTCAAACGCTTGTGTCACATGCGGGCGGAGGTCGCGGCGCAAGCCGATATCGACTTTGGCGCCAAGTCGCGTCTCGACCAGTTCCTGCAGGCGCGCCAGGGTGAACAACGTCGGCTTGCGATCCGGATCGATCTCCAATGCGATATCGATATCGCTGTCTGGCCGGGCTTCGCCGCGCGCGACCGACCCGAACACCCAGATGCCGCTGACCCCCTCCTGACGCAGCGTCCCCTCGGCGTCGCGCAACTTGCGCAGCACGAGGCCCAGCGCCGGCGGCTCGCGTGCCTCCTGTTCGAGCAGACGGGTCACCGCGCGCTCGACCACGATCCTGCATCTGCATCGGTCGCGGCCGCGGCGAACGCCTTCAGGCCGTCGCGCAACGCAACGGGCAGGCCGGAGGAGACGAATGCTCGATCTGTTTGCATGTCGATAGGTGACAACCCGCGCTTCAGTCTGCATCGAATTGGTCGACGTCCAGGATCGTGTCAGCGAAATCCTCGGCACGGAAACCGACGTGATGACGCGGGCCAGCCTCATCCCGACGCTGCGGGACAGCGATCGAGTTAAAGGCCGACTACACGTGTTCTGCACATGCCGCGAAGCCGACGTGTCCGAGACCAGGATACGTGCCGGTCGTGTCTCGTTCGGACGTGCTCTCGTCAGGATACGCCATGCGCGCGCGCCAGCGCCTCAAGGCGCGGCAGCAATGGCTTCAGGTCTTGATCAATCGTGGTGAATAGGATCGAGTTATCGATGCCGAAATAGCCGTGCACGATACGATTCCGCACAGCGGCCATTGTGGCCCATGGAATTTCGGGATTGGCCAACGTCAGCGCCTCCGGCAGGTGCCGGACCGCCTCGCCGAAAATCTCATACGCCCGCATCACCGCGTAGCGGGTCTTCTCGTCGGCCAGGTAGCCATCGAGTGTAATCCCTTCGACGAAGCGGATGATCGACCGGCAGGCCAGCACCATATCGTTGAGGAAATCGCGGTAATCACGAGGCGCCGTCACAGGGCGACCGCCTCGGCCCGCACGCGTTCGCCCATATAGGGTTTGAGCGCCGCCGCCGACACCAGATCGACGCGCAGTCCCGTGATTGCCGCCAGCCTCGCCTCTAGCGCGAGAAAGGACGAAAGCGCGACCGGCCGCGCGAACTCCACCAGGACATCAAGATCGCTGTTGGCAGTTGCGTCGTCCCGGACCCGCGAGCCGAACAAGGCAAGCGAGCGGATCGGCCACTCCTCCCGCAGGCCGGGCAGGGCCGCGCGCAGGATGGCAATGATGTCGTCCGTCGCGGTCATTGTGGTTGCCTATACGTGGGCGCAACTCATAGCAGCATTCGGGCCGATCAGGCAGAGCGAGCCGCGGCTGCCCGGCCAGGAGGTGTTCCCGGCAGTGCACAACATGGCGAAGGAGTTCGGTCTGAAGACCCCGTTCGAGACGGGGGAGCCGGTGAGTAGGCGGTATATGGCGGGGTGGTGCAGGCGTAGCGGGCCGCGACGGAATGAGGAAGCAGCGCACACCGAACCGCAATGGGGCGACGCACGCACACCGCAGCCCAGCACCCCACGCCACACACCGCAGCCCCGCCACCCCACCGCCCACACACCGCAGCACCCGACCGCAACAAACCGTCATGGCCGGCCTTGTGCCGGCCACCCACGTCTTCCTCGCCGTCGGCCGTATTCTCTCCCTCTTCGGCGCGCTGTGCCTGGTGGCGTGTCCGCAATTTTAACACGGAGACAGAACGGAGGGCCACAAGGGCCGCAGGAGGCGGAGCGGTTCCACGGCCAGCGGCCACACGACAGTGCAGCGTATGCCGGACTGGCTGCGGCAATGGTATATAAGGTCGTTATGCCCGCGGGGGCGGGCATTCAGGGGTACAAGCAGGCTCTGGTAATTGGCTCGTCCCAACCCCCTGGATTGAAGTCGCGGGTTCGAAGACAGCACGGGCAAGTTGCGCTTCCGGAGGCTTGTCATGCGACGGGACGATGCAATTGCGAAGCTTCGCGCCGACGAAGCCGATCTTCATCAGATCGGCGTTGGCCGGCTCTGCCTGTTCGGCTCCGTGGTCCGCCACGAGGCCCGGCTGGACGGTGATGTCTATCTTTTCTTCGCCACCGACAACCCGCGCTTCGGTCCGACCGAATTGGCCGACGTCCAGTATCTGGCCAACGATATCCTCGGACGGAACCGATGTGATGACGCGCGCCAGACTGAACCCCATGCTGAGGGACAGGATCGGAGCAGGGGCGCTGCAAGTGTTTTGACATGCCGCGAAGCATCGTCCTCCACCTTCGCGACGCGATCCGCTCGCGTTTGGACTACGTCAACCGGAAAGCAACATGGCCGAGTCCGTGCAATACACAATTGAAAGACTTGCCCGCTTAGGTGGCAAAAACGGGCTGCCGACTCCGACGAGCCGGGATGCACCGCTCGACGCTTGGGTGAAGGCTCTCGCAGCTCTGCCCTCTCCAGGCCAGCGAGACGTGAACCTTGCTATCGCCGCACTCTGGTACGGAACTGAGGCCAAGAGACTTCGCCGGAGGTTCGAACTCAGAAGCTTTGACCGGTATGGGCAAGCAGGCGGCGACATTGCCACCGGGCATGACCCGGTGGTCGCATCCCTGCTGCCCGCCAATGGCGAAGAGGCCGACCTCGCCGCCCAGTTCGTCGCCGCCAGTGCCCAGGCACTGGACTGCCTGCGGCTGGCCCGGGAGCACCCGGCGGATACCCCGCGCGTCCTGAAATGCACCGCCCAGGCCGCGCAAATGATGCGCCAGTCGCGCGGCGCCCGCTCGCTGCTGCTGCGCGTCCAGGCCGACCGTCGGAAGCGCGAGGCGGACAACGTCTCCCTCGACAAGGCCGCCTGGCTCGAGCATTGCACCATTGGCCTGATGGCGGACGCACTGGGCCGCACCCCGCCTGCGCCGATGGCGGAACCGCCACCACCGCCGTCCGCGCCAGCGCCGGTGGAGGAAGCGTGGCCGCAGCCCGACCCGCTCGCCGAGGCCGATCAGTACGCGATCATCTACCCGCGCCGCGCCGCGCTGATCCGCTCCCTGGGTGGCCTGCCGGCCAAGTGCGATTTCGGCCCTCCGGAGCCGGAACTGGTGCACGCCATCGTCACCGGGATCAGCCCGACCTTGCGCGCGCTCGACGCTCCTGCTGGAGCAGCCACCGCGGCCGGCTGATCGGCGCGTCGAGGTTCGTAACTGTAAAGCAACGTCTTCGCACGCTTCTCGATCGTCATGGCCGGGCCTGTCCCGGCCATCAGTTTCGGCAGTACGCCGCTTCGGATGGCCGGGACAAGCCCGGCCATGACGATAGGACCTTGCGTGCATCCGCGCGTGCAAATGCTACTTTGTCCGCCACCAGCGACTCACCCCAGCGCACCACCGTCTCCCCCACCGCGAAACGAGACGCCGCTGAGACACCCCCGCCGCCGTCACCCCGCCACCGCCGTCAGCGCACGATCCAGCGTGTCCACCAGCCGGTCGCACTCGGCGCGCGTGATCACCAGCGGCGGCGACAGCACGATGACATTGCCGAAGCGCCGCCCGCCGCCACCGCGCCCGACGATCACCCCCTGCTCGCGGCAGAACTCCACCACCCGAGCGATCACCGATGCATCCACCGGCTCCTTGGCGGCGCGGTCCTTCACCAGCTCGATCGCCTGCAGCAGGCCCTTGCCGCGCACATCGCCCACCATGGCGTGCCGCGTCAGCCCGCGCAGCCCGTCCATCAGATACGCCCCGGTCTCGGCGGCGCGCTCGACCAGGCGCTCGGCCTCCAGGATCTCGATGTTGCGCAGCGCGACGGCGGCGGCGACCGGATGGCCGCCATAGGTGTTCACCTGCGCCACCTGCCGGTCCTCCGACGGATCGCCGTAGAAGCTGTCGAACACCGAGTTCTTCACCACGGTCGCGGCGATCGGCATGTAGGCGCTGGAGATGCCCTTGGCGATCGCGACGATGTCCGGCGACACGCCATAGTGCTGATGGGCGAACATCTTGCCCGTGCGGCCGAAGCCGTTGATCACCTCGTCCACGTGCAGCAGGATGCCGTAGCGGCGGCAGATCGCCTCCACCTCCTTCAGGTATTCGTCGGGCGGCACCGCGACGCCGATCCCGCTCATGATCGGCTCGACGATCACCTCGGCCACGGTATCGGGGTTCTCGCCCAGGATCGCGCTTTCCATGTTCTTCACGCACGCCAGGCCGCAGCTCGGGTACGTCAGGCCGAACGGGCAGCGGTAGCAGTAGGGCGGCGCCACGTGCACGAAGTCGCCCGAGTACGGCTCGAACTTCGCCTTCCGGTCGCCCATGCCGCCGGCGTCGAGCGTGGCCAGCGTGGTGCCGTGATACGCGTAATAGCGGCTGACGGTCTTGTAGCGGAACTGGCCCGGGTTTTCGTGCTTTTGGTACTGCCGGGCGATCTTGAAGCCGGCCTCGTTCGCCTCGGATCCCGAGTTGACGAAGTAGGTGTGATAGCCGCCGCCCATCAGCGTGTTGATCTTCTCCGCCAGCCCCGCGGCCGGCACGTTCATCTGCGTGTGCGGGAAGTAGGCGAGCTGCTGCATCTGGTCGGCGGCGACCTCGGCAAGCTCGCCGCGGCCGTAGCCGATATTGACGCACCAGAGCCCCGCCATGGCGTCGAGATAGGCGGTGCCGTCGGCGTCGTAGATCGTCGAGCCGTGCGCGCTGGTGACGACGATCTGCTTGGTCTCCAGCACCTTGTGCTGGACGATGGGGTGCAGGACGTTCTGCAGGTCCTGCCGCACCACGGCGGCGCGGATTTCGGGATCGGGGGCGTTGGTCAACGACATGGCGACCTCGTGCTGTATGGGTTACCCACCCTAGCGCGAGGCGCGCGCCTACAGATAGTCCGCCAGGCGCGAGCTGTACCACTCCAAAGAGCGCCTGATCCCCTCCTCCAGCCCGACCCTCGGCTCCCAGCCGGCCGCGGCACGGAATGCGCTGTCGTCGGCGTGATAGCTGCCGATATCGATGGTGGCGCGATCGGCCGGGAATTCGCGCGTGGTATAACGGGCCGGCGGCCCCGCCACCCGCACCATCAGGTCCGCGATCTCGTGCAGCGAGGCGGGCGGCGGTCCGCCGATATTGAAGATGCGTCCGTGGCAGTCCGGGCTGTCGGCGGCCAGCAGGAACGCCTCGGTCACGTCGTCCACATAGGTCAGGTCGCGAAGCTGCGCCCCACCCCAGACCTCGAACGGCCGTTGCTCCAGCACGCAGCGGATCCAGATGCCCAGAAAGGTCTGGCGCGCGTCGCGGATGCGCAGCCGCGGCCCGTAGCAATTGGTCAAACGCAGGGAGACCACCGGCCTGCCGCGCACGCGGTGCTCCAGCAGCCAATACTGCTCGCCGGCGAACTTCGACACGCCGTTGGCGTCGGGCGGCGCAACCGGCTGGCTCTCGTCCACCGGAAGCTTCTGCACGCGCCCATAGAACTGCCGCGTCGAGGCATGCACCACCACGGCGTCGGGGGCTGCCTCGCGCGCCGCCTGGATCAGCCGCACCTGCGCCACGGCGTTCACCGCGATGTCCGCCAGCGGATCGTTCTGGCCGCCCATGTGGCTGGTCTGCGCGGCGAGGTTGAAAATGACCGAGGCGCCCTCACACAACGACCGCAGATCGATCTCGCGGATGTCGCCCCGCACCAGCTCGACCTCGGCGTCGGCAAGGTTCGCCGCGTTCGCCCCGCCGCCGAACAGGAAGCCGTCGAGCGCCGTTACGCGCGCGCCGCGAGCCGCCAGCGCGTGGCACAGATTGGAGCCGAGGAAGCCCGCCCCGCCGGTAACCAGAACCCTGCGACCGTGCCAGCCCATGCACACTCTCCTGTTGCTCGCGCAACGTGCCACCCCAACATGGCGAAACTCTGTTGTCCGCTACGACGGAATCGTCCGGCGGCTGCTTCATCTGCCGTCGGCCGCGCGACCGGGCGTCGCTGTCGGGTCCCGCGCTGCGCATGATCTCGCTGAAGCCGAACAGCAGCATCAGGATGCCGGACACCACCTGCATCCCGGTCATTGCCCGCACCAGCAGCGATGTCGGGGCGATGTCGCCGAAGCCGAGCGTGGTGATGGTGGCGACGCTGTAATACAGCGAATCGACGAAGCTGATTCGGGACGGCGACCCGTGCAGGGTAAATTGCGGCGACCGCCCGGTCAGATCGGCGATGCGATAGAGGCAGGCAAACACCACCACCAGCAGCGCATAGAAGGTGAGAAAGGCCATGATCGGCCGCACCAGCCGGTCGAGCCGCCCGGCAACCCCTTCAAACACCATGGCGATATCGATGATCACCAGGACAACGTCACGCACCGCGATGACGACGAGCAGCGTGATGACAGCCATCGCCGCCAGCAGCGCAATCCCCTGTTCCGGTGGATCGAGTTCGAGCCGCGGGAGCGCAAACGAGACTGCGCCGACAGCCATGGCGCCAAGCAGCCAGCTGGTCACACGCGGCAGATGCTCGAGTTCACGAATTCGGCGGGCGTGGATGATCGAGTACACCTGCCGGCGGCGCATGATGCAGCCGACGAGGAAGCCAAGTACCGGCATGGCAACCGCACCAAGAATGAAGGGACGCGGCGCCTCGGGGAAATTGGTCTCCCGGAAGCCCTCGAACAGGCAGGCGTAGATCGCCAGGAAATTGGCGACGGTCATGCCGAAATGCGCGCCGCCGGGGAACAGCAGGTAGAAGAACCCGAACCCCACCGCACACGTGACCAGCGATGACAGCGCGGATGTCCAGTCGGCGCCGATCGCGGCCGCGATCAGCCCGACCAGAAAAAGGGTAAAGGTGATCGAGCGCAGCCAATGCCGGTCCAGGCGGATCCATCGTCCCCGCGCGCGCGCGCGCACCGGCCGCAGGGTCACGGCAGCGCAGCGTCGCGGGCGCGGCGGCTTTCGGGCTGCCTCCTGCGGTTGCTCATCAACCAACCTCCTTCCGCGCGTCGCGGAGAGGCTAGCCGATCCGGTGCGGCCGGTGAACGTCGGGTCTGGTCATGGGCTTTGCCGGCACACCCGCGGCGGGCACTCTCCAGGAACAACGCAAGATGCCCGTCATCTACAGGAGATCGAAGCCATGCAGTCCATCCAGCATCGTCCGCCACGGTGGATGTTCCGCGTCGCCATCTCGCTGGCAGCGCTGACCGCCGGCGCAGCCGTGCCCGCGAGCGCACAGCAACCGCCCGCCGGCCGCGCGACCGTGGCGTTCGCGACGCAGCTTCCCAACGTGCCGGGAAAGAGCCTGACCGCGGTCGTCGTGCGCTATGCGCCAGGCGAGGCGTCGGGACCGCATCATCATGCCGGCAGCGTCTTCGCCTATGTGCTGTCCGGCGCGATCCGCTCGCAGGTTTCCACGTCCGGCGCGGCGAAGGTGTATCAGTCCGGTGAGAGTTTCTTCGAACCGCCTGGCAGCGATCATCTGGTCAGCGCGAATGCCAGCACCACCGAACCAGCCAGCCTGCTCGCGATCTTCGTCGCCGACGACGGTGCCACGCTGACCATGCCCGACAAGTGATCGAGACGGCGTGCCGACGCAACCGCCGAGCACGAAAGGCCACAGGCGGTGTCCGTCGAAGCTGCGACGATGCGGCCCTGCGATGCCGCGTTGCCGCGATGCTGCGTTCCACGATTTCCCACCGTCATGGCCGGCCCCACCGTCATGGCCGGCCTTGTGCCGGCCATCCACGTCTTCCCTGCGCGGATCCGATTCCGCCCAGCATGAACGCGCGCTAAGCTCGCCGCAGACCCAGCACGCGGAGGAAACCATGGTCGCCGTCGTCGATCTCAAGGCCGAGTTCACCAAGCTGACGATGCTCAAGGGGCGCACCCCCACCTCGTCCGAGACCGAGCGCGATGGGGCCTTCTCGCGGGTGGCGCCCTACCGCGACGGCGCGATCTTCACCGCCAAGTTCGCCGGCACGAGCGCCTGGGAGCGGCATCCGCAGGGCGACGAGATCGTGCAGATCGTCGATGGCGCAACGACGTTGCACCTGATGACCGCGGAGGGGCGGCAGTCCTTGACGCTGAGCGCCGGCATGATGGCGATCGTGCCGCGGAATGTCTGGCACCAGTTCGAGGCGCCCGACGGCGTGTGCGTGATGACGGCAACGCCGCAGCCCACGGAGCATCTGAGGGTCGATGTCGAGGACCCGCGGACGGTGGGGTGAGGGGCGAGCCGGATGGAGACCTCTGGCCGCCAAAACCCAAGGGCATGCGGTGGCGCACGAGCAACGCGGGCTGCAACAAGCTCGATGTGGAGGCTTACGGTCTGAATATCGACGTGTTGCGTGGAGTGGAGTGACTGACCTCTGCAGCAAATCTTGATCGATTTGGTTTGGATACCTGGTCGAAAACTCCGGCACTAGTTGTGGTGTCGTGATCAAAGGCTCGCTTGCCGAGACCTTCTGCCAGCATGTGCAAACAGCCGTTGAAGCCGCAAAGCTACCCGCAGAATGCCAGCGAACGGAACCGAGAACATCGGAAAAGCAGGCCCACCATCCGCGAGATAAGCCGAATCAGCCAGGCTTCTTCGTCGGATTGTAATACCAACGGCCCGGACCAATGACCTTTCATCGCTACTCGTTCCTTCCGTCATGGCCGGGCTTGTCCCGGCCATCCACGACTGCCTTGCTTGCGTCAGGGTAAAGACATGGATGGCCGGGCCAAGCCCGCCCATGACGACGTAAGAGCAGCGGGCGAGTCAACAAATTCGGCGCTTGGTATTAATCTCTGGCTGGCGCAAATGGTTGCCCGCTCGCATGGTCGCGAACGAATGAAGCGGAGTAAGGAATTTCAACCGCAGATGCACGCAGATGCACGCAGATGAAGTCGGGATAAATCGACTGTCGCAACGCGTCAGCCCACGAACTGCGCAAGAGCCTGCACCGGCGGAGGCCGGGGCAGGGCTGACCGTCGCGCAACAGCATGGAATAACCGTCGATTACGACGGCTTTGTCGTCGGGGAATACGCAGTCGATCTGTTGGTCGAAGAAACAATCATGGTCGAACTGAAAGCGATCAGGACGCTGGACAATGCCGCAACCACCGGAAGGCAACCGGCCTGCATCTCTGTCTGCTACTTAAGTTCGGCAAATCTCGCCTGGAGATCCAGCACATCGCCCGCAGTCTCTGAAACTGCCCGCTACATCTGCGTGCATCTGCGTGCATCTGCGGTTGAATTTGCTTACTTTCTTCATGGATAGGTGCATCTGCCCTGTATGGACACAAGGAGGTCCGGAGAGGGAATGCGGCGGTGGCGATTCATGCGTGGCAACGCCCCTGATTGCACACACTCCATCCCTGTGCATCTGTGCGCGCCCGTGGTGCCAACCATCCTCCCCTGCCGCCCTCCCGCCGGCGCTCATCGCGCGCGCCATCGTCTCATGCAGCCGGCAGTGAGACGCTCGCGTGACGCCAACGGCCGCACGAACCTCAGCACCCCATGACCGCCCCGGACCCCGACGCGGAAGCCCGGCGCGCCCTGCACCACCACCGGACCTTCGCCACCGCCCTGCTGGTCCTGATGGCTGCGCTGACGCTCGGCAGCTACGCGCTGCCCGAAGGGTGGGCGAGCGACCTCCTCCAGGCCGCCGCCAAGGCTGGCTTCGTCGGCGGCATCGCCGACTGGTTCGCGGTGACGGCGCTGTTCCGCCATCCGCTCGGCATCCCGATCCCGCACACGGCGATCATCCCGCACCAGAAGGAGCGCCTCGGCGCCGCGCTGGGACGCTTCGTCGCCACGCACGTCTTCACCGACCAGGAGGTCGCGGGGGTGCTTGCGAGGCTCGACCTGCCGGGCATCCTCCATCGCTTCCTGGCCGACCCCGGATCAGCGCGGCCGGCCTCGGTGGCGCTGGCCGCCATGCTGCCGCGCCTGCTGGCCACGATCGAGGACGGGCGGGCTCGGCGCCTCTTGTCGCGCCTCGCCCCGCGCATCCTGGGCGGTGCCGGCGCCGGGCGGATGGTGGCCAGCGCGATGCGCGGCCTGGTGGAAGGCGGCCGCCACCAGGAGGTGTTCGGCTTCGTGCTCGGCCAGTTCAAGACGCTGATGGCCAGCAAGGAGGAAACGCTGCGCATCGCGATCGAGGAGCGGGTGCGCGAGCAGGGCGGCCGGCTGGTCGGCTGGGCGCTGGGCGCGTCGATCGCGCGGCGCGTGCTGGTGATGGTGAATGCCGAACTGGACAAGATGAGCCCGGACGGTTCGGAACTGCGCGCCGCGTTCGACGAATGGGTGCGCCGCGAGATCACCCGCCTCGAGGAAGACCCCTCACGCGCGGCCGAGGTCGGTGCGGCGATACGGCGGATGGTGGCGCACGAGACGGTGCAGGCCTGGATGTGGGACATCTGGGCGCGGCTGCGCGTGGCGATGGAAACCGACGCGGGCCGTCCGTCGGGGCGAACCGTTGCGTTCATCGAGGGCGCGCTGGCCAATCTCGGCGCCATGCTGGAGGCCGATCCGGCGGCGCGGGACCGCGTGCATGCGGGCGTGGAGGCGGTGGTCCTCAGCCTGCTGCCGGCAGCGCAGACGCGGCTGGCGGATTTCATCGCGCAGGTGGTGGCCGGCTGGGACACCGAGACCATCGTCGAACGGCTGGAGCTGCGGATCGGCAAGGACCTGCAATACGTGCGGATCAACGGGACGCTGGTGGGTTTTCTGGTGGGCGGCCTGCTCTATCTCGCGCTGCGCGCGGGCTTCGGGCATGTCAGCTTCTGATACCGGCTGCGCGGCCATTATCCTTCCCCTCCCCTTGCGGGAGGGGGTAGTGGGAGGGGTAGCGTGCACATCCCTCCCGCCCTCCCGCAAGGGGAGGGGGGAGGACCAGGTCAGGGCACTGAATATAACCACGTGGGGAAAAGCACATGGGACGCAGGTTCGCCAACATCCTCGAAACGGTCGGCAACACGCCCGTCGTCAGGGTCAACAAGCTGGCGCCGCCGGATGTGAACCTCTACGTGAAGATCGAGGCGTTCAACCCCCTTGGCTCCGTGAAGGACCGTCTGGCACTCGGCGTGATCGAGGATGCCGAACGCCGCGGCACGCTGAAGCCGGGGCAGACAGTGGTCGAGGCGACCAGCGGCAATACCGGCATCGGGCTGGCGATGGTCTGCGCGGCGAAGGGCTATCCGCTCGTCGTCACCATGGCCGAAACCTTCAGCGTCGAGCGCCGCAGACTGATGCGTTTCCTCGGCGCCAAGGTCGTGCTGACGCCGGCC
Source organism: uncultured Alphaproteobacteria bacterium (assembly GCA_963780095.1). Taxonomy (GTDB): domain Bacteria; phylum Pseudomonadota; class Alphaproteobacteria; order Acetobacterales; family Acetobacteraceae; genus JAMXLO01. Next base: position 115,829 of record CAWABH010000039.1, read on the forward strand.
TCCGAGCGCGGCATGGGCATGGTGAACAAGTGCTATGAACTCGCATCGGCACACGGCTGGTTCCTGCCGCGGCAGTTCGAGAACGAGGCCAACGCCGACTACCACTCGCGCACCACGGCACGCGAGATCGTCGAGGATTTCAAGGACACCCAGCTCGACTACTGGGTCACCGGATACGGCACCGGCGGCACGCTGAAGGGTGTGGCACGCGTGCTGGCCAAGGAGATGCCGAACACCAAGGTCATTGTCTGCGAGCCAGCCGATGCGGCGATGCTCACCAGCGGCACCGGCCAGCAGCGCAAGCCCGACGGCTCGCCGGCGGCCGCGCATCCGGCATTCAAGCCGCATCCGATGCAGGGCTGGGCGCCGGATTTCATCCCCAAGCTGCTTGGCGATGCGGTCGAAATGGGAGTGATCCACAAGATCCTGCGTATCGCAGGCCCCGACGCGCTCCGCTACTCGCGCGATCTGGCGCAGAAGGAGGGCATCTTTGTTGGCATCACTGCCGGCGGAACGCTCGCCGGCGCGCTGCAGATCTGCGCCGAGGCGCCGAAGGGGGCGAACATCCTGGCGATGCTGCCCGACACCGGCGAGCGCTACCTCAGCACGCCGCTGTTCGCCGACATTCCGGCCGACATGACGGAGGAGGAGCAGAAGATCTCCCTCTCGACGGCAGGCTACCACATGCCGCAGGCATCGTGAGGACCTGACGCATGCTGCGTCTGTCGGTGCTCGATCAGTCGACGGTTGTAACGGGGCGGTCGCCGGACACCTCGATCCGCGAGAGCCTCGCGCTGGCGAAGCATTGCGAGGCGCTGGGATATTCACGCTACTGGTGCGCCGAACACCACAACTCGGCGAGCCAGGCCGGCACCGCGCCCGAAATCCTGATCAGCGCGATCGCCGCGACGACCACGCGCATCCGCGTCGGTTCGGCGGGGGTGATGCTGCCGCACTACTCCAGCCTGAAGGTGGCCGAGCAGTTCCGCCTGCTGGAGGCGATCGCGCCGGGACGGATCGATCTGGGGCTCGGCCGTGCGCCGGGATCGGACGGGCGCACCGCCTTCGCGCTCAACCCGCTGGCCGAGACCGCCGCCGATCATTTCCCGGCCCAGGTGCGCGATCTGCTCGCCTGGCTGGCCGGGGAGAAACTGGTGGAGGGCCATCCGTTCCGCGACATCATCGCCCAGCCGGGCGGCCCGACCATGCCCGAGGTATGGATCCTCGGCAGTTCGGACTACGGCCCGCAGGTCGCCGCGTATTTCGGCCTGCCGTTCTGCTTCGCGCATTTCATCACCGACGGGCGTGGCGTCGATCAGGCGATGGCGATCTACCGCGAGGGCTATCGGCCGAGCGAACGCCACCCCACGCCGTATGCGGGGCTGTGCGTCTGGGCGATGGCCGCGGAGACCGAGGCGGAGGCGGCGCGGCTCTTCACGTCGCGCGAGATGTGGCGGCTGGGGCGCGATCGGGGCGTGTTCGAGGCGCTGCCGTCGCCTGAAGAGGCCGCCGCCTATCCGTATTCCGAAGCCGAGATGCTGCGCATCGGGCGGCTGCGGTCACGCGCGCTGTACGGCACGCCCGAGGTCGTTGGCGGGAAGCTGCGTGCCCTGGCGGCGGAGCATGGCGTGGCGGAGATCGCCATCCTCACGACACTGCACGACCCGGAGGCGCGCCGGCGCTCCTACACGCTGCTGGCCCGAGAGTTCGGTTTGCAGACGCAGGTTCCGCTGGCCGCCGAATAGAGGAGAAACCGCATGCCCCAGTTCCTGGTTACACTGTACGACGGCACCGACGCCGAGGCCCCATCGCGCCGGCAGGCTGCGCGGCCGACGCATCTCGATGGGCTGAAGGGCAACGTCGCCGCTGGCAAGCTGGTGTTCGGGGGGCCGATCTTCGATGACGCCCAGAAGCCGATCGGATCCTTCCTGTTGGCGGATTGCGCCGATCGGGCCGAACTTGATTCGCTGATCGCCAACGATCCGTACACGAGGGCGAATGTCTGGCAGAGGGTGGACGTGAAGCCGGTGCGCCTGGTGGTTCAGGACGGCAAGATCACGCCCTGACTGCTGGCTCTCCCCGCTAGTCCCAAACCGTCACGGCCGAACTCCTGAACCGTCGCGGCCGGACTCCGAACCGTCGCGGCCAGACTCCTGAACCGTCGTGGCCGGACCCCTAAACCGTCATGGCCGGGCTTGTCCCGGCCATCCACGTCTTCGCTGCCAGCACGAAGAGACGACGTGGATGGCCGGGACAAGCCCGGCCATGACGAAGGGGACTCAGCGATACTACGGGCTTCAGTGGCACTCACGGACACATATTTCAAAATGGTTGCAAAATCGTGAAACTTGGGTTAAACATTATCTCCAATGATCAGCGACATCACCGCCAGCAGGTGAGACATCCCGGAACGCATGCAACAAATGTCTGGAGCGTATGGGCGCCATGGGGAGTCTGGACCTCTGGATCTTCCACACGATTAACGGATGGTCCGGGTTCTGGCTCCTGGATTGGATTGCCGCCTTCGCTGACAGAAGTGAACTCCTCAAGGCCGGTGTACTTGTAGCCGCGTTCTGGTGGTTCTGGTTCTCCCCCGTCTCCCGTCCTGATGTCCGGCGGATCGTAATATCGGCTCTGCTGGGCACGATAGTGGCGCTGTTCGTCGCGCGCGGTCTTGCCTCGATCCTGCCATTCCGTGTCCGTCCGATCTTCACGACCGGAATCGGTTATCTGCCCCCGACTCTGCCGATGAGCGGGTATTCGAGCATGGAGGACTGGAGTTCGTTCCCGAGCGATCATGGCGCCATGTGGTTCGCTCTTGTCTATGGTCTATGGCGCCTGTCCCGACCGGTTGGCATTGCCGCTGCTGTGTACAGCATTGTTTGGATCTGCGTTGTCCGAGTTTATCTGGGACTGCATTATCCCTCGGACCTGTTTGCCGGCGCGCTGATCGGATTGACCTGCGGCTACCTCACACCGAGGATGGGTGGCGACAGGATTGCAAGATACCTGCTGACATACGAAGAAAGCCATCCGCAGGCATTCTATGCACTCGCGTTTCTGGCGACTTTCGAGATTGCGGAGATCTTCGACGATGTGCGCGTGTTCATGCACGGTTCGCTGTATGCACTCCGGGCAATCGGCTTCAGGTCTGTGCACCTGACGGGAGCGCTCGCCGTGAGCGGAACGGTGGTACTGCTGTTCGTTCTCACGATCGGGGTATTGGTCAAGTGGTGGCGGCAGCCGCAGAGCTGAAGCCTACGGCCGCCAGCTCCTGCCGCCTCCGGACTTACCGCCCCGCCACACCTGATAGCGGAACGCCAGCCACGCGATCAGACCGGCGCCGATCGCCACCGGGATCAGCACCAGCGCGAACCACAACGCGACAGCGGCCAGCGCCAGCGCGCCGGCCAGCAGCGCGACAATGACCGCCCAGCGGAACACCCGAATGGCGAGCGGTGGCCGACGAGGGCGGAAGCTGCCGTCAGGCAGCAGGTCGAGATCGGGCGGGACACGGTCGCTCATGGCGGCCGAGAGTTGGCGCGTTCCCGCCGCTGGTTCAAGGTGCGGGCGGACGCCGGGGGGCAAGCAGAGGGAGATCGAACGTGAAAGTCGGATTGTTCATCAACACGCAGTTCCCGCCGGGCGAGTCGGTGGCGGCGCATATCCCGGACCTCGTCGCACAGGTGCGCACCGCGCGCGACGCCGGTTTCGCCTCGCTGTGGTTTCCGCATCACTACCTGACCGGGCCGCTGCAGATGCTGCAGATCGTGCCGATGATGGCCTATCTCGTGCCGCACGCCGAGGGCATGCAGATCGGGCCGAACATACTGATACTGCCGCTGCTCAATCCGGTGCACGTGGCGGAGGAGTCGGCGACGCTCGACGTGCTGACCGGCGGCAACTACGTCCTCGGCGTCGGGCTCGGCTATCGCGAAGGCGAATTCACCGCGTTCAACATGTCGCTGAAGGAACGCGCGCCGCGGCTCGAGGAAAGCATCGCCCTGATGCGCCGCCTGTGGACCGGGGACAAGGTGACGCACAAGGGCCGGTTCTACGAGGTCAACGACCACGCGATCGGCCTGAAGCCCGTGCGCGCGGGTGGGCCGCCGATCTGGATGGCCGCGACTGTGGATGTGGCGATCCAGCGCGCGGCGCGGCTGGGCGATGCGTGGCTGATCGTGCCCACCACACGGCTGGACCAACTGACGGCTCAGATGCGGGTGTATCGCGAGGCGCTGGCAGGACGCGTGCCGGATTGCTTCCCGATGGTGCGCGAGTGCTATGTCGGCGCGAACCACAAGACGGCGCTGGAGGAATGCCGCGGGCCGCTGGAATACAAATACGATGCGTATGCATCCTGGGGCATGGCGTCGCGCAACAAGCCGCCGTTCGAGGAGTATGTGCGGAACCGCTTCATCATCGGCGACGCGGTATTCGTGAAGGAGGAGATCGCCCGGTATCGCGAAGCGCTGGGCGTCAACCATTTCATGATGCGCTGCCACTGGCCTGGCCTGGAGTTCGACAAGGCGCTCGGCAGCATCAGGCGGCTTGGGGAGATGTTCGCCGGGATTGGCGGCTGAGGAGCTCTGACGCTTGGACCGATTGGCGAGGATCAATGATTGGCTGATGTGCCAGGGGCGCCTGACTGGAGACAATTCGAGGTTGTTGGAAAGCGTCTGCGAACAGCTCCGCGCCCTGGATGTGAAACTGGACAGATGCTGGCTGCACAACCGCGCCCTGCGTCCCAACTATGCCGGGGTGTCCCGCTTGTGGCAGAAGGAAGTACCGCTCGCCGTTACGCCGCTCCCATACGGTTTCGAAAGCACGCCCACGTATCTCCACAGCCCGGTGCGATACGCCGTCGATCACAGGGGGTTCCACTACTGGCGATTGGACCAGCCGGACAGGCCGCCATTCCCCGTCCTCGAGGAACTTCGGCAGGATGGGTACGTCGGCTATGCCATCACGGCGCTGTTCTTCTCCGACGGAGCGATCAACGCGATTTCCTGGGCGACCAGACAGCCCGGAGGCTTCAGCACGGACGATCTGCTGCTGTTGGAAGGGTTGCTGCCGAGCCTCGGCGCCGTGGTGGAAATCAACAGCCTGCGGCGCTTCGCCAGCAGCGTGCTGACAACCTATGTCGGCCGGGAACCCGGCGAGCGCATCCTGAAGGGCCAGGTCCGGCGCGGCGAGGTGTTGACCGCCACCGCGGCGTTGATGATGGCGGATCTACGGGATTTCACGGCACTGTCCGACACGCATTCGCCCGAACTGGTGATCGAAACCCTGAACCGGTATTTCGACTGCATCATGCCGCCGGTGCATCGGCGCGGCGGCGAGGTCCTGGAGATCATGGGCGACGCCATGCTCGTCATCTTCAACGAGAACGCGGATCGGAATTCACGCGACGTCTGCCGTCTCGCGTTCGAGGCCGCGAAGGAAGGCCTTGCCGCGCTGGAGCAGTCGAACGTGACCCAGGCGGCTGACGTCGGAGCGGACAGCATCAGCCTGCGCGCGGGCATCGCCCTGCATCACGGACAGGCCTCCTATGGCAACATCGGCGCGGGCGACAGGCTGGACTTCACGATCATCGGCCCGGACGTCAATCTGACCAGCCGCATCGAAAGGATCTGCCGCGACATTGGCCGGGAGCTGATCATGTCCGCGAATTTCGCGGGCCTTCTGGAAGAGCCGACCTTCGCGATCGGCCATTTCGACCTGCGAGGCTTTGCGCGCAAGCAGCTTCTGTTCGGTCTGCACTGACGCCGGGCGCAGTGCAGCGCTTCGCGCTCTGTGCGGCGCTTCAACCGGCATGCTCGTACACCGTCATGGCCGGGCTTGACGAAAGGAACAAGTAGCGATGGAAGGTCATTGGTTCGGGCCGCTGCTCTTACGCCGTCATGGCCGGGCTTGTCCCGGCCATCCACGACTGTGCTGGGGCAACCGAAGACGTGGATGGTCGGGACAAGCCCGGCCATGACGGAAGGAAGGTCCGGTCCTTTGGTACAAATCGCGAGCTTCGATATTTCGTAAAACGCCTCCGCCCATCGCGGAAACGGCCCATTCGTTGATGTCGCCGCCGGCGCCTGGCGGATACCGAGGCGTCGGTGGCGACTGCCATCAATACCGGGTGATGACGACTTCGAGGTACTCGCTGGGCACGACCATGGTCGCGTCTCCCGAGCGATTGAATTGCCCGATCAGGCTCACGAGGTCCTGCTCGAGAGCCGACTGTGCCGACGGCGCGAGCGCCGCGAACGTCTTGAGCAGAGGCCCATAGTAGGTCCTGAAGACCTCCAGCCAATGCTGGGGCGAGCGGTAACGAAACACGAAGTGTCGTTGTGTCGCCACGATCGAGGACGCATTCGGTTCGAACAGTTCGGCCAGCCGCGGGCGCGTTCCCCACAGCGCCGGCGACCTGGCGCCGGCAGGCGGCGCCACATGCTTTCCTATGGTTTTGAATACCTGACCGATGAAGCCCTCCGGCGTCCAATTGGCGAGGCCGATCTTTCCGCCGCGCTTGCAGACGCGAATCATCTCGGCTGCGGCGCGATCCTGGTCGGGCGTGAACATCACCCCGAACGTCGACACGACAACGTCGAAACTTGCGTCGGAGAATGGCAGAGCTTCCGCATCGGCCTCGCGGAACTCGATGCCGAGCCGGTCGGCATCGGCACGTTCACGGGCGCGATCGAGCAGTGCAGGCACGTAGTCGGTGGCGACCACATCGCACCAGCGCCTCGCGGCGGCAAGGGAGACATTTCCATTGCCGGCAGCAACATCGAGCACCTTCTGGTCCGAGCGGATGTCGAGCGCTTCACACAACTCCTCGCCGACGATCTGCAAAGTGGTCCCGACAACCGCGTAGTCTCCGGAGGACCAGGCTCCTTGCTGGCGGGTTTTGATGGCCTTCAGGTCAGGTTGAGAGGATGGCGGATTTTGACTCATCGTGACTGCGTGGGTATCCATGATCGTTCTCCGTCTAGGGCGGTTGGTCCAGCGGTGTTCGGCCTCGCGCGTGCGATGGCAACGGTCGGTTACAGCGTCACATGCGCCATGGCCGTCGATTTCAAGCGTAGCGGCCACACGTGGAGGCGAACGTGGTAGACGGCGTGGAAATGCCCGTGGAATCGACCCAGCTGCCCAGCGCCCGGGGCACACCCTCGGTCGAGGTGCGAATGCTCGGGCCGCTGACGATCTGCCGGCACAACGTCACGCTGCCGCTGCCGGCATCGCGCAAGGTGCGTGGGTTGTTCGCATATCTGTCGCTTGCCCCGCACGCTGTTGCGCGGAGCCAGCTTTGTGAACTGCTGTGGGATGTCCCCAACGATCCGCGCGGAGAGCTTCGTTGGTGCCTCAGCAAGATCAGGGGCCTCGTTGACGAGCCCGGTCGGAGAAGGGTCGATACCCCGGGCGACACCGTCGCGCTTGACCTGACGGACTGCTTCGTCGATGCCGTCGAGATCGCCAGGGCGATTCAGGACATCGAGACCATCGCTTTTGAGCGTCTCCAAATGCTCGCCACGCTGTTCGCCGGGGACTTTCTTGAGGGCCTGGAGATCGATCGTAGCCCGGCCTTCAGCGGCTGGGTGACGGCGCAACGCCGCCGCTTCCGCGCGATGCATGCCGCACTGCTGGAGCGCCTCGTCAAAACCGCTCCGGACGACGGGGTTCTTGAGTATCTGGAGAAGTGGTTGGTGCTTGCGCCGTTTGACCAGCGCGTCCACGAGCTGCTGCTGAACGCGCTCGCCGGGCACGGTCGGATCAGGGAGGGCGAGGAGCATCTGGCGGCGACCATCCGGCTGTTCGAATCCGAGGGCCTGGACAGCGCTCCAATTCGCGACGCCTGGCGATCAGCCAGGACGACGGGAGAAAGTTCGACGCGCGTCCGAACAACCGTATCCAGTGCGACGGCAGCAACAGGGCGCGGCCCAGACGACGGCGCCACCATTGCACCTTCCCGTGCCTCCATCGCGGTGATGCCGTTTGTCGATCTGTCCACTGCCACCGGCGCCCGCGGCGGGGCGGCCGATGCGCTCGCCCGCGACGTGATTTCCAGGCTCGCCAGGTTGCGAAGCCTGTTCGTCATCGGGCATGGAAGTGTGTTCGTCCTGCATGAGCGACGCATCGGTCCGGAAGAAGCCGGTCGGATGTTGAACGTCGACTACGTCGTCAGTGGATCCGTGCGGCGTCAGGGCAAACGCCTAACCGTGACGGTTGAACTCGCGGAGACGCGATCCGCCCGGATTGTCTGGGCCGAAGTATTCGATCAAAAGTTCGACGATGCGTTGCTCGTGCTGGATGCGATCGGCAACAGGATCGTCGCGTCCATCGCCAATGAAATCGAGACGAGCGAACGCAACCGCGCCGTCCTAAGACCACCGAACTCGCTGAACGCGTGGGAGGCGCATCACCGCGGGCTGTGGCACATGTATCGGTTCACCAAATCCGACAATGTGCAGGCGCGGCATTTCTTTGATATGGCGGTGCGGCTCGATCCGACCTTCGCGCGCGCGTACGCCGGCCTGTCCTTCACGCATTTCCAGAACGCATTCCAGGGCTGGGCGAAGCGCGAACCGGAAATAGACCGGGCGTTCGAAGCCGCCGGGCAAAGCCTCATGGTCGACGATCGCGACCCAGCAGCGCATTGGGCCATGGGCCGAGCGCTCTGGCTGCGCGGCCGCCATGACCAGTCCATTATCGAGTTGCAGCAGACCATCGACCTCAGTCCGAACTTTGCCCTGGGTCATTACACGCTCGCGTTCGTCCACTCGCAGGCCGGCGATCCGCATGCCGCCATCGCGTCCTCCGACCACTCGCGCCATCTGAGCCCATTCGACCCTCTGCTCTTCGGCATGCTCGGCGCTCGCGCCATGGCGCTTGTGCGCATCGGCCGGTTCGATGAAGCCGCCAACTGGGGCGTCAAGGCCGCCGCCCGCCCGAACGCACATGCGCATATCCTGGCGATTGCCGCCTTGTCGCTTGCGCTCGCCGGCCGGCTCGATGAGGCGCGCGCCCATCTCGCCGCTATTCACGCGACGCTGCCGCACTACCGTCTCGTTGATTTCCTTACCGCGATGCAGTTTGAATCTGAAGGCCAGAAACTGTTTCGAGAGGGCGCGAAGCGGATCGGCATGAAGTGACGCGTGCGACGGAGCTGGATGGCATCCACGTCACACGCGCCGCACCTCGCTTCAGGCTTCAGGCGAGCCGAGGTTTGAGAGTCACGGGTCCATTGCGCCCCTTCAGCAACGACAGCGACAGGGTGGCTGCGATGCAGAGAACGCCGGCCACGAAAAACCCTGGAAGGTAGCTCGCCAACAGGTCACGCGATATGCCGATCGCGAATGCCATCAACCCGGCGCCCAACTGGTGGGCGGCATAGATCCAACCGAATGCCAGCGGTGCCTGTTCACGGCCGAACGCCTGCGCCGTGAGCCGCACCGTGGGAGGCATGGTCGCAATGAAGTCGAGCCCGTAGAACATCGCAAACAGCGACAGCCCGAGTAACGAGAACCCGCTATAGGGCAGCCATATCAGCGACAGGCCCCGGAAGCCGAAGTAGGCTGCGAGCAGCCAACGGTTGTCGAAGCGATCCGCCAGCCAACCCGACCCGAGCGTGCCAATCAGGTCGAATACGCCGACCCCGGCGAGCAGCGTGGTGGAGGTCATCGGACCGATACCGAAATCGCCACACAGCGTCACGAAATGCGGCATCAGGCCGAAGCTCGATATGCCGCACACGAAGAAGGTGAAGGCGAGAACCCGGAATACCAACGAGCCCGAGGCCATCCTCAGACCATCGATGCTGATAGCGAACACATTGCCGGTCGGCCGCGGCGGAGTTGGCAGCACTGCGTCGTCCCCGTATGGCGCGATCCCGATATCTTCCGGCCGATCGACGACGAGCAGCGCGACCAGCAGCGCGAGAAGCGCGATCATGCCGACGGGAGGCAGGAGTGCCGCGCGCCAGCCATAGTGCTCGGCGATCCAGGCCGCCGGCATAAGGAAGATCAGCTGCCCGGTCGCGTTTCCCGCACCAAGGATGCCCAGCACCAGGCCACGCCGGGCAGTGAACCAGCGCGTAGCGATCGTCGTGGACATCACCAGCGCGGTCATGCCTGGCGCGACGCCAAGCGCAATGCCGAGTGCGAGCCATAGCTGCCATCTCGCTGTCATCGTGATGGCGACGAGCAGCCCGGCGATCAGCAATGCTGCTGACCAGAGGAGGACCTTGCGGGGACCATGCAGGAGAATGAGCCCTCCTGCGAACGGCGCGACCAGGCCGAAGAGCGTCATGCGCAGACCGAGCGGCCCGGACAGCTCGCCGATCGACCAGCCGAGATCGTTGGACATCGGCTTCAGCAGGACGCCGGGGATGGACATCGCGCCGGCCGCGCACACACCGAACAGGAATATCAGCGCGACCATGATCCAGCCGTAGTGGATACTGCGCGCGGCGAGGGCGCGCGCGACCGTCGTTGCTGACTTCGCTCCCATCGACTCATGTGAGGCAGTGCAGGTAGTCATGTTCGTTCTCCTTCGGACTGCGGTCTGGCCTCATGGCCATCGGTCGCAACCGTAGCGACCGCACGTGGAGGCGAACGTGGTAGAAGGCGTGGAAATGCCTGTGGAATCGACCCGACCACGCCGAGCCAGGAGGCACCCGATGAGGCTTCGGCTACTGTCGCAACTGCACCGGCTTAGAATCTGGCGAGAATCAACCGAGCAACGATCGCACCTCCGCCCATCCATTTCTTCCCTTTGTGCTGGCAACGAAAACGTGGCTGGCCGGGACAAGGCCGGCCATGACGATGGAGGCGGGACCGTGGTTCGTCTTGGAGCACTTGTTCCGCTGCGGATCCTTACACCGTCACTGCCGCGCCACGCCCAAGTTCGGTGTAAGCCTCGATCGGCCTGTGCGTCATCGTCAGCGTGGCCACTGCGCCGATCAGCGCGAGTACGCCGGCCACGGCGAAGGTGCCGTTGAAGCTTCCGGTAAGAGCCACGACGAATCCCGTGACGATCGGCCCCATCATGCCGAACGAGTTGCCGCCGAGCACGGTGATGCTGGTAACCTTGCCGATATCCGCCGGGTTGCGCACCAGGTCCGTCACCAGCGCGAAGTTCAGCGCACTGCCCGCCGCACCCGTGGAACGCGCAACCGCGAGAACCAGCACGATCAGCCACAGGCTGTCGATGAACGGGATCAGCAATATGCTCGCGGCACTCACCAGCATCACCGCCAGCATCGACCGGCGGCGTCCCGCGTGCACGGCATCGCGCGACAGCAGCCGGTCGCTGACGCGTCCGAGCAAGACGGCCACCACGGTCGCGGCGCCAAAGGGCACCGCTGTCAGCATGCCGGCGTTCAGCACCGAGAGCCCCTTGGCGGACTGCAGATAGCTCGGCAGCCACGTCAGCAGCATGTAGCCGCCGTAGACCTCGCAACCCTGCGTCAGGAACAGCCCCCAGACGCTGCGCAGCGTCAGCAGGTGCAGCAGCGGTGAAGCGCCCGGCCGCGCAGACGCCGGTTTGGCTTCGCCGTCGCGCTCGGCGAGGATCTTGTCGCGCTCGGCCTGCCGCAGCCACGTCGCGCGCTCGGGTTTGTCAAATGCGACAAGCCAGGCCACGAGCCAGATGAAGCCGATGCTGCCGGCGACCAGAAAGCCAGCGCGCCAACCGAGCCAGGCCACAACGGCCGAGACCAGCACCGCACCGATCGCCGGTCCGGCTGCAGCGCCTGCGCCGAAGATCGCATTGGCGAGGCCGCGTTCCGAGGCAGGGAACCATTCGCGGATCACCCGGTTGCAGGCGGGCCAACTGGTCAATTCGCCCATCCCCATGACGATGCGCGTTGCCGCCATCGAGACGAAGCCGGTGGAAAAACCGGTCAGCACGGTCGCCGTCGACCACAGGCCGATGCCGCCCGCGTTCACCACTTTGCTGCCGAAGCGGTCGACCAGAAGGCCAACCGGCAACAGGCACAGCACGTACATCCACAGGAAGGACGAGAGCAGAAAACCCATCTCGACCGGCGACAATCCAAACTCGATGGAGATCGGCTTCGCGGCGACGGATAGTGCTACGCGGTCGGTGTAGTTGATCAGCGTCAGCGTGAACAGGAAGACGCAGACCCAGACACGGCGGTAGTGCATTATCGTTTCCTCCACGGGTCAGCTTGCGGCCCCGGTCGAGGAAGGGCAAGCTGGGAAACGAACGTCCTCGGCCCCCGACAACAGGAGGAACGCAGCCATGTCAACCGCGGAAGCCGTCACGGAAAAGCCTGCCCTGCTCTCGGAACTTCCCGAGCGCCTGCATCACCATGCGTACGTGGTACGCGACCAGGAAGTGAACCGGCAATTCTTCGAGGACCTGCTCGGCATTCCGCTCGTCGCCACATGGTGCGAGCGGCACCACAATGCCTGGCTCGGCCGCGATGTCGCGATGTGCCACACGTTCTTCAGCATGGCCGATGGCGGCGCATTGGCGTTCTTCGCATTCGGCGATCCCGAGATCTACAAGCTGGTCATCGCGGAGAAGCCGCCGGTGGTCGGCAACTTTGACCACGTGGCGTTCAAGGCATCGGACCGCACCTACGACGAGATCGTCGCGCGGCTGAAAGCGTCAGGCGAGAAGTTTCGGGAAACCGACCACGGCTATTGCAAGTCGGTGTATGCCACGTCGCCCGACGGCCTGATCGTCGAATTCACCGTCGATCCGCCGGGCGTGGAGCAGATCGATGCGATCCGCCGCGCCGATGCGCACTCGGAACTCGCCCGCTGGATGGCCGGCGACCACCGCACCAACAACGATCTGCGACCGCGCTAGAGACGCGTCATGGGTCAACTGGATGGCAAGGTCGGCATTATTACCGGCGCGGCGTCCGGCATCGGGGCTGCCTGCGCGCGGACACTGTCGCGCGAGGGTGCGAAACTGCTGCTGACCGATCTGGACGATATCGCTGGCCAGCGCGTGGCCGAAGCGACCGGCAGCGTCTACCTGCATCACGACGTGACAGACGAGGCCGGCTGGCCGGACGTTGTGGCGGCGGCGGAGCAGCGCCTTGGTGGACTTCACATCCTGGTCGCCAATGCCGGCATCGGCATCATGGGGCCGGCGATCGACATGTCGCTCGCAGACTGGCGGCGGCAGATGGCGGTGAATGTCGACGGCGTGTTTCTGTCGGTCAAATACTGCATTCCCGCGATGCGCCGATCCGGCGGCGGCTCCATCGTCATGCTGTCCTCGGTCGCCGGCCTGCGCGGTTCGGCGGGGTTGGCGGGCTACAGCGCCACCAAGGGCGCGGTGCGGCTGTTTGCCAAGTCGATGGCGCTCGAATGTGCGCAGGCCAGCGACGGAATTCGGGTGAACTCGGTGCATCCGGGCATCATCGACACTCCGATCTGGACCAAGCTGCCGCCGGGCGCGAATGCGCCGCTGGATCCGAACAAGATCGCCGAGGCGACGGTGCCGTTGGGCAAGGCCGGCCAGGCAGAGGACATCGCCAACGGCATCCTGTTTCTCGCCTCGGATGCATCGAGCCACATCACCGGATCGGAGCTCGTCATCGATGGCGGCATCACCGCGGGACGTGTAAGCAGACTGGGCGGGTGAGGCGTGGACGAACCACCATTATTGCGGTCGACCTAAACTGCGGGCGGCACCCCCGCCTGCGTCAGCGCCGCCGCCTGTCGTTGCGCCAGCAGGCCCGCATCGAAATCGGCGATCAGCCCGTTGAACAGCCGGCTCCAGTTCAGCTCGGCCTTCAGACGCAGGAACACGCCTCCCAGGCCAATGGCGGAGCGGTCCATCAGCACGAACTCGCGCGGCGGCTTCACGCCGCCGGTGCGCTTCAGTCCGGCGTGCACGCGCTCGGCGACCTCACGGCCGAATTGCGGATCGTCGGTCTCCTGGATGCGGCGCACGCGGTCGTCGCAAAGCGGTTCATAGAGAAAGCGCGCCCACAGGTTCAGCGCGGCCATCTTCTCATTTGACAGGTCGGTGAAGCCCCAGGTCTCGTAAGCGTGGTGCGCCTTCGCATCGTCGTTGTCGCGCACCGCCTCAAAAAGATCGATCACGCCACGCACGAACTTCGCGTCGAACACGCGGATCGCGCCGAAGTCGAGCAGGTTCACCGTGGCATCAGGGCGCACCTGGTAATTGCCGAGATGCGGATCCCCATGGATCACGCCGTAGCGGTAGAATGGCACATACCAGGCGCGGAACAGCGCCTCGGCGATGCGGTTGCGTTCCTCCTGTGGCGGATCCTCGGCCAGGCGATGCATCAGCGGCCTGCCGTCGAGCCATGTCATCGTCAGCAGCCGCCGCGTGCAGAAGCCCTCGATCGGCACCGGCACATGCACCGTCGGATCGTTCGCGAGCATCTGGCGATAGAGCCGCATCTGCGCGGCCTCACGCTCATAGTCGAGTTCCTCGCGCAGACGCTGGGTCAGTTCCTTGTAGATCTCTTCGTGGTCGATGGCGTTGTCCATGCGGTGATAGATCGCCATGGCCAGGCGCAACTGGCGCAGGTCACCCTCCACGGTGCTCGCCATGTTGGGATACTGCAGCTTGCAGGCGACGTCGGTGCCGTCGTGCAGACGCGCGCGATGCACCTGGCCGAGGCTCGCGGCAGCCGCCGCCTCGCGGCCGAAGGTCGCGAACTTCGCCTGCCAGTCGGTGCCGAGTTCGCTCACCATGCGGCGGCGGACGAAGTTCCACCCCATCGCCGGCGCGTTCGCCTGCAATTGCGCGAGTTCGGCGGCGTATTCCGCCGGCAGCGCGTCGGGCACCGTGGAGAGGAACTGCGCCACCTTCATCAGCGGCCCCTTCAGGCCGCCCAGGATCGTGCGAAGGTCCTCGGCGTGGCTGGCGCGATCGGTCTTGATGCCGAACATGCGTTCGCCGGCAACCCGCGCGGCAATGCCCCCCATCGCGCCCGAGGTCCGCGCCATGCGTCGGAGTTCACCGAACAGGTTGCTGCGGTCAGACATCAAGTGCGTCCGGGTATCGCTGCTCCCCCTCCCCTTGCGGGAGGGGGTTGGGGGGAGGGGTCGGCTGCACAGCCTGCTGGATAGCTATCAACACACCTTCAAGGTTGCTCAGCACATCAAAGTTGGACACTCGGAACACCCGTATGCCCTGCTCCTTCATCCATGTGTCGCGGATCGCGTCAGTCGGAGAATCGATATGCGAGACACCGTCGACTTCCACGACGAGGCGAAGGGCTCGGCAATAGAAGTCTGCGATGAACGGACCAAGTGGCATCTGGCGCCGAAACTTCAGGCCCCCGAGCTGATGCTTGCGCAGTGCCTGCCACAGCCTGCGTTCCGCGGGCGTTGCAGCGCGACGCATTGTCCGGGCGTTGGTAAGCAGCGATGTCCGAATAGGTTGCTCGGCCCCCTCCCCCCAACCCCCTCCCGCAAGGGGAGGGGGAGGACCTTGCTGCGGCTGTGTCACCCCGCCTGCTCCAACTCGTCGATGAAGCCGGCGATGACATCCAGTCCCTTCTTCCAGAACGCAGGATCGGACGCGTCCAGACCGAACGGCGCCAGCAGTTCCTTGTGACGCTTCGTCCCGCCGGCCCGCAGCATGTTCAGGTACTTCGCCTGGAAGCCGGGATGGCCCGACTGGAACACCGAATACAGCGCATTCACCAGGCAGTCGCCGAATGCGTACGCATAAACGTAGAACGGCGAGTGGATGAAGTGCGGCACATACGCCCAGAACACGTTGTATTCCGGCGTGAACTCGAACGCCGGCCCGAGGCTTTCCTTCTGCACCTGCAGCCACAGCTCGCCGATGCGATCGGGCACCAGTTCGCCGGAGCGGCGCTCATCGTGCAGCAGCGTCTCGAAGTGGTAGAACGCAATCTGCCGAACGACCGTGTTCAGCATGTCCTCGACCTTCGCCGCCAGCATGATGCGCCGGCGCTTCGGATCGGCGGCGTCAAGCAACGCGCGGAACGTCAGCATCTCGCCGAACACGCTCGCGGTCTCGGCCAATGTCAGCGGCGTGCCCGCCATCAGGTAGCCCTGCTCGGCCGCCAGCACCTGGTGCACCCCATGGCCAAGCTCATGCGCCAGCGTCATCACGTCTCGCGTTCGGCCGTGGTAGTTCAGCAGCAGATACGGATGCGCCGACGGCACGGTCGGATGCGCGAACGCCCCGCCGGACTTGCCGGGCTTCAATGTCGCATCGATCCACGGCCGATCGAAAAAGCGCTTGCCGACATCGGCGAGTTCGGGACTGAACGCCGCATAGGCCGTCAGCACCCGCTCGCGCGCATCGTTCCACCCGATCGTGCGATCGTCGTCATCGGGCAGCGGCGCATTGCGGTCCCAGTGCTGCAGCTTCGGCAGGCCGAGCCACTTCGCCTTCATCAGGTAATAGCGATGCGCAAGCCGCGGAAAGTCCGTCCGCACCGCCGAGACCAGCGCGTCCACGACCTCGTCTTCCACCATGTTGGAACGATTGCGGTAGCTGCCGGGGCGCGGATAGTGCCGCCACGTATCGACGATCTCCTTGTCCTTCGCCAGCGTGTTGGTCACCAGCGAGAACAGCCGGACATTGGCGCCGAACACCGCCCCGATCGCGCGCCCGGCGGCCTCGCGCACCGACCGGTCGCGATCGGACAGCCTGTTCAGCGCGTCGCTGACGGTGAGTTCGTTGCCCCCAATCGGAACACGCATCGCCGCAACCGTCTCATCGAACAGCCGGCTCCACGCGCTGCGGCCGGTAACTTCCTTTTCGTGCAGCAGTTTCTCGAGCTCATCGGGAAGCTGATGGGGCCGGAACACGCGCAGATCGCGCAGCCAGGGCCGCCACCGCGCCAGCGCCGGGTCCGCGCATTTCTGCTCCAGCGCCGCCTCGTCCAGCCGGTTCAGCTCCAGGGCGAAGAACAGCAGATTGCTGCTGATCGTGGTCACCCGCTCACTCGCGGTCTGATAGAAGCGGCCGATCTCCGCATTCGTGGAATCGGCGGCGAACAGCAGCTGGGCATAGGACATCAGCCGGCCCAGCACCTCCTCGATGCGCTCGTATTCCGCAATGGCGGCGGCCAGAGCTGCACCCGACAGGGATGCCAGCCTGCCCTGATGCCCAGCGGCGAACACGCGGGCCGCCTGCTCGGCCTTGGCAAAGTCCGCCTCGACGGCGGGGCTCTCGGGAGCCGGGTAAAGATCGGCGAGGTCCCAGGTCGGCAGATCATCCACAGGTTGCCGGCTGGATGCGGCGTCGGCCGGAGCGGTATGGCGCGTCATTGCGTCCTCGTGAGGCTGCGGTATTCCATCCATGTAAGGTAGTAGGGGGCGAGGTCAAAGGGTTGCGCCCAATGCGCGACGCCCCAGAGCAGCGGGAGGTGACGTGGAGCTCTATCCAACCTGGCCCAATCTGCCGGCGATGATGTTCGCGCTGGCCCGCAGCTGGCCGGACAAGCCCCTGCTGCGCTGGTTCCGTGGCGGCACCTGGCATTCCATCACCTGGAGCGAGTTCGGCCGGATGGCGGCATCGTGCGCCAGGCACCTGCGCGCGGCCGGCGTTGCGGCCGGGGACCGGGTGCTGATCGTCTCGGAGAACCGCCCGGAATACGTGATTGCCGAGACGGCGCTGATGGCGCTGCGGGCCGTTCCGGTACCGACCTACACCACCAATACCGTGTCGGACCATGCCCACATCCTGGGCGATGCCGGCGCACGGGCAGCCATCGTGTCCTCCCCTGCCCTCGCCGGCGTTCTGTCTGATGCCGGCAGATTGACGGGAGGGCTCGATCTGCTGGTGGTGATGGACGGTTCGCCCGAACCGGCCGGTGGATCGCCTAACGTGACGCACTGGAGCCAACTGGTGGCCGAT
Source organism: uncultured Alphaproteobacteria bacterium (assembly GCA_963780095.1). Lineage (GTDB taxonomy): Bacteria > Pseudomonadota > Alphaproteobacteria > Acetobacterales > Acetobacteraceae > JAMXLO01. Next base: position 133,685 of record CAWABH010000039.1, read on the forward strand.
GTGGCACCACCGGACGATATCGCACTGGAAGCCGCGTCGATCCCCGCGACTTCGCTCGCCTGCCTGATCTACACCTCAGGCACAGGAGGGGCCCCAAAGGGGGTGATGTTGCCGCACCGCTCGATCCTGTCGAACTGCCGGGGCGCGTTCGAGTTGCTGCGGCCGCTTGGGCTGCGGGACGAGGTGTATCTGTCATATCTGCCAGCCTCGCATAGCTATGAGCATACCGTCGGGCTGTTTCTGCTCCCCAGCATCGGCACGGAGATCGTCTATTGCCGCGGCGTTGAGCATCTGGCAGCCGATTTGCTGACGGTTCGGCCGACCATCCTCACGGCGGTCCCGCGCGTGCTGGAGATAATCCGGGGCCGCGTCCTGACACAGGTGGCACGCCAGCCGGCCTGGCAGCAGGCAGTGTTCCGCCGCGCGCTGGAGATCGGCCTGAAGCGGGTCGATGGTCGCAGGCTGAATCTCCTCGAATATCTGCTGGACCCGTTGCTTGACCGGCTGGTGCGCGCCAAGGTCCGGGCTCGCTTCGGCGGGCGCCTGAAGGCGGCGATGTCGGGCGGTGCACGGCTGGAGCCCGAGGTCGGTCGGTTCTTCCTCGCATTGGGGCTGCTGATCATGCAGGGCTATGGCCAGACCGAGGCGGGCCCGGTGATCAGTGCAAATCCGCCGAATGCGATCCGCATCGACACGGTTGGCCGCGTGCTGCAGGGGGTGGAGCTGCGCCTCGCCGATGATGCTGAAATCCTGGTGCACGGCGATCTCGTGATGGATGGCTACTGGGGCCTGCCCGAGGCAACGGCTGCAGCAATTCGCGATGGCTGGCTGCACACCGGAGACATCGGTGCACTGGATGACGACGGCTACCTCCGCATCACGGATCGCAAGAAGGACATGATCGTGCTGTCGGGCGGCGAGAACGTATCGCCGGCGAAGGTCGAGGGCATGCTGATGGCCGAGCCGGAGATCGCCCAGGCCGTGGTCGCCGGTGACGGCCGCTCCTCACTGACCGCGTTGCTGGTTCCCGCCGATGGTTATGACGACGTGGCCGCTGCGTTGGCGGTGACGCGCGTGAACCATCGACTGTCGGTGACCGAACGCATACGCAAGCAGGCAGTCGTGCCGCCATTCACGCTGGAGAACGGCTTGATGACGCCGACGCACAAGATCAAACGGATGATGGTGATCCGCTCCAACACCGAGGTGCTGGCGAAGTTGCACGGCTAACCCGGTCTTCACCAAACGGCCCTATGCCACTGATGCGGCATAGGGCCGCCACTGGAGACGGGTACAATGCTATACCCTATGCCGTATTTTGGGCGCTGCGCATCCGGTGGGGTAGGTGGCGGATGAAGCTGAGGTTCTTCATCCGCCGTTAGCCTACTCGACCGGCCCCGGCGGGCCCGCCTTTTGGTGAACCCGCCGGGTGCCCGGTTCACATAGCAGAACGTTCGACCCGCTTCAACTTCAACGCACTGCGCACTTCGGACACCGGCATACATCGAAAGGCATTGCTTCACCACATGATCACCCCACGCCATGTCTGTTGCCGACACCTGCGGCGTGGGACGAAGGGCGTCACGAGCATTCGACAGAGCGCGCAGTCGCACCGCGAACGGATACTCAACCCCCGGGCGGCAGCGGCGAGTGGGCTGTTGCGGACCAGCCCCGCGACGCTGATGGTGGTGGTGCTGTTGCACTTCTGCTCACCGATGCCGGCGCTGAATGCGCTGGCACCGCGCGACGGCATTACGCTGACCCGCGACATCGCCTACGCCGACGGCCCACGCCGCACCCTCGACGTCTATGCCCCTCGTCCGGCCGTCACGCCGGCGCCGGTTCTGGTGTTCTTCTATGGCGGCGGTTGGGCGTCCGGATCGAAGGAGACGTATCGGTTCGTCGGCGCCGCCCTGGCCGCGCGCGGCGTGCTGGTCGTAATTCCCGATTACCGGCTGTATCCGGAAGTGCGGTTCCCAGCGTTCATGGACGATGCGGCCACCGCGGTCGCCTGGGCGCATGCGAACGCAGCGAGCTTCGGCGGCGATGCGCATCGCCTGTTCCTGATGGGCCATTCGGCCGGCGGACAGATCGCCGCACTTCTGGCACTGGATGCGGGCTATCTACGATCGGTGGATCTGTCGCCCGAGCGCGATGTGTGTGGGGTGATCGGCCTGGCGGCGCCGTACGATTTCCTGCCGCTCGACGACGCCGCGGCGAAGGCGATCTTCGGAGCCGAAGCCGATTGGCCGCGTTCCCAGCCGATCAATCATGTGTCGGTGCAGGCACCCCCGATGCTGCTTTTGGCGGGGCGCGGCGACAACACAATCGATCCGGGCAGCACGCTGCGGTTTGCCGCGCGACTGCGCGCCGCCGGCGGCATCGTGCGAGACGAGTTGTATCCGGACGTCGGCCACAGGACGCTGATCGCGGCGTTCGCATGGCCATTGGGATTTCTCGCACCGGTGCGCGAGGCGACGCTGCGCTTCGTCGAGGCACACGGGGCATGCGGCGAGTGAAAATAGGCGCCGCGGCGCAAGGTGTTTTGATCCAGATCAATGACGTAAGCTTTTGAATAGAGAATCAATCCAGATCGCGACCGTGACGATCTGGGGAGAGTGGAGAATGCTCGACGAGACCTGGAGGAAACTTCTCCGGCGGTTCATTGCCCACGATATTCCGGATGACATGGAGGCATGCTTCGACTGCGACGAGGTGCGGTGCGCAAACGAGAAATTTGAGACCTGTCCCAGGCGCCTGGACCGAGCCGCCGCTAGAACGGCCGAACCCGACGGCAAGTAAGCGACCGCGGCCGTGCTGGCCGCGGCCAACGACGTGAGACGCCGGCGGGCATCGCTGCCGCCGGCGTCCCGCGGTCAGGTGACGACGAGATCGGACGTGAACACGTGCCCCTTGGTCTCCGGGCTGAGCAGCAGTGCGACGACCACGCTGACCAGTCCGAGCGACGTGCCGATCAGCATCGGGATGGCGAACCCCATCTGATAGTTGATGGCGAAGTACGTCAGGATCGGCGCCACGGCACCGCCGAAGATCGCCGCCTGATGGTAGCAGAACGCGCTTGCGGTCGCCCGCACCTCGGTCGGGAAGCGCTCGGTCAGGTAGCTCGGCATCTGGCTGTACATCGCGCCGGCGAACACCGACTGGACGAGGAAGCCCGCGATGATCCAGCTCGGGTCGGCGGTCAGCAGGTAGGTCGGCGTGACGAAGATGCCGACCGCCGCCGGGATGATCATCGACCACCGCCGGCCGAGCACGTCGCCGACCCAGCCCCAGAACCCCATCGCGACGAACCCGATCAGGTTGGCCGCCACCAACGGCAGGCCGACCATCAGCGACCCCAGGCCGAGGTCCTTCTGCAGGTGCGTCGCGAACAGCGCCCAGATCGAGTAGTAGGTGACCATGCAGCTTGCCATCCACCAGCAGGCGGTCAGCGTGTTGCCGATGAACTGCCGCTTGAAGATGACGAACAGCGGCGCCCGCACCTCGCGTCCCGACTCACGCTGCTTCCTGCGGTTCTCCAGCCAGACCGCGGGCTCCTTGACGTATTTGCGCACCCACACGACGGCGAGCGCCGGCAGGATGCCGATCCACAGCATGCCGCGCCAGCCGATGATAGTCGTTGAGCAGTGCGAAGATCAGCGCGGACATCGCGAACCCGATGCCCCAGGAGCCTTGCAGCACGCCGCTCATGAAGCCGCGCGAGCGCACCGGCCAGGACTCCATGGCGAGCGACGCGCCGGCGGGCCACTCGGCGCCCATGCCGATGCCGAGCAGCGCGCGGAAGAAGAACAGGAATGCGAAGTTCGGCGAGAACCCGGCGATGAAGTTGCAGATCGAGTACCACAGGATGGAGATCATCAGCGGGATCTTCCGCCCCACCCGATCCGCCAGCCAGCCGGACGCGGTCGCACCGACAAGACGCAGCCACAGGGTGATGGTGAAGACCGCCGTCACCGCGGTCAGCGGGACATCGAACTCCTTGGCGATCGGAACCATGATCAGCAGAAAGATGGTGAAATCGAACGCATCGAGCGTCCATCCCAGCCAGGCGGCCCACCAGGCGATCCATTGATCCCTGGTCGGCTCCTTCCACCATGGAATGGACGCCGAAGTCCCAGTGGCTATTGCCATTTTGATTGTGCCTCCCGCAGTACGGTACAGATGGAACGATACGGATTGAACGAACGGCGCGGCTCGTCACGTATTCGAACGACTGTCGCGGGACAGCACTTTCGCTGCCCCGGAGCGCGGCACGGAAAGTGGCGCGGAGCCTAACGGAGCCGGCGGCGGCGGGTCAATGCGAACTTGGCAAGGATGCTCCGGGAGACCGCGATCGCTTGACATCGCGAAGTGCTCCCGGATATGCGCCTCGGCGTGATGCGAGCCCGAGATGATGAGGCGTTCGTGCCCGATGACCGCGCCTGATCGGTAACCCGCGTGCTCGCCTTCATCATCTCGCGCATCCTGCAAGCCATCCCCGTGATGCTGGTGGTCGGGTTCCTGGCATACGCGCTGTTTGCCTTTGTCGGCGATCCGGTCACCATCATGCTTGGCCAGGATCACACCGAGGCGCAGCGCCAGGCATTGGTCCACCAGCTCGGCCTCGACCAGCCGTTCTTCGTCCAGTACGCCAAATTCATGCTCGCCGCGCTGCACGGCAATTTCGGCATCAGCTTTCGTCTGGCACAGCCGGTCGCCAGCCTGATCGCCGAACGCCTGCCCGCGACATTGGAGCTTGCCTTCACCGCCTCGGTGCTGGCCACGCTGATGGGCATCCCGCTTGGCGTCTACACCGGCATCTACCGCAATTCGCCGCTGGCGCGGCTGTTCATGGTGATCAGCCTGATCGGCGTCTCGCTGCCGGTGTTCCTGCTCGGCATTCTGCTGATCCTGATCTTCGCCGTGTGGCTGGGCTGGCTGCCGAGTTTCGGCCGCGGGCCGGTGACGCATATCGGCACCTGGTGGACCACCGGGTTCACCTCCTGGGCCGGCATCAAGGCGCTGATCCTGCCGGGCGTCACGCTTGGTCTGTTCCAGATGACGCTGATCATGCGCCTGGTGCGTGCCGAGATGCTCGAGGTTCTGCGCACCGACTATATCAAGTTCGCCCGCGCCCGCGGCCTGTCAAACCGGACAATCAATTTCGGCCACGCATTGAAGAACACGCTCGTGCCGGTCATCACCATCATCGGCCTGCAGCTCGGCGGCATCATCGCCTTCGCCCTCGTCACCGAGACCGTATTCCAGTGGCCGGGCATGGGACTGCTGCTGGTCCAATCGGTGGCGGTGGCGGATATTCCCGTGATGGGCGCCTATCTCATGCTGATCGCGCTGGTGTTCGTCGCGATCAACCTGATCGTCGATCTGCTGTACTATGCCGTGGATCCGCGCCTGCGCATCGATCGCCGCGCCGCGTCGGGTGCCCGATGAGCGAGCAGACGATCCGGGCGCCGCGCGACGAGGGGCGTCTGGCGCGCATCCTCGACAGCGATCTGCTGTACAGCTTCCGCCGCTCGCCGGTTGCCATCATCTCGGCCCTGGTTGCGCTGATGCTGATCATCGGTTCCGTCGGCGCGCCATGGCTCGCGCCGCACAATCCGATGGATCTCGCGAGCCTCAGTCTGCTCGACAGCATGAAGCCGCCGGTGCCGTTGGCCGACTCCGACTGGTCCAATCCGTTCGGTACCGACAACCAGGGGCGCGATGTGCTGTCGGCCATCATGTACGGCTCGCGGATCAGCCTGTTGGTGGGGTTCCTGGCGGTGGGCTTCGCGGTGGTGGTCGGCGTGGCGGTTGGTCTGATCGCCGGCTACGCGGGCGGGTTCGTCGACTCGCTGCTGATGCGCATAGCCGATGTCCAGCTGACGTTTCCCGCGATCCTGACCGCGTTGCTGGTCGACGGCGTGATCGGTGCGGCGCTGCCCGGGACGCTGCACACGTCATTGCAGCTCTATGTGCTGATCTTCGCGATCGGCATCAGCCTGTGGCCGGGCTTCGCGCGCACCGTCCGCGGCTCGACACTGGTTGAGCGCAGCAAGGACTACGTGATGGCCGCGCGGGTCATCGGGCTGTCGTCGACGCGGGTGATGCTGACGCACGTGCTGCCCAACGTGATCGGACCGGTGCTGGTGATCGGCACTCTGGCGCTGGGCAATGCGATCCTTGCCGAGGCGACGTTGTCGTTCCTGGGCGTGGGCCTGCCGCCGACCGAGCCGTCGCTCGGAACGCTGATCCGAATCGGCAATGACTTCCTGTTCTCCGGCCAATGGTGGGTGACGATCTATCCCGGCGTCGCGCTCGTGCTGATGGTGCTGTCGATCAACCTGCTGGGCGACTGGCTGCGCGACGCGCTGAACCCGAGGCTGCGGTGACGGCTCTGCTGTCGGTGCGCGACCTGACCGTCGAATTCCCCACCCGCCGCGGGCTGCTGCGGGCGATCGATCACGTATCGTTCGATATCGAGGCCGGCGAGATACTTGGCGTGGTCGGCGAATCGGGTGCCGGCAAGTCGCTGACCGGTGCGGCCATCATCGGCCTGCTGGAACCGCCCGGCCGCATCGCCGGGGGCGAAATCCTGCTCGACGGCAGGCGCATCGACAACCTCCCCTACGAGGCGATGCGCCACATCCGCGGACGACGCATCGGCACCATCTTCCAGGATCCGCTGACCACGCTCAATCCGCTCTATTCGATCGGCCACCAGCTTGTCGAAACGATGCAGACGCACCTGAAGATGTCAGACGCCGATGCGCGCCGGCGCGCCATCGGGTGGCTGGAGGAGGTCGGCATTCCCGCAGCGGCACAGCGCATCGACGCCTACCCGCACGAGTTCTCCGGCGGCATGCGCCAGCGCGTGGTGGTGGCGCTCGCACTTTGCGCCGAACCGGTTCTGGTGATTGCCGATGAGCCAACGACGGCGCTGGATGTATCGGTGCAGGCGCAGATCATCACATTGCTCAAGCGGCTTGCGCGCGATCATGGAACGTCGGTGATGCTGGTGACGCACGACATGGGTGTGATCGCCGAGACCGCCGACCGTGTCGCGGTGATGTATGCCGGCCGCGTGGTGGAGATCGGGCCGGTGGTCGAGGTGATCAAGCATCCGGCGCATCCCTACAGCGAGGGCCTGATGGGCAGCATTCCCTCGCTCGAGCACCGGGTCGAGCGCCTGCGCCAGATCGACGGCGCGATGCCGCGGCTGAATGCCATCCCGCCAGGCTGTGCCTTCAATCCGCGCTGTCCGCAGGTGTTCGACCGCTGCCGGGTCGAGCGCCCGGACCTGCTGGACGCCGGAGCGACGCGTGCCGCGTGCTGGCTGCATGCCGGCCGTGCGGGGGCGCGCACCGAGCGTGCGACGCATGCCTGAAGTGGGGCTCGCCGGCGGTTGCCAATGCGGCGCGGTCCGCTACGCGATCGCCGGGACACCGCTGCGGCTGTACGTGTGCCACTGTCGCGAATGCCAGAAGCAGTCGGGGTCGGCATTCGGCATGTCGCTGATCGTACGCTGCGCGGCGTTCGCAGTCACGCAAGGCGAGGCACGAAGCTGGTCGCGCAGGGCGGACAGCGGGCGCACGATGGCGTGTTTCTTCTGTGCCATGTGCGGCTCGCGGTTGTGGCATGCGAGGGACGGGATCGATACGATCAGCGTCAAGGCCGGCTCGCTCGACACGCCGATGGATTTCTCCCGCGCCATCCACATCTGGACGTCGCGCAAGGTGCCGGGGCTGGGCCTGCCGCTGGACGCGGAACAGTACCCTGAGGAACCCCCGTCGTGAGGACGGACCGCCCGCACATTTCCCTCTCCGCCCCTTGGGGCGGAGAGGGTCAGGGTGAGGTGGGGGCCTCTTCCAACGCACCCAGCACGACCAGCAGCACCCCGTCGATGTTCCCCATCACCTCGTTGTTCCAGAAGCGGATGACCCGGTAGCCATGTCCTGCCAGCTCAGCGGTGCGCGCGACATCGGCGACGTGGTTGGCAGCATGCTGGCCGCCGTCGATCTCGATCGCCAGTTTGCCGCGCCGGGCACGCGAAGTCGACCACGCGATGACCGATCGGATGCTGGCGGCGGAACTTCCAGGGCCGGCATTTGGCCCGCAGGGCGTACCAGAGACGCTGCTCTGCATCGGTCGCATCGCGGCGCAGGCGGCGTGCTGTCGCGGTCGGTCGTCGCATTGGCATCGGCCCCCCACCTCACCCCGGCCCTCTCCGCCCCAAGGGGCGGAGAGGGAGTTTGCGCCGACGCTTGTTCGGATGTGTGAATCCAATTCCCTCTCCGCCCTTGGGGGCGGAGAGGGTCAGGGTGAGGTGGGGGCCTCTTCCAGCACACCCAGCACGACCTGCAGCACCCCGTCGATGTTCCCCATCACCTCGTTGTTCCAGAACCGGATGACCCGATAGCCATGTCCTGCCAGCTCAGCGGTACGCGCGACATCGGCGACGTGGTTGGCAGCATGCTGGCCGCCGTCGATCTCGATCGCCAGTTTCCGAGCCGGGCACGCGAAGTCGACCACGCGATGGCCGATCGGATGCTGGCGGCGGAACTTCCACGGCCGGCATTTGGCCCGCAGGGCATGCCAGAGACGCTGCTCTGCATCGGTCGCATCGCGGCGCAGGCGGCGTGCCGTGACGGTCGGTCGTCGCATTGGCATCGGCCCCCCACCTCACCCCGGCCCTCTCCGCCCCAAGGGGCGGAGAGGGAGTTTACGCCGGCGCTTGTTCGGATGTGTGAATGTGAGGCTGCGCATGCCTGAAGCACCGCTCGGTACCCGGTCCGTCACCGATGCGCCGATGCTCGAGGCAGCCGGCGTCACCCATTACTTCGACGTCTCGAAGCCGTGGCTGCAGCGCGTCATCGCGCGCGAGCATCGGCTCAGCCTGCGGGCGGTGGACGATGTGTCCTTCGCCATCCCGCGCGGCACGACACTCTCGCTGGTGGGCGAGTCAGGCTGCGGCAAGTCCACCGTCGCGCGGCTCGCCGTCGGGCTCTATGCGCCGAGCGCGGGCGAGATCCGCTTCGAGGGCCAGCCGCTATCCGCCGCCCGCGCGCAGCCCGAACTGCGGCGGCGGATGAACATGATCTTCCAGGATCCCTACGCCTCGCTGAACCCGCGCTGGCGTGTGCGCGATATCGTCGCCGAACCGATCCGCGCCTTCGGCATCGTCCGCTCGGGACGCGAGATCGCCGATGCCGTCGCCGCGCTGCTGGTCCAGGTCGGGCTCGCGGCCGCGGACGGGGAGAAGTATCCGCACGAGTTCTCCGGCGGCCAGCGCCAGCGCATCTCGATCGCCCGGGCGCTGTCATCCGAACCCGAGTTCCTGGTGTGTGACGAGCCGACCAGCGCGCTGGACGTTTCGGTGCAGGCGCAGATCCTCAACCTGATGCGCGACCTCCAGCGGCGGCTCGGTCTGACGTATCTCTTCATCAGCCACAACCTCGCCGTCGTGCGCCACATGTCCGACCGGCTCGGCGTGATGTATCTCGGCCACATCGTCGAGATCGGCCCGGGCGAAACGATCTTCCGCACCCCGCGCCATCCCTATACGCGGCTGCTGCTCGATGCGATCCCCGATCTCGAACTGATCGGCCGCAGCCGCACGCCGGTGGGCGGCGAGGTGCCGAGCCCGATCGCGCCGCCTCCGGGGTGTCCGTTCCATCCGCGCTGCCCGCTCGCCAATGCGCGCTGTCGCAGTGAAAAGCCGGGCCACACGCGGGAGGGCGACGTGCTGGTCGCCTGCCATGCGGTGGAAGAAGGCAGGGTGTCGGTCTGATGGCGGATGAAGATCCAGGCCCTAACCCGCGCCGCGCGCTGATCGGGCTGATCGCGATCGTGGCGCTGATCGGCGCCGTGCTGTTCATCATGCACCGGCTCAATCAGGCGGCGCAGATCCAGGACTGCGTCTCCTCCGGCCGCACCAACTGCGCGCCAATCGAAACGCCCGCGCGGTGAACGACGGAGCGCGCGCCGCCGGAGCGGCTGGCGTTTTAACAGGTCGTTAACCAGATCACCGGCAAGAACAGGACCGCCAGCCCGCCGGAGCCCAATGAACGCACTGTTCGCGACGAGCGAGTTCGCCGGCTTGGCCAAGGCCGGCGGACTGGGGGACGTATCCGCAGGTCTGCCGCGCGCGCTCAGGCTCCGCGGCATCGATGCGCGCGTGCTGATGCCGGCCTATCCGGACGTGTTCTCCAAGGTCAAGGCGTGCGGCATCACCATCGTGGCACATCTGCCGGGCTACGCGGGCATCGGCCCTTGCGCCATCGGCGAGGTGAGAATGGCGGACGGCCTGATCTTGTACATGCTCATTGAGCCATCGCTGTATCAGCGCGGCGGCAGTCCTTACGCGGGACCGGCCGGGCTCGACTGGCCGGACAACGATCTGCGCTTTGCGCGCCTATCGCTGGCCGCGGCGGAAATCGCGGCCGGTCGCGCCGGCATGAACTGGCAGCCGGACGTTCTGCACGTCAATGACTGGCAGAGCGCCCTGGCGCCGGCCTACCTGCGCTGGCGTGGCGTGCGTGTCCCGACGGTCCTGACCATCCACAACATCGCCTACCAGGGCCTGTTCGCCAGGGACCGCATGCAACTTCTCGGTATCCCGGAGCAGGCATTCGATATCCACGGCGTCGAGTTCCACGGTCGCGTCTCGTTCCTCAAGGCCGGGCTGTTCTTCGCGGATCATGTGTGCACCGTCAGCCAGACCTATGCGCGCGAGATCACCACGGAGGCGCTCGGCGGCGGACTGCACGGGCTGACGCGGGGTATCGCCGCCGAGGGGCGTCTGTCGGGCATCGTCAACGGCATCGACGAGAGCTGGGATCCGACACGCGACCCGCATCTGCCGCACCATTTCGAGGCCGACGACCTGTCCGGCAAGCAGTCGATCGCGCACCTGGTGCGCACCGGCCTCTGCCTGACGCCGTCCGAGGGGCCGCTGTTCGGCGTGGTGTCGCGACTGGTGCACCAAAAGGGCCTCGACATCGTCGCCGATGCCGCCCGGGACATCGTCCGGGAAGGTGGACAGATCGCGATCCTCGGGCTGGGCGATCCGGAGACCGAGCACATGCTGAGCCGGCTGGCGCGCAGCGATCGCGACCATGTCGCCCTGCTGATCGGCTTCAACGAACCGATGGCGCGACGGATCGTCGCCGGCAGCGACTTCTGCCTCATGCCATCGCGCTTCGAGCCTTGCGGGCTGACGCAGATGCAGGCGCAACGCTACGGCTCGCTGCCGATTGCCCATGCGACCGGCGGTCTGGCCGACACGATCGACGACGGCGAGACGGGCTTCCTCTTCTCGGATCTTTCCGGTGAAGGACTGTTCGCCGCCTGCCAGCGGGCGTTCGAAACGTTCGACAATGCCGAAGTACTGTCCGGAATGCGCCAGGCCGCCATGGCGCGCGACTTCCAATGGTCCGCCGCGGCGGCGGAATACGAGCAGCTTTATCGACGCCTGTCGGGCTCGACGGTCACGGACGCCGCCCCACAAGCCGCGCGCACGCGCCGCCCGGCGCGTCAGGTCAGCACTGAGCTGCCAGCCGCTGCGTGATCTGCGTGCCGGTCTCCGGGTTCGGTGCGATCGCATCCGCCGAGGCCTGCGCCGCCATCGTGGCGGCTTCCTCGGCCAGCGCCTCCTCCCACAAGGCGACCTGCCCGGGTTCCGCATAGGCCGCGCGCCGCTGCGCCATGGTCATCTCCTGCCACCGCCAGCGCTCGATCGGTTTCCCGAAGCGGTCGCGCGGAGTGTAGCGCGGCGGTTCCATGGGCGGCTGCTCTTGCGCGGGCTCCGCCACTCCTGCCTCGATCCGCTTCACGGCAGCCGCCTTCGGCCGCGCCGGCGTTGCGGGCCGGACGGTGGCGGGCGCCGGGCTGCTGTTTCTCCAGCGCGCGCAAGGTGGCAAGCCGCACGCGCGACAGTGTCGCGGCGTTGCTGCGTGCGCGAGCGGCAACGGCGGGCTCCGTTTCGGGCGCCAGGGCAACACGGAAGCAGCCCATGATGACGTGATGGGCGGCGATCGCCTCGGCGGCGATCATGGCCTCCATGGGGTTGCGCGGACGCATCGAGAGGAAGGCGACCCGGATGGCGTCCCGGCGCGCGAGCTCCGCCGCCTCGTCCTCGGCGGCCGGCAACGCGGCAACCAGCCTTCCGAGCAGGTAATCGGCAAAGGCGGGGTCGAGCGTATCGCCAGGTTGGTCGGCTTGCGGGGTCATCGGACTGGCTCCTCGGCGCCGTTGCGACTACCCGCGTATGCCAGAGATTGGTAAACAAACCATGAACAACAGCCGCACCTACATCGTCGGCCGCACCGCCAGCATCGGCCGCACCGCCAGCGTCGGCCGCACCGCCATCGTCATGGCCGGCCTTGTGCCGGCCATCCACGTCCTCTCTTCGTGCTGGCGACGACGTGGATGGCCGGGCCAAGCCCCGCCATGACGATGAAGTGGTTCTCCGGGCGTTCCCTATGCCTGCGCCACAGCCCCCGACCACGGGGACGCAGCATCGCTGATGCCGGTGCGCGTCCCGTCCGCCGCCTGCACGATCACATTCGGGCAGGCGAAGTTGATCGGCACCGCGCTGTGCTCGACGACCTCCACCGGCCCATCCGCCGCCAGCGCATCGAGCACGGCGGCAGGCAGCCGTCGGTCGGCGCTGGCACTGTCGGCGCTGGAGACGTCGATGCGCGGATGATGCGCCGCCGTCTCCACGTCCATGCCGAAATCCGCGATGAACGTCATCAGCTGGAACACCGCCGCCATGATCCGCCGCCCGCCCGAGGCGCCCCCGGCCAGGAACGGCCGGCCGTTCTCGGTCAGCATGATCGGCAGCATGTTGCACAGCGGCCGCTTGCCCGGAGCGATCGAGTTCGGCATGCCGGGCCGCGGGTCGAACCACATCATGCCGTTGTTCAGCAGCACGCCCGATTGCGGAAGCAGCACGCGGCTGCCGAACGAGGACATCAGCGTGGTGGTCATCGCCACCGTGTTGCCGTCGGCATCGCACACGGTCAGATGCGTGGTGCAGCTTTCGGCCGCCAGCGGTTCGGACTCGCCAAGTCCGGCCAGGCGTTCGGCGTAGGCCGCCTTCATCACTCGGGCGAGCGCGCGATACCACGCGGCGGACGGTGCCGCGCCGCCATAGGGCGCATCGGCCATCCCCTCCAGCACGCGCTTCAGCGTCGGTGCGGCGGTCAGACCGCCGGTGAGCTGCATGGTCCGTCCACGCCAACCGACCTCGTCGGCCGGCCAGGTGCGCGCCTGGCAGTTGCGCAGGTCATCGAGCGACACGACGCCGCCCAGAGCCTTGATATCCGCGGCGACCGAGGCGGCGATGTCGCCCGCGTAGAAGTCCCGCAGCCCGGCCTTGGACAGGCGCTCCAACGTCTCCGGCAGGTTGCCCTGGCGGAAGAAGCCGGGCTTGCCCTGATAGGGCGGCGCCGGCGGCAGCCCGTTCGGCAGATAGACGCTCGCCGTCGTCGGATAGAGCCGGATAGCCGATGCGGACGTGGCGACCTTGAGCGCGGTATACCAGTCCTGCGGCAGGCCGCGCCGCGCCAGTGCGATGGCCGGTGCGATCACCTCGGCCAGCGGCAGCTTGCCCCATTGCCGGTGCATGTAATCGTAGCCGGCGACCGAGGACGGGATGGCGACCGACAACGGGCCGTGGATGTTGATGTCGCCCTCGACCTCGGGCCACGCGAACAGGTCGGTGGTCATGCGGCCGGTCAGCCGGTAACGCGCTGGGTCCGCGGCGGCCGGCGCGCGCGGGCCGAAATCCACCACCTCGGCGTGCTGCTGGCCGGCGCGGTGCACCAGCGCGAAGCCGATGCCGCCGAGGCCGGAGTTCCATGGCTCGTGTGTCGCAAGCGCAAGCGCCGTCGCCACCGCGGCGTCGATCGCATTGCCCCCGGCGTCCAGCACGGCGACGCCCGCTTCGGCTGCGCCCTTCGCCTGCGACACCACCATGCCCCGGCGCCCTTTCGCCGATGGCTTGCTGAGCTGCCAGTGCTGCGTGACGTGTGGCGGAGGTGTGTACTGCATCTTCTCTTCCCGTCTCATGTCTCATCGACGATGTGCCTGCGCCGTCATCTATGCACGTGGCCGCGCTCTTCGACAAACCGATGGAACCCATCGCAGCCGTCCTGGCGTCCCGATTGACCGGCCACCGGCTGGCGCGGAAGATCGGCTGACGTGATTTGCCATGCTCCGCAAGACAAAAGGCCAATGGAAGCGTCGGAGGAAACGTCATGAACTGCTGTGGTTGCTGTCACGCGGTCACTCGCCGGCAGTGGATCTGGGGCTCGATCGTGACGTCGGTCAGCGCGATGCTGGCGGGCGGCATCGCACCGCGTGGGTCGACAGCCGCGGCGCAGACGGCCGCGACCACGTCGGCCGCACTTGACGTCCTGCGCAAGTCCGTCTCCGTCGATGTGCACACGCATGGCGGGACGACCGGTATCATCTCGAAGGCGCCGCCCAACGACGATCTTGCAAAGGGCATGCGTGCGGGATCGCTTGCGGTCGCCTGTCTCGCCGATGTGCCGGATGCGCCCCTTCTCGGCAGAACGCCGGCCGGCGTTCCCGGCGTCGTGCGCATGCCCGCGCCGGGCGAGCTTTATCAGTACCATCTCGACCGCCTCGCCTGGGTCGATGTGATGGTGGCAAGTCACGGCCTGCGCCGCGCCCTGACCGCTCAGGATATCGCGGCGGCGCATGCCGCCGGGCAGCCGGTCATCGTCATGGACATCGAAGGGTTCGACTTCCTGGAGAGAAAGTTCGAACGGCTCGAAGAGGCGCACCAGCGCGGCGTCCGGCACGCGCAGCTTGTGCACTTCACGCCGAATGACATCGGCGATTTTCAGCTTGGTGCGGTCACTCACAACGGGCTTACCCCGTTCGGCGCCGAGGCGATCCAGGCGTGTCAGCGGCTCGGGGTCGTTTGCGATGTTGCGCACGCCACCGAAGACACGGTGAAGCAGGCGGCCAAGGTCGCCACGAAACCCCTGTTGCTGTCGCACACCGCGATCGCCAATTCGCAGGCGATGGGTCCGACCCCGCTGAAAGGGCGCCAGATCAGTCCCGACCACGCGCGGATCATCGCGGAGACCGGCGGCTCCATCGGCATCTGGCACTTCTTCCCGAGCCTGGACAAATATGTCGACGGGATGAAGGAGATGGTCGATGTCGTCGGCGTCGATCATGTCAGCATCGGCACCGATCAGCAGGTGTCGCCTGGCAGTGTGCAGGACTACGCGCAATGGGTGCAGTTGGTCGCGGCGATGCTGCGTGGCGGCTTCAGCCCCGAAGAAACGGGCAAGATCGTCGGCGGCAACTACATGCGCATTTTCCAGGTTGCGGTCGGCTGACGCAATGATCCGATTCCCCAGCGGGTCCGTTGACATGCACCGATCACCGGTACTTGCTGAAGTTGCGTAACGACGCGTTTCGTTGGAGACGTGGCCAGTGAGCCTGCTCATTGTCGCCGCTCTCGTCTGGATCGGCATTCACATCGGCATTGCCGGGACGCGCTTGCGCGATGCGGTGGTCGCGCGCATCGGCGATGGTCCGTTCCGCGGGCTGTTCTCGCTGCTTTCGATCCTTGCCATCGTGTTCCTGGTACGCGCGTGGAGTGCCGCGGAGACGATGCCGCTGTGGTTTGCGCCGGAATGGCTGCGCTGGGTGCTGGTTGCGGTCATGCTGGTGGCGTTCGTGCTGTTCGTCGCCTCGGTGAGCACGCCAAATCCGACGATGGTCGGACCGCAGGGAACGGCCGTGCGGCCGCCGCGCGGCATCCAGCGCGTCACGCGGCATCCGATGCTGTGGTCGTTCGCCCTGTGGGCGGCGGTGCACATCATCGGCACCGGCGACAGCGCGTCGGTCGTGTTCTTCGGTGCGTTCCTGGTGACCGCGCTGGCCGGCATGCCCTCGATCGATGCCAAGCTGGCGCGGCGCGATCCGGCAACGTGGCAGGCGCTGTCCGCGGCAACGTCGATCGTGCCGTTTGCCGCGATTGCCCAGAGGCGCAACCGGTTCGTGCCAGGCGAGATCGGCTGGCTCCCGCTGCTGATCGCCGTCGTGGCGTGGGCTGTGATGCTGCAGCTGCACCCCTGGCTGTTTGGCGCCGCGCCCGTTGGGATGTGACTACCAATTCAGATGGCCGTGCGGTACAAGTAATCGCTGAGAAGACGTGGATGGCCGGCACAAGGTCCGGCGGGCACCATCCGGACATCGGCTGACGCGGCCGCGGGTGGTGGGGTCAACGGCACCGAGATCACCGAGTGGAGCGTGGTGGCAGACCTGAAGGCGAAGCGATACTACGTCCGCACCTTCGATGATCTGCAGGCGCGGGAGGTGGACCTGGACAAGGCCGCCCTCGACGGAACGGCTATCCGTACCATTCCGGTCAGCCAGCGGGAGTCCACGCTCAACCTGACGCCGTGAGCGCCGGAGGTGCCGTATTGGTCGCGCAACATCGTGCTGTGGTAGTTGCGGCCTCATTTCCTGGATTGATCGCTCGTTTGGCCCAAAGCCCCAACCGTGCAATAAGTGACCAAACAATTGGTCATGAGCCAGATATGGACAGCGTCAACCTTGCCGACGCAAAGGCGCAACCGAGTGAGCTGGTCGAGCGGGCGGCGGCCGGCGAGCCGGTTCGTATTACGCGCCGCGGCAGGCCCATCGCCCAGATCACGGCGATCACGACGCCGCGCAAGCGCATCGACCTGTCGGCGCTCCGCATGATGACCGGTGCGATGCCATTGCAGCGGCAGTCTGCCAGCGCGTTCGTTCGCCGCATGCGAGACGAGGACCGCTATTGACGCTGTATCTCGATACGTCGCTGCTTGTCGCGGCGCTGACCAACGAGGCGAAGACCGGCCGCATGCAGGCATGGCTCGGCGAACAGGAGCCAGATCAGCTTGCGATCAGCGACTGGGTCACGACGGAGTTCTCTTCGGCTCTCTCGATCAAACTGCGCGCTCGGCAAGTGGACGCTGCCCACCGCGCCGACGCATTGGCGATGTTCACCCGCCCGAGCGCCGACAGCTTCACCATTCTGCCGGTGACCGGGTTGCAGTTTCGCACGGCGGCTCGGTTCGCGGATCAATATGCGCTGGGCCTGCGTGCCGCCGACGCGCTGCATCTGGCCATCTGCGCCGATCATGGCGCGACGCTCTGCACCCTCGATCGGCGCCTCAGCGCGGCGGGGCCGTCGCTGGGTGTGAAGACGATGGCGCTCTAGGCTGGCCCTACATCGCGCAAGGACGACACACGGCATGTACCTGAACAATTTCGCCCAGACCACGCAGCCCCTGGATATGACTCATTCCGACGAATTCGGACTGCTGCTCGCCAGTGCGTCCGACCTCGGCATTCCGCATGCGCCGGACGTGCCGTATTGGTCGCGCAACATCGTGCTGCGGCAGCTGCGCTTCCATTTCCTGGAATGGGGCGCGCCGGATGCGCCGCCCATCGTGCTGCTGCACGGCGGGCATCAGTCGGCGCATTCGTGGGACCTGGTCAGCCTGCATCTGGCGCGCCGCTATCGGGTTCTGGCGCTGGATCAGCGCGGCCATGGCGACACCGAATGGGCGCGCGATGTGGCGTATTCCAACCACGAGATGTCGCTGGACGCCGAGGCGTTCATCGGCGCGCTTGGGTTGGAGCGGCCGATCCTGATGGGCCACTCGATGGGCGGGCGCAACGCGATGCTGCTGACCCGACGCAATCAGACGCTGCTGCGCGCGCTGGTGATCGTGGATGTGGGACCGGAGGTGTCGGACCGCGGGCGCCAGGTGATCGCCGGTTTCGTGCGCAACAACGAGGAGTTCGACGATCTGGACCACTTCGTGCGTAACGTGCAGCAGTACGATCCGTACCGTTCGCGCGAACACATCGAGCGGACGGTCAAATACAACATGCTGCAGCGCGCGGACGGAAAATTCGTCAGCAAGTGCAATTCAAATCCACGCCGGCTGGGGCTGGTGCGCGGCAGCGGGCCGCAGGAGAACATCACGCTGGATGACGCGCGCGCGTTCGGGCTGCCGGTGCTGGTGGTGCGGGGCGCGAACTCTGCCATTCTGACGGCGGATGCGGCGGAGCGGCTGCGCGATGCGTTGCCGCGGGGGACGCTGGTGACGGTGCCGGATTGCGGGCACAACGTGCACGGGCAGAACACCAAGGGGTTCATCGAGGCGGTGGGCGGGTTCCTGGAAGCGTCGTAGGCGGCTGCTCAGCCTATCCGTTCATAGAACAGGACCTGTCCGTCGGGCAGGATTTGATTGATCAGGTCGAAGTCGCGCACGTTGCGCGTCAGGGCGATCTGCCCATTCGCGAGAGCGTGCAAATACAGCGTCGCGTCGTTCAACGCCGCCACTTCCGTGCCTGGCTGGAGTCCGCCCAGGCGGAACAGCAACCCGGCAAGAATGCCAGCCTCGATCACCGCGGATGCACTCGCCGCCTCCAGACGGTGCAGCGGAATATCCGCGACAGTCCGCAGCAACTCCTTGAGCACGGCGTCTGTGCCAGAATGACGAGGGTCCAGCCGACCGAAGGCGTGCACCAGTTCGGCCACGCACACCGAGAGATGGTTCAGGGTCCGAACCTGCAGCAGCGCGTCGACTGCGGCCGGTGTCCTGCCCTGAAGAACATCGATGTAAACACAGGTGTCCAGCAGCAGTTCCCTACCGGGCGCGGGCAAAGCGGGGACGAATGGCAACTCGGCCTTACTGTTCAGTCGCTGATCATGCTATCAATGGCCCAAACAGTTGCTGCTCGGTTCTCACGTCATGGCCGGGCTTGACCCGGCCATCTGTCGCGGCACCAGTGGTGGTGCGGATGGCCGGGTCAAGCCCGGCCATGACGGTGAAAGAGCGGTGCGGTCAAGCCGACTGGTCGTCAGCCGAACCGCTCCAATCGATAGTGTGGATCGATCGGCTCGCCCCGCAGCACCGCATCGGCGGTGATCCGCCCGACCATCGGCCCCAGCGTATATCCGTTTGCCGCGACAGCATTGAAAAAGCCCGGCAGCCCGGGCGCCTCCCCCAGTATCGGCGCACGGTCGATCGCCGGGTTTATCCCGGTCCAGGTGCGGACGATGCTAAGGCTCCGCAACACCGGCAGCACCCGCGCGCAGACCCACAGGTTGCCCTCGATATTGCGGCGCAGATTGTGCGTGCGGCCGCTCGCCGGATCGAAGCCGCCGAACCAGCCGCCGCCGACCAGGAAGCCGCCGCTCGCCTGTTGCTTCAGCGACAGATGACGGTGCGCCAGCGCGATCAGATGCCGCGTCAACGGGGGCGCCGGCTCGGTGACGATGACCTGCTGCACCGTGCCAGTGACCGGCAGATCGAGCCCCACCATGCGGCCGATGCGCGCCGCCCAGGGGCCCGTCGCATTCACCACGCGTCCGGCCGTGATCGCGCCTTTGGTGGTCGTCACCCGCCACGCGGCGCCATCGCGCGCGATCGCCTGAACGTCCGCCCCGCGCAGCACGCGCGCGCCGTGGCGTTGCGCGAGCTTCAGCACCGCCATTGTGCCGCGCAGCGGATCGCCATAGCCCTCGGCCGGAACGAAATCGGCGCCCACCATCGTTTCGGCCAACGCCGGAGCCAGGTCGCGCAGCTCGTTGGCGCCGAGCACGTGGCTCTCGATGCCCCAGCGGCGCTCCATCGCGGACTTGCGGCGCAGCCAGTCCATGCCGGCGGCACTGTCGGCCAGCATCACCCCGCCCTCGGTGCGGATGCCAAGGTCCTCGCCGGCCTCTGCCGCGATCTGCTTCCAGAGCGCGATGCTGCGCGGCGCCAGCGGCAGAGTATGCGCGGCGGGACCGCCATCCTCCGGCGTGTCGTCGTCGAAGTCGTACGACAGCAGCTGCACGTGCAGGCTGCCGGCATTCGCCGTACTTGCCGCCATGCCGGCTTCGTCGCGTTCCGCCAGCAGCACGTCCGCGCCGTCCTTCGCCAGGAAATAGGCGGTGCACAGCCCGGCCAGACCGCCACCGATCACCAGCACGTCGACGTGGCGCGTCTCGGCCGGAAGGTCGGGCAGCGGATGCAGATGCGCGGGCGGGTTCGGCGCCCGCAGCAATGGCGCCTCGAACTCGGGCGCCTCGAACATCAGCGGCGCGGCCGGCACCGGACGCAGCGGAGCGCGCGGTGCGGCGAACGCGAAGTCATCCGGCGCATCGGAACAGAGCCGTGCGATCGTGGCGGAGCAGAAGCGGCCCTGGCAGCGGCCCATGCCGGCACGTGTCGCCTTCTTCAGTGCCGGCAGCGAAGTGAGGCCGCCCGCCAATTCCTGGCGCAGCCGCCCGGCCGTCACCTCCTCGCAGCGGCAGACGATCGTGGCGTCAAACAACGCAGCGGGAGGCGGGAGGCGGAACATGCGCCAGAGCGCGTCCTGGAACGCCAGCGCGCGTGCGAGCGCCGCCCGCGTCGTCGGTTCATCCGGCGCATGCAGGCCGAGCTCGCGTGCCGCCGCCAGGCCTGCCAGCCGGCCACGGGCTATCGCGACGCGTGAGCCGCCGAGTGACGCACCATCGCCGACCGCGAACACACCGGCGACCGATGTGCGCCCCGCATCGTCGGTCTCGGTCGCGAGATGGCCGAGACCGACATCGACGAAGCGATGCGTCGCGCCGAGGGCACGGGCAAGTCCGGTCTCCGGCTGGAAGCCCAGGTTCAGGGCGACGACGTCCACATCGAACGTCCGACCCTCGATGTGCGCCGACTGGACACGCCCGTCGCCGCGGAAGTCCGTAGCTTCCGCCGACCACAGCACACGCACGCCGGCGCGTTTCAGCGTCAGCAGCATGCCGATCCCCTCGCGCACCAGGTCGGGGGCGGTGCGCGCCATCGTCCAGGCATCGCGCCACGCGGAGAGGCTGGGGCGCGGCGCGGCCTCCACGACGGCGACTGGTTTGACACCGCCCGCCAGCAGTTCGCAGGCAAGCTGCAGATTGAGCGGTCCGCTGCCGGCGATCAGCACGCGCTCGCCCGGGCACACGCGCTGCGCCCGCACCAGCGATTGCAGCGAGCCGGTGGTCATGACGCCGGGCAGGGTCCAGCCGCGCAGCGGCACTGGCCGCTCATGCGCGCCGGGCGCCAGCACCAGCCGGCGCGGCCGGAAGGTCACCGCATGTCCGCCCACCAGGGCGGCGATCTCGTCGACCGCGAAGGCGCCCCAGACAGTAGCCTCGGTCTCGATCCGGACGCCCGCCGCCAGGGCACGCTCGCGAAGCTGCGTTCCCAGACGGAACTGCGCATCCGGCGCGGCATCGGCATGGCTGCCCGCCAGCGGCTTGGCGTATTGCCCTCCGGTGGCGCTGCGCTCGTCCAGCACGACGACATCCGCGCCGGCCTCGGCCGCGGCGATCGCCGCCGCCAATCCGGCCGGTCCGGCGCCGACCACGAGCACGTCGCAGGCCCGATCCTCCGCCTGGGCGCCCGTGGGTTCGGCGCCGAGCGCGGCGAGCGGCAGGGTCGCGTCGCCTGTCACGACCATGCCGTCTGCCACCCTGGTCACGCAGGCGCGCTGGCCGATGCGGCCGTCCACCGTCACCACGCAGTCGAAGCACGCCCCCATGCCGCAATGCAGGCCGCGCGGCGCGCCGCTCGTGGTGCGGCGGAACGCGACGATGCCGGCGGCCGACAGCGCGGCGGCGATTGTCTCGCCCTCCAGCGCCTGGATCGGAGTGGTGTCGAACTGGAAGGTGACGGGGCGGCCGACGGGCCGGATGGAACGGTGGGAGAGACGCATCGGCCGGGTTCTACTGGGTGGGGGGATGGCGGCAAGCCCGAAGCACCCCCTCCCCGACCCTCCCCCGCTTCGCAGGGGAGGAGTTCATTGCGAGTCCATCGCCCCCTCTCCCGCGAAGCGGGGAGGGTCGGGGAGAGGGTGGCGCCAATTTAGGCGAACTGCCTGTTCAATCGCCGGTCGTCGCCGCGCCGACACCCGCTTTCGCGGCGCCAGCGCATGGCACGCCGCTCGCATGTGTTTACTCCTTCATTCAGGAGCTGTCGTCATGTGTGAACACGGCGCCGCTGCCAACCTGGCGTCTTCGACCAATTCGTCTCGGGAAGGCTTACCGTCGATGCGGCTGTTGCTGGACGCAGGGATCGGCAGTTAGTCTGGCCTCGGACAGCCAAAAAGAGCGTTCATCGGGGAAATGCCAACCAGGAATACCAGCCTTCGGCGCTGGCACCCTACCGGCCGCAGGATGCGAAGAAGCGAGATCGCATGGCGGTCGGTCGCGTGCCTGCTGCTGGCAACGGCGGGACGTCCCACGGCGCGCGCACAGTTGCCGTTCGATCTGCCTAAAGCCGCGCCGCAGGACGGAGCGAGCCTCTTCGTGAGCCAATGCGGTACCTGCCACGTGGTGCAGCATGGCGCCCCGCCGCGACAGGGACCCAATCTGGCGGGCGTCTATATGCGCAAGGCCGGCACGCTGGACGGGTTCCACTACTCGGCTGGGTTCGCACGCGCCGCGTTCGTCTGGGACGACACGCACCTCGATGTCTGGCTGAGCAGCCCTCAACGGCTGATCCCAGGCTCGGTGATGTTGTACCACCAGGACGACCCGGCAATTCGCCGCACCATAACAGCCTGGCTGAAGGATCAACACTGATGGCCAAACCAATCCATAGCATGATTCGCGTGCTGAACGAGGCACGCTCGGTGGAATTCTACCGGCGTGCACTCGGGATGCGGATCGCTGACCGCTTCGCCTTCGAGGGATTTACCCTGGTCTATCTTCTAGGCGATGCTGGCGACTTCGAGCTCGAGCTGACGATCAATCACGGCCGGACCGAACCGTATGCGTTGGGCGACGGCTATGGCCATATCGCGTTTGCGGTGGACGATCTTGCCGCGGAACATGCGCGCGTCACGGCTGAAGGGCTGACGCCGACCCCCATCCGCGAATTCAACCGCGACGGGAGTTTGATGGCGAAATTCTTCTTCGTGGAGGACCCCGACGGCTATCGCATCGAGGTCTTGCAGCGTCACGGCCGCTATCGCTGAGCGGCGGCAATCCGGACAAAAAGGGAGAGACGAACATGAGGCAAGTGGACAGGCGCACCAAGGTGAGCCGCCGCGTGTTCCTGCGCGGCAGCGCGACCGCGGTTCCCGCGGCAGCCGTGGCGGCCGCCGGCGTCAGCATCGGCCCGGAGGCGGTGTGGGCGCAGGAAGCCAAGAACCTGAAGCCGCATATCATGGCCACGTTGGTCCTGATGGCACGCGATATCTACCCGCATGATCGGCTCGCCGACGTCTATTACGTGCAGGCTGTGGCGGGGTACGACGCGAAGGCCGGGCAGGACGCCGCATTCCAGAAGATGGTCGAGGAGGGTGTGGCGCAACTCGATGCCGCCGCGCAGCAGCACCACAAGAGCACCTATCTGGTGGTGGCATGGGAAACCGACCGCGTTGCGCTGCTGCAAGGCGTCGAGCACGGCGCTCTGTTCCAGAAGATGCGCGGCGACCTGCTGGTCAGCCTGTACAACAACAAGGAGATATGGCCGAAGTTCGGCTACGAGGGCGCCTCGGCTGACAAGGGAGGTTACATCAACCGCGGCTTCAACGACATCGACTGGCTGCCGCAGGCGTAGGGGAGGCGACAATGGCAACATTCGATCTGAACGACGACAGCGTGGTCTGCATCGTCGGCTCCGGCGCGGGTGGCGGCACGCTCGGCAACGAGCTTGCGCAGAAGGGCATCAAGGTGGTGATCCTCGAAGCCGGTGGACGCCATGGATTTCCGGATTTCATCAACGATGAATGGGCGAGTTTTACCCAGCTCGCCTGGAAGGACATGCGCACCACGTCGGGCACCTGGCGCGTGGCGCACGATTTTCCCAACCTGCCGGCGTGGATCGTCAAGTCGGTCGGTGGTTCGACTGTGCACTGGGCGGGCGCTTCGCTGCGCTTCCAGGAGTACCAGTTCAAGGCGCGCAGCACCTATGGCAGCCTCGCCGGCGCCAACCTGCTCGACTGGCCGATCACGCTTGCCGAGATGGAACCGTGGTACACGAAGGCCGAGGACAAGATGGGCACGACGGGGACCAATGGAATCCGCGGCTGCCAGGCAACAACAACTTCAAGGTGTTGGAAGCCGGCGCCCGCAAGCTCGGCTACAAGGAAGTGCACACCGGGAACATGTCGATCAACAGCCAACCGCGGGACGGTCGCGGCGCCTGCCAGCAGATCGGCTTTTGCTTCCAGGGCTGCAAGTCCGGCGGCAAGTGGTCAACGCTGTACACGGAGATTCCAAAGGGTGAGGCGACCGGCAACCTGGAGGTGCGGCCGAACTCGATGGCCATTCACATCGAACACGATGCGCAGGGCAAGGTCACCGGCGTGGTTTACGCCGATGCGGACGGCAAGCAGCAGCGACAGAAGGCGCGCGTCGTGGCTGTGGCGGGGAATTCGTTGGAGAGCCCACGCCTGTTGTTGAACAGCGCATCGGCCCGCTTCCCCAACGGGTTGGCGAACAGCTCCGGGCAGGTGGGGCGCAACTACCTGCGCCACACCACAGGCAGCGTCTATGCCGTGTTCGACAAGCCTGTGCATATGTATCGCGGTACCACGATGGCGGGCATCGTGCGTGACGAGGCACGCAACGATCCGAAACGCGGCTTCGTCGGTGGCTATGAACTGGAGACACTATCGCTCGGGCTGCCGTTCATGGCGGCCTTTCTCAATCCGGGCGCGTGGGGCCGCAGCCTGACCAGCGCACTCGACGACTACCCGAACATGGCTGGCCTTTGGATCGTGGGCGAAGACATGCCCCGTGAACAGAATCGGGTAACGCTTGATCCGAAGGTGAAGGACGCCAACGGCATGCCGGTGGCAAGCGTGCATTTCGACGACCACGAGAACGACGAGAAGATGCGCAACCACGCCTACCAGCAGGGTGCGGCGATCTACGAGACGATAGGGGCGGTCCGCACCTTCCCTACGCCACCGTATCCGAGCACGCACAATCTCGGCACCAACCGGATGAGCGCGAATGCGCGCGATGGCGTGGTCAACAAATGGGGGCAGACGCACGACGTCAAGAACCTTTTCGTCTCGGATGGCAGCCAGTTCACCAGCGGTGCGGCATGCAATCCGACGCTGACAATCGTCGCACTGGCGATCCGGCAGGCCGATGGGGTGGCTGGGATGATGGGTCGGAATGAAATCTAGCCCAGACGCCGCCTACCGCTCAGGAGGAACGATGATGCAGACAGTCGGGAAAGAACGAGGATGGTCACTGATGGCTATTGCGATGGCTGTCTGCTTCATCGTTATCGGCCCAGTTCGCGCCAGCGCCGAGCAGATCATCGTCAAAATGTGAATGCGCGAACATCCGCCGCGCATCGCCATCGACAAATCGATCATCGCCGCGTTCGAACAGGCCAATCCCGACGTCAAGATCCAGTACCAGGTGATCCCGGTCGCGGCGTATGGAACCAAGCTGGTGACCGCGTTCGCCTCGGGCGGCGGTCCCGACCTGTTCAACCAGTTCTCCGGGCTGGTCGCGCAGTACTACCACGCCCGCGTGATCGCCCCGATCGATTTTGCTGCCATGGGGTATGCCGATGCGGCCGCGCTCACCAGCCAATACATGAACGGGTTCGATGGCGCACGCTTCGGGGTCGGCTCTACGGAATCCCGACCGAGGTCAGCAACTGGGTCTGCTACGCCAACAACAGGATCTGGAAGGAGGCCGGGCTCGATCCCGGGCACGATTTCCCCACGACGTGGGAAGCCCTCCCCACGGTTGCCGAGAAACTGACACAGCGCGACGCCAACGGCGTGCCGCTGCTTGTGCCGATGCGCGCGAGAAAAACGTGGATGGACCGCACAGGGCTGGCCATGACAAGTGAGCGACCGATGCGCCACTCCCACTGCGCGTTGGCCTGACATGCAGCGTCGCCGCATCAGCGCACGTCCGATGCTCTTCCTGATAGCGCTCGCCGTGGCAGTGATCTTCGCCTTTCCGATCTGGTTCATGGTGACATCGGCATTCAAGGCGGAAGGTGAGATCCAGGCCATCCCCATCCACTGGCTGCCGCACGACTTCCAATGGTTCGCCCGACTTAGCGAGGCCGCCGGCTTCGCGCCGCTGTGGCGCCACTTCTTCAACAGCACCGTCTATTCGCGCGTGCACGTCGGTGTCACCGTCTTCTTCGGTGCGCTGGCCGGTTTCGGGTTCGCCAAGTACCGCTTCCCAGGCCGCACTTTCCTGTTCCTTCGTCATCTGCAAGACGATGATCCCATTCCAGGTCCTCGTCGTGCCGCTGTTCATCGAGATCAAGGCGTTCGGGTGGGAGAACAGCTACGCCGGCCTCATCATTCATGGTATGATGAACGCATTCGGCGTGTTCGTGATGCGGCAATACGCCGCCGAACTGCCGGATGAGCTGCTGGAGGCCGCACGCGTCGGCGGCGCCGGCGAGTTCCACATCTTCCTTCGCATCGTCATGCCGCTTCTCGTGCCCGCGCTGGCAAGCATCGCCATCATCGTATTCATCTGGGCGTGGGAGGCTTTCCTGTGGCCATTGGTGATCGTGCAGGACCGCGACTTCAATGTGCTGACAGTCGGGCTGACCAACTACAGTCAGCCCTATCAGCGACAGCCGATGTGGGGAGCAGCGATGGCGGCTTCGACGGTCGCCACGATCCCGATCGCGTGCCTGTTTATGTTCTTCCAGCGCTATTTCATCAAGGGTCTGACCGCAGCCGCGGTAAAGGGCTGACCGAGCCAGTCGCTTGGTGAGTGGCATGTCAACGCTTGTTTTATTATGCTCTTGATGCTCGCGGCCTGCCTCAACTGTCTGGGCCGCGCGGAGCTTGCCGTGGCCGGCCCGGGGATACAGATTTCTACCGTCGCCTCGCCGGAATGCCTGGGGAACGCCGGCTAATAAATCCGGCAAATGAATATTGGAGGAGACCGAAATGTCTGGCCTCACCGAACACGAGCCACACGGCACGCACCAGACCAAGAAGGCCACCGCAAGCGGCTGGATCGGTTCGGCACTGGAATACTACGACTTCTTCATCTACGCGACGGCCGCGTCCCTCGTTTTCCCGCAGATATTTTTCCCCTCCGGGAATCCCACGGTCGCGATCGTCGCGTCACTGGCAACGTACAGTGTCGGCTACGTTGCCCGGCCGATCGGCGCCTTCTTCCTCGGGCATTGGGGCGACACCCACGGCCGCAAGACTGTGCTGCTCGTGTGCATGTTCCTCATGGGCTTTTCGACAATGGCGGTCGGAATCCTGCCGACGTACCAGCAGGTCGGCCTGCTCGCTCCAGCGCTTCTCGTCATCCTGCGTCTCATCCAGGGCTTCGCGGTTGCCGGAGAAATCTCCGGCGCCAGTTCGATGATCCTCGAGCACGCTCCGTTTGGACGGCGCGGCTTCTTCGCCAGTTTCAGCCTTCAGGGCGTGCAGGCTGGGCAGATTTTCGCCGCGGCGGTCTTCCTGCCGCTCGCGCACTACATGCCCGCTGAGGCGTTCAATGCCTGGGGCTGGCGGATCCCGTTCCTGCTCAGCGTAATCGTCATCATTGCTGGCTACATCATTCGCCGCGAAGTGGAAGAGACTCCGGCTTTCGCCGAGGAGGGTGAGCACGGGGCGGTCCCGAGGGCACCGATCATCCAGGCATTCGCGCAGAACTGGGGGGATATGGTCCGGGTCGCCTGTATGTCCCTGATGAATGTCATTCCGGTGGTCACCGCGATATTCGGCGCGGCCTATGCGGTTCAGCCGGGCTACGGGATCGGCTTTCACAGGGACATATTTCTGTGGATCCCGGTGCTAGGGAATATCGTGGCGGTGGTTGTCATCCCCTTTGTCGGCAACCTGTCCGACAGCGTCGGTCGCAGGCCCCTCATCGTCTTTGGAGCAATTGCTTCAGGACTGCTCTCATTCGGCTACCTCTACGCCATCAGCATCGCCAACGTGCCACTGGCAATCATCATGTCGCTGCTCATGTGGGGGATTGTCTACCAAGGCTACAACGCGATATTCCCAAGCTTCTACCCTGAACTTTTCCCGACGCGTACACGGGTCACGGCGATGGCCATCTCGCAGAACGTCGGGACGACCATCACCGCCCTGCTTCCGGCGCTGTTCGCAACCGTCGCGCCCCCCGGCTCGACCAACATCCCGCTGACGATCGGCGCGATCACTTTCGCCGTGACCATCGTCGCGGCCGTCGCGGCCTGGAGCGCGCGTGAGACCTATCGGGTCCACCTGAACGATCTCGGTGACCCCGGTGCGATTGCCGTGGACAAGCAGGACTACGACCGGATGCGGGCCCAGACCCTCGCCGATGCGAGATCGCCGCGGGCACTCGCATGAGACGGCGTGTCCGCCGAACGCTGGATTTTCCGGGGCGGACTCCGCTCAAGCACTGAACTGAACTCCCGGAGGATAGCGCATGAGCCGCCTCGTTTTCGTGCTGAACGGCCCGAACCCGAACATACTTGGCAAACGCCAGCCGCACATTTACGGCCACGAGACACTGGCCGATGTGGAGCGTGACTGCCGGGCCGTGGCCAAGGAGCTGAACCTCGAGCTTCGGTTCCATCAGAGCAACCGGGAGTACGAGCTGATCGACTGGATCCATGAGGCGCGGGAAACCGCCGGCGGCATCGTCATCAATCCGGCGGCGTTCACCCACACCTCGGTCGCCATCCTGGACGCCCTGAACACATTCGACCCGCCCGTCGTCGAAATCCACATCAGCAACGTGCACAAGCGCGAAGAATTCCGGCACCACTCCTTCGTGTCCATGCGGGCCGATGGCGTGATCGCCGGGTTCGGCACGCAGGCTACCTGCTGGCCTTGCGCCGGATCGCACGGCTGATCGACGAGAGGGAGTAGGATGGGGGACCAGGCCGGAAAGCCGGTCAGGCTGGCCATTCTCGGCGCCAGGCTGATCGGCAGACGTCACATTGAGCGCGTGCTGAACGCCGAGCTTATGGCATGAGGCGAATCTATTGCGTCAGTCGAGGGGCGTGGTGCCGCAACTCGTTGTCATCCCCGCGAAATCGGGGACCCATGCCAACAGTGCGCAGCAATGCGGCAGCGGGTCCCCGCTTTCGCAGGCATAACGAGGATGATGGGAGACGACAGGCCTTATGGACTTAATCCGCGGGACCGCACAGCCGGTCGTATCCGGGCGCGAGTGGCTGAACACACTCAAGGTTATCGCGGCGGTCAAAGCGGCCGCGGCGACGGGTAGGGAGGACGACATTGCCTAAACCGATCGGCTCTATGTCGCAGCACGCACAGCCGCTCCGCAAGTCCATCGCGACGGTGGCCCTCAGCGGTTCTCTGGTTGACAAGCTGGAGGCCGCCGCCACGGTCGGCTTCGACGGCGTCGAGATCATGGAAAGCGACCTGCTGACGTTCGATGGCTCGCCCGCCGATGTCAGGCACATCTGCGAGAACCTGGGCATCGCCATCGACATCTACCAGCCGTTTCGCGACTTCGAGGCGATGCCCGAGCCACAGCGCAGCCGGAACCTGGATCGGGCGGAGCGGCGGTTCGACATCATGCAGGAACTGGGCACCGATCTGGTCCTTGTCTGCAGCAACACGCATGCCGCCACATTGGACGACGATGCGCGCGCCGCGGCGGACCTGGCCGTGATGGCCGAGCGGGCGGCCCGGCGGGGCCTGCGGGTCGGCTACGAGGCACTGAGTTGGGCCCGACACGTGCGGCTTTGGCGGCACGCCTGGAACATCATCCAGCAGGCGGGGCATCCGGCACTGGGCCTGATCGTGGACAGTTTTCATACGCTGGCCCTGAACGACGACCCCTCGGGCCTTGCGGACATTCCGGGCGACCGGATCTTCTTCGTCCAACTCGCCGATGCGCCGCGCCTGACGATGGACGTCCTGTCCTGGAGCCGCCACTACCGCAACTTCCCCTACCAGGGCGATCTGCCGATCGAAGGCTTCGTTCGCGCGGTCCTGGCCAGCGGATATCACGGGCCATTGTCGCTCGAGGTGTTCAACGACAATTTCCGCTCCGCCCCGGCACGCATGATCGCCCGCGACGGCCTGCGCTCGCTGATCCTGGCGGAGGCCCAGGCGACCGGGCAGGATGCATTGCCGGCGCTTCCGGAGGTCGATGGCATCGAGTTCCTGGAGTTCGCCGTGGACACCGCCGCGAGCGAGGAACTGGCGGGTCTCCTGCGCCGTCTGGGCTTCCACCATTCGGGCCGTCACCGGTCGAAATCGGTAGAACTCTACCGCCAGGGACGTATCAACCTCGTCCTGAACAGCGAGCCGGACAGCGCGGCGTTCGAGCATTTCCAGCACCACGGCGCATCGATGTGCGCCATGGCACTGCGGGTGGACGATCCTGCCCGGGTGGTGGCGCGTGCGCGCGCGCTTCTGGTGCCAGATTGGCGCGAGCGGATCGGTGAAGGCGAGCGCCAGATCCCCGCGGTCCGT